>OZ257133.1:1545000-2745000 GCA_965279135.1 Croceimicrobium sp. | reverse complement strand
ATTCAATCCGAGAAACCGGTATTAATCGATTTCCATGCGGATTGGTGTCAGCCTTGCAAGGTTCTCGGGCCAATCGTTAAGGAGGTAAAGCAGCGCATGGGCGATCGTGTTTCTGTTTTAAAGATCGATGTAGACCGTAATCCTCAATTGGCCCAAAACCTCGACATTCAAGGAGTGCCGACTTTAATGATCTACCGAAAAGGAGAGCAAAAGTGGCGTCAAAGCGGAGTACAATCAGCAGAAGCGATTATTCAGCAGTTAGAGTATTTTGGGGCTTGAGGGCTCGGAATTGATATCCTTCCTCCTTTAGGTATCTCAAAGTAGCTGGCAGGCTATCCTTTAATCTAGGCCATGATTTTATGGAATCATGAAAAACCACGATCGATCCATTTCTAGCGTGTTTTTTTATGGCCTCAAGACAGTCTTCTGGCTCTCTCTTTGCATCCCAGTCTCCTGCCAGGACATCCCACATTATGATCTCATAACCAGCCTGGATTAAGCTCCGGGCTTGTTCTCTTTTTATACTTCCATAGGGCGGTCGGAAAAGGGAACTTTTGAAATAAGGATCACAAGCCTTGATGTTTTCCAGATAGGTATTTGTAGCAAACTTAGATCCACGCAGGTGATTAAAAGTGTGGTTGCCAATGCTATGACCTCTTTCCTGGATTTCCGTTAATAGCTCGGGATGCTTGCGGGCATTATCTCCGATACAAAAAAAAGTAGCCTTGGCCTGGTAGTGGTCCAACATATCGAGCACCCAGGGCGTAACGCCAGGAATAGGTCCATCATCGAAAGTGAGGTAAATGACATTATCTCCTGCCCTTCGATTGATCCGCCAGGTTAGCTTAGTATTTAGCTTTTGGTACCAGCGAGGGATATATTCCAAATAAAAGCGCATAAAAAATCCCGATCATCGATTAATGCGAAGATCGGGATATAAATGGGATTCCTCAGCTATTACAGGGCCTGCGTATATCGCAAGTATAAGTCATCGTTGGCGAGTTTTTGCTGGTCGCCATTGTACTCATAATCCAAGACCTTGTTAAGGATCATTTGATAATAGGAAGTGCTTTGTCTCAGCTCTTCTTTTACCAGAGGACGGTCCTTGCCTTTAAAGCCTTTATAGTATTTGATTTCTTCCTCGATCCGGTCCGCAAATAGAGTGAGAATCTCACGAGCCTTTTCATTTGCGCCTGCCTCATAATAGCCATCGATAATGTTCATCATGAAGTAGTCGTAGGTATACTTTTCCTCAGGCATTTTTTCCATTGCTCGGTTTAGCACTTCGATCGCCTCGTCAGTGCGTCCACGTCGAGCTAAGTCTTTTCCTAATCGACCATAAATATTACGAAGATTGAAAATCACCCGACGATTCGTTTCATCAAGGTAAACTCCCGGAACTTCCATGTTACCCATCTTGAACTTGTTCATCAAGTTGTCGTACATGACATCCGTAGCGATCTTACCAAAATCCGGATCTCGCCCATTGCGCTTATTCAGTACCGGCACGAAGCGGTAGGCTAAGCCTTCTAGTTGGAAGTAATCATCTAACCAGAAGAAACTCTTGCTGCTATTTCCTACCGTTACACTGAAGTAGATTGGACGGGTCCAATCATTGTTGGCAATCAAATCAATCACCATCAAATCGCGCTTGCTCAGCACATTGGTCTTAAGGTTCCAGTCGATGTAGTCAACAATGCGACCAGTATCTTCAGGAAGTACGGCATTATTAGCTAGTACGGCATTTTTGTCGATTTGTACCCTTAGTTTCTTCTGAGGGAAGAAGATGTGCTTCTTGTCTTCAGTAGGATAGGGCTTAAACTTATTACGGGCATCATCATACTTAACCCAGGTGATAAAGTCATTTACATCCCAACGCTTTCTTTTTAAACGTCTTTGCTGGAAGTAGATCACATCTCTGGTTCCTTGTTTGTATTGCTCGTTCTCAAAGCTGAATGGTACCGGATCGGCATCGTAAACTGCTCTACGTGCTTGATCGATATACCAATCGGTATTCAGCAGGGAGAGGTTGATTACCCTAACGTCGGTACGATAGCCCTCAATTTCCTGAGCATACCAAAGGGGGAAGGTGTCATTATCCCCATTGGTGAATAGGATACTGTTCGGCTTACAGGAATCGAGATAAGCAAAGGCGATATCACGAGCAACATAACGATTACTACGATCGTGATCATCCCAGTTTTGCGCGGCCATTAGGCCTGGAACCGCCACTAGGGTTAATCCCGATATTCCCATAGCGATGGCCTTGTTTTTCGACTTCATGAATTCATAAAGTCCCATTACTCCCAGACCAATCCAGATGGAGAAGGCATAGAAAGAGCCCACATAAGCATAGTCTCGTTCACGCGGTTCAAAGGGTTTATGATTCAGATAGACCGCAATGGCCAAACCAGTTAAGAGGAAGAAGAGAGTTACTACCCAGGCGTCTTTGCCTGCCTTACTGTACTGGGTAACTATGCCTATAATTCCCAGGATTAAAGGCAGGAAGAAATAGGTATTACGGGCTGGGTTTTTCGCCGCATGGTGGGGTAGATCGGCTTGTGGTCCTAAACGTACCTTGTCTATAAAGTTGATACCCGATATCCAGTTACCCTTGGTGTATTCCCAACGATGTTGTAGGTCGTTTTGTCTTCCCACAAAGTTCCACATGAAATAGCGCCACCACATTTTACCGACCTGGTATTTGAAGAACCAGGAAACATTATCCGCCAGCGGAATAGGTAAGGGTCGACGAGGATCAGGATTGCCTTGTGCATCCAGGGCATAGGGCCTCACCCCCGCAAAACGCTCATAGTTTTGGATAGAGCTGGGATCATCATTCCACATACGCGGAAAGGGTCCCACAAACTCTTTATCGAAATTTCTAACCGAGGCGATACGGTCATCGCTAATCACATATTTGCCCGTTTCATCATCACGACGGTAAACCGGATTGCCATCAGAGAAATAGTCTTCGGAATCTAAAGGCGCATTAAAAGACTGACCATAGAATACCGGGAAGTCTCCGTACTGCTCACGTTGATAATAAGCGAGGAGCGACATCGCATCCTCAGGATTGTTTTCGTCAATCGGTGTATTCGCATTAGAGCGTACCGCTAGAGTAACAAAGGTGGAATATCCTAAAACGATAAATAGGAAAGAGAGAATTAAGGTATTCCAAATGGGGGTTTCCTTTTTACGGGTAAAGGAGAGTCCAAAGGCCGCTGCACCGCCAATCAGAATAATAGTAAAGATGGTTCCTGAATTGAAAGGTAGTCCAATGCTGTTTACCATAAAGATCTCCAGCTTACCAAAAGTCCATAATACAAAAGGTATAATCGCGGAGAAGATCATTCCTAAAATAAGGATGCCTATACCATTATAGAGGATGAATTTGAGATTGGTGATTTTTTGGTCCGTTTTATAGAAGTAGACCATTACAATCGCCGGGATGGTCAGGAATACAAGAATGTGTACCCCGATAGATAGACCTATCATATAGGCGATAAAGATCAACCAGCGATGAGCGCGGGTACTATGATCAATTTCATTCTCCCATTTAAGGATGGCCCAGAAGGCGATGGCGGTAAAGAGTGAGGACATTGCATATACCTCACCTTCTACAGCAGAGAACCAGGCGCTATCACTAAAAGTGTAAGCTAAGCTACCTACGATGGCACCACCGAAGAGGATGATTAAGCGACCTTCATTCAGTTCTCCGTATTTAACCAGCATTTTGCGGCCCAGGGCAGTGATGGTCCAGAAAAGGAAGAGCACCGTAAAAGCACTGGCAGCGGCTGATAGGAGGTTCACCATCATGGCTTGTTTGGTTACATCACCAAAAGCAAATTGCGAGGCGAAGTTCCCCATCAATTGGAAAAGCGGTGCACCGGGAGGGTGTCCTACCTGCAGTTTTACAGATGTTGCGATGTATTCCCCACAGTCCCAAAAGCTCACTGTAGGTTCGATGGTAATAAAATAGGTAACCGTTGCGATGGCGAATACCAACCACCCTAATAGGTTGTTCAGTTTCTTGTAGTTAGAAAGCATCCTCTAGAATTTGTAGCTGCGGGCGAATTTATGAAAATATGATGCTCAGCAGGTGTCAATACTTTGTTAAAGCAAAAGGGAGGAAATAGATTTTAAGTCAATTTTTTATTTGTGCGTTTCAAAGCAGCAACTTACTTTTGCCCTCCCAAATTAAACGATGCCCCATCGTCTAATTGGCAGGACAGCTGGTTTTGGTCCAGTCAGTCGAGGTTCGAGTCCTCGTGGGGCAACAGAGACAAAAAGTCAAATGAAGGCCTCCTCAAATCGGAGGTCTTTTTTATGCCTGGAAGTTTTACAGTCTACGCTTTACATTCCCCTGGTTCCGATAAGATCTACATTGGATACACTTCTAACCTCGAAGCCAGACTCAAGTCGCATAATGAATTAGCAACAAAAGGTTGGACTATCAAATTCAGGCCTTGGTTACTATTCTATACCGAGGAGTGTGACTCCAAAGCATTAGCATGGAAAAGGGAAAAACAGCTTAAATCTGCCCGGGGAAGGGAATTCATCCGCTCTTTGATCCAACAAAGCTGAAAACAGCGACAAAAGCTTCTGAAACCCCGGAGCTTTTTTGTTTCTGGAGTGTTTCTGCAGCAGGACGAGAAGCTAATCCTGATTGATGCGCAGCGGAACATCAGGAAGTCCTGCTCCCGCAACTGATTTTTAAAGCCTCTGATTTTCAGAAGCTTTTTTTGTTTTGCAATTTTCCGCCCTGTAGGCTTTCATTCCTTTAATCCTCTATCAACTAAGAACTTCCAAGGACTGATCGTGGGTTCGAGTCCTATTCAATTAACAGGAAACCCTTCCAGAAACGGGAGGCTTTTTTATGCTTAAAAGTTCCATTTAAGAAATACCCTAATTGCCCGACTAGAGCTCGCAAGAGTGCAAGGGCTATTGACCATTGCTTTTTGGATGCTTCTTTAGCAGGAAAAGGGGTTGATCTCGGGTTTTTAAAAATCAAGAGGACTAGTCACATTCAGCAAAGCAGGCTTTGCTATGTGCGTATAGATCATCGTTGTCTTAATGCTCTTGTGTCCCAACAACTCTTGAATTACACGAATATCGGTTCCGTTTTCGAGCAAGTGGGAGGCATAACTATGACGTAAATTGTGCGATGACAGCTTCTTATTGATCCCTGCCCTTTTCAGACCTTTCTTCAGAATCTGGTTAACGCTTGTGGAAGAATATGGCCCACCTTTTTGCCCTTCAAACAGAAAGTCTTTGGGATGGTACGACTTATAATAATCTCGCAGCAATAAAAGTAAGTTCTGCGCTAGCGGAAGATAACGGTCTTTATTTCCCTTGCCTCCCCGGACAGCAATGATCATTCTTTTCGAATCGATATCACTTATTTTTAATGCTAACAGCTAACCAACGCGAAGGCCTGCACTGCACATAGTAGCCAGAAGGAATTTATTTTTCAAGTTTTCAAGCGCATTGAGCAGTCTCGTCATTTCCAATTGTGACAGCACTTCGGGAATCTTGAAAGGCTTACGGGCAGGGAGAATGGCATCCAGATTGACAACCTGATTTCACATCTCTATGTAGTACAGTTTTACTGCACTAATCAACTGCTTTTGGGTAGACCAAGCTGCACGTTTATTGCGGATCAGATGATAAACATAACTGAAAAGTTCATCTTCGGTTACCTCACAAAGTGGGCATCCAAAATAGCCTTCTGTTTGTTTGAGCATAGAACAGTATGTCTTTACCGTACTGTTTCTATAGCGTTTAATCTCCAATTTTTTCCTAAAATCCGCTATTGACATTTTCTATTAAAACTAACAAATAGTTTGATTAACCAGCTAGCACAATGAGTAATTAGAGCAATTATAACTAACTTCGATTATCACATATTTAGGTACAATACAACAAATGAATAATGAGAACAAGTGGAATCGCATATGTAAATAGCAGTGGAGTCATCCAAGTGCATAAGAATGTAATTGAAAGCCAAACTGTATTCGATGGTTCAATCTTTTTTGGCATTTATTATCCTCGATCAAAACATGAAACAAATGCAGTAAGTAAAACTGATTTCATGTTCACTCCAATTCCATATTCTCATTGGAAATGCTCAGGTAGGCTAATAATGAAATTGGCAAAGCAATCTGAATCCATGCCAATTATAACGGATTTTTTAAAGTCCAAAGGGATCTCTATTCTGCAATCAGTTTCAAATAGGTCTGCACATAGGTATAGTACATGGGATATTCATGTATCTTTTGACCATCTAATAAATAAAGAGCTTCACTACATTTCAGATAAGTCATACTATTTAGAAACACTCAATGAAACTAAAAATATATCGCAACAATTGTTGGATAATTTTGACAAGAATATTCTTTGGTATGACGAAGATGACATAGACCTAGAAGCACCTGTCGTCAGCAGGGTAAACACGGCACTTCACTATTTTCACAATATTACCGAGCAGAAAAAGAGAGACGTAAAAGATGCGGATACCCAAACTCTCTATATGCCATTTACCTTAAGGTATACCAATGGAAATATTGTTTCGAATTCAGGAAAAAAGGTTGCAAGCATTCTCAGTATCGCGGAAAATTATAATCAAATTGATCGACATTTACCTACAATAGCTTTCATAGAATCAGATTCACACTATTTAAACTACAGAATAAGAATTATTCCAAGAGATCGCCTTATATTTTTTTATAAGCTGTCAATATTTTATGAAAGAAAGGGAGTTGTATCAAGTACAACTCGCGGATTATTGAATCTCATAATCAACAAATTGGGAAGTGGAATTAAAATTTGGATGTCATATAATCAGCTCTACGAATGTCGAGAGAACTATGGTAGTGGTAGAATTAACCTATTTATTGAGACACCGAAACAATTCAATGATCAGAATACATTCATGGATAATTTGAAATTGGCGGTTACTAGAATTAATGATGAAGACAAACCCAAGGATTTAAAACATATTCAGTTTTGGCCTAAAATATCACCGATATATCCAAACTACATTAGAAAACACTTTAAAATGCAAAGAGAGTACCTCCAAAAAAGGAAGAAGGATGTTTTCATTAGTTACTCTAGCCGAGACAATGAATATGCAGAACGAATAAGGGTGAAATTAGAGAAATATGGACTAACTGTATTCAAGGCAGACAAGGAGATGATTGCAGGTGATTTATTCAATATGAAAATTCGAGAAGGTCTTAATCAATGCAGGGAAGTTTGTCTGCTATATTCTAGAAATAGCGAGAATAGTTCATATGTCACTACTGAGTGGGGTGCGGCTTGGTTTATGGAGAAAAAGATTGTTACAATGTATCTAGATATGACAGAAAAGGAAGCACTGCAAAGCGATCAAAGACTTTCCCAGACCCAAATGATGCGATTTGATTCAGAAAAACTACCTGATTATTGCGAATCAGTATTGCAAAGACGATTAGAGTATTACCTAGAAACCGACAAATACGAATATTATCAATAAAGATACTGTGCCTAACAATGGCTAAGAAAACATAGGGCAGATAAGGCCTTCGACAAGGTTTGTTCACGTAGCAAACTTTAGTTTCAGTGAACAAGTAATCGCTTCGAAAGCCCTACGTTTCTTAGCCAGACCGTTATCGGTAATTCTTAAAAATGTAGGATACCATTTCCATGACAAAAGAAAAGAATCAAAATAGTGAAGAAAATAACCTCAAGGATCAAATAGACGAAATTGATGCTCGCCTCATAGAGCAAGAACATCGGACAGTACATGTTGCTCTTAATGCCTACAAGTACTTTGGTAAGGATGTTGCGCCAGAGAAACGCAAGGCTGCAATGAGAGCGCTATTTTGGAGGGTGTTTGCCCCTTACACAGCAGCGGCAATATTAGCAGGCGGTGGAACTCTAATAGCCGGACTGACAGCCTACTTCTTGCATCAACAAAATCAAAAACTTGACGCACAAACAGAACTCCTTAGACGTCAGACTGAAATCGCTGCTGGTGAAGGACAATGGGAACTCCTTTGGCAGTCCCACTACAGCCCAGAACCTGTTGCTAGACTGGAGTCAGCAACAAAACTTGCAAATTCCAATATTATGTTGTCTGGCATAAATCTTCAAGGTTTTCAACCACCTTCAGAAAATATGTTGGCATATAATCAATCAGAGCAATTCTTTGGAGCGGTTGACGCACTTTCAAGCCTGGTTGAGCTTCCGCTTGTAGTCTCAAAACAGACAACACATGGAACGTTTTCACGTTTCCGTATAACCCTTGATAAAATTCCAAATAGAGATATTAGTAACCTCCGTATCATAGAGTCTGAGGTTGTGCTAGGAAGTGTAGAGTTTATTTATGACTGTATGTTCGATCGTGTTACTTTTAATCCACAGGGCAAAGGTCAGACCATTCGTGACTGCGTTTTAGAAAAGGTTCTTCTTCAACGAACCCCAATGGGTAAGGGCATAAATTTCAGATGGTCTGACATTCAATCCATGGCAATAGACAGTCGAGGCTCAGATAGAAGTCCTTCCTCACAGCCTCTTGATCCAAATGAAGCTCAATCATGGCGTAACTACCCGATATTTTTTGATGATTGTGACATTGGTTTAATCCACATTCGACAAACTTCAATGACAGGATTTCGTACTTCACGGATTTCGAAGCTCATTATTGAAGATGACTTTTCATCACATGAAGATCTTCGTTTTGCTTTAACAGAACTGCTCGGAACTGGTAATTGTGTCAATGAAGTTGAAGTCCGTGATATTAACAATTCTGAACAACAAGAATCTTTAAGTGCTGTTGCAGAAGATTGGATTCAGAAAAATGCTAGATCATGTATTCGTTAAAAATGAAATGATAAAAACCGATAACAATGTATATACAAAATAGGCGATATAGTAGTAAATGCAACGATTGTAGCCCACTTAATATCGTAAAGGTTTGATAAGTTTACAGACCGCAACCGCCTACTTTGTATATACTAAAAGTTGGGCATAATATGAAAATAAAGAGAGAAAACATCGACCCTTATTTTATGAATCCTGTAAAGGAGAAGCGATTATGGGAAAATGCCATATTCGTTTTTGATTCTTCGGTAATTCTTGACTTCTACTTTCTACACAATCAAACTAGAGATAAGATTTACAAAGAAGTATTTAAGGAGTTACCCGATAGATTATTGATTCCCTCACATGTTGAGTTTGAATTTTTAAAAAACCGTAAGAAGATCATTGGGAAACCTATCTCGGAGAAATACAATCCTTTAAAAACTAAAATTCAAAACTTAGGGAAATCTTTTATTTCTGATATAAAAAAGCGTATTGACGAAATATCTAGAGAGACTACTAAAGACGATAATCACCCACATATTAATCAAATTGAAATCAATCATATTAAAACTCAAACGGATGAATTCAAGGATGAATTGAAGAAATTTAAGGTTGCTGTTTTAAATAGGATTAAAAACGTTGAAAAGGAAATTTTAGACGTAAAAGATATCGATGACGTTTTAAAAGCAATTGAAGATCACTTCCTATTTGGGGAAGAATACTCATTTACTCGGGTCTTAGAAATTACCAAAGAAAGGGAACACAGGTATCAATTTGAAATACCTCCTGGTTACAGTGGCTTAAATCAAAATGACAAAAAAGGCACTCAGATATTCGGTGACCTGATAATTTGGAATCAAATCTTAGATTTCTCTAGGGAAAAGGATCTCCCAATAGTATTTATCACCAACGATATTAAGAAAGATGAGGATTTGTGTTACTTAGACAAGAATGCAGCTGAAGATAGAATTGAACGACCTAGAGAAGGGTTAATAAAGGAAATAAGAGATCATGCAGACGTGGAGTTTTGGTTGTACAATTTGCCTCAATTCTTATATCATGCAAACGAATATTTAGAAGCAAAATTAGAAGAAGTGACAATTCAAAATATTGCTCAACTCTTGAATACAAAAGAACAAATAGGTGAATACTTGAAATTTGAGTGTAGTAGTTGTGGCAAAATTCATTCGTACCATGAATCAGAGTGTGATTTGGATTTCGAATGTATTGAATGCTCCGAAAGAAATATGGGGTTTGAAAACCACCATGAAGCTGTTGAGCATTTTAATTGTGACTGTGGGAAAGAAGTAAGTGCTTCGTTTAGTATTTGGGAATATCCAGTTGGAATTCATAATTGCGATTCCGTTGAACTTGAAGGAGCAAAAGTTTTAGAATCATTCTATTCCACAATTGACTTTTTTGAAGATGAGTATGAACCCGACCTTTTTAGTTGTGATATTTGTACGGGAAACAGAGATCAAATGGGAAATATGGTTGAATTCTATTCTAGAATCGAACTAATAAATGAGTATGATGACACCCATGTAAATCATAAATACTCTTCAGTAATCGGACGTAATTGAAGCGTAATGGAAGAAATCGGCAAAGCCCTAAAGACCATATTTGACAAACTCAGTGACTTTTTCGACATTTTCGATTTGTCGTTTTTCGTCTCTGGAGTTGCAACAACGATTTGCGTTCTTCTGTGGATGAACTTACGCGGGTTAAATGTGGAATACCCTTTGAGTGGCTCAATACCGATAATCGCAGCAATCCTGATTTGTTACATAAGTGGTCTTATTTCTTTTGCAACAGGTAGATGGATCAGAATGGGGCTTGGAGGTTGGGTGAAGTCAAGGCTAGGAAAACGGATGAATAGATACGATGCTTTTGATGAGAATTTTATTCGAATTATCAATGCTCATGGATTAGAATCAAATCTGCTTTTCAAAAAATATCTTGAACGAACTGAATTCAGAGGAACTTGGAGGCTTTATGTGCGATTGTGGGCAGAAATCAGGCAGGACCCACAATTCACGAACTCATTATCCTTCCTGAAACGATATTGGGTAATGGCTGCTACCTATGATGGATTATCAATTACACTCCTAATCGCCCTTACCCTTACTGTCGAAAGTTGGATTGGAGTGGTGGCAACCTCATCGATTGATAACCACATTTTTGGAGGAATTGCCTTGGGGATTCAACTTCTAATGTTTTTAGCCTGTATACGTGAGGCAGATAGATTTGTCGACTACCAAGTGGAAGAAGTTGTTGCAACTATCGCAACCAATGAGTCAAACAATGAAGGAACTACCGCTAACAAAAGCTAAACACAATTAAATCGAGCTTCGAATGAACGGTAGTGCTAAAACACACCAAACAAGATTTAACTGCGCTTAGCAGGAACGTTAGACGTATTTAAGAAACTTGAATGGAACTAGGTGAAATAGATAAAGGCATAGCAACTTTGATAGCTGCAGGAGTCACAGCTATAATTTCTATTATGACTTTTCCACTTACGCTTTTTTTCAACCGAAAAGGTGAAATCAGAGCAGCAAGAAGACAAACATAAGAAGAGTTCATCTATGATCTTTCTGATTCAGTTCATCAATTGATAGCTATTAGCAATATTTTGCTAAAAAACAAAACAACTGAAAGTAGAGGTAATTGGAGTGAAAAAGCTGAAATAGTAAAAAACAAACTAAAAGAATTACGTCCTAAAGTCGCTATGGACTTTGGGGACTTGATAAGCCTTTAAAAGTTCTTACTCGATTACCAGATTATACTCAATATACTTTGGAATCTGAGGAAGTATCTAACAAAGTGGTTCGTAGAGGTAGTAGACTTGGAAATGCCTTAGACAATTGTATTCGCAAATGATATTTAAATGGACGTTCTCCTAGATTCCATGAGATTTGGCGAATTCGATTTTTAGCTTGGAAGTGCGAAAAGGCTCGAAACAAATACAAGTTAGAACGAGACAAAAAACTAAAGAAGTAATCAAGAAATGAAAAAGTAGAATATGTTATCACAAGTAATAGAAGGTGTTGTTAAGCTACTTGGACCTGTAGCCACCTTATCAAAAGATAGAAGAGAATTAAAAGGCAGTGCATTGAGAGCAATTTCGACTGCATTAGATGAGACGTATTTATACTATCGAGATTTAGGAAAGGGGTCTCAAAGAAATATGGACAGGGAAGCACAACTTGCTAAATATTGGTCAGCTGCTGCTATTCCAATGCGACATTTTGACGATCAACTTGCAAGCACATGCGATCATAAATCGGAGTATTGGGTTAATCCTGATAATTATTCTGACGAGGAAGTGATTGATTTAGGAATCGAGTTAGGAGATGTTCGCCAAGCATATAGAAAGATACTATCACCTATATCGAGCTATGGAAGAAGATAGGTGGCTTAAATCATAACCAACTTGTCCAAGGAAACATCCAAAGCCATAGAAATTTCCAACAACGAATAAAGCGTGGGATTGACTTTCCCATTCTCCAGCTTCTCCATCGCCTGCCTGTCTTTATTACAAGCTCGTGCCAGGTCAGATTGACTCCAACTCTTTTTGGTTCTTAGCTCGACAATGCGCTGACCGATTTTCTTTTTAAGCTCATCTTTAGTCACAATTCAAATGTCAGCTTATTATATGACAGTGTTGTCATATTAAAGTTTGACAATCTGATTTCTTTTCTTAACTTTGTCGTATAGTTATATGACAAATGAATCGATTCAGGAAATTGAAAATACACAGTAAGTTCCGCTATCGTAGGTGGGACTATACGACTGTTCCTGAAATTCGGCTTGAAGGCAGATGGTTGGAAAAATTAGGATTTAAGGAAGGTGAACAAGTCCAAATCGAACAGCAGCAAAACAAGCTGACGATAACAATCCACAAAGACGAAAAAGAAGAATAACTGCGCCCAACAAAAGCTATACGTAATGCGGGGTTCAGTGGAAAAGCAAAGGCAGGTGTTTCATAGCCCGCCAAAGCTGCGCTTTGACGTTTAATGAGTAAATTCAAACCCAAAGACACAGCTTTGGCTACCGTGCGTGCGGCTCGAAAGGTTCGTGCCTTGAAATCCAGCACTACGCATAGCCAAACCGTTGACCGAAAGGTTGATTAACAACATCCTGAAGTGCCTTCAATCGATAGATTTGGTCGACTCCTTGGATAAATTTCAAAGCTTCAGGGTTCCATTTCAGCCCACGTCTCACAACAGAAAGCTTCCCTTTTAAGGGGAGCTTTTTTTGTTTAAGATGGTTTGGGTATTAGATGGAACTGCATTCTAGAGTAATCATCGACCAATCTGTCCAATTGAGGTTATAGCGAAAAGCAGAATGGCTTAGTCGGTAGTAATTCTTCAATCGGCTATTTTCATATCGTGATTCAGAATTTGATGATTTTTTTCGAAGAATATGGACTTCGGTGAAATCCATTAAATAACAGGTCCTTGAGTTGGTGAGCTTTGGAAATTAGAAAAGCCAGCATTCGAATTGCTTGAATTTGGAGATCCACTCTTTTAGGGATCATTATTAATAATTTACCTCGGGACGGTAGCATCGAAACATCTTGAATTCTCTACCAGGAGTTATAGTATAGCTACCGCATTTTAGATGAAAGACCTTAGTGAACAGACAGAGCGAAAGTTCTATGAAGTTTTGAATCGCGAAATCAGTATTCAAGACTTCGAGCAGTGGGTATTTAAAACTAAAGCACTTGAATCTGAATTACCTGAAGAGACTTATACGGAGTTAATCTCATTAAACTTCAAAGACAAGTTTGCTCAGATTCAATTAGACAAAATAGTCAGACCGTTTGTTGATAACGGTAAATTTGAGATTAGACGGATTTCGAAATACTTAGAATCAATAATCGATAAGGATGAAAAATGTGCTGAGTCAATTGAGATGACTTATGATTTATATTGTTCAGGTTATGATTTTCTGAGAAGACTTGGGTTGAACTACGGGCTCCTAATTTCTTGTCCCCCAGCGGGAAATTATCAAAAATCTTGGAACGAGATTACCAAAGCTCAACAGGACGAACTATTAGATGATCTTTATCCTGAGATCATTGCCGATGCTAAAAATGCTCTGAAATGGCTTAATGAAGGGAAAATAGTTATTAAGGATACTTATAATGAACTTGGCAAATATGATTATGACGATTTTAGAAATCAAGATGAAAGAAAACAGGGAGAAGTTGAGGTGATTGATTTATATAAAAAAAGGAAGAAGAGGTGGAAGTTTTGGAATTAAAAAAGCTTGTAAAAATGTATAACAATACCAAGCTACTTAAAGGCTAGCTACGCTTGTTGAATTTACCCTTGCCATACATATGAGAATGACAAAACACCTGGTATTCGTAATTACGCTTATTGCTTTAGTTGCTTGTCGGCAAAATGAATCACAAGGAGAAACAAGTTCCCAAAGCTTATCAAAAGAGGAATTGAGCAAAGAATTGGACTATTTTGATAAAGCGACGGTGATTTCTCTATATGACAAACTGAATTCCAAATTCGACATTGACTTTAATCAACACCATCTCGAGAGCGCTCTGATTGGGATTAGTATTAATAGAGTGAAGGCGGGTGAAGAATTTGAAGAAGAGATGCTCTTTGAAGACTTTGAATGTAACTGTTTTGATATTATAAGGATCTCGTACTCAAATGAAAATCAAAGATTTTTGCTTTGGGTGTATGAAGAGTTTTACGAATCAGAATTAGATTGGTGCCCCGAAAGTTCTTACACTTACTCTTTTCAAATTAGGAATAGACAGATAGTTGATCTTCAGTTAGATTTTATGGCCGGATAAAAATGAAATACGTTTGGCGACAATGTATAAAGCAAAAGTTGTGCTTTGACAAAAGCTGAAAGGCTAAAACGGTAACTTTAGAATGGATTTACCCGACCTGAAATACAGCGGAGCCGCTTTTACAGTATGTGGAATCGAGGGGCATATTTAAACAAAGGAATTATATGAAACTATCATTCCTAATCGGATTATTTTTTTTGACCGTACAAACTGTTTTTGGACAACACCTTTATCCTGAAAAATATGACGAATGTGAATTGAGTCAGTTTTGTCTTGATTGTGGTGAACCAAAAGCGGAACTACCTAAAGATGCGGTGGAGAGCGTATTAGATGGTTTTAACCGAAAGGCGCTTAAAAAAATTAAATGGTTTAATAAGAGTTCAAATACTGGTCGACACATTAGGTCATGCATGTCTTTTAAGCTCTGAGAACGGGACGAATGTTACTTCTAAAAAACTTGATTTACAAGACGCCATTAATTCAATGTCTAAATGGACTCCTTCCAAGGAAGACAATAAAGCTCAAAATGCTTCAGTTTCTCTAGTACTCATTTTTCACGATGGGAAATTTGGAATTAGGAGGGTTCAATTTGACTTTAAGAATAACACGAATTTCAGATCAGTTGGAACACCAGATGTTAAAGGCTCAAAGGAAAAAGACCTTTCAGTTCAATGGACTGTAATAACACAGTCAAATTCAAGCCTTCCTTGGGATATGACTAGAGCGGTGGTATCTACTGATGACCACTTATGGATTGGCACAGATAATGGACTTGTAAAGCTGACTGATGAGGAAATGGAGGTTTTTGGAGTTACAAATTCAGCTATAAGGCCGGTCAAGTACAATCAAAACATAGCTTCTCCGATAAGAGAAGCTGCAATAGATGGTAAAGGAAATATTTGGTTATCAGCTGGTTGGGAGGCCTATAAATTTGACGGTAGTGAATGGACTGTTTACGATTCAATCAATTCACCTATTGTGTGGCCGAGGAAAATCCACTCTGATAATTTAAATAATGTTTATCTGACTTCATGGCGTGGTTTAGCCATGTACGATGGGGACAATTGGAGTGTAATTGACACCTCTAATTCAGAGCTACCTTCCAATAAAGTATCCGGTGTTTATGTTGACAGTCAAGACCGCTTGTGGATTGGAACATTTGACGGTAATATCAGGATTGACAAAGACCAAACCATTAAGTTTAATGAATCTGACTCACCATTAAAAGAAGGGGCAATCTCGCAAGTGTTTGAAGATAGCAAGGGTAACTTTTGGTTCGACCTTTACAGTGAGGACAAGACAAAATCAGGCATGTGGCTTCTAAAACCAAATGGTGAATGGGCTTCAATTAGACCCAGGAGTTCTGAACTATTTACTAAGAACGATATAAATAATTTCTTACTTGATGAAGAGAATGGAGTTTTATGGATTGCATTAAATAGTGTAGGACTTATTCGTTACGATTTAGAGAGTGATAAATGGGAAATCTATACACCCGAAAATTCCGAAGTCCCAAGCATTCATGTTATGAAGTTAGCTAAGGACAAAAACGGAATCATTTGGGCTGCGACTTTTGCAGGAGTAATTAAAATGAAAGAATAAAGAAAGGATGCCCCAACAACGGTTATAGTGTATGCCCTCTATATAGACACTTCAAAAATTAACACCAATCGGTCGATTTTCTATTTTACCTACGCGCTATATAGGTCTTTCATTGGTCAGGATGCGATAATAATAGATGTGCAACTATAACCAAGAACTCTAAAAAGCTTGGAGCTTAGGATGATACCCAACACTTTCGTTTTAAATAGGTCTTTTATAAGATGCCATTAAGGCACAAATCTTGCTCCCTACATCGCAACTCTTTCAATGAAAACCTATGTTGCGATCCATTATCTTCTTCGGCCTCTTTCTTTTCAGCTTTAGTCTTCAATCGCAAATCACTTTAGAGTATCAAGAGGATCGCTCAATGCTCATTAAAAGGGGGTGGAAGGAGGCCTTAAATAAGAATACCAACTTAAAAAGGCAGATGGTTTTGTTTCAGGATAGCACTTGTCCTTTGCGTCCGATGCAGATTAGTGTGCGCCCCATTTATAGTGATCCCGGGCTCTATTATAAGGCGGTTGGATTGATTAAGGCCAAGGAGAATATAGAAGCCTGGGAGATGAGAATTTATCTCTTCGATGTTTTTGGCAATTTCATGGAGATGCTACAGCATCGTAGTGTGCGACGATTTGATGTGGGTCAAACGATCGCTTTGGATCGAACCTTTTGGAATAGTTTGGAAAGATGGCAGGCCGAAGGATTTTATATGGCGGCGATAGCCATTACAACAGTGCGAACTTCAGATGGAAAGGTATGGCGACAAGATTTAAGCAAGGTGGATAAGGAGCTTGAAAAATTGAAACTGAATCCACCAAAAGATATCGATGATCTCTTTATTAATCGTGATGCTCGGTAATATTTGAAGCTTTCGGGAATAAAAAACCCCTCCGGAAATGGAAGGGTTTTTTATTTATGGGTGTAATCCTAAGTTTAGAATTGATAAGCCAAGGTCATTAAGACCCGGGTGAGACTTAAGTCAAAATCCCAGTTGGAGACGTCACTTACATATTCTCGATTATTAGTTCCGTAAGTATTTCTTCGTTTGGTTTCCCCAAAGGTGTAGGAGCCTCCAGGTAGAATTTCCATGCCGAAAATTAGATTTTCATGTAATTGATAGTTGGCGCCAAAAACCAAATTAAAATTGGCGCGATACAGATCGGACCGATAATAATTATCAACGGAATAGCTTGCTTCGATAATGCGGTTAGTGGAGCGATCAAAATCAACTCCTGCTCCGATATCTACTCCATATCTTAAGGTGAACTTATCATTGAGGGGCTGACGAAATTCACGACCAATTAGGAAATCTATATCCAGACCATCACTGGTAGCACCAATACTATCCGATTCTTCGTCATCGGAATAAGCCGAAGCGTTCATGAGTCTGAACCGCCATAAGGCCTCTTCATTCCCAGCTCGATAGATGAGTCCAAAGGAACCCAGACCACGAAAGGCTAATCCAATTTCTTGTTTTGGTTGAACCTGATTTTGTTGGGCAATACTTGATAGACTGAGTAGCAGAGCGAGAAGGCAGAGTGTTAATTTATGCATCGGAATTGTTTTTTATGACCTGGCAGTTTCCAAACTTTATGCCAGCAATTGGAATGACTACAAAATTCTAAAGAGCTTAAATCTCGTATCCTAAACTCCGCTTCAATTTAGTTATTATGTATAATGAGTCTAAATAAACACCTCTACTTCGATTATTTTTCGCGACTCTAATTGTAGCCTGCCAGTGCCCAATAACCGACTATCAAACTCATGGTTTTCAAGCATAGCGCGAAGTGCAAATGATAGCCTATAGCTATTGAGCTAAATCAAGCCTTTGAGGCTAAGTTATTTAACGACATATATTGGCAATTCGCACCATTAAATTTTAGTAACTTCCGTCCCCAACTAACCTTTAAAAAGCACAATGCGATACTCCCTACTTGCACTGTTTGCCTTAACCTGTTTAAATTCTTCTTTCGCTCAAATCACTTCTGACTCTGCAACCGCGGTGAATGCAGTTGGAGTTCAGGATGTGAATTTCGTACCTAACACCAGCACCTTAGCATCTTGTGCATCTACTCTAACCGTGAATGTTCCCGCCGGTAACTGGATATATGGTGTGGATGTAGAATACACCATTAATACTGTTGGTGGTTTTACAGGAATGTCCCCGGCCGGCATTTATGCTTATTTGGAATGTGTAACCACCTCTACTAACGAAGGTCAAGTCTACACAGGGACAATTTTCACCAATGGTGCTTCAGAGGATATAAGCCGCAACAATCTGCAGTTCACTAATGGTGCATATCCGGGTACCTCTTTAGATTTTAAACTACATGCTTTTGATATTGCCTTCTTCAGTTCTGGTTGCGATACAGCGGATGCTAAAATTCAGGCCGGAACTTTTAAGGTTGTCGTTCATCATGGCCCTGCACCTACCTGTTTTAAGCCCTCTGCCCAGGATGTAGATTGGGTCATGCATAACCGAGCAGGACTAAGTTGGACCACAGGCGGAGCGACCAATTGGCAAGTCTCTTACGGAGCGCCGGGTACCGCTGCTGGCGCTGGAACAATAGTTAATGCTACTTCAAATCCCTTTACCCTTACTGGATTAACTCCAAGTACTGCTTATGAGTACTATGTTCGGGACAGTTGTGGTGTTGGTAATGTAAGTGTTTGGGAAGGGCCTTTCAGTTTTTCCACGATATGTAGTCCTACCACTTTTACAACTTCCTACACTGAAGGTTTTGAAGGCACTAATTGGACTACTGGCACCGGAGCGACCAATGCTAATAATGCCATTGATAACTGTTGGGAACGCGATCCTGGAGCCCCTACTGGCGGTTTCGGAGGTCCTTATGCCTGGGGAACTGGCTCGGGAGGAACCCCCACTGGAAATACCGGTCCAAGTGCGGCGCATGCTGGAACTCAATATGCTTATGCTGAGGCATCTGTCGGTCAGAACCAGGATGTGGCCACCCTCACCTCACCCCTTATTGATTTATCACCTCTTACCACCCCAACTTTAGAGTTCTACTATCATCGATATGGTGCCGCCGTTGGAGGTTTCAATGTTCAGGTCTGGAGTGAAACTTTAGGCTGGGTAACGGTTTGGACCAAGTCTGGTGGTCAGGATCAAACTGCATCGGCCGATCCCTGGATCAAGGAAAGCATAACCTTAAACGCTTTTACTAATGCAACCGTAAGGGTGCGTTTCGAATCTATTCGCTCTTTTCAACCCCAAGGTGATATCGCGATTGATGAGGTTGAAATTAAAGAGGCTCCCAATTGTCCTAAACCATCTGGACTTACCGTTACGGGTAGGAGCACTAATAGTGTTACCCTGGGTTGGACCTCAGTAAATGCCAGCTCCTGGCAAGTAGAATATGGGAATACAGGGTTTACTCAGGGCAGTGGAACCTTCACGGTAGTAAATAGTAATCCAGGTACCGTTACAGGATTAAGCTCTGGTACCGTATACGACTTCTATATCCGTTCTATTTGTGGCGGGGGTGATACTTCGGAGTGGATCGGACCGGTAACGGCCATGCCTTATTGCTCTTCTGTTTCAGCTCCTTATTCTGAAAACTTTGACGGTTCCGGTTGGACTTCAGGTACCGGAACCTATAATGGTGGGGACGCCCTGGCCATCTGTTGGTTCCGCTCTCCAAACGCAGGGACCGGAGCTACCGATCCCGTATACTGGGGAATTAGAACCCTTCCAGGGACAACTCCAAACACCGGTCCCGATCAGGATCACACCGGAGGAAACTACGTTTATATGGAGTCTTCCGCAGGATCCATTGGTCAAGTTGCATCTCTGGAATCTCCTTTAGTGGATCTAAGTCCCTTAACAACTCCAGAATTACGCTTCCATTATCACATGTTTGGAAATAGCATGGGAACCTTAAGAGTAGATGTTTTTAATGCTAATTCAGGGACCTGGTTTAATGGCGTTTGGTCTATTACCGGTCAGCAGCACAATGCAGGTACCGATCCGTATACCGAGGCCATTGTCGATCTAAGTGCTTTTGCCGGAGATTCAATTATTGTTCGCTTCTCTGGGATTAAAGGAAATGAGCGCCGTAGCGATATGGCGATAGATGACGTAACAATTGATGAGGCTCCAGCCTGTCCGCAGCCCAGTCAATTTACGCATAGCAACGTAACCACTAATTCGGTAACTCTAAGTTGGACATCCGGTGGTGCTACAAACTGGCAGATCGAGTACGGTCCAAGTGGCTTTACTCCGGGGACTGGTCAAGGAACCATTGTCAATGTTAGCACCAATCCCTACGTTCTCGCTCTTGGAAGCAGCCAGGTTTATGATATATACGTGAGAGATAGTTGCGGTTTAGGAAACTTTAGTGCCTGGACCGGTCCTGAAACGGTAACAATGCCTTGCGGAATTGCCGTGATTCCCTGGGCGGAGAGCTTTGATGGAACAAACTGGACTGATGGATTTGGAGCCTTAAATGCAGGTAATGGTATCAGTTCTTGTTGGTCTAGACCTTCCTTTGCTAATCCAAACTTTGGTACGGGAACCGGAGGGACACCTTCAGCAAATACTGGTCCGGCAACGGATGTAAGTGGATCTGGAAATTATATCTACACCGAGGGTAGTGGGGGTTCAACCGGTGCAGGTTCTATCACCAGTCCTCAAGTTGTCTTAAGCACCTCGGTAGCCAACCCAACGCTTAAATTCTATTACCATGCCTATGGAACTAACATCGACTCTCTTTACGTGGAGATTGATAATGGTAGCGGTTTTACTCAGATTTGGAGTGTTGTAGGAGAGCAGCAAACCTCAATAAGCGCTCCCTGGACCTTGGTACAACAAAGTCTTTTGGCTTATTCGGGAGATACCGTTCAGATTAGATTTACGGGGGTAAACAGTGGATTTGCAGCTGACATGGCTATCGATGATGTAGCTATTGAGGATATTGCTTGTCCTCAGTCGAGTAACTTCAACGTAACGAATGTTGGAAGTAGTTCAGTTGGACTGAGTTGGACCAGCGGAGGCGCGCCAGGCTTCCGAATAGAATACGGTGTAGCAGGCTTTGTACCCGGCACGGGTACGACCGTGTTTTCTGGAACTTCTCCTTTAACCGTTACCGGTTTGAGTGCAGGAACTACTTATGATTTCTACTTACGTGATAGTTGCGGAGCGACCAGTTTTGGTCAACGCATTGGACCTATACAAGGTACCACCCTCTGCAATACCTTCACTGCTCCTTATACCCAGAATTTCGACGACAGTACCTGGGTTGTAGGACTTGTTGCCGCCAACAATGCCGGAAATCGGATTAATAACTGCTGGACCCGTCCTTCCGACGCTAATCCGAATTTGGGACCTTTTAGCGGACAAACACCCTCTGCCAATACCGGTCCTAATGATGATGTCAGCATCGGCGGAAAATACATTTACTCTGAGTATTCAGGCGCAACTGGTCCGGGTGAAATTAGCTCACCGGAAATCCATATACCGTCTAGTATTGTTAACCCTGTGGTTCAATTCGACTATTTCATGTTTGGTGCTGGGATAGACAGTCTAGCGGTTATAGTAGAGCAAGGAGCTAGTAGCACCCAGGTTTTAAGCATCGTTGGATCTCAGCAAAGTGCCCTTACCGATCCCTGGTTAAGCACTAGTGCGGACCTCTCCAATTGGAGCGATGATACCATCCGTATTACTTTCCGGGCCTACAGCTCTAATTTCCTTGGGGATATTGCCATTGATGAGTTCAGGGTCTATGATGATCCATGTCCTAAACCATCAAACCTGGCTGCTGGCACGGCAACAAAGAATAGTATCAGCCTAAGCTGGACAAGCGGAGGTGCAAGTAACTGGCAAATTGAATATGGTCAAGCGGGCTTTACCCCAGGATCGGGAACCATTGTTAATGCAAGTACTAACCCATTTACCGTAACGGGCTTAAATGCTAGTACCTATTATGAGTTCTATGTTCGGGATAGCTGTTCAGCCAGTGATAAGAGTTTATGGATTGGCCCAGTACTGGCCCCAACCCTTTGTGATACTGTTTTAGCGCCTTACACTGAGAATTTTGATATTGCCTTTGATCCGGGAACCAATAATGCCCAGGCGCAGAACATCGGAGCTACCATTTCTCCTTGTTGGACCAGAGATTCGGATACCAACTATTTCTGGGGAGGTGGAACGGGTCAAAC
This sequence comes from Croceimicrobium sp., assembly GCA_965279135.1. Lineage (GTDB taxonomy): Bacteria > Bacteroidota > Bacteroidia > Flavobacteriales > Schleiferiaceae > Croceimicrobium. Next base: position 2,722,544 of record OZ257133.1, on the reverse strand, counting down.
TCCTACTGGAGGAACTGGACCATTTGGCGATCATACTGGCGGTGGAAACTACGTATTTGTAGAATCTTCCTTTGCCCCTAATGGCAGTACTGCCTGGTTAGAAACACCATATATTGATCTCAGTGCCTTGAATTACCCTGAAATACGCTTTTGGTATCATATGTGGGCCCAGAATGGTTCTCAGGGTGATCTCTTTTGGGAGATTGATTCGGGTAATGGGGTTTGGAATAGCCTCGGCACCTATAGCGGCAATCAAGGATTTACCTGGCAAGAGCAGATCGATGACATCCGGGATTATGCGGGCAAAGTGATCAAATTGCGTTTCAGGGCCATTAAGTCTAACGGAGCCACCTCTCAACAGGGTGATATTGCGATTGATGACTTAAGCATTATCGAAGGCCCTGCCTGTCCGGATGGTGATTCACTTGCCTTGGATTCAAGAACCTTTAGCTCTTTGAATATTAGCTGGGCTGCTGCAAGTGCGAATGATTTCAATATTTCCTGGCAACCAGTTGCTGGCGGGGGAACAAGTTTTGCTAATAGTACGGTTGACAACTATAACATCACTGGATTAAGTCCTTCTACATCTTATGTAGTATGTGTGCGTGATAGTTGTGGTCCCGGCCAGGTGGCCAATTGGATCTGTGATACTTTCACTACGGCTTGTACTCCTACAGCCTTACCATTCACTGAGAATTTTGATGGTGCAAATTGGGTTACCGGAACAGGTGCCTTAAACGTTGGAAATACCATAGATAATTGTTGGGAACGCCCTGATGAGGATAATCCGAATTTTGGCACGGGAACGGGACCAACAGGTTCCGCAGGAACTGGTCCGGATAATGATGCAAGTGGCAGCGGTAACTACATATATACAGAGTACTCTGCTACTGGTGATGCCTTTGGAGAAATCTCTAGTCCTTTCATTATAATGACTAGCAGCTTTGCCAACCCTGAACTAAGTTTTGCTTATCACCTGTTCGGCAATGCAATTGACAGTTTAGTGGTTCTAGTGGAACAAGGAGGCTCGCAACAAAGTGTATGGAGTCAGGTGGGTGCTGTACAAAGTGGAAACTCAGATGCTTTCCAAACCGCGAATGTTGATCTTACAGCCTACAGCGGAGATACTATACGTATAGTTTTCCGAGGCTATGGCGGAGGCTTCAATGCTGATATGGCAATTGATGAGGTAGAGATAGACTCGGTTTCATGTCCAATGCCAACTTCGATTACTGCTGGTACCACAACTAATACTACCGCACCAATTTCCTGGACTTCTCTTGCTGCAAATGGTGAGATTCAATATGGAAACCCTGGCTTTAACCCTGGAACGGGAACTTCAGTTTTAGTTAGTGGTGGAAATACCACGCTAACCGGATTGCAACCCGGAACTTTTTATGAAGCCTATATTCGTGATATCTGCGGTCCTGGCGATAGTTCTGCCTGGCATGGACCAGTAAGTTTCTTCACTCCTTGTGGTACTTATGTTGCTCCATATTACGAAAGCTTCGACCAGGGCTTTAATGAAGGAACTGGTGGCGGCAACGACGGCGCTACTATTTCACCTTGCTGGACCAGAAACCCAGATAGTCTCTTCTTCTGGGGCGGTGGTACTGGTGGTACACCTTCATTTGGCACCGGACCGGGAGCGGATAAAACTAGTGGATCAGGCAATTATGTTTATACCGAAGGCACTGGAGGAGCAGGTGGAGACACTGCTGTATTAGAGTCAGGTCTAATCGATATATCCCCTCTCAGTAATCCAGAATTAAGATTCTGGTATCATATGTATAGCGCTGCGGGCCAAAACCTCTGGTTCCAATGGGAAATCCTTAGCGGCGGAAACTGGATCATACTGGGAAGTCTTGCCGGAGACCAGGGAGATATCTGGTTAGAGCAGAGGGAAGACCTCGCCACCTACGTGAATCAGACCGTAAGATTCCGCTTTGTAGTTGTGAAATCAAATGGAGGTAGCGTCTTCCAGTCTGACGTAGCCATTGACGAAATGGTGGTAGATGAGAAGATTGCTTGTAACCCTTACACGATGCCATTCATCGAGAACTTTGATGGTTTAGTATGGCAGGAAGGGACTGGTGCTACCAATGATGCGGATGCTATTGATCCTTGCTGGCTAAGGCCGATCACTACTCAGATGCGCTGGGGCACAGGAGCAGGGCCCACACCATCAGCAAATACAGGACCGAGTGCTGATATCAGCGGAAGCGGAAATTATATCTATACAGAAGCTTCCAGAGGAGCTGCAGAGGCTCGGATTAGCACTCCACCAATAATTATCGATACGGTTTATGCGGCACCTCATATCTTCTATAGCTACCACATGTATGGCGCCAGTATAACCGATTTGGAGATTGAAATTGATGATGGCAGCACCGTGAGTATTGCGCGTACCCATACTGGTCAGCAGCAAACTAGCAATGCGGCCGCCTGGATTAGTGATTCGATCGATATCACCGCTTACATCGGTGATACCATTACCATTACATTTATTGGTGATGCTACCACCTTTACTGGAGATATTGCCCTGGACGGCATTGAGGTTAGAGATGCACTACTGCCTTGTCCAGATCCAACCAATTTAACCGCGACTAATATTTTGCAAAATGAGTTCACCCTGAATTGGACCTCTACTAATGGCAGTAATCAATCTATCGTTACCTATTACGATTTAACTACTGGACCGGGAAGTCTTGTGGTCGTAACTGGATTGAGCAGTCCGTATACAATCACGGGACTCAATCCGAATACAGCCTATGCTGTAAGTGTTTATGATTCTTGTTCTTTAGGTCAGTTTAGTGGAAACATTTTCGATACGATCACCACTTTACCTTGCGATACGGTTACGGCTAACTTCACCAATGTAAATTCTTATCTGGGTGTGAGTTTTGATGGAACCAGCTCGGTAAATGCGGATACCTTGATTTGGAATTTTGGGGATGGTAATAATGGAGGAGGATTCAATGTGAATCACATTTATGCGACTGCCGGTCTTTACAATGTTAGCCTTTATGCGCTTAGTGATTGCGGAGTAGGGGATACGATTACGGTGCCAATTAGAGTCTGTGATACCTTAAAGCCTCAACTGAACTTCACCCTCATTAATGACAGTATCAGTTTTGATGCAACCGGGTCTAATGCAAGTTCTTTCCGTTGGGACTTTGGTGATGGCTCCACCGACACCAATCGCTCGGGGTCTTATACATATCCCCTTAGTGGTAGTTATACTTTGAGTCTAACGGTTTACAATCTCTGTGGTGATTCCGCCACAGTGAGTCAGAACATACAGATTTGTGCTCCACCCAAAGCGGATTGGACCTATACTGTGCTTGCACCTATAAATAATGGTTTGCGAATTCAGTTTGATGCTTCGGCCTCTACAAATGCAACCTCTTATTCTTGGGATTTTGGAGATGGAAATACAGGAACCGGTGTGAACCCAATCCACATCTACCAGACTCCAGGATTGTTTTACTATGTAACACTTACGGTTACCAATGCCTGTGGTACGACTGATGAATGGGGATGGAATCTCTATGCAATTGGTTTAGAGGAAATCGCCGGAATTGAAACACTGGAGGTATATCCAAATCCGGTAGAAGACTATCTTACTATTGACTGGTCGGATCAGGATCTGGAAATTAAGGCTCTGATTTTGCGCGATGCCAGTGGTAGGATCATTCAGCAGGTTCAACCAGAACAAGCCCCTTACACCTGGGATTTGAGGAGTTTACCATCGGGAACTTACTTCCTTGAAATTGAACATCCGGCCGGCACACAGAAAATGCCGTTAATTGTGAAACCTCACTAAATAAAAAGCCCCCTCTCAAATATCTGAGAGGGGGCTTTCGCATTTAATCAACGGGAAAAATTTTAGAGGAAGTTCCAGAAGATTTTTTCAATCTTCCATCCATCTCCTACTCTTACCAGGGTTATATATTCTTTCCAACGTTGGCCTTCCGGGCCAGTAATCAATTCGGCGGTCGCTACGTCACCTTTAATTTCGGTGATGGTAATAAGGTTGTCTTGGCTATCTGAGTTGATGGCTTCCTGACCTACCATCATTACCTTAAGGTCGTCGATCTTTTGTACCGGTGTTAAGGAGCCATCTCGGTTTAAACCTTGATTGGTGAAGTTGTCGCTAAGAACCTTTCGCATTGCTTCAAAATCACGCTCATTGAAATTCTCAATGTAGGTTTGTACGGCGTACTTAGGACTGTTTTTTGGTTCTCCCTCCTCAGCAGCAGTTAAATGAACTGGAATTTGATCTCCGCTGGGTAGGGAGTAGTTTGCGGCGGTGGTGGACAACAATGATCCGGCCACCATCAAAGCACTTACTAGTGTTTTCATGATGTGTGTGTTTTAGTTTCGTATTGCTAAAGTAGCGGCTTTGGCTGTTTAGCCTGTTAAGAAAAGCCTAAAGACCAATAAGTTGAGGCTTTTGGTAGATAGATGGGGGAATATCTAGGTCGAGCAGTTTTGCTCCCCACAACTATTCTTGAAAAAGAGCGGTAAAGAGAGCCAAATGGCAGGAATGAGTAACCACCACTCTTCCTCTATCCAGGCAGTACCAATAAAAGAAATGGCGATAATCAATCTTAAGATCCTTATTAACCAGATCCTAATCATTGATTATCATATAAAGAAACAAAGTAATTTACGCTAAGCCAGGTGCCGCCATTAACACAGTCAATGTCACAACCTTTTAAGAACTTTTCTGCCATTCCACTGCGATTGCCACTTGCGCACACTAGAATCAAAGGACCTTTCATGTCTCTAAGCTCTTCTAGTTTATTATTTAATTGATCCAATGGAATATTCGTAGAACCCGCTATATGCCCTCCTGAAAACTCTAAGTAGCTCCTTACGTCCACAATCGTTCCTTTACCAGCCTCTATCAGTTCCTGTGCGGTCATTCTCGGTTTTTCTTTAAGCGATCATCTATCATGCTTAGCAGTAGTCCACCCATCAATCCTCCGTAGAGAGTAGAGTTGATGGGACTGCCAGTAATAGTGCAGCCTTCATCACATCCTATATTGAGGTAGTACAGGTAGCCTGAAACCAGACCTACTAATATTCCAATAAGAGCGAATCGATATCTGTGAAATACTTGCTTCATGAAATCCTAAGGGGCAAAAATGCGTAATTCTATAGCTACTAGTCGGTGACTTTAGTCAATCCTTAATGTTTGGACGAATTATATATGTGAAATCTATTTCTTTAGAAATACTGGGTGGAGCATTTTAGTGCTTAGTAAATTGCAAGTCCAATTTGAAGTTATGAGAACAGCCATCACTTTTGTTTTGCTTGTTTTTTTAAGTCTTGCTTGCAATTCCGGTGCTCAGAATCATGCAGAGAAGGAAGCAGAAACGGAGCTTGCTCCTGGATATATTGCTGTTCCCGATGGATTTAAAGCCGAAGTTTTTGCCAAAGATCTAGGGCGGGGAAGACATTTAGCAAGTGGGCCTAACGGTGTAATATACCTTCGCTTAGCTACTCCAAATAAGGGTAAAAGTATTGTAGCCCTAAAAGATACTAATGGAGATGGTCAAGCGGATATGAGAGAATATTTCGAAGACGTCCAAGGAGGAACTGGGATCAAGGTTCATCAGGGTTATCTATATTTTAGTTCGGATCATGAAGTTTTCAGGAGGCGCTTTCAGGGAGATGAAATCATTCCAAGCGGCGCACGCGAATTAATTCTTACTCTCGATCGTCAAACTCAGCATGCGGCTAAACCTTTAGCTTTTGATGATTCTGGAAATATGTATGTAACCATAGGTGCTCCCTCTAATGCCTGCCAGGACCCAAGCCGAACCAAGGGTGTTCCGGGTCAAGATCCTTGTCCATTGTTAGAGACCAGTGGCGGAATCTGGAAATTCAGCGCAAATACCCTCAATCAAACCTTTGCAGATGGCATTCAATATTCTACGGGGATTCGCCACGCGGTAGGTATCTATTGGAATCCTAAGCATGAGAACCTTTATGCTATGCAGCATGGTCGGGATCAGTTGCATGAATTCTGGCCCGACATCTATACCCTAAAGCAAAGTGCGGAACTACCTGCAGAAGAATTTCTAAGGGTCTTGGAGGGAAGTGATTTCGGTTGGCCCTATTGTTATTTTGATCATGAGAAGCACGTACGCATTTTGAATCCGGAGTATGGTGGAAATGGTGATAGTGTGGGACGATGTTCTTCGGCAGATTATCCCATCATGGGCTTTCCAGGCCATTGGGCTCCTAATGCTCTGGAGTTTTACTACGGAGATCAGTTTCCAGTGAGCTATAAAGGAGGAGCTTTTATTGCCTTTCATGGTAGTTGGAATCGTGCCCCCTTCCCGCAGCAGGGCTACCGGGTAGTATTTGTACCTTTTAGTGGAACAGAGCCAATTAGTGGCTATCAAAGCTTTGCAACTCAATTTGCCGGGAAGCGGGACGATCCACAGATGCCAGGAGAAGCTGAGCATCGGCCTTGTGGCTTAGCGGTTGGTGCGGATGGTTGCCTCTATATAAGCGACTCTGTTGAAGGGTGGGTTTGGAAGATAAGCCACACGGTTAACTAGTTCCACAAGGAATAAAGGTAGACCAGTGTAAATACCGTTAAGAATGCGATTCCTACATAGGAAAGTATCGTCATTCCTTTTTTAGGTCGGTGTTCACTTTTTAGTTTTCGTACCAGATAGAAATTCGCGAAGGCGATTATAGGAGCAATCACAAAGCTTATAGCAGTCGCCAAATCAACCAGGGTACGTAAGGATGAGCCAAACTGGAAAATGATCAGTAATGAGCCTACTCCAACCAGAATTAAAGTTATTCTATAAGTCCTGGAGCTAATCCCCGGATCGGGGCCTTTGGCGGGGATCCATAGACTCAGTACCTTGGATGCGCTTCGTGAATAACCATCAAAAACGCCAATGCAGGTACCAAACATAATACTGAAGGCCGCAGAGGCAATAATTATTCGGCTCCACTCACCAATGCTTTCGGCGTATAGATTTATAATTGATCCGGCAAAAGCGGCTGCTCCGGTTGGTAAACTGCGCTCCGTACCAAAGATTAGATAAGCTCCAAGGATCATAAAGCAGGGTGAAAGAAAGGCCGAAACCCAATAACCAAAATTGAATTCTCTTAAAGTTTCGGATAAGCTGGCACGATAGCCGGAATCCTTTTGGCGGGCGATGGTCCAGAGGCTGTTCCAAGCCGATAAATCTACCGCCGTGGGCATCCAACCCATTAAAGCGATTAAGAAGGGAAAAGCGCTGCTTTGGATATTGAGAAATTGAGGGTCGAAGAAGCTAAAATCATCGTGTTTGGGGCCTTGCCATAAAGTACTTATGACCGCGACCAAAGTGGAAAGGAGCAGTACGAATCCAATGATTTTGATTAATCGATCAAGAGCCTTATACCTTCCAATAAAAAGTATGAGGATACAAATACTGAAGAGTACCATGGTGGTGGTTTGGACATCAACTAGCCCTTCCAAACCAAATAACTCGTGCATAAACCCAGCGGTAACCGCTCCAACTGCCGCACTTACGAAGAACATGGTTGCCAGGGTGATTATAGCATAGAGGCCGAGCATCCACTTTCCGATTTTTCGATAGCCATCAATAAGTGATTCCCCTGTGCTTGCAGCATATCTTGAACCGAATTCAAAGAAGGGAAATTTGAGGACGTTGGCCAGGATAATCGCCCAGAGTAGGGAGAATCCGTAATCTGCACCCGCTCTGGTGCTTTGCACCAAATGGCTTACCCCGATAGCGGTGCTTGCAAAAAGAAGCCCCGGTCCAAGGGTTTTGAAAAAATTCTGCAGGGATCGAGTGCTCATGGGCTGGCTTCCCAAAGATAGCGGATTATCTTTGCGGCTCTCAAAAAAGCAAAAATGGCCGACAAAATTCTTGTACTTGGATCCTCGGGTCAGATAGGGACGGATCTGGTTGATACACTACGTGAATCTTATGGAAACGATAATGTTATCGCCTCTGATTTAAGAGCGCCATCTGCCGAAAGGCTCGCACATGGCCCTTTCGAAACTTTAGATGCTCTTAACGAGAAGGCCGTTTTTGAGATTATTAAGAAGCACAAGGTAAATCAGGTTTATCACCTTGTAGCGATGCTTTCTGCTACCGCGGAGAAAATGCCGTTGAAAGGTTGGGACTTAAATATGAGTAGTCTCTTCAACTTTCTGGAGCTTATTAAAGAAGGTCATATTTCTAAAATGTATTGGCCGAGTTCTATTGCGGCTTTCGGACCGAATACGCCAGTTAAGGATACTCCTCAATACACCGTGATGGACCCGGGCACCGTTTATGGGATTAGTAAATTGGCCGGAGAATTATGGGCCGATTACTATCATAAAAAGTATGGTTGCGATATCCGGGGATTACGTTATCCTGGTTTAATTTCATGGAAGACGGAACCTGGCGGTGGCACTACCGACTATGCTGTAGACATATTTCACAAGGCAGCCAGAGGGGAGAATTATCACTGTTTCCTTTCGGAAGATCGTCGCTTACCAATGATGTATATGCCCGATGCGATCAAAGCCACTATAGGCATAATGGAGGCACCTTCGGAGCAAGTGAAAATTCGTACTTCATATAATGTTGCCTCTTTCAGCTTTAATCCAAAAGAGTTGAGCGAAATAATTGCTCGCGAGGTTCCTGGCTTCGAAACTTATTACGATGCCGTGGATGAACGCGACTTAATCGCTGCGGGCTGGCCTCAGAGCATCGATGATCAAAGAGCCCGTGAAGATTGGGGTTGGAATCCTGACTTTAACCTGGAGGCAATGGTTAAAGACATGCTGAAAAACTTGCGCAGATAGGCTCAATTTCGCTGATATTCGCTTAACATGTGTCTTAAACCAAGGTGTAACCCCTTGTTAATCAACCCTCAGAAAATTTATTTTAATTTAATCTAAATAAGCTTGATCTAGATTAAAACAGAGTTTAGATTTGCGCCCATCAATTATCTATAATTAGTCTAAATAATATTTAGAATGCGAAATCTTAACTCTTTCATTTTGTTCTTCGGTCTGTTACCGGCCATCGGTTCAGCCCAGGCACCAGAATCAGAAAAGGGATTTATTAAAGAAATGTGTGGTTGCTATGAAGTTGACTTCCGGTATGCCGAAACCTTTCCCGAGGTAGAAGGCTACGAGACTAAAAAGCCATACAGTGCAAAGGGATTGGAATGGATTGTTTCTGAAGAAACTGATGATGAGGTTCTAATTCTTCAGCATTTGCTGGTAATTTCTGATACCATGATTATTAAGCATTGGCGCCAGGATTGGCATTTTGAGAATCGGGAATTGCTGGAATTTCAAAAAGGATTAGAATGGAGCAAGGTGGAAGTGCCAGCAGAAAAGGTTGCCGGAACGTGGACCCAGAAGGTATATGAGGTGGATGGTAGCCCACGTTACGAAGGTCATGCCACCTGGGTGGACGTTGATGGTAAGAAGTATTGGGAGTCTAGGGTAGCAGCACCCTTACCAAGAAGGGAGTATACTAAAAGAAGCGATTACAATGTGATGATCCGGAATAACAAACACATCATTACAGACTATGGTCATCTTCACGAATTGGATAATGCCAAAGTAAAGCGAAGCCCGGAAGCTGATAGTGTTCTGGTTTGGGAAAAAGGCTTGAATAAATACACTAAGGTGGAGGATAGTCGCTGCCTGCCTGCTGTGGATTGGTGGAAAGAAAACAAGGTATTCTGGGATGATGCACGCTTAGTTTGGAGTGAATTAATCGAAAAACACTCTTATGTGAAAATCGAAAGAAAGATTAATGGTAAACGCCTGTATCAAGTTCTTTTCGAATTAAACAAAGAGTTCCTTGCCGAAGGAGTAGAAAACTATGAACCAAAAAAGGCAAGAACGGCAATAAAGAAAGCCATTAAACCCTATTTGGGAGATGAGCCTGGTCCATGGGCTGCGAACTACTAATCAGTACCTCGAAGAATCACCAAATTACAAATCAATGTTTAAGACAATTACTTCGTTTTGCCTATTTGGCCTGGCCTTTACTTCTCTTGCCCAGACTTTCGATACTACAGGTATTGGATCTTGGGCCAACCGATACAATTCTTATGATACCTGGATGATTGGGGCATTTGATGCCTATCGAGATGCAGGAAATCCGGCGGATTTTGGCTGGGGTAGTTATGACCTTTCCACCCATATTATTGCAGGAGACAGTATCTACATTCTTAAAACTGTAGACGGAGACTTCATAGCAATTTCTATTGATCAGTTAGCTTCCGGCATATGGGATATTACCTACAGTAATTTAGATGGAACCGGAAGGGTAACTAAAACCTTTGATCGCGCTCCTTACAGCACCAAAAACTTCTTTTACTATTCCATTGACAGTGAAACCTTAAAAGATCTGGAGCCAGCATCTGATAGCTGGGATATCAAGTTTACCAAGTATCCAATCGTTTTCCCAGGCTTTGGTCAGTATCCTGTGGCAGGAGTGCTTCACAATGATGGTGTTCAGGTATCAAAGGTTGAAACCGATGCGGGCCAAACCGCTTCTATCAACGATACTATGAACTTTCCAATGAGCCCAGGCATAAGTACTATTGGCTACGATTGGAAGGATGCCTTTGCCGGGGTTGTTTACGATACTTTGACCTATTTCGTGAAAGATCAAATCGGCAATCTCAATACACTGCAGTTCACGGCTTATGGGGGTAGCGCAAATGGCAACATTGCATTTACCGTAAACGGGGTAGCGGATAGTGTGAGTTTGAATACGGGAAATGTGGAGCATGTTTTTTACAGTCTTCAAAACAGAAATGCTGTTTCTACTAATACTGATAATGCCTGGGACATCGCCATTTTTGCAGGTAGTAGCTTTGATGCTCTGCCGGTGCGAATCAACGAAGTTTATGGTGCGGAACTATATACTTACCCATTGGCTGACATCAACCACTGGAACAGTATTGGTTTAGTTGAGACCGATTTTCAGCTTCTTTCAGTATACCCTAATCCAGCTAAGACGGAGCTTAATCTAGTCCTTAATAATGGGATTGGGGCAAATGCGCAGGTGCAATTGCTATCGACCACCGGTATTGTGGTAAGATCGATGAATATAGATGACCATCAGGGTTTTAATGAGCAGAAGTTCAATGTTGAAGGTCTAGCTCCTGGAACCTATTTCCTTCAGCTGAAAGGCGCAGGTTTTGGAGCTTCTGTTGCGGTACTTATTCAACCCTAAGAAATTTTTTGAATGGAGTAAAAATGGCCCGATGAGCAGACTATAATGCTCGTCGGCCATTTTTTGCGATTGAAGGAAATTAGCATGTTTAGGCTGTCAAGTGCATCATTAATCCTGATTTTATTGCTGGGGCAATTTAAAGCTAATGCCCAGGAAGAGATGACTTTTAGCGTCCTTGAGGCGGATGGTTTCGCTCCAATTGAAGGGGCAACTCTCGCTTTCACTACAAATGAAGGAATTAAAGAGTACAAAAGCCCTAAAGGCGGCGAGTTAAGCCTCACTTTTAACCGGACTCCAGACCTATTGGTGGTAAGTCACTCAGAGTATAGAGATGTGGAGTTTAGGGACTTTCGATCAAAAAACATCCTATTTCTGCACAGTTCTAAAGTGAAACTGGACGAAGTTGTTGTTACCGGTCAAAGCAGACCTCAATTAGCCAGGAAGTCGGTAAAGCACATTCGGGTAATCAATGAAGAACGTATTCAAAATCAAGCGGCGGTAAATCTCAAGGAATTGTTGTCAAATGATCTAAACTTCAGAGTGAGTGAGGATGCCATTCTCGGCAGCCAAATAAACCTCCAGGGATTAAGTGGCAGTAAGGTTAAGATTCTGATTGATGGGGTACCAGTAATTGGCAGATTAGACGGTAATATTGATCTCGGCCAGATAAACCTCAATAATATTGAACGTGTTGAGCTCGTAGAAGGACCTATGAGTGTGCAATATGGTACAGATGCTGTGGCAGGGACCATAAATCTTATTACCAAGAATAGTCCTTCAAGCGCATTCCAGGCTCAATTGAACACTTATGCGGAGAGCGTTGGTCGTTATAACTTCGATGCAACAGTGGATTATTCCCTGGATGCCCGTAATCGGCTTCACCTGGGTTTTGGCCGAAACTATTTTGACGGATTTGACCCTTCTGAGGAAAGCAGAAACCTGCAATGGAATCCCAAGGAACAATACTTCATGAGCCTGGGCTATAAGCATGGCTACAAAAACTCTCTAATCCGTTATCGTCTTAACTATTTTGATGAGGAGATCCGAAGTTTAGGGGCAGTTGGGGGTTTAGACTCGGTAGTGGTGCCGCAAGATACTGGAGCTTGGAAATACCCACGAGCATTAGATGATTATTATCAGACTACTCGTTTAGACCAATCTCTGTTTTTTGATAAACGCATTGGTGGTTCCGGTAATCTCAAAGCCTTCTTGGCTTACAACTATTTTAATCGTCGCAAGACTAGCTTGATTCGTAACCTCTCCACGGGGGAAGAACTACTTTTTAATGGGACGGATGCTCAAGACACCAGCATCTTCACTTCCTGGGCTTCTCGAGGTTCTTATAGCGATCAACTATTCCGAAAAGCGCTGGACTACCAGTTAGGATATGATTTAAATGCTGAACGCAATTCTGGAGAACGGATAGAAGATGGAATTCAGGATATTTTAGATTTAGCCCTCTTCACATCCCTGGTTTATAAACCGGTGAAGAGTTTAAGTCTTCAACCCGGTTTTCGATACGCCTACAACAGTAGGTTTCAGTCCCCTTTGATCTCCTCCTTTGCCTTGCGTTGGCAAATCAGTGATGCCTGGATTTTGCGCTCATCTTATGGTAAAGGCTTTCGGGCGCCATCTCTCAAGGAGCTCTATTTCTTTTTTGTAGATGAGAATCACAATGTTCTCGGCAATCCAGATTTGACGGCAGAAACCAGCGACAATTACCAGTTTGGTTTCGATTATCACCTGGACAGGGAATCATGGGGATTGAACTGGGATCTTAAAGGCTTTTTTAACGATATCCGGAATGAAATTCGACTAGTGGCTGTAGTGGATCCAACTGATGAAGATCCTCGTGGACTTTTCAGGAATCAAAACATTGCTCAGACCCAAAGCACGGGTTTTAATTCTAATCTTAGTCTGACCTACCGAGCTTGGGAACTAGAATCTGGTGTTGCGCTTATCGGCCTAAGGAATAACTTCAGCTTTTCTGATGCAGCGGAATCCGAGGCTCAGAATGGATTTCTTTTTTATTCGCAGTATCGCTTCAATCTAAGTTACGAGTGGCAAGAAACTGGTTTAAGGCCAAGTCTTTTTATTAATCACACGGGTCGAAGACAGGATATTACCCTGGATCCAAATGAGCAGTTACAAATTACCACATTTGAGTCCTTTAGTATGGTCGATTTCACGATCCAGAAGACCTTCTTTAAGAAGCAATTAAATCTTAGCCTCGGCGTGAAGAACCTGTTTGATGTGCAACAAATTCAAGCTGATTCCAGAATAAGCGGTGGGGCTCATAGCTCAGGTTCCACCGCCTTGCCCTTTAGTTATGGAAGAACCTATTTAGCTCGATTACAATGGACAATAGACTAAGAGTATTCGCCATTTTGGCCCTTTCCATTTTCCTTATATCCTGTGAAAAGGAAGAGGAGCTATTGCCAGGCAGGTATATTACCGATTTTGTGGGAGAGGCGGATATGGTATCTACCCGGGAAGCCGACTACCAGTATGAATTGTACTATGATTTGAGTACTTCCAGTTTTAAAGGAATAAATCGACGCGATGCCTGGGATTTAGCTCTAAGTGGAGACCCTACCAAGCCCAATATTTTTGTGAATGCAGCCATGCTTATGGCGGTTGCCCCCACCGGGACCACAGATTTTTCAAAGAATTTTAATCCCTCAGACTACAACTTCGAACATGAAAGACCAGCAGGCTTTTATGAGACGGGCTGGATGCATATTGATTTTGATGCGACTGGTCAGGCTAAATCTCAAGTGTTTCTTATTCATTTAGGAAGGGATCTTCAGAATCAATTACAAGGCTATTTGAAGTTTCAAATCCTTAGCCATGAGAATGGGCGTTACCAATGTCAATGGAGCGAGCTTGATGGGAGAAATCTTCAAAGCTTTGACCTTCAGACTTCGAGTCTTTATAATTATCAATTTGTGTCCTTTGAAAACCCAAAAGACCTGCTCAATTTGGAGCCACCCAAGACAGAGTGGGACTTAAGGTTTTGTAAATACATGGAACAATTGGCAAGTGGTCAGGATACGTTAGATTACTCTGTTACGGGTGTACTTCTAAACCCATATAAAACCATGGCATGCTTGGACACTCTCTTATCCTCAGATTCAACCGTGGTTTTTAATCAATTAAAGATTGAGGATTTTGACCTGAGCCTATTGAATTCAAAGACTAACACCCTTGGTCATGATTGGAAGTATTTTAATCTGGATAATGAAGCATTTGGCATTCATCAAAGACGTATCTATCTAGTAAAAGACGAGCAGGGTCAACATTATCGTTTCCGCTTTACAGGCTTTTACAGTGCTACTGGAACCAAAGGAGCAGTCAATTTTCAATTCCTACCAATTTAGTTTTTATGAAGGACGATTCTTGTAACTTCAACATCCTTTACGAATCCGCGAATGGTGTCGTGACTTGCTGCCATTCTTGTGGAAATATTCAATTGGCATTTCATACTTCTCATCATACTTTAACTCAAGCGCAGTTCAGAGATTTGGAGTCCAGGTTACAAGATGAGATTTTGCTTATGGATATGCCATCCAAGGAGGGTGCTAGCCGGAAAATGATTAGTCTTGAAGTTGACCATCCTGCCTCCAGATTAATCCTTAGCTATTTTGAGGCTTTGGAATTGCAAAACATTCTTCGACAGTCAATTTTGATGTCCGAAGTTCAGAGTTTGATCCGTTAGGGGATTAGAATTTTTCCATGTAAAGGTCCAATTCCAGACTTAGGATTCCACCTAAAGTATCATTTTGGTAGTTGGTGGTAGCTAATAAGCTGCTATCTGTGATTTCTGAAACATCATAGGTCATCAAGCCATAGCGCGGGTCATCGATTGTAAATTGATTTGCATTCACATAATTCACCGGCCCTGATCCATTGACATTGATGGGAACTATTTCATTTTGCCCAAATATTTCCACCTCCATGGTGCTTACCACTTGATAAGCTACAAAATTGGCGCGGGCATCAAAATTGTAGATTCCTTGTGTGCCATTTCCTGTCCCGTTAAGGGGAACATTACCAAGAAAGAATCTAAGGGCCCCATCGTAATCCACCTGATTGACCTTAAATGGGCCGTTTAAGAAAGCGGCTAAACCACTCAGCGGAGCTTGGGGATCTTCATCCTCACTGCAGCTGTTTAGGCAGAAACCTATAGCAAGCACAATTAACCAGAAGAGCTTTTTCATCGAAATCTCTTTGCTCCAAAAATAGCCTTTTAAGCAGTCTCTTCTTGCCCTCTTTTAAACTCCAATACGGTGATTTCAGGCCAAATGCCTACGCGACCCGGGAATGCTAAAAATCCGAAGCCTCTATTTACATAAAGGTAACGCCCTGCCTCTTCATAAAGACCCGCCCATTTAGGGTAGCGATATTTCACCGGACTCCAGCGAATAATGCCGGGAATTTCGATCCCAAATTGCATTCCATGGGTATGACCACTCAGGGTAAGAGACATTTTTTTAGGGTGCTTCTTAACGACTTCATCAAAATGCGACGGATCATGCGACATGAGTACGTGAAACTCATTGGGGTCAGTATTTTCCAACGCCTTCTCTAAGTCACCATGTTGGGCAAAACCCTTACCCCAGTTTTCTACTCCTACTAAACGAATCTTTTCTCCATTCCTCTCAATGCTTCGGTTTTCATTGCGGAGAAGATCAAATCCAATTTCAGCATGGGTATTATAAAGCTTCTGCATATTGGCAGCTTTTGCTTGAGCTGAGGGCCAATTAGTATAATCTCCATAATCATGGTTTCCAAGAATTGAGAATTTACCCATTGGTGCTTCTAGTTTAGAAAACACTTCTTTCCAAGGGTCCATTTCATCGGCTCGGTCATTTACCAAATCGCCTGTGAAGAGAATTACATCGCTCTTTTGTTGGTTGATCAGGTCAATGCCATAAGCGATTTTCTCGGGATTGTCGAAGCTGCCGCTGTGTACGTCGGAAATCTGTGTCAATGTGAATCCATCAAATCCTTCCGGAAGATCAGGGAAGAACAGAGTCTTTTTAATCACTCGGTAATTGTATTTACCACGAAGGATACCGTGTAAAATTCCGGCAAAGGGAATGGCAGCTAGAACCAATGCTACCTGGCTGACAAACTTGCGCCGGGAGGGCATGAAACTATCGCTGGGTTCTGTTCCAATTAATCGACCACTAATCCCTACCAGAATTCGGGTAATGTCTTCGGCAAGCAAAGGCAGGCTTATTACTAGCTTAGGAACAAATAGCAGGACGAAGGAAGACATCATCAATTTGAAGAGCGGATGTTGCGGACCCGCAGTTCGATCAAAATTGATAATCACCAACACCACTAAAATGATGAAGGCGATTGAAAGAGCCCAGTATAGATATCGCGCCCAGATATGATCGCGACTAATTGTTTTAATGGCTTGAAAAGCGTAGAAATCAACCGCACTCAACAGGAGAACGGGAATAAGAATTCGTAGGAGCACAATAATATTTTAAACTAAACTCATGACAGCGGGAAAAGATCACGCCATGCAATGAATAATGCTAATTTAGGGCGTTCCAAATGATTATTATAAATGTCTGAAAACAAGCCAACCCTTTATTTACTGGATGCCTTTGCCTTGATATACCGGGCCTATTTTGCCTTTGTAAATAATCCCCGAATCTCCTCGAAGGGTCTGGACACTTCAGCCATTTTTGGTTTTACAGTAACGCTCCTGGAAATCCTGGAAAAAAAGAATCCCAGCCATATTGCGATTATTTACGATACCCCTCAGCCTACGGTGCGGCATATTGAATACCCGGAGTACAAAGCACAAAGAGATGAAACTCCAGAAGGCATTAAGATAGCTGTGCCTTATATCCGCAAGGTCGCCGAAGCTTTTCACATTCCATTTTTAGGAGTGGATGGCTATGAAGCTGATGATGTGATTGGAACCCTTGCTAAGCAGGCGGAGCAAAAAGGTTATCAGGTTTATATGATGACCCCTGATAAAGATTTTGGACAATTAGTTTCAGAAAACATCTTCATGTACCGTCCTGGACGTAGCGGAAACCCTGCTGAAGTTTGGGGAATTGAGGAGGTTAAAGCCAAATTCGACATCGATAGCGTAGATCAGGTGGTGGATTACCTGGGCATGATGGGAGATGCAGTGGATAATATTCCCGGAATTCCTGGGGTAGGTCCCAAAACTGCTTCCAAATTCCTCAAGCAATATGGAAGCATGGAGGGGATGTATGAACATGCTGATGAGATTAAGGGAAAGATCGGTGAGAAGATTCGCGACAACCAGGAACAGGCATTATTATCAAAAAAGCTGGCCCGAATATTACTTGATGCTCCCATTGAGTTTCATGAAGAAGACTTTCGTAAGGATCCTGCTAATGAAGAGCAGATAAAGGAACTCTTTGCAGAACTGGAATTTCGCACACTTGCTAAACGGGTTTTAGGTCAATCGGATGCTCCAATTGCTACTAGTCCGAGATCGACAGCTTCAAGCAAATCAAACTCAAATGGGCAAACGGATCTATTTGCCCAGGTTGAGGAAGACACTTCTATTGCTCAACCAAGCGATGGCCCGGGGAATCTTTCAAATACAGAACATCTTTATCAGCTTGTTACACATCCTAAGGAAAGAAAGCTACTTCTTGAGAATCTACTTAAACAGGAGTCCGTTTGCTTTGATACGGAAACGACTTCTTTGGATGTTCGGGAAGCTAAATTGGTCGGCTTAGCTCTAAGTTATAGCCCGGGTATTGCCTACTATGTGAATCTGCCTGAAGGCGAGGAGCAAACTATCATTGACGAGTTTAAACCTTTCTTTGAGGCAGAAGGAATTGAGAAGATTGGACAAAATCTGAAATATGATATTTCGGTATTATCCAATTATGGAATAGAGGTCAAAGGTCCCATTTTCGATACTATGTTGGCGCATTACCTTATCAATCCTGATATGCGACATAATATGGATATCATGTCAGAAACCTATTTGTCCTACCAGCCCCAGTCTATTGAGGTATTAATTGGGAAAAAGGGTAGGAATCAGAAATCCATGCGTGATGTAGACCCTAAGTTGGTTGCGGAATATGCGGGAGAAGATGCGGATATCACATTGCAGTTAGCGCACATATTTAAGGAGAAACTTGGGGATGCAAGCACGGCGAAAGTATTAGCTGATATCGAGACACCATTAGTTAAAGTCCTTTCCCGGATGGAGATGGAAGGGATTAATCTCGATCGGGATGCACTAAGCAAACTTTCAAATGAATTGCATGAGGATATTGTGCGTTTGGATAGAGAAATTCATGAATTGGCTGGTAATAGTGATTTCAATATTGCTTCCCCTCGCCAGCTAGGAGAAATTCTCTTTGGTCAGATGAAACTGCTGGAAAAGCCCAAGAAGACCAAAAGTGGCCAGTATTCTACATCAGAAGATATACTTCAGGATCTTGCTCCCAAACATGAAATAGTTCAGAAAATTCTGGATTACCGCCAGATGGTAAAACTTAAGAGCACCTATGTTGATGCCTTACCGGAGATGGTAAGTCCGGTAACCCAACGCTTGCACACCAGCTTTAATCAGGCCGTGGCCGCTACCGGTAGATTAAGTAGTAATAATCCTAACCTCCAGAACATTCCCATTCGTACCGAAAGAGGCCGAGAGGTTCGTAAGGCCTTCATTCCAAGAGATGAAGATCACGTGATCCTGGCTGCAGATTACAGTCAAATCGAATTGCGCTTGATCGCCGAATTGAGTGAAGAGAAAACCATGATGGAGGCCTTTATTAAGGGAGAAGATATTCATGCCGCAACCGCAGCTAAGGTATTTGGCGTTAATCAAGATGAGGTTACTCGTGAGCAAAGGAGCAATGCAAAGACTGTAAACTTCGGGATTATCTATGGTGTGAGTGCATTTGGTTTAGCTCAACAGACGAGCCTTAGTCGAACGGAGGCCTCGGATATCATCAAATCTTATTTCCGCACCTACCCGGGGATTCAGGATTATATCGAAGCACAAAAGGAATTAGCGCGTAAACAGGGTTTTGTGGAGACCATGTTGGGTCGTCGTCGTTATCTAAAGGATATCAATAGTCGAAATGCTGTAGTTAGAGGTCATGCAGAGCGTAACGCAGTTAATGCACCGATCCAGGGTTCCGCCGCTGATATTATTAAGATTGCGATGATCAAAATTGATGAGGCACTAAAACCCTATAAAACCAGAATGCTGCTTCAGGTGCATGATGAATTGGTTTTTGATGCTCCGAAGTCGGAGTTAGAGGTAGTTCGTCCAATTATTGAGGACCTGATGCAGCATGCCGTGGAAACCAAGGTCCCACTTGAGGTAGAAAGTGGATATGGTTCTAATTGGTTAGAGGCGCATTAATCCACCTCCAGTATAATTTTCAGGATTTGATTCGCCTTTAGCATTTCTGGAGTAGTGCGTCTATTGGCTGCATTAAAAAATAGTTCTTACCCGGATTTTCAATAAAAAAGCCCGCATTCGCGGGCTCTTAAAATCTTAGGGATAAAGCTTATTCAACCATAAGCTTATCCTGAATACTGGTGTATTCACCTTTTAGGTTTACCAAATACACTCCAGGTTTCAAGTTCAGGTTTAATTGGGTATCCAAACTTGGTCCTTCGCTTTGAAGAGACTGGGAGTAAACTACTTTACCACTTAAATCGATGATCTCTAATTCTACTTCGCGGTCTCTTAAATCGCTTAATTTTAAATTGATCATTCCCGAAGTCGGATTGGGGTATATGGCCATATCGGTGGCAGTGAATTCTTGAAGGCTTACGTCCTGACCTTCCCCAAAACGGATATTGTCAATATAGAAATTGCCTCCACCGCCATTTTCAAATACAAATTTGATCAAGATCGGATCTGGACCAATGTAGGCGTTGAAATTGATCGTTTCAGTAGACCAATCCGAAGCACCAGTCGGAACAAAATTAGATGTAGTATTATTTACGGTTCTAAGTCGACCACCATTGTAGAATCGACGGCGAATCCAATTTTCCCCGCAATCACGAGAAACATATACTTCTAATTGATCTTCATTTTCATTGCTTCGTGCGGCAAAGGCAAAGTCAAAGAAGAGATTCAAGTCGTTTCCGCTAGCGGTATTAATAGCAGGAGATACTAGCTCATCAATTTCGCCAATTGAGTTTGCTACTCTTGATAACACCAGGGAGCGGTTTTGATGAGACCCTCCATTTAAGTAAGGTTGGAAGGTATTTCCATCACCACCATCCAAGGCGGTAACCACATTCGGAATTGTTCCGCCTTCAAAGCTTTCTACCCAGGTAGTAGTAAAGAACGGATTGGCAGAGTTCTTAACGTTGATATAGTCTGTATAAGTAACATTATCGGTACCAGCGCTATTGGTAACGGTAAGACTTACGCTGTACTTGCCTGGATTTGCATAGCTAACAATTGGATTTTCCAAATTGCTGGTCGCAGGTGTTGCACCTGGAAAGGACCAGGACCAGCTTGTGGGGTCCCCTTCCTCTGAGATATCAAAGAACTGAACATCTTCATTAGTACAAACCACTTCTTTTTCTGCTTCCAGAATGGCGTCAGGTGTACATGGAGGAGGATTATTAACTCCAGTGAAATTAAGATTGGAAAGCGATACCAAAGTGGCCCTCAAATTACTGCTGGTCATTACTGCATGCGCGCGGGCCTTTTGATCTTCTGAGAACATATTTTGACAACTGGAATAATCCATGTAGTTCTCAATTTGATCGACCAGATTGGGAGAGTCATTGGAGCAGCTATTTACACTGTAATTACAACCGAAGTTAGACTGTGAAACGGGAGGAGTATCATCACAGTAATCATTGGCATTGGCATTTCCTAAAAGTCCCACCACGTTTTGACCACCAACACCATTACAACTTCCAGCGAACGGGTGGTGTAAGGCTAAGTAGTGACCCACTTCATGCGTTAAAGTACGACCTGAACTTCCTGCCGCGGTGCCAATCGTTCCCATTTCATCGTGGCGCAGGATTACACCATCACCGGAAACCTTATTGGTACGTGGGAAGAAAGAGTAACCTAAGGTATATCCACCTGGATCGCCCGGCTGAGAATTGGAAACATTACGAGTTACCCAGATATTGAGATAGCGCTCACGGTTCCAACGTAAAAGTTTGGCAGATTCAGTTCCGCTCAATGATTGTAAACTTTGGGTACGAGTAATCCCATCCGTGCAATTTCCATTAGGGTCCTTTTTCGCTAGTTTAAACTCAATCTGGAAATCCGCTGCCACACCTTGAAACAGGGTCCGGGTAAGATTGGTGTCGGCATTCAAACGTTGAAAATCTTCATTAAGCACTCGAAGCCCATCTTCAATTTGTCGCACTGAGATGTTGTCTCCCTGAGTGGCGTAAACAACATGCACCACTACCGGTACAGTGTAGATCACCGTAGAAGATCCATTTTTACGCAGTAAATTCTCTTTCTTGATGTTTTGAACAGCCCTGAAAATTTCATTTTCCGCAGCAATAAGGTCTGCTGCAGTTTCAGGGTTTTGAAGATCATTTTGATAATGCTGATCGAAGGTGCATTTAAGGTGATTATGCTCGTGTTCATGCTCGTTTTGAGCAAATGCGAGAGTACTGCTCAAGAAAGCGAAAAGTATATAGTAGCGCTTCATTAAAGAGTGAATTTTTAGGAAATCGGTGCACAAATATAGACGCTTTGCCTTCGCTTTAGTTGGGTGCTAAAAAATACTGAGGTAATTTTCAACGATTTATAGTTGATAAGGTTTGGCAGATTGCGAATTAATGTTGTATTTTCGCAGCCCCTTTTTGGAGGGTCCAGTATTCGAAAGATAACGATTTAAATATTAGGTAGTTGTGGATACAATGAGTTACAAAACGGTTTCGGCAAATAGCCAAACTGTTGATAAAAAATGGGTTTTGGTTGACGCTGAAGGACAAACTTTAGGTCGCCTTGCTTCTAATGTTGCCTACCTGCTACGCGGAAAGCACAAGCCTAACTTTACTCCTCATGTTGATTGCGGTGATAATGTAATCATCATCAATGCTGAGAAGATTGTACTTACCGGACAAAAAGCTACCGAGAAAGAATATGTTCGTCATACCGAATATCCTGGCGGACAGCGTTTCACAACTCCTGCTGAGTTGATGATGAAAAAACCTATCAAAGTAGTAGAGAACGCGGTTAAAGGTATGCTTCCTAAAAACCGTTTGGGTAGCGAATTATATCGCAACCTTTTCGCTTACGCTGGTTCTGAGCATCCACATGAAGCGCAGAAGCCCGAAAAAATTGATATTACAACTATTAAATAATTAACGGAGTATGTCAGTGACACACACCATTGGTCGTAGAAAGTCTTCTGTAGCGCGCGTTTTCTTGCAAGAAGGAAAAGGAGCGATTACTATCAACAAGAAAGACTATAAGGATTACTTCAACACTCCTGCTTTGCATTACAAAATTGAGCAGGCATTTTCAGCAACTGAAACTACTGGTCAGTTTGATGTAAATGTAAATGTAGATGGAGGTGGAATTACCGGTCAGGCGGAAGCAATTCGTCTAGGTATTAGCCGCGCTCTTTGCGAAATTAATCCTGAGCATCGTACCAAGCTTAAGCCAGAAGGAATGCTTACTCGTGATCCTCGTATGGTGGAGCGCAAGAAATTCGGTCAGAAGAAAGCGCGTAAGAAATTCCAGTTCTCTAAGCGTTAAAAAGTATTTGGGTTTAGTATCCAAATTCTTCGGGTGTCCAGCTTATACTGAGATCCACCGGAGGGTTGAATTAGTGAATGTAAACTATAATTTTTCATGGCAGATCAATTCGTAAAAGAAATGCTGGACGCGGGGGTGCACTTCGGTCACCTTACCCGTAAATGGAATCCAAACATGGCTCCTTATATCTTCATGGAGCGCAATGGAATCCACATTATTGACCTCTACAAAACTCAGGCGAAGCTTCAACATGCAGGTGAGGCTATGGCTAAGATTGCTGCTAGTGGTCGTAAAATCTTGTATGTAGCTACCAAGAAGCAGGCTAAAGACATTCTCGAAACCAATGCCGGTGACGTGAATATGCCTTATATCACTGAGCGTTGGCCAGGAGGTATGCTTACAAACTTTGTAACCATCCGTAAAGCGATTAAAAAGATGCAAAACATCGATCGCATGAAGGAAGATGGTTCTTATGAGACTTTAAGTAAGCGTGAGCGCCTTCAGGTAGACCGTCAACGTGCTAAATTGGAGAAGCAACTTGGCTCTATCGCTGATATGACTCGTTTACCTGGTGCACTTTTCATCGTAGATATTACCAAGGAGCACATCGCAGTTAAAGAGGCTAAGAAATTAGGTATCCCTGTATTTGCTATAGTTGATACCAATTCTGATCCTACTCAGGTAGATTATGCTATCCCTGGTAATGACGATGCTACCAAGTCAATCGACATTTTGGTAAGCAAAATCACCGGGTACATCCGTGAAGGTTTATCAGAGCGTGCGGCAGAAAAGAGCAAAGCCAAAGACGCCAAGCTTCAGAAAGCAGCTGCTAAAGCTGAGGCGGGCTCAGAGGAAGCCGCCGCAAGCGAAGAGAAAACCGAAGCTTAATTTTCACCAAAGCATAACAAGCATTTAATTCATAGGAAGGGGTGAAAAGTGATTTTTGTCCCTTCTTTTTTAGGAATCAATTTTAATTAGGAAACAATGGTTAAAATTACCGCCGCTGAGGTAAATAAACTCAGAAAACAAACCGGAGCCGGAATGATGGATTGCAAGAAAGCCCTAGTAGAAGCTGAGGGTGATTTCGAAAAAGCAGTTGACATTCTTCGTAAAAAAGGCCAGAAAGTAGCGGCTAAGCGTGCAGACCGCGATGCTACTGAAGGCTGTGTATTGGCCGGGACCAATGGCGATACTGGTTTTGGAGCTATCGTTAGCTTGAACTGTGAGACTGACTTCGTTGCTAAGAACGATAGTTTCGTAGAGCTTACCCGTAGTATCCTTAACACAGCCCTTGATAATAAATTTGCTGATAAAGATGCGCTGTTAGCGGCAGACCTTGGAGGTATGACCGTAGCAGAGAAGCTTGTAGAGCAAACTGGAGTAATCGGTGAGAAGTTGGAAATCGGTTCATACGAAGTAGTAGAAGCTCCTTTCGTTGCATCTTATATTCATGCCGGTAATAAACTTGCTACTCTAGTAGGTCTTACCAAAGAAGCTGCTGAAGCAGGTAAAAATGTTGCCATGCAGGCTGCAGCGATGAATCCAATTGCTTTAAACAGCGAAGGCGTAGATCAGGAAACTATCGACCGTGAACTAGAGGTTGGTAAAGAATTGGCTCGTCAGGAAGGTAAGCCAGAGGCTATGTTAGATAAGATTGCTCAAGGTCGTTTGAACAAGTTTTACAAAGAGAACACTTTGGTACAGCAAGCTTATATCCGCGATAACAAATTGAGCGTAGAGAAGTATCTACAGTCCGAGGACAATGACTTGGCTGCAGTTTCATTCAAACGCGTAGGATTAGGAGTATAAATTCCTACTCTTCAAAATAGTGAAGCCGTCTTGATGCAAAATCGAGGCGGCTTTTTTCATTTCTAGAGGCCCATGTTTAATTCCACATTTGGGCTGATTTTTTCCCACCTATCCTTGTATCTTTGTCCGAATCTCCAAAACCAAATCATGAAATATCAACGTATACTTCTGAAGTTGAGTGGTGAATCTTTAATGGGCGATCAGGCTTATGGGATTAACGGCGATCGACTTAAGGAGTACGCTGCGGAAATAAGATCCGTTGTAGAGCTAGGTGTTCAAGTAGCCATTGTAATTGGCGGTGGAAACATCTTTAGGGGATTAAAAGGAGCGAGTGAGGGAATGGATCGTACCCAGGCGGATCACATGGGTATGCTTGCAACAGTGATAAATGGTTTGGCTCTCCAAAGTGCTTTGGAAGCAGAAGGTGTGCACACCCGTTTACAATCTGCAATAGAGATGAATAAGGTGGCAGAACCTTACATCCGTCGCCGGGCGGCACGCCACCTCGAAAAAGGAAGGGTAGTAATATTCGGCGCAGGCACCGGAAATCCTTACTTCACCACAGATACTGCAGCGACCTTACGGGCTATTGAGGTTGATGCAGATGTTATCCTCAAGGGAACTCGGGTAGATGGAATTTATACCGCTGATCCTGAGAAAGACGCTTCCGCAACCAAATATGAATCGATCTCTTTTAAAGAGGTTTACGAAAAGGGATTAAACGTAATGGACATGACTGCCTTTACCTTGAGTAAGGAGAATGATTTGCCCATTGTTGTTTTTGATATGAATAAACCAGGTAATCTTATCAATCTCCTTAAAGGAGAAAAGGTGGGAACGCTGGTAGCAAATTAGTTTTTAAGCATGGAAGATATAGATCTGATCTTCGATGAAGCAGGTGATAGCATGAAAAAGGCCCTGCAACATCTCGACAAGGAACTTTTAAAGATCCGCGCCGGACGCGCAAATCCTACTATGTTGGAGGGTGTAATGGTTGAATACTATGGTGCCATGACTCCCCTTGCTCAAGTGGCAAATGTTTCGATTCCCGATGCGCGCACCTTGAGCGTTCAGCCCTGGGAAAAGACGCTTATCCCTGAAATTGAAAAGGCAATCTTGAATGCTAATCTGGGTTTTAACCCTCAGAATAATGGTGAGATGGTGATTATTAATATTCCTCCTCTTACTGAAGATCGACGCCGAGAGCTGGTAAAGCGCGCTAAAGCAGAAGGTGAAGAAGCCAAAGTATCGATACGCTCTGCTCGAAAGGATGCCAATGATATGCTAAAAGACCTGGAAGGCATAAGCGAAGATCTGGTTAAGGATGCCGAGGAACGCGTTCAAGGTCTTACCAATAAGAATGTATCGAAGGTGGACGAAGCTATTGAGGTTAAAGAGAAAGAGATAATGACGGTGTAGATTAACACAACCCTATTTTTCTAACCCTCCGTCAGGAGGGTTTTTTTATGCTCCGCCAACACAGAGAACCAACTCACCTTTGGGCGGATTCTTTTCGCATGATAATAGAAGCTCGCTTAAGCTACCCCGTCTGGTTTCCTCAAATTTTTTGGATATCTCCCGGCTGAGACTGGCAGGTCGTTCTGGTCCAAAGTGTGCAATTAAATCTTTGAGGGTTTTGGAAATGCGGTGCGGAGATTCATAGAAGATTAAAGTGCGCGCTTCTTCAGACAGGTTTTGCAATTTGGTTTGCCGGCCTTTCTTAGGGGGAAGAAACCCTTCGAAGCTAAAATTGTGAGCAGGTAGTCCGCTTACAACCAGGGCAGGCACAAATGCCGTGGCTCCGGGCAAGCATATTACTTCAATTCCATCTTTGATGCTTTCTCTTACCAGTAAGTAGCCTGGATCAGATACTGCCGGGGTTCCAGCATCGCTGATTAAAGCAAAACTCTTACCGGCCTTTAACTGGGCTACAAGGTTTTCCGTCTGTTTATGCTCGTTGTGCATGTGGTTAGCTCGCATCGGAGTGCTAATCTCAAAATGCTTTAAGAGCTTGCCACTTGTACGGGTATCCTCTACTAAAATCAAGTCGACCGACCTCAGGGTTTCAATGGCCCTGAAAGTCATATCATCAAGGTTACCGATTGGAGTGGGAACGATGTAAAGAGTACCAGCCATTGTTTTCAAATATAACCCTGATTTTAACGGAAATCCTCGGGTTTCAAATGTTCCATTGGGTCCCAGAATACTTCCGGGAAACCTTGAATTTGATCATTCAATATGGTATGACCCTCGTTTTCCAGAAGATCTTGCATTAGGGTGCTGCCTGGAAAGTGGTGTTTACCGCTTAACATGCCTATGCGATTTAAAACGCGATGTGCAGGCACGCCGTATTCAGCAAAGCTTTTATTCATTGCGTAACCTACCAGCCTGCTGCTTCGTGGAGCTCCAAGAAATTTTGCAATGGCACCATAAGAAGTTACTCTGCCATCAGGTATTTCCCGGCATACCGCATAAACCCGACTGTAAAAATCACTCAAAACTCCAACGGATATAGGTAATGGCTTTACCCTCTTCCCGGAAAAGTTCTTCGTAATGCGTTTGCACCTCTTTTAAAATCGGTTCTGCATTATGGGGGTCTTGCTTATCGATATCGTGAAAAACCCTGTGCACAGGAAAGCCCATCAATTGTAAGAGACCGATGGTATATCCATGTAGGAATTCGCTATCCGTTTTAAGATGTAATAACCCACCTGATTTTAGGATGTATTGATAGCGCATCATAAAATTAGGATGCGTAAGTCTATGTTTTATCCGGGTATGTTTAATCTGAGGATCGGGGAAGGTGATCCAGATTTCTGATATTTCGCCCGCATCAAAGCAATGATCAAGTAGTTCGATTTGGGTCCTTAGGAAAGCCACATTGTTTAAACCTTGCTCCTCAGCTTCTTTGGCACCATACCAGATTCGCGCACCTTTTACATCTATGCCAATGTAATTTACATCAGGATTGCGGCGGGCGAGGCCTAAAGTATACTCTCCTTTTCCACAACCTAGTTCCAGCACAATGGGATTGTTGTTTCCAAATAGATCGCTTCCCCACTTACCTTGAAGTTCTAAGCCTGCCATGGTTTCTTCCCGGCTTGGCTCAACCACATGTTTCATGCGGGCATTCTCTTCAAAGCGTTGTAATTTTTTTCGTGCCATGCTGCAAAAGTAATTGATTGCCTTTTCAGAACTTGCACCTATGAGCAGAAGGGTACTTTATGGAGTTTTAAATTGGGGTTTAGGCCATGCTACCCGCAGTAGTGTAATTATACGTGAATTGCAGAATCAGGGTTTCGAACCTATTCTAGCTTCGGATGGGGCAGCTGGAGAATGGTTACAGGAAGAGTTTCCGCATTTAACATATCGCGAATTGCCATCCTATGGTATAAGGTATTCTCGCTCTAATCAGCAATGGCCTTATCTATTTAGTCGCCTACCGCAGATGGCTGCAGCAGCTTCACGTGAACGAAAGCTGGCCGAAATGTGGGCAGAGGATTTTGATGCAGTGGGGATAGTTTCCGATAATCGATTAGGCTTTTGTTCTTCAACCATACCCTCAGCTTATTTAAGCCATCAGTTAAGTCCAAAAGCAGGTTTGTTTACCAGTATTGCCGGTTTAGCTCATCGTAGATATTACCAACACTTTACCGAGCTCTGGATTCCTGATCGAGAAGGAAGCCCCTTGAGTGGGGGATTAAGTAAAGGGAATAAATACGCCCGAAACATTGGTATGCTAAGCGCGCTTAGCCATCGTGAAAGCGATGAACCCAAATCGGCACTAATGATCTTAAGTGGTCCGGAGCCGCAAAGAAGCATTTTAGAGCAGATGTTATTTGATCAGGCCGAAGCCTTACCAGAGAATAGTGTTTTAGTCCGGGGTATCAATGGGGCCTGCCCGGATCGGTATTTAAAGCGTTTTAAGGTTTTTGATAGATTGGGAGCAGAAGACCTCTCTAGATTAATGGCTGCCGCAGATATTGTAATAAGTCGCAGCGGATATAGTTCACTAATGGATTATCGTACCCTGGGTAAAAAGGCGCTTCTAATTCCAACTCCCGGTCAATTTGAGCAAGAGTATCTGGCTAGGTTGCATCATGGTAATTACGGTTGGAATTGTGCGAAGCAGAAGAACCTGAATCTAAAGACGGAACTCTTAAAATTAGGGAAACTAGAGGCGCAGACCGACTGGCAATGCAAAGTTCCGGATGACCTATTTAATCTTTTCGGAGGGTAAAAGAAAAGGTGGAGCCTTTGTTTTCGCTACTGCGCAGATTAATGGTTTGCTTATGGGCTTCAATGATGTGCTTTACAATGGATAGCCCTAAACCTGTTCCACCAGCCTCCCGACTACGGCTCTTATCAACGCGGTAAAAACGTTCAAATACCCGAGGCACGTCTTCGGGTGGAATGCCTAATCCATCATCGTTTACTTCCGTAAGGATATGTTTGTCCATATCAAAAAACCGAACTTCCACGCTGCCATTGGTATTTCCATATTTCACAGCATTTCCGATTAGGTTAATAAGTACCTGTTCAATTTTAGCTTTATCAGCAAACACCCTTAATGGACGATCGTTTTCCTTTTTAGTCGAGAAACGGATGTTTTTCTTTTCAGCTTTGTTATCCAATAACTCGAATACGCCTTCTACCAATTCGGGGAGATCGAAGGCCTCATAGTTTATTTGTACCCGATCAGATTCCAAAGCCGAGATTACCTCTAGATCTTCAATGATATTGATCATTCTATCTACCGACTTATTGGCCCGTTTCAGATAGCGACGGTTTATTTCCTGATCATCAATGGCCCCATCCAGAAGAGTGAGCAAATAGCCTTGAATATTGAAAATGGGGGTTTTTAATTCGTGAGAAATATTACCGATAAACTCACGGCGAAAATTTTCACGTTCCAGTAATTCTGCAATTTCATTTCGGTTTTGGGTAGCCCATTCAGAGACCTCCCGGGTTACCTTGTCTAAATCGGTAGATCGGGCCAGTTCATCTTCTTCGAACTCCGTACCTATTTTAAGTTCATGAATGTTCTTGTAGATGATTTTAACCTTGCTGTATATGAACTGCTCAACCCCCAACCTGACAAGGAAGAAAGCCATAATGAAAACCAGAACACCAATTAGAAAGGGTAGATAGACCGGGACATTCTCAACTTGATAGACTGCTCTAAATAAGGACATAGCCGTAGTCGCAACTACACCTAGTACCAAGGCAATTGCAAAAGCTAATATTCCGGGCTTATCAAAGCGCAATTAGGCTTCGAATTTATAGCCCACACCTTTTACGGTTTTAATGAGCTTATCGCCAATCTTTTCACGCAGTTTGCGAATGTGAACGTCGATAGTTCTGCCACCCACTACTACTTCATTTCCCCATATCTTGTCAAGGATTTCATCTCTATGAAATACCTTACCGGGACGGGAGATTAACAGACTGAGCAGTTCAAATTCCTTACGTGGTAAATCCAGCTTCTTGCCTTTTAAGCTTACTTGATACTTATCAAGGTCTATGCTTAGATTACCGAATTGTTGGATTGCCTCACTTTGCACCGATTGTCCATATCTACGTAGTAAAGCTTTTATCCGGCTAATGAGAACCTTTGGTTTGATCGGTTTGGTAATATAATCGTCGGCTCCCGCATCAAAGCCAGCAACCTGAGAATAGTCTTCACCTCTCGCGGTGAGGAAGGCAATGAGAGTTCCTTCTAGCCCAGGAGTCTTGCGAATTTGATCACAGGTTTCGATGCCATCCATTCCTGGCATCATCACGTCGAGCAGTATTAGATGGGGATTTTCCTTTTTGGCCTTTTTAAGACCGGATTCACCGTCATTAGCCGTGATTACTTTGAAATCCTCTTTTTTCAGATTATAGCTTACGAACTCAAGGATATCTGGTTCGTCGTCTACCAATAGGATGGTATAGTCGCTGTTATTCATGAACTCAGCATTGTAATATCGAGGTAAAAATAGGCATTACGCCAATGAGGTTTTGGGCCTTAACAAAGCCTTAAATTACGAAGGAAGGTCTTAATGCTTACTTAATTGAAGTAACATGTTGAAATTCATATTATTGCGAATCTAAGCTGCCAGGTTTTGGAGAAAGACATTTAACCAAGGTTCCTTAAAGCTCACTTAACATGAGCTTAACAAGGTCTTGGTTCCTTTGCGCCAACAAATAACAAGTATTTCTCCGATGAAAAAATTCAAGTTTTTTGCAATGGCTGCCTTCGCAGCTTTCGCTCTGACCTCTTGTAGCGACGACGATGATGATAACAATAATGGCGGCGGTGGCGGCGGTACCGACGTTGTTGCTGTTTCTGGTACCATCACAAGCGACGTTACCTGGACTAAAGATAATGTTTACCGTATGGACGGTCGTGTATTGGTTTCTGGTGGTGCTACTTTAACCATTGAAGCTGGTACGGTAATTAAAGCAGCTCCTGGTTCAGGTGCTTTCGCTTCTGCTTTAATCGTTACCCGCGACGGTATGATTAACGCTCAAGGAACTGCTGCTGAGCCGATCATCTTCACTACTATTGCTGATGATATCATGCCAGGACAAATCATCTCTCCTAACATGGACCCTACTAACAACGGTCTTTGGGGTGGAGTTATCATCTTGGGTGAGGCTCAGATCTCTGCTCAGAATGATGACGATCAAGATGTGTCTGAACTACAAATTGAAGGTATCCCTACTTCTGTAAATGCTCTTTACGGTGGTAACAATGATGCTGACAACAGTGGTACTTTCTCTTATGTATCTATCCGCCACGGTGGAGCTAACATTGGTGATGGTAACGAGATCAACGGTCTTACCATGGGTGGTGTTGGAAGCGGTACTACTATCTCTAACATCGAGATTGTAGCTAACCAGGACGACGGTATCGAGTGGTTCGGTGGATCTGTAAATGCTACCAACATGTTAGTTTGGAACTGCGGTGATGATGCCCTTGATACTGACCAGGACTGGATCGGTACTTGTACTGACTTTATCGTAGTTGCTCCTGACGGATCTGCATTCGAATTAGACGGACCAGAAGGTTCTTTGAATCGCGGTAACCACCAATTCACTAACGGTATCGTTTACGCTGGTTCTGCTATCTCTGATCTTGTTGACTGGGATTCTAACACTAACGCTGGTGTAAAAGACGTATACTTCTTCGGATGGGACGCTGACTACAAAGACGGTGTATCTTCTTTCGGTGGAGACGGATCCGGCGACAATGCTAACTGGGAGTACACTCTTCCTGCTGGTGGTGAGCCTGTAGACTCAGTATTTACTGACGTACCTGCTGCTGCTCTTACTGCAGTAACTGTTAGCACTAAAACTGTTGGTCCTGGAACTGGAGCGTTTAGCTTTACCTGGGCTGCTGCTTCTGGATCATTAGGATCATTAGGCCTGTAATTTATTCGCAGATATAACATTTAAAAGCTTGCCCTTAAGGGCAGGCTTTTTTGTATTTCTAATACATACAATTCGTGCATTCAATGAAACTCAATAGGTTTAGCACTTTCCTGATTCTTCTCGCCTTACCAACATTGATTTTTGCTCAGAAAGGGACCATTCGCGGTCAGGTTATTGACGGAGAGAATGGAGAACCCTTGTTTGCTGGCAATGCGGTTATCAAAGGAACTCAAATAGGTACCACCACTGATTTTGATGGTTACTTTGAGCTTAAAGCAGATCCAGGCACTTATCAATTGGAGGTTAGTTTTATTGGTATGAGGAGCCTGACAATCGCAGATGTGGTTGTAAAGTCAGGTGAGGTTACTGTATTAGAAGCAATAACCTTGGAACCGGCAAGCAGTCAGTTGGCTGAGGTTATAGTAACGACCGAAGCAGTGCGTAGTTCGGAGGCTGCCATTGTTACGGTAAAGCGAAAATCAACCAACTTAATTGATGGGGTTTCGGCGGCCAAGCTTCGTAAAACCGGAGATAGTGATGCCGGAGATGCGGCTAAAAGGGTTACCGGCGTATCAGTAGAAGGGGGAAAGTACGTGTATGTGCGTGGCCTCGGAGATCGGTACACAAAAACTATGTTGAACGGGGTCGATATTCCCGGTCTTGACCCAGACAAAAACAGTATCCAGATCGATATCTTTCCTACGAATCTGATATCGAATCTTACCGTATTAAAGAGTGGTTTGGCAGAGTTGCCAGCCGACTTTACCGGTGGGGTTGTGAATATTGAAACTCAGGAATTTCCGAGTAAGAAGATTCTTGATATTTCTATCGGAGCCAATTATAACCCAACCATGCACTTTAATCCTGATTTCATCGAATATGAAGGCGGTGCTACCGACTTCTTAGGCTTTGATGATGGAACCAGAGCGATGCCAACTTTCTCAGGTTTTGATTTCGGAAGTGGTCCCGCTGCACTATTTAATTCTGATTCTGATGTAGAGGAGTTTAACCAAGGCTTTAATCGTACTCTTGGAGCAGAGACTTCAACCAGTATTGCCGACTACAATTTCGGACTCACCATGGGTAACCAGTACAGTTTGGAGAGTGGTAACAAATTAGGTTACATCTTCTCCTTCACTTACGATAATTCCCGTGTTTATTATGATAATATGGAGTTCGGAGAATATCAACGTCCGATTCCATCTGATGAAACCGAGCTTCTACCAGCGACCTTCCAAAATGGAAAAGTTTCCGAGACCAATGTACTATTGGGTGGTTTAGCAGGTATTTCTTACAAAACTTTAAAATCAAAGTATAAATTCACTTTGATGCATTTGCAGAATGGTACCTCTCGTTCTGCTCAATTAAACCTGCGTTCTTTCGAAGCTATTCCTGGAATATCCGATTACCGGGCCTTCTCTCATAACCTCGAATACAATCAGCGTGGTTTAAGCAATGCTTTAATTTCCGGTGAGCATTACATCGATGGAGGGGAATGGGAAGTGAATTGGAAACTTTCTCCCACTCTTTCTTCTTTAAGTGACCCTGATATCCGTAAAACAGCCTTCTCTATTAATCGTGGCGATTCTACTTTCGATCCTGGTGAAGGTGGTTTACCCAGTCGTATTTGGCGTTCTTTGAGTGAAGTTAACCTTGTGAGTAAGGTTGATATCATCCGTAATCATACCCTATTGGATGAGGATGCCAAATTGAAGTTTGGAGTAAGTCATGTATATAAGTATCGTGATTATGCTATCTATCGTTTCAACCTACAGGAATTAGAGAGCAGCCAGGTTCCCGCTTTGCAGTTTAGCGGTGATCCAAATCAGGTTTTAACAGACAATAACCTTTTCAGTCTAAACGGTACGATCAATGACTATCTTGGTTTATATCACAACCCTGAATTGCTAGATGGTTTCGATAACCCAAATGAGTATCAATCAAACATCAACAATTTCGGCCTTTATGTTTCTGAGGAATTTAAACCTATTGCCTCTTTGAAAGCGGTGATTGGCTTAAGGGCTGAATTATTCCAGCAGCGCCATACCGGTCGTGATCAGGTAGCCGCTCAAAATCCTAATGATCCTGCAGGAAATTCTCTGGATAATGAACTGGTTTTAGATGCTTTAGACCTGTTCCCTTCTGCGAACTTTATCTATGCGGTTAATGAGAATGTAAATATTCGTGCTTCTTACTTCCGTTCTATTGCGCGTCCATCCTTTAAGGAGCTGTCTTTTGCACAGATTCTTGATCCTGTTTCCAACCGTACTTTTAACGGTGGTCTTTTTCAGTATGATAATGGCTTTGATGTTTGGGCCGGAAACCTGACCTCAACCCTCATCAATAACTTTGATATCCGCTGGGAGCGGTTCTTTGAGGGTGCAGATATTGTTTCGGTTAGTGCATTCTACAAGCAGTTTAGCGATCCTATTGAATTAGTGCGTATTCCGTCATCGGCAACCTTACGTGATGTTCAGCCTCGTAATGTGGGTAACGGTACCTTGATCGGAGGTGAGTTTGAGCTCCGTAAAAACTTGAGCTTCATTCGCGAAAGCTGGAAGACCGTGGCCTTTTCGGGTAACTTTACTTACACCTACTCTCAAATCGATATGACTGATATTGAATTTAATGCCCGTCAGAATTTTGAGAAAGATGGTGAAACAGTTGAGCAAACCCGTCAAATGGCTGGGCAGGCTCCTTTCATCATCAATGCTGGTTTTAGCTACGATGATATTGAGAAGGGGCGCAGTGCAGGTTTATTCTACAATGTTAAGGGACGCACTCTTACCATCGTAGGTAGTGGGTTGGCACCGGATATCTATTCAGAGCCCTTTCACAGTTTGAACTTTACTTTCAATCAAACTTTTGGAAAAGACAAAAGATCTGCTATCAATGTTAAGGTCTCTAACTTATTAAATGATGTAAGAGAAGAGCTTTACCAGGCTTTTGATGCTGAAGCTCAGCCATTCCTTCGTTTCCGCCCAGGAACGGCAGTTTCAATTAGCTACACTTACAGCTTTTATTAATAGGTAAAACTGATTTAAGAAAGGCATAACTCTGGCGAAGGCAAGGTTTTTATAAAAAAGCCTTCCTTTGCTGCTTTAAACTCCCCGCAATGAAGAGAAAATTATCCGTTTTGGCCGCTACTTTGGCCACACTACTAATTGGTTATCAAGGATTCACAAACTCGTCAGGATCTCCTACCGGACGCTCCGGATCACCAGCTAGCAATGGCAATACCTGTTCAACAGGAGGATGCCATTCTGCAGGAACAGTATCCAATCAATCAATTACTATTGGCTCCAATATTCCGGCAGCTGGTTATCAGGCAAATACCACTTATACCTTCACGGTAACGGTAGATAATGGTACCAGTATGAATAGTACTGTAGGCTTCAATGCTTCAGTTGAAGATGCTGCGGGACATGTAGGTACGATAAGCAATGCCGGAACTGGTGCGCAGATTACCGGTAGCAATTATGTTACCCACACCTTTTCTGGCCGCACAGCCACTATGGGAAGTCGCAGTTGGACATTTGACTGGACCCCGGGATCAAACCCTACCGCGAATGCAACGGTTTATGTTGCCGTAAATTTCGCTAATGGTAATGGAGGTACATCTGGAGATGTGATCACCAGCACCAGCATGATGTTTAGTCAGGCGGTTAGCATTCCTTCATACACCATTTCACAGATTAACGGAGTTGACGCTTCTTTTGTAGGTGATTCTTTAGGTGTTAATTGTGCCTTAACCGGCGTGGTTCACTCTATCGATTTTGATGGAAACAATGGCTACAGCTTTTACATTTACGACAATACTGCTGGAATCAATGTATTCAGCTTTTCTGATGTAAGTAATTATCAGGTGGCAATGGGAGACTCTATCCGCGTCTATGGAGACATTGCACAGTTTAATGGTCTTTTAGAGATCATACCTGATTCTATTAATCTCTTAGCCTCAGGAGTTTCCCTAAGAGCGCCAAATGTCGTGAGCACTTTGGGAGAAAGTACAGAGGGAGATTATATCCGTGTAAATGGTTTTAGTGTAGTGGATCCAACGCAGTGGCCCGGTAGCGGTAACAATGCCAATGTTGATATCACAAATGGTACAGACACTTTGGTTATGCGGATTGATCGCGATACCGACATCGATGGCTCCCCGGTTCCAACCGGAACATTTGATGTGATTGGAGCAGGAGGTCAATTTGACTTTAGCAGTCCCTTTGACGAAGGTTACCAGATTCTACCTAGCAGCCTACAGCACATTTTGCCCGGCGCCGTGGTTATTAATGGTGTTCCGCTCTATCAGATCAATCAGATTAATGGATTGGATGCTTCTTTTGTTGGAGACTCGCTCAATGTAAATTGTGCCTTAGACGGTGTTGTGTTTACCATCGACTACGACGGGAACAATGGATACAGTTTCTATATGTACGATAACACCGATGGTATTAATGTATTCAGTTTTTCAGATGTAAGTGGCTATCAAGTTAATCGCGGAGATTCTATCCGAGTATTTGGAGACATCGATCAGTTTAATGGTCTATTGGAAATTGTACCCGATTCTATTCTGGTACTGTCCACTGGAGTTTCTTTGAAAGCTCCAGCTGTAGTTACGGATTTAGACGAGAGTACTGAGAGTGAGTACATTCGTTTAAATGGCTTTAGCGTGGTAGACCCTACTCAATGGCCGGCTAACAATAGCAACGCCAATGTGGATATCACAAACGGTATTGATACTCTGGTAATGCGCATTGATCGCGATACGGACATCGATGGTACGCCAGTTCCTACTGGTTTGTTTGATGTAGTTGGAGCGGGTGGTCAGTTTGACTTTAGCAGCCCATTTGATGAGGGTTACCAGATATTGCCACGGGACACCAATGATATTATTGCTTCTACCGCGGCTGTTCCTTGCTCGGCTCCCTTCTTCTCTGAGTACATTGAGGGAACTGGAAATAGCAAAGGTTTTGAGGTTTACAACCCGACTTCCGGCCCACTTAGCTTAGATCCTTATGTGGCGGTACTTAGCGTAAATGGAGGTCAATTCATTAACACTTGCGATCTCCGCGGAACCATTCCTTCCGGAGGTACTTATACCGCAGTAAATAATCAGGCCGATCCGAATTTGATTGCTTTAGGTGATACAATTTTATCTTTCCCTAGTCCGGTAACCTTCAATGGTGATGATGCACTATTCTTGGTAGATACAGTTATGGGCGACACCATTGATATCATTGGTGTTATTGGAGTAGATCCTGGAGCGAACTGGCCTGTGGGCAGCGGTTCTACTGCAAATCATACTTTGGTACGTATGGCTAGCGTGAGCAGCGGACAAACTGATTGGACGATCGGTGCGACCGAATGGATGGTAAACCCTGTGAACACTTTTAGCTTCTTTGGTTCTCATACCAGTAACTGTGTTACCGTAACACCTAGCAATCCTACTATCGAGTTCCAAATGGCAACCTACAGTGCCCTGGAAAGTGCCGGTACTCAACTTATTATCCTTGATATCAGTCCAGCTACCACTGGACCGGATACTGTTAACCTTTCCTTCACACCTGGTCCTGGACTCACCTTAGCGGATGGTTCCATTAGTCCAGCTTTCGATCCTCTGACCGGATTGCTGACAATTGCCATCCCAGCAGGAACGGACTCTATTACTTTAACCAGCACTATCAATGACGATGCACTGGTTGAAGGACTTGAGTACGGTGATATGGATATCCTTTCTACTAGTGCCGGTTTAACCATTGGAACCATTAGTAGTGCCCGGATTGAGATTATCGACAATGATATCCCAACTTATCAGATTGCTCAAGTAAAAGGAATCGATGCTGATTTCATCCCTGATTCTTTGGGAGTACAGTGCAAATTGGTAGGTACGGTTTTCACCGATGATTTTGATGGAAACAACGGATACTCCTTCTATATGTATGACAATACCGGAGCTATTAACGTATTTGACTTTGTAGATGAGCCAGGTGGATATCAAGCACAAAGAGGAGACTCCATCCGCGCGATTGGTCATATTGAATTCTTCAACGGTTTAATTGAGATCCAGGTAGATTCTATCGCATTAATTCAAAGTGGGGTTGCTTTACGTCAGCCACGTCAGGTTTTCGATCTTGATGAAAGTACGGAGAGCGATTACATCCGCCTTAATGGTTATTACCTGGTTGATCCAGCCACTTGGCCAGTGTTTGCCGGAAGTAGTGTTAATATGGAGATCACCAATGGACAGGATACTTTAATTATGCGTATCGATAGTGATACCGATATTGATGGGACTCCAGCTCCACTTGGATATTTTGATGTGATCGGTGCCGGTGGTCAGTTTGATAATTCTGCTCCACATGATGAGAATTACCAGATTTTCCCTCGTGATACCTTCGATATTATTCCAATTAGCTTACCAGAACTGTACATCAGTGAGGTGATGCCAAATTCAAACTTGAGCGCACCAATTGATGGTGATTGGTTTGAGGTTCGCAACTTTGGTATGAATCCAGTTGATTTAGATGGATTTAGTTGGGACGATGAAAGTCGTAACGCAGGGAATCACACAGTAAATACTAGTGTGGTTGTACCGGCCGGTGGTTCAGCTTTGTTTGTGCAGGTTAGCGATGCCAATGTCAACGCCTGGGAGACCGAATGGAAACAAAATGGCCAAGGGTTGATCATTCTAAATGAGAATAGCGAGTTCAATGGATTTTCAGGATTGAGCTCTAGTGGTGATGAAGTGAACCTATACGATGACGCTGGTCGTTTAGTGTCTGCAGCAGCATACAGCGGCTCTGACGTAAGCAGCGGAGTGAGTATTGAATTCAACATGGATGGAACTGTTGATGGACCATCAGTTGACGGAGTAAATGGAGCCTATACGTCAACAAGTGGTGATGTTGGAAGCCCTGGTGATCAATCCCCAATTGGTTTAGATGAGCTTTTAGCCAACAATCTTACTCTTTATCCAAACCCAAGTAGTGGTGCGTTTACCATTGCCAGTGGAACTTATGAAGTTAAGAGCATAGAGATTACTGATTTGAATGGAGCCATTGTATTCCGTTCTGAAAGCAATGAAGAAAATATTCGTGTTGATCTTTCTAATTTCGCCGCAGGAGTTTACCTAGTTAAGGTGAATACTGAAGATCAGGAAGCAATTCGCAAGATGGTGCTTCGATAAGGATTACTGTTCAAATGATTTTATCGAGGGCCCTTGCTTAGCAAGGGTCCTTTTTATACAAATATATTGGCCGATTTACTTTTTAATATCCTGTCGCTAATAGGCGCTCTGGGACTTTTCATTTTTGGAATGAAGGTCATGAGTGAGGCGATACAAAAGTTTGCCGGTGGTCGTCTACGTAAAACCTTAAGGGCGATGACTGCGAAAAAGGGTCGGGGTATCCTAACTGGCCTTGGGGTAACTAGTATTCTTCAATCATCTTCAGCCACTACTGTGATGATTGTAAGTTTTGTGAATGCCGGTTTAATAACCGTTGAGCATTCCGTAGGGCTTATTATGGGAGCCAATATCGGCACTACCATTACAGCCTGGTTGGTTTCAATTCTTGGCATGGGAAAACTTTCTATCGGGCATCTGTCTCTGCCACTTTTAGCCTTTGGTTTTCCAATGTTGTTTCTCGGTAAGGAAAAGTTGCGCCTTTATGGGGAGGCGATTTTTGGATTTGCTATTCTCTTTATTGGTCTTGGTTTTATGCGGGAATCTATGCCCGCCTGGGAAGACAACCTCCAGCTTATTAACTTTTTGCAGCAATATGAGTTTCAGCAAGGGGATTGGTTGCAGAATATTGGAGTAGGATTTCTTTTTGTGGTCTTCGGAATGGTCGCGACTTTTTTATTGCAGTCTTCAAGTGCGGCAATGGCTCTTACCTTAGTATTTACCGCCAATGGCCTAATTTCATTTCCATTAGCGGCTGCAATTATTCTAGGGGAAAATATTGGCACCACCTTTACGGCTAACATTGCGGCCTTGGTTGGGAACATTCACGCTCGCCGTGCAGCACTAACCCATCTACTGTTTAACGTTTTTGGCGTTGTCTGGGCACTATTGCTAATTACACCTTTTCTGGATCTAATTGCCTTTCTCAGCGAGATCATCTTCGGATCTAACCCCAATGCAGATGCAAGTGTAATTCCGCTTTCACTGAGTTTAATGCACTCCCTGTTCAATGTTTTAAACGTCTTAGTATTCTACAATTTTGTACAATTTCTGGTGCGCATTGCGGTTCGTCTTATGCCTTCCCGTAGCAGTGAAGATGAGTTGTTTAGTTTGGATTATATAGGGAGCAATTTATTGGCAACCCCCGAGCTTTCGCTGATTGAAGCTCGTAAAGAGCTGGTTAAGTTTGCCGACTTAATTCGTAAGGCTTATAAGTTCATTCCATTGCTTATTACGGAGATGGATGAAAAAAAATTGGAGGGCTATGTCCAAAAATTGCAGAAGTACGAGGATATATCCGACCGGATGGAAATGGAAATATCGGGCTATCTCAGCAAAATCAGTCAATCGGATTTAAGTTCTGAGGGTACCATGCGGGTTAGGGGCATGCTTCACATTGCTAATTACCTGGAGCGGATCGGAGATATCTATTTAGAGGTAAGTCGCAATCTTACTAATCGTAAGAAACAGAAGGCTTATTTCACTCCTGAGATGCGGAGTCAGGTGATGCAGCTATCAGAGTTGGTTTCACGTAGCCTTGATATCATGGTGAAGAATATTGACTCCGATGTGCATCAACATTTATTGGAGGACGCTCTCAAGATTGACCGTGATGTGGATACGCTATTCCGCCGCCTTAAAAGTGATTATATCGAGAAGGTGGAGAAAGGAAAATTCCGGATTCAAAGTGGGATGTACTATTCAGATCTACTTGCCGAAATGGAGCGTATTGCCGATCATGCATCGAGCGTAAGCCAAGCTGTAGAAGAGCTCGATAGAGCTTAGTCAACTCCAATTGATGGACTCATAATGCGCGGACTACTCTTACCGGAGCGGTCGATCAATTGTAATTCAAAGCGTATGGAGTCGGTATTATTCTGCGGGTAATTTGCATAATCAAAGGGAGTAGTGATCTCCCCTTCCAGAGTTTTGTTCTGGCCGGTAGGCATAAGGTTAGGCAGAATATTGTGAAATGGGAAACAACTATCTGCCGGTAAAATCTCTACAAACTGTCCATTTACTTTTTCGTAATAGTAAATGAATAGGTCATAACGTTCCAGGAATTCATTGTAATTAGCTAGATCACAAGTATCCGAATTGCTCTGTCCTTCTCTACCTACATCACCATCGCCGTCGGTGAAATACATTTTTAAATCAACTACTCTTCGATTAGCGGTGCTATCCCCTAAAAACCGAAAGGAGGCGCTGCGCCAGGATAGATTTGGTGTGTCCTGAAATTTCTGGTCCTGCTCACAAGAAGTAGAGAGGGCTATTAGAAGGCCACTAAGGAGTAGTATCTTTGTAAGGCGCATTGGCATATGTTTACAAACGTACAAGAAGCAGAAAAAATATCTGCTTATCAATACATAAAAGAAACGCTCCTCAAACCTAAAAAGTTGG
Organism: Croceimicrobium sp.; assembly: GCA_965279135.1. GTDB lineage: Bacteria > Bacteroidota > Bacteroidia > Flavobacteriales > Schleiferiaceae > Croceimicrobium. Next base: position 2,680,762 of record OZ257133.1, on the reverse strand, counting down.
AATGGGATAATTTGGTTATGGAGCTTTTCAAATTACAATTTGAACATAATCCGGTGTATCAACAGTGGTGCAAGCATATCCATAGAACACCAGATCAGGTTAAACATCTAAAGGATATTCCTTTCTTGCCAATTGATTTTTTCAAGAATTCCCGGCTAAGTATTTTTAAGGAGGTTCCTCAGACTTATTTTCAAAGTTCCGGAACCGGTGGTTATGGCCAAAGTAAGCACGCCGCATACGATCTGCATTTTTACGATCTACTTTGCAAGCAAGCATTTGAAGTGGAATATGGACCTCTTAAGAATTGGTGTATACTCGCTCTGCTGCCTGCTTACTTGGAGAGGGAGGGATCTTCATTAGTGCGGATGGCACAACATTTCATCAATTTGTCTGGGGATTTAGATAGTGGCTTCTTTCTGGACGATTATGACAAGCTCGTTGAAGTACTAAAGGAAAAGCAGTCAAAAGGAACCCCCACCTTATTATTAGGAGTGAGTTTTGCGCTATGGGATTTGGCCGAGCAGTTTCCGATGAACCTCAAGGGTATTACGGTAATGGAAACGGGGGGGATGAAAGGACGAAGAAGGGAGATAATCAGGTCTGACTTGCATCAAATATTTCAGAACTCATTTAATCTTCAATCCATTCACTCTGAATACGGTATGACCGAACTGTTTTCTCAGGCCTATAGTAAGGGTAAAGGTCTCTTTAAGCCAGCTCGCACCATGAAAGTTTTTAGCCGGCAAATGGAAGACCCCTTTGCACCGGCTCCACTGGCTAAAACCGGAGGATTGAACATTATAGATTTGGCTAATTTGGATACCTGTGCATTTATTGAAACCCAGGATTTAGGTCGTGTTTATGAAGACGGTTCTTTCGAGGTCCTGGGTAGATTTGATCGAGCCGAAGTTCGTGGATGTAATCTGATGATAGGTTGACCAACTAATTAGCCGGTTTCTGCGTTAAAAAATCAAGCGTATTCTTTATGACTTATCTGAAATCTTTTATTCTAAGCTTCTGCTTTTTAATATGCTTCAATGCAAATGCTCAGTTTTTAGAGGAGCAAACCGAGTTCTCAAAAACTGCTAGAGGAGAAGCGATCTTCGTGCTGGGACAGGGTCAACAAATCTATACCTACGAACCTGAGGATAGTTGGTACAAGGCGCGTAAAGCGGTTTACCTCAAAATGGAAGACCTTGGCGATAAGAGGGTCAGCGCCGGTACTGTTTTCTACAATAAGGACGAAGAGGTTATTGGTCGTGCTCTTCAGGATTTGAAGCTTTATGATATCGATACTATTGAGGGTTTCCGAAAGGATGATCGCATTAAAGCAGTTATCCAGGGCTACGTGTTTAAGACTAAAATCGTTGATGGATCCATACCCGAAGAGGCTTTAACCGAGATTTTTGCAATTAAGAATCGCAATGAGCAGCAAAGGTTGATTAAGTCGATGCATGAAGCCTATGGCGGTACCATGTCAGAATTGGATGAGATGGAAATCCGGGTGATTTATGAGGACAACAAGGTGAGCTCAGAAGAAAAGGATTTTAGGTTAATCATGGTTTTCAGAGGTACAAGTCCCTACGCCATAATCACCAATGATCACACGGTAGACTTACCCAAAATAAAAGAGCTTTGGGAGCAGGATGAATTTAGAGTGTATTACTTCTACAAAGCAAGCGCCTCCCAGAAAGCAAGGATTGAGGAATTGATTTACAATTTCCTCGCTCTTTAATTAATACGCACCAGAAAGTAGTTCCGCTTACCCTTTTGGGCAAGGATGAATTTTCCGGCAATTAGGTCAGAGCCCCCAATCATTTTATCCGCCCCCACTTTGGATTTATTGATGCTCACCCCATTGGCTTGCACCATTTTTCGTGCCTCTCCTTTAGATGGAAATATTTGAGTTTGTTCAGCCAGAAAGCTTACAATTTCGATTCCACCATTAATGGCAGATTGCTCGATTTCAAATTGGGGAACACCACTAAATACATCCAGGAGAGTGTCTTCATCAAGATCGCGTAAATCTTCCTCCGTGCTTTTCCCAAAGAGGATTTGCGATGCCTTGATAGCCTTATCCAAAGCCTCTTTTCCATGTACCATAGCGGTCACTTCATCCGCAAGTTTGTTTTGTAATTGACGTCGGTGTGGTTCAGCCTGATGAACTGTAATCAAATCCTCAATCTCAGTCTTACCTAACATCGTAAAGATCTTGATGTAACGCTCAGCATCAGCATCCGAAGTATTCAACCAGAACTGATAGAACTTGTAAGGACTGGTGTATTTAGGGCTGAGCCATACATTACCTTCTTCGGTTTTTCCAAATTTCCCTCCATCTGCCTTGGTTATCAACGGACAGGTTAGGGCAAAAGCTTCTCCGCTTTCTTTGCGTCGAATAAGTTCGGTTCCTGTGGTGATATTTCCCCATTGATCAGATCCTCCCATTTGGAGTTTGCAATCATACTCCCTGTATAGATGAAGAAAATCATATCCCTGCACCAGTTGGTAAGTGAACTCCGTGAAAGACATCCCTTCACCTTCTCCGGTCAATCGCTTTTTTACAGAGTCCTTAGCCATCATATAGTTCACCGTAATATGCTTACCCACATCGCGAATGAAATCCAGGAAGCTAAACTCCTTCATCCAATCGTAATTGTTAACTAATAGGGCAGCATTATCAGCGTCACTTTCAAAATCCAGAAACAAGGCCAATTGATCTTTTATGGCATTTTGATTATGTCTTAAAGCTTCTTCATTTAGAAGGTTGCGCTCTTTGCTTTTTCCTGAAGGATCTCCTATCATTCCTGTAGCTCCGCCAACCAGAGCTAGTGGGCGATGACCGGCATTTTGGAAATGACGAAGCATCATTATGCTCACCAAGTGCCCTATATGCAATGAATCGGCTGTAGGATCAATTCCTACATAGGCAGAAGTCATTTCTTTAGCCAACTGTTCTTCTGTGCCAGGCATGGCATCATGTAACATCCCTCTCCAACGTAGCTCTTCAACGAAATTGATCATTCTTAAAATATTGTCGGACAAAATTAGAGCATTGTTTCGTGCAGCAAAAGCATTGAGCGCGGATAATTAACTTCGCAAAAAAAAGATGCTGCATACCGTTAGCGGAGCTACAGGATTGGTTGGATCACATTTGGTGCGAGCCTTACTCAAGGAGGGCAAGGAAGTACGCGCATTGCATCGGGTTTCTTCTGATCGAAGCTTATTGAAAAGGGTTTTTAGCTATTACGACGAAGACTTATCACAGTATGAAGCGGCTCTACAATGGCAGGAAGCTGATTTATCGGATCCGGTTGATGTTCAAGATGCTGTTAAAGGTTCATCGGTTTTTTATCATACGGCAGCAGTGGTCTCTTTCGACCCAAGAGATCGAAAAGCGGTAATTCAGGGCAATCGCCAAATGACGGCAAATGTTGTGAATGCGGCCTTAGAGTTAGATATCCCCCGATTGATTCATGTAAGTAGTGTAGCGGCGCTGGGGCGAAAGCCGGATCAGAATGAGTTTGATGAAGAAAGTCATTGGGTTGAGAGTGATTTGAATTCAAACTATGCAAAGGGTAAGAATGCCGCTGAGATGGAAGTTTGGCGTGGTATCGAAGAGGGGCTTTCTGCGGCAATGGTAAATCCTTGCATCATCTTTGGACCAGGAACCTGGAATGATGGTTCTGCGGCGGTGTTCAAGAACATTGCCGAAGGCTTTAAATTTTACACGAATGGAGTGAACGCCTTTGTCGATGTGTTGGACGTGGTACAAGCCATCTTAGTTTTAGCGAAAGGCGAACAGAAAGAACGGTATGTTATCGCTGCAGAAAATCGTAGCTATCGGGATGTCTTTGAAGAGATAGCCAAGCATCTTAAGGTTGCCCCTCCAAGCCTTGAGGTAAAGCCCTGGATGTCTCAGTTGGCCTGGCGATGGGAAGCCTTGAAATCAGCGCTAAGCGGAAAAAGACCGCTTTTAACTAAGGAAACTGCTCGCACCGCATTAGAGAACTATTACTATAATAATTCTAAAAGTAAGTCGGAATTGGGTCTACAGTATCGCGATTTAAATGAGAGCATTGCCTTTATTGCCAGCTGTTACTTAAAAGATAAAAACTCCTAGGCGGCCTTATTTCTATAGGCTTTGTTGGGTATTGAGATTGTTTTTAATCTCAGCTGATATTGCTACTTATGAGTAACAGGAGGATTTAAGCTAGTCCTCTTCTTCCTCAGTTTCTGGAGGCGGAGCTACATTCGAACTCATTTTAGTAAGCCGAACTAGAACCTCTTCGTACATTTTATCCATGCGCTCTGAATTGCGACTGTAGAATCGAAAGGAGCTATCATAAAGCTCTCGCGTAATTCCGTGTTTATTCCAAAGGTGGTCGTAATGGCTTTTAACCGGCAGACTATCTCCAAGAACTTTAGTGCCGATACGAGCACCTTCCAGGATATGCACGTCAAGTAGTACATTTACCATCTTGTCTTCGGGAATTGCCCAATCAGGCACGTCAACTGACTTTTCGGGAGCTTCAGGCGCACAAGCAAATAGCGCCAGAAGTATCAGGAATTTTATATTTCTAAACCCGATCAAACTCCAGTCTTTGGGCCGCTTTGTTTTCGAGAATCTTACCATTATCATACACAACCTGACCGTTTACCAGAGTGTGTGTTACTCTTGCACGGAAAGTAGTGTCTTCAAATGGCGACCAACCACATTTGGAGAGGATATTTTCTTTACTAACTCTCCATGGGCGGGAAGGGTCTACAATGGCAATATCGGCCCAGTAACCTTCGCGTAGGAAACCTCTCTCTTTTATTTTGAAGAGTTTGGCTGGGTTATGACAAGCCTTTTCAACTAACATTTCAATGCTCATCTTCTCATCACGCACAAACTCCATCATCGCTGGGATAAAGTGCTGTACTAATGGGCCACCACTTGGAGCGGAAGCATAGGGGTTATCCTTTTCTTCCATGGTATGAGGGGCATGGTCTGTTGCGAGGACATCAATCCGACCATCAATAACCGCAGATAGTATCTCATCACGATCGGATGCTTCTTTAACCGCAGGATTCCATTTTATGAAGCTTCCTTTAGAGGCATAATCCTCTCGACTAAACCAAAGGTGATGCACGCAAGCTTCGGCGGTAATTAGCTTGTCTTCCAATGGAGTGTCCTTCTCAAATAGGTCACATTCTTCCGCGGTGCTGATATGGAAGACATGCAACCTGGTATTGTGTTTTTTAGCTAATTCGACGGCTAAACTCGAGGAGAGGATACAAGCTTCACGGCTGCGAATATCTGGATGCATTTCCATTGGAATGTCATCTCCGTATTCCGCTACGGCCTTTGCCATATTATCGCGAATGGTTTGCTCGTCTTCACAATGGGTGATCACGGGAACCTTGGCTTCAGCGAAGATCTTTTCCAAAGCTTCTCGATCATCAACCAACATGTTACCGGTGCTACTTCCCATGAAAACCTTTATTCCCGGAACCTTATTAGGGTCGAGCTTTCGGATTTCTTCAATATTGTCATTAGCCCCGCCAAGGTTGAAGCCATAGTTCGCCCAGGATTTCTCTGCGGCAATACTGTACTTGTCTTCCAGTTTTTCGATGGTTGTTGCGGCAGGTTTGGTATTAGGTTGCTCTATGTAAGAGGTTATTCCTCCTGAAATTGCGGCTCGAGATTCTGAATAGATATCTCCCTTGTGGGTTAAGCCCGGCTCGCGGAAATGCACCTGGTCGTCAATTACCCCTGGGATAACAAAGGAACCAGCTGCATCGATTAAAGTGGTTTCACTATCGCGTTGACTTAGGTTTTGGTCAATTTTAACGATACGCCCATCTTCTACAAAAATGTCGCGTTCTAGTATTTCGCCTTCATTTACAAGGCGGCCATTCTTGATAAGAATTTTCTTCATCTTCAAATGCTACTGATGCCGTTTAAGCAGGCTGCGGAGTTTTAGTTTGAGTACCCCAAAGATAGCTTCGTTTATGATACCGGAACTCATTTTTGAGTTACCTAAAGTGCGGTCTGTAAAGATCACCGGCACCTCTTTGATTTTGAAGCCTAGCTTGTGGGTAATGAATTTCATTTCGATCTGGAAGGCGTAGCCAACAAAGCGAATTTTAGCGAAATTGATCTTCTCTAATACTTCTCTTCGATAACATACAAAACCAGCGGTAGTATCCTCTACCGGTATGCCTAAGATTACACGAACATAACGAGAAGCGAAGTAGGAAAGAAGAACTCGGCTCATTGGCCAGTTAACCACATTTACACCCGTAACGTATCGGGAGCCAACCGACATATCATAGCCACTATCCTTACAGGCTTCGTAAAGTTTCTCCAGGTCATGCGGATCATGTGAAAAATCCGCATCCATCTCAAATATATATTGGTAGTCACGTTCCAGGGCCCATTTGAAACCAGCGATATAGGCTGTCCCCAAACCTTGCTTTCCAGCTCTGGCCATTAGGAACAACTTATGTTCATACTCCCCTTGAAGGTGCTTCACGATTTCTTTGGTCCCATCCGGACTGTTGTCGTCAACAATAAGAACATGGAAATCAGTATGCAGGCTAAATACAGTGCGAATTATTCGCTCTATGTTTTCCTTTTCGTTATAAGTAGGTATGATTACTAGCGCTTCGGCCAATCCAATTTCCTTTAGGGTGGGCAAAAGTACGGATTAATAAAATTCCGAATGAGGCTTTAACGCTTATTTGGCAGCCTTATTGGCTTGGGAACTGATCCTTGTTTATTAGTAAAAACCCGCTGAAAAATTAGCGGGTTTTTGAGCTTGGTCAAAGGGCCGATGCTAGCGGCAATTGCCAACAATCAGTTTTTGGACGAGATTTAGTTCTTGACCATCTTTTAACTCAACTTTATAAAACTGACAGCTATCTCCTCGAGAATTGACTGCTGAATAGCTTTGACTAACTATAGCGTTGAAACTATCCTCTGAGATTCGTGCATTTTTTTTTCGATTTATTGGTGGGTCATCGCAATCATTCATGGTATCGGTGACTATTTTGGAATCATCAGAAGTATCATGCGGGGTGCCATTATCATCCCAGATTGTCACTTTCCAATAATGACATCCATGTCGCTCCCAATGGTCATTGATAAGAGCATAGGGCGCCGCTTGGAAACTACTTGCCAATCCTAACAGAATAAATAAACATAGTACTCTCGTTTTCATCTCTTTAGGTTATTTCTTTATTAATCGTTCTGTATATATCGTTTGGGCTTTATCCTGAATAAGGATCAGGTAGATTCCAGGTATGAGTTGGTCAAGTGCAATTGTGGTGCTGCCATTAGGGCCGTTTAGGTCTTCTTGCAGTAAGAATTGACCGGAATTACTCAGAACGAATAGCTTTCCCGATTCAAGATCGGGGTGCTCTACAATAAGCTCCTTTTCAATAGGGCTAGGAAAGAGGCTTACCGGCCTGATTGGCTTCATAGTTTTTTTGCCGTTTACCATACCCTCGCACAGATTGATGGATCCCTGAGCCATTAGATTTGATGAGCCCCGATATACTTTAACTCGTAACACTTCACAATCTCCCTCAAGAACGATTTCATGAATTACAGCGTATAGGGTGGCGAAATTCGACACCTGTTGCCCACCAATTCCATCATCACAGGCATCTGAGAGGATTATTTTAGAAGACCGAGCTGTCCAGAGATGTGGATCGTCACTATTATGGTCATCCCAAACTGTAACCAGATATGCGACGCAATCATGATTTCCGGTTAAATACCACAATTGCGAAACCGTAGTTCGATATCCGGCGCTTAATGGAATACAAATGGCAGAACAGAGTAAAATGAAAAAGAGCTTCCTCATAGGTTAGGTTTAAAACATTAATTTACAGCAATGTATTTCAATGCCTTTGGATGACCCAACCAAAAAGTGATATATGTGTTTCCAAACGGCTAGCTGAACTTTTAGTTCCTTAAGTTCATGCTCACTTCCGATTTACTATGCTTGTTTTAAATTGAATGAGGCAGTTTAGTAGTCCCAGATTCGATTTGGTTTTTCCTTTTGCGAGTAAATATCCTCATCACTAATGCGATCCCAAAATCTACCCCCGACTATTTGTTCGGCATCAAAGGTGTTTACCAGATAGTCCTCAATTCGCCCAGGCAGTTCTTTGTTTTCCATTAGAAATGTCCAAAGTTTGAGCTTTCCATTATGGTCCTCAGCTAGAATGCTTTTTACAAAGGCATGAGGTATCGGTATGTCAATACCATAGTCATCTTTATTATCACCAATAGTTTCAATTTGCCGATCGAAAAGAAAGACAGGGCAGGTTAAAACATAGGTTTCAAGAATGTTATCCTGATCATTCAGTTTTCGGACAGCTTCCTCCAGTATTCTCCAAATTTCTCGATTGAATTCGGGCTTTTGCGGTGACATGTTCGAGAGCAGAAAGGTTTCGCTGTTCTGAATGTCGAGAACATCATTGTTTGCGCTTGCTACCAGATGCCCTCGATCATATCCTGAGTTTTTATAGGCCTCTAAGCCGGCTCTAAATCGCCGAGGAAGCCTTACATCTGCACGAAACTTGTCTCTTCGTTCCACTTCACTAAGCAGGTAATCATTTCGATTTATTATCTCAAGGGTCCACTTAGCCTGACGAAAGTACCAGGAGTAGCCGATTGTAAAATACCTGCCAATTAGGATTTCATCACAGACGGGAGCACCATAACGAAGCTCCGGCTGAATTAAAAAAGGATTATTCATGTTTAGGTTTGTTTTGGAAGCTTAAAAGATGGAAATCAATTCAAGCAAGATAAATAGATACAAACCTTTTTTGGATAGGGGTTTTTTAACCAATTTAAAATGGGTTTTCCCTGAATTCCACTTGTAATACTCTTCGCTACTTGGCTCTTTTTTCTTTATAACCATCTACAGCTTCGAATTGAAGCTTCATGGAAACCTCTTGCAATACTTTACGGGCCTGATCATAATTTGTGGTTTCAAAAAATAGCAGGCCATCTATCTTATTGCGGAAAAAGAGTTCGTATTCTCGAGTATAAACCATAGTATTAGAAGCTATTCTGCCGTGCACAAACTCAGTGTCTCTACTGTAAAGCCTTAAATAGACAGTATCATATTCATCGAGTTTAGTTCTCCTATAGGTGATTTTAAAGAGGAGAAAATTGAAGTATTCAAAGAGGATTTTTTCGCGATGGTCAATTTTGATACCCCTAAGCGCCATAAGGGGTACCCAAGCCAATAGGATGATTATTCCACAAACGACTTTTAATTCAATTACAGGAGTGTTGATCAATTGAAATATCGAAGCTGCTATGATTAGGATTCCAAGATAAAACGGGAATCCGCTGTAGCTCGCCCCTCGAGAATAACTAAGTTCATCAGGCACCATCAGTTTGACTTTGCATTTTGATTCGTATAATCAGGATAGTTAAGATATTCATCAGAATAGGAAAGAGGGAGTCGTTTGAGGTTTTCCTTAGCCCATTCATTATCCGGATCTAACTCCAAAAGTTCATTGTAAATTTCCCTCGCGCCTTCATAGTCCTTATCACTGTGTTTGCTAAAGGCTCTTTGCTGAAGAAGATCGATTCTAAGTGAGGGGTAATTGTCATTCGCCAGAAAATTATCCGGATCACGTTCTAGTATTTGTTCGTAGTATTCGGAGGCTGATTCCAGTTCTCCTGCCAGATGCAGCGTATATGCTTTATGCATAAGCCAGGAGGTGGCATAGGGGTTCCAAAGGATTGCGGTAGCGACTAAAACGAAAAATCCCGTGTTCATGAGCCAGGCCCTAATTTGGTTTTGAGTTTCGCCATAAGCGATAAGCATACCCCAAATCATCCCAAAGAAATGGGCGGCATTGCCGACTACCCAAATATCGGTAATGGTAAGGATATAGCAGAATACCAGCCAGACCAGAAAAAGGATAATAATTGATTGATGCAAATAGTATCTAAAGTTCTCCGAGTAACGGCTCTTGATCCAGATATAACCGAACATGGCATACCCTATTCCTGAGAAACCTATACCTGAGTCGTTAGTGAATCCCAATTCAGCTAAGGAGCTTATCAAAGCTGAGCTTAGGATTAAAAAAATGTAAAATGGTTTACCTTTTTCGAATTCTATTTTTTGGCCAAAAAACCAAAGCCAAAATAGATTAAAAGCGATGTGCCAGCCCTTAAGATGTAGGAAGTTGGAGCTAACTAAGCCCCAATAGCTGCCACTGAAAATATCTGAGGGAGAAGGAGCGCCCCAGCGTCGATAAGCATCCCAGCTATCCAAACTCTCTTCGAGATTAATACCTACAAATAGCCCGATACAGATGATTCCTACACTGGCTGTGATTACAGGAAAAAAACCGGGATTTGCAGTCTTGAAAATCAAGGATTAAATCTCTTCAATGCTTTCTAAACGAATCCGATACTTATTGAGACTCTTCATACGCCAGAAAAAGGTGTTCATTGACTCCTCGGCCGGGATATTCAGAAAGGATTGGATGAGGTTTTCAATATCACATCCAACCATGTAACCTTTTTCCAGGTCAAAATAGTAACGAGCAGAACCGGTGGAAGAAGACTCGTAATCACCTTCTAGGTCCTGCGGGATTTCCAATTTATCAATGAGGATTTCACTTTCAATTACCGCACAGTTTCTTCCTTCAAAGTCCTCATAGCCTACGAAGTTCAGAGCCTGATATCCCTTATTGGTTAAGGGCTTTGAGTTGGTCGGAAAGGGATATTCAATCGCCAAGGTATCGGTTTCACCTACTGCGATTTTCGATTTGGGTAGGGGAAAGAGAACTTCGAATAGAAGATCAAGGTTTCCATTTTCAAAGCTACCATCCGGTTTAAAATCTTCTACCTCAATGCCATCTGCTTGGTCCTGCGAGGTCTCATTCTTGCTGCCATCCAGGTTGTATTCAACCATGCTAAACTTGAAGTCTGACAGGCTGATGTCTGCATATTCAGGGCTTTTAACCTTTACATTAAGCCGTCCATATCCGGTAATGAAGGTTTTCCGGGCAGAATCATTTGCCGCCAATTGATTTTCCCCATCTACGGTTTGAAAAAACGAATAAACGAACTTCCGATTCTGTCTAAAATCCCATTTAAAACTTTGTTTTTCTGAGCCGCTATCGGAACAACTATACAATAAGGGAAGACACAGTAAGCAGAGTAGGTATCTCATAAGGGGTTTTTGTTTCGGCAAGGTAGGGAAGATAGCCAAACCGGCACTGTTGTGGGGTGGGTGTTAAGATGTGGGATGTGGGATGTGAGATGTGAGAACTTGGAACGTAGAGCTTAGTTATTAGAACCTAGATACCTGTACGTACCTGATATTGTCCTCTATTAGGTCTATCTACTAGTATTGAGATCCCTACGTTTTAAGTATTGAGATATGAGAGCTTAGAGCCTAAATCATAGAACCTAGAGAGCAATGTTTTTTAGCCTAATTCAATGCTATTGAACGCTCTTAAGTCTTTCTACCTTCTACTAACTACTAACTACTAACTACTAACTACTATCTACTAGTATTGAGATCGCTTCGCTTTGAGAGCTGAGATATGAGAAAAGCGCTAGTATAGTTTTTAGCCGGGCTCAATAATCCTAGAACCAATCAAGTCTTTCTAATTACTACTAGCTACTTACTACTATCTACTAGAATTGAGATCGCTGCGCTTTGAGAACTGAGATATGAGAAAGGAACTAGTATAGTTTTTTGCTGGGCTCAATAATCTTGGACCCAATCAAGTCTTTCTACTTACTACTAAATACTAACTACTAGTTACTATCTACTAATCACTTACTACTCACCAAAGAAGCCCCCAAATACTCCCGATTCATTCTCGCGATATTCTCTAAGGAAATTTCCTTTGGGCATTCTTCTGCGCAAGCACCAACATTGGAACAGTTACCAAAACCTTCCAAATCCATTTGGTTTACCATATTAAGGACACGGTCTTTGGCTTCTACCTTTCCTTGTGGGAGTAGCGATAATTGAGAAACTTTAGCGGAAACAAAAAGCATTGCTGAGGCATTTGGACAGGCCGCAACACAGGCTCCACATCCGATGCAAGTAGCCGCATTAAAGGAAGCGTCCGCATCTGCCTTAGGTACCGGCAGGGCATTAGCATCCAGTGTATTTCCGGAAGTGTTAACGGAAACGTATCCGCCAGCCTGAATAATGCGATCAAAGGAATCTCGGTTTACCGAAAGGTCTTTAATAACAGGGAAAGCCGCTGAACGCCAAGGTTCGATAAAAATAGTATCTCCGTCCTTGAAGCTGCGCATATGCAACTGACAGGTGGTGGTGGCATTTTGAGGTCCATGAGGCTCACCATTGATGTGAAGAGAGCACATTCCACAGATGCCTTCTCGACAATCGTGATCAAATACTACTGGTTCTTCCCCTTTTTCGATCAGCTCCTCGTTAAGCTGATCCATCATTTCTAAAAAGGAGCTATCCTCACTTACATTACTAATTGCGTAGTCTTTGAGTTCTCCCTTGCTATTTTGATTGGCCTGGCGCCAGATTTTTAACTTAAGATCCATGAGCAAATGTTTTTGAATTACTTGTAACTACGTGTTTTCAGTTCGACATTTTCGAAGACTAACTCTTCTTTTACCAATTCGGATTCGCTTGGGTCTCCGGTGTACTTCCAGGCCGACACAAAAGCAAAATCCTCATCCCTACGTAGGGCTTCTCCTTCTTCAGTTTGGAATTCTTCACGGAAATGACCTCCGCAGGATTCTTCACGTTCCAGAGCATCTTTACACATCAATTCTCCCAGCTCCATGAAATCAGCAACGCGCATGGCCTTATCCAGTTCAGGATTCATTTCATCTGCCTTGCCCGTTACACGAACATTCTTCCAGAAATCAGCTCTTAATTCTCGGATTTCTTTAATGGCTTCTTGCAAACCTTGGGCGTTTCGGGCCATACCACATTTATCCCACATAATACGTCCTAATCGCTTGTGGAAATGGTCAACACTATGGCTATTACCCTCGGTATTCATCAGTTTATCAATAGTGCCGCGCACTTCTTGCTCGGCTTGCTCGAATGCTTCGTGATTGGTGTCAATTTCACCTGTACGAATCTCATCTGCTAAATAATCGCCAATGGTGTACGGAATCACGAAATAGCCATCTGCTAATCCTTGCATTAAGGCAGATGCTCCTAAGCGATTTGCTCCATGGTCCGAAAAATTAGCTTCTCCAAGCGCAAACATGCCGGGAACATTGGTCATCAGATTATAGTCGACCCAGATGCCGCCCATTGTATAATGCACAGCTGGGTAAATCATCATTGGGGTTTGGTAGGGATTGTCATCTACAATCTTCTCGTACATGGCGAAGAGGTTTCCATACTTAGCCTCAACAACCTTAGTTCCCAGTTCATTGATTTTTTCCGGACTCGGATTCTCTATTCCCTTGATATTGGCTTCTGTTTTGCCATAGCGCTCAATGGCTGCAGCGAAATCCAGATAAACTGCTTCACCGGTTTTGTTTACGCCAAAGCCCTCATCACAACGCTCTTTGGCCGCTCTGGAAGCAACATCACGAGGTACGAGGTTACCAAAAGAAGGATAACGGCGCTCTAAGTAGTAATCTCGCTGTTCCTCACTTAGGTCGGTGGGCTTGAGCTTTCCAGCCCTAATAGCTTCAGCGTCCTTACGATCTTTAGGTACCCAGATGCGACCATCATTTCGAAGAGATTCACTCATCAAAGTCAATTTAGACTGATGATCTCCTGAAACAGGAATACAAGTGGGGTGAATTTGTGTGAAACAGGGATTTGCAAAATGTGCTCCCTTTTTATGAGCCTTCCAGGCCGCGGAGCCATTAGATCCCATGGCATTAGTGGAAAGGAAGAATACATTCCCATAACCGCCTGAAGCAATCACCACTGCATGTGCGCCATGGCGTTGAATTTCACCGGTAACAAGATTTCGTGCGATAATTCCGCGTGCCTTACCATCAACTAAAACTACTTCCAACATCTCATGGCGGTTATACATCTTAACCTTTCCTTTTGAGATTTGACGGCTGAGTGCTGAATAAGCACCAAGCAAGAGTTGCTGTCCAGTCTGGCCCTTGGCATAGAAGGTACGACTTACCTGTACACCTCCGAATGAACGGTTATCCAGGTTTCCTCCATACTCTCGAGCGAAAGGCACTCCTTGTGCTACAGCCTGGTCAATAATGTTTGCGGATACTTCAGCAAGGCGATACACATTGGCTTCACGTGAGCGGTAGTCGCCACCTTTAATGGTGTCATAAAACAGACGGTAAACAGAATCACCGTCATTTTGATAATTTTTTGCTGCATTAATTCCTCCCTGAGCGGCAATGGAGTGCGCCCTACGCGGAGAATCTTGAAAACAGAAAGCTTTAACATTGTAGCCCATTTCCGCTAAAGATGCGGCGGCAGAACTACCAGCTAATCCCGTTCCAATAACAATAACATCGATATTCCTCTTGTTGGCAGGGTTTACCAATCGGATATTGGCTTTGTGATTCTGCCATTTTTTCTCGAGCGGTCCCTCTGGAATTTTCGAATCTAACTTCATGGAGATTGCTTTTAATTTTTAGCCATTAAAATGAACACAGGAATGATGGCATAGGCCAGGGGCACGATAACCGAAAAACCGTATCCAACCTTTTCAATAATCGGGGTATACCGTTTATGATTGATACCAAAGGTTTGGAAGGCACTTGCGAATCCATGCCAAAGGTGAAAACCAACTGCAGCCATTGAAATGGCATAAAGAATCACGAATATCATTCCTGCGGTTCCATCTTGGAAGGTCGTTATAACAACTGTTGCTAAATCTTTGTTCCCTTGAGCGTCGGTACCTATCTCCCCCCAGTGCATTACGTACCAGAACTGACCCATGTGAAGCACTATGAAGGCAAGAATAATAGTACCTAGGAGTCCCATATTGCGGGAAGCCCAGATTGAATTTGTATTGGGTTTCCAGCTTTTATAGCGCACGGGGCGTGCTTTCCGGTTTTGAGCGACCAAAACAATTCCGTCTATGGCATGGAAAAGGATGCTGAAATACAAGACATAGCTGATAATCTTGATCAGTGGGAAGCTGGTCATGAATTTTGCGTAGATATTGAACTGTTCTTGACCCTCAGTGCTGAGGTCTAAGAGCTGCAGATTACCAATAAGGTGAACGATCAGGAAGCTGATCAAAAACAAGCCGGTAATCGCCATCCAGTACTTCTTTGCGATGGATGATCCTAAAATACCTGATTTTGCCATAGTTAGTCTGTGCCGATTGTAATTCCACAAATTTAAGACAGAAGGGGGATTGAACAAGTTGAGCTTTTATTTAGAATGATTAAACAAAAGGCTTGGATCGAAGTGCGGATAAGCCATTGCTTAATTTCTAACTTTGCCCAAATCCAAATTTTTCGCCATGCGCTACCAGGCAATTAATTCGCAATTATTCATTGATAACCGTAAAAGATTTAAGGCCCATCTTAGTCAAGGTGGACTGGCCATCTTTAATGCTAATGACATTCTTCCCACCAATGCGGATGGTACATTGCCTCTGGTTCAAAATCGAGATCTGTTTTACCTAAGCGGTGTTGATCAGGAGGAGAGTATTTTGATTCTATTTCCTGATGCATTCAATGAGGCACATCGCGAGATGCTTTTTTTAATTGAGACCAATGAGCAAATAGCTCGTTGGGAAGGAGCGAAACTCACGAAGGAGGAAGCTCGTAATTTGACAGGGATCAGTTCGGTTTTTTGGTTAAGTGAGTTTGATAAGATTTTTAAAGATGTGATGTCTCAGGCTCAATCGGTATATCTAAATAGCAATGAGCACCTACGAGCAAACAATCCGGTAGAAACACGTGATGATCGCTTTCGCAAATGGATTCAGGATAAATACCCCATGCATAAATATGAGCGCAGTGCTCCAATTATGCATCGCTTGCGATCGGTAAAATCTCCCATTGAGGTAGAGTTAATGCAGAAGGCCTGTGATATCAATACCAAGGCCTTTAATCGCATTTTGAAAGTTATGCGCCCAGGGATCATGGAGTATGAGTTAGAAGCTGAATTTATTCATGAGTACAAGCGGAATGGATCACCTGATTTTAGCTATACCCCGATTATTGCATCTGGATCGAGCGCTTGCGTACTGCATTATATTGAGAATGATAAGGAATGTAAAGACGGAGATCTGGTCCTTTTCGACTGCGGGAATTGGTATGCCAATTATGCCAGTGATGTAACGCGTTGCTACCCTGTAAATGGGCGGTTTACAGATCGGCAAAAAGAGATTTATAATGCGGTTTTAAGAGTGGAAAAGGCGGCGATGGATCTATTGCGACCAGGTAACCAACTGCATGAATACCACAAGCAGGTTGGTGAGCTTATGACCAAGGAACTTGTGGATTTGAAGCTCATTAGTATGGAGGATGTTCGTAATGAAGACCCCAATTGGCCTGCATATAAAAAGTATTTTATGCATGGCACATCGCATTACTTGGGTCTTGATGTTCATGATGTGGGCTTATGGACCGAGAATATGGAAGTGGGGAACGTATTTACTTGCGAACCGGGCATCTATATCCCTGAAGAAGGAATTGGTATTCGCATTGAGGATAATATTGTGATTGGAGAGGATTCCAATCTTAATATGACCGCAGGGATTCCCAAAGAGATAGAGGAGATCGAAGACATAATGAATTCCTAATGGCTATGACTTTCGAGTTTCATTATAAGGGAGCTCGCTTTGTTGGAGAGGATGAAGGCCGCGGCAGAGCGGTTATATTTCTTCATGGTTTTTTAGAGAATAGGCGGATGTGGAAGAACATTATCCCTGCTCTTCCTCGTACACTTCGTAAAATCACCTTAGATCTTCCTGGTCATGGTGACTCTGAGAATTTAGGATACGTCCATAGTATGGAGGAAATGGCTGAAGTCGTTCTCGCCTTGATGCGACACTTGTCGCTGAGAAAGGCTATCCTCTGTGGTCATTCTATGGGAGGCTATGTTGCTCTGGCCTTTGCGGAAAGATATCCTGACCATTTGAAGGGATTGGTTCTGATGAATTCAAATTCCCGAGCCGACGATCCGGAGAGGAAGCTAAATCGCGATCGAGCAATTAAGCTGGTCAAGCAGGATCCGAGTTCTTACATTCGAAATGCTATTCCCCTGCTTTTCAGCGAATCTAGCCGAAGCAGGCTCAAAGCGGAGATTAATTGGGCAAGAGAGGAAGCAATGCGCACCAGTCCTCAGGGGGTTGTTGCGGCTTTAGAAGGGATGAAAATCCGACCCGATCGTGAGGCTATTCTGGCCTTTGCACCCTATCCGGTTTCCTTAATCGCATCGCAACAAGATCCTGTATTGCCAATTGAAGCATTAAAGGAACAGATGGAACACAAATCAGTTGAAGGTTATCTCTTAGAAGAAGGGCATATGTCTCATCTTGAGGAGCCTGAGGATTTGATTAAGGGCTTGAAGGAGTTTTTGGGGGGTAGTAAAAAGTAGTTAGTAGCTGGTAGCTGGTAGCTGGTAGTTGGTAGCTGGTAGCTGGTAGTTGGTAGTTGGTAGTTGGTACGGATGCTGGCGGTCAATTGCTTGGTTTGGATTCTTTTTACATTACAAGTCCTTGCGCTGCGTATCTTAATTCATTGTAGACAATATGTAATTGGTCTACCTCAATGATCTTGAACGATCCCAGGTCTTTCTACTAACTACTAACTACTAGCTACTATCTACTATCAACTAGTATTGAGATCGCTTCGCTTTGAGTATTGAGATGTGAGAACAGCATTAGCATAGTATTTGGTCTGGCTCAATAATACTGGACTCGACCAGGTCTTTATACTTTCTACTAACTACTATCTACTAGTACTGAGATCGCTTCGCTTTGAGTATTGAGATATGAGAACAGCACTAGTATCGTTTTTGGTCTGGCTCAATAATACTGGACCCCACCAAGTCTTTCTACCTTCTACTAAATACTAACTACCATATACAATCTACCAATTACTAACCCCCACCCTAAACACTTATAAAATTCTTTTAAACGCCTAAAAACCTGAGGGTTGAATAAATAGTTCCAAGGATATGCTTTTATATTTGTGATTCTGCCCCCGTTAATTTGTGGTGGTTTCCCGAAACTGCTACCTGAAACAATACAAAATGGGGGAACGGGGTTTTCAAGCTGAGATCATGGGATCTCTTCGCAAGGAGCTTGGGGCTGACGAAGCGGTTAGCAAATGGTTACAGGAAATTTTAGATGTAGACTATAGCACTGCTCGAAGGAAATATACTGGCGATATTAAGTTGAGCCTGGAGCAGTTTTCTAAAATCATTAATCTTGCTCCTAATGTTTTATCCGTAACGCTGAAGGAAGTTCTTAATCCCAATACGGTAGTTTCGACCTACTGCAGTTTTCGCGATAAGCGTGAGCTGAGTCAATACTTAAAACTCATAATTCAACGTTTTGAGGAGGCATTGATTAATAAGGCCAGCCTCAAATACGTAGCTCGAGACCTTCCCCTTTTCTTTTTTCTGGCAGATCGAAATTTGGCGGAGTTTAAGATTTCGATGTGGGCCAACCAATTAGGAGATAAAGGACTACTTAAGCTGGACATTGACACTTATAGTCTGTGTCGTGAAGTTCATCGATTATACCGGCACCTGGGCAGTATTGAGGTGTGGAGCCGGCAAGTATTAAACAATCAGCTAGACATGATTGATTGGTACTGTAATTTGAAACGGTTTGGCGAGAAATATCGAGGAGGCCTCTACGAATCCTTAATGACGCATATGGTTGATTACAAGCAGTGGTCTAAAGCAGGTAAGAAGGATAAACTCGGTAAGCTGGATTTACTTTTCACCGACTTCATGACCATGAATAATGGTGGTCTTATTGAATCAAAAGGCAAGCGAGTTCTTATGACGGCTCTGAGCAGTGCCAACTTTATGACCATTAGTGATTCAAGACTCTGCCAGGATTTTCAGGAAGAATTTCGCCAACATCAGGCTTACGCAGTATCCGTAAGTAATCAGAATGCCTTAGAAAGGGAAAACACCTTTGCCACGCTGCTTAAGCAATTAGAAGCTAGATGGACCTAAGCAGATTACTCCTCAGAATCTCTTAACGCATTCCAGCCTTGAGCTTCCAGTGGAACTTCAGCCCCGTCTCTTGCCACTAACTTGGCCTCGTCATTTGCTTCCGTCATATGACCAATTACCGTAAGATGTGGATTCGCCTTTATCTTATCATGCTCTGAAAGCGGAATGGTAAAGAGTAGTTCATAGTCTTCTCCTCCGTTTAATGCGATGGTAGTGGCGCTCAGTTTAAACTCTTCTGCGAGTTTGTATACACTCGGGTCGATTGGAATTTTATCCTCATAAATTCTTAGACCAAGCTTTGAAGCCTTAGAGATATGCAGTGCTTCGGAGCTAAGTCCATCAGAAATATCTATCATGGCGTTGATCTCGACTCCTAGTTTTTCCAAGAGATCAGGAATGTCTTTTCGCGCTTCCGGTTTTAACTGTCGACCAACAGGATACTTATATTCTTCCAGCTCTGGTTGAGCATCCGGATTGGCTTGAAAAACTGCTTTTTCCCTTTCAAGAACCTGCAAACCCATATAAGCTCCACCCAGGTCACCGCTCACAACGAGCAAATCATTTTCCTTGGCCGCGCTGCGTTCCTTAATCTGGTTTTCCTCAGCTTCGCCCAGGGCTGTTACACTAATTATCAAACCGGAATACGATGAAGTCGTATCTCCACCTACCAGGTCAACCTCGTATACTTCGCAAGCATGGCGTATTCCTTCATAAATAAGATCCAGAAATTCTACTCCGAAACGATTGCTTACCGCTATGCTAACTGTAATCTGGCTTGGTCTAGCGTTCATAGCATAGATATCCGATAGGTTAACTGCTACTGCTTTGTAACCCAAGTGCTGTGGAGGTATATAGCTAAGATCGAAATGCACTCCTTCAACAAGCATATCGGTACTTATAACCGTTCTGCCGTTTAGGAATTCGAGAATCGCTGCATCATCCCCAATGCCCTTTATAGTAGAAGCCTGAGTAAGTGGGAAATCCCGTGTGAGACGGTCAATAAGACCGAATTCTCCAAGCTCATTCAGGCTGGTAAATTTTTCTTCTGTTGCCATGCTGCAAAGCTACACATAGTTCTCCTCTATTAACATCTCAGTTTTTCTTTACTTCACTTATAATCTGTTCCCCAAGCGAACACTTATATGTACATTTGCATTCTTAATTTGTACTAAATCTAAATTACTCATGATCAAAGTATCAGACTCAGCGAAGCAGCGATTAAGCAGCCTGATGGCGGATAGTGGGAGCAGTTTGGAAGACACTTATGTGAGAGTAGGTGTAAGCAGTGGAGGATGTAGTGGTTTGTCGTACATGCTGGATTTCGATAAAGAATTGAAGGAAACTGATAAACTTTTTGAAGACCAGGGTGTCAAGATACTAGTAGATAAAAAGAGCTTTTTATACTTAGTGGGTACCACCCTGGATTTTAGTGGTGGACTTAATGGCAAAGGCTTCTCCTTCAATAACCCAAATGCTTCCAGAACCTGCGGTTGCGGAGAAAGCTTTGCAGTATAAGCACAATACGATATGAAAACCGAAGAGAGCTACCTGGAGGAAGTTACCGCTTCCGAATATAAATACGGCTTTTATACAGATATAGAGGCCGATAAGGTTCCACCTGGATTAAATGAAGATGTAATTCGTTTAATTTCTGCTAAAAAGAACGAGCCCGAATGGATGACTGAATGGCGTTTAGATGCCTATCAGAAATTCCTGAAAATGACTGAGCCTAAATGGCCCAATGTTTCCTATCCTGAGCCTGATCTGCAAGCGATATCCTACTATTCAGCACCAAAGCAAAAGAAGCAATTGGATAGCCTTGATGAGGTCGATCCTGAATTGCTTAAGACTTTTGAAAAACTTGGTATTTCACTTGAAGAGCAGAAACGCCTTAGTGGAGTGGCGATGGATGTTGTCGTAGACTCGGTTTCTGTGAAAACGACCTTTAAGGAGAAGTTAGCCGAATTGGGAATTATTTTCTGTTCAATGTCGGATGCAATTCAAGAGCACCCGGAATTGGTACAGAAGTATTTAGGTACCGTGGTGCCAAAATCCGATAACTATTACGCGGCATTGAATTCTGCGGTTTTTACCGATGGTTCCTTCTGCTACATTCCAAAAGGAGTACGTTGCCCAATGGAACTAAGTACTTATTTCAGAATCAATGAAGCTGGTACCGGTCAGTTTGAGCGCACCCTTGTAATTGCTGATGAGGCAAGTTATGTGAGCTATCTGGAAGGCTGTACTGCCCCAATGCGCGATGAAAATCAATTGCACGCTGCGGTTGTAGAGCTTGTGGCACTCGATGATGCTGAAATTAAGTACTCTACCGTTCAAAACTGGTATCCTGGTGATAAGGAAGGCAAGGGCGGCGTATACAACTTCGTTACCAAGCGAGGTCTTTGTGAGCGCAATGCCAAAATTTCCTGGACACAGGTGGAGACAGGTTCTGCTGTAACCTGGAAATACCCTTCCTGTATTTTAAAAGGTGAAAACTCCGTAGGTGAGTTTTATAGCGTGGCGGTTACCAATAACTTCCAGCAAGCCGATACCGGAACGAAGATGATTCACTTAGGCAAGAACACCAAGAGCACCATCATCTCTAAAGGTATTTGTGCCGGTAAGTCGAACGGAAGCTATCGTGGATTGGTGAAAATTGGTCCACGTGCTCAGAATGCGCGAAATTTTTCACAGTGCGACTCCCTTCTAATGGGAAGTAGCTGTGGTTCTCACACTTTCCCTTATATCGAAACGAAGAACAAGTCGGCTAAGATTGAACACGAAGCCACTACTTCTAAAATTGGGGAGGACCAGATTTTTTATTGCAATCAAAGAGGCATCGGTGAAGAAGAAGCCATTGCCCTGATTGTAAATGGATACTGCAAAGACGTATTGAACCAATTACCTATGGAATTTGCCGTAGAAGCTCAAAAGCTTCTCGCAATTAGTTTAGAAGGTTCGGTAGGATAAAAATCTCTCAATTAAGCATCATGTTAAAAATCAACAACCTTCAAGCAGGAATTGAAGGAAAAGAAATACTAAGAGGTATTGACCTGGAAGTTAAGGCTGGGGAAGTACACGCTATAATGGGGCCTAACGGTTCTGGAAAAAGTACCCTTTCATCAGTAATTGCCGGTAGAGAGGACTATGAAGTGAGTGCCGGAAATATTGATTTCGAAGGCGAAGATCTTTTGGATTTAGACGCTGATGAACGCGCCCATAAAGGAATTTTTCTCTCTTTCCAATATCCAGTAGAAATTCCAGGGGTAACGGTAACCAATTTTATCAAAACGGCTATTAATGAAAGTCGCAAAGCTCGCGGAGAGGAGGCTATGCCTGCCAATGTGATGCTTAAGAAGATGCGTGAGAAGATGGCCCTTTTGGAAATCGACAATTCATTTTTAAGTCGTAGCCTCAATGAAGGTTTTTCGGGAGGGGAGAAAAAGCGTAACGAGATTTTCCAAATGGCTATGCTTGAGCCCAAACTGGCGATCTTGGACGAAACAGATTCCGGATTGGATATCGACGCATTACGCATTGTCGCCAATGGCGTAAACAAACTGAAAAGTGAGAATAATGCGGTTATCGTGATTACCCACTATCAACGTTTGTTGGATTATATCGTGCCCGATTACGTGCATGTCCTAAACAAGGGCCGCATTGTAAAAAGCGGGGATAAGAACCTGGCTCTGGAATTAGAAGAGAAAGGCTACGATTGGTTAAAAGAAGGTGCTGTAGAGGCCTAATTGGATGGATATGGAAGCATTGAAGGATAAATTGGAATCGTCCTTTTTGGTTTTTGAGAACGAGCTCAATGGCATGGGGGCAGAGTCCTTAAGCATGCATGCTCGTCGCCGAGAAGCCTTCCAGCGCTTTGTTGATATGGGTTTTCCCACCAAGCGCGATGAGGAATGGAAGTACACCAACCTCAAGCCTATTCTGAAACCGGATTATAGAGTGTTTGTAAGTGATGAGCAGACCGTTGACTTCAGCTCTATTAAAAGATTCTTCCTTAATGACGTAGATACCTACAAACTGGTATTTATTGATGGATACTATAGTTCCTGGCTAAGTGAAACCACGCATCAAGGATTTGATATCTGCACTTTCAGCAATATGCTGAACAAGTATCAGGATGTCGCGGAGCAATATTTCGGAAAAGCCATTCCTGAGAATGAACCACTTGCTGCTGCGAATACTGCTTTCGCGAAAGAAGGGGCTTTTATTCGGATTAAGAAAGGGCAGGTAGTTGATAAGCCCGTTGAGATCATTTTTATTACCACTGATCAGGGTGTAGCTACGATGGCGCAACCCCGCAATCTGATTTTGGTAGAACAGAATGCAGAGGTTTCTATTCTGGAGCGTCATCAAAGCTTAAGTGAGCACGATGTTTTAACCAATACGGCTACGGAGATTTTCGCATTGCGAGATTCGAGACTCAACTATTATAAAATTCAAAACGATGCCCCTGCGGCATCCATAATAGATAGTACCTCGGTTAAGCAATACCGCAACAGTGTCGTAACAGTTGGAACTTATTCCTTTGGCGGAAAATTCATTCGTAATAATCTCAACTTCTTTTTAGAAGAAGAACATACGGAGAGCCATCTCGACGGGATAACCGTAATCGATGGTAACCAAACCGTAGACCACCATACCCTGGTTGATCATAAAGTACCAAATTGTTATTCGGACGAGATGTACAAGGGCATTTACGATGAAAGTGCCCATGGTGTATTTAACGGGAAGGTAATGGTACATCCTCATGCCCAGAAGACTAATGCTTTCCAGCAGAACAACAATATTCTTCTAACCGATAAGTCATCGATTGATACTAAACCTCAATTAGAGATTTATGCCGACGATGTGCAATGTTCTCATGGTTGTACCATAGGGCAGCTCGATGAGGATGCTCTGTTCTATCTAAAAACGCGAGGTATTCCCGAGAAAGAAGGAAAGGCACTCTTACTATACGCTTTTGCGAATGATGGTTTAAGGAATGTTAAGATTCCCGAACTGCGTAAGAGACTTAACCGCCTTATTGCTAAGAAGCTCAACGTAAATCTTGATTTCGAACTTTAATATCCAAGATGAGCAGCACAATGATCGCCGCATTCCCCATTGATAAAATTCGGGCGGATTTTCCAATCCTTCAGGAGGAGGTATATGGAAATCCCCTGGTTTACTTTGATAACGCGGCCAGTACTCAAAAACCTAAAGTGGTTATTGATGCGATATCCGATTATTATGCTCATTTAAATAGTAATGTTCATCGCGGGGTTCACCACTTAAGTCAGAAGGCCACTGATGCTTTTGAGGCCTCTCGTAACACTATACAAGCCCATCTCAACGCCCGGAATAGCCATGAGGTGATTTTCACCAAAGGCACTACCGATAGCATCAATTTGGTGGCGAATTCTTTAGGTCAGGGCATGATCAATGCCGGGGATGAAATAATCGTTTCTCACCTCGAACATCACAGTAACATTGTGCCTTGGCAGATGCTGTGTCAAAGGACCGGTGCGGTTTTAAGGGTAATTCCCATTAATGAAAGGGGAGAGCTCATTCAAGAGGAATATGAGAAACTCCTTAATTCTAAAACCCGCCTGGTAGCGGTTAACCATATTTCAAATGCCTTAGGGACTATCAATCCAATTAAGGAAATGATTGCTAAGGCCCATTCGGCTGGTGCCTGGTTTTTAGTGGACGGAGCTCAAAGTGTTCCGCATATGAAGGTTGATGTTCAAGATTTGGATGCGGATTTCTACACTTTTAGCGGGCATAAGATTTTCGGTCCAACGGGGATTGGGGTTCTCTATGCCAAGGAGTCTTTATTGGAAAAGATGCCTCCCTATCAGGGAGGAGGCGAGATGATCGCAGAGGTTAGCTTTGAGAAAACCACCTACGCCGGTCTTCCTCATAAATTTGAGGCGGGAACTCCTCATATCGAAGGAGGAATCGTTTTAGGGGAAGCAATTAACTATGTGAATAGTATCGGTCTGGACGCTATTGCCGCTTATGAGCAAGACTTGCTTAGCTATGGCAATGAGGTATTAGGATCTCAGTTTCCAGATATCCGCTTCATCGGCGAGGCAGAGGAAAAGACTTCTGTCATCTCCTTTTTGTTGGGTGACATTCATCCTTATGACCTAGGGGTAATTTTAGATAAACTCGGAATTGCAGTGCGCACCGGGCATCATTGTGCTCAACCTATCATGCAGCACTTTGGTATTCCTGGAACCATCCGAGCGAGTTTTGCATTTTATAATACCAAGGAGGAGATTGATCGAATGGTGGAGGCGATGGTAAAGGCCCATAATATGTTAGCCTGATCATGAAGAAGTGGGTATTAAAAGCTCTAATCCAAAAGATCATTTCATTTCTACCGGGAAGTGACAAGATCAATTTTTGGTTTCAAAAGAACATCACCAAAGGGGTGCGACTTGATGACGCCTACTTTTCTGATAAACTGAAGCACGCTGAAGACCACATTCGTTTTTTTCGAGAAGCTCATCCTAAATCAAGCTTTAAAAGCCTGGAGCTGGGAACAGGCTGGTATCCGGTTGTACCGATAGCTTTATACCTAAGCGGCGCCGAAAGAACGGTTACCATTGATCTAAGTCCTCTGCTAAATGCTGATGCATTTCGACTAACCATCAATAAGTTTCGCACTTGGATTACCTCCGGTCGACTAAAGAATTGGGAAGTCTACTTTGATCCGGAACGGGTAAGTTTTTTACAGTCCAGGGATGTGGACTTAATGAGTCTTGAGGAGTTATCATCTGAATTCAATCTTGAATACCGAGTAGGGGATGCACGCAAATTGAAAGATGAAAATCAAAGTTTTGATTTAATCCACTCCAATAATGTATTTGAGCATATATACCCTAAGATTCTAAAGGATATTTTACTGGAGTTTAAAAGGGTGCTTAAGCCTAATGGGATAATGAGTCATTTTATTGACATGTCCGATCATTTCGCCCACCTGGACCCTAACATCAGCATCTATAACTTTTTGCGCTTTCGGGAGGGAACCTGGCGTTTAATTGACAATAGCGTGCAGCCTCAGAATCGGATGCGCCTCGAAGATTATAAGCATTTATATCAGGAACTAGGATTAGAAATTGGGCAATGTGAGATGCGTCCGGGGAAACCGGAGATCGTGAAGCAACTTGATCTTGCTCCTCCTTACAAGGGTAGAGACCCTAAAGAGTTAGCGATTAGCCATGCCCACTTGGTAAATACTTTAAGCGATGCCTGAGATTAAAGAAGTACAGGAAGATATTATAGCTGAATTCCAGATGTTCGACGACTGGATGCAGCGTTATGAATATTTGATCGACCTTGGTAAGTCATTGCCTTTGATTTCTGAGGAGTATAAGGTTGATGATAATATCATTAAAGGTTGTCAGAGTAGGGTTTGGTTACATGCAGAAGGAGATAAAGATGCTGTGCACTTTACAGCAGACTCTGATGCAATTCTAACCAAGGGCTTGATAGCGCTGTTAATTAGGGTCTTCGATGATCAACCTGCCGAGGCAATTTCCTCTGCTGATCTCTATTTCTTGGATCAGATTGGATTAAAAGAGCACCTAAGTCCCACTCGGGCGAATGGTTTGCTCAGTATGGTTAAACAGATGAAGTTTTACGCTCTGGCTTTACAGGCTAACTGATAAAAGATATGGCGATGAATGACGCGGAAATGCAAAAAGTGGGAGACGATATCGTAGATGTGCTGCGTTCCATCTTCGATCCCGAGATCCCAGTTAACATATATGAGCTCGGCTTAATTTATGATGTGCAAGTGAGCTCAGAAGGCGATGTTAAGATTCTTATGACTTTAACTTCTCCGAACTGTCCGGTTGCCGAGAGTATGCCCGAAGAGGTGAGGCAAAAGGTAGGTACCCTGGACGAGGTTAAGGAGGTATTGGTGGATATTACCTTCGAACCACCCTGGACCAAAGAGATGATGAGTGAAGAGGCAATGCTTGAATTAGGTTTCTTATAATGGAAGAGATTCGCAATAAAGTAGCCGAAAGTGGCCTGATTACTCTCAGCTTGGAGGATTTCTATCCAGCAGGTAAAAGGCTTGAATTAAATATTGCTCCCTGGCTTTATGAAGAGTTGATTTTGAGGGAGAAGGATTTTCGCAGCTACCTGAAGGAGCATGATTGGGATCAATACCAGGATGCTCATGTTGCGGTCTACTGCTCAGCGGATGCAATTATTCCTCAATGGGCCTATATGCTAATCGGCACCTATTTGGAAGGGATAGCCCAGACCGTTGTTTTTGGAAACCGCGAGACGCTCGAATTGGTTTTGATGGAAAATTCTTTAGGGTCTGTGAACTGGGAAGAATATCGTGACCAGAGACTGATAATTAAAGGTTGTGGAGATTTGCCGATACCTGCACAAGCCTATTTAAGAATTGCCACCTACTTAAAGCCGCTTGTAAAATCTTTGTTGTTTGGAGAGGCATGTTCTACGGTTCCGATCTTTAAAAAAAGAGCCAGATGACCGATTTTGATATCCTTTCGCTTAAACAAGAGATAAAGGAACCACGAAACCGGCTTTTAAAACATCCCGTCTATCAGAATCTCAATGATATTGAAAGCATCCGCATCTTCATGGAATACCATGTTTTTGCCGTTTGGGATTTCATGTTACTCTTAAAGAGCTTACAGCGAAAGCTTACTTCTGTAGATGAGGTATGGGTCCCAAGTGCTAATCGTACGGCTCGTCGCTTAATTAATGAGATCGTTTTCGGAGAGGAAAGCGACCTTGACATCAATGGACAGGCCTCCAGTCATTTTGAGATGTATTTGGACGCCATGAAACAGGCCGGAGCAGAACTAGGGATAATTCAAGGATTACTGGATAAGAGCCTCGAAGGTCATAGCCTTAAATCTTTGATCCGATATAATGTGGCTGAAGTGGATAAAGCCCGGTTGGAATTTATCCGATGTACTTATGAGATCCTGCGCGAGAATAAGCTGCATGCCATTGCCGCAGCATTTACCTTCGGTAGAGAAGACCTTATTCCTGATCTGTTCACAGGCATAGTCAAAGACCTCAATACAAAGTTTGGAGGTGATTTAAGTGCTTTTGTCTATTACCTGGAACGCCATATTGAGCTTGATGCGGATGAACATGGGCCTATGGCTGAAAGGATGATCCGAGAGCTTTGTGGGAATGACCTCAGCAAGTGGGAGGAAGCAAAAAAGGCGTCTCAGAAAGCTCTGGACGCCCGCTTAAAACTATGGGATGCTATTCTGCTAGCTATTCAGCAGAGACAGAGTCAAGCGCAGCTGATTCAGCCTCAAGTGCTTCCAGAACCAGAGCCCCTTGCTTAAGTGCTTCCTGGGTTTTAGTATCGATTCTCTCCATTTTAGCCTTTTCCTCTTCAAAGAAAGCTACCTTTTCTTCTTCGGTCCAGCTATCATCAAAGTTGTTGGAAAAATCCCTCATCCACATCATCATGGCATCTTTAGCATATTTCAAGTCAGTGGCTGCGGTCATAATTTCCAAACTATCCGCACGTCCGGCTGCAGCTTGACTTAGCTGACCTTGGAGTTTGCTCATTGGAGTCATTTCGGGCATTACTTTGTCATGCAACTCCATTACCTCTTTGCGCAATTGTACTGATGCGAGTTCTTCAGTTTCCGAACTATCCTTGGTTTCGGGACTAGTATTATTACATGCTGCTAGAAGGCAAATACTTAAAAAGGCCAGAGCAATTTTTTTCATTCTAAAATTGATTTTGTCGCGAAGTTAGGGTATTACCAAGGCGCTACACCAGCCCTAGCTGCTATTTTTGCACTATGAAAGTGAATTTGAGTAGTACGGACTACTTGCGCATTGCTATAATGGTGCTTGTATTTGTTGTAGGTGTAACAGGAAGTTATCTAATCCTTAAGCCAGAGCCTCGCTTACCTATTTATAACCCATCTGAAATTGATCGACGACTAGTAGCTGAAGACCTTCGCGATAAAGGCATAGATCATAAAGTGCTGGATTTCAAATTAGTGAATCAATTCGGGGATAGTATAAGCGATGCGGATATGGAGGGAAAGATTTATGTAGCTGATTTCTTCTTTACTGTTTGTCCCGATATCTGTAAGGATATGGCCATCCAGAAACGACGTTTACAGGAGGCCTTGAAGGGAGAGGAAGATTTTATGATTCTTTCTCATTCTGTGACACCAGATTACGATTCCGTTCCAGTGATAAAGGCTTATGCTGATCTGCAAGGTGCTATTCCCGGGAAGTGGCATATCCTTACCGGTGATAAGCCGCAGATTTACGATCTGGCACGGCGCTCCTATTTTGCGATATTCGATCAGGGTGGAAATGGGGACGAGGCGGACTTTATCCACACCGAAAACTTTGTTTTGATTGATAAACAGAAGCGTATTCGCGGTTATTATGATGGAACCAGTGAAGAAGATGTAGATCGGTTAATCGAGGACTTTGCGATTCTTAAAGCTGAGTATAACCCCTAATATCTATACTCCCATCTTGGAGCTTTGGTGAGTCCATTGTTTCCCTCTTACATAGGATGTGGACTAACTAACCCAGATCAATCTGCATTTTCTTAACACGTTGTTCCAGACTTTCGTTAGTCATTCGCTCCCTTAAGCGATCTACCATAATCGGGAAGCAAAAAGGGCTAGGCTTGTCAAGGTCGCAGATTACAATGTCTTGTTTGGCGATACGTTCCAATGCCTGTCTCATTCTGCCCTCTTCAAGTTGAAATTCCAGAGCCTCATCATAGGATTCCTGAAGCAGGAGGTTTTCAGGTTCATAATCATTTAGAACCTTAAAAATCAAGGAGCTAGTGCTTTGCAAATGCCTTTCTTTTACCTCTTCACCGGGATATCCACGATAAACTAATCCCGAGATTACTGCTATATCTCTAAAGCGTCTGCCGGCAAGCTCAATGGTATTTACCGAATGCATGATGTCCTCTCGCAAGTCTGTAGTGCTAAAGATGTCAGAATCCAATGCTTCTTCTATAGCTAATGCCTTGTCGCTTAGTAATTCAAATCCATAATCGTTCATGGCAATACTGGCACTTATAGGTTCGATTAGGGACAGGCGGTAGGCCAGTAAAGCAGACATGCCTTCATGCACGGCCCGACCTTCGAAGGGATACACAAAGAGGTGGTGACCCTCACGGCTGCGTAGTCTTTCAATAAGTAGTTGTTCTCTTCGCGGGATAATCGATCGCTCTTCCTGCACCTGCCAAAGGGGCTTAATCAATTTCAGTTCTGGGTCAACTTCTTCATGTCTATGACTTTCTTCAAGTTTTTTCCGCAGCATCTGCCCCATCTGAGCAGAAAGCGGCATGCGTCCTCCTTGCCAACTGGGAAATTGCCCTTTATTACTCCTGCTAAGCCTTACCTGAGCCTCCATTCCTTTAAATCTTACCAGCTCCAGATTTTTACCGGCAAACCAAAAAACATCTCCGGGTCTTAGGCGAGATATGAAATACTCCTCGATGGTACCCAGAAAGCCGCCGCTCTCGAACTTAATTTTCACCACTCCATCGCCGACAATGGTGCCAATACTCATGCGATGCCGCATCGCGGTACGTCGACGGTTCACTTTGTAGAGACCATCTTCTTCAACTTCAACTTTGTGGTATTCATCGTAGGACTCCAGAGATTCTCCTCCATTCCGAACAAAATCCAAACACCAAAGCCATTCATCATCCCGTAAATCCTGGTAAGAGAAGGTGGAGCGAATTTCGGGTAGTATAGTTTCTGGGTAAAACCCATCTCCCACGGCAAGAGTTACCAGAAACTGAACCAGAACATCAAAAGAGCGCAGATAGGGAGTTCGTTCTTCCACCAGTTCTTCTTTTATCGCTTCTCGTAATGCAGCTGCTTCTACTAATTCCAGGCTATGGGTAGGGACAAAATAGATTTTACTGGTAGCTCCAGGTTGATGACCGCTGCGTCCTGCTCTTTGCATGAAACGCGCCACTCCTTTGGGGGAACCCACCTGGATTATGGTTTCAACTGGTCTGAAGTCAACTCCTAAATCCAGACTGCTAGTACAAACTACCGCTTTAAGCTGGCCTGTATAGAGTGCGTCTTCAACCCAATTTCGAAGTTCTTTGCTAATGCTACTATGGTGCATAGCCATCAAACCGGCCATATCAGGGGCCAGGTCCAATATGCGTTGATACCAGATTTCAGACTGGGATCTGGTATTGGTAAAAATCAAGGTGGACTCCGATGATTCAATTATAGGAATCACTTTTTCCAGCATTTTAATACCCAGGTGGCCTGCCCAGGGCAGAACTTCAATGGTATCTGGCAGCACGGATTCTACCTCAATTTTTTTTCGGGTGCCCGATCTGATGAGGGCGGTTTTTTCTTCGGGAAAGCTTGGTCCAAGCAGAACATTAATAGCTTCCTCCATATTTCCGATGGTTGCCGAAATTCCCCAGGTTTGTAAGGCCGGATGCATTCCTTTGAGTCGCGACAGCGCCAGTTCCATTTGAACCGCTCTCTTTGATCCCATGAGCTCATGCCATTCGTCAACTACTACCGTATGGAGGTTCTTGAATGTTGATTTATTCTGTTTGCTAGCTAGTAAAAGATGCAGGCTCTCCGGAGTGGTAATTAAGAGATTGGGCATTTTCCTTTTCTGTTTTGCCCTTTCTGAAGTACTGGTATCTCCCGTACGAACGCCTACGGTGAAAGAGAGCTTCATCCCCTCAATTGCCCTTTCTGCCGATTGCTTGATTTCTTTAGCTAAGGCCCGAATAGGGGTAATCCAGATAAAACACAGTCCGTCGGCCTTTTGCTGTTTTAATAAGCAGGGAAGCAGTAATGAATAGGTCTTTCCACTACCGGTGGGAGCATTTACAATACCCGATTTTCCTTCCACATAGGCTCGCCACGAAGCTTCTTGAAAGGCAGCAGGTTCCCAGTCTTTCGAGCGAAACCAAGCCCGGGCTTTGTCGTGGGTGTCCTGCATTTAATCAGAAATTTAGAAGGGAGGGTGAACAGGTCTGTTTTGCATGATGTCCTCGATGCGCTGCATTACCTCATCGTTAAGGAGTTTTTTAGCTTCTCCCGCCTTGAGGTTTTCCTCGAGTTGATAAACTTTTGAGGCACCCAATATGGCAGTACTTACATCTGGATTCTTCAATACCCAGGCGATGGCGAGAACCGGCATGCTTATTCCTAAATCACTCGCTAAATCCGTTAGTTTACGGACTTTGGCAAAGTATTCCTCTTGTAGGTTTTTTTCTGCCAACCAGGAGAGCTCATCCAAATTTAGGCGGGCATCTTCTGGAACTCCATTATTGTATTTACCAGTGAGAATGCCGCTGGCCAGAGGACTCCAGATCGTGGTTCCTAAACCAACTGTTTTGTAAATCTGACTGTATTCAACTTCTACCTTATCACGCACGAGCATGTTGTATTGTGGCTGCTCCATGGTAGGAGGTATGAGGTTGTATTGTCGCGCGACCATATGCGCCTCTATAATTTCCTGAGCGCTCCACTCACTGGTACCCCAATAAAGCACTTTGCCCTGCTGGATCAAATTGTGCATGGCCCAAACCGTCTCCTCAATTGGGGTTTGCTTATCTGGGCGATGGCAATAGTATAAATCAAGATAATCTACTTGAAGCCTTTCCAAGGCCTGATGACAGGCTTCGGTGAGATGTTTACGCGTATTGCCTCTTTGACTGGGTTTGGAATGCTTTAAGCCTCTGATACCGAAGTAAGCCTTGCTGGAAACCAGGTATGAATCTCGGCTCCACTGAAGGTCATTTAAAATCTCCCCCATTAAGGTCTCGCTCTTCCCTTCAGCATAAACCTCAGCATTGTCAAAAAAATTGACACCTGCATCATAAGCCTTAACCATCAGTTCTTTCGCAAGATCCTTTCCGATCTGAGTGCCGAAGGTGATCCAGGATCCAAAACTCATTTCCGATACTTGTAATCCTGATTTTCCGAGTCGTCTGTATTCCATTTTGTTTAGTCTTTTAAGGCTTCTAGAGCTTCTAAAATGTAGGGGTCGTCTTGAGCAAAAACTCTCTGATAGGCCGAGTTACCAAAACGATTATATGCGATAAATGCTTTAAGCCGATTGGCCAATACTTCAACTTGAACTGAATCAGCTTCTGCAATCCGTTTTGCCACCGGCGTACCAAAGAACCGGTCATAAACGGCGCTATCGGCATGCCAAAAGTTTACAAAGCTATCTGGCGTCCAGCGCGCCAATTCTATTCGCTCTTCATCCACATATTCAAAGGCCTGTTCGTCCAGATTAACTGTCATTGCAAGATGATACAGAAGGCGTGTGGAGCCGGTTGTATCGTATCCAACTTCTCGATCAGGAAGAATTCCTCCTTCATTACGCTTCCCTTTAAATTCTGCTGAGTCTGGCAATAACACCGCTGATTCACCTTCTAAAGAACCGGTGTTTCCATGGAAGTAATAACTGTCGTTATAGGTCTCATAATCCCGCTGAATGGAACGGCCGTTTGGGGTGTAATAGCGCTGGGTGGTAAGTCGCATTTTTGAACCATCCTTCAGGGTTATTTCTTCCTGAACTAATCCCTTTCCAAAGGATCTGCGGCCAACGATTTTCGCTCTTTTATGATCCTGCATCGCCCCTGCTACAATTTCGCTGGCTGAAGCTGATCCGCGATTGATTAAAACGACTAAGTCACCTGTTTCATATAAGCCTCTACGATTGGCATAGATTTCATCCACCTGACCATCGCGATTCTTGGTGAAGACAATCATTTTTCCCTTAGTGAGGAATTCATCACTAATTTCTTCAGCTGCAGAAAGTAATCCTCCCGGATTGTCGCGTAAATCCAATACTATGTTTTGTGCACCTTGGTTTTGTAGGTCCCTTAAGGCCTCATGTATTTCATCAGCACTGCGAGCGGTGAACTTGTTAAGTTTAATTAGTCCGGTAGTGTCATTGATTAAAAAGGCCGAGCTCACCGAGTTTAAATCCACTTCACCTCTTCTAATAGGAACTTGAAACTCCTGATCATTGGAAGGGCGATAAACCTTAAGATTCACTTTAGTTCCTCGAGGACCTTTCAGTGTTCCGACCACAAGCTTGCTATTCAGCTTAGGACCATGCAGCTGAATTGAATCTGCCAACAGGATTCGATCACCGGGTTGAATGCCAGCCTTTTCGGATGGTCCGCCTGGCATTATTTGTACAACGGCTAGACTGTCTTTATAAATCTTAAACTCTATACCAATACCTACAAAGCTTCCCCGAATAGATTCTTCATTGGCGCTAACCTGATCTTCAGGGATATAGGTGCTGTGTGGGTCGAGATGATGTAGAAGTTCGGAGATTGTTTGATCCAGGAGACTATCGGTATTAACCTGATCCACGTATTCATAATCGATGTAATCGATGATTTGGCGAATCTTTTGCTCCCGCTCGCTGCGATCGTTGAGCACCACGGTTTGATGAGGGAAGTTGAAAAACAACCCCAGGAAAATGCCAAATACTACCGCTAAACCGAGCAGTATGGGATATAAGTTTTTGCCTTTATTCAAGATCTTCTGCGCTTATCTGTACTATTTCTACACCGGCCTTTTCTAAGAATTGCAGGCCACTGTCGTCCTTATAACGCTCTAGGTATACCAATCGTTTAATACCAGATTGATGCACTAATTTACTGCATTCTTTACAGGGAGAAAGGGTGAGGTAGAGGGTAGCTCCCTGACTGGAGTTGGTGGAACCGGCCATTTTTAAGATTGCGTTCGCCTCTGCATGAAGTACATACCATTTTGTGTAGCCCTCTTCATCCTCACAAAAGTTTTCAAAGCCGCTTGGGGTTCCATTATAACCATCGGAAACAATCATTCGATC
Organism: Croceimicrobium sp.; assembly: GCA_965279135.1. Taxonomy (GTDB): domain Bacteria; phylum Bacteroidota; class Bacteroidia; order Flavobacteriales; family Schleiferiaceae; genus Croceimicrobium. The sequence goes on along the minus strand of OZ257133.1, from coordinate 2,645,765 downwards.
TTTGGTTATCAGGGCACCGACTTGTCGTCTATTGCAATAGGATAGTTTGGCCCATTCTCGTGCCATTCGTAAATAAGCTACGTCGTATTTCCTTTGTTTATCTTGATCCTCGGACATTCTCCAGGTATTCTTTTAAAGGGGCTTGCCGGAAAAACCAAATTAGTGCTTCCGGTAGTTCAGCTTGCCAAAGGTCTTCATTATGTTGTCCTCCTGCAACCACTTTATATTGAAGCTGCCAATGAGGTCTTCGTTCCTTGAGTATGGAGTCGCATCGGTACATTTGATCAATCATAAATGCTGGGTGATCGCCTTCGGAATCTCCGATCATTTGGTAAACAGAAGCCTCCTCGGCGAGAGGGGCAGTAGATATTAGACTTAGTATTTCCGGATTGAACCAATAGGCCGGTGAAAACACCAATGCGCCACTAAAGCTATTTGGGAATTTGGCTAATGCGCTCATCGATATTAATCCCCCTAGGGAGCTACCACCAATAAATCGGAACCTCGCATCCCTAATACTTCGGTAGTTGCTATCGATATAGGGGATCAATACCTCTTCAATGTATTGTAGATATCGGATTCCTTGTCCACCGCCATACCTTCCATTTTTAAATAAGGAGAGTTCATTTATTCTATTCACTCCGCCATGCTCTATGCCTACGATTATTAAGGGCAGGTTGAGACTATCCAAAGCATGCGCCAGCCGCCATTTTAGGTCTGATCCGCGAAGGCCGGAAAAGAGGTTTTGTGCATCATGGAGGTAGAAGACCGGGAATCTTTGATCTTTATTGATATAAGCAGGGGGCAGATAAACCCATACTTTCTTGGAGCCTCCATAGTAATCTAAAGATTCAATAAGTTCCACACCTCTCGGTGGATGCTCCTCATGCTTTTCCCAAGCATACCACCTTAAAGCAATCGTATCGCGGTTTTCGAGGAGGATGGATCGATTAGGTCTTTGTCCGCCGTTGGCATCAGCCTCAGCTTTATCCCAACTTCCCCCGGTAAGCTTAGCTTCAATTCTTTCCATCGACAGATCTATTCTCAGAGTATCAGCGATAAATAGGAAGTTGCTATCAGCAGGATTCCATTGGTTGAAATTTCCCGCTAGAAATATTGGACCTTTTGGTCTCTCAAGCCCCTCAAACTTTAGTATTAGGGTATTTTGAGCAGATAAGCTGAGATTCCCTACAGCCAAGAAAATAAGGCTAAGACTCCAAATTGTTTTGTTCATTTCCCTGCTTCAATTGCTGAGCCCCGTAGATGAGGGACATGCTCGCCACTAAACTAAGGATATCGATATACCAATCGGTGTCGCTATTCCAAAAAATGTTGAATAGAGCGGCCAGGGTACCTAGAGTACCAATTGTAATGAGCACTCTAAAAGTTTGCTTCTGTTTCTTATCCATGTCTTTTTTCTAATTAGTGCATGGTTGGCATTGAAAATTACAGTGTCTCCAAAAATATATACATAGAATTATGATGTATAGATATTTTATGTATTATTGCTCTATGTATTCGAAAGAACTTTTAAAAGGCACGCTTCAGGTAATCATTTTGAAGCTCCTAGCAGAACAAGGGAGCATGTACGGTTATGAAATCTCCCAGAAGGTAAAGGAGCTTTCCGGAGATAAGATTCATTTAAAGGATGGGTCTCTTTATCCGGCATTACAGAAAATGCTCAAGGATGGATTGCTTGAATATCGCGAAGAAGCTGTTGGCAAAAGGATGCGGAAGTATTACCAGTTAACCGGTTCCGGTAAACTGAAGCAAAAGGATTCCCTACAGGAGATTCGGGATTTTATTGCGACTCTCAATGATGTTTTATCGCTAAAAGTTTCTCTAGCATGAAGATCAGTGAAGCGCAAGAAGAAGCCATTCGCAAAAGAGTTACTGCCCACAAATTTCAAGTACCGGGGCTTGCAGAAGATTTGATCGACCATATCTACTGCTATTTGCATGAGCATGGCAAGGAAAAACGTGATTTCGAAACTCAGCTGGAAGAAGCGATTCAACTCCTTTCTCCTGAAGGTTTGGAGCGCATTGAAGAAGAGACTATCTATTTGTTGAATTTTAAAAAAATGATTTTCATGAAACGATTCATTTTTATCATTGGGCTAATAAGTACCATGGCCTTTAGTAGCGGGGTGGTGTTTAAGTTGTTTCACTGGCCTGGGGCGAATTTTCTGCTGGGAGCAGGGAGCTTGGTGGCACTTTTGGTCTACCTACCCTTGTGGACTATTGATCGCTATAAGTATCGTATGGTGCAAAAGCCACTTGATAGGTGGAAGCTGGTTTTAGGTTTAATATCCGGTGTATTAGTAGCCCTCGGTACGGTAATGAAGTCTTTACACTTAATGGGTGCAGGGGTAGTTTTTATTAGCGGTGCCTTTCTGTTTGTGATTGGATTTTTACCGCTTTTTTTCCTGAGTTCGTATCGGAAATCGATTGAAGCTTAATCCTAAAATGTTCAATTAGAAGCCTCCCCTAAGCGGAGGCTTTTTTTGTTTGGTGGCCCGAAAATCATTGTATCTTTCCGCTTGTAAGCCAAGCAAAATGATCTATCTCAAGCTCTTGCGTGTAAACAATTACGTCAAGAACTTCTACATTTTTATGCCCGCTTTCTTCTCCGGTATGCTGCTTACCGGTGATGTAGCTTTTAGAAGCGGAGTGGCCTTTATCTTCTTTTCCCTAATGGCAAGTGCCATTTACATTTTTAATGATATCCAGGATGTTGAAGAGGATCGACAGCATCCTACTAAGCAAAATAGGCCGATTGCCTCCGGAGCTGTTCCGGTTAATCGTGCCTTGATAATTGGGATAATATGCGTTCTAATTGCTTTGGCAGGATCATGGTTTTTCGATCGAGGTCTTTTTTATGTTTTGGGTGCATATTTAATCTTGAACCTTGCTTATTCAGGAGGGCTGAAACACATTGCCATTTTAGACATTAGTATCGTTAGCTTGGGTTTTATTCTTCGTATTGAAGCTGGCCATATGGTTACTGGAATTCTGATTTCCAAATGGCTCATGATGATGGTGTTCCTGCTCTCTATGTTTCAGGCGATGGCCAAGCGGCTGGATGATATAGAAGTGTCAACAGAGAAAGGTCTCATATCACGGAAGAGCATTAATGGATACAATGCTGATTTTTTGAAAATAGCCCTTTCTATTTTTAGTGCTGTATTAGTAGTTTGTTATATCATTTACATCACCCAACCACTTAGTGTGCAGCGACTCGGTGAGAATTCATATTTCACCGTTTTTCCGGTTCTGCTTGGAGTCTTAAGGTATTTGCAGTTGCTATATGTACATAAGAAGACCTATAATCCGGTTAAGATTATTTTGAAAGATCATTTCTTACAGCTGGTCTTTTTACTTTGGGTAGGTTCCTTCGCATTTTTGATCTACTATGTTTAAGTTTTCTGAACACCCCTGGTATACGAAATTGGCTTACTACCTGGTCTTTGTAGTAGTTCTTTGGAGGCATGGTCAAACTTTACTAGCACCCTGGTTAGGTTCTGATTTGGCCTTTGCTTTTCGTTCCGACAATTTCTTCAGCTTTAGCGGAGGTCAAATTCGGAGGGGACTTATCGGGGAAAAACTCATCTTACTGCAGTCCTGGGGGATTGATGCGGTTCAGTTTTATTCGGTTCTATTGCTGGTGTTTTTCGCTTTTGCGTACCTGATAGTTTTTCCTCGTTTGTTGCAATCCTTTAAGTCGACGGAGGTCTTTCTTATTCTGATGGGCGGCTTCTTTTTAATGCCCGGATTAGACAGAGAAATCTTCATATTGCTTCCGGCACTATATTTCCTCTTCCGCAGACAAAGAGACCTACTTTTTTATTTATTAATTGCCGTGCTAGCCTTTGTGCATGAGCTTGCCTTGCTTCTGTATTTCCCCTTCATCTTGGATTTACTGCTGCGTGCCTGGAAGGAGCATAAACCAGCTCAGTTACTGGCGGTTCTATTGATTTTGGGAGGTTATGGTGCCGTTATTCTGATTAAAGGTCAAATGAATTTTGTTCCCGAGCGGGAGTTCTGGCCCCAATACGGCATCAGCGGTTTGGAAGATCGTTTCCTATATAGTTTCTCGGGTAAGGGTTTATGGGAAACCCTTAAAATGCATCTCTCGGTGATGATTGGAAGAAGGGAAACCATTTATGCAATGCCTGGAATGGCTGCGTTTTTCACCATTGTTTTTTTGAGTCTCCAGCGATTCGGAGCTTCTGCATTGCTTATTGTTTACTACATAGGCATTAATGCCCTTATATTTCTTTTGACCATTGATTATGGTCGCTATTTCTATCTCCTTTTCTTTTTCTATCTGTTGATTTCCCAGAATGGAATGTTAGGTATGGCTGAGAAGGCCTTAAAGGGTTTTAAACCTCTATTCCCCCAATTCTTAGAGCGCTTGATGAATTTTGAATTTCGCAGGGATGTTTATTTATCCGCATTAATAGTATTTGCTCTAGCCCCATTTGGATATTGGTTGGGAGATACTCTACTAGAGCCAGCGCTATGGCAGGAGGTTCAGCAGTTGATTGATTTTAATCTACCCAAGCATGCCGGAGAGTAAAAAGCCGATCCTGGTTTTGGTGGATTTTGATGGAACTCTGATGGAGGATGATATCTTCCTGACATTCATCGTCTATCGATTAAAAGAGTTTAGATTTCTGATAAAGGCCCTTTTAGCATCCCCTTATTTATTGGCCTACATTTTTAAGTTGATGGACAACTCTAAGGCCAAAGAAAAAGTGTTTGGTATTCTATTCGGTGGAGAACATGAGCTTGATTTTAAAAGGAAGGTGGAAGATTTCTGGCACTTCAATGGCACTGAAATTAATCCTGCTATAGTAGATCGCATTAGTGCTTATCAGAAGGAGGGTGCCGAGATTATGATAGTCTCGGCCAATTTTGCCCCGCTTGTTTCTGCTTTTGTTGAGAGAGTTTACCGAATCAATGACTATTTAAGCACTGAGATTGAAGTAATTGACGGAAAGTTAAGCGGCAAATTTGCCAGCCCGAACTGTTATGGGGAAGAGAAGGTCCGGCGTCTCAACATTCGGATTCATGATCGTAAGGTTTACTCTGAAATTCATGCCTATGGCGACAGCGAAGGAGATAGGCCCATGTTGGAATGGGCGGATCATGGGTTCTTACTGCAAAAGGAAAGGATAAAAGAGATTTGAGATCCTCTTGGCTCCTTGATGCGAAAGGATCTCGACGGTGGGTAAATTAGTATGACCTTGAAGAACAGAAAACAATACGACCTGAACACCTAGCAATAAATGGATAAACGAGTTACAATACTTGCATCACTGACGGTGGCCTTAGCCGGTTTCCTCTTTGGTTTCGATACCGTAGTCATTTCAGGCGCCAATGAGCCAATTAAAGACCTTTGGCATACCAGTTCATGGTTTCATGGTTTCTTTATCATGAGTATGGCCTTGTGGGGCACAGTGATTGGGGCCTTATTTGGAGGTATTCCTACCGATAGATTGGGAAGAAAAAGAACCCTTATATGGATCGGTGTTCTCTATCTGCTTTCCGCCTTAGGCTCCGCTTTGGCTCCTGACCCTTACAGTTTTAGTTTTTTCCGCTTCATTGGTGGTCTTGGCGTGGGCGCTTCTTCAGTTGCTGCTCCCGCTTATCTATCAGAAATAAGTTCTGCTAAAAATCGCGGAAAGCTGGTAGCCCTTTATCAATTTAATTTGGTCCTCGGCATTCTGCTTGCCTTTGTTTCTAACTATTATCTGCAGGGTTTTGGTGGGGTAAATGATTGGCGATTTATGCTTGGTGTAGAGGCTGTTCCGGCCTTTATATATCTCTTACTTGTTCTAGGAGTGCCTCATTCTCCACGCTGGTTGGTCATGAAGAGGCGCATTGAGGAAGCTCGTGGAGTGCTTAAGCATATGGTAGGAGAGGAGAATTTCGAAAGGAGCCTGGCAGAAATCCAAAGCCATTCCTCAAAGCTTGGAATAGCCAAGGAGGTCCTTTTCCAGAAAAAGTACTATCGACCCTTAATGCTCGCTTTTTGTATTGCCTTTTTCAACCAATTATCCGGGATCAATTTTGTGCTTTACTACGCTCCGGTGATTCTGGAGAAATCCGGTTTTGCCAGCAGTGATTCTTTATTGAGCTCCATTTCTATTGGTTTGGTCAACCTTGTTTTTACTATGATCGGTTTGGCATTAATTGATCGCACTGGCCGACGAAGTCTAATGTACATTGGTTCGGTCGCTTACATCTTAGGTTTGGGAATGATCGCTTACGCTTTTTACAGTGGGGCCTCACCGGTATTTAGTTTGGTCTTTATTCTGGTTTTCATCGCTGGGCATGCCATTGGTCAAGGTGCAGTAATCTGGGTTTTTATCGCTGAAATATTTCCCAACGCAGTGCGAGGAAAGGGTCAGTCTTTCGGGGTAAGTGTGCATTGGGTTCTAGCTGCCCTAATCACCTTATTAGGGGAGGTCGTAATCAATGCCATTCCAGCCTGGATCATATTTGCCTTTTTCGCAGCATTTATGGTACTTCAATTACTGTTTACCCATTTCGTGATGCCAGAGACTAAGGGTAAGTCTCTCGAGAAGATGGAGGATGAGGTTCTGGAGTATTAAATGCAATAGGCTGGCGATGTTAACGTTTCATTTACCTGAAAACCAATACCATGCGATATATCTATACTCTTCTTCTCAGTATGAGTTTGTTCTTCGGTAGTGCTCAATCCGATTTTCATCTTCAATACCATAGTGGATTAGGATTTACGGCTTTCTCCCAGGATAACTTTAAGGTGTTTGGTGCTACACTTCCGGACCAGCTAAATTTCGCACACCCAACCGTTTTCGTTGGTTTCAAGATGGGAGTGGAAGAGCTGGAAAGTTCCCTTTATCTGCATAGGCTATTCGTATCCAGTGATAATGATTTTGGGATTGATCTTCAACAAGTGCAAATGCTTCTCTCCTACAAAATTGGTATTAACGAAAGATGGAAATGGATTCCAGGTCTCGGTTGGCAAATTTTGGGAGGAATCATTGAATCCCGGGATTTTGATGCAAGTACCGGAGCTAGCGTGGCATCAGTTGCAAGGTGGTACGCTATCCAACACGACCTGCTTATAAATAGCGAGTTTTGTTGCAAGGTGAATGGCGAAATACCCGTACTTCCAACCGAACTCTTTGTTAATCTTCAAGCGGGAGTTCCATTAGTGGGTTCGATAAATAGCGCCTTAAGGCCTGATGAACCCTTGATTGAATCAGCACTAATTCCACTTTCCATAGGCCTGCAATTTGGCTTTAGGTACCAGCTTATTGGCCGTTGTAATTAATCATTTACCAGGAAGCGCAGCACCGTCTTTAGCTTTGAGGGCTCCGTTTTTCGAGCATCACTTAGGTATATTTCTCGGTGGGTTTTGCTCTTCCTGGTTTTTCCAATTTCAGCCGCATAAGCTTCCATTGTTTTAAAGCTAGCGGGCTCATCGTCATAGGGACCAAGATGTAACATCTGAATGCTCGGCCCATCCACAATTTCCTCAAACTTCACTTCCCCTAATAGAGGGTGAGGTTTCTCTTTTTTGAGCCACTCGATTACCTGTAAGGCATATGCTTCATCCACGAAATCTGGTTGACGAATCATTAAGCGGTAAACCAAATCATCTTTGCTAAAAGTTCCATCGTATTTTTTTCGTCCTTCGAGGCTTAAATCCCAAATACCCTCTAGCGGATACACCGTATAATCATGATAACCTTGCGGAGCGCGGTCTTTTTTAGGACTCATTCTCACGGCATAAGCGAGGCTGTACAATACTCCAACTGCCTCCGCAAAAGGATCAGAATTGGGGTTTCCTGCCCCATCGATTATGAAGAATCTAAAGCCTGGTATTTCTCTGTACTCTGGTTTGGTTTTAGGCTGATACCAGTCTTTCTCTTTTTTACGCCATTCGTGTTTCATTACTGCTTGTTTTCTATTACTAATTTGATGAATTCCAGAATAATACTATCCTTAGATTCTCTAAGATCACCTAAGCTAAAAATCTCCCGGTTCCGACTTCGAAAAACCAAAGCTGATTTTCTTCGGTACACTCAAAGAAGGTTTTATTGAGATAGTATCCTAAGCGCTACTGTCCTGTGAAAGTTATATCAGCTTCCCTATTTTCTTTTGGCACGCTCAAGCATTTGCGCAAGATTTATCTTGTTCATGACTGTATAGTTTTCTATTCCATAATGCTCAATTATGGCATTTAATAGACTTGTCCTTACCACTAGTATTACATGAGAATTTTGATTATGGCTTAGATTGTGAATGGCTTGAATAGCCGCTTTATGAAATCCTAACTGCCTCAATTCTAGCTTTCCGAGTTCGTCAATTATTAGGTAACCATTTTTTTGATGCTTCAAACAGTTGACGATTATAGCATTAGCTTTTATAAATGCCGACTTCGAAAATATATAGCGACCTACTTCAACAGTTCCAGTATCATTCTCTTGTGCTTCCATATCGAAAGCCTCATCATTTTCTATATCGAGAAAATATCTAGTGCAATTGCTACTCTTTGGTGTCAGAATTCCATAAACGTCTTTTCTGGCACTTTTCCAACGCATTAAAGCACTTGTCTTACCGATGCCTATATCACCTGTTAGAATGAAAATCAAGACCGAGGAATTCTAAAGTTGATACAATACACAATGCTGCTTACCGCAAAATTGAGCAGTTTGTGATAACCTCGAAAGCTCTTGCTTTCTGACCAAGCTATACGTATCAATTGTCTTAAGTAAGGGAATGAAATCAATGTCTGCTCCAGGTCTTTTTGAAAGGCACTTTTTTGCTTTAAGATATAGCGGTTTATGATTTTTAATGCAAATGGACCGATAACGGTGTACCAAAGCATAATGATGATAAAGCTTCTTATAACAATGTATAATCCTTTCTGAATTTCGTAGTTATACATGTCTGTGAACCACAGTGGGATTAGAATTATAATGATTGTCAATAGCCACAGATATAGGGTTTTCTTAAGTCTACCTTTCTGCCCTTTCCCCGACTGAAATTCATCCAATTCACCAACAATTTCTCCGAAACGTGAAGTTGGATGGTAGTCCTTAATGCGCCTAATTACGTTAAAAATGAAAAGACCTAATAGGAATCCTGCCAAGCCATAGGTTCCAACGTAGAGGTAAATAACGGTGGTAGAAGAGATGTCAAAAGGAATAGAAGGAAACTTTGCTACTACCCATTTGCCGTATGCATCAAGCGAATTCCACAAGGATTGTCCATACACAATAGTAAGCGTAAGTAGTTTCTGTAATGCGGACTCTAAAAATGTGACCATTGACACTAGAACTACCGAGAAAAGGTTGACGGAAAAAATAGAATACATCAATGCTCCGAGTAATGCTTGAAAGGAGACTGCAAAATATGCAGGGATTGGTGAGTGAGGACTAACAGTTGCTTTAACAAGTAATACCAGGCCAAGCGATTTTAAGATTATAGGCCAGGCTTTTTCGGAGTGCAGCGCGATCAAACTAACAAGAAGGACAGAAATTCCTCCTACTATTATTCCAGTAAATGGGGAGTTAAATGCATGCATGAAACCTCCGAGGCCGCACTCGTTTAGTGCCCATAAGGCGGTCAGACGTTCTATTACTACCCCGTTTGTTCCAGAATTGGTCTGTGTTTTCATTCAAGAAATCAATGACCTATGAAGAAGTCGTTTTCCATTTATTTCCCGAAATTTATCCAAATATATTTTATGGCAGATAAGTATCAATATTCGAATGGCGAGCTTTATGTTCAAGAAAGAGCGGATGTTGTAGAAGATGCTTCTAGGGTATCCAGAATAATTAAAAATTCAGCGGACGGATTCGCACAGGATTTTATTGAAACACAGCTTTTCTGTTTTATTTCGAGTATGGACGGAGAAGGAAGCGTCTGGACCTCCATGCTGGCTGGCAAGCAACCAGGATTTGCAAGAGTTATCACTCCGAATAAACTGTTTTTTAGTCAAGACAAATTCCACCGGTTCAGCGATGATATCTTACACAGTAATATTGTAAACAATCCATCCGTAGGTATACTATTTATTGATCTCACTACGAGGCGAAGGCAACGATTAAATGGGAGCCTATATAGCCGTGAAGATGGTTTGCATTTGGAGATAGAGCAATCCTTCGTCAATTGCCCCAAGTATATACAATTAAGGACTTTGGAAAACTCACATTCTCTAACCATCAGTGAGGTGGGCATTGAAAAGGGGTTGAGTATTTTACCAGCTAGGCTTAAAGACATTATCGAGAATTCGGATACGTTCTACCTGGGTACGGCGGGTAAGAATAAATCGTTGGATACTTCCCATAGAGGTGGAAATTCAGGTTTCGTAAAGTTCATTAAAGACGATACACTAAGAATTCCTGACTATTCGGGGAACAACATGTTTATTAGCCTGGGTAACATACACGAGTATCCCGAGGCAAGCCTCTTATTTTTGGATGATGAGTCGAGGTCAATCCTTCAATTACAAGGCGAAGCGGAGTTAAGTTTTGACGAGTTTGGCAAGGAAGACGAACATCCAACAGGAGGAACTGGCCGCTATTGGTATTTTAGGATCAAACAGTATCACTTGTTAAAGAATGTATTGCCTTATACTTGGCGGTTAGTTGAATTCTCCTCTTTTAACCCATAATGTGAAATTCAAGGTTTTCAAAACATTAAAGCCGGGAAACGTATTCCTACAAATTGAAATAACTTATCCTCATAGATTACACTAGTGCTCACTGTGATTCAATCAAAACAGACCGCCTATCTGAATCAAGTCACCCTTGAAAAAAGCCGAACGTAAAATGGTACAATCTGTAGATGTAGACAAGATCGTGTCCTACTTAGCTCCCTATCGAGATACCTTGCCTGAAACCTATACCTGGGATGTCAATATCGATAAATTGGTACCCCTTGGTGTACTTAGCGCTGAAGAGTTGCATTTAGCTAATTCAAAGACACCCTATGAAAAAGGGATTTTCATTAAAGAAGTTGTTCCGCCGGTGCTTAATAAATATAAGGACAAAGATGCGGAGAGCTTCTACGATCTATGTCATTGGATAATTGCTGATTGGGGTGGGATCCGAGGATTCAAGAGAGCCAATGTACCTGCTTTAGTAGATACTTTCTTAGCCAGTGAGAAACCTGGTTTTGAACGAATTCCAAGCGCCTCCAAAGTGGCTTCTTATTTGTATCCTGAGAGATTTATCGCCTATGATTCTCGATTAGCCTACTCGCTCAACTGGGCCATGCTATTTACGAATGCATCAGATATCTTCTTTCCAATCCCTCCCGGTAGGAACACAAAGCTAGCATCCTATCAGATGGAAGTGCTTATTAAACTTAAATACAACAGTCTTTTAAAACCGGATTCTCTAAAATCTTTGGATGATAGAAATTATATCAAGGACAGGGATAAACAACTTTTCATTCCGGAGGAAGAAGCCTTTCTACTATTAATGGATGTTATAAAGCAGGTTAATAAGAAGCTTCATCCAGGTGCTGGAAGTGAGAAGCTATATCTCACCGAGATTCTACTCTTTTCGATTGCAGACAAAGAAGTATTCAGGGATATAAGCAGCAATGTTTCCATAGCTATGAAGCATTAGCATTAAACTCGTAAAAAGCGATGCGAATGGAGACTATGATAATCGGCTTTGATTATGCCAAATGTGCTAATCCTAAAATGGCTTACCTAGGTAAATCATTCCCTAAATCCTTAAGATCAAATTCCATCTGAGAATCGGGCGCTTAACTTAGGTTTCTAAAAACCCATTCAAGGGGCCCCTGCTTCCATTTGGTGAGGTACCGGTTTGCAATTAGGATACAGATTAGACTAAAGCTTAAGGCATAGATTAAGGAAAAGTAAATCGGGAATTCGCCATATTCAAGATCGAAAAAGAATAAGGGGAGGCTCATGCCAACGACCACATGAAGAACATAAAAAGTAAGAGCCATTCGGCCGGTTCGATCTAAGGCTAAGATCAGTTTAGAGTCTTTCTGATTCCAGGCCCAAAGGATGCTCAAACTAATTATAGTGAGAGCGATTCCGATTCCATTCAACATGTACATCGGATTGGGAGGCATAGAAGCAGTACCAAAAAGGAGCTCCGCACTTTCAGGACTGAATCCTAAAACTGAAATTGCTTGTTTCACAGCGAAGGGCGATAATACCTGAATGGTAACAAAAAGGGCCAAGCCTCTTTGAAGAATAGCGATAATGAAGGTTTCATCATAAAGGTCCTGCTTACCTAACCAGATACCGACAAGGAGAAATGCCGCCCAGGGAATAAATGGGTGAAAACCGTTGAAGAAGAGGTTTCTGAAAAACCCTTCAATAGTCCAAAAATCCAGGTATTCGAGATTGTCCCAATCCCAACCTTTTTCATAGTTAAAGTAGAAAAGCAAGATTGGGAAAATGACTATTAGCAGGAGGGCTAGTTGGAAACTAAAACGTCCAGGTAGGAAAAGTAATACGAGTCCTAACAACATATAAACTCCATAGTAGTGCAGGATATCGGCCGGCCAAATGAAGTAATAAGACAGACCGACGAGAAAGAGAATCAAAGCGCGTTTAAGAATCTTCCAACGCACTTTATTACGCAATTCAGGATTTTCCATGGCAGACTTTGCCATTAAGGACATGCCTAATCCAGCTAGGACTACAAAGGTTGCTGACGCTTTTCCGGTGAAAACATCCGCAACGTTTTGCAACCACTTCGGACCTTGATCCCCTAAGACAATTTTAAAGTTGACGATGATCATGCCAATAATGGCAATGGCCCGGGCCACATTGATCCCAACAATCTTTTGCTTCATTTACGCCTTCGTGATAATTTATGAATCAAGCCCAGAAAAATGAGAATAGAGAAGCTAATACCGAAATAGTGGTTCCAGGAGGAGCCTGCTCCTGGGAAATTCCCTTGTACCCGAGAGAGGTAGGTCAAGAACATAACTATATTCACATAAAAAAAGAAACTGTATTGCAACCAAACGGGCCAGGAAGAAAAACGGAAAGGAGCAATGAGAATGAGAACATAAGCAAGGGCTCCTCCCACTAATCGAATTGGCACAATTGGGAGGTCATTCAGGTAAACATTGGCAGCTAGAAAAGCAAAATGGATTATGTGTAAAAGTGCGAATAGCTTAATGAAACTGGTAAACCATTTATCCCGTTGCTTTGCTTTGGTGGTGATGAATAGATAGCTACAGGCGATAAAAACCAATGCCGAGAAGCGACCAGAATAGCGCGCCGCAAGGCGAAAAGTTTCTCCCCAATTATCGGCCAATAAATAACTAATCCCGAGTATAAAAACCTCGATTGCCAGGCCAATGCGGTATAAGATTTTAAACTTCGACTGCATCAGCACTAAACTACTAATCTTCTCAATAGTACATAGAGGCTTGGAATCAATATCTTTCTAAAAAATATGACTGGAGAAAATCCCCAATTCAGATGAAAAGCAAGTACGCCGCCTTTCTTTTTACACTCTTAGCAGCTAGTCTCTCCCTTCGTGCCCAGGATTTACAATACTATGAGCAATCCCAGGAATTTTATAAGCTCGATCAGGATTCTACTTACCTATTTGAACTTCGAGAAGCATATGGTCAGGCTAAAGTATATCCACGGGATATGGAACTTCCAATCCTTATCGCTTTAGCACATTATCCGGAATTGAAGGATGTGAGAATCCATTTTCTTAAAGGCACTCAGGCAGTGGCGCACAGCGCGATGCCAATGAACGGAACCTTATTCGGTAAAAGAAAGAATCGGGTCTATTTGATAAATATTAGTACTTCGGTAAGGCCGGGATTGGAAGCGACTCAGTTCCAGAATTTAAGCTACAACGCACAGATTGGGGTGATGGCTCATGAATTAGCCCACATTAGCTGGTATGAAGAACGGAATACCTTGGAATTGATTGGTGCTGGGATTGCATACTGGTTTAAAGCTTTCCGAATTAGTATGGAGCGAGATACAGACCTTAGAACAATGGAGCGAGGATTGCCTCATCAGTTAAAAGCATGGAGTTTGCAGGTGCATGAGACTCACATTAATGACGGCAGGGGAGATCTGTATTGGTCCCCAGAGGAGATTGATCAATTTATTCGGGGAAATGCAGAGTAAGAATAAGTGTAAATAGCAATATAAGTTTCTGATTAAGAAGGCTTTTCACTATATTTAGTAGATCAAATCTTTGCCATGGAAAGTACCGGAAACGATGCGAAAGCCTTATTCCGTAAATGCGGAACATGTTCTCAAACTTTTGCTTTTTTAATTAATCGTGCTTATCAACATCAAGATCCCTTGCATGAGAAGGCCTTAGACACTCTTGCGGGAGGTATTTTTAGGGAGGGCCATCAATGCGGAATGCTTTGGGGAGCGAGTCTGGCCACTGGTGCAGAGGCTTTCCGTCGATCTGAAAATCTGGATGAAGCTCGTGCGATGGCACTGACAGCATCCCAGGAATTAGTAAAGAGCTTTGAGGATCAGGAACACACTATTGAATGCCGGGAGATAACAGGAGTGCGCATGAATAGATTTAGTGGTCTGCTCAAGTTTATGCTTCAGACTCTTATTCAGGGTATGGATAACAGCAAATGCTTTCGTATGGCCGAAGATTGGGCACCAAAAGCCATTGAAGTGGCAGAGCATGGATTATCGGAGTCAAAGCTCCAAAAACCACCTTCCCTAAACTGTGCCTCCATGGCGGCTAAAAATTTAGGCTGCACCGATGAAGAATCGGTTATGGTAGCAGGTTTTGCAGGGGGCTTAGGTTTAAGCGGGAAAGGCTGTGGTGTTTTGGCAGTGTTAGTTTGGAAACTCACTTTAGATTGGATGAGAGATAAGCCAGACAAACAGGTTCCGATGTTTCGCTTTAAAGAACTCAGTGAGCAAATCGATTTGTTCAAAGAGCGCTTTGGACAGGATTTACGCTGCGAAGCAATTTGCGGGAAGCGATTTGAAAATGCTCAGGAACACTCAGCTTTCCTAGAGGAAGGAGGATGTGCTAAATTGATTGAATCATTATCCCTCTAAGCAGGTATTCGGAGTTTAAGGTCTTTAGGAGACATGAGGTTAATCCATTTTAAACATCTTTGCCTCTAAATTGCTTCAAATTGTCGCTTAAGAATATCCTGAGTTCAATTAGTGCCTTGGTACTTTTTTGGATTTTCTTTTTTCATTACAGCCTTTGGTATTTCGTAGAATTGAATTCCGATCATGCAATTCAAATTTTAATGATCGAGGATTTCGACTTTATGCATGACTGGTATTATTGGGGCCAAAATCGCTTAGGGAGTTTCTTGCCATTTGTTGGGGTATTATTTTACTCACTTGGCTTTTCTGCTTTTAATGCGGCGGGAATTGCTCAGTTGTTGATCATTTTGACCTCATCATTCCTGCTCTGGAAATTGATTCAGGAGCCTATCGTATTTCTTGCCGGTCTGTGCATTTTGCTTTTCCCGATTTATCCCTTCTGGATGCAATTGACTCCGGGCCATCCCTATTTAGCGCAGTTTCTATTCCTTTTAGCGACCCTTTGGGTTTTTTATAGTTCTGAAATTAAAATCAGCCTAAAAGCGGCGCTCTTTCCATTCTTTATGGGTTTGGCCATTTGGTCTTCCGAGTTGTCCGTAGTAATTCTTGGTCCGCTTTTAATAGTGCATTACAAGATGGTTCCTCGTCTTTTTAAGCAATATGGCATCCTAATTATTGCCGCAGTTTCTTCCGCACTTTCCTTGAGCTTCTTGCTATTCGCTAAGAATCACGCTAAGGAAAAGATAGAAGGCTATCACGAGATTCTCGCTAGTTCAGAGCAAATTGTTGCCTCATTTCAAAAGCATGCTATGGAGCTAGGAGGGCTATTTATGGGTGAGACCAATAAGCCTCTGAACCAAACCTTGCTTTATGCTATTCTGATCCTCTTTGTTCTGTTTCTGATATTGGCGGTTCGTGATTTTTCCAGACTCCAACCGTTGACCAGGGTTTTGTTCCTAACTGGCTTATTGAGCTATGTTTTAATCCATCTAACGGGATGGAATGCCAAGATGGGTATGCCTTTCCGTTACTTCACGCTTAGTTGGTTTTTCTTTGCATTAAGCCTCGTATTCATGTTGCGGGATTTAGTCAGGCCATCGTGGATAAAGTATTCGCTTAGTTTAGGTTTAGTGATGCTAATCGCCTTCGCTTCTATCCAGTTTAATGATCGATTTGAGACCGGAACTGAGGATCGAATTCGCAGATTAGAAGCTTTAGAACTCATTCAAGAGATTAATGCTGCTCCTCAGAGTGAGTCCAGGATTGCCATAATTGGCTCCTATTGGAATACTCATTTGCCGGATGCTTTATCAAGCAAAATCGTTGGACTTCCACGCAAAGGAGATCAAATCCGAAATTTTAAGCTGATTGACCTGGCAAGGGAATGTGAGTCATTTATTCTAATTCGAAATGAGTGGATGGATCATTTCCCTGATGAGATTGAGCAATGGGATATTTCTTTAGTTAAAGATGGAGAGGCACAAAGCATCAATAGTATAAGCTATTGCTGGTATCGTAAGACGACCAATTAATTAATCTTCTCTGACTTTTTGATAACCATCTTGTTTATGCTAAATACCTCCCGGGATTTACTGCGGTCCTCTTTGTTTTTAATTTTCTGATAACCGTAGGCAACAAGACGATCCGCATACCAAGAATCTATCCGCATATTACTGCTGTTCTTTGCTTTTTCTTGATCCTCTGAAAGGAGTTGACTTTCACTACTGGACTGGAACAATAGTTTTCCATCATAGTTATAGGCCCGATCTCGTACATATCTGGCCCGTTGATAGATGAAGTTTATTTGATCCTCACCATAATTTACTATCAGGTACTTCTTAATATAAAATGGGGTCTCATAGGGTAGTACTCGAATTGATCGATCCCATAGCTTTTCGCCATTTGAATCTAATCGAGCAATTATGGCGGAGAAGGTTTGATAACCCTGAAAACTCCGTTGGTGGGTAGTCATTCCGTTTGGCCCACGCATGGGAATATTAATATAAATTGGAGTATAGAATTCACTAATCCAGAGATAACCCCCATCATTCAACCTTTTTATAGGATGGGAAGTAGTGAGTGCATCTAGTTCTTGGGTTTCTCCCCGGCGTTCGGCACGCTTTTTCTCATATTTATAAAGCAGTTTATCTAAACGGCCATCAAGGTGGTTGATGCTATCAAAATCTTCAAGGAAATTGTAACGTTTGCTTAAAATAAACTCAGAATG
The DNA here is from genome assembly GCA_965279135.1 of Croceimicrobium sp. Lineage (GTDB taxonomy): Bacteria > Bacteroidota > Bacteroidia > Flavobacteriales > Schleiferiaceae > Croceimicrobium. The sequence goes on along the minus strand of OZ257133.1, from coordinate 2,628,468 downwards.
ATCCAATTCGCCAAAAAAGATTCCTGTTGTTTTACCATCATTACCGTAAGCGCCAAACAATTTAAAACGGTCGTTTCCTGGGAGCCTTAAAATGGAGATGTTCTTTATGGTTGGGAGCTTAGGGTTTGAGATAAAAGTTTCGTCGATTATTCCATCTTCATGCAAATGATAAAGTCGGTTAACAAACTCCATCCGGCTTATTTTGACCGCCACCAGGAAGAATAGGTCATTACCACCGTCTGGAAAAAGAAGCTCCCTGACCAGGAAATCTTTCGGCTTTACGTCAATCGGGTTTATAGGTCGTTTTGTGCGCTCTCTTGTAAGCAGATCCTCTACAAAGAGATTCACACTGCGTTTGCCGGATTCAATGATATAGTATTTGTTATCATGATATTCCCAGGTAAGAGTTTTGTTTTTAGGTTGAGCTTTGTAATTTAAAGTCAAAGTATCGCCACTTTCCAAATCAAAGCTCACATAGCGGATATATTCTCCACCATCAGCTAAGGTGAGGTGTAACTTCCCGTCCAGTACTTCCTCTTGTGATAAAACAAACCCGTCAAAATCTACTTTGAATACCTCCTCGCGATAGAGTGTCAGGTTAGTATCATAATACTGAATGCGACATTTTAAGAGGTCTTCGCGTTTATCCTCTTCCGTTGCAATTTGAACAATCCCTTTCTCACCTATGGGCTCGAAGAAAACCATATCAAGGTCTTTTTCATAGGGCAATTCAGTTCTTTCGAGAATCTCGATTTGGCCATTGAGATTGAGGCAAAGCAGCAGGCTTAAAAACAGAGAGTAGCGCATCAGAAAAATTTGGTTGTCACGAAATAAGGCAATTATCCTTTGCTATTCAACTATTAGGAGCCTTGGATTTTTCAACTCTATTTTTTTGCTAAGATCCACTCAAGATGGAGCATAAAGCTTAGTTATCTTGGGAGATATTTTTGATCATTCATAAAAGCATGGAATACCACTTTATGACCTTAGATACTCGAATCCAATTGGATCAATCGGATATAGAGAAGGTGAAGCCCTTTCTGCATTTTGATTTTCGAAAGGCTGGAGATCGATTGCTGCGCAAAGCTCAAATTTGTGATCGAATATATTTCTTGAAAAAGGGCCTGGTACGGACTTACTATGAAAAGAACGGAAAGGAAGTTACTTCCTGGTTTTATGATTCCCAACAGTATTTCACCTCTTGGTATAGCTTCTACTGCCGGAGACCAAGTTTTGAGAGTATCCAGATATTAGAAGACTCCGAAATATATTCTCTAAGCTACAAGGACTTTAATACTCTTCAAGAAAACCCGAAATTGTTGCTTATAGCCCGACTTATAGCCGAGGAGAGTACCGCTTTCTTAGACTATTCGAATAAGGACTATACTGGGCTTAGTGCGGCTGATCGTTACCGGGATTTATTGCATTATTTCCCCGATATAGAATTGCGAACCAAGCTCTCTTATATTGCTTCCTTTTTAGGGGTATCTCAGGAGACCCTGTCTCGCATTCGTTCCGGGAAGATGTAATTAAACCCAGAGAAAATGGCCTCTAAGCCTATCTAGTTACGAGGGTAATTGTTCTTGCTCCAGTTCTGAATTAGAGTTCGCTCCTCATTATCCATCAAACCTCCTGGAGGCATAGGGGCAGCCCCATTATTTATTCTATTCAATAAGCTTCCGGTTTCTGTAGCAGCTCTCACAGATTCATAAGTGTCTAATCTTAGGCCGGCACTTGCGCTGACTCCAGAATGGCAGCTCGTACAATAATCCGTCATAATAGCTCGAATCTGAGGATTATAAGCAACTTGCATTTGCGGCTCCTCAGGGTTTTCGGATTTCTTTTGGCAGAAGGAAGCACTTAAACTGATAGCCAAAAGAAACACCCAATATCTGAATCGCTTCAATTTAAATCTCATGTTCAATTCGATTAAGATTGATTTGAAGGGAGTCTTGAGGATTGAGGGAGATGGATTGACTTACCGAAGCATAGTCGCCAGTACCAGGGCTTCCATCGGCATCTCGATCAGAGAATGCAGTAATGTAATAGCTTCCACTATGAAGATAGGTAAGCAGGAACTCATGTTGTCCGGCACTAAGCTCCGGAAATAGTAACAAGGTCTCCAGGGCCTGAAAATCCATCTGCCCCTGCCCATTAACCAAGGGATCCTTCGAAAGATAGATCAGAGTATTAAAATTATCATTGGCGGTCCCACTTTCTAATTGAACCCTAAGGGCCGCCATATTCGTGTGGTCCTGAATGCGAACAGGGTCTCCAGAAGTATTGGCCATATCGTAAACTGTGCGGGAACTGTCCATATCCATGAAAGTCGCCGATACCGCTTGATTTAATTTTGGTGGATTATACAGCCAGGCTTGGTTAAACCCCTTCGAAAAATCAAATGCAGGGTTCTTAGTGGGGTATCCGAATGCAACGGCCGCAGCTTGTGCCAAGCTACTATCAGCACGAGCTCCCTTGAATGCCATATGACGTGATGGTGGGGTGCGCTCTCCTAATCTGCTGGTATAAGCGTTAAATTCAAGTTCATCATCTTTAAACCACAGTTCCATGAACATGACCTTCTCTCCCCCGATGGCATCCACAAACCGATAGTAATCTCCTTCGCTAGTGGTCTGCACACTGTCTAATACAAAATAACTGGTGCGGTAAATTCCACTAAGCAGTCCACCATTCCGAGCCATGATTGTCCGGGTATTCTTAAAATCGCTTACAAAGAATGAAGTGAGCAAATTCCCCATAGAACCTCCTTCAAAAATCCCAAAGACATGGGATTCCGATACAGCTCGGTAGTCAAATGCGAACCAGGGCCAATCCCAACCAAGAACCTGGTTACGACCTACCCATTGACCTTGCATACGCTGCATAAATTCAAACCCTTTTTCATTAATATTTACAGGTTTAACCTCTGCCGTAGGAGATAAGTCATTGGGAGACTGTGGAGTTTGGGCACTTTCTTTACAGTTCATAAGCAATAAGGAGCCAATTAGGATTTTAAGATAGCGGAATAGAAACTTCATATCGTTAATGATTATAGCAGCAAACTTAGCCGAGTAGGAAGTCGCTAAATTTGATGTAGATCAAAAAAGGAGTTTTCTATTATTGGATTAGTCCGATTCTTCGGCCCGAATATTATGGACTAGTATCTGATCTCCCTGAATAAGGTAAGACCATCCTGAATTTATTACGAACTCCAGATCAACTTCCTTATGTGGCTTTACAATTATCGTAGGATGCTCCGAGAGGTCATTGAAACCAATCTGACCATCAACAAAGCATTCCTCCAGTTTAGGGTTAAGATCAAGGTAAAGAGCAATGGCCGGATGATTGCAATGCAAGTTGTCTGTAGCTTGGATGTCATCAAAGATTGCATCGGATTTCATCATCTCCCGAACGGGATCAGCTTTAAAAACTGTAGAATAGCGATAGGCAGTTTCTAAGCGGTTAGATATGAAGTTCTCATTGATGAATAACAAGCTGAAAAGTAGGGCAAAAACATACTGATAAGTGTTTTTCAGCTTTGAGATGCTTATTATAATTAACCATAACCCTATCGGGATAATTGGGTTTAATACCCTTTCCATTCCAGCGCTGGCAAAGACCCCCTTGTACCAAACCAGGCTATGCGCTCCAAAGACCCCTAGAAATACTATAGCAGCAACAAGTATGGCAATTCGCGGTGATTCCTTGAGACCTTTGGTGAAATACCTTTTTGCGGAAATGGCCAAGGCATATAGAGCAATGATCAGGCTCAGCATTACGTAAAGCGGGCTGCCGGTCATACGGCTCATCCGATTAAAGAAATGACCAATATCTCCTGAGCCATAAACACTCTCTCCGGTATTGTAACCTCCGGTAAATGAATTGAGAAAATCTACTGGGTTAAATAGATAGGTAAGTGTTTCAAAAATGAAAAGTCCGGAGAGTACAGTTAAGCTGCGTAGATCTCGTCGGTAAACACCTATTGCTAATGCAGTTGGGATGAGGATGATTAATTCTTGTCGGAAAAGATAACTGATGGAGCATAAGAGGTAGAATGTCAGCCATCTTTCTTTGATAATTAAGAATAGCAGACCGGCTATATAGAAGCCAGCAAGTGGTTCGGTCAAGGCGGTAGCGCTATATGGTATGGCTGATCTGAATAAGAAAGGAGCAACTAGAATTAACCAGGCAATGCTACTCCCCATTTTATCGGCTGTTCGAAACAACAGGTAATAAGTGCCAAATAGGAAGAACCCATTTAGAGCTACTACACCTTCATAGGACCAGAGGTTGGCAAAAAGGGAACTGATCAAGGTAAACGGAGGTTTACCCCATAATCGCAAAAAGTAGATTGGTTCCTGCCAAGAAGCTTTGGAAACGAAGTAGTGGTAAATCGAGTCGAAGTCACCGGAATAGCTTTGAACGAGAAGGGCAGGTACGATCCCTAGTCCAATATATAGAGCGGCTACCAGTGGGTTCCGTAAGATTTGGTTTATTGAAGCGATTTTTATCAATAGTTTGGAAAATGATCAGCTTGAAATCCGATTACGAAATTGATACTTTCAGAATTAAGAACCTCCCATTAGATTCTAAAAATTAGTTCCTTGTATTGTGCGTCCTTCACCTTATTCTTTTGTCCGCTTCGAGTTGCGGGATAGAGCAGGTAGATTTGAACCTGTCTCGAACCAAAATTGAAAACGGCCATTTCTCCATTAGCGGACCTTTGATCTTCTTCGATTCGCAATTTTTCTAAGGGCAAATTCTTCAATAAGGTTTGATAGGCGAGTTTATAGGTACAACAAATCCGATCTATAGTTTGATGGTTTTTAAGGCATTCTAATAGATAACCATTACTGACTACATCCTCTTGAGGGAGAAGATCCGTATCATCGCTGCCGATTTTTTTCCGCCTAATAGATTGGAAGACATCTAAAAATCCAATTTGCTTTTCACGAGCAAAGTTTTCCTTGTCGAGGCGATTTTGATGATGAGAAACATCTTCCAATCGATTGGCAGTTTTCTTCAGTTTAGGATTCCAAGAGGGAAAAATGTTTTCCATTCGATTCCAAAAATGATTTTGAGGAGAAGGGTAGAAGAAAAGCTCATTTGTTTTAATGCCCGAATAGCCAAATGGGGGAAAAGTTCCCATAATCAATGTATGGCACCCTTCAGGTATAAAACCTTTAAGATGCGGGTGGATTTCCAGTTCTGTCATATTGAATTTCTAGCGATAATTCTAAATGGAACACCCGCTTGTATCATTCCCGCTTTATTTTTCGAACCATCATAAAAGTAAAACGTGGATCTCCGTCCGACATAACCCCGTAGCCATCAATTGTAATGTGGGAAGTGGACATGGTCAATAGCTCAAAACCTTGTCGATTCAGGTCGTTTAAAACCTTAATAACAGGAGAGAAATCGCCTATCCGATTGGTAGATTCGGTTTTCCAGACTCTTTCCGTAGCCTCTTCTTCTCCGATGGAAATCCTTATGCTTTTCTGATATCCTCTTTCGATCACATCCACAATCGCATATTCTTCCGAGGGTGCTTGTTCTACCTGGCCTTGCATGGCGAAGGTTCCAAATGCCAATCCTAAAACCAATAATATCTTTTTCATAAACTTTTTCTTGAAGAGGCTATGAAGTTCCGTAATTCTAGGAAATAGGAACTGTTTAGTTGGATTTAACGCCAGCTTTGGCTCCTAGTTTATGCTTACTTCTTTAAAGTAAGCCTGTAGTAATTGAGCTGCAGATTCTAATTCTTCCTCGGTATTTGTGCGAGAATCTTTAAGCGCATAGTCCCAACCTAAGGCTTCCCATTTATGTACGCCAAGTTTATGATAAGCTTGAATTTCTATCTTTTCAATGCTTTTGTAATCTTTAAAATAGGTCCCCATTGTTGAAAGTAGCTCAGGGCTATCCGTTAATTCGGGAATGAGTACATACCTAAGCCACATGGGTTTCCCCGATCGCTCCCGATGCTCTGCAAACTGAAAGGTGGTATTGCAGTTTTTCATTCCTGTGATCATCTCATAGCCTTCTTCAGTCATATGCTTGATATCCAGCATTACCAGATCAGTGTAATTATCAAGTAACTCTTTCGTGAAATGATTTAGAATACGACCATTGGTATCAAGGGCAATATGAATTCCTTCCGCTTTGAGTTTTTTGAATAGGGGTAATAGAGCTTTTGCTTGCAATAAAGGCTCCCCTCCTGAGAAGGTAACGCCACCTTTCTTGCCAAAGTAGTCTTTGGTTCTAAGGATGATTTCTAATAGCTCTTCTACTGAATAATCAGTCCCACCTTCCATTGAAATGGTGTCTGGATTATGACAGTAGAGGCACTTCAACCTGCACCCCTGCAGGAAAATCACGCATCGCATACCTGGACCATCATGCGTTCCCAGGGTCTCAATAGAGTGTACCCTTATTTTGGTCGGAGCTTCCATTGCTTAACGAAGTACTTAGGGCTTATATATTAACCCCTACATGGACTCGTGGAAAGACCTTGAAGTAACTTCTAATTGCTGCTCTCTGGACAATCGGGTGAACTTCACAGCATAACCTGATACCCGAATTGTGAGTTGGGGATACTTTTCAGGATGCTCCATTGCATCAATCAGAGTTTCCTTATCTAAAACATTCACATTTAGATGGTGAGCGTCATGAGAAAAGTACCCGTCTAAAATTGATACTAGATTTTCAGTGCGTGTCTCTATATCGCTGCCAAGTGATTTTGGAACGATAGAGAAGGTATTGGAAATTCCATCCTGGGCATCCTCATAGTTGATCTTCGCAACGGAATTCAAAGAGGCAATCGCTCCATTTTCATCCCGGCCATGCATTGGATTCGCGCCTGGGGCAAAAGGAACTCCCATAGCTCGACCATCAGGAGTAGCACCGGTCTTTTTACCGTAAACTACATTGGAAGTGATTGTAAGCACAGAAAGGGTGGGTTCGGCATTTTTATAGGCCTTGTAGCGATGCAATTCACGATTAAAATCAGCCACTGCCTGTTTGGCTAAATCATCCACCCGATCATCGTCGTTCCCAAATTTTGGAAAGTCTCCTTCAATTTTGAAGTCTATCGTAAGCCCATTCTCATTACGGATAGGGCGCACCTTGGCGTATTTAATGGCCGAGAGTGAATCAGCCACAATGGATAATCCAGCGATACCATAAGCGATGTTAACCTCGGGGTTGGTGTCGATTAAGGCCATTTGCGCCTTTTCGTAGTAGTACTTGTCGTGCATATAGTGAATGATATTCATCGTATCACTATATACTCTTGCGATTTCGCGCATCGCAGTTTTAAAGTTGGCCTGCACTTCCTCAAAATCCAGATAGCCAAAATCCATTTCAGGGATGCCATCCACAATCATTTCTCCCGAAAGCTCACAACGACCGCCATTCAGAGCGAGCAGCAAAGTCTTGGCTAAATTGGTTCTGGCACCAAAAAACTGAATGGATTTACCTAATTCCTGATGGGAGACACAACAAGCAATTCCATAGTCATCAGAACCACGACTCTTGCGCATCAATGTGTCGTTCTCGAACTGCAATGAAGAAGTTTCGATGGCCACCTTGCTACAGAAGCTTTTGAAGTTTTCCGGTAAATCCTCTGACCAAAGTACGGTCATGTTTGGTTCCGGTGAGGGCCCAAGATTATATAAAGTGTTTAGGAAGCGGTAGGAGGTTTTGGTCACCTTGGTCCGGCCATCCTGAAACATACCGCCTATGGCTTCGGTAACCCAGGTGGGGTCTCCCGCAAAGAGTTCATCATAAGCGCCCATACGGAGGTGGCGAACCATCCGCAGTTTCATAACGAAGTGATCAATATACTCCTGAGCCTCTGCTTCTGTAATAATGCCTTTCGCAAGATCTTCCTCTAGATAGATGTCTAGAAAAGTAGAAACATTTCCTAGCGACATGGCGGCGCCGTCTTGCTCTTTCACCGCTGCGAGATAGGCCATATAGGTCCATTGCACCGCTTCCCGGGCATTTTGTGCTGGACGAGTTAAATCGAGATCATACTTAGCACCTAATTTGATCATCGACTTTAAGGCCCTAATCTGTTCGGATACTTCTTCACGTAAGCGAATATGCTCATCGTTCATTGGCCCGTCCAGGGCTTTCAGATCATTCTGTTTCTCTTCAATCAGAAGATTTAAACCGTAGAGGGGCAGGCGACGATAATCCCCGATAATTCGTCCACGGGCATAGTTATCAGGTAAGCCGGTAAGGATACCCAGAGATCGGTATTTCCGGATTTCTTCTGTGTAAGCATCGAAAACGCCATCATTGTGGGTTTTCACATACTTAGAAAAGATTTCATTAACCTCAGAATCAGCTTCTAAGCCATGCTCAGCAAGGGCTTGTTGTACCACCTTAAAGCCACCGTAAGGCTTCATGGCTCTCTTGAGAAGTAGGTCTGTTTGTAAGCCAACAATCTGTTCCAGATCCTTATCAATATAGCCAGGTTCGAAGGCTTCAATGGTTGACACTGTTTTAGTATCAATGCTTCGCACCCCATCGTTGGCTCGTTCTTCCTGCATGGCCAGCTTGCAGATATTCCAAAGCTTTTGGGTTCGCTCTGATGGTCCAGTTAAAAAATCGGCTGTGCCATGATAAGGACTCACATTATCTCTAACAAAACCGCTTACATCGACTACCCTTTTACTAGGTTTTTCGATCAACTCCAGGATATCCATGATTCTTAATTCGTTAAGGTTTCAAGCTCAATTTGCAGCAACAAAATAAGTCCTGATGTAGTCGAAAAGGAATGATTTTTATCAGCTTTCGATAATTCAGATTCGTTGCCTTAAATAATTGATAATCAACGATTAAATTAGGCTTATGGCCCGGGCTTAAGCTCTCTTATGGCTATGGGAGGGACTTTTATTTGCAGAAGGCTTTTTTCTTCTAAGAAAAGCGTGCTCTACTATAGAAAAATGAAGAGCGAAGGAAGCACAAAAAAGATGGTGATCACGTACAGTATGCCTATGGCCCTATTTTTATAAGAGAGGTTCCCAAGTGTTTCTGCAAACCAAACGGGAATGTTGCGCACGTACTTTATTGGGAAGAAAATAAGTACTCCGGTGAGATTAAAAAGAAGATGGCAGAGGGCAACAACTAAAGCCGTTTCGCTTTGCGATAGAGCTGCGATTAGAGCCGTAAATGTAGTGCCTACATTGGCACCGATCAGAAATGGAAATACCTTTTCCAAAGTGGTCCGCTTTGACGCGACTAATGGAACAGTAAGGGAAGCAGTGACTGAACTTGATTGAACCCCCGCAGTCAATAGGGTTCCCCAAAAAAGGGATTGCAGCGGATGCCCAAAGACATATTTATCGATTACCTGCTGCGATTTCCCAATGATATAGGTCTTCAGAACCATTGTGAATCCCCTTAAAGAGCTGATTAGAAGAATAATGGCCAGGCCCAGGATTAAGTAAACTTTTGAATCTAACAGCTGAACCAGAAAAGCAGAGATTGGTTTGATGGTGGCACCCATCAAATTGAACCCACCTTCTTCATTATTGTAAATGGGCAGCAGACTGGCCAGATAATGAGCTCCCGAACTTAGGAACCCGGTAAAAAGTTCCAGGGGTAGCAGTACGATCACTACCATTATGTTGAAGAAATCATGTACCGTGGCTGCACTAATCGCATTTTTAAATTCTTCCTTGTTATGTACATGTCCGAGGGCTACAATGGTGCTGGTTACACTGGTTCCGATGTTAGCTCCCATTATCATGGGTATGGCATTGGGAATGGATAAGGTTCCTGCAGCAACCAGGGTTACGATAATTGACGTGGAGGTAGAGCTGCTCTGCATGATCGCGGTGGCAAAGAGGCCTATAAATAGCGAGACCAGAGGATTACTGGTTACAGCCATTACATCTTCCGCAAAGGATTTACTCATCAGCTTGAAGCCACTTCCCATGAGGTCTAGAGACAGGAGGAATATGGTAAGTATTAGCAGAACCAATAAGACGCGTAAGGATTTCTTTGCGTAAAGCATGTCTGCGAGGGTGAAGGTTTCGGCCGATAAAGATAAGGGTTGAAAGGATCGCTTATTCGCATTTTTCCCTCACTAAATTGATCCGGCTCCTCCAAAGTGAGCCGTTTTTCAGATATATGATGCTACCGATTAGTCTTCAACAGACTCGGCGATATATCCAAAGTCTCTCGGTTTAATATTGTAAGACATAGGAGAATTTGTAGAATAGAGGAACTCTCCGGTTTTTGCGTCTATTATACTTATGAATTTGTTGGTACTGCTCTTTATATAGGAGAGGTAGTATACCGGTTCTTCGGAACTTTCAGCTTTGGCTATAAGCTCTTCTGTACTTATGAAACTGTAGGGATAAGGATATTTCTTAAGTAGCTTCTTAACCTCATGGCGTTTACTTTCATCTCCACTAAAGGCATTAAATTTTACAAGGGTGTAATCAGGAATGTAGAGCGTATTTGTTTTAAGGGGAGATAGCTTTATTTCTGCTATATCGGTGAAAAGCCAATAAACCTCATTTTTAATAAGCTGTTTTTCTGCAAACTGAAGTGCATTCGCCAGATACAGACGATTCCAGTTGTGCAGTATGGCTTCTTCATAGAGATACTTTAGAAAAAAACCATGGTCTTCGTCTTCCGATAATAAACTTGCTTTCTGATATACTTCAAAAACCGGATAGAGTTCAATCCTGAAGAAAGTAAAGTCTTCATCCTCATCTTCTTCGTTTTCCATCCACAGCCTTAGATAGATATGAGTGGTTTCACTGTTCACACCAGACCTCATCGTTTGACTGAGGTGGGTACCGGATATAGTCATGAAAGAATAGAATTCGTCATAATCATAACTGTTATAATCCTCCCAGGACATAAATTCCAAGTCTGTTAAATTCCAGGCCTTATCCATGGCATTTTTAAAAGTCTCTAGCTCCTGTAGATCAGCATTGCGATAAACAAATACTGTTTTAGTTCCTTTAAGGCGATCAATAATACCAGGTTCAAAATCTCCGGCGCTCAAGATGTTAGGAGCATTGGATCCTACATTGATTTGGGCGCCCAGGGGAAAGCTAAGCGCCAAAATGGAAGTCAATACCAGGAATTTACTTTTGAGACTAGAGCGTAGAGACATTTTCATGGGCAAAGCATTTATAGGTTTTTAATTTCCGGGGCTTAGGTTTTTTTTAATCTGCTCGATAAAGACAATTTGCAAGATCGGAACAAGCCAGCTGATAACAATAGGGCTGATGTGAAATTCGGACCAATTGTATCCGTTTAGCGCTTAAGACACCGGGAAATGGTTAGCTAGCTTTTGGTTACATTTGTATAACGGTATCTTAACCTGAACAAATAACCCTGTCCCCTTCATGGTTTTAAGAAAGCTTAAGACGCAGTGCACTTGTGCGCCAATTCGTTTTATTGGTGTGCAGCATTCTGATTATCAACCATTCGTAATTCTCTGTTATTAGATGGTTGAGCTAATCTTTATACATCTTCCAAAAACGGGAGGGTCTTCCATTTTACAAACACTGATAAGCATTTACGGTGAGGAGGGAGTTCGTCATTTTGAGCGAGATGAATGTTTGGATTTAAATAAGGAGGGGAGAAGAATTATTGATGTGTTGAACCCTCAAGTAAAGGTGATTCACGGTCATTTCTTTTTTGATGAGGTTAATGATATCGCAGCAAGAGATGGTTCGAAGTTGATCACATTTATGCGCAATCCGAATGATAGGGTTGTTTCCAATTTTTACTGGTGGAAGCGAACCTTAGATGAAAATCCGGATCATCCGGCAAAGGATAGAATGGAAGAATCTTTAAAGGTTTATGCTGCCAGACCCGAAACCCGGAACAAGATGGCTCGCTTTCTTCGTGGAGCAGATATAGATCAGTTTTTTTTCATAGGATTTTTGGAGCGTTTTAACAGTGATCTCAATGCATTATCACGTTCTTTAGGATGGCCTGAAACCCCTGTTTTTCACGAAAAAAACCTCAGTAAAACTAAGGGAGCCTCGAAGGAAAACATGAGTTGGCGTATTCGGAAGATGATTGAAAAATATAATCGCGAAGATTGGATGATCTACAGAAAAGCATTGGAAAAATATCAACCGGTTTTATCGCGATGAGAGCTTAGGCACGGTTATCGTATTAAAAGGAGCTAAGGAAAAGGAACACTAAAAAATAGAAAGGAGAAATAGAATTCAGGGAAGAAAATGATTGGGGATCAATCTCTCATAATAAAGGAACAGTTGCAATGAGTAATAGTGTTGCACTGAACGGATATGATCTGGGGAAGCTCGCATTGGTTCATGAGTGGCTTAGTGTGAAGGCGGGATCTGAGAAGGTCACCGAATCTCTGGTTGATATATTTGATCAAGTTGACATTTTTGCCACTGTCGATTTCATGAGTGAGGCTGATCGTAAGCAATTAGCTGGGGACCGCATTATTAAAACCTCCTTTATTCAGAAATTACCCCGTGCACGCAGGCATTTTCGTTACTATCTACCCATCTTCCCCTGGGCGGTACGCAGCCATAAGTTGAGAAGTTATCCGCTTATTCTATCAAGCTCTCACGCTTTTGCCCACGGACTAAAAAAATCCAACGGACAAATTCACATTTCCTACTGCCATACCCCAATGCGCTATATCTGGGATTTACAGGACGTTTACCTTCGATCTCACGGGATTAATATTGGCCCTTAGGTTGGGCCAGTAAGCTCCTTACTTATCTACTGCGCAAGTGGGATGCACGCGTTTCTAAGAATGTAGACTACTATATCGCCAACTCTTCTTTCACTGCGCAAAGAATCCGCAGGTTTTACGGTAGGAAAGCAACCGTGATTCATCCCCCGGTGAATATTGAAAAATTCCAATTGGAGGAGAAGAAAGAAGATTATTATATCACCGTCTCTCGTCTGGTTTGCTATAAGATGGTCGATTTGGTGGTTGAGGCCTTCAATGAGATGCCAGATAAGAAGCTTATAGTCATTGGGGACGGTCCTGAAAAAGAGAAGATTGAGGAAATGGCGGGACCAAACGTAACCATGCTTTCCCATTTAGAGTTTGACAAGTTTCACGAGTACATGCGAAAGGCAAAAGGTTTTGTCTTTGCTGGTAAAGAAGACTTTGGGATTACTTTGGTGGAGGCCCAGGCCTGTGGTACACCCTTGATCGCTTATCATAAAGGGGGCGCAGCGGAGATCGTTAAAGACAAAAAAACAGGACTCTTTTTCCGCCAACAGAATAAGGAGGCCATTCAGAATGCAATTGCCGATTTTGAAGAGAATTATGAGGGTGAGTTATCTGCAAAAGAGATTAGAGAAAATGCTGAGCGATTTAGTTATGAGCGATTTAGAAAAGAAATTCTAAGATTTGTTGCCCAGTGTTTAAACGAGAAGTATGCGAGCAAATCTTAACTTTAGTCAGGCTTCTTATTTCCTTTTCTGTTTATTCCCTTTATTACCCACCTTGCAAGCTCAGAGCGCCCTGGCAATGCTCTTCTTGCTTTTACAGGTCATTCAGGCAATTCGCGATCGTCGATCTGCAAGTAAATTTGGAATTTGGTTTCCATTTCTTCTCTCCCTTCCAACTCTGATTTTAAGTGTGACCCTATTGTATTCCGATGATGTCCAGCTCGGTGTTAAGTACTTAGAAAGAAGTGCCCTCCTTCTCCTAATTCCCTGGTTGCTTTTTTTTAATCGTAGTAGAATTAATCGCCAATTGCAAAAAAGTGTTCTGCTCTTCATGGCGATCGTTATGAGCGGCTTTGCTTGGTATATTATCACTTCCATGTTGGCTACCGGTAAGTTCTTTGAAATCCTACCTCTACCCAATTCATACTATTATATTCGGGAGTTTATGGCTTCCAAGTCGGGTATGCACCCAACTTACTTTTCCATTCTCCTGGCAATCCCATTCTTTTCCTTGCAGCAGAGTTTTAAGGAAGGAAGTCTAACCATCAGCCTTAGGTGGTTTTTTGGTTTTTTCCTGCTCTCTCTATTTCTAACATTGGCTCTCGCAGCATCGAAGATGATCCTGGCCGCGGTGGTTGTAGGTAGTGCATTGATTTGGATTCAAGGTTGGCCTTGGAGAAAGAGCCTTAAATGGATTTCTATTGGCTCGATTGTTCTTCTCTCTATCGGTTTAAGCGTAGCACCTTTACGAGATCGGGCTAATGATCTGCTTAAGGCCCTAACCGAAGAAGGACTCGATCAGGATAATCCGGATAGTATGCGTAAGGCCATCTATGCTAGCTCTTTACAGGTAATAGGTGAGCATCCCTGGTTTGGAGTTGGAGTGGGAGATACTCAGGCGGCGCTTAATGCTAAATATGAGTCGAATGGTTTTGCCTATGCATTCGAAAATGGTTTTAATTCTCATAATAACTATCTCCACATCTGGATCGCATCTGGCCTGGGTGCTTTTATACTCTTTGTTCTAATTCAGTTGGTCCAGATCATTATTGCTTCAGCGTGCCGGAATCCTGTACATCTCGCAATAATGGTAATGTTCAGCATGAGCATGTTAAGTGAGAATATTCTATCCAGACAGGTGGGCGTATTCTCTTATGCATTCTTTACGGCTTTCCTTGCTTATAGCTCCTGGTCTACAGCCAAGGGGAAAATCTTTATAAACGGGCGTTTCCTGGCTCAAAAGCTTACCGGGGTGCAACGTTATGCTCAGGAAGTTTCCAGCCATTTAATGAAGGAACATGGAGATGTATGGATTCTTCGACCATCTGAAAAAGGCGCTAGTACTAATCGCCACATATTTCTAGCCTTCGGACGAGGGCTTCAATGGGAGCAAATTGCTTTACCCTTTTACTTAAAGTGTATCGGAAGCCCTCCATTATTGAATCTTGGAAATAGCGCGCCGATATTCTATTCAAACAACTACCTCACCTTGCATGATGTTGCATTCATGCATCAGCCGGAGTGGTTCAGCAGGAATTTCGTTCGCTGGTATAGATACATGATCCCCAGGGTTTTGAAAAAGGCGAAGCAAGTCTTTACGGTGAGTGAGTTTTCCAAAACTGAGATTCAAAGGTTCTTTAAGGTTCCCGCCGGAAAGATAACAGTGGTTTACAATGGGATTCCTCAATTAGATTCTACTGAAACGACTGCGGAGCCTTTGGTTCAGGGAGATTATGCACTGGTGGTTGGTTCATTATCTCCGCGGAAAAACCAGGGCTTTATTATCGACTGTTTTCAGGATTTGGGAGATGATTTCCCTTTGCAATTAGTATTAGCTGGTGATATTGATGATTCCATTTTCGGAGAAACTCAAAGTCAATTAGAGCAGATTAAGCAAAGCTCTAATATTCAGTGGTTTCGGCGTCCATCAGACGGAGATTTGACTAGCTTATATAAACAGGCTTTCTGCGTGATCTATATGCCACTGTATGAAGGTTTCGGTCTGCCTGTTTTGGAGGCGCTTTCCTATGGGAAACCTACCATAGTCTCAGATATTCCAGTATTTAAAGAGTTATTTGAGGACCTTGTTATATTTTCGCGGCTGGAAAATCGGCAGCATCTGGCTTCGCTTTTAAGGGAGATGATTGAGGATCCTAATTTGAAGATTCCTAGCAAGATAGCTCTAGAGGACTTAGGCGATCGTTTTTCCTATAAGGCTGCAGCTTCAAAAATTTTCGATCGCTTGCCTTCCTAAGAATATGCAATGATGAAAAGCTACACCGGACATGGGTACTCATCAAATGTTTTCCAGTTTTGGAAGGACCGGATACAGTCAGTTAGGCGCAATAAGCACCTGATTCGTCAATTGCTGAACCTTAGTTTAACCAATCAATACAAACGTACTTTTTTAGGTAGCGTGTGGCTGGTTCTTGGACCCATGCTAAGTATTACTATTTGGTTAATCTTGAATTACACGGGCATCTACAATCCTGGTGAGTCTAGCGTTCCCTATACCGGTTACCTCTTGTTGAGTATGTCGATTTGGATTTTCTTTTCCAACTTCTTTAAATTAATTGCTACCTCCGTAACCGAATCGGGTAGTATGCTCATGGAGATGCCTTTTGATATGGAGGCAAAGTTGGTAGAGAAGATTCTCCTCACCATAGTTAACTTTTTAATTCCCTTCACCTTAAACATTGTAGTCCTTTTAATCCTGGGAGTGAATTTTAGCTTACAATCGCTTTTATTTTTTCCAGCCCTTATTCCGCTCATATTGCTGGGAATAGCCTTTGGCGTATTCATTTCTTTAATTGAGGTTGTTTTTAATGATATTCTCTTAGTTGCCAGTCAGGGTATAACCCTATTGATGTACTTCACACCAGTGGTGTATACCGAAAGTGTGAATAGCCCCTTTTTGCAGAAGATCATCAGTGTAAATCCACTTACCTATCTCTTAGGTGTGCCCCGGGATCTGCTCGTTGGCAGCCCAATTGAACACTGGACAGAATTCTGGATCGCCTCTGCTTTTGCTTTTGTGATTTTCATTCTGGTCATTCATTTCTTCTTTAAATCGGTTTACAAAATCGTGGAACGCATTTTCGACTAATTATGGATAAGCCGATAGTTGAAATAGAGAATGTTTACAAGAAGTTCTGCACGGACCTTAAGCTTAATATGTTCTATGGTTTGCAGGATATTTTCAAGCTAGCAGCATCAAAGAGATTACCTAAGCTGCGTAAGAAGGAGTTTTGGGCTTTACAGGATATCAATCTTAATATCTCCAAAGGCGAGGTTGTGGGGATTTTAGGGATGAACGGTGCCGGTAAAACCACTTTAATTCGTTCAATTATCGGCGCTTATCCGGTTAGTTACGGTCGAATTAAAGTAAGAGGCCAGATTACAACAGTTTTTGAGCGAACTCGGGCATTCCAAAGGTATTACAGCGGAGAAGAGAATATCCGTGTTAAATGCGCCCTTTTCGGGATGAGTAAAAAGGAGATTGAAGAGAAGCTCCCAAAAATATTAGAGTTTGCTGAAGTAGAGGCCTTTGCCAAAGCTCCCTTTGGTTCCTATAGCGCCGGGATGAGGGCTAGAATCAATTTTGCCATTTCCGTGCTTGCTAATCCAGACCTCCTAATTATTGATGAAGGTCTTGCGGTGAGCGATGTGAAGTTTAGGGAGAAGAGCATCAAAACCCTAAAAGAGATTCGCAAGGATATGGGTGTCCTTTTAGTCTCACATAATATGGAGCAGTTTTTAGAACTGGCAACGCGCATAATCATAATGGAAAAGGGAAAGGTGATCATGGAGACCACCGATATTCCAAAGGCGATTAAGTATGCTGTAAAAGACAAGTAGGCCATCGCATTGAAGAAGATTAAGAACAATATTGAACTGGTTTCTCTGCATATCCCCAAAACGGCGGGTACGGCTTTCCGGCTAATACTCACTAACAATATTGATCCCAAGAACTTCGCTAAACTAGATATCTTCAATTCAGGTAGGATTAAACTGAATGATGAGTACTTCTCTGGATCCAAGCTTAGCAGAAAGCTTACCGTAATCCATGGACATTTCAGTTATCAGCGTCTACATGAGTTTTTTGAAATCAACACCGATACCCAGTTTATTACCTGGCTCCGAGAACCTGTGCAAAGAGTCTTGTCTAACTACTTTTTTTTGAAGAGTATTCTGGAACAGCGCATTGCAGAGCAGCCGGATGAAAACCTCTTTAGGAGAATGGGTAAATCTTTGGAAGAATTTGTGGCCTTGGAGGAGAACCAGAATGTGATGAGCAAATTTTTGGATCAAGCCCCTATAGAGCAGTTTAAATTTATCGGGATTCAGGATAATTTTGCAGAGGAACTTCCTCGACTCAAGCAACTTATGGGTTGGTCTTATTTAGATAATCAGGTGCATAACGAAACCAGACAGAAAAATACCGATATCGATTCGGGGATAATAGAACAAATTAAGCAAGCCAATGCTCAGGATGTGGAGCTCTACCAAAGAGTGTTGGCTTTAAAAGGAAAGGTGAACTCTGCATTATGATTTGGATTAGCTCATTTCCCAGATCGGGGAACACCTTTTTTAGGAATATACTTTTTGAAGTATATGGTTTGGAATCCAGCTCATTTTATGAGAATAGGGGAGAACCGGAAAATTACAAGGATTTCCCTTTCATAAAAACGCATCATATCCCTCAGTTGCTTATTCCAGAAGATCTGGAGGGCTCAGAATCAGTCTATTTGGTACGAGATGGTCGCGATGCGCTGGTTTCCATGGTCTATCAGCAAATTGAGATTTATAATTCTGAGAGATCGTTTCGAGATATTTTTATTGAGGCCACATTAGCTGCAGAGGGCAGTTACTTTAGTGGTTGGAGTGTAAATGCTCAGGAATGGCTTAAACGCACCAAGTTGCTTATCCGATTTGAGGATTTAATTGCTGATCCATTATATCAAGTAGAACGCTTACGATCCATAGCCGATCTTCCCGAACAAGATCCGGCAAAACTTCCATCTTTTCAAGATTTAAAGTTTGGCACTCCTAAATACGGACGTGGTAAGCGTCATGCAGCAAATGAAGAGGAGGAACTGGAGATTGTAAGAAAGTCTTTCCGTAAGGGAAAAGCCTTTGGCTGGAAGGAGGAACTGGATCAGGAATTGCAAAACCTGTTTTGGACCTATCATCGCAATACAATGGAGCGATTGGGTTATACACGTGATGGCGGACTGCGCCAGTTCAATCCCGATTTTGATTATGAAGTCATGCAGCAATTGGGATTAAGTACCGCCCCAAGTGGAGGAACTTACAAAGTTCTGATAGAAGCAAATAAGCTGCTCATGCATCGCAATGATGGGGTTAAACGCTATTTACTAGAGTTACTAAAAGCATTGTATCCGGTAACTCAGAATTCGGAAGGTCGTTGGGAAATTGACGTGTTCTTAAAGGGGAAGATTTATCCTTTAAAGGAATTTGGCGCTGGTCTTTTCGATGCCCGAAAAAATGAGAACAACAATGCAAGTTTGCCGCTTGCTAAGAAATACCTTTTCCATTACATCCGCTCTTCTATATCCTTCGTAAAGAGTTTGGTTCCAATCCCAATCAAGGATTATATCAAGAATATGTATCGGCGTATTCTAATAAAGGCCGGATTGAAATTCTCAGATCGCTCGGCAAAATTGCGACAGTTGATCAAGTTTAAAGGGAATGAGGAAAGCTCTGCTGGGGAGGGTAAGGATCGCTTTGGGGATTACGATCTGATTAATGTGCCACTTCCACAGCATTATGAGCCTTTTGAAAATGTGAAGGCGAATTACCTCGTTACAACACACGATCTTACCCATCGTCTATTTAGTGAGTTTCACACCCAAAGTAATGTGGCTAAAGCCGAAGCTGGTTTTAAATACTTTATCAATCAGGAGGCCGACTTCCTTTGTATCTCAGAATGCACCAAAGCGGATATGATCGAGCACTACCAGCTTGATGATGCCAAATTACATACGGTGTTAGAGGCGGCGGATAACAATAAATTTATTCCGGACTATTTCAACCGAACCGGCTTCAACACTCGCAAGGTGTACAATATCCCACCCGAACCTTATCTATTTACCCTTTCGACATTAGAGCCAAGAAAGAATCTAGAGAATACCATCAAGGCTTTCGAGCTATTGCTGGATGAAGTTCCTGAGTTGAATTGCAATTTGGTAGTGGGTGGAAAAAAGGGTTGGGATGCCAAAGAGATTATGAAGTTGCGTCATAAAGAACGCATCATCTTCACTGGTTTTATCAACGAGAATGATTTACCAGATCTATACCGGGAAGCCCAGGCTCTGTGTTATGTGTCTTATTACGAGGGATTTGGCTTGCCACCTTTGGAGGCAATGAGTTGTAAAACTCCGGTGATTTATGGCGACAACAGTTCCATGAAGGAGAACTTTGAGGGTTATGGTCTAGGAGCTGATCCGGATAATGTGGAGCAGATAAAAGACCAAATGAAGCTATTGCTCACGGATGAGAAGTCGCGGCAGGAATATGCCGAAAAGGGCCTGGAACGCTCGTTTGATTTCTCCTGGCAGAAAACTGCGGTGGAAACCCTCGAGCTATTCGAAAAAGTGATTAAGAAAAACCAAATGCAAGAAGCCTGATGGTATTTACCAGTGTCATCTTTCTACTCGTATTCTTGCCGATATTCCTGTTGGTCTATCACCTGGTGCCCAATAGGGCGAAGAACGGTGTTGCACTGGTTTCAAGCTTACTTTTTTACATCTGGGGGGCACCAAAGTTTTTTTGGCTGCTCATCCCCCTTCTGATTTTCAATTTTTATATCGTTCGCCGTATGGAGCGGTCCGAGGAAAGGCCTAGTTACAAAAAAACCTTGCTTTGGATCTCACTGGTGATAAACCTGGGAGTGCTGGCCTACTTTAAGTATGCCAATTTCTTTGTGGAGAACGTAAATGCTTTATTACAAGGAATAGGCGTTTCTGCAATGCCCTGGGTTGAGGTGCTTTTACCAATAGGTATTTCATTCTTCACCTTCCAATCGATCACCTATACTTTAGATGTCTATTGGGGTCGTCATAAGTCTCTGGAAAAGGTTCAGGATTATCTACTTTACATTTTGCTGTTTCCGCAGCTCATTGCCGGACCGATCATTCGCTTTAATACCATCGCTGATGATATTAATGATCGAAGGCACAATTTTACTACCGATAATAAGCTGAAGGGGGCCTACATTTTCGTGATTGGATTAGCAAAAAAAGTACTAATTGCTAATCAGGTAGGGGCTCAGGTTGATCTGATATTTTCAAGTGTAGATGATCTTTCTACTCCGATCGCCTGGTTAGGTATCGTGGCTTATGCGGTTCAGATCTATTTTGATTTCTCTGGATATTCGGATATGGCTATTGGCTTGGGTAAGATCATGGGCTTCAATTTTCCCGAAAACTTCAAGAATCCCTATACCGCAGAAAGCATTACCGATTTCTGGCGTAAATGGCATATTACTCTGGGCACATTTATGCGGGACTATCTATACATTCCTCTGGGCGGAAACCGCTCGAAGCGCGCCTATATGAATTATCTAAACCTGGTAATTGTATTTCTGCTTTCTGGTCTCTGGCATGGAGCGGCCTGGACCTTTGTGATTTGGGGTGCTTGGCATGGGATATTCCTAATGCTGGAGCGGGCTTTCCTTGGCAAGCTATTAAAGAAGATACCACTGCTATTCCGCATCGTTTATCAATATTTCATTGTTCTAATTGGCTGGGTCTTTTTTAGAGCGGATGACTTCTCAGTAGCTACAAGTTATTTAGAGAAGATGTTTGTTAGCCAGTCAGAAGCTGTGGCTGTTTTCGATTTTGATGGTAGCTTTTATACCTACCTTATTCTGGGTCTCTTGTTCTCTTTTATTGTCCTATTACCCTTTGGCCGGAAATTGGAAAACTTCTTCTTTTATGCCAATTACAGTAATCGCCAGCATTTGATTCTGTTCTTCAGTTTCCTGCTGCTCTTTACCTTGTCAACGAGCTATATTGTTACCTCGGATTTCAATCCATTTATTTATTTCAGATTCTAGGATTATGAAGTCGAGCAATAAAACCAAGAGATTCTTATTAAGGCTAGGTCTGATCCTTCTACTTTACCCAATGCTCGAATTGGTGACCCCTTTGAGGATATCCGGGGGCATTAGCCGAGAAAGCTTAACCAGCACCTTTGAGCCTCTTAATCTGGAGAATTTTACCGAGGGGGTATTTCAAGAGACTCTATCAGATTATGTGAGTGATCAAATTGGCTTCTTTGCCTTTTTTGTTAAGCTCCATAATCAATTGGAGTACAGTTTATTTGGGAATATTTTTACCGGAGAGGTAGTTAAAGGCAAGGACAATTATCTGTTTGAGCAGCCTTATATTGACACCTATTTTGGGAAAGACTTTTTAGGATTACCAAAGATTGAAAGGTTTGGCGGGGTTTTCAAAGAATTGCAGGACTCTCTGGAAGCTCGAGGTAAAGTTGTAGTCTTTGGTATGGCAACGGGAAAGGCCAGTTTTTATCCTGAGTATTTACCTTATCAGGAAGAGGTGGATTCCCTTAACTATGACTATTTCCGTCAGGAGTTTGATAAGCGTGGTATCAACTACATAGACTTCATCCCTTATTTCCAGGAGTTGAAAAAGGAATACGGCGATTTATTATTCCCCAAGTACGGTATTCACTGGAGTCATTTTTCAAACGTTTTTGTGGCGGATACATTGGTCCGATTCATCGAGGGCAAAACAGGTTGGGACTTACCCAATGTGCACATCACCAAAATGAATTACAGTACTGAACCGCGTTACTATGATAACGATATCGCCAGTTCCATGAATCTCTTTACCGAGTTGAAACCGGATAGCATGGCCTATCCCGATTTTGAATGGGATCCAAAGACTGCCGATAATCCCAAAAAACTCCTGATTATCGGTGACAGTTTTGGTTGGGATCTGGTCGAGAATCTGCGATTGGGTCAGGATTGCTTCGATGAGATGGAATTCTGGTATTACAATCTGACTGTGCATACCACTGATTCTCGCTTAAATCGGAGAGACAATCTTCCATATCTAATTCGTCATAAAGATTTACATCAAGTCCTGGATGAATACGATGCTTTCTTTATTGTATCCAATGAGCCCAATGTCTATTTCCGTGGCTGGAGGTTTCCTAAGTGGGCATTGCAGACTATTCAGGATTCGACCTTTAAGCATGAGTTTAGAGGTGATGATTATCTCGCCGATAAGATCAAGGAAAAGCGCACCTGGCGTGAGGATTTGAAAAAGTTAGCGGAAGAACGTGGCCTGAGTTACGAGGAGATGCTTGATATCTACTTGCACGACCGAAATTTTAGCTTCGACTAAGGCATGAAGTTTAACTCCATTGAATTCCTGCTATTTCTGGCCTTGGCGTTCCAGATTCTCTGGACATTAAGGAAGTCGCTTAAGGCATTCAATTTGGTGTTGTTGGTTTTCAGCTATGTGTTCTATGGCTGGTGGGACTATCGTTTCCTTATACTTATTGCCTTCAGCTCTTTGGTAGATTATACCGTAGGATATTATATGCCCAGATCAAGGCATAAAAAGCTTTTGATCTCCCTCAGCCTGATTATCAACTTGGGACTATTGGCATTTTTTAAGTATTTCAATTTCTTCCTGGCTTCGGCAAAAGATCTATTCGATTCCCTGGGCTGGCAGATGAATGAGGTGACTTTACAGATTATTCTTCCGGTAGGGATCAGTTTTTACACTTTCCAAACTTTAAGCTATTCTCTGGATGTATATAAGGGTAAGATCAAGCCGGAAACGAATCTAATTGCATTCTTGAATTACGTCAGCTTCTTTCCTCAATTAGTAGCTGGACCGATCGAAAGAGCAACCACCTTCCTGCCGCAGTTTAAGAAGCCCAAGTCATTCAACTATCAGCAGGCGGTTGAAGGTATGCGACTACTGCTCTACGGATTTTTTAAGAAGATGGTTATTGCGGATAACATCGGAATTCAAGTGGACGCGGTTTATGGAAACGTATCTGCCTACAATGGGATTACCTTATATGCGGCTACAGCCCTCTTCTTTGTGCAGCTCTATACCGATTTTTCGGCCTACACGGATATTGCCAGGGGAGTGGCTAAACTCCTGGGTTATGAGTTGATACGAAACTTTAAAACGCCCCTATTTGCTAAAAGCATTCCTGAGTTTTGGTCCCGCTGGCATATCTCTTTAACTACTTGGTTTAGGGATTATCTTTTTATTGGATTAGCACGATTAAATCGCAATAGCACCCTTTGGCGCATTACCGCGACTATAATCTTGTTCGCAGTAATTGGTCTTTGGCATGGAGCTAATTATACCTTCCTAATCTTTGGTATTATTCAAGGGATCGCCTTCATTCCCAGAATAATGGCGAGTAAAGTGAAGTGGATTCGTAAAAGCCTCAGTTATCTGAATACTCACAAGGTGGTATCCAAGTTTACCATGTTGGCCAATTTCCTCTTTCTCAGTTTTGTGGGAGTCTTTTTCCGATCCGAGGACATCTATATGGTTAATGAGATTTACCAAGGCATTTTTAACAACTTCCACTATAGCATCGCGCCTAAATTGCTTGAAGTTTCTCCTTTAGCCATCGGGATTTTGATTTTTGAGTGGATTTTTAAGGATAAATCTCACCCTTTCCATGTGACGGATTTTAGTCCATTTTGGCGTAGAGCTATTTATGTTGCCTTGGTATTGAGTATCCTTTTGTTTGGATATTTCGGAAAGGAGCCATTCTATTACTTTCAGTTTTGAGATGAAGAAGTTTGTTTTAAAATCCCTTCCCTATCTAGCCATCATCCTGGCTTATGGACTCCTGGGCGAATTTCTGCTTCTGAAGAACAAGGAATCCTATTCTATCGAAACGGTTAACGAAGAACAAAACAGCAGTGCTAAGGAGCTTTATTATGGCCGGGAGATACTGGGTAATTCCCTGAGTAATTACAAGTTTCAGCGGTTTATAAGTAGTGAAGCCAAAGTGCTGGTGCTTGGGCAATCTGTTACTTTACAGTTTCGGGACTTTATGTTTAGCCCTTTTGAAGACCAGTTTTACAATACCGGTTTGATGGCTCGCAATGGGAAAGACCTGAATTATGTGCTGGATTTAATGAATGAAGGAGTAGCTACTACTCCCGATTTGGTTTTATTGGGCGTTGACCTTTCCTTTTTCCTGGAACATACATTTCTTGATCAGGTAGAATGGACTCGTAATTATCCAGAAGACCGAGCTTTAAGTTCTAAATCCCATTTAAAGGGCATGCAAAGAATTTTCCTCAATCGAAATCTATGGCGCTTACCCGATACGGATGTCGGATTTGGCCGAGCGGGTATGCGAGGGCGCGGCTATCGTAATGATGGGAGTTATCGTCATGAGGGCGAAATAAACCGCTATTTAGAGGACAGTATTTACAGAGATGGTACTTTGATTGAGGATTTAAAAAACCGTCGCTCTCCATTTATCGAGCCTTTTAGATATTCGGAGGAAAAGACTGAGATTTATCTCGAAATTCTAGAACGATTTCGCACCAAAGGCATCGAGCTAATACTCTATATCCCTCCTTATTCTGATGAGTTTTTTAATCAGGCCATGCAAGATGAGATGTTCTCTTCTTTTTGGTCTGACTTCATAGAGGTGCAGAATCTGCTAAAGTCTAAAGGTTATAATGTGATTGAATTCACTACTCCTTCCGGAATGGGGCTAAGTGATGACTATATGGCTGATGCAGAGCATCCCGGAGAAGTGTTTTGCGCCTTGCAATTGAAACAGGCAGTAGAGAAAAGCCAGATTGCAGGGAAGTACATCAATCAACTTTCCTTTGATAAAGTAAATTCTCTTCTAGAAGGCAGATATTTGTTACCCTTATCTTTTATGCAAGATTCCATTGGTATTGAAACTGCCGAAGCGGTGATTGAGGCCCGGAATAAACCAAAGACAGATTAATATGGCAACTACAGATTCAGATAAAGCTTGGCGGGAATACGGTAAGAAGGACCCTTATTTTGGGGTACTCACTCACGATAAGTATCGCGATGCGAACCTAAATGATGAGCATCGAAAAGAATTCTTTGAAACAGGTAACAAGTTCGCCAAACGAGTATTTAAGCAGATTCATCAGCACTTTGATCCTGAGTTTAAGCCTGGGAGCGTTTTGGATTTCGGTTGTGGTACGGGTCGTCTAAGTATTGGTTTTGCTCCTTATGCGGATAAGGTAGATGGCATAGATATTAGCGAAGCCATGTTATCTGAAGCACGTAAGAATGCCGCTGAATTCGGACATGAGCATATTAATTTTCACATGTCGGATGATGAGCTTAGCGCGGTTGCCGGACAGGAATTCGATTTGGTGAATTGCTATATCGTATTACAACATATCAATCCGGATCGCGGTTTGCCCATCCTTGGTCAATTAGTAGATCGCATTAAGCCGGGAGGATACGGGGTATTTCAATTGAATTACACTTGCCAGAAAGGCCGTTTGGGCCATATCATAGATTTCTTCCGTTATCGAATTCCGATTGTTCATGGATTGCTGAATCTAACCCAAAAGCGTCCTTATGGAGAGCCATTGATGCAAATGAATTCTTATGATCTCAATAAGGCAATGTTCTTATTACAGAGCAAAGGAGTACGGAATATGTTTATTCAGAATGAGGCACATGGTACCTGCTGGGGGGTAACCATCTTTTTACATAAACCTACCGGTCATGTAAACCTTTATAAGGGTTTATAGTCGCTGAATTCGTACGGATTCACTGGCCCCATTCTCAAATTCGACCTTAAGGATATAGAGCCCGCTTTTAACCGGTAGTTCAATTTGATTTTCTGCTCCGTATTCTAAAATGAGCCGTCCGTTGAGATCAAATATCTTCACCTTTTGATATTTGAGTTCAGCTTCAACCTTTACCAGGCCGGAGCTGGGATTCGGGTAAATTTTTAATTGGCTAAAGGACTCTTCAGTTGTATTTAGAAGTGACCAGTAATTGCAAGCTCGATTCGAGAAATTAACATTGATTTGACCATTACTAAAGCATTTAATGTTGTGGCTAGAGAGCTGTAAAGCCTTAAAACTGGTACCGTCGCAGGTGTTTATGTCAGCCTCAAATAACGCCACGGATCTGAGGTTACCAATATCTCGATATACTCTGCGTAGCGTTTTACCAGAACTGATCTGATAATGATGCTGACCATTATAATAGAAGGAATCCATAGGCATATTTAGATCCATGTAGGGTAAAGGAATGCCGGCTAAAGTGTCAATTCCCTTTGCTGCTACTGTGGCAATTGGCAGGCTGGTGCATCCAAAGGTGGTATCAAGAGGGGCGAATTGCCAGCTGTCCCCGGTATCAGCATTAAAATCAAAGAGGAGAAAAGGTACACCATCCAATAGGCGAAAAACAGAGTCGTTTCTAGTGGCAAGAAAAATATCCGGCCACCTGCGGGCAGTATCCTGAATGAGATCATTAGGTCCCGGTCCGGTCCTTAGCTCAGAAACTCCCTCCACACTAAACTTTAGCCAGTTCATACCGTGCATAGTGGTATCTCCAATGTGGCTGACCTTTTTAAATCCATGATAACCGAACTCCCAATATCCATAGTGCCAGGTTGCGTTTTGGCCAAAGGCGTTTTGAGCATTAACTAGAAAGGGACAGAGCAGAAGTGTGAGTAGTAATCTAAGCATAGGTAATTATTACCGTGAATTTAAAGGAATAAAACAGAGTAATGCCAATCACCTATCAACATACTCGCAAGTCTAATCCTTCCTCAACAAGTAGCGCTTCTGTAATTTATCGGGGCGACTATTTTTATTTAGAAAAGGGATGGTTAGAGAAGTTACATGATAATGATCGTACTCCCTGGCAATCTTCATTTCCGGATATTCCTCAGTAATGGCATCATAACCGGCTTGATCACAAAACACATAGGATCCGCTGGGTAAACCGGGAATACTGTCCCATAAAATCTTATTGCTCAATTGTTTGGCGTAAAAATCTAGCGCATGACCATGGCGTTTATAAAAGTGGAATAAGGAGTTATCGATCTTCATGGCGTGAACATCCTTACCGGCTTGACTGCTCCCCTGGTATTTTAAAAGGTTAGGATAAAAATGCAGGGCTGCGGTTAGATTAAAAATGACAATCAGACCTAAACTTGGCAGGAGCACTCGATCTACCGATGAATGAATTTTCAGGAATACGAACCAGATTAAACAGAATAGCAGCAATAATAAAGTAGGTAACCAAAGGTTCTCCGGAGGGAAAATTCCGATGAAGAGTAGAACTACTATGGCAATGAAAATATGCATAAAGCCGAATTGGAATCGAGCGAAACGCCTTAAGGCTTTATCGGAAAGTTGATGTAGATAATCTGCCACTAGGATTGCCGCAAATGGGAAGAGCGGAAAAATATAATGAGGCAACTTGTAATTGGATTTTGAGAGCATCAGGAAAACCAAAACAAAGGCTCCCATGCTTATAAATTCCTGATTTTCGGAGGCCCTAAACCTTTGCCTGAATAGCTGCCTCAACTTCACAATTAAGGCCGGAATAAGGAAGAAGATCCACGGCTGAAAATCCCAAAGGATTGAAGTAAAGAAGAATGAAAAGGGCGCACCATTGTCCCAACTACTTTCACCGGTTATTCGGCCAAAGCTTTGAGTCCAGTAGAAGAAGCGCAAGCCTGATGGGCTCTCTATACCATAGGCGGTTTTTTCTGGGTGCAGATCGAACTGAGTATAAAGCCCATAGCTCATAGGGAAAAGCACTATAGCCACAAGTAGTTTGAGTAAAAGCCATTGGGGCCGGAAGAAGTTTTTCCATTGTCGTTTAAGGCAAAAATCTGCCGTAAAGGCAATAGCCGGAATGATAAGACCGATGGGACCTTTAGCAAGCATGGCACATCCGATTCCTAGTGCAGATAGCATGAGCCCTAATAAGCTTGGCTTTTTCAGATAAGCCGACAGTTGCCAAATACTGAAGATGATGAGTCCGGTGAGCATGGTATCGGTGCGCACATCATTTGACATTAAGAAGAAAGCCTGGGTACTGGCCACAATAAGCGCGGCGAAGACGGCTATTTTGCGACTATACCATAAAAGGGCAAAGCGGAAGGTGCTGTAAATACCGAGGATAAGTACCAGTAATGCAGGCAGTTTGTAGGCGAAGTTGCTAATGCCGAACAGTTGCATGGAAAGGGAAGAAAGCCAGAAAAGAAGCGGAGGTTTGTCGAGATAGTCTCTCCCTCTATGAAAGACCTCTAAATAGCTTTGATTAAAGCCCATCTCCATGGAAATGGAAGCATACTGAGCGGCATCCACTTCCATGATATCTATAAAGAGATTGCAGGCATGGACCAGGATCAAAGCCAATGCAAAAATCAAGTAGCGGTTACGGTAAAAAAAGGTGTCGGTCATGCTGCATTAATTGCAGGGCGAAAATACTAATGCTAAGTAATCCATGATTGGAAAAGAGGAGCCTTAAGCTGAGGACTTATTTTGATCATTAAGGTCCTGGACTTTTCCGCTTTTATCCAATGCAGCCGAAATACCTACGAAAACCATCGCCAGGATACCGATATAACTACTTTTATTGTTGTCCCAACTGAGATCACTATAGTCTAATAGCACAACATGAAGGATGATAATTACTACAGCTACAATTATTAGGATGCGGTTTCTTTTTTTCATTCCTCAATTCTCATTCAGGAGCAATTTAATCATTAAGAACATTTCTGGAATTAGGACCAAAAGATTCATCTCTATGATCTAATCCATGCTATTAAAACTCAATTTCATTTACTTCGTAAGGTGGGTCGTGATGAGGACATAGCTGATTCGGTCAAAGAAAATAGAAATCGACTTTTCGGATTCATACGCAATAGGGTGCGTAATGATGAGGATGCTGAAGACATTCTACAGGAAGTATGGTATCAATTAAGCCGATTGATCAATCTGGATGAGATTGAAAGTATAAGTGCCTGGTTGTTTCGTGTGGCTCGGAATAAGATCACTGATTTTTACCGCAAATCAAAAGAGGAGTCTTATGACAATTGGCTGGATGGTGAAGCTGGAGAGGCCTGGCGTGAAATCCTATTTGGACAACCCGAAAGTGAAGTAGATGAGTGGTATCGCAGTCTTTTCTGGGAAACTTTAATGACAGCCCTTGATGAATTACCGGAAAAGCAAAAGGAAGCTTTTGTGAAAACTGAATTGGAAGGCTTCAAATTGAAAGAGGTCGCAGCCGAAAGCGGAGAAAGCATTAAGACAATAACCTCTCGCAAAAGTTACGCGGTTAAGCATTTAAGAAACAGACTAAAAGAATTGTACAACGAATTATAAGACTATGAAAGGAAGATCAGGAAAAAGGATTGCAGCTTTCCTCTTCTTTGGAGGGTTAATACTATTTGCATTGAGTGCCGTGCTAATGTGGCTTTGGAATTTCGCAGCAGTACCAGCACTAGGAGTAGCCAAAGTAAACTATTGGCAGGCTATGGGTTTGCTGGTGCTCTCTAAAATACTATTCACAGGAATTGGGCCACGAGGAGGTCCAGGTGGGCGGTCCAGGCATTGGAAAAAATGGCGTGAGATGAGCCCGGAGGATCGCAAAGAGTTTAAAGCTCGATGGCAGAGACATCAGGATCACAAGAAATAAGTCTCTAAAAATCAATATTTTAAAATTTAACAGCAATTTTTTTCAGCTTAGTTTAAGGTAAAATTGATTCTGGATCGTCTTCCTGTTTAAATCAATAAAAATGAAAATGAACAGAGTGTATCTTAAAACTATCATCGGCGGCATTCTCTTGGGAACCGCGCTTTATTTTGTGCCTTTCTTCTTATTGAAGGTCATGATTTTCTTCCTGGTCTTTGGCACCATCGCCTGGTTTTTCCGGGGGAGGCGAAGACATCATTATGCTTATCGCTGGGCAATGGCGGATCGAATTCGCAGCATGAGTGATGAGGAGTATGAGCACTTTAAATCTGAACGGGTGAAATGTGCTGATCGAATGTCAAACCAAAAAACTGAAGACTAATGCTAAAGCGTGTTTTAACTCTTATCCTAAGTGCAGGGATAACAGCCGGTGTTCTTTATGCTAGTTTAGGTCCCAGAGACTATCATCGAGGTTATCATCACCATCACCATCATCATTGTGATGATGCTATGGAATAAATGAATTTTTAGACCTAAAAAAGAAGGCCCCTATGGGGTCTTTTTAATTAGGGAAAACTTTTAATCATGATTCGGCTTCCTAATTTTAGATCGAAAGGAGTTTAGAGAAGCTGGGTTAAGACTTTACAAGTGGACCTGACAGTTATTTTCATTAAAAGTATACGCGTCAAGCAGCGGATTTTGGAAAAGACTAATAACTATAGAGATACTTTTTAGAAAATTCAAAGACTTAAATTTCTGATTAAGCACTATCTAGGTTGTAGTTTTTTAAGAAACATCCTTTTTTACCTATCTTTTCCCTTTAAACCAATCAATCCCCCACTAATAATGAAAGTAGCCGCTTTTGTATTAGCGATTTTTATCGCCCCCTCAATTATTGCTCAATCCTCTACAAAAAAAGAGAAGCCAGAATATCCTAAAGAGGTAGCTCTCTACAAGGCTAAGGATTTTGCTGCTTTTCAGTTGGTTAAAGACCCAACCGATAGCCTTACCCGATTTGAAATTACTCCTCTTTAGTCGGCTAAATCTGCCGAGATGACCACCCTTTACTTCAAGTGTATGACTAAGTCAATGGAAGGTCTACTGCTTGGTTTCAACGGAGAACAGATTAATAGTGAAGGGAGAAAGTTGAAATCTTCATCTGATTTCTATTACCTCCCAAAAGCGAAAGCCATAGCATTTCTGGACAAGATTGAAAAGATCTTCGAGAAAGATGCTGACTATTTATCGGATGATAAGAACAATAACAACATCGTATTCAAATTCGAAGAGCTAACCGTCATTATCTACCGTTTTGATGACAAGAGTATTCGCATTTTTTGGAATGGTTTCGACTCTGAATGGAAGTATGGCGAATGCAAGAACACCAAGAAAAAGCTGATGAAAATGATGGGCTAGGGTGCTTCTCCCTTTAGGAACTTATACTTCTTGAAAAATAGTGTTGCGCCTCGGATGGACTTTAGAAATTAATCCATCTGAGGCGCATTTTTAGTTTATAGTGATATGCTTTCAGCTTTGGGAAATTTAGGCACCAAGCCATATTGGTTAAAAAACTCGTTCCGGCTCTTCTCAATCGAGGATACATTCCTACTCTTCAATTAGGAGAATGTTTCTTAGATCAGAATCTTACTTGATACTCTAGATTCGCAATGAAACTTCTGGTCAGTCCATCAGGGCGGGCCTCCCGGACGAGTAAAGGCACGGCAGCATTTAACTGAAAGGAGCTTCTAGAGCTGATGCTGATATCAAAGAGAACATTAATATTTACTGTTAATCCTTCTGAACCCTCAATTTCCTGGGTTTGATCAAACTCATCTAAATATTGATCATTGGCAAGGTGATAGATAGATAAGAGACTTGGAGTAAACTTCAATTTGGACTGGGATTTTAATGGATAAGAAACCCTAAGTAGAGCATCGCCCGCTCTTTGAAAGCCACGAGTAGATTTGATGCTTCGCAAATCAGATCCCAAGGGGTATTCGCTTGCCAGAAATTGATTGTTATTCTGGCTAAGAGGTTGTTGTAATCCAGCGGTAATTTGAAGTTTATCAAATTCATAGGCCAATCCCAGAATTAAATCGAAGGTTCCTAAACTGCTTTGGTAATCCATAGGAAGAGCTAAACCTTCAGAACTGGCATCTCCTTGTATTAAAGGTGCTTTACCTCCAATGGTGATGTGGAAATCATCAGTTGCTCGATAGTTGACGTTTAGAAATACATCCGCTAATCCAAAGGTAGATATGCCATTTCCTATTTGTCCCAGAGTGGTCAGTTTAGCATTGATCCTGAAAAGGGCATTGATCTGCTTACCAAACTCCAGATAATTTCCATAAACCGATATGTCATTATCTGCCGCTCCATAGTATCCACCTATTTTAAGAGTATTATTTAAACTGTCCTGATTATTGATATTGGCTTGTAAACCATGCACAGTGCAGAATCCCGCATCGCTACATCCTTGGCTAAAGCTTTTAAAGCTCAGTATGATGGTTAAAAGTAGGCTCAGTTTAATTCTATTCATAGCGGACACTAGATTTAGCTTTAGGTTTAAACGAGTCAATCCGAATTCCTGACAATTCCGCGAGCCGCTTCAAGAATCTTAAAAACAAAAAAAAGACCCTCCTCATTTGAGAAGGGTCTTTCCAACATCTAATGAATCCTTAGCTGTGATGGAATTTAATCACAGTCATCAAAAGCATCTTCCAATTCGTCTTCGTCATTTACCACTTCGGTGGTTCCATCTTCCCATATAATGCTTACGGGGAATTGTAATGTAGGTTCCTGGGCACCACCGTTGTTGTCAAACCAGTCATCAAAAGCGTCTTCCAATTCGTCCTCGTCATTTACCACCACTGAAGTTCCGTCAGGGTTCAATACTGTTATTGGATATACAAAGTCGAAGCACTCCTCGTCATACTCTTCACAGTCTTCTTCTAGTTCTTCCAATTCATCTTCATCTTGCAGGGTAATTACGGTACCATCTTCCTCCATAGTAACACTGATCGGGAATACTAGCTCGGGATCTAAACTATCGCCATGATTGTCATACCAATCTTCAAAAGCGGCTTCCAATTCATCTTCATCATTAGTAACTACTGTAGTGCCATCTGGGAGTAATACAGAGATAGGGAAATTCAGGTAAAAACACTCTTCATATTCATGATCATCGCAGTAGCAGCTTTCAATTAAATCGAATAGATCATAGTTATCTTGCAGAGTTACTACTTGTCCATCTTCCAAAGTTGCGGTAACGGGGTAGGCAAGGATATCATCATCATAACAGTCGAAATCTTCGTCGATATCAAAATGATCCTCAAAAAGTGCAATTAAACTAGAGTCGTTGTAAACTACTACTGAAGCACTGTCCGGAATATTGACCGTGATTGGATAGGTAAAAGCGAAACAATCGATACTGTCGGTAGTCACTTTTGCCAGGTTAGTGTTAGTAGTTAGTGGGGTTTGAGGGGGCTTCATGCTATTGTCATCATCCTTATTACATGAAACCATGAATAAACTGAAGGAAATGGCAAGGAGCGTAATCCATCTGAAGCTTAATAAATTTGAATTTCTCATTTTCTACTTTTTAATTCCGAGCCTTCATTTTGAGGGCTTCATTATAAGGACTCTTAAGCGGTGAAAATCCCCTACGCCTTTTTTCAAAAAATGATGCTTTTTTTTGATCCTCACTGATTATTTGAAAGTAAGGTTTTGAATTTTAGGGTGTTAATCGCATTGGAATTTCGGGAGTACCTCCTGAAAAATAGGTGCTAAAACTTCAAGCTGTAACTTACAGAGGGTAAGAATCCCAGTGAGCCGATGGGGAAGGTTTGGAAAAATCCGCTTTCATCGTCCAGTTCGTATAGAGCTACATTGTTTCGATTGTATAGGTTGTAAGCACCAATTTTTAATCCGTGATAGCTTTGCTTAATCTGAAACCTATAGCTTACTGAAAGGTCCAGTCGATGGTAGGCTTCTCCCCGTAGTTCGTTCTTCCTTCCGGGCGCGTTTAGATCAACTCGACTCACATCTCCAACTTCTATTGCGATAAAACTAATCCGCGGGTTTGGGGAAAAGTATACCCAGTTTAAGCTAATATCCCAAGAGCCAATTCTCTGGTAGGCGAAGAGTTTAAATTGATGTCGTTGATCGAACTCGAAAGGGTAGGGCTCACCAAAGTTATGGGCCTCAAACTGACGATTAGCCCATGCCAGGGTGTAAGAAAGCAGAAATCCATTGTTACTGCCTTTATAATTCAGGCTGGTTTCCAGGCCCATGCTTTGCGCTGAACCGCTGGTTAGAAAGGATTGGGTTGTATCGTCTTCAATTTCCTCCAAATAGGAAACGCTATCTACGTAGGCATGCACGTTGCGAATATTTCTATAATAGGCAGTGCTTAAGATGGAGAGGGATTTAGACAAGCGATGCTCGTATCCCAATTCAAACTGCCAAGCATCTTGCGGACGGATACTCTCGGATGATGGTAGCCATAAATCACTGGGCAATCGTAAAGCAGTGCTTGAAACAAGATGGATGTATTGGATCATCCTGGTGCTAGAGAAGTGCCAATGGCTTTTTGTTGAAGGCCTATAGGCTAAGGAGAACCGTGGTTCAGGATTAAAATAAGTCATCTCCTCAGCATTAAAGAAGCTCAGCCTTAATCCAAGGTTTGCTTCCCAGGCTCTGGACCATTTGAACGCCGTTTCACCATAGATATGGGCTTGGTAAGCTAAGCTAGCAACAGGACTGGAGAGCTCGCCCAGTGCTTCCGCGTCAATATCATCTAAATCTCCTGGATCTACATCCCCATCATCAATAAAGGATAGTTCCAGGTTGAAAAGAGATCTTGAAGCTCCAGCGCCGAATCTGAAGCTAAGGTTGTTGCTTTTAAAGTAATCTAGATCGGTACTAAGGCCCACTTCGGCATTCCTAGCCAGGTTGGTGTAAAGGTAATATTGCTCTAAACTGCCATCCAGTGGTTCAATCAACTCAAAATTACTAAGCGCAAAGCCGAAGTCACTAAAAGTCAATGTTGTATTCGAAAACAAATTGGAATTGAAGGTATGATTCCAGCGTAGAGAACCGATGGTGTTGCTCCAGCTGAAGTTCGTTTCGGATTCGATCCTATCAAAATCGATGGTGTCCACAAAAGTATTGGCCAAGCGATCCGCTCCGTGGAAAAGGCTCAAGTAGAGTCGATCCTTATCCCCTAGTTTATAGTTTAATTTGGCATTAAAGTCATAGAAGTTGCTATTCACTTGTATCTCATCACTCTGAAAGATGGTATTCTCAAAGAAGCTATTGAATAATGCTCCGCTGGGTGAATAGCGCGCAGAAAATAGTAATGCCCCTTTGCCTTTGGCGATGGGCCCCTCGGTTACGACATTGGCATTTACCAGATTAGCAGATACCTGTGATTGCCATTGGTATTGATTGCCTTCCCGAGTACGTACATCGAAAAAAGAAGATACCCGACCACCATAACGGGCAGGGAATGCCCCTTGTAAAAGCTTTGCTGCATTTACCGTATTGGGATTGTAAATAGAAAATGCTCCAAGGAGATGATAGGGCAGGAATACCGTTACGCCATCCAGCAGCATCATGTTTTGTCCGGCTTCCCCTCCTCTAACTTGCAGGCCGCCAAATCCATCGATACCACCATTAATTCCCGGGAGGAGCTGAGCTGAGCGAAGGAAATCATCAACGCCTCCGAGATTAGGGCTTAGTTCCACCAGGGATTTTTGGAGATCTATAGATTGATAGGCGTCCCGGCTAATTAGGTCGTTCGACTGAGCCCGCACTTCCACACCAGGTAATAGGCCATCTTCTTTCAATCCGATCTTTAATCCTTCTTTGAGGCGTATTTCCGCTGAACTTAATTCCAAGGCTTCGAAACCGACATAGCTGGCTTCTAAGCGATAGTTGTCACGCTCTACCTCGATGCTGAAGAAACCATACTCATTGGTGATTACTCCAATGTTCTGAACCTTATCTATTAGAGTGGCATTTACGAGACTTTCGCCACTTGAAGCGGCCACAATGAAGCCACTTATCTGGATCGTTTTGCTTTTATATAGTATAATCTGATTTCCAACCACCTCAAACTTCAGTTCAGTACCGAAAAGAATCTCTTTCAAAGCTCCCTCCAGGCTTAGGCCTTTAAAAGAGTAGTCTCGAAGTGTAGAATCATTAAGGGCACCGGCATTGTAGGAGATATTTACATTCCCTTTTTCGCTCAGCGCATTGAGGGCGGTGCTTGCACTAACCGCTTTTAGTTCGAACTCTACCTTTTGATTGAGTATACCCTGCCCCTTAAGATGAGAGCCAAGTATCAGTGCTGTAATCAAAAAGACCAGCCCTTTTATGTGCACGGTTGACCTTTTAATATGTATTTCCCTTTGCCCTGTATTTCAATATCCAAATCGAAAACCAGAGAAATAATTTTTAGAGAGCGATCCAAATCCTTTTCAAGGAAACTTCCCGAAAACTTACAAGAGTTCAAGATGCTTTGCTCTATTTGAATTTCAACCTGATGAAGCTTTTCAAGAGCCAGAACGACTTCAGATAAAGGGGTGTCTCTAAAGTGCAGCTCATTGTTGAACCAGGCGATGGCGTTTGGTCGCTGATTTTCTTGCTTGTTAGCGATTCCCATTTCGCGATTTAGGGTGCCTAAATCTTTTGCTTCCAATCGAATAGCTGATCCATTTAATGCGCCGAATTCTACTACTCCTTCCAGTACATATACTTCACTATGTTTTTCTCCCTCAATAGCTCTTAGGTTAAAGGAAGTACCAAGAACCTTTACTTTTTCGGCGGTAGTTTCAATAATGAAGGGCTTGCTTTTATCACTTTGAACTTCGAAAAAAGCTTCACCGGACAAGCTGAGCAGTCGTTCTTGTTGACTAAAACTCTTTGGATAGGAAAGTTTGCTGCCTATGTTTAAGCGCACTTCACTACTATCGGGAAGAATGATGGTTTCAATTTCATCCAAGGCACTGATCGTAATGAACTCATTATCATTTTCAAGCCCAAGTTTTAAGGCGAAGGCCAGGCCAACAAGGATCACTAATGCAGCGGCTACCTGCAAAAAGCCTCCCGATTTTCGCGGTTTTTTACTCGAGTTGAGGTCTACAACTTTTACCTCCTTTTCAGGTGTAACGAATTTTCCTTTTTCTTCCGTTTCGCTTGCCTTGATTCGGGTTTGCAGGGCTTCGAATTCTTGCTCCAAGTCAACTTCCAGATCATATTCATTTATGGACTGATCGCTAAGCTCCCACAGCAGGCGTTCCTGCTCATAGACTTGTTGATTCTCCACCGACCCCTTAAGCCAGGTTTGAAGCTCCTCATCTTCCTGAGGGCTAATTTCCTTGCCGAGTTGTTTATGGATTAAGTTTAAATAGTATTCTTCGTTCATTAGCATAAAATTCATCTGTCTTTATAAGGACAAGTAGAAATGAATTATCCCCTATGGCGGATCACTATTTTTCCGCAAATAGGGTCGAAGTTCTTGCCTGAGATGTTTTAGAGCTTTTGTGATTTGATTTTCTACCGTTTTCGGTGAGATTTCTAATTGATCTGCAATTTCCTTCACCGAAAAACCCTCGATCCTTTTAAGGCTAAAGACTAGGCGACATCTTTCTGGTAGTTGTCCTAAAGCATGATCAATGAAAGCTTTCAGTTCTTCCCCTTCAATCAGCTCGTGGGGATTTGGACTGGAGTTAATAGGTTCCTCCCAATCCTCCGAATCCAGTAGTTTTTGCTCTTTTTTTAAAAGGTTTAGACAGCGATTGATTACTGCCCTTTTTAGATAGGCTGCTACTGAACTTTGAATTTCCAGAGATTCTCGGTTTTGCCATAACCAGAAGAACAGGTCCTGGATAATGTCCTTTGCCTGATCCTTTTCTTTAAGTACGTTTAGTGCTGTAACCAGCAGGCCCTTATAGTATCGGTTAAATAGTACTTGAAAGGCTCGCTCATCCGATTGACTAATAGCCTTTATTAAGTCCTGGTCTTTGGACTGATCCGAGATCTGAATAATGTATTTCTGCGCTCCTCCTTTCAAAATGGGGACAATCGAAATGCAATTTAGGCTAATGTATTGAGATCGGGGCTATATTGAGAAATGCCGATTTAAGAGGATTTGGATTTAACGGATAAAGTGTTCTCGAAGCTCCAATTGCCTTAAAGATCAAAATTTTAGATTCACTTACCTTTATTGAATGGCTCGCTTCTTTGTGATTTTCGTGCTATCATTTTCAGGCATAAGCCTTTCAGCCCAATGGGTATCCCGGCCTTTATATGTTATGGATTCAGGGGATACTCTTCGTGGTGGCAGGTACCTCGAGTCTTGGTCGGATGAACAATTAGCCATTTTTGGGAACTCAAGGCAAGTTGATTTCATAGGCTTAATGGGAATTATAAGAAAGTCGAATGGTAAGGTGGTTGGCTTCCAAACTGTGCCCTTGGATTCAGGATCACAATTTGGAGAAGTGGTTGCAGTTTATCCTGGTTTTGATGCATATGCCTTTCATCAATATCGCATGCATTCTTCTGGAAATTTTTCTGTATATAACAGGTATAGTCTGTATCGAAAGAGTGATGGAAAGTGCTTAGGCGATTTCAACCAAATATCCGGTAGAGGAGAGCCTTTCTCAGATGGTGAAGACACTTTGATTTGGAATACCTCGTTTGGAGATGTGTTGACTTTAAGTAAATTAAATGGGGATACATCTTTGAGTTTGAGCTGGCAGAATATTCCAGAGCAATTGACTTCTGAAGATCACCTGGAGTGGATGGAGATTGGCGATAGCCTTTATGTTTCCATTCAAACCAATGGCGATACAACAGGTTATTGCAGGATTAGCAGTGTCCACAAGCAGAGTTTATCTTGGGGGAAGACTAGAGAATTGACATTGACCAAGAATGATCGATTGATTAGTCTAGATGATAGTTATAAGATTCCCTTTGCTATTATGCGCAACAGTATAAGCCTTGATAGTGTCATGGCAATAGCTAAGCATAAAGTTGAAATAAAGCCTTTGGGAAATGTGGAGCCGATCAATTTTCAAATACGGAATTTCTATATTCCTGAACAGCTGGGATGGTTGCAAGGATCTTCTCATTTTGTATACTTCTTGGATATCGAAGTGAGAGGAAACTTTATTCTTGTGAAAACGGACTACCAACCTTCACAGATGTACTCCTACACTAAAAAGCGAATCATCCTGCTAGACAGGCAATCACGATTGTATTACGATAAGCTAATACATAATGGAGCTGACATTTTTATACCAGGTGATATTCATTTAGATCGTCAAGGGATGGTTTACTGTATGTATTCTGATTGGACTAACGAGGATTATGGCGTCATAAAGATCGGATTAGACGGACGGCATTTCTTTTTGGAAGATACACCGAGGGAGAACGGCACCTTCCCTCAAACCCTTAGCATTTTCCCTAATCCAGCAAGGGGTTATTTTAGGATAGGGGAGGTATATGATTTTCCTGATGGCTCAGAAATTTTGATTTATAATATCTCAGGGCAATTGCATTATACTCAGAAGATTCAGGGAATTAGCCCGAAAGTGGACCGTTTCTACCCCATAAACCCAGGACTATATGTACTGCGGGTGATTGTGCCAGAAGTAGGAGAAAGAAGGGAGATTGTTTTGTTTGAATAGAAAGGAGACTCTGCATTTCCACCAGGCAAGGGAATTATTAAATCTTTAGCTGAATTTGGTTAGATAAAGCTTTTCCACCTTGCTAGAGGGTTCATCCATAATAATTATGGAATACTTTCTTTTTTGCTTCTTCAATGTTATCCTCACTTACTTCAGATTTGCAGAGTTGGTAGGGAACTGTAAAACATAATTCATAAGTTTTAAAGTCCAACATTGAATTATTTGTTAATCCAAACAATATATAGGATAAATCCATTTCATGGTACCAGTCAATCAGAAAAATCAACTCGCATATGTCATAGGTGTTTGCTTTCAAGTTGATCCATTTTTGCAGTAATTTTGTGATGTATTTAGATTGACCTGAGGAGAACTCAATATTGTATTCCACATTAAAGGGAAGATTGTATTGGTTCAATAATTCCCTTTCCTGTTTAAGGAATTGGAAATCGGAGTATTCGGCCTCATCATTATTAATTGAATGATCTAGGTTATAAAACGCTTCTTGAAATAGAACTAAATTTTTAAAGCGATATTCTGTATCTAATACTGCCTTTTTTCTTTCATGGCCTTGACAGGATTTTAGGTATGTGATTTTTGAAATAAGCTCCTCTGAGTCAAACTTTTCTGATTTTGATATAGATAGTATTTTCTCAATTGCTTTCTCAATTTGATTCGAATCTATTGATAAGGAAAATTTATCTGCTAGAATTGGAGAAAAACTATATACATCGGTGGCTGATATTTCAAGCCATATGGGTAATATTATATTTGAGTCGGTAAAGATTTCTTTACTAAGTAAGCCATTAAGCTCTTTTTTAGTCCATGCTTTTTTAAGAAAAGGTTTGCTTATAATCACTATTCCATAATCAGAGTTTTTAATTCCGTAGGAGATCTCTTCAAACAGTGAGTCACCAAGTTTTAAGCTAAGCTCATCAAACCAAACTTTAAAGCCAAGATTAATTAATTCTTTTACTAAGGGACGGACAAATTTTTCCTTATCCTCTGATGCATGGCTTATAAAGAAATCAAACTCTTTTTTTGTTTTTCCATTCATATGTTTGGTCAATCTATTTAATCCTAATTTATCAGGAGCTTATGGATGGCTATTCAATGCAGTCTCTATAACCTTAAAGTAAGGGAAGAAAGCTAAGCGAGTCAACTTTTTACTTATGTTGCTTTTTTCGTTTGAATTTTTTAACCCATGCTTTTTTAGCTTTAAGCCTGGTTCTGGTAGGAAACTACCTTACTGCCTATTAGAGCTAAAATTTTCTTTGAACAAGCATAATGGTTTTATGGAGAGGTATCCTTTATGTTGATACCTAATTTGTCTTTAAAGAATACCTACAAGTGAAATGGTTGATAACCGTTTTTCACTAATATATCTGTCTAATCAATAGTAAATCTGAATTCTCGGGAGTTATGAGCTTCCGAATCCAAGTCGTGTTCTCAAATAAACAAGACTGATCTTGATTGTAGGTTCTATCTTCTAATTATCTTCGATTCATCAATTAACCATAAATCTGTTATCAATGAAAATCAAAGCCATTTTGCTTTTCCTACTCTTCTCTTTTTTGGGAGTTTCACAAGAGGTGGATATCACCCAGAGTGAGGTTTTTAAGGATTCAAAGAAAAATACTGCACTGCTTTTTTCTCTCCCGACGGAGGACGGCGGGCTGGTAACCATCCGCGGGGTATACAGTATGCTTTTTCAACCTAAGGGTTATTATTTGGAATACTTCGATAAAGACTTAAACCTTGTTAAGAAATTGGATTGGGAAGAGTCAAACCCGAATCGAAATATCAAGAGCGCATTTGTCAGAGGGGATAGTCTTCATATCATCCAATACTTTGAAAATGGTAAGCGAAAAACACTAGAGTTTAACGTGCTCTCTAGCAAGCTCTCCGAGCTAGAGTTTGAAGAGCGAAACATCCTTAAAATACCCGCTTCAGAATTAAAGCGCACTTATGGCCTTTCCTTCAATGCGGAGGGGATCAAGAGTTTTCCGATAATGGAGAAACTCTACTTTGGATTGGTAACTTTTTCAAAAGACTATAATTACTTCTTGATTAACTTGGAAAGGAGGAAAAAAGGTAAAAATGCTCAGAGCATCTACGTTTTCAGTAAAGACTTTAAATTACAGTACCAGCAGAAGGTTGAAAGGGATTTACTTAAAATAGAGATTAATCTAGCAGAAGGTTATGTGGCAGCATACCAAAACATTGTTCTTGATGATGAAAACGGCTCAGTATATATTTTAGACCGAATCCCAGATAATAAATCTAAAAGTGGTGAGCCTGATTACTACTATTCCTTGTACACAGTTCAGCAAGGTCAACAGCTCGAAACTAAACTTCAATTTTCTGATAAATATGTCAACTCTTTAAAACTAGTTAAGGCTAATGGACAACTCAATCTCATTGGCCTTTATGGGGACCAAAATGAGGACCGCATAAAGGGAGCTTCGTATATAACGGTGGACCCTAAGACTTCAGCAATTACAAATGAAAGCTTTACACCTTTTTCAGCCCAATTCCTAAATGACCGATACGGGGACAAGAAAAGAGCTAAGCGACGTGGAAAGGAAAAGGGTATTAATGATATTGTTTTTCGGGATGCCTTCATAACGGCAGATGGTGAGATAGTAGTTACGGCCGAGGAGTATTATAGTTCTGAGAAGATCAACCCAGGCTTGAATAACTATCAAATGCAAGCCAACTACAATTTTGATGATATTATCTGTATGCGCATTGATAAAAATGGCGTTCTATCCTGGGCAAGAAATATCCGTAAAAATCAAAAAGGCATGACTTACAGCTCCTTCACGCCGATATTAGTAGAAGAAAAGGTTTACTTCATTATCAACTGTTTAAAGGAAATTGAACAGGAAGAAGATGGCCTTATCTCAATTGAAGGAGGGGACATTCGAAAATCTGCTCTCATGGCTTTTTCGCTCGATTCAGAAGGTGAAATAGACTATCAGGAATTAATCGATTATCGGGACTCTGACGTTTATTACGAGACGCAACAATCCAGAGTCAATCTAGAGCTAAGTACGGTAATCTTAATTGGAAGCGATGGTAAAAAGAAGCAAATAAGTCGAATTCAATTCTAAAATCGACTAGCGATTAAGGCTTCTTACTTCCTCTATTTCTTTTCTCTGCGTTAAGCAGCGTTTTTCCCAATTTCAATAAACTACTAAAAGAAAAAACCCTCTCCAAGCAGGAGAGGGTTTAATGTGCCCAGAGCCGGAGTCGAACCGGCACGGGTGTTACCCCATTGGTGTTTGAGACCAACGCGTCTACCAATTCCGCCATCTGGGCTTAACGGGCGGCAAATATAGAAACAAAATCAATTTTGCTTCCGCTAGATGAGGTCTTTTTCCTGATAGCGTTTCAGGCCTTTAGCGATCATTTCTTTGATCTCCGATTTCAGGCTATCATTAAGCTTTTTGATGTGAAAACAGCTTTTCCCTTTGAGCATTTTATCCAAATCTTCCGAAAGGGAATAGAGATCCGGGTCAGTGTAAATCGGAAAGAAATACAGCCGGATGTCTTTAGCCTTAGGCACGGTGGATGCAAAATAGTATCCATCCACCTTTTGTTTGCCTTGCATAGTCTCTTTAGTTCCGCATACCTCCATGCCATTTTCACCTTCCTTCCGAATACGAAGGGGAGGGCAGGCTTCCTTGAGACTATCTTCAAGGAAGGTGCGGATTTCTATGACGTCCTTAGTTTCTGTCATTTTAATCAGTGAAGCGAGGATCGGTTTCCATTACGGTGCCGCATTTATTACAGGTGCGTAATTCTTCAGAATTGTAAAATTCATTGAAACGCGGTAAGAAGTCCTTTTCGATATTGCCTAAAGGGAAATAGGTCTCATGTAGCTTATTATTGCAGTTATCGCAAAACCACATCAGTCCATCCTGGTGCTGCTTTTCTCTTACTCGCTCCACTACTAGTCCTACAGAACCTTCGCTGCGCATTGGGCTATGTGGAATCCTGGGAGGTAATAGGAACATGTCTCCCGGACCAAGGTTGACATCAACCGGTTTACCTTCATCCTGAATACGCACCGTGATGTTTCCCTCGAGCTGATAGAAGAGTTCTTCAGTCTCATTGTAATGATAGTCCTTACGGGCGTTTGGTCCACCAACGATCATTACGATATAATCTTCCCCTGCGGGGTAAAGGTTTTTATTTCCTACCGGGGGCTTGAGGAGCTCACGGTTTTCCTCAATCCACTTTTGAAGGTTGAAAGGTTTCGCTACGGGCATCTTTTCTTGTTTGTAGCGAAGATACTAATCTGGTCTTGCTTGGATAAAGGTGCTGAGGCACATAGATATCCTTAGTTACTAAATATGGGTTCGTACTCAGATTTTAAGAACGGATTAGCTGCAATGCATTTTCGCTAAACAGCTTAACCGCAATCGCAAGCAGA
Source organism: Croceimicrobium sp. (assembly GCA_965279135.1). Classification (GTDB taxonomy): domain Bacteria; phylum Bacteroidota; class Bacteroidia; order Flavobacteriales; family Schleiferiaceae; genus Croceimicrobium. The sequence continues at coordinate 2,584,207 of OZ257133.1, read as the reverse complement.
ATTACGCCGAAAACTTTCCTTAAAACATTTAGACCCCCTTCACCGAGAATACGCTCTAACCAGTTGGCGCTTTTTAATACCGCGAAGACCAGGATGCTGTTCAACAGAATCGCGACAACGATATTCTCAGCTGCATACTCAGCGCGGATACTTACAATCGTAGTCATTACGCCCGCGCCCGCGATCAATGGAAAAGCCAAAGGAACAATTGAAGCAGATTTAGGCTCCTCATCCTTTATTATACTTATACCCAAAACCATTTCCATGGCTAGAATGAACAGGACAAAAGCGCCGGCCACTGCAAAGGAGTTGATATCAACTCCAAAGTATTTAAGGATGCTTTCACCAACAAACAGGAAGGCGATCATGATTGCCGCGGCCACAATGCTGGCTTTTTCACTTTGAATATGTCCTACTTTCTTACGAAGCGAAATAATTAATGGTATGCTTCCAATAATATCAATTACCGCAAATAGAATGAGGGTAGCGGAAAGAATTTCTTTGAAATCGAAGGCCATGAGTAGATGAGTTTTCAGGCCGCGAAATTACTCTTTCAACTTCTCATGGCAATGCCTTAGGTTCAGTCGATTAACGTTTTATTTCCACCTGAACAGCTACGGGGCCTTTAGGGCCTTTTTCGGTCTCGAATTGCACTAGATTTCCTTCCCGAATTTCTTCCTTGATATTATTCACATGTACAAAGAAACTTTGGCCCGTTCCCTTTTCCTTGATAAAGCCAAAACCTTTTGATTCATTAAAAAAGGAAACTGTTCCTACCAACAGGCCAGTGTCATTTTCGTCTTCTTGCTTCTGTGGGATGCCAATTTCAATATCCTCAGCTTCTACTTTTTCCACTTCTCCTGGTGGACTGTCATGGAAATTGCCATACACATCCATATAGGTGATATTATCTCCTTTATCACCAGCATTGGCCTTCCGCTCTTCCTTGCGTTTTGCTTTTTCTTCCCTTTTCTGAGCGCGCTTTTTTTCGCGCTCCTTTTTTCCAAATGATTGTTGCGATTTAGCCAAACTATTTGTTTTGAGATTCTATAAATGTAAATGCTTTTCCGGTTTTTCCGGCTCTTCCTGTTCTTCCCACTCTATGAATATAGCTATCCATAGTTTTTGGAATTTGATAATTGATCACATGCGTGATATCGTCAACATCAATACCCCGAGCTGCTACATCAGTAGCAACTAAGGTCTTTAGCTTTCCCGTTTTAAAAGCGTTTAATGCTTTTTGGCGGTAGTTCTGACTTTTATCTCCGTGAATTTCATCGGTTCTAAAGCCAGCTTGGCGAAGCTTCCGATTGATTTTAGAAACCCAGCGCTTAGTCTCGGCGAATATGATCACTTTTTCAAATTCGGCTTGTTGTAGCATTGCTTTTAAAACCTCGATTTTAACTTCTCCGGGTTGAAGGTAAATCAATTCCTGCTGTACATTATCATTTGAAAGCTCACCGCTACTAATTTGTAATCGAACGGGATTTTCAAGGATTTCCGCAATGCGCTTTTCCAGAGATTTATCAAGGGTTGCCGAGAATAAAAGGTTTTGCCTTTCTAAAGGTAAGGTATCCAGAATTTTATTTAGATCGCGCTCAAAGCCCATATCTAACAGTCGGTCAAATTCGTCGATTACCAAAACCTTAACCGCCTTTAAGGAAAGCACTCCTCTTTGATACAGATCTAGCAGCCGGCCGGGAGTAGCTACAATAAGATCAGTTGGTAAAGTAGCCTTATGAAGGTCCTTGTTCATGTTGGTGCCACCGATAAAAGCGCTACTATATAGTCCCAAACCTTTATTAAGACTTCGATACTCCTGTTCAATCTGCAGGGCCAATTCTCTGGTAGGAGCAAGTACTAAGGCTTGATGCTTAGATTGGATTTGTCTTTCCAAAATTGGTAGGAGAAAGGCTGCGGTTTTACCACTTCCAGTTTTAGCAATCCCCATTAAATCGCGTCCTGCTAAAAGTGGCTCTAAACTGAGCTCCTGGATTTCAGTAGGATAATCGTAGCCTTTTTTAGCTAATAGAGACTTGATCTTGGGATTAAGACTGCTGTCCTCGAATTTAAAACTTGGTTCAAATTCCCTTGTCTCCACTGTTTCCGCTTGATGAATCAGATCTTTCGGATTAAGCTTGCTTTGATTTCGCGCTTTTTTACTCTTTTGAGTTTTCTGTCCAGGTTGATTTCTACCATAACCTGATCCATTAGGTTTGGGACGGTTTTTCGACCCTCGAGTATTCTTTCGTTTTTTAGAGTGCATTAAATGGGGGTTCCTTTCCAGTTGGATACTGATTTAAAGGATCAATAAGGAAAGGATAGTTAAAATGTATGTCAGTGAGTTTAAATGATTAAGCCGGTACCCCTAGCTAAATCACTTAAGAAACCTACCGCTTTTGCTAAGAATGCTGTGCAAAGGTATTGTTCTAAAGCTAATTCGCAGAACGGGCGATATATCTTAGAGGTACCTTAATTTCGCATTATGATCTCAGTAGGAAACACCCTTATTTCAGAGGAGTTATTATCGGAGCAGTTTGTTTGTGATCTCCAAAAATGTAAAGGAGCCTGTTGCGTGGAGGGGGATGCCGGGGCCCCGCTCGAGGCGGATGAGGTAGATATTTTAAAGCAGGAATACCCCAAAATCAAATCCTATCTGAGACCAGAAGGGATTGCCGCGATTGAAGAACAAGGAACCCATGTAGTTGATCCGGTTGACGACGAACCGGTAACGCCATTGGTAAATGGTGCTGAATGCGCCTATGTGGTTTTTGATGATAAAGGCACTACCCTATGCGGAATTGAAAAAGCTTGGCGCGATGGAAAGACCTCTTTTCGCAAACCGGTTTCCTGCCATCTATATCCCATCCGAATTCAGCGCTACAAATCCTTTGATGCGGTCAATTATCACCAATGGCAAATCTGTGCGCCGGCCTGCGATTTGGGTAAAGAGTTAAAGGTGCCCGTTTACCGCTTCGCTAAGGAGGCTTTGTTGCGTAAATATGGGGAAAAATGGTATGCAGATTTAGAGGAGGTGGCGACTCACTGGAAATCACGCTAATTGCTTGAAGTTCAGGTTAAATAGTTGTAAATATTTGTATTACAGTATTTTACCTTCAGCTTGGCCTTTCCTATTTTTTCTTTTGTTATCCAGTTGTTAACAATAGGTGTGAATTATTTTCCGAAAAATCGAGCAAATTGAAGTTGGAAAATATTTAGTGCCCGCCCACATTGCTTTTGCGGATTTTGCCTCCTTAACCTTGTGTTAATAAATGAAGGGAAATGTGAAAAAGTAGGCATTGCGATCCCTTGTTCCAATATCCATATTTGTATAACAAGCTATTCTGACCAAGAAGGCTGTTAACTCTACACTTTTCCAGAATTTACTGAAATTCAAAGAGATAGCAATTTTCTCCAGGCCTTATAGCCCCTAAAAACAAAGGATTAACAAGAATAAGAGGTATCATGTCGGCAGTAGAACCCATTTTAGCAGAGAACAAAAATCGCTTCGTACTTTTTCCAATCGAACACCACGATATATGGGAATGGTACAAGAAACAGGAAGCCAGTTTTTGGACTGCTGAAGAGATCGATCTGCAACAAGATATTACCGACTGGAATGACAAGCTGAATGATGATGAGCGTTATTTCATAAAACACATCCTGGCATTCTTTGCGGCATCTGACGGTATCGTAAATGAAAATCTGGCGGAGAATTTTGTAAATGAAGTACAGTATACTGAGGCCAAGTTCTTCTATGGCTTCCAGATCATGATGGAGAATATCCATAGTGAGACCTATAGTTTACTGATAGATACCTATATCAAAGACAAAGAAGACCGCAATCGTCTGTTTAGAGCTTTGGAGAATTTTGATGCGATCAAGCGCAAAGCAGATTGGGCCTTGCGTTGGATCGAGAGCGACTCATTCGCTGAAAGGCTCATTGCTTTTGCCGCGGTAGAAGGTATTTTCTTTTCAGGAGCTTTCTGTTCAATTTTCTGGTTGAAAAAGCGTGGATTAATGCCGGGCCTTACCTTTAGTAATGAGTTGATTTCTCGTGATGAAGGTATGCATTGCGACTTTGCGGTGCATCTTCATAATAAGCACTTAATAAATAAGGTGCCTGAAGAGCGCATCAAAGAAATCATCATTGATGCTCTGGATATTGAAAGAGAGTTTATCACCGAATCTCTACCGGTGAACCTCATTGGAATGAACTCCAAATTGATGACCCAATACCTCGAATTTGTAGCGGATCGTCTATTAGTTGAACTCAATTGTGCCAAGGTGTACAATGTGGAGAATCCATTTGATTTTATGGATATGATCAGCCTCCAAGGTAAGACCAACTTCTTTGAGAAACGCGTTGCGGAGTATCAAAAAAGTGGCGTGGTACAAGGCAGCGAATCCAATCAGATTTCCTTTGACGCCGATTTTTAATTGACCCTCACTCCCTCAAATAATATTGACTCCTAACCGGAGTTCACACCAAAAGAACGATAGATATATGTATGTAATCAAAAGAGATGGCCGGAAAGAAGCTGTGAAGTTCGATAAGATCACAGCTCGTATTCAAAAACTGTGTTATGGATTAAGCGAGTTGGTTGATCCCACCAGCGTTGCGATGAAAGTAATTGAAGGGATTTATGAAGGTGTAACAACTTCAGAGCTGGATAGCCTTGCTGCAGAGGTATCCGCCAGTATGACTACTCGCCACCCGGATTATGCGCAGTTAGCAGCGCGTATCGCAGTGAGTAACCTTCATAAAAACACTAAGAAGTCTTTCAGTGAGACTATGCGTGATCTTTACGATTACGTAAACCCAAAGACTGGCAAGCACGCTCCATTAATTGATAAGGATATTCTGGATATCATCGAGAAGAATGCAGCAATGCTGGACTCTACTTTGATTTACGATCGCGATTTTGGTTACGACTATTTCGGATTTAAAACCCTGGAGCGTTCTTATCTTCTGCGTTTATCCGGCCGCATTGCTGAGCGTCCACAGCATATGTTGATGCGTGTAGCAGTAGGTATTCATCATGAGGATCTTGATTCGGCCATTGAGACCTACAACTTGATGAGTAAGAAGTATTTTACCCATGCTACCCCAACCCTCTTCAACAGTGGGACCCCCAAGCCTCAGATGAGCTCTTGTTTCCTACTGTCCATGAAGGATGATAGTATTGACGGGATTTATGATTCCTTGAAGCAATGCGCACGTATTAGCCAAAGTGCAGGTGGCATTGGATTAAGCATTCACAATGTGCGTGCCACCGGCTCTTATATCCGCGGTACCAATGGTCTATCGAATGGAATCGTACCCATGCTCAGGGTATTCAATGATACTGCACGCTATGTGGATCAGGGTGGAGGTAAACGCAAGGGGTCCTTTGCGATTTACGTAGAGCCCTGGCATGCGGATATTTTCGACTTCCTTGATTTGAAGAAGAACCACGGTAAGGAAGAAATGCGAGCTCGAGATCTGTTTTATGCCCTATGGGTGCCAGACCTGTTTATGGAGCGTGTAAAGGCAGATGGCGAATGGACTTTGATGTGTCCGAACGAGTGCCCTGGTCTTTACGATGTTCACAGCGAAGAGTTCAATAAGCTCTATCTTAAGTATGAAGAGGAAGGAAAGGGTCGTAAGACTATTAAAGCTCGTGAGTTATGGTCTAAAATCCTCGAGTCTCAGATTGAGACCGGTACTCCTTACATGCTTTATAAGGACGCGGCTAACTCTAAAAGTAATCAGCAGAACTTAGGTACCATCCGCTCTTCAAACCTTTGTACTGAGATTATTGAGTATACCAGCGAGGATGAAGTAGCGGTATGTAACTTGGCTTCACTGGCTTTGCCCATGTTTGTTGATGGCGATAGCTTCGATCATCAGAAGCTTTACGAAGTTACCTATAAAGTGACTAAGAACTTGAACCGGATTATTGACCGCAACTACTACCCGGTACCAGAAGCGCGCAATTCAAATATGCGCCATCGTCCGGTAGGCTTAGGTGTTCAGGGATTAGCTGATACCTTCATCAAATTGCGCTTGCCCTTTACCTCTGAAGAGGCTAGAGCTTTGAATAAGGACATTTTCGAGACCATCTATTTTGCCTCCTTAGTTGCAAGTAAGGATGAAGCTATCCAGGATGGCCCGTATGAAAGCTACGAAGGTTCTCCTATTAGTCAAGGTAAATTCCAGTTCAATCTTTGGAATGTAGAAGAGGATAGCCTCAGCGGACGTTGGGACTGGGCAGAGCTCCGCAAGGAAATTAAGAAGAACGGAGTTCGTAACAGCCTCCTATTGGCTCCTATGCCGACAGCTTCCACTAGCCAGATTCTAGGTAACAATGAGTGTTTCGAACCTTACACTTCTAATATTTATACCCGTCGCGTATTGAGTGGGGAGTTTATTGTGGTTAATAAACACTTACTAATTGACTTGGTGAAATTGGGATTGTGGAATGAGGAGTTGAAGAACGAGATCATCCGCAACAATGGCTCCATTCAGGCTATTGACATTATCCCGCAAAACATTAAAGACCTCTACAAAACTGTTTGGGAGTTGAGTATGCGTGATATCATCGATATGAGTGCTGAGCGAGGCTATTTTATTGATCAATCCCAATCCTTGAATCTCTTCATGGAGGGAGCCAACATGGCCAAATTGACTTCTATGCACTTCTACGCATGGGAGAAAGGCCTAAAGACCGGAATGTATTATCTACGTACCAAGGCTGCGCAGGATGCCATTAAATTCACCGTGCAGAAGCAAAGCAAGCCTGAAGTAGAGCCGGTGGTAAACAGTAAGCAAACCGAAACCATTACCGAGACGGCCCAACCCGCAAAGGCTAGTACTGAAATGCAGAAAGCCTCTGAGGTCGGAGAGATTCGCGCGAGTGAATTAGCCAAGGCGGTGAAAGAGCAAGCGGAAATGACTCCCGAGGAGCAATTGAGTTGCAGCCTTGATAATCCTGATGACTGTATTGCCTGTGGATCATAGATCCATTCTTTAGAAATAGTGGAAAAGTCGGTACTTTGTGCCGACTTTTTTTATGAAACGAATTCTCCCCTTACTCTTCTTTAGTCTTAGCCTTTATTCTCAGGATATAAGTGGAGATCAGGCTATTGCCAAAGTGTTTAATGTGCTCTCCGGTAAAGAGGAGTTGCTTCCGCCTTCTGGCCAACGGGATAGTTTGTTGCAAATCGGAGCCTGGGAGGCCTTAGCTTATTTGGAAAAGGGAGCTGCCTTGCAGGATGATTTGCGAGAGGCGGTACCGGACTATTATCACTTTAAAGAGGACCATTTTATTTTTAAGCTCATTGATCCAAACGACCATAATCATTATGGTTTTGAAGGTCAATTGAAGTATCGTTGGGAGAAGAATCAGCTTCTGGTATTATCCCCCAATGGTGAAGTAGTAAAGGATCGTTGGAAGCTTCTCTATTTAGATGAGAACTATCTTGCTTTGGCCATGGATGATTTGCGTGTATTTTTCACACATACACGTCCTCAGGAAACCTGAATAGCTAATTTTGAAGATTATTTTTTTACTATGACTGCCGAACGCCAAAACCTTGAAATAGCTAAATTACAGAAGGACATTGAGTCCTATCTCAGTTTGGGAAATGCCCAGATGATTTTCGATTATCGCGAGACAGGACAAGGTATCCGTCTGGACGTAATTACCGTTAACCCTCGACACAATCAGTCTTTTCTTTTCAACTACACCATTGGCTACGATCGCATTGACGCTTTGAAGCAGATGCACACCTATGTTAAGGAACACTATGAGAAACAGAATTCCTATACCGTGCAATGGAGCGCAAAAGGACAGAATGAATTACATACATCCTATTTCCGTGCGAAGGATATTCCTGAGGCCTTGGATAAATTAAGCTTTGGACGTGATCCCAATAGCCTTACCATATTTAGCGTAGTCTTAAACCCCATTAGCTAAGCCCCATTTTTTTATTAACTTGGGCTCAAACAGGGAAAAAAAGGGGTCTCCATGGAAAGACGAAGAAGCCTCGCCGTACGAGAGCGGGCGAAGCAAATTAAGAAAGCACAGAAACCAAAACTTACCACCAAAGACTATGTTCAAAGGGCATTGGTCGTTTTAATTATTGTCCTCATTCTGGCAGCGGCGCTATTTATATACGAGAACATGGTATAGAGGTTCTGGAATTACCAGATCGTTATTCTTGCGTTATTTTTCAGTTTTGTCCTTGGAATATGCTGGTTTTTAGTATCTTCGATATTAACTAAACAGGTATGCCATGGAAGAAGTAACTACAAAACGTGCAGTCTTGGCTCAAAAGGTGGGTATCGTTCTGATTATAGTAGCGATTGTAGCCCTAGCCCTTTCAATTACATAAAGGGATTTGTCATTTCGATCTTACTTTTGAGTTGATCGATCCGGTTCTTTATCCGGATAAAGAATTTGTTCCTCTCTTTTTCAGATATGTTACTGATTAGAGAGGATTTTTCTTTTTGTCCCCCCAGATAATTCGACATGCTTTCGGTCAAGGCAGGATCATTAGTGTTTAGATAGTTTAATCCTGCATAAGGGACAAAGTAGATTTTCTTGTTTTGATCAAGCTCAGCAAGTATGTGGTTATCCATGATAAGAATCTCATGGTAATACATGTGGTAGTTAGCAGATCCAAACTCTTCGGTGTTTTTATGATGAGCTTTTTTACCGCGCAGCGCCTGCCGGTAGATTAACTTCATCATCTCCTGATATTCCTCACAGATTGCGATCGCTTCTTCCTTTGAATTAAGCAGGCCGGCCTCGTAATAGTATTCTAGTTGGTTAAGGAGACTAAGGATGGTTGTATCATTCCAAATCTCAACGCTATTGATGCGAGAATAAGCTTCCCATAATTCCAGACCCAAGTCTTTTAGATCCTGGGGAATCATATCTAATTCATATTGAAATCCATTTAAATGCTGTACGCCATATATGGATTTCAACCAAACAAACATCATTAAAGGAACTCAATTTAGGAAAGCGAAACTGATAGTAGATTGGAACATCCTTCGCCTGGTATATCAGCTGATGAGACTTGTAATTAGCGATACTGCGCAATTGCGTTAGGCTGGTCTCTAAATAGGTCCTAAAATCGTCAAGGCTACGAATGAAATTGCTCCTCTGAAAAACAACCGATTGATCGCTGTGTCCTAGGAGGTGATTTAAGGGGATGTTGAAATGACGGGCAATTACGGCCATGTCATTTAAACTTAAATCGGTGGTTCCTCTTATTCTTCGATAAGCGGAATCTCGACTACAATAGAGAAGATCAGTAATGACATCAACCAGAACTTCATGGTCCTTGACACGCTCTCGGACCATGTCGAAAAACTTGCCTTGAAAGTTGTTTGGGTTCTTCATAAACAGATAAGTAAATGTATTACAAATCCTTTTTCATTCGGCTTTGGCTTTACTCTAAATGCGACATTGTTGTATTATTTCGCGCCATTGAAATACCAAGACGGATTTTTTACAATCCATAATCGGCGATGAGCTTCAAGCGCCGGTTTATTTGCGTTTTTCAAATTTTACTCCAGGGGGTTTTTGATTATTTGTCTGTAAATTAAATAGATAGGCCTTATATTAGAGTTCAGAAAGTCCCCCTGACTCATGACAAGCGCAAAGGAGTATCGGTCATTAAAGGAATTTTATCCCTTCTATTTGAGTGAGCATCAAAATGGTGTCTCTAGAATTTTGCATTTTATTGGTACCGGTTTAGTCATATTAAGCTTTTTGGTTTTTTGTTTCACTTTTAATTATTGGTACTTAATAATCATTCCCTTTTTGGGATATGGTTTTGCCTGGGTAGGTCATTTCTTCTTTGAACAGAATAAACCCGCGACTTTTCAGTATCCGGGATATAGTTTGGCAAGTGATTTTTTACTCTTCTTTGATCTTCTCCGAGGAAGAGAGAGGTTTTTTCCGGAAAAAATCTCTAAAAGAGAATAATTGAGATAATATTCTCATTTTGGGAATATTAGAAAAATGTAAAGTACTGTATTTCAATAAATTGTGTTTTTGGCACCTATTCTGCTTAATAATGGCAGCAACCTTAAAAATAAAAGTCATGCGCCCTTTTAAACTTTTTATAACCTTATTTAGTCTGAGTTTGGTTCTGGTTTCCTGTCAGAAGGATTCCGAGAGCACAACGGTAAATCCGGTTACAGCTAATAACTCTACCCGGGATTTAAATATTCCTGCTGGATTCAACTTTGCTACGACCGAGAACGTAACCTTGAACATGAATATAGAGGAAGCCCCTCTCAATTCTAAATATCTTTTAAAGGTTTACACTTCTAACCCTTATGCCTCTGCAACTCCCGTTTATCAATCTTTTATTGCTAACGGTGGTACTATAAATCACAATTTGAGCATTCCAATTGGGTTGGAGCAGCTTCATTTAGTTATGCAGGCACCAGATGGGTCAAGCTTTTTAACTATTGTTCCTAAAGCAAGAACCATTAACCACACATTTTACCAAGCGAAGCGCGGAAAGAACTCTGGATTGGAAAGTACTGGTCCTAATTGCACTTCTGGCTGTGATTATACCCGTAGCCATAGTGGAAACTGGAGAGCCGATGACGAGGAAGAGGTTTATTGTGTTACTGGCTCTTACCCTGGTTCTGGTAGTATTACCATTGATGATGAAGCTATAGTTCGTCTTTGTGGTACAGGTACCATTCCTAACATTACCATTAATGAAGGAAGCCTTTTAATTACTAATGGAGCGGATGTTACCGTTAACAATCTGAATCTAAACTCAGATGACGACAATGAACTTGTGGTATATCAAGGAGGTACTTTAACCATTACTAACTGGTTTACTCCTAATGCTGATTTTACCAATTACGGAACGATGAACGTGGCTGCGTTTAACCTCAATTCTCGCGCTGAATTTGAGAACGAAGGCACCTTTACAGTAACCGGTAATACCGCAGTAACTATAAATGGTGATATCGACAATGAAGGTACCATTACCATCCCTGGTAATGTAAATGTGAATAGCAGTGCTGACATTAAGAATGAGTGCAGCATGTACTTCAACGGAAACGTTACCCTGAACGGAGATATCGATAACCGTTCTTATAACAAAATCGACGGTAAAATCACCATTAACGGTGGAGGAAAGTATAAACTGAAAAATGGAGCACTCGCTTCAGTAGGCTCGGTTCATCTCAATGGAAGAATTGAAGGAAGCGGATCTACTTCAATGTTCAAAGTTGCCGGAAGTTCCACCGCTAATAGTGGCTCTCAGATCAGAAAGAATGTTGAGTTCTGTGATCTGGATGGAATTGAGAACATTTCCAGTAGCATCTTTAAGTCTGGAGCAAAAGCTTCTTGTGATTTGGTTATCCCAACAGATCCTTGTAACCCTGAAGGAAACGGAGTGAATACTATCGCTGATGCAGATAACGATGGAGTAGCTGATGAATTAGACGCTTATCCAAATGATCCTAGCCGCGCTACTGATTCTTACTTCCCCTCTGAAAATACTTATGGAACTTTAGCTTATGAAGATTTATGGCCAGCTTATGGAGATTATGATTTCAATGATCTCGTAGTTGACTACCGCTACCAGCAAGTAATTAATGCCGATAATGAAGTTGTGGATCTTAAAGCTCGCTTTGTTACCCGTGCAATGGGAGGTTCTTTAGACAATGGCTTCGGTATTCAGTTGGATGTTGCTCAAAATGCAGTAAGCTCTGTAACCGGAACTCGCTACTTCAACAATGTAGTTAGCACTAACGGAAACGGTACTGAAAGTGGGCAATCGAGTGCAGTGATCATTATCTACGATGATGCCTCTAAAGTATTGGTGAACAACACTGGTGAAGCTTTTGTGAATACCGTAAGTGGAAATCCAAGTGTAGATGCAGATACAGCTGATATCACCATTAACTTCAGTACTCCGCAAACAATTGCCAGCTTGGGAACTGCTCCATACAACCCATTCATCTTTGTAGATCAAACCAGAGGTCGTGAAGTACACCTTGCCGGTGAGGCTCCAACCGACCTTGCGGATCAAAGCTTGTTTGGAACAATCGATGATAATACGAGCATCAATGGTGGAGATAATACCTATAAGAGCGCTACTAACTTACCATGGGCGATTCATGTAGTAAGCGGATTTGACTATCCGGAAGAGCGTACAGATATCTCTCAAGCTTATAACTTCTTTAGCATTTGGGCTCAGTCTGGTGGAGCTTCTTATCCTGATTGGTCTGATGATCAACCTGGATATATAAATGCAGCCGATCTTTATCAATAGTGTGCATGACTTAGCATAAAGAAGAAAACCCTGCTTTGAGCAATCAAGGCAGGGTTTTTTATGATGATTATTTTAAGCGGCCTACTTAAAAGCAGGGATGCCAGTAATATCCATCCCAGTTATTAAGAGGTGAATATCATGTGTGCCCTCATAGGTAACAACCGATTCGAGATTCATCATGTGTCGCATGATGCTGTAATCACCTGTAATTCCCATTCCTCCTAAAATTTGACGAGCCTCACGAGCAATCTTTAGTGCAATTTCCACACTATTGCGTTTAGCCATACTGATTTGTGCAGTGGTGGCTTTTCCTTCATTTTTAAGCGTACCTAAGCGCCAAACCATCAATTGAGCTTTGGTAATCTCGGTAATCATTTCCGCTAATTTCTTTTGCTGCAACTGAAATCCAGCGATGGGTCGATCAAACTGAATACGTTCTTTAGCGTAGCGTAATGCCGTGTCATAGCAATCCATAGCTGCTCCAACTGCACCCCAGGCAATGCCATAGCGGGCGCTATCCAAACAGCTTAGCGGTGCTCCGAGACCACTCCGTCCTGGCAATAAGTTTTCTTTAGGAACTTTTACATTGTCGAAAACCAATTCACCGGTGGCACTAGCTCTTAAGCTCCATTTGTTGTGAGTCTCCGGGGTAGTAAAACCTTCCATTCCTCGCTCCACGATAATTCCGTGAATTCGTCCTTCCTCGTTTTTAGCCCAAACCACGGCAACATCCGCAAAAGGTGCATTGGAAATCCACATTTTAGCTCCATTGAGCAGATAGTGATCTCCCATGTCTTTGAAATTGGTGATCATTCCACCAGGATTTGACCCGAAGTTAGGTTCAGTCAATCCGAAAGCTCCAAGGAATTCGCCACTGGCTAACTTTGGAAGGAACTTTTGCTTTTGCTCCTCAGAACCATAAGCGAAAATGGGGAACATCACTAGAGATGATTGAACGGAACAAGTAGATCGTACACCTGAGTCTCCACGCTCAATCTCTTGCATCATTAATCCGTAAGAAATTTGATCCAGTCCCGCTCCACCGTACTCCTCTGGAATATATGGCCCAAATGCACCGACTTCCGCTAATCCTTTGATTAATTGCTTAGGAAACTCGGCTTTCTGAGCATAATCTTCAATAATCGGGCTAACCTCTTTTTTCACCCAATCACGAGTCGCAGCACGAACTAATTTGTGCTCGTCTGAGAGGAGGTCATCGATGCCATAATAATCCGGAGATTCAAATAAATCACTTGCCATTAGATCAATTTTGGGCAAAAATAGTTATCCAACCAGGAGACTTTCCTAATTTTCATGACAAATCTCTATGATATGAAGAAAAAATACGCATTTGTTTTAACCGCTGCTATGGGACTTTTTATGGTCCAGGAGGCATTCACAAATAGTGGCGGTTCACCCTCAGGGCACAGTGGCTCACCAGCTTCGAACAACAATAGTTGTAATAGAGCGGGTTGTCATAATGGTCCTAACGCCTCTGGTCAAACGGTAAACATCACCACTAATATTCCCAGTAACGGATTTAGTGAGAATTCTATCTATCAAATCACCGTTACTGCAAATAACAACGGAAGCGGTACCAATAGAATGGGTTTCATGGCTAGTGTAGAGTCCAGTACAGGGCATACGGGAGCTATCTCAGTAAGCAATTCCAGCACCACTAGAAAGGCAGGCTCATTTATCACGCATACCAGTTCTGGAATTAATGGTTCGGGAGGGGTTAATAGTTGGACATTCGATTGGGATTCAGAGCAATCACCGGATCAATCTACTGTTTACGCTGCCGTGAATTTCACTAATCAAAATGGCACCACTTCAGGAGATGTGATTGTTAATCAGTCTCTGAGTTTGGATAAGAATTTGGGGATCGGTATTGCTGAGGCTCAAATCCAGAAAGTTTCTGCTTACCCAAATCCAGCTTTAGACTTGTTAACTGTAGCTAGCAGTTCTCCCTTGAAAGTGCCTTTCGAAGCATTAAGTGCTGATGGACGTTGCTTTCAATTGGAAGCTCAAGCGCTGGATGCCCAGCATTACGAAGTGCAGGTTGAAGCCTTACCGGCTGGAATCTATATTCTGCAGGATCAGGCTGGAAATCAACTACGCTTCACTAAGCAATAATCTATCTTTGCGCCCATGGGTGCAGACTTAAGTGATAGAGTTACCGATTGGGTGATTCTGATTAGTTTGGGAGCCGGGATCTTCTTGGTCTTAGCCCGTGTAATAGACCATGCCCGGGTTTCCGAACTATTGCGTTTTCCCTGGACCGCTCAAGCGGAAGAATTTAGTTTGCGCTTTAATGCGGGTAAGGTGAAACTCAATGCCGATCGATTCATGATTTTGGCAGCCTGGACACTTTTCCCTCTAATTATTGTCGCCTTAAAAGTTCAGGGTAAATCGGAAGCTCTTTTGCTTTACGATTTGGCCACTTATTTCCGAGTGCTATTACTATCAGGACTCTATTTAATATTGAAACTCCTCTTGGCCAGCGCGGTAGGTTATGCCTTCGAGAGGGAGGAGCAAACCCTCCAGGGGCAGAATTTGGCGCTTGCTCATTTCACCTGGATTTCAATAGTTGGTGGTCCTTTGGCCTTATTAACTTTTTTTCTACCTCTCGGTAGCGGGCAGTACTATTTGATTCTGATCCCCGTTGTTTTAACGGCCGCGGTATTCTTGTTTCGAAGCATTTATTATAGTCTTAAATCAGGCTTTAGTCCAAGCTATATTATTTTATACCTTTGCGCGCTGGAAATTATACCCTTGCTCTTTCTGTATCGTTTAGTCTAAAAAAGACTTAAAGCACTGAGAGTTAGATAAAAACAAAACAAGCTGCGCTGTGAAGGTAAAGTCTATTTTGGTTTCTCAACCAGAGCCACAAACAGAGAACTCACCCTATTTCGATCTCGCGAAGAAGTACAAGTTGAAGGTTGACTTTGTCCCCTTCATTCACGTTGCAGGGGTTGACGTAGCTGAGGTTCGCAAGCAGAAGATAAATCTTGCTAATCATTCTGCGGTAATTCTTACCAGTAGAAATGCGGTAGATCACTACTTCCGAATTGCGGAAGAAATGCGATTTACTGTTCCTAACGATATGAAGTATTTCTGTACGAGTGAGGCCATTGCCTATTATCTGCAGAAGTATGTTGTGTACCGCAAGCGTAAAATCTATTTTGGACAAAGCAAATTCCAGGATTTAGTTCCATTGTTTAAAAAGCACAAGGGCGAAAACTATCTCTTACCTACATCTGACATCCTTAAGCCTCAGGTTCCAGCTACTTTGGAGGAGAGTGGGGTAAACTACACTCGAGCAGTCCTTTACAATACGGTGAGCAGTGATCTTAGTGATTTGGCTGATGTGAAATATGATGTTCTGGTATTCTTCAGTCCATCCGGGATTAAATCACTTTTTGAGAATTTCCCAGACTTTGAACAAGGAAATACGCGCATTGCCGGTTTCGGAAATACCACCCACAAGGCGATCGAAGAAGCAGGCCTCAAAGTAAATATTCAAGCTCCTTCACCGAAGCTTCCTTCTATGACCATGGCCTTAGAGCAGTATATTAAGGACGTGAATAAAAAATAAGGCATTTTTTTACCTTCAGGGCCGACCAGATTAGTTCTCGTCGGCCTTTTTTTATGGATCAAAAGCTGCCCCGAAACCATCGATTGAAAAGTTCAGAGCGCATCTCTGAATTGTACCGCAAAGGTGACCGCCTAAAGCAATCCTTTTTGCTTATCTATTATTTGGAGAACGGAGAAGGACATCATCGCATGGCAGCAGCTGTTCCTAAGCGGAAGGTGCCATCTGCTGTGAAGCGCAATGCGATTAAACGTAAGATTCGAGAACTGTATCGACTTAACAAGAGCCTTTTGCCAAACACCGATCAAGGCAAGGACTTTTTAATTCTATATCTAGGTTCCGAAATCCCAGAATATCAAAAGTTGGAAAGGGCTTATCAGAAACTCTGGGAGAAGTGGGAAAATAGTGAGTCGGTGTAGCCGTTTTACCTAAATTAGCAACATTAGTTTCCCTTCATGAAGCAATCCTTACGAAAGTTAAGCAAGGGCTTGGGTATTCTCATCCTGGTCAGTTTCTCTTTGGCCTATCGGCCGGATTATTTTGAAATAAGCAAACAGTTAGATATCTACACTAGTGTATTTAAGGAAGTTAGCCTTTACTATGTGGATGATACTGATCCTGGCGAGCTAACTCAGGAAGCATTGAATTCCATGCTTTCATCATTGGATCCCTACACCAATTATATTCCAGAGGAAGCGGTAGAGGATTTTAAGATTCGGCAAACAGGGAATTATGGAGGTATAGGCGCATCAGTTAGTACTTATAATAAGCGTTTAATGATTACCTCTATCTATCAGGGTTTTGGAGCCGACAAAGCGGGCCTCTTAGCCGGGGATTTCATCCTTTCGGTAGATGGGAAATCCGTAGAAGGTAGAAAGGAATCAGAGTTATCGGAAATCTTGAAAGGCGCTCCCGGAACTAAGGCTAAACTGCGTATTGAGAGAGACGGGAAGGAGCTGGACCTTGAAATTGAGCGGGAAGAGGTACACCTGAATGCCGTGCCTTTTGCAGGTATGGTCAAAGATGGATATGGGTACATCTTTCTAAATAGCTTTACGCAGAATGCCACGGGTGAGGTTCTTAAAGCCTGGCAAGACTTAAAGGCTTCCGGACCGCTAAAAGGACTAATTCTCGATTTGCGAAACAATCCGGGTGGTTTGCTAAGTGAGGCCATCGCTTTAACTAACCTCTTCATTCCCCAAGGTAAGCCGGTAGTATTAACTAAGGGGAAGTTGGAAGAATGGCAAAAAACTTATAAAACTCCAAAACAGGCCTACGATAAGGAGGTTCCAGTAGCGGTACTGATCAATTCTGGTTCGGCTTCGGCCTCTGAGATTGTAGCTGGTACTTTACAGGATTACGATCGCGGAATCATTGTGGGGCGCAGATCTTTTGGGAAAGGATTGGTACAGGAATCGAGAATGCTTCCCTACGGAGCGCAGTTAAAAGTTACTATTGCTAAATACTATACCCCCAGCGGCCGACTAATCCAGGCTATAGACTATGCGGAGCGCGCGGAGGATGGCTCGGTAGCTAAGATTCCCGATTCCTTACGCAGCGAGTTCAAAACGGAGAATGGTCGCACTGTGTTGGATGGTGGAGGTATCGATCCGGATATTCAAAGCCCAAGCGAAAATGCGGGTGATTTTATTTTAGCCCTATTTCAGCAATGGCATCTGTTTGACTTTGCCACTCATTATTATCGCAACCATGCGGAGATTCCACCGGCGATGGATTTTAGGGTAAGTGATGAAGTTTTTCAGGATTTTGCTAATTGGTTACAGGCCAGGGATTTCAGCTTTGATACAAAGACAGGTAGATTACTGAAGCGCCTGGAGGAGGCAAGTAAGGCTGATGGATATCATGAGTCCCTTAAAGCCAGCTTCGAAGAGCTTCGCATTAAATACGAAGCGGAGAAGAAGCGTGAGTTGGAAAGGAATAAAACGGTTATCAAGGAATTATTACAAGAGGAAATCGTAGCTCGCTATTACTATGACAGTGGACGATTGGCTAATGCCCTTAGTCATGATCTCGATATTTCAACCGCTCTCGAATACCTAAGTAATAAGGAGAAATATCAGGCTATCCTAAACCCTTGATATGTCCAGAATCTGGTCGACACTTTTATTTGCCAGTTTGGCCTATTACATCATTCTTCTGGCCTGGCAGTTGACCTGGTTACCGGTGACTTTGGGTATAATGCTTACCGGTCTGTTTTGGCTTTTAACTGCTCAATTTAAGTCCAAGCTTCGTCGACTATCCGACAATAAATATGCTGCACTAATGTTCGCCAGTTACCTCATGGTCGTAATAGGTGCAATGTATTCTGCCGAAAGTCAGCAGGCTTCGAAGGAGTTATTTTCTAAGATTCCATTTCTGGTTTGGCCCCTGCTTTTAGGAAGTATACCGGCTTTGAGCAGAATCAGATTTGAGCATCTCCTAAGATTTTTTATCCTTTCCATCGGGCTTCTCATCATAAGTTCATTTACCTATGCTCTTTATCGCTACAGCCAATATGAAGACCCTGTAGTTTTCTACTTTGCAGATTTACTGATTCTAAGCGGTGTACCTCCTCACTATATGGGCATGTATGTAACCTTTGCCTATGCACTGGTTTTGTTCCGTCTTGCTCAAGGCAGAGCCCTCTTTCCTAAACTTTGGATCAACCTCGCTATCCTTGGAGTATTCTGCCTGGCCCTGGTGTTTATTTGGGTGCGTATGCAGTACTTGCTATTCATTTTGGTTAATGCCTTTATACTGCTCCAATATGTGAAGGCCAAGAGGGGAATGAAAATGGCATTAGGGGCCTTTAGTGGCTTGGTGGTCGCTTTCAGTTTATTGCTAATCGCTATTCCCGGAAGCCGAAGTCGTTTGTTAGATACTTATCACGAGTTGCGCTCTTTCGAGCAGATGATCGAGAATAAGCAGACCAATCCGCGTAAGTTCTTATGGCGTGAAGGGCTGGAGGTAGTTTCAGAAAACTTTTGGACCGGAGTCGGAACCGGTTCAGAGAACACGGCTCTCAATGAAAAGCTAGAAAAAGTAGATGCCATTTTTTGGGATGGACGTCAGACCTATCAGCTTTATGAGATGCGCTTCAATTACCACAATAGCTTTCTGCAAATATTTGCTGCCAATGGCTTTATTGCCTTTCTCATCTTTACTTTGATTTTGGTTTATCCCTTCTTTCGCTTAAAGAATCATCCCTATCGAACGGAAATACGCCTATTCCTTTGGATTTGCATCTTTAGCTTCTTAACCGAAAGCATGCTGCAGCGTCAGGCTGGAGTGCTGTTTTTCAGCTTTTTCTATTCCTTCCTGATTGTAATGCGCTACGATAAGGCTGATCAGGAATTGATCGAAGTTCCTAGTTCTTCCTCATGAAAGCGGCTTTTAGTGTAATCCTACCTTTTTATCGCGGGGATAAGCCAGAGCATCTTTCCAAAGCTTTGGATAGCCTCAAAACGCAAAGCTTAAGAGCAGATGAAATTGTATTGATTCAGGATGGACCGGTGGCTAAGGAGCTTAAAGATATTGCACTGGCATATCTTGAGAAAATGCCGGAAATTAAGCTGGAGGTTTTAGAAGAGAATCAGGGACTGTCTGGTGCTCTAAATGCCGGAATTGAAGTCGCGCGAAATGAATGGTTGGCCCGTATGGATGCAGATGATATCTGTCTTGAAAACCGTTTTAAGGAGCAATGGGCTGCTATCGAGAAAAATCCTGATCTCGCCCTCCTTGGTTCATGGATAGAGGAATACGATGAGGAGATGCTAAGGTCTACCGGATTTCGTAAAGTGCCTGAGCATCATTCTGAGATTTTCAGCTTTGCAAAATGGCGTTGCCCATTCAATCACATGACGGTGATGTACCGTAAATCGGCACTGGATAAACTGGGTAAGTACCAAAATTTTGGTGCCGTAGGGGATGATTATGAGTTGTGGGCCAGATTTCTTGTAAATGGCTATGTGGTCGCAAACATTCCGGAAGTATTGGTTAAGGCTCGTAGTGGGGATTCTATGATTAGCAATAGACGACGTGGAATGAAATACCTTCGCCATGAAATTCGAGAGATTAATGCCTTGTATCGCTTAGGATTGCTAAAACCCTGGCATTACTTGTTTCACTTTATTGGCAAATCGATTCTCCGATTGGCTCCCGCTGGCTTGTTAAGACTATTTTACCACTCATTGCGAAATAAAAGCTGATGCAGAAGCTCACTCGCAATATTGGTTACATGACCCTTTCCCAGGCGGCAAATTATCTGCTGCCTCTGGTGACCCTGCCTTATATCACTCGGATTGTGGGGCCAGCAAATTATGGTCTCATTGAGTTTGCTACGGTAACTACCCTTTTCTTTTCAGCCCTGGTGAGTTATGGCTTTACTTTTACAGGCACCCGGAAAGTGGCTGAATTAAAGGAAGCTTATCCGCGCATTGCCAGAGTATATTCGGTGGTGCTACAGTCACGCATCTATTTGCTGGTTTTAAGTGCGGTCCTTTTCAGCTTCCTTTTAATTGCAGTACCTCAGTATAATACAGAGTTGAGGCTTATGCTTTTTGCTTTTCCCTTTGTAGTGGGATGGGCTTTGACCCCCGATTTTCTTTTTCAGGGTCGGCAGGATTTAGGGGTGATTGCGCTGGTCAACACCAGTATAAAGATCATTGGTGCAATACTCATATTTAGCATTCTCAAGGAGAAAGGCGACTATCCTTTAGTGCTTGCCATTAACTCGATTACCCAGTTAGGAGCGGCGATCCTTAGTTTGTTTTATGCCCATCGCAGATATCCCTGGCTACAGTTTCAATGGCAGTCTAATCGATTAGTAAAGGCCTATTTACGCAGTGGCTTTTACATTTTTGTTTCCCATTTTTTTACCCGGGTTTACACTTTTGGGAGTATCCTTTTCCTGGGTTTTCTGCTTCCACAGAGGGAATTAGGATTATTCGCAGCGGCCATGAAACTTATCGTAGTTGGTCAAAGCTTTCTATTTACTCCCTTGGGAAATTCTTTATACCCATTTTTAGCGGCTAAGGTTAAAGAGGCCAGATCATCTTTTCTGAAAGAACGGAGAAGGTTTCAGTATTATCTCCTTGGTGTTTCAGGTTTCGCTACGGTTTTGGTGGTTTTAACAGCGGATTTTTGGGTCCGTTTGTTCTTTGGTAAAGATTATATGGAAGCCGCTCCAGCTTTAGCGCTAATGGCCCCGGTATTTGTGTTTAGCACGATTAGTCATTTCGGCATGAAGCAGGGACTGATGGTTTTAAAGGCCGATGCCTGGAATCTTCGTGTAGTTTTAATTACTGGTGTCGCCTCCATTATCCTCAATTATGGCTTAATCCAATGGCAGGGATTGATGGGAGCGGCCTGGGCAAAGCTGACCTTAGAGTTTCTTTTAGCGGCTCTCAGTTTTTACTATTTCGAAAAAGCCTTGCGCGAAGGAAAATGAGTCTTTAGTTCGGCAGCAGTTTTAATGGATTCAAAACCCCAAAAATCGGCGGTATTTTCATACTGGGTCGGACTTATGTCCTCCCTTAATTCGGAAAATAGTGCTGAGAAAAAACCTCTTTCTGCCGCAACTTGATCTTTAACAGAACCTGCGGATCCGCCGGCAGCAAAGCGCTTCAGTTCTTTGGTATTTGAGGCTTTCAAATCTATTTGCTGCTGAAAGACATAATGGGGTTTTTGAAGGTATATGCAGAATCCTGTGTGGGTGCCCACTCCGTTGCTCATGGTGAGATCTGCCAATTCAATATGACTCCTTTGTCGTGCAACAAAATGCCGATCAAATCGATGACCTGCTGTAACAACTTGAAATCCTTCTGCTTCGTAAGCAGCGACCTTTTCGGGGTCCCTGGCATCTAGATAATAGAGACAGATTAAAACGGATTGGAAATCTTTAGCGACCCTCTTAATTTCAGTGATTAGATCATTATCATTAAAACCGGCCTTAACATTTTTCATGCTATGAAAAGGGTATACTAATAGCGTCTTGCCCAGTTTAGATTTTAATTCATTCTGTTTTTCTTCCTCTAGAATCGATTCTGCATAGTGGATGTAGGGTCCAACCGCAATGCTTTGTTTCTGAGGAATTTTATCCTTCAGAATCGCCCTTCTCTTTTCGCTCATGGTGATTATGGTAGGGAAATGCCAATAATACTGATCCGGGTGAACGATTCCTCCTAAAAACAGTCCATGCTCCATGTAGGCCTCAAGATCATGCTCAATGCCCCCATATCTTTTAAGATAGGAAGCATAGCCGTAGAGGTTATTATCAATTACTCTTTCCTCTGGGCCATAGGGTAAATCTGCTGATAAATCTTTCAGTGCGAAGAGATCTAGATTTCGGCGGCGTTCCAATTCTCTTTCCACCTTCAATCCATTCCGCAATCGGTAGTATCGAAACATGAATTGTTCCAGTAAGGCTTGCGAGGCGCTGGCGCGTTTTATACGGTCTTTGAGGGACAAGGGTAATTTTGGGGCAAGATAAGGAAGCGTACCTTTGCGACATGAGCCAGTTGAGGCAACATCTCAAATTCAAATGGTCCCAAAGATGGAGGGCATGGCGTCAACGAAGACGACTTGGACACCTGGGTTCGGGAGTTTGGATTGACAAGAGGGTTGAGTTAATGCGCTACCCTTCCAATATCAGGATAGGAGATGAGGTAGTCATTAAAGAAGGAGCCAGGATTTGTGCCTGCAATGCGAAGGCTCATCTCTCAATCGGCGCGCGCACAACTATCGGTTACCACAACTTCATTTTTGCCAGCGCAGGCATCGAGATTGGAGCAGATTGTCTAATTGCACCCTTCGTTTATATCGTTGATTCCGATCATGGAATTGAGCGATTACAATTGATTAATCGTCAAGCGAATCAAACGGCTCCGATTAAGATCGGTGCGGGTACCTGGGTGGCTAGTAATGTTACCATTTTAAAAGGAGTGGAAATTGGCGAAGGGGCGGTTATTGCCGCAAATTCGGTCGTGAACTCCGATGTACCGCCCTTTGAGATTTGGGGAGGTAGTCCAGCGAAAAAGATTGGAGAGCGTGAGTAAGTCGGTGGGCATTGTCATTCTCGCCCGTTATTCCTCCTCCCGTTTACCGGGCAAAGCTTTGATGGAGATTGCCGGTAAAAAGGTTTTACAACACATTATTGATCGAGTTTCCAGTATAGTTCCTAAAGAGAAAATCATCCTTGCCACTAGCTTACTGCCTAGTGATGATGCTTTGGTAGATTTCGTCAAAGAATTAGGCCTACAATGCCATAGAGGAAGTTTAGAGCGAGTAGGAGAACGTTTCTATGAAGCAGCAAGGCAGTTGGAGGTCGATTTTGCAGTGCGAATGAATGGTGATAATATCTTCCTCGACCCTGAAATGCTGGGGCTTCTTATCGAAAATGCGGGGGCAGGGGAATACAATTTTCTAAGTAATGTCAATGGGCGCACCTTCCCAAAAGGAATGAGCGTGGAGGTGGTGGCTTTGGACTACTACGAGCAACATCTCGATCAAATACGAAATGATGCTTATTGCAATGAACATGTGATGGTTTGTCTTTATAAAGAACCGGTTCCACGTGATCATTTCTATTTAAAAAATGAGCAATTGCCTCAAGCCGCTGGAATTCAGTTGGCACTTGATACTCCTGAAGACCTGGAGCGCAGCCGCTGGATGCTGGAGCGAATGCCTTTGGGACGCTACGATCTAAAAACTACTTTTGAGTACTTCCGACGCTATGAAGAATCTGTTAAAGGGTAAGCACGGTCCTTTGCTCATTGCCGAAATTGGGGGCAATCACGAAGGCGATTTCGAGTATGCAAAAAGGCTTTGCCAACTTGCAATTGAGACAGATGTAGATCTGGTCAAGTTTCAGATCTATACTGGCGATAGTCTCGTAAGTAGAGAGGAAAGCCCCACGCGCAACAAACACTTTAAAAAGTTCGAACTCAGTCCGGAACAGCATATTGAGCTTGCTGAAATGGTTCAGAAGGCTGGTCTAATGTATACTTCTTCAGTATGGGATTTAGACGCCATGTCGTGGATTGATCCCTATATCCCCATTTATAAAATTGGCTCGGGCGATCTTACGGCCTATCCGGTTTTAAAAGCAACCGCTGCACTGGGAAAGCCAATTATATTATCGACGGGACTTTCTATCGAGCAGGAAGTTTTAGAAGCGGTGGCTTATATCCAATCGTGCAATAAGGTATACCACGACCCTTCTATGCTGGCCGTTCTTCAGTGCACCAGCATGTATCCTATTAATCCAGGCGATGCCCATCTTTCAGTGATGGAAAGCTATCGCGAAAAAACGGGTTTAACCATTGGCTATTCCGATCATACCGAGGGACCAAAAGCACTTTACTATGCCCTAGCAATGGGTGCCGAGATTCTGGAGTTCCATTTTACGGATGAGCGAGAGGGAAAAACCTTTAGAGATCATAAGGTTTCGTTGATGCCTGATGAAGTGAAAGCCTTGATAGAGGAAATAAAGCTCATCAGGAATTATCAAGGTAAACCGGAAAAAGAACCCACTTCTATTGAATTGGAAAATGGTCATGAGCTGTCCTTTCGTCGGGCCGTCTATCCGTCTTCAGACCTTAAAGCGGGAAAAGTTATCCAGGCAAAAGATCTGACTGTTTTAAGGCCAAATCACGGCATTGATGCTCGGGATTACCCATCCATAATTGGGAAAACCTTAAAGGTAGATGTACGCGAACATCAGAAACTGGAGTTTGAAATGTTCGAGGATGCTCAAAGCGCACCAAGCTGTAATCTATGCGGATCGAGGATATCGGAACTTGTGGAAGTACTGGATGAGAAGCCTGAAGGGGAAACTACCTATTTGCCAGAAGGACTGGCCTATCATCGCGAAATTCGCTGTTGCAAGAATTGTGGAGTTTACTTTAATGCGCATGGCTATAATCTGTTTTCTGAAGAGCTCTATCAGGGAAATTATAATGCTGCCATTGCTGAAGATCCGGCTTTAACTCAAGGGAAATTACAAAGGAGGTTCGACCGGATTATCAATCTACCGGAAGGTGAGTCGGATAATAAGTTGAGAGCTCAGAGAGTGGTCGACTATTGCAAGTTGGCCCTGGCTCCATCTTTAATGGATTTGAAGCTTTTAGATGTAGGATCGGGGACCGGAGTATTCCCCTATGAAATATCCAAATTCATACCTAAGGTTTCTGCCGTTGACCCTGATGGTCAGTCTGTTGAATTAATGCGTAAAAACATAGAGCTCCAGCATTTATGGCACGGTAGTCTTAGAGATGTGGACTCGGATGCGCAGTTCAATTTGATCAGCTTTAATAAGGTTCTGGAACATGTAGAAGATCCTGTGCAAATGCTGTTTGAGGCCAAGCAGCGCCTGCATCCTGATGGAGCGATTTACATTGAGCTTCCTTTCGCAGAGGGGATAATTGCCAGGGGTGAACAAGGAAGAAGAGCGGAGTTTTTTATTGAGCATTTTACCACTTTTACCAAGGATGCCATGCAGTACCTGATTGATGCCGCAGGACTTAAGCTCCAGTTTCAAAAAGATATTTTAGAACCGAGTGGCAAGGAAACTATCTATGCCTTTTCAACACTCAAGTGATTAAGAAATGAGTCCAACCATATCGGTGTATATCACCAATTACAACTACGCACAGTTTATTCGTCAATCAATCGAAAGTGTTTTAGATCAAAGTTTTCAGGATTTTGAACTGATCATTATCGACGATGGCTCAACTGATGGTAGTAGAGACATAATTGAGGAATACCGAAACCAAGAGCGGATTACCATCATTTATCAGAAGAACAAAGGGCTCAACATCACCAACAATGTGGCAATGCGGGTGGCGAATGGCAAGTACCTGATGCGTTTGGATGCTGATGATTATCTGGTACCCCTGGCATTGGAGAAAATGGTTGCGCCCCTGGAAGATGATGATGAATTAGGATTGATTTTTCCAGACTACTATTATGTTGATGCAGAAGGCAATATCACCGGGCAGGAAGTGAGACATAATTTTGAGAAGGAAGTAAGTCTTTACGATCAGCCTGCTCATGGTGCCTGTACCATAATCCGCCTTAGCTTTTTAAAGAAAATTGGTGGTTATAATGAGAGTTTTACTTGCCAGGATGGATATGATTTATGGTTGAAATTCATTCTGCACTACTCGGTTAAAAATGTAAATGAGCCGCTATTTTATTATCGTCGACATGGGGCGAATTTGACCACAAATGAGGAGCGCATCCTCGAAACCAGACGGGCCATTAAACGGACTTTCCTCGACCTTCATAATATCGCTCAAACTTGTCTGGCCGTGATTCCGGTGCGGAATTCCCAGATAAAGAAGGAATCGATTCCTCTGTTTTCAATCGGAGAGGAGACACTGCTTTCCAATAAAGTGAATAAGCTGTTAGAGGCACGCTCGATAAAAAAGGTTTTTGTGATTTCAGAGGATTTCGAAGTGCTGGAATATGCCCAGGAACGCTATAGGGAACATCAAAATGTAGTAGTACTGCAAAGGCCGATAGCTTTAGCCGGACCAAATCAGACCTTAGGAGCAACTGTAAAACTGGCCACGGATTATGCGGAGGAGAAGGGCTGGCAGTACAGCTTCGTGATGACGGCCGCATTGGATTATCCCTTTGTGGAGCCAGACATTTTCGATGATGCCGTTAACACCATTGAACTCTTCAATTCAGATTCTGTACTCAGTGTTAGGCCTGATAATAAGGCATACTATCGCCATACAGGTCATAGTCTTCAAGCAATTCTTGATCAGGAAAAATTCACTCGCTTAGAGAGAGAGGCCTTGTATCGTGCAGCGGGTGGAGTAATGGTGGCAACCCGCGAAAGTTTTCTGAAACATCAAAAGGTGAATGCCGGAAAAATGAGTCATGTGGTAGTCGATGAGAATACGGCCTTTGGTATATTCTCGGACTTCGATTTTAAAATCTATAAATCTCTGGTGGAAGCATAGGCTTTTATTCCTTTGCATTATGGCTGAATTCATTGCTACTTACGCCGCATTTTTAGCTCCGGTTTTAGCCTTTGCTATTACCTTCTTTTCCATCCCCGCTATTATTCGGCTCAGCCTGGTAAAGAAGCTCTATGATCAGCCGGATAAGCGTAAAAAGCACAAGCAAAGAATTTCACCCTTGGGTGGGATGGCCATTTTTGGGGGGATGATCATCTCCTTTGTTTTTAGTACCGCTCATCTGTCGAATCCCGCTCTGAACTCTGTTTTAGTTGGGCTTTTCATCTTATTCATCACCGGAGTTAAAGATGATCTTTATCCCTTGGTTCCCTATAAGAAGTTGTTGGGACAATTACTGGCTGTAGCTATTGTGGTGTTGCAAGGGGATGTGCGTTTGGTAAGTTTTTATGGTTTGTTTGGGGTTCACGAATTACCCTATTTTGTTTCAGTTGCACTTAGCTTCTTGTTCATCCTGGGAATCATTAACTCCTTCAATTTTATTGATGGTATTAATGGACTTAGTGCTGGAATTGGTGTGGTTATAAGTACTACTTATGTTTTGGTATTTAACTATCTGCAATCTGATCTTTTTCTCATTTTGGCATTATGTATCCTAGGTTCCCAATTGGCATTTCTCCGCTATAATTTGGTTAATGCCCGAATTTTCATGGGTGATTCGGGATCTATGATTTTAGGCTTTTTAGTGGCTCTGTTAACCATTTCATTCTTGCAGATTAATGAGCTTAGCGAGGATTACCTCCTTAAGAAAATTGATGCCATGCTGTTTGCCTTTGCCATCATTATAATTCCTGTAGTAGATACCACGCGGGTGATATTCATTCGGATTTTCATCCTAAAACGATCCCCTTTAGCTGCGGACCGAAATCACATCCATCATACCTTATTAGATATAGGTCTGAGCCACGTTCAGGCAAGCCTCACCCTCATGTTGATTAATGTGAGTTTTGTGATTTTGGCTTTTTACCTCAACGACTATTTAAGAGCTACTTATCTATTTATAGGTCTATCTTTGTTAGCCTTGTTGTTATCGCAACTGCCTTTTTTGATTAAACGCCAACAAAAGCGACTTGGAACTTACAAGCCCTCTACATAGTCTGAAAAAGGCCGCAGGACGCTATCAGGTATTGATGGCATTGTTGCTTTTCAGTCTGCCCCTGGGTCAACAGTCGCTCACCAATCTAATTCTACTAGTACTTTTCATCCACAGCTTGGTTTTTTACCGTTGGAGAAATTGGAAAGAGGGCTTTGGTGATCCTTTATGGTATTGGTCGGCACTCTTTTACGCTTATCTCTTTAGCTCCCTACTTTGGTCTGAGAATGTTGCTGGGGGATTACTGCAATTAGAGACTAAAATGTCATTTTTCCTGGCCCCACTTTTTATTATCGCGGGGCGATCCTATTGGGATTCTGCTGGTCGAAGAAGAGCCTTACAATTTTTTTGGTGGGGATGTATTGTTGCCGTATTGGTCGCTCTAGCTTACGCTTCCTGGCGCTCCTTGGAAGCAGGAGCCTTTTATGAGACTAATCAATTTGGTAGACGCTATTTCTTCGCATATACGCATCTGGCGCTGCCATTAATGCATCCGGGTTATCTGGCTACTTATTTGGCTCTGGGAATGTTCAGTGCAGTGGAATTGCAATATCAGCTATCATCCAAAGTTTGGCTTTGGACCTATCGCCTTTCGATTCTTCTTTTTCTGGTTTTTATGGTCATGCTTCAGGCACGAATCAATCTTTTAGCCCTATTTGCGGTAATCGGACTTGCGGCATTATATCTCGCCTGGAAGAGAAAGGCCTGGCTTTGGCTTTCTTTACCACTGATTCCCGTTTTGGCCGTCTCCTTATTTCTGGGCCTGGCTTCCGATGACCTGCAAAAGCGCTATTTCCAGTTTCCTAATTTCTCCTATGATATTTCCGGGACCGAATTCAATAGTGCTACCTATCGTTTGGCAGAATGGAAATGTGCAGCTGATGTTATTGAGTCTAACTTCTGGTGGGGTACAGGGATAGGTGATAAAAACGAAGCATTGATGGAAAGCTATGAGCGCAATAAGTTCTGGTTAGGCTTAGAGAAGCAATTCAATGCACATAATCAATATCTGGAGACCTTTATGGCTGGAGGACTGCCGGCAGTTTTACTACTATTAACAGTCTTGTTCTACTATTTATGGCGAGCTAGTCGACAGTTGGATTACCTGGCTATGAGTGGAATGGTCTTTTTAATAATCTGTTTGCTTACTGAGTCCATGCTGGAGCGTATGTGGGGAGTGCTCATCTGCACGATGATATTCCCACTGCTATTACTGAAGACTAGAGAATCCGATTAAGCCTTTTGTTAATCTCAATCTTGAGCTTCGTTAACTGTTGGGCAGTTGCCAAAGCCTCAGGATCTTGATTTTGTCCATTTTTAAAGTCCTCCTGAATGGTTT
Organism: Croceimicrobium sp.; assembly: GCA_965279135.1. GTDB lineage: Bacteria > Bacteroidota > Bacteroidia > Flavobacteriales > Schleiferiaceae > Croceimicrobium. The sequence goes on along the minus strand of OZ257133.1, from coordinate 2,554,889 downwards.
GGATAAGTTGGCCAATCTTCTTTTCCTTAAACCGTAAAACAGACTCCAGGGTAAAATCCCTTAGATAGGCCTCCTTGTCTGGGGGGTAGATGCGTTTTCTTTTCCAATCGTGTAATTCGGGTTCATCAGCTATAAGGTCAACGACCAAATGCATTCGCTCTGGCTCCTGACCACGCAGAAACTCTTCGGCCTTAGCCACCCGCTCTTCATCATTAAAGACTTTGATAAAGTGGTGAAGAATCGAACGCAGAACAGGATGTTCAAAATCCAATTCATCATGCAGGATTTCGGTTAGAATATATTCGCAGATGCTCTCCTGGTTCTCCTCCTTATTGCTCTCTGTCTCCTCTAAAAGATTAGGATTATCATCCTCGTCCTCACCGAAGTAGAACTCTTTTTCTCCATGATTTAGCAAGAGTCCGGTTAAAGCTCGTTCCTGGATGTAGAGGATATTATCTTCTAAACCTTTCTCAGGAGATTCCACCACACGCATGGTTTCATCTTCTTTCAAACCTTTCTCCGCTCTTCTTCTTTCCTGGCTTTCCTTTTCATGTTTAGCCGACCGGATTTGCCCCAGTTCACTAAACAGAATCCTTTCGGCCATATCCAGCATTCGGGCTGTTTCCTGAACATAGGCAGTCCGTTCCAATTCGTCTGGAATGAGGGCGATGCTTTGCACCATATCACGGGCTGCTCTCGCCTTGGCCAAAGGATCATTACCCGCCTCTTTTAGCAGAAGATTGGCTTTAAATGCCAGGAAGTTCTTCTTTTCCTCGCTTAAAAAATCCTCTAGTTCCTTTTGAGAATTTCCCTGGGCAAATGAATCGGGGTCTTCTCCTTCCGGGAAAAGAACTGTTTGCACATTCATTCCCTGTTCAAGAATCAAGTCGATTCCTCTTAAACTGGCCTTAATCCCGGCCGGATCGCCATCATAAAGTAGGGTTATGTTACGTGTAAAGCGTTTTACAAGCAGTATTTGATCTACCGTAAGGGCCGTTCCGGAACTCGCCACTACATTCTTAATTCCTGCTTGATGAAGACTGATCACATCGGTATAACCCTCTACCAAAAAGCACTCATCTGCTCTGGCAATAGCCGATTTTGCCTGATAAATACCATAGAGGATTTTACTCTTATGGTAAATCTCGCTTTCCGGAGAGTTTAGATATTTAGCGGCCTTGGCGTCTTTCTTTAGCACTCTACCTCCAAATCCAAGCACTCGACCGGTATGGCTGAGAATCGGAAACATCACTCTTCCCCTAAAACGATCTGTCTTACGTTCACCATCTACCTTAGTAAGGCCCACCTGATCGAGGAATTCCAATTGATATCCTTTTTCCAAAGCTGCCTGGGTAAATACTTCATAGCCATCATGGCTATATCCTAGTTGGAACTCCTTGATTGTGTTTTCCGAAAACCCTCTTTCCCGGAAATAGCTTAGGCCAATACTTCTCCCCGTTTCATTATTCCAAAGCTGATCCTGAAAATGTTCGTTAGCAAATTGATTGACCAGGAAGAGGCTTTCCCGGGCATTGCGCTTGGCTTTTTCTTCATCACTTTGCCCGGTTTCGACAACCTCAATGTTGTATTTTTTAGCCAGGAAACGCAGAGCTTCAGGATAGGAGAATTGCTCATGCTCCATTAAAAAGGTTACTACAGAACCGCCTTTGCCACTACTGAAGTCTTTGAAAATTTGCTTTGCCGGAGAAACCATAAAAGAAGGAGTCTTCTCATTTGCGAAGGGACTTAATCCCTTGTAATTACTCCCAGCTTTTTTCAAAGTCACAAAATCCCCAATCACTTCCTCAATGCGAGCAGTGTCCATAATTTTTTGAATGGTTTCCTGGGTGATCATGCAGAGGGCTAAAATAGGAATTTGCCCAGCTTTGCGGTCGCCAATCCTTGGAGCTTGACTATTTTTGAGGCAAACGATTTTCGCATGTCTAGAATTACTATCCTCTCACTTATTCTATTGATCTCCTTTCAGGCTGGAGCACAGAAAAAGCGTCTCGAATTAAATCTTGAAAAAGGTCAGGTTTACAAGCTGGTGCAAGTTGCTAAGTCTAATGTAAAGCAGGAAGTTTATGGTATGCCGATGGAGTTAGATATGGAGATGGTAAGCGGTATGTCTTTTAAGGTTGAAGAGATTGAAGATGATCTGTACATTATGCATATGAACTATGACAGCCTGGTGATGCAGATGAATGGTCCTACCGGCACAGAAACTTATAGTTCGGAAGAGGAGGGACAAATGATGTCCTACTTTTTGGGTCGCTATAAAAAGGTGCCCGTGCATTTAAAGATGAACCGACAAGGACAAATTTTGGAGGTATCGAACATGGATGCGGGAGTGGATAGTCTTTTTACCGATTTAGACACAATGGTGAGCCCAATTGAAATGGAGCAGATAAAAGCACAGCTCAAGAAGGCCTACGGAGCAGAAGCATTTAAAGGCAGCATTGAAATGTGCACCAATATCTATCCACAACAAAAAGTAAGAGTAGGAGATAAATGGAATATTGAAACCCGCTTAGAAGCTGGGATGGCGGCAAGCTTAAATACCGAATATGAGTTTAAGGGTAGGGAAGGAGACAATTATCTTATTAACGGCAAAGGGCTTTTAGAAACGGCAGATAAGGAGGCCTATGTGGAGATTAATGGTAATCCTGCTCGATTTGATTTAAGAGGAGATGTGAATTCCGAAATTAAGGTTGATCGAAAGACCGGATGGATAGTCTATGTAAAGATTAAGCAGCAAATCAAGGGAGATACCTATATCCTGCCTAATGAAAGATTTTCGGAGGGATTGAAAATCCCTATGGACATGCAAAACGAGAATGTCCTGATAGGAGAATAGGTCGAGAACCACTATGGCTCCCGACCTTAATGTCATGCTATTTGGTACTGTCCTCCACCAGATGTAGATCCATTTGTGGGAAAGGAATGCCAATCTGCGCCTGGTCGAAGGCCTTCTTTACTTTTTCTGCTAAAATGGTACTACCAGCTGGGGCTTCTTCATTAGCTATCCAAACCCTCAAGGTGAGATTAACAGAGGAATCGGCTAATTCAGAAACGAAAATCTCAGGTGCCGGATCCTTGGTGATCTTTTCATCTGCAAGCGCCAATTCCATTAGGATTTCCTTGGCTTTATCGATGTCCGCGCTGTAGCTGATTCCAAAAACCCAATCCTGTCTTTTGGTTGGTCTTTCTGAAAAATTACTCAGCGAACCTCCCGCCAACCCGGCATTTGGTATGATGTGTACCACATGCTCAAAGGTTTCAATTTTGGTAACGAAGATTTGAATTTCTTTTACGAAGCCTAGTTTCCCATCGAACTCTATAAGGTCTCCAACTTTGAAGGGCTTTAAAATGAGGATTAAGACTCCCCCTGCAAAATTGGATAATGAGCCTTGAAGCGCTAACCCTACCGCCAAGCCTGCCGCACCTAAGATGGCAACAAATGAGGTCATTTCGATACCCACCATCCCGGCGATCGAAATCACTAGTAGGATTTTAAACAGGGCATCGGTCATGCTCAGTAGGAAAGGACGAAGAGAAGGATCAAGCTTTCTCTTTTCCATATTTCGCTTAAAGGCTTTATTGAACCTCTTTATTATTGCTAATCCTACGATCAGGACAATTATGGCTAAAACTATTTTTCCGCCATATTGAAGTACCAGGGCGATACCCTCATCGAGATACTTATTAAAATCTTCCATTGTTACTTTCTGATTGGTTGCTGATTAGATACTTGAAATATAGCATTTAGCCATAAAAAAACCCCTCGGAATTTGAGGGGTTTTAAAAGATTTTCAGAAGTCTATTTAGTATTGTCTTCCACCAGGTGAAGATCCATTTGGGGAAAGGGAATTCCAATCCCAGCTTCATCAAAAGCTTTCTTAACGATCTCGTTTAATCCTCCTAGTACATCCCAGTAGTCCTCATTTTTTGTCCAGGCTCTTAGACGGATGTTAACGCTACTATCAGCTAAGGCTTCCACGAAAATGGTGATGCCTTTGTCATCCAGAAAGCGCTTTTCGGCTGCTGCAATTTCATGTAGGATGCTTTTCGCTTTATCCATATCATCCGCATAGCCAATTCCAAAAGTCATGTCTAAACGACGGGTTGCATTAAAGCTGTAATTCACAATGGAATTGTTGGATAAACTGCCGTTGGGTACCATGATCTCCTGTCCAGTGGGTGTGGTTAAAAAGGTATAGAAGATTTGAATCTCCCGCACGGAGCCAGATACTCCTCCACCTTCAATTACGTCCCCCACCTTAAAGGGTTTCAGAATAAGGATAAGTACCCCTCCAGCGAAATTGCTCAAGGAACCTTGTAAAGCAAGACCAACTGCTAAACCTGCCGCACCTAGAATGGCTACGAAAGAAGTCATTTCGATCCCTACCATACTGGCGATTGAAATAACCAGCATCACTTTTAATAAAGCATTTACCAGAGAGCTTAAGAAGGGAACCAGGCTTTCGTCTACTTCTCGCTTTTGTAGGGTTTTTCGGAAGGTTTTGGTAAGGCGTTTAATTACGCTTAAACCGATAATAAGAACAACTAAAGCTAGAACGAGATTTCCACCATAGGTGATAATCATATCCCAGCTTTGATCGAGATAATCCTGGATTTTGTCCATGTTTGGGGGTTTAAATGGTTACTTATTTCTTTGAATCACAAATTCAGCCAGCTCCTTTAACGAATGCTTAGCTTCAGAATCCGGATAGCTATCCAGGATTTCAAGCGCTTTATTGTAGTATTCTTCCATCTTTTGGCTTGCATATTCAATTCCACCGGACTCACGAACCATAGCCATTACATCTTCTACTTTTTCCCGATCGTGGTTATAGCGCTTTACCACTCTGATCATGTATTTACGATCCGAGCGACTCGCATGCCGCAAGGCATAGATGAGAGGAAGGGTCATCTTCTGTTCTTGAATGTCAATACCAGTCGGTTTACCCGTCTTGGCGGTCTGCTGAAAATCAAAAAGGTCATCCTTTATTTGAAAAGCGATCCCTAAATATTCTCCAAACTGCCTTAGGTCTTCAATCTGCTTCGGGTCTTTGGTTACCGAAGCTGTGCCTACCGCACAACAAGCAGCAATGAGCGAGGCGGTTTTTTTGGTAATGATGTCGAAATAGACTTCCTCATCAATATCCAATCGCCTTGCCTTTTCTATTTGCAATAGCTCTCCTTCACTCATTTCCTGCACGGCAGTGCTAATTAATTCGAGCAATTGATGCTCTTTATTCTGCACTGAAAGGAGAAGAACGCGTGATAAAAGGTAATCGCCAACCAAAACAGCGATCTTATTTTTCCAAAGGGCATTAAGAGAGAAGAACCCACGACGCATGTTGGAATCATCTACCACATCATCGTGCACCAGGGTGGCGGTGTGCATTAATTCTACCAAAGCGGCTCCACGATACGAAGAATCCCCAATTTCCCCGTGTAGCTTCGCGCTAAGGAATACGAGCATGGGTCGTAACTGCTTTCCTTTTCGCTTTACAATATAATAGGTGATACGGTCGAGGAGCGCCACTTTCGAAGCCATGTATTCGCGGAACTTGGGCTCGAAAGCTTTCATTTCGGCGGCAATGGGACCTTGTATCTTTTTCAGGCTCGACATTCGGGGCTCAAAGGTAAAGCATGTGGGCCAATCGCTGTATTATTGATGCGAAATTAGCTTTCGCTCAATAGTTCATTCTTATTAGCCAGTTGACCGCAGGCTGCATCGATATCTTTACCCCGACTTCTTCGCACAGTGGCCACGGTACCTATGGCTTGAAGCGCCTTTTGATAGGCTTGCACCGCACTGTAATCTGCCTGTTGAAACATCCCGTCATCTATGGGATTATATTCAATCAGGTTTACCTTAGTGGGTACCTGTTTGCAAAACTGAACCAGGGCTTGAATGTCTACCTCCTGGTCATTGATGTCCTTCCAAACCACATACTCCAGGGTAACCCGGCTTTTCGTCTTTTCATACCAGTATTGACAAGCGGAGATGAGGTCTGCCACGGGGTTTTTCAGATTGATGGACATGATCTGATCCCTTACCTCATCTCGGGCAGAATGGAGGCTTAAGGCCAGATTAAATTTAGGTTCTTCATCAGCCAGCTTGCGAATCATTTTGGATAGTCCCACAGTAGATACTGTAATCCGCTTGGGCGACATGCCCAGTCCTTCAGGAGAAGTTATTTTATCAATCGCGGCTAAAACATTATTGTAATTCATAAGGGGCTCACCCATTCCCATGAAAACAATATTGGTTAGAGGCCTGCCGAAAAAAGACTCTGCCTCATTTTGGATTGCCACTACCTGATCGTAAATCTCATCCGGATTTAGATTGCGCATTCTCTTTAAGCGAGCGGTCGCGCAGAAGTTGCAATCCAAGCTGCAGCCTACCTGGGAACTGATACATGCGGTGATCCTTGTATCGGTTGGGATAAGCACGGACTCTACCACCTTTCCATCGTAGAGCTGCACTGCGTTTTTGATAGTGCCATCGCTGCTGCGTTGCATCTCATCCACCCGAATGTGATTGATTACAAAATCGAGTTTGAGCTTTTCTCGCAGTCCCAGGGAAAGATTGGTCATTTGATCAAAGTCCTTAGCTCCCTTTTGCCAAAGCCATTCATAAACCTGTTTGGCTCGGTATTTCGGTTCGCCAATCGATTCGAAATACTCTTGGATTTGCTCGCGATTGAGGGCGCGTATGTCGCGTGGTGTTTTCACGCGGCAAAGGTAGGGATTGTCGGTTCTGACTCTTTAGATAAAGAGGTTATAACTTTTGTGTTCAGCAGAAGAATTGTGACTAGGTTGATTTAGGATGCAGGAAAGGACCGTTGTTATTTAGACCCTCAGACTGGAGTAAACCTTGTTAAAGTGGAGTTTAGAATTTTTGCAGATCTTCCGCATGTGATCTTGCTTTTTCATTCCTAATACTTAGCGAAAACATTAGGCTATTTTCATCTGTCGGAGTAGAGCTCCTTTTTTTTGACTTGAAAAACTTGCGATCCCGAATCGATATTCTCTTTATTATTTTGGGAACAAGGACTCTAGTAGTAAAAGCAGTTGCAACTGAAGATACCACAAGTCCACTGACTTCACCAAGCAAAGGAGCAATAATGGGTGTCGTAAAGATAGAAGCTGGATCCCAATACTTTTTAAACCATGCATAATCATCCGAGTAAAAATGTTCTGAAAGCTTTCGAGAATATGCTTGACTCACTTCTTTCAAGATTCCTATATCCTGTTTGTTTTCATATACGTTTGCCAGTGTTCTTTTGTATTCCTCCTTAAGAGTATACAACTCCGTTCCAAACTTTACTATGGATGTTAATTTCTCACCATTTGCAAGGGGTAACCTTTTAGGTAGGCGAAGTTGAGGTATTTCGTGAGGGTCGACTAAGAGATCTTTAGGTTCTTCCAGTAAACCTTCCAGCTTAGTTACATATTTGGATGTTAATCCGATCTCAATTAAATCTCCAAACTCCTCTTGTTTATAGGCCGAATAGCATGCCGAGAAGTTATACTGATACACCGAATTAACCAGATTCATAAGTTCCTGCTTAACAATGGGTGGTGGTGAGATGAAGTCTATGGCTTTTTCAAACTTATCTCTAGGTCCATTTTGAGATTCTGCAATGAGCTTGTGATACTGCTCGAGGACCCTATTAAACACCTCCGGGGTAGTTCTTTTTAAACCAACCTCAGAGGGGTTAATATCCTCGAATTGCTTAAGAAGTTTAATAAATCCGTCGCTAATATTAAAGTTTGGCCATGTGTCAAGTGCATTGTGATTACTAAGTTCATTATGGATACGAACAATCTGGGGTTTTATTAGCTGGTTGTAGTGTTTAGATTGAAGCAATTCTTGAAAACTGCGATTTCCTTGATCGGCCATAAATTCAGGAAGCTCATAAAGCTTCTTGTTTGTTCTTGAAAGGATGGTAATGTATCCGGATCTTATTAAGGAAAGTAGGGGGGATTTTCTATCATCCACAATCGCAGTACGCAGCAATTCTGAATTAAGTAAGTATCCATCGTTTATCAGGATGTTATTACCGATCAGAACTTCACCAATCAAGTCATTATTTAGCTGATCAAGCGAAGCCTCATAGTTTTGCCAAGGGTTTTTAATAACCTGATCATCGACAGTGCCTAAGTAATTGTACTTCAATAGCTTTCGATTTATGAAAGTGGATTAACAAATTAGATTTTTTTTGGCTTTAAGAGAGAGATATCTTGTAAAAAAACGCTGAGATTACTTGGAATGGCAAAGTTTAGATGACTACTATTAGCAGATTGATTTGATCAGGATTTAGATTATTCTTTAGGAGCTTAATCGGTTTATAGAATCCTGGCTTTAGCTCAATTTAGTGATGTGAGTTTTCAATTACTGCCAATTGACTTTATGGATTTTCATTTAGTATTACTACTAAATAATCACGGTATACAGAATGGTCATCCGGGCATTAGTGTATGCCAATTGTATCACTCGCCATTTCTAAGGAATCCAAACTTGCGTGTCCGCTATCCACCGCTGTACTGTCCAAAGGGATTTCTTGTTGGTCTCCGGAAGTATAGTCATTCAGCTCCGGTAAATCGAAATCCTGTTGGTACACCCGGTAAGCGATAAAGGCTAAGAAGCCAATGAAAATGAGGATGATCAAATTGGCCGTCCAGCGTAGATTTCTTTTCTGTGCGGTAGCTTCAGTACGCGCTCGAATTCTCCTAATCCATGCAAAGGTGATAAGGAAGGCTAAGGAAATACTGATGATTCCAATCCAACGATCTTTTAAATCAATTGCAAAAAGGTGATTAGAAACAAGATCACTTAAAACAAAGATGATCGCATAAACCAGGATTAGCGCAAGAACGCTAAGCACGATGCTCAGGATCAAATGAAGCCAGTCGGGAATTCTCGGGGGTGTCGCTTCGCTCATTAGCACAAATATCGCAATGACAATTGGGAATACAAGCAGAAATAAATGCTTAACTTACCTCCCATTCAACCAAAAAGATCCAGTATATGAAACGAATTGTGGGAATTATCCTTCTAATTTTAGGAGCCTATATGGTTTATCTCAGTATGCCAGGAGATGGTTCCATTATGCGTCCACCCATGGTTAGCGGAATAGCATTTTTATTAATCGGCATTGTGTGGCTTAACCCCAAAGCCTGATTAAAGCTTTAGTCCTTTTCTCAAAAGCCGCATCAGTTTTAGATTGATGCGGCTTTTTAATTTCGGTCCGCAGGGGATTACTTACCTACCTTCTGTTGAATTTGCTTGGGCTCCTCTTCCAGGTCTTTTTGCTTTTGTTTTTGCTCTGCCAAGGAACCCATGGCCCGATAGGGAGAATCGAGATTATTCTTTTGTAAAAAGTTTTCGGCGGTATTGGATTTAATCGCGGCAATTTGCGCTAAGCCGACCGCTAACTTTTTAATACTGTGTTGCGTTACAGGGTCGCCCTTAGGGGTAAGGTTTAGGGAAGTGTAAATCTGATCGGGTTCTCGCCCGAAAATGCGAGTGAGCTTGAGGATTTCCCCATTTTCTACAATGCTGTATCGCTTATTGCCTTCTCCTAATTGGTTCTTTTTTTTAAAAACTGGACTGCCATTAAAGGAATAGCTGGTTACGTTGGCCCGATTCAAAGAAACTCCGGTTGCGATGCCTCCGCCTAGAGAATGACCGGCAACAATGATTTCGGAATTGGTATCAAGTGATGCCCTTACCGTATCAAATATGGCCAGACCGTGCTCGTTCTGTAATTGGTTCACCGGATTGTTTCCGGTTTTGAAATCTTTCAAACCATCGGTACCGCGGTAGGCTAATACATAATTGTTGGATCCATTGTAGCGATAAAGAACCGCATTAAAGTGAAGAGGCTTGTCTTCAAAGCGGCGTACCATAGTATACTGATCTGAAATATCAAGGGCATCCTCATCTTCGTAAGAATTATTAGCTAATTGAGCGATGGGCCAGGCATGCTCACAAAGGGCAATAACCTGATCACTCCATCCACTGGGATGATTTACGGTTTGGGGAATACGACGGGTTGAGGTGCAGCTTAGCATTAAGGAGCAGAGCAATAAAGTCTGTCCAATTGATTTGGGTGACATAGATAGATGTTTGATGGTTTATTAGTGCCGCCAAATGTAGGGTTGTTGTTCGGAAAGGAATAGCTTGGGGTCGATCCAGGTTGGGACTTAGTACACCAAATCCAAACAAAAGGCTTTATACCCTTCTTTCTGCTGTAGGTACAACCTCCCCCCATGGGCCATGGCGATTTTACGAGAAAGGCTCAGTCCTATTCCCGAACCTCTCTGTTTGGTACTGAAAAACGGAAGGAAGATTTGTGAAGTGATTTCATTGGTAATGGAGGGACCATTATCAATGATCTTGAGATAATGATAACCATCACCCTGGTCTAGTTCGATGATAATGCTAGCCGCTTCACTTTCCTGGAGGCTTTCCTGGGCATTGCGAATGAGGTTCAAAATAAGTTGGCTCAGCAGATCACGATCACCAAACAGTGGCCTTTGACTATTCAGTAATCTTAACTCCAAAGCAATACTCTGCTCTTCCAATTCCGCTTTGCAAAGGCTTTGGATATCTTCCAGGAAGGCAGTCCATTGAATTTCTTGCTTTTGAATTTTGGGCAGGCGAGCAAAGCGAGCATAACGCTCCACAAATCCCATCAGGCCTTCACTTCTGCGCAAGATAATTTGAGCCGTGCTTTGTAAATCGGCAAACTGTTCTTTATCCAGATAAAACCCCTTCTCACTTGCCTTCGGCTGTTTCAGTTGGAGATTCATAGTGTCTGCTAAGGAGCTTATAGGACTCACCGAATTCATAATTTCATGGGTAAGTACATGAAGTATCTTCTCCAAGGCCTCACCTTCCTGCTCTTCGTGTTCACGTTGACGATTGCTCAAAACCAGCAGCGTTTTTTCAGTTCCGCCACGCAGGATCTTACGTTGCTTCAACATCCATAATTGCTGTTCTCCATCGAAGCTCAATTGGAGCTTTTTCTGGTCTTGACCCGATTTTATGAATTCATCGATAAATGGAAATAGCACCGGCCAATCTTTACCATCCATTGTTTTACGCAAACCTGGGATCGGAAATTCTCCTTGATTTAAGGTTTGAAGTCGCTGATCTTCCTGCAAGAGCAGAATACAGAAGGGTAGCTCAGAGAGCACTTGCTCCAAAAGGAATTCCTGACCTTCCTTCTTTTCCTTGTATCCTCTTAATTGCTTGGTCCATAAATTTAAAAGGCGGTAAAGTCCATTGTCTTTTTCGGGGAAATGGAAATTGTAATCCTCGGCTACACTGTTGCGGAGAATGGCCTGCATTTCTTTTTCAATTCTATACTGCTGTACAAAGAGCCAACGCGCATTTGCGATCCAGAGCACCGCAATGAAAGAGGAAAATATCCACCACTCTTTGATCAGAAGAAACCAGGCCAAAGCCAGACTAAGCATTAACAGCGTGATGATGCTCCAGAAGCGGTTTTTAGCTTTCATCTCTATCCAGATATTTTTCCATCTTTCGATAGAGGGTGTTACGGTTTATCCCTAAATGGCTGGCGGTTTTACTAATGTTACCTTGATGAAGTTTTAGTACCCTTTCAATGTGCCTGGCTTCCAGTTCTTCAAGGCTAAGTTCCAAGGCTAAATCCGAGGTGTCCGGATTGGTGTTTCTCGCTTCCGGACAGACCTGTCCCTCGAAGCGATCGTTCTCACTAAGAATCACCGCTCGTTCCAGATTATGCGCCAATTCACGGATGTTCCCCGGCCAGGAGTATTGTCTTATTTCCTGGTATTGACTAGAGTTTAACTTCAATTTACGCTGATACCGTCGGTTAAACTGATCCAGGAAATGGTCAGTCAAAGCTTTTAAATCTGCTATTCGCTCCCTCAAGGGGAGGCAGCGCAGTTCGACGGTATTAACTCGGTATAAGAGATCTTGCCTAAAACTACCTTCCGCAACCATCTTTGTGAGATCAGCGTTACTAGCCGCCAAAATTCGCACGTTGGAATGCTGCAATTCGCCGGAGCCGGTGATTTGAAAACTTTGATCCTGAATTAACCGTAAGAGTTTTTGTTGATGGATGGGACTACAGTTACCAATTTCATCCAGGAAAAGGGTACCTCCTTCTGCGCGTTGAACCATGCCACTACGGTCTTCCTTGGCATCGGTATAGGCGCCTTTCTTAACTCCAAAAAGCTCCGCTTCAAAAAGTGCTTCTGGTATGGCTCCCAGATCCACGCTAACAAAAGGTGCGTTGCGACGTGGACTATTTAGATGGATGTAGCGCGCTAATAGGGTTTTACCGGTTCCGTTTTCTCCGGTGATTAGAATTTTGGCATCTGTTTCAGCCACCTTTCGAGCCTGGGCAAGCAAGTTTAGGCTGGCGGTTTCCAGGCTATTGGCTTCCAATGATTGGATGAGCTCCCGGCCGTCCTGGTTCTGTTGTTCTTGAAACTGTTGGAGCTTTTTACGAGTGGTCTTGAGTTCCAGGGCTCGTAATATCGAAGCCAATAGTTTTTGATTTTCCCAGGGCTTCATAATGAAGTCGGCCGCTCCGCTTTTTAGGGATTCAATCGCCAAATCGATATCCGCATAGGCAGTTATTAAAAGGACCGTGCTTTCCGGTCGCACTTCCTTTACGTGCTTTAGCCAATAAAGACCTTCTTTACCATCATTTCTTCCCTTTTGGAAATTCATGTCTAACAGAATGAGATCGAAATCGGACTCCCCCAATAAGCGGTTTAGTTGATGAGGATCACCTAAAGTCTGGACCTTATTGAAATGGATTTTGAGGTATAAAGCCAGGGAGTCTCTTAGGTCAGCATCATCGTCAAGGATTAATATGCGCGCCTCATTCTTCATGTAAACAAAGGAAGAATTTGTTTCGAAAATGAACAGCTTAGTGTTCGATTATGGAACAGTTATTTTTTGTTATTGCTTGCTTTTTTAATCTAGCTATTTGGTTAATAGTTACTTACGGATTATGGCATGCGCCTTGACTTATTGGGGGCAAAATTTCAGTTGGATCGGATCATTGGAAAAGAAGAGCGCCCGAGTATTTGGAAGCGTTTTCGTTGGTGGATTTTAGGTTTCGCAGCCTTGGTCTTATTGCTGGTGGTAATAAACCGGGGAGAGCGAAGTCAGGAGATACTGCGTGACCGGATAAGTATCGGAATGGTAGAGCAAAGGATTTTCGAAGATGTGATTTCTTTTCAAGCTCGAGTTGAACCTAAGGTGTCCTTTTCATTAGATGCCGTTGAGGGTGGAACAGTTCAGGAGATTTATGCTGAGGCGGGCGAGGCAGTAGAAAAGGGGCAACCTCTCCTAAGGTTAGCCAACACCACATTGATGCTCGACTTCATGAATCGTGAAACTCAAATCGTAGAGCAGATCAATAATCTCCGCAATACCCGCATGCAATTAGAACTCAATGAAAGGCAATTGCAAGAGCAAATTCTCGACTTACGATTTGAACAGGAAATCGCCGCCCGTCAATTTGCGGTCGACACTTCTTTGTACCTGGATAGTGTAATTGCCACTCAGGAGTTTGAGGACTCGCATTCCCGACATGAATATCTGCGCGATAAGCGCCAATTGCTAGAAGCGAATTACCTTACTAATAAGCAATACCGAGCCCAGCAACTCAAGGCCCTGGATCGCTCTATTGATATGATGGAAAGAAACCTGAATGCGATCCGTAAGAACTTGGAGAACTTGGAAGTAAAGGCACCCATTTCTGGTCAGTTAACAACCTTTAGCCCAGAAATTGGACAGAGCATTAATCGTGGAGAACGCATTGGTCGAATCGAAGCTTTAGACTCCTATATTCTGAATGCGAATATCGATGAGCATTATCTGGCAAGGGTAAAAGCCGGTCAGGACGCTTTTTATGAATTGCAGAATTTCCGTTGGAATTTAAGGGTGTCAAAAGTGTATCCTATGGTTACCAATAACCAGTTTTCAGTGGAGTTTGAATACCGCGATACCATTCCTGGCAACCTACGTAGCGGACAGGGCGTGAATATTCGTCTGGCTCTGAGTGAGAGTGCCAATGCAAGGCTCATTCCCCGAGGTGCTTTCTTTAGCAGCAGTGGGGGGAAATGGGTTTATGTGCTAAATGATGAGGGTTCTGAAGCCGTAAAGCGAGAAGTTCGCTTAGGTCGACAAAATCCGGATTTTATTGAAGTGCTATCTGGCTTAGAGCCAGGTGAGCGCATTATAACCTCCAGTTATGAAAGCTTTGAAAACTACCAACAACTAAAACTTAAAAAGTCAAAGAATGAGTGATGTGATTATAAAAACCCAGGCTTTGGAGATGCGCTACCGCACGAATACCATGGAGACTCTAGCCCTTAATCAAGTGGATATCGAAATTCGAGAAGGAGAGTTCATCTCCATAATGGGACCTTCGGGATGTGGCAAATCCACCTTGCTTAACATTTTAGGGATGCTCGATCAGCCCAGTGCCGGAGATTACTTTTTTGAAGGACAAAACATTGCTCATCTTAAAGAGAAACAAAGAGCCCGATTGCGTAAGTCAAAGGTGGGATTTGTTTTTCAAAGCTTTAATCTGATTGATGAGCTCAGCGTGGCGGAGAATGTGGAATTGCCTTTACTCTATCAAAACTTCTCCGCTGGGGAGCGCAAAGAAAAGGTTAACCAGATTTTACAACGCATGGGCATCGATCATAGAGCCGCTCATTATCCTCAGCAGTTAAGCGGAGGTCAGCAACAAAGAGTAGCGGTAGCTCGAGCGACGGTAAGTGAACCTAAAGTCATTTTTGCCGATGAACCAACGGGTAATCTCGACAGTGTTCATGGAGATGAGGTTATGAATCTTCTTACCGATCTCAATCGGGCCGGAACTACCATCGTAATGGTAACCCATTCTGGCCATGATGCGGCCTATTCGCAGCGTTCTATTCGCCTATTTGATGGAAAGATTATAGGGGAGATTGACAACCGTATTGAAGAAGTAAAGTCATGATGCTATTTAATTACTTAAAGGTTTACGCGCGTCATCTGATTGCGGGTAAGGCCAATAGTCTGATCAGTATTTTGGGGCTGTCGGTAGGCATCGCTTCGGCAATTCTTATTGCCTTCTACATCCAGGATGAGCTGAGTTATGATCAGTTCCATTCTAAGAAGAAAAACATCGCCAGAATCGTAGAACGTATTGATCACAGTGGGGAGATCAAGGCGGCTTTAACCAGTTTCCCGGTGGGTCCTCAATATGTTAATGACTACCCTGAGGTTCTCAACTTCGTGCGTATCATGCAAATGGGTGGGGGCTCCTTGACCATTAAAGTAGGCGATCAGATTTTTAGGGAAGATCGCTTCCTTCGTGCCGATAGTAGCCTTTTCCAGATTTTTGATTTTAAGCTTTTACAAGGTGATCCGAATCAGGCCTTGGCTGCTCCGAATCAGGTTGTTTTAAGTGAAGACTTAGCTACCAAGTTTTTCGAAACACCGGAAAAGGCGATTGGGGAGCAACTTTTTATCGGCACCCAGCAGTATACGGTAAGTGGAGTAGTTGAGAACGGCGATCGACCCAGTGATATCGATTACCAGGCTTTTACCTCCATGAGTACCTTACCTCAGCAAACACAACAGGCTGTAAATGGGGATTGGTTTAGATTGGTGTGTCAGACCTATCTGCTTTTCGATCAAAATGTTGAAGAGCTCGATTTTGAAGTGCAACTGGCAGACTTTACCGAACGCATCATCAAGCCCTTTGTCGCGACATTTGGATCGGGTAGTACGGCAGATTTTAAGCTTCAACCCCTGGAAGGATTACACTTCGATAATAGTCGTGAGTATGATACTCCCAAGGGAAACCTCAGCTACCTCTACATTTTTGCTTTATTGGCTTTATTCATCTTAATTATTGCGACCATCAATTACATAAACCTCGCTTTAAGCCAATCCATTAAACGCGCTAAGGAAGTTGGGGTGCGCAAGGCTCTGGGTGCAAATGCTTCTCAATTACAAGTTCAGTTTTTAGGCGAAAACTTCCTGGTGGTTTTTATCGCCATGCTTTTAGGCGCAGGCTTGATAGAAGTATTATTACCTCAGTTTAATGCGATTACAGAAAAGAATTTTGCCTTGAGCGATTTGTTTCAGTTTGATATGCTTCTGGTACTTGGTGGTATACTTGTTCTTACAGCATTGTTATCCGGCTTGTATCCTGCAATGGTTTTAAGTCGCTTTCAAAGTTCGCGGGTACTACGAGGTATACTTCCCAAAATTGGCCGCTACGGAGGTTTACGCCGCATCTTAATGGTCGTGCAGCTAGCCTTTTCCATCCTTATGATTGTAGGCACTTTAGCAATCCAATCGCAACTGTACTTTTTGCAGGATAAGGATTTGGGATTCGATCAGGATCAGGTTGTAGTAGTCAATATCCCTCAGGATACCGCAGTTTACAATCATCTTGATGCTTTCAAGGATCGATTGCTCAGCCATAGTGAGGTGATTGGGGTAACCGGATCTGGTGCCATACCCGGGAATAATGTTGGCGAGTTGATGTTTAGGATAGAGCAAGGAACAGAAATGCAAGATCGCAGTATCAAGTTCATTGCTGCGGATGAGGACTTTTTTGAGATCCTGGATTTAGAATTGTTAGAAGGTCGACTTTTCTCCTCCGAGATTCAGAGTGATCGACAACAGGCCTTTATTATCAACGAAACAGCCGCTAAAAACTTTGGCTGGGATGAACCCCTGGGTAAGCGCATGCAATGGGGCTTAATGGGCGATGGACAGGCTCAGAATGATGGTAAGGTGATTGGGGTAATTAAGGATTTTCATTTCTCCTCGCTTCACAATCCTATGGAGCCTTTGGCGGTCCTTTTTAATCCCAACTTTTCTTTACTCTTTA
Organism: Croceimicrobium sp.; assembly: GCA_965279135.1. Classification (GTDB taxonomy): domain Bacteria; phylum Bacteroidota; class Bacteroidia; order Flavobacteriales; family Schleiferiaceae; genus Croceimicrobium. The sequence goes on along the minus strand of OZ257133.1, from coordinate 2,537,961 downwards.
GCATGAAATTAGCCGGAGGTGAAGTACGAGGTGCGCTCGATATATTGGAAGATGAATGGAAGGATTTTGCGGGTAAACATCCCCTGGAATACACCTTTTTAGATGAGCGAATTCAGAACCAATATCAAAGCGAGCGCACCCTTTTACAAATCTTTGGATACTTCGCTGTCATCAGCATTATCATAGCGGGTCTGGGCCTTTTCGCACTAACATCCTATACGGTTGAACAGCGATTAAAAGAATTTAGCATCCGAAAAATACTGGGGGCTGAATTGAAGGATTTAACCTTACTGATTGGTCGGGAATTCCTGGTTCTTATTGGAATCGCCAGTTTAATCAGTTTGCCTTTAGCGGGATGGGGAATCGTCTCCTGGTTAGAAGAGTTCTCCTACCGAATCGAACTGCCCTGGCTTAGTTTCGTGCTGGCTCTTATCCTAATTACTGTAGTTACTTTGCTGGCGATGATTTTCCACGTCTATCGTTTAGCCCACGAGAACCCAGCGAGAATTTTGAGAGATGAATAAGCTTGTTTTTTTCCTCGCATTATTCAGTTTGGTTTTATGGGGAGGTGGTCTGGGTGCGACCGATAGTTTGGCCAGGATTGAAGCTAAGATTCAGCAATTGGTTATAGAGCAAAATGAGGCCCAAGGTTTGGAAATTTACATAGCTAGGCCAGGGGAAGTGCTCTATCAAAAAACCTGGGGATGGAAGGATCGGGATAGGGCCATTCCCCTGGAATCCGGTATGATTTACAATGTGCGGTCCATGACCAAACCGATGATTGGGGCTTTAATCCATGTCTATCAGGAGCGTGGCTTTATTACTCTTGATGATCCGGTTTCCAAGTATTTAGATGCTTTTGATAATGAACTGGTCCGGAATCTGACTATCCGCCAGATGCTACTGCATCGGGCGGGTTATATTCAGGGAATGCCCGGAAAATCATGGCTGCAATATCCCGACCTGAAATCGATGGTGGATTACTGGGGACAAAATGGGCCTCAAAATCCTGGCAATACCAATTGGTCTTACGCGGATGCTCATGCCGATATACTTGCACATCTTTTGGAAGAGATAAGTGCTAAGAGTTTAAGAACCCTTATTCACGAAGAACTTCTTGGCCCCCTGTCTATGTATAAATCCTATGCGGCCTGGTCGAATGAGATAGATACGAGTCTGGTAATGCCTCTTTATCGCGGTTCGGCAGGTAATTGGAGAAGGTTATGGCAAATATCCGATGGTGCTTTTTATCCCTTCGCTATGGGAGCGCAATCCGTCTTTTGTACTGCCGAGGACTATGCGAAGTTCATGTTCCTGTTCATGGAGAAAGGTGAGCAACAAGGGAAACAGATAATCCCAAAGGAAGGAGTAGAGGAGATTTTCGCGAACCGTGATCTAATTAATCTTCCACCGGGGATTTTCCCACTGGCCGACGGAGCCTCGCTCTACTATGGCCATTTCTGGGGGATGGTGCTTTACCCTCAAGAAGAAGATCGGTCATTACCTTCAGTTTTCCTCCATCAAGGTTCGGATGGTACGGCCGCCTATGGTTTTCCGGATAGGGAAATAGTGGTATTGATCATGACACAATCAAGGGGAACCCGCATCCTGCCTAAAATGGAAAGATTGATAATGCCATTACTCAAAGAGGTGTACAATTGAATTCGGCTATTCCTTACGCTTAAACTTTCTTACCAGCCACTTTCTTCTCCAGATAAGAATCCCAATGGCTAAAACCAGCGGCCAAAGGTTGATTAAGAAAATAGTAATTGCGGTTATAATTGACCAACCGTTTTGCAATCCTTCAAGGGCTTTGTCTCCGAAAGACTTTTCATAGCTGGGTCGCTCTGCTTGGTATTCTACTTTCTCATAAATAAGGATTTCGATAGTGCTCAAGTTTACTTTATCCTGAAGGTATCGTAGGCGTCCTTCCTTTGCTTCAATCTCCTCGGTGATTTTCCTGATCGCTTCTTCTGCTTCAATTACATCACTAATCTCCCCGGTTTTATTTTTCAGGATTTGGATGTATCGCTCTCGCACCTCCTTTTTGGTTTTTAAGCGGGATTCTATATCAATAAACTGCTCAGTAACATCATTGGAGTTTACCTCGAATTTGCGCACATAGGTTCCTTTGCCTTTAATGCTATTAAGAAGAGGGTTGAATTTTTGGCTATTCACCCTTAGGGTGATGCGATTAGTGATTTCATAATTGTTGGAGGACAGCTCCATATTCGAGACAAAGGCATCATTCAATAGGGCCATCTCGTTGATTTCTTGGGTAGCCTGATCTACATTGCTTACTTCCATTTCCAGTTCACCGCGCCATATGATTTTCCGGTCGCTGGGTGGAGGAGGGGTATTTAGTTCGGATTTTATTAGGGGCATCGCTTCATCAGAAGCTAAGCTGACTTCTTCAGCGCGATTCATCTTTGAGACATCATTTTCACAGGCAGCTAGGAGTATTAGGAGTCCGAAGCTGAGTAGAATAATTTTGCGCATAGTCAGGATTGTGATTGCTATCCTGCTAACGCTAAATTCTAATAATTAGCGTGATATCCTAACGAATCTTAGCCTTGGCATTTAATTACAGGCCTTTAGGAGGCTAAGGCTTTTCCGGTTCAGGTCTATTCTGAAGATTATAAATACCCCATATCATAACCAGCACCTCCAGAAGAAGGCCGGTACTATAGGGGACTGAGATACCGTCAAAAAAAGTGCTGATGATGCGCCCGAAAGCCAGGCCTGCCATGAAGATGACATTGCTTAGGATTGCATTCCTGCGATGACTCAATTTAAAGATGCCAAACAGCCAATAAAAAGCGAAAGCCAGATACAAGCCCATTACTGCCCTGAAGATGTTTTTCAATTCAAGGTTCTCAACCTCAAAGTTGAATAGATAAGGGATTATTTTTTCAGGATTAACACCATACACTAAACCTGCGCCAATTACAACTATTGCCGATATACCTAAATGCAGCTTTTCTGAAATTCCTTTTTGCATACTATTTTTAGGAATGGAGTATCGGAAATTACAAATCTGAGCTTTGGGAAAGACTTAGCGAAAGCTTAGCTCCCCATATCTGCCACCAAATGAGAAATAGACCGGCACATAACCAATAATAGGCGGTGAAAAGTGCGGCATAATAGTGCTTGCTTACCCAGGCGAAATTTGCGAAGAATAAGAGGAGCATGGTGAAGATCAGTAAGATCTTAGAGGCTCTTTTCATTTTCCCGGCATGCTTTCCTAATTCTAAAATTGCTGTAAAACAGATTCCATAGGCTAAACCGAAGAGGGTGCCAAATAGCCCAAATAATCCCAATCCTTCAAAAGCAGAGATGAATGAATCTCTATTTTTCATCCATTCAAGCCATTTTGGTAAGGTTCGTATTTCCTCTCCCCCATTGAAGATCCCGAAATAGAAGCTACACCAATTATCTACAATTCCATTATCAGCCAGAATATGACCAGGGTTACCTGTATACTTTAGACAGTCATAAAATTCTACTGAACCCATCTCTTGCATTGCTTCATATAGAAATAAGCGAGAATCGATACTGGCATTTAGTTCCAGACCAAGATTTTGCCAGATATAAAGGATTCCAAAAATGACAGTAAAGTAGATTAAGGTTTGGGGGATACTAATGGATAAGAAGGGGATTTCTATTTTTTCGGGATGATAGAGCACTAAGAGTAAACCAAGCACAGTAAGCGCAACCAGGTTAAGCAATGAATTCTCTAGGTTCTCCAGCTCGGCATTGTATTTATCGATCCTTTGGTCTACAATCCATTCGAAAAATTCTTCTTCCTGACTGTGCTCATCGGAAAAGTCTAAAACTGTATTGTACTTCTCAAGAAATTCATCTTTGTCTTCAGATTGGCCCACTAACATAAGTCCAAAGAAAACCGCTGCGAGGATGCAGAAAATCGTGGGGAGATTATAGGTCATGTATTGATATATGGACCTCTAAAATATTAAGGATTATCTTAGGGATTCTAAAAAAAAGCCCGACCCTTCGGTTTAACCAAAGAGTCGGGCTTTCAATATTAATTAAGTCGTCTTACAAGATTAACATCGCGTCTCCGTAGCTCAAGAAGCGATATTCCTCTTTAACGGCTGTTTTGTAAGCTTCCATTAAAAGATCATAACCAGCAAAGGCCGCAGTCATCATCATCAATGTACTTTGAGGAGGATGGAAGTTGGTGACCATGCGGTCTGCAATCTGGAAATCATAAGGAGGGAAAATGAACTTGTTGGTCCAACCATCAAATGGTTTCAAATGACCATCAGTACTTACTGAGCTTTCCATCGCACGCATGGTGGTAGTACCCACGGCACATACCTTTTTACGAGCATCAATCGCACGGTTTACAACCTTGGAAGTATGGTCGTAAATCATGTACTGCTCCGAGTCCATTTTGTGCTTGCTTAAATCTTCAACCTCAACAGGGCGGAAAGTACCTAAACCTACATGTAAGGTGAGTTCGGCAAAATCTACTCCTTTAATTTCGAGTCGCTTCATTAATTGCTTACTGAAGTGCAGGCTTGCAACAGGTGCCGCAACTGCTCCTTCGTGTTTGGCAAAAATTGATTGATAGCGATCTTCATCCTCTGGTTCAGGCTCACGGTCGATATACTTGGGAAGTGGGGTTTGCCCCAATTCCTTCAATTTAGCACGGAACTCCTCGTATGAACCATCGAATAAGAAACGAAGGGTACGTCCACGAGAAGTGGTATTGTCGATTACCTCTGCTACCAGACTGTCATCTTCACCGAAGTAGAGTTTGTTACCAATCCTGATTTTACGCGCAGGGTCAACAAGTACATCCCAAAGGCGGCTTTCCGCATTTAACTCACGTAATAGGAATACTTCGATACGCGCACCAGTCTTTTCCTTGTTTCCGTACATACGAGCCGGGAAAACCTTGGTATTGTTCAGTACGAAGGTATCGCCTTCATCAAAGTAGTCAATGATGTCGCTGAACATCTTGTGTTCAATTTTACCTTCCTGACGGTTTACTACCATCAATCGGCTGTCATCACGGTGGTCGGTGGGGTGTTTCGCAATAAGCTCTTGTGGCAGCTTATAATTAAAGTGCGAAAGTTTCATTTTCATAGCTTACGGGCTTTGAATTGATTAAGAAAAATAGAGGGGCGCGAAAGTACAAAAAAGGATGGAAGAGCCTTACCAATCTTCACCAAATCGCTTCTTGATGAGGTTGATCAATCGATCCTCATAGGCCTTTTTATCATCCCAGTCATAATCCGGTTTTACCAGATTTTCAACGAAGTACATGGATTCCAAATAAGTGTCCAGAGTGTTTAACTGAGAAAGCACGCGATTGAAATCGGCTTGTGAATCATTGAAGAGATGTTGCACGAAAGCGATACGGTCGTTTAGGCCCACCTGAATCGGGCCCTTTCCTAATTGATCATTTACTGATTTTGGAGCTTGGTGCTCGTCATTGAGGTCTCTTCTTTCATCACTCTCGGGGGCGCTTTCAATTTCCTCAATTTGCTGGGTGGGTTCTTTAGGAGTCTCGCTTTCAATTGCAGCGGCACTTTCCGTTTGGGTCTCTTCTTGCACTGCAGGTGCAGGGGCTTCGACCTCCAGGCCAGGGGCAATAGTTGCTTGGGCTACCGGTCTTTCCTCCCTCCTGGGCGGAGTGCTTTTCACATCTGGTGTTTTACTCTCGGGTTTGGTTTGCTTTGGCGTCTTAGCCGAGGTTTCTGCAGCAACTTCTTCCAGATAATTGAGAACCAATAATCGCTCGTACAGCATTTGCACGCGGGTCAACTGTTCGGGGCGAGCCATTGCATTGTTATTTTCAATGATGAAGTAGCATAATTCCTTCAGCTCCTGGCGAACATTGTCTTTCATCGAACGGCGTGTTTATTCCTTAGTTTTGTGCTGTAATTAAGCAAAAATGTTCCTCGAAAATACAGTAAATCATCAAATGCCTAGCGGCTGTATTGAAGTTATCTGCGGTAGCATGTTTTCGGGCAAAACAGAGGAATTAATACGTCGCCTGAAAAGAGCACAATTTGCCCAGCAGAATGTAGAGATTTTTAAGCCAGTTGTGGATACTCGGTATAGCGAAGAAGAAGTAGTGAGTCATGATAACAACTCCATCCGCAGTACATCGGTAGAAAGCAGCTCGAACATCCTCATCCTTGCAGATGGTATGGATGTAGTCGGTATCGATGAGGCACAGTTTTTTGACGATGGAATTGTGGAAGTGTGTAATGAATTGGCCAACCGTGGTTGCCGGGTTATTGTCGCCGGTTTAGACATGGATTTTCAGGGAAAGCCCTTCGGACCTATGCCCAACTTAATGGCCACGGCCGAATATGTAACCAAGGTCCATGCAGTATGCATGCGTACCGGGAATCTTGCCCACTATTCCCATCGTACCGTTAGTGATCAAAAGAGGGTCTTTTTGGGTGCATCAGAGAACTATGAGCCTTTAAGTCGCGCGGCATTTAATGAAATTCGTGCCCGAGAGGCAAAGGCTAAAAAGTGAATCGGGATAGTGCACAGATCGCCTTCTACCTAGGTATAAAACATCCGGAAACTCCAGCCCGTCCGGTAAAACGGATTCTTTTTGATAGTCGTCAGTTCAATGGGTCTGAAGGACAGATTTTCTTTGCCTTAAAAGGCAGGCACCACGATGGACATGATTATTTGGATGAGCTTTATTCCCGGGGAGTGCGTGTCTTTGTGGTTCAGGATTTACCTCAAGCATCGCATCCGGATGCAATCTTCCTACAGGTTCACGACAGCCTTCAGGCCTTACAGAGCCTAGGAAGGAAAATCAGGGAAGAGATCAATCCCGAACTATATGCCATAACCGGCAGCAATGGTAAGACCATCGTGAAGGAATGGCTTTATCAGATTACATCTGAACATTCCATTGCCTTTCGCAGCCCTAAGAGCTATAACTCCCAGATTGGGGTCCCTCTTTCATTATGGTCGATGCCTTCTGAAACTCAATTGGGCATATTCGAAGCAGGAATTTCTATGCCTGATGAAATGCCATTGTTGCAGGACATCCTTAAACCGAAGGGTGGGATTTTCACCAATATAGGTTCCGCGCATGGTGAGAATTTTGATAACCAGGAACAAAAGATCAAGGAGAAACTACAACTCTTTCGCGAGGCTGATTTTGTTGTTTGCCCGGCTGATGATCCCTTGTTGATGGACCAGATCAGATTATTTGCTCAAGGGAAAAATCTGGAGATTTATGATTGGTCCTTTGAGAAATCTCAGGCCAGGGCCTGGCTTGAAATTAAAAGCCGCCAAGCGGACCAATGCAATTTTAGCTTTCACACGGAAAAGGAGACCCTTCGTTGTTCTATTCCTTTCGGAGATGAAGCATCTATTCAAAATGCTGCCAATGCGCTATATCTGGCATTATTGATTGGAGTTCCGGTAGAAATGATCGAACAAAAGCTGAAGGTCCTTAGTCCAGTAGAAATGCGTCTCGAGATGAAAGAGGGCCAGCGGGATACACTTTTAATTAACGATGCCTATAACAGTGATCTGGAATCGTTGAGGGTAGCCTTACACTTTTTAGATGAACACAGTCGGGATCGCGACAAGGTATTGGTACTAAGTGATTTGATTCAGTCGGGTCTGGAGCCTCAAGCCTTAAGCCTCGCTGTATCAGAAATAATAGCTAACCATAATTTGGATGCAGTGTATGCCATTGGTCCAAATTTGATGAGGCATCATTTAGATTTAGCAAGCTCGGTACTGTATTTCAATAATACTGAGGAGTTTCTTGTTGACTTACATCAATTTGACTGGCAGTCTAAAGCCATCTTGCTGAAAGGCTCCAGAAGCTTTGCTTTCGAGCGGATTGACAAAGTTTTTGCTCAGCAAAGACATGAGACGGTAATGGAGATTCACCTCAATAGACTGGTTCATAATCTCAATTACTATCGCGGTAGATTAAAGCCAGATACCAAGCTCATGGTGATGGTCAAGGCTTTTGCCTATGGTGCAGGCAGTGAAGAAATTGCTCGAGTTCTTGCCTTTCATGGGGTGGACTATTTAGCCGTCGCCTATGCAGATGAAGGAGTGGCCTTGCGCAGAGTAGGAATAAGCCTACCGATTATGGTATTGAATCCTGAATCGGCGGCTATTGATTCCTTCTTTGATTTTGATTTGGAACCGGAGATATACAACTTCAAAAGATTAGAGGAATTCGTGCGAATGTCGCGGGAGCGGGAAACGCAATTGAAGATTCATCTGAAGATTGAAACCGGGATGAATCGTCTTGGATTTACCGAAAATGATATTCCTCGACTTTTACAAATTCTGCAGGAACAAGCCCAGTTACAAGTGGCAAGCGCTTTCTCCCATCTTGCTGCTTCTGATGATCCGCTACAAGGGGATTTTACGCTGCTGCAGATTGACCGTTTTCGGAGAATAAGCAGACTTATTCAGTCTCAGTTAGACTATCCAATATTGCTACATATTGCAAATACCGGAGCCATTGAGGCTTATCCCGATGCTTATTTCGATATGGTTCGATTAGGGATTGGTCTTTACGGAATTGCCTCTCATCCAGAGGAACAAGCGCAATTGTTACCGGTAGCCGAATTGAAGGCAACCATTTCTCAAATACGTCCAATTGAAGCGGGCGAGACTGTGGGTTACGGCCGCACCTGGCAGGCCGATACCAAAGATCGAATTGCGGTGATCTCCATTGGTTATGCAGATGGCTTTTCAAGAAGCTTAAGTAATGGTAGAGGTGCAGTATTAATCCGCGGTAAGCGCTATCCTATAATTGGACGGGTTTGTATGGATATGTGCATGATTGCAATCGGTGAAGATCCTCTGGAAGAAGGAGATGAGGTCTTGGTTTTTGGTGCTGATTTACCTGTACAGGAGATGGCAGAGGCCATGAATACTATTCCTTATGAAGTTTTAACCGGTATTTCGCCTAGAGTAAAGCGGGTGTACTTTATGTCATAAGTATTGGAGAATTTCAAAGGATGGTTTTTTACTCCATGCGCGATTTTTCGAAGTTTATTGAACATAAACGTTTCCTAAACACCTCTCATCGGTTTATACCCTAATTAGTTTCGTTCTTCATTCTGTGTAACTAAAAGCGCAAGAATGAAGAAAATAGTTTTAGCAGTTGCTATAATGCTTTCAGCCTGCTCTAAGGACTTTGAATCAGCGGTCCAAATAGAGTCTCCCACATTTCGCATTAGTCATAAGTCTGACCCCATTGAATATGCAGACTCAGTAAGAGCTTGGTACTTTGAAAAGGCTACTCCTGAATTGCGATTGAATTATTGGCGTTCTAAGATTCAGGTGGATATGGACTATATGGGTTTTACTGATAGACAGAGAAATTATGTATTACTGCTCTTTCAACATCTTGAGGTAGAGAGCTTTACAGATGGAGTGAGACCTGGTCAACAGTTCACAAGATGGATGAATGACTGGATGTTTAATGCGAGGCATTTCGGGATAGGGAGAAGGCAGATTGGGCAAATCGTCTTCAGTCTGAGCCCTGCGCCTATTGGTCCCTCCATAGGACATAGTGATGCGTGCGGGTGTTCGGAAGAATCTGATTGGTGTGATTTCCTTAATAACGGACCCAGTTCAAGTTGCAGTTCCGCTTGTGATTATAAAAAGTCAAGGGGATGTGGCACTCTATTGCTATACCCTTGTGATAAAGACTGTTCTTTTTAGAAGAATGAAGAGAGTTAAGTTCCTTTTTTTAGGTCTATTCTGGTCTTTTTTGATCTTCTTCTCCAGAAATCTGCTGTTTCAGCTTGCAGACCTTTGGCTCTTATTAGGCTCTTTTGCAATTGGGCTTTTCTTAATCCTTTTACCTTATAAGGAATGGAGATGGTTAGCCCTTCTTGCGGTAGCTCTGCCCCTAGCTGATTTTCCTTCAGTATACCTCTTAAGTGCATTGCCTATGATGCTTGGCTATTTGATGGTCCTCAATTACAGGCTTTGGTGGACCTATGCTCTGTTACTTGTATTGCCAGCAGCCTTAGTTGGAACCTGGATAATCAACCTAAATCGATATTCGGTAAACCTTAGCTTTAAGGAGAGTTTTCAATTGGATATAGTAGATATTGATAGTAAGGAAGCGATTGCCCTTGATCCTGATAGTAGCTATTTCATCAATTACTGGCACATCGGATGCAGTGCTTGTATTAGCCAAGAGCGAAGTTTAATTAGCTTTAAAAAAAAGAAGAGCGAACCTGACTTTAAGGTTCTTTCTGTTTTTCTCGGTGATACCAGTGATTGGAGGTTCAATCCAACTCGAATCCTTTATCACAGTAACTTCCAAAATGGTTTGGATAGGAATCGCTCCGTTCAAGGGCTCTTAGGTCAAGAGATTGGTCCCTTATTGCTCTTCTATCACAGAGGTAAAGCAGTGCGATTATGGTGTGGTTATGAAGATGGTCCTTTAAAAGGGTCTTTTCTAAGATGGTATTGGGAAAGCCTTTTGGAGGACTAGGGCGATTTGTTTTTCCCCATCATTCAAAGAAGCCGGAATCAGAAAACAAAAAAGGCCCCTGATTATTAGAGGCCCTTTTTGAAATGTTTTTCAATCTCTAAGCTTCCCAGCCTAGCAGTGCGTCCATTGTTTCGCGACTTACCGCATGGTAATTAGGTCGTGCTTTGGTATAGATGTCCTTCGCTCTCTGATCCTGTCCGGCTTCAAGAAGAGCCTTATAGGTTGGAGTGAGAAACTTTCTTCTACCAACTGTGATTAGGAAACTCTCCACTTTAGGGTAAACTGCTTCGTAACCCGCCGCAATGGTAGGCTGGAACCAAGCGGCCGAGATTTCACTGTTTCCACTTTGACTAAAGCCATAAGCTTCATCCAGTGCGGCAAGTTGTTCCGCATTAACCGAATCAGGGATGCTATTAATAAAGTGCAACCATTCATGAGTAGTCCATGCGTCGGTTACACTGCCTCCGGCTAAACCATCCTTACCTTCCTTCAGGAACTGATCTAATGCGTTATCAACCGCAACAAAACGATCACTCTCTACCTGGGGTAAATTATCTGGAATCCCTGTCTCATAAATCCATTCATCAACTCTTACTTCAGCGTATTCTTCATCGCTAAGCAGATTAGCCTTTAAATAAACCAGGAATTCCTCGGTGGTCATAACCTGAAATTGATGACCCTGGAAGTAGTCCTTCAAGAACACGTCAAAGCGTTCTCTTCCTACAGTTTCCTCCATCAAACGCAAAAAGAAATATCCTTTATCGTAGGGGATACTCGTTACGCCATCATCGGGATTACGGCCTTCGAGATCTAACTTTAATTTAGTGTCGTTTGGCATATCCTTCAGCATTTCTGCTGCCGCTTCTTGCAGTCCGGCACGGGTAAGGCTGGCGAGCATTTCTGAGTATTCACGACCGTATACAGCTTCCATTATACGATGCTCGAAGTAAACCGTAAAACCCTCGTTCAACCAGAAGTCATCCCAGGTTGCATTGGTTACGAGGTTTCCACTCCAGCTATGAGCAAGTTCATGCGCAACAAGGCTAACTAAACTGCGATCTCCGGCCAGAATAGTTGGTGTCGCGAAGGTCAGCCTTGGGTTTTCCATTCCCCCGAAAGGGAAGGAAGGAGGAAGCACAATAAGATCGTAACGTCCCCAGGCATAAGGGCCATAAAGTTCTTCGGCCGCTTGTACCATTTTTTCAAGATCCGCAAATTCATAAGCAGAGGCCTCGACTAATGAAGGTTCGGCATAAACTCCAGTTCTATCACTAACTGCTTCAAAATTGATATTCCCAACCGACATGGCTAATAGATAGGAGGGAATAGCCTGTGGCATTTCAAAGCGATATTTGCCATCTTCCGAACGTTCCATTGGGTTGGAAGCACTCATCAGGGCGAGCATATCAGAAGGCACCTTCACTTCAGCTTCATATGTGAAACGAATTCCAGGACTGTCTTGAGTTGGAACCCATGAACGAGCAAGAATTGCTTGACTTTGAGTGAAAAGGAAGGGATGAGTTTTATCGGCAGTTTGTTCAGCATCCAACCATTGCAAAGCCCGTGCATCGTCTCCGGTGCGATAGTGGATGGTTACCTTTTTGGAGTTTTCGGTAATGGGAATTCTTAGTCCCTTGCCTAAATGTTCATCAAATGCACTAAGGGCAAATTCCACAGATTCTCCATCAACCATGATTGAATCAATGTCCAGGTCGTAAGTATCAAAAAAGATGTTTTCGGCTCCCGTTTGAACATCAATATCCCACTCGGCCGTAGCTTGGATTTGTTTTTTAGTAAAATCAACATCTGCTGTCCAATTCAGATGACTTACGCGCGCATCTGCTTGAGCGTAGGAATGCGGGTCCGCTCCTGTTTTCATGCTTTCTTCCACTACAGTTTTGCTGTTTTTATCGTTTTCTTTTGGCTGGGGATTGCAGGCTACTAATGCCAAAGCAAGAAGGCCTGGCATAAATGATTTCATTCTCATCTTTAGCTTAAATTTGGGAATGCAAGTTAAGCCTTAGCCATGAGAAGTATCTTATTAAGACTCTTAGTTAACACCCTCAGCGTATTCTTTACCGCCTGGATTTTAGGTGATGCGGTGCAACTGGATGGAATCACCACCGCAATTGGGGTAGCGATTGTTTTAGCTATTCTTAATGTTTTTCTAAAGCCACTACTCATATTCTTCACACTTCCGGCGACAATCTTCACTTTTGGACTTTTCCTTTTTGTGATAAACGCAGTAGTGATTATGATAGCGGACTCGCTCTTAAGTGGCTTTTCAGTCGCCAATTTCTGGTGGGCCTTGCTGTTCTCCTTGGTGCTAAGTTTTATTAGCTCCCTACTATGGAATCTTGGAGAGGAAAGAGAGGCCTGATTACATCATAAATCGAAAGCCAATATGCCATTCAATTTTGGCGGCATCTCCATTATAAGAGCTTCGGTCGTTTAAAAAGCTGGCTTCAAATCCTGTGTAGATTCCCCAAGAGCTCATAAGGTGAAGAGCCAGAAAAGCTTGATGAGGCATCGGATGATCGGGATCGTCCTCTCCGTAGGTCAGTGGGACCGCATTGGTGAAATGAAAAGTATAGTCTCCTTGAAGTTCCAGTAAAAGGAAACGATTTAGGAGGTAATCGAATCTTAAACTAGGTCCGGCGCCTATATAGCATCCATGTGGGGCAGGTGTGAAATCCTGAATTCGACCGAGTGAATCAGCGACACGAAAGGTGCTTCCTACAATAAGATCATTTAGGTTGAATCCTAGGGCCAATGCCCATCGATCCCGAATCACTGTATTCCAGCTAAAGGTATGCGCCCCAATAAAGAAGTGGCTAAAAGTGCTTCCTTCCCGCCGGTAGATATCATCAAAGTACTCCCCAAAGGCGAAGAATAGTTCACCTAGCACCTTATTCCGGAGGCTATAACGAAAACCGCCGGGATTCATATTAGTACGATAGAGTAATAGATCCCCGGTCCAAAAGCTGAGCTGGTGATTTTCTATGGGTACCGCATTTGGGAATGCTATATTGGTGTTCCGAAGGGCAACTCCCAAGTACAGTTCATTATCGAAGTAATCTTCTCCTAAATACTGAAAGCTCTCAATCTGAACCTGTGCACGCAGGCTCAAGCTCAGCATTCCGAGAAGGATAATCCTTAATGCCATGGAACTTACTTATTCCATTTAACCAGCGTTAAGCCTAGTCCGCCGCTTACATACCAACCGATATAGGGACGATAACCCGCCTCAAATTGAGTGGACATACCAAACTTCTTTCCGGTACGGGCTTTTTTCTCTATTTGAAAAGTGTTCATACCAACCCGGAATCCCATCGGTAAGCTTCCGATAGCCTCTTTTGCAGCATCCTCGTTAAAGGCAAGTACTGATACGTCTTCATAGGGATCAGAGATAGAAGTACCGGCAAAAATGGCATCGATGTAAATTAAGCGACCTCTGGAGTTGAATTGGGTTCCTAGATTTTCCGTTTTAATAAACACGTTTGTGAAACTACGAAAGCCAATACCGGTGTATAAACCATTTACTGAAGCCCTTCCGACATTATCAGCAAAAATGTCCATATCATTAGCGTCCCGCACTTCATCGGTAGTGATTGGACTGGATAGGTGATAGAACCCACCACGGAGGAGGTAGTCCTTCCTTTTTTTCGCATTGATAGATATCGATTTTACCTGAAAAACCTGTTTATCATTGGTTCGATCGCCATCCGCATCCCATTCTATATCGAGAACAATTGGAGTAGGTTTTACCTTGGTGCTGCTCGCGAATTTGAAATAGCCTCCTACTTCGAAGTTCATAAATGCGGGGGCATCATTAACGCTTAATTGGGCCAGGGTAAGGTAACTTCTTCGGAAACGATAGTCGATTCCTATGCCATCCACAGGTTCTACATTACCCCAGATTCCGGCATTAAGATTAATCGCGTCAATGCTTCCTACCGGGACATCGATATCCAGGTAGCTCAGATTGAGATTCCAAAAGGGGCGGAATTCCGGATTGTCATAAATGATCTCATACTTGATCTCTTGGGCTTGGCTCATACCAATAGCCAAAAGACCGAACAATAGGGTTAAAATGGACTTTTTCATTGAATCTGGATTTGATCCAAAAGTCCTTGAATACCTCTGTCAATTCAATAAGGCGTTTGGCGTATTTTTCTACTGACCTACTTTGAGCACCCAGGCATCAGGATAGGAAGTAATGAGATTGATGACCTCTTTATTAGCTTCTCTGCGGGTTTCAAAAGAGCGATAGGACACCCTATAGGAATCAGTTTCCTTGAAGTAAATCAGCTCCATCTTAGGGTCCTTCTTTTGGCGTAAAAACTCTTGAGCAAGGTTCTTATCCGGGAAGCTTGCAATAATCACATGCCAACGATTGCTCATTTCATCTGCATTAGATGCTTGAGTTTCTTCATTGGGTAATCCTTCACTGGTATCTTCAATTTCACGTACAACGGCGTTTTCCCTTTGTGGAGTTTCCAGAATGGTGGTGCCACTGGTATCGGTCTTTGTTAGATCCTCCGCGGAAAGCGTGCTTGGCATTCTTCCTCCAATTCTATATCGAGGATTTAGAGTGTTGCTTTGACTGGAGCTTTCTTCTTCTCGTGGTTGATCACGAACGACTTGCCTACGAGGTTCAGGTTCCAGAATGCCGCGTTCCGCCCTTTCAATACTGTCTACTATGGCCTGTGCTCTTTGACGTTCTGCATCTTCAACCGCGGCTCTTTGTTCTGCACGACGATCTATTTCCGCTTTAGTTACGGGGATATTGATAGGAATACGTCCTCCACGTAAGTAGGAGCTATCGATCTTGATTAAGCGGTAAGGGTCAGCAAATTCTCCCACTCCACGCACTGAATCCATCCGGCGTCGTTTAATGGAATCACGTCTTCGCTCTGTGGATTTTTCGTAGCGAGTTTGCTCTTGCAGTTCTTTTAATTCCTCATCGGTAAGCCTTACAGTATCTCCATACTTACCAATGTAGTAGCCAGTTCTTGAGGCTTCTTCTCTTTCAGCTTGCAATACGGAATCTCGATAAGCTTTTTCCTTGTACTCTGAACCGAGTACTTCATTTGGATCATAGCGTCGACCACTAGCGATAAGGTCTACATCAGGTAATGGAATGTTATACCTGCGATAGTAGGGTACATAGTTATTGTGCTGCGGTGGTAAAGGACGCGGGCCGTCAATCGAGTCTTTTATATCAATATAGTCCTCGAAAAGGCCGGATACCAATGGTTCATAATACTCCCAAAAGAACTTCTTACGATCCAGTTCATCCCGGTTGTTGTAGAAGAACTTTCTCATGTATTGCACACCCTTGAAATAGGATAAGCCAAAAGGTGTTGGTGAGTCCGCCCAGTCGCCACAGAAATACCATCGCAGTTTTTCTTGACTATCACCAATAATCGCTGGGAATTCGCTGGGTAGACGATGCGATTTTAAAATGGAATCTCCTCTTTCAGTAGTGTGAATCTTATAAGTAGAAAATATATCCGTGGTATCCTTTGCAAAACAGACATCAAACCAATAGGGATATCGAATAAACTCCGGAAGGTTGTACTGTTCCATCAGGTATTCCCCGGTGTTGATGATCGGCAGTTCATGCTCTACATCTTTTTCGAACTGCAGTACGAAAATGCGTTCTGTTTCATGCACGAATACCATTCCCGGTATATCCGGATAGTCAAAAGGTTTCTTATAGTAATAACGGTGCAAGCGTTTCATCCAACCCGGGATATCAGGGTTTAAGAGGGTATCCAGGGAGTGATAGTATCTACCGGTCCAGCCGGTGAAATCAAGCTCCAGAAGCCTCTGCATTTGAAAGCGAAGCGAGAGCGCTGTAGGTGAAGCCAGGTTATTAAACTCCGTAAGGGTGAGCTTTCGGTTGCGATACATCTTCTCGAAGAGCTTGTAGCCCTGCTGAGAAAGACCTCCGTACACTAAGCGAGAACGTTCATTAATATCCCGTCCATATACCCACTCATTGGTGTAAATCCCGTAAGCATCGGTGTAGTAAACATACTCCATGCTGCGGGCCATACTGTCCAGATCAGCATTATTAAATACCGTGAGGTCTTTAACTACATATTCGGGTCGATTTATAGGGAAGAAACCGTAATAATCTTCGCTGATCTCATATTGCGATCCATCTGGTTTAACGAACTTCCGATTGGTAGTAATCCAGTTAAAGGATCGATGCTCTACCCCTGATGTTTCAAGCACAGTTTTATCCAGTATTAAACCTGGTAATTCGGTCTTGGGATAAAAGAACCAAACCAAAAAGCTCCAGAAGGGAATAAGGATGATCAGGAAAAAGACAATTTTTCGCCCTAGGTACTTCAAACTCTAATCTTTATTGGCATTCCGCAATAGCGAATTTACACTTTGCGCTATTCATATTTTTCAAGGGCTAACATATTTGTTAACAGCTAGCTTTGAGTATTAATTTATATGAAGGGCGGCATTTTTTCGACGAAGGGTTAACTTTATCTTAAGTTCTGCTTTTAGCGAATTTGGCTACTTTCGTCCACCAGCATTTGCACGCTAATCTATGTCAAAGAGAGAAGACCGATTTACCAAACGCCGTTTGCGATCCTCCTATTTTTCGGTTGTGATAAGCATTTCTTTAGTGCTTTTCGTTTTAGGATTATTTGGCGTCTTAATCCTCAATACCCAGCAAATCAGCAAATCAGTAAAGGAGGATTTTGGAATTACCATTCTTCTTTCAGAAGATGCTTCTAAAGCAGAAGTCAATCAATTTTTCACCAGCCTTCAGGTCGCACCCTATACCAGTGCAGTGAGTATTATTAGTAAAGAAGATGCTGCTGCTGAGTTGGAAGAGGTTTTGGATGAAGATTTTGTGGACTTCCTGGGCTACAATCCCTTGCGTGATGGGATTGAATTGAAATTGAAAGCAGAAGAGCTCAACTTGGAGCGCATTGAATCCTTAAAGAAGGAGTACGAAGCTCTCGATTTTGTGAATGAGGTGGTTTATGATCGACTGTTGATAGAGAAGATGAATGAAAACCTTCTTTTGTTAAGCTATGGCCTTTTAGGCGGGGCGGTGGTGCTAAGTTTAATCGCCATTGCCTTAATCAACTCGAGCATTCGACTGGCTATTTACTCTAAGCGTTTCTTAATAAAAACCATGCAATTGGTTGGAGCTACCCGAGGATTCATTCGTAAGCCATTCCTAATGAAGAGCTTATGGCATGGGGCTATTGGTGGAGTAGTAGCAATTGTATTGCTCAATTTGCTGCTAAGCTATTTACAATCTTATATCCCTGGATTATCTGATTTCCAGGCACCTTTGGAGATGATTCTCTTATGGACGGCAATTTTTATAGCCGGTCTAATTATATCGTTTAGTTGTACTTTCTTTGCACTGAGGAAGTACTTGAAATTGAAAACCGATCAATTATACTTTTAATATGCAGAAACAAACTTTTGTATTCGGTAAGAAGAATTACATCCTAATGGGAGTGGGCATCCTGCTAATTGCTATTGGGTACATACTAATGTCTGGTGGAGGTAGTGATGATCCAACGGTTTTCAATCCTGAAATTTTCAATGCTCGTCGTCTAACCTGGGCCCCATTGATTCTTTTGGCGGGCTTAGCTTTAGAGATTTACGCAATAATGACACCTAGCAAGTAGGAATGGGAAAGCTCGAAGCTATTGTTCTCGGCATTATCCAGGGACTAACGGAGTTTTTACCGGTTAGTAGTAGCGGGCATCTTGAGCTAGCTAAGGCAATCTTTGGCGATACATCAATTCCCGAAGAAAGCTTGCTGTTCACCGTGGTGGTACACTTTGCCACGGCTTTGGCTACCATTGTGGTTTTTCGTCAAGAGGTAGCTTATATCTTCAGAGGTCTTTTTCAATTCAAGCGAAACGATGAGTTCCGATTCAGTTTGAATATTGTGATCTCTATGATCCCTGCAGCCCTTGCGGGAGTTTTTCTCGATGAAGAGATCGAAGCACTTTTCGGAGGAAAAGTATTGTTGGTAGGCTGCATGCTCCTTATCACAGGTGTGCTCTTACTATTTGCCAATAACACAAAAGCTGGTGATGGCTATGTTACCAGTGGCAAAGGACTTTTAATTGGCATCGCTCAGGCTATTGCAATCCTGCCAGGGATTAGCCGTAGTGGTGCAACGATTTCGACAGCTCTATTACTTGGGGTATCGCGGGAGAGAGCTGCGCGATTCTCTTTCCTAATGGTGGTTCCACTGATTGTTGGTAAAATGGCCAAGGATATTATGGACGGAGGTCTTACCCTTAGCGAAGGTGTGCCCCTCTATATTGTGCTGGGTTTCATATCGGCCTTTGTAACAGGCTGGTGGGCTTGTAACTGGATGATTGATATCGTTAAGCGCGCCAACTTGAATTACTTCGCACTCTACTGTTTCATCATTGGCATTGGTGCCATTCTGATCAGCTTTATCAACTTTTGATTTTTAGCAAAACTGAAATTGAGGAAGGTCAGTTATTACTGATCGATAAGCCCTTGCACTGGACTTCTTTTGATGTGGTAAACAAGATCCGTTACACTCTTCGGAAATTTTACGGGTTTAAGAAATTGAAAGTGGGTCATGCCGGAACCCTGGATCCCCTGGCTACTGGATTATTGTTGATCGCGGTAGGTCGAAAGACTAAGACTATCAATGAATTGATGGGAATGGATAAGCGCTATTCCGGTATTATTCGTCTTGGTGCTACTACCCCTAGCTATGATTTAGAGACGGAGGTTGATCAAGAGTTTCCGGTTGACGGAATAGATGAAGACCAAATTCAGGGGCTTGTAGAAAAGTTTCGTGGTCCGATTCAGCAGGTTCCACCAGTTTTTTCTGCCATTAAGAAGGACGGCAAGCGTGCCTATGAACTGGCCCGGGAAGGGGAGAAGCCAGAGCTAAAAGCAAGGGAGGTCCAGATCCATGAATTTGAAGTGAATACGGATCACTTTCCGGATCTTCATTTTAAAGTGCATTGTAGTAAGGGCACCTATATCCGTAGCCTCGCTCACGACTTTGGTGAAGCATTAAATAATGGAGCCCACCTAAAGTCTTTACATAGAGACTCTATTGGCCCTTATAAATTGGATGACGCATTGAGCTTAGACCAGTTTCTCCAAATATTTTCTGGAGATAAAGAAGTCTAGGCTTGCTCCTTTAAAAGAGAAAACCCAGATTTCTCCGGGTTTTAAATTTTCTAATCCATGTATCGGCTATTCCAGAGTTCCGAATTGAAATTCTTCATTCTGCTAAATCCATAAAGGGCCGTCAGTCCGCTAAAGGCTAAAAACAGATAGAAGAAGAATATGATTCGGATATTCCAGCCATGCTCATCTAAAGGCCCCATGATCATCGAGTCCGGGAACAGGGATACCACAAAGGCAGCCAGCAGGGCCACTGAGAAAAGCATCGTTTTAAAACTCCTGAAAGGAAATACCATTAAAGCTCTTAAGGGGTGTAAGTCGTTTCCCCATTTATGAACCAGATAGTAGCGATCCTGACCTAAGGGGAGCATTAAAAGAGGGTCCTTATCCTTGTATTGTAGATTAAACATAGGTGCAGGGGCAATCATTTTAAAACCATATAACTCCTGCTCTTGCGAACGTTGCAAGTCTTTAATCTTGCTTAAAGCCTCGTAGGGCAATTCGCCCTTGAAGTGCTTCGTGTCCAGAAACCGCAAGCGATAACGGGTACAAAGCTTCTTAATTTCCTGAAGTTTGTAAATACGCTCTGGGTCTAGTTTCTTTAAATCTATGTTTTGTTGAAACTCTTCTTGATCGCCAAAAAGTCGCCCAAGAATATCTTGATCCAACTGATCGTCCTTGGCAATTAAGTCCTTAAATGCGGTGAGGGTTTCATCAGGTGAATTCAGCTCAGCCTTTATCCGTTCACGTTTTAACGCTTTCTCTAAATCTACTCCAATCCTGTTCATTATTATCCATTTACCTAATGCGAAATCGAATTTACTAAAATTGACCTCTTGAGCAAATAACTATCCCAGCCGACCAAAGTTCAATAGGAAGGTTCTATTTTTAAAGCTAAAGAATGGTGCCATGGAAATAGAGAATATTCGGGATTATGCTTTGGGTTTAAAGGAGGTTACTGAAGGGTTTCCTTTCGATTCCGATACCCTGGTTTTCAAAGTAGCCGGTAAAATGTTTCTATTGATTTCACTTGAATCACAACCTCTGAGGCTTAGTTTCAAACACCTTCCGGAGGACGGTCTCAGCTATCGGGAACAGTACCCTTCAGTGATAGGGGGCTACCATATGAATAAGAAGCATTGGAGTACCGCTTCTTTAATAGGTGAGGTGAATCCGGATACCTTAAAAACCTGGATTCAAAACTCCTATGATCTGGTCGTTGCTTCTTTGCCGAAATACAAACAGAAGGAATTAAATCAAGATGACTAAGTTTTTAAAGTACTTGCTCCAGGGTCTTCTGGTAGTAGCGCCAGTGGGGATTACCATATACGTGCTCTATGAGGTGTTTATAATTTTAGATGGTTTAATTCCTCTTGAAATTCCCGGCCTCGGTATTCTGATTATCATAATCGGGATTGCCTTGATAGGCTTCATAGCCAGTCATCTGATTTCTGAACGGATTAGCACCTGGTTAGATCGTCAGATTCGCAAAGCACCGGTCATCAGTTTGATTTATACTGCTGTTACTGATGTACTCAATGCCCTCGTAGGTGAAAAGCGAAGTTTTAAATACCCGGTATTGGTCCAATTGGATAATGATCCGGCCGTTAAGCGAATCGGATTTGTTACGAATCGCAGCTTTGCCAAGCAGGCTCAATTGGAAGATGAGTACCTAACCGTTTACTGTCCGCATAGTTATGCGGTATCCGGAAATATTTTCCTGGTCGCTAAAGAAAGAGTAGAACCCTTAGATTTGCCAGCTGCTGATGTGATGAAATACGTCATCTCTGCTGGGGTGACGCGCATCAATGAGCCTTCAAACAAATCTACATGAGATCATTTCTTACCCTAGTTCTTAGCCTTAGTTTATTCAGTACTTCTTTCGCCGCAGATGGCGATACGACAATAGTAACAGCCCATCAACAGAGAGACCTTACCTGGTACGGGTCTTATAAAGAGTGGGCAGTTTTTCCTTCACAGACTGATAATTGGCATCAGATCACATTAAAGTACACCATGGGATGTGCCAGTGGCGGATGCTCGGATTGGGATTATACTACTGTAGTGGATCTTTTCATCCCAACTGGTGCAATAGATAGTAATGTTGCAAGCATTGATACGATAAGTATGAATCCCCTTCAGATTGATACTACCTGGAATGTTTTTGAAGTTAGGGAGCGCATTGAACTATGTAAGGTAATCACCCCATATGGCGGTTCTTTACCTCAAAGCTGGACTCGAGATTTCTATTTTGATGTAAGCAACTACAGTTTGCTGCTTAAGGATTCGATTGAAATTGATGTGCGCTATCAGGGATGGAGCAGTGGTTTTAGTGCCACGCTCGAGTTTATCATGATTGAAGGAAGTCCCGTACAGGATGTTTACAAAGTGGAAAACCTATATAAAGGCGGTTTTACCTATAGAGATCCCGTACAGTTTGAAGCAAACCACATGCCCGCCAGAGCCTTGAGCCTGCATCCTTCGGCTACCCGATTCGATTTGAAGATGGCGCCATCAGGACATGGATTTGTAAATGCTCTAAACTGCGCTGAGTTCTGTGAACGTGATTATTACGTTTATGTTGATGGCCAGAAGGTTGCTGAGCAGTTGATGTGGCGCGACGACTGTGGCTTAAACGACTTGTGGCCTCAGGCTGGAACCTGGCTTTATGATCGGGCCAACTGGTGTCCAGGAGATCGGGTGAATGAATATCATCATGATCTTACCGCTTTTTTACCCAATGCAGATAGTATTAACATCGATATAGAGTCTTATACCTATACGGTTCCCAGTGGCCAAAGTCCTGCATCTTACAACATGCTTGCGCAGCTATTCCATTTAGGAGATTTTAATCAGCAGGTGGATGTTGCTTTGGAAGATATTATCAAGCCCAGTAATAGTGATGAGCATGCTCGATTTAATCCAGTTTGTGATCATGCGGTAATCCTGGTTAAGAATAAGGGCGCCCAAGCCATTACCAGTATGGAGATAGCCTATGGCCTGCGTGGTAATACACAATGGAGAACCTTTAATTGGACCGGCAGCCTGGCTCCCCTGGAGCAAACAGAAATTCATCTTCCCATGAATGATGTTGCCGATTGGACCAGTTTAAACAATAAGTTGGTTTTTACTGCCCAAATAGAAAGGGTTAACGGTCAGGCTGGGGATGAGTTCTACTCCGATAATAAGAGGTCAGTTCCGATTGTTCTTCCTCCCCTCTATCCCAATCCTATGCGATTTGAATTGCGCACCAATGCGGCGGCAAGTGAAACCTGGTGGAAATTGTATGATGCCAATGATGCGGTTATTGATTCAGGAGACAATTTTGCCAATAACTCAACCTATCGGGATACCTTCAATTTGGCTCCCGGATGCTACCATCTTGTAATTGGCGACCGCGATAAAGATGGTTTAAGTTTTTTTGCGAATAACGATGGTTCCGGTCGCATCCTGATGCGCAATGTGGGGGGCGACTTTTTCAGCGCAACTTATAATCCAAATTTCGGGACCGAGTATAGAGTCTACTTTACTGTGGGCTATAGCATTGGTATAGATGAACAAGCCTTATTGGCCTCCCATTGGTCCGTTTTCCCCAATCCGAGTCAAGGCAGAATCAATCTGCAATGGGCCGGTAAAGAGGATGCATCTGCATTACTACGGCTGATAGATACTCAAGGTCGCACGGTTTGGACAAAGTCTACAGATTTGCGCTCTATGGACGCGAATAGCTACAGCTTACCTTCTGACTTAAAGGGCTTGTATATTCTTGAGTTGAATCAAGGATCACAAACAGATCGCAAGACCATTGTGATACAAGATTAAGTAGCCGGACGCGTACGAATACTGTTGCTTGGGATCGGACCACTTTTGGGTTGATTCTTCTTCCCGCCGGTAATCTTTCTTCCTCGATCGCCTCCCGGTTTCGAGAATCCTACCCGCTTCATAGATCCCCATGCTTTCTTACCTTCAAAGAAATAGTCCCAGTTTCCGGTAACGGAACAGTACACTACGAAGGGGTGAAAAATGATGGGTTCTATCAATCCAGCCAATACTAATCGCAATAGCTGACGCCGCTTCTTGTATTGGAAGAAGGTGATTTCCTCGATGTATAAAGTCGCAATGGTGAAGGCAACCGTATAACCGTAAATCAAAGCAATGAAAAGGTAGAGGAAGCTAATGTTGATTACTCCCAGTAAACTAAACAGGATTAAGAGTATGATACCAAAAGCCTCAATTAAAGGAGCGAGCCATTCGAAAAGCAGCCAATAAGGGTAAGAGATCATCCCGATTTTTCCATAAAAAGGATTGAGGAACAATCGCTTGTGAGAAAGCAGAGTTTCCACTGCACCGCGAGTCCACCTATTCCGTTGACGACGTAAAACAGACCAGGATTCTGGTACCTCCGTCCAACAGAGGGGATCCGGTACAAAACCTACTACGTAGTCGATATCTTTTTCACGAGCATAGCGGCGCATACGTACCGTTAGCTCCATGTCCTCACCAATAGTGTCTTTGTCGTAACCACCGCAGCGAATCACGAGGTCTTTTTGAAACACACCCAGGGCACCACTAATTAATAGAAGACCATCCAGGGAACCCCAGGCCACACGACCCAAGAGGAAGGATCTCAGGTATTCCAGGGTTTGAAATTGAGCCAGGAGTTTATTAGGAACGTTTACTTCCACGATTCGACCCTTCTCTACACGGCAGTTGTTTGCAATACGCACCACACCTCCGGTAGCGATCATGTTCTTATCGGTTTCCTCCAGGAAAGGCTTCATCAGTTTCAACAGACAATCCTCTTCCAGAATACAGTCAACATCAATGTTTAAAGTGTAATCGCCGGTCGAAACGTTTAGGGCGGCATTCAAGGCATCTGATTTACCGCCATTCTCTTTATCAACCACTACCAAATTGTTGTAGGTAGGGTTTTTTGATTTGTAAACGTTTTTAACTTTTTTAGTCTCAATCCTATAGTTCACCGCAAAGTTTACGGGCTCTAATTGATACTCCTCGATCAGCTTGGTAAGACTGCGGTCTCTACTTCCGTCGTTTACTACGATCACCTCGAAATTAGGGTAGCGGACAGAAAGTAGCGATCGGATGTTTTCAATGATAGTTGCTTCTTCATTATAGGCCGGCGCCAGGATGGAAACAGAAGGAGCTTCCGGGCTTTGAAGAATATTCAAGTAATCGGTATAAGTGTTTCGGCGCAGGTATTTACGAGCCTGAATTACCGAAATCACGCCAAGAATAAGGTAGGATATCATTACAAATACGGTATAACCGTAGGTAATGAAGTAGAAGATATAGATGAGAATATCTACTAGCGAATTCTGAGTATCATATTCTATCATCGAGAACGTGTTTTACGATGTTTTCTCCTTTTTCAGAAAGTTCGTTTTCGCGGTATCCGGTAAGCACATCATGACGTCCCATTCGCTTGAGCGCTTTAGCTGCTTCCATTACCAAGTCGTATTCTTTGTGAGAAACCAATACCTCACGCAAGAATCCCGCCTCCTTAGATCCACCAAGTTCACCCATTGCGCGTAATACCTTACATCTTACTCTAATGTTTTTAGTGAGTTCAAATACTTCGTAGAGGTTTTCGATCGCGTCGAAATAAGCCAATTCCTGAGCCGTTTCAATTGCTTTCTCCTGCACTCTTTCATTCCGATGATAAAGGAGTTTACGCAGTTGATTGCGCTCGTGATATTGATTAAGGTGGCGCATTAAGATTAATGCAAAGATCACAACCGTGTCATTCTTAGACTTTAGCCAGGGGCCAATATTGTCAATAAGCTCGTACTCGAACTTGCGCGATTGATCCAACAAACGGATTTGTTGCCATTCACTCATGGGAGACTCCAGGTCATTTAAGAAGCTCATCGCCTTTTTACCCCCTAGTTTAACCGCTGCGTACTGTGCCTCATTACGCACATGCATATTGTCGGCATCGGTATACTGAAGGATTTCAAAGAGAGTTTCTCCCATGCGCATGGTGCTCAAATCATTAATGGCCTTCGCGCGAACATGCCACTCTCCATTGCGCAGGTTTTCTAATGCTATTTGCTTTAGGCCTATTTCACGATAGAGGTTCTCCAGTCTCTCAAAAGCTTCTCCTCCGAGATTTCGGTGGTAATAGAGAATCAGTTCATTAAGGATGTTCATGTTTGATCTCCGGTAGAGGGTAGAGTCTACAATCCGGTTGATCTTTTTGACTGCATCCTTGAAATCACTAGCGTCAAGATCGGTAAACACCACTTCCTGTATAATGGGTTCTACCTGACGCTTAATGCGACGTTCCCGTGCTTCAATACTATTCTTTCGAGAGCGTTCACGTAATACAACAGAGATCATTACCGCTGCGAGGATAAGCAGTGCTATTACCAGTATAATTACAATCTTATACCTGGGCTCAAGAGCCAGTAGGAAATAGTATATGTCGATAATGAACTGTCGCATGACTTATTTTTTGCTGTTTTTCAGCAATTTCTTGATGCGCACAGAAAGCTCATTGGGGCTGAAAGGCTTGGTCATGAAATCATCTGCTCCAAGGTCGAAGGCCTTCAACACCGCTGTTTCTGAATTTAAGGAGGTAAGCATTAATACCGGAGCATCGGTGCCTCTTTCCTTGAGAATTTTTACCAGTTCGAAACCACTGATAAAAGGCATCATTATATCACTGATTATAATATGATATTCTTCACTTTCAATTTTTTGAATGGCTTTCTCGCCGTCCTCGGCGGTATCCACATCATATCCGTCCTTGGTCAATTTAAAGGCCAATGCATCGCGAATCAGAGGTTCGTCGTCTACAATTAGAATTTTTGCTTTATCACTCATGACATTAATAATTAAAGGCGGACTTTTATCGAGATCAAATGTAAATGGAGATTCTTGGCTGGCTATTAAATTTAGACGAAAGGTCCATTTTTAAAGACGTAAAGACATGTACATTCCCGAAAAATCCGCCGAAAGGCTTAATAACTTCTTAATAAAGGCTCAATTTACGACATCCCGTCCAATAATTGTGTTTAGTGGGGCTGGAATGAGCGCGGAGAGCGGGATTAGCACCTTTCGCGACAAAGGAGGATTGTGGGAGGAACACCCCATTGAGGAGGTAGCAACTCCGGAAGCCTGGAGGAAGAATCAGGTCAAAGTGCTCAATTTCTACAATTTGCGTCGTAAACAGTTGCTTGAGGTTTCACCAAATGACGGACATGAGCTTATAGCTGCACTACAAAGTGAATATGAAGTTCGTATCATCACCCAGAACATTGATGATCTTCATGAGAGAGCTGGAAGTAAAGAGGTTTTGCATTTGCATGGGGAATTGCGCAAAGCCCGCAGTACGGTGGATGAATCCTTGATATATCCTATTGAGGGTTGGGAATTGAAAATTGGAGACTCTTGTGAAAAAGGATCTCAACTTCGACCACATGTGGTTTGGTTTGGAGAAATGGTTCCGGCAATGGACGATGCCATCGCTTTACTAAGGGATTGCGGAATGATGATCGTGGTGGGTAGTTCTCTTCAGGTATATCCGGCGGCATCCTTGTTGCAAATGATAGATCAGGATTGTCCGGTTCTGCTAATAGATCCAAATGAGGTTGATGCGCGATCAAGCGGTCCCCTTTTACACTTACCTTATGGAGCCTCCCAGGGATTGCAAATTCTACGCGAGGTTTTAAAGTCTTTTTAGTAAAGGTTTTAACGTGAAATAATTGTATATTTGCCGCCACTTTGAGGGGACTGCTGTCCCCTCTTTTATTAGGCTATATGATCGATCCGCAAAAGGTTCAAACACTTTTGGATGCCGCTTTAGTAGAACAGGATGCGTTCCTGGTCGACTTTCAAATTGCTCCTGGTAATGTAATACAGGTATTAGTTGATACTATGGAAGGCATTAGCTTAGAGGGGCTTACGGCTATTTCAAGAGGCATAGAGCACAATTTGGATCGGGAGGAAGAAGATTTTGAATTACAGGTGAGTTCACCTGGGGTTGGCAGTCCTTTAAAGGTGCGAGAGCAGTATCAACAGAATATTGGGCGCGATTTAAAGGTGAAAACCACAGACGGTTCAAAATACCAAGGGGAATTAGTCGCTTTTGAAGCAGATGAAATAAGCTTGGAGTGGAGTGAGCGAGTGCCTAAAGAAATTGGAAAAGGAAAAGTAACGGTTAAAAAAGACGTGAAACTAAACCTGCAGGAAATAGAAGACGCGCGGGTTCAAGTCAGGTTCAATTAAGCATTAAGGCAGCTATGGAAAATCAGGCTATCATTGAAAGTTTTGCCGAGTTTAAGGACGAAAAAAATATCGATAGGGTTACCTTGATGGCAATCCTTGAGGACGCTTTACGTAACCAACTTCGGAAGAAGTATGGCAGCGACGATAATTTCGACATCATTGTGAATCCAGATAAAGGAGACCTCGAGATTTGGAGAAACAGGGTGATCGTTGCAGACGGTGATGTAGAGGATGAAAATACCGAAATCGAATTAAGTCAGGCGATAAAAATCGAGCCTGATTTTGAAGTTGGTGAGGAAGTATCTGAGGAATTAAAGTTGATTGATCAGGGTCGTCGTTTTGTATTGGCCTTTCGTCAAAACTTGGTGCAGAAGATTCAGGAGCACGACAATGGAATCATCTATAAGAAGTACAAGGACCTTGAAGGAGAGATCCTTACGGG
Source organism: Croceimicrobium sp. (assembly GCA_965279135.1). GTDB lineage: Bacteria > Bacteroidota > Bacteroidia > Flavobacteriales > Schleiferiaceae > Croceimicrobium. Next base: position 2,509,594 of record OZ257133.1, on the reverse strand, counting down.
AGAAGTGCATCACGTTCGTCCCCGAGCGGTAATTATTTATGACGATGATCAAAATGAATTGATCCTGCCTAAGGATCAGCAAATCCCTCGCGATTTCTTCCGTAAAGGTGATACCATCCGAGCGGTAGTTAGAGATGTGGATTTACGCGGAACTAAGCCCGTAGTTATTCTTTCTCGTACGGATGAGCGTTTTCTTGAAAAACTATTTGAGCAGGAAATCCCTGAGGTTTTTGACGGTTTGATCACTGTGAAGAAAGTAGTACGTGAGCCAGGCGACAAGGCCAAGGTAGCGGTGGAGTCGTATGATGATCGTATTGATCCGGTAGGAGCTTGTGTAGGTATGAAAGGAAGTCGTATTCACGGAATCGTGCGCGAGCTGGGTAATGAGAACATTGATGTGATCAACTACACCAATAATGATCAATTACTAATTCAAAGGGCTTTAAGTCCGGCTAAGATTAGCAGTATCCAATTGGATACGGATAATAGTCGTGCTGACGTGTATCTTAAGCCAGATCAGGTATCCCTTGCTATTGGTAAGCGTGGATTGAACATTAAATTAGCGGGTCAGCTAACCGGATACGAGATTGACGTTTACCGCGATGTAGATGAAGATGAGGATGTAGAATTGACCGAATTCTCCGATGAGATCGAAGATTGGGTGATTCAAGCATTCAAGTCTATTGGTTGTGATACCGCTAAAAGCGTATTAGAACTGTCCGTAGAAGAGTTACTTTCGCGGACAGATTTAGAAGAAGAAACAATTGAGGAGGTCCGCAGTATATTGCGCGCCGAATTTGAAGAATAATTTAAATCAATTTCATGACTGAAAAGTCGCTACGACTTAGTCAATTAGCTAAAGAGTGCAACATTGGAGTAAGCACTGTTTCCGAATACCTTGAAGAACTTGGGGTAGAGGAACGCTTACGTCCCAATACCAAGATTTCTGGAGAGTATATCCAAAAAGTCCTGGAAAAATTTGCACCAGACAAGGCCAAGAAAGAGGCTTCTGAAGAGGTAGTTCGCCAGAAGCAGCAGGAGAAGGAGGCCATGTTACGTGAACGGGAAGAAAACAAGCCCGAAACTGAGAGTATTGAGCGCCCAACCTTAAGTGGGCCGAAAATGGTGGGTAAAATCGATCTTGATAAACCCGCTGCGCCTGCTCAGGAAGAGGCTGCTCCAGTAGAAGAGGAGGCACCGGTTGCCGCCGAGACTCAGGAGGAAGCGCCACAGGAAGTTGAGCCGGTTAAAGAGGAAGTAGCTGAACCGGTTGAAGAGGCTCCGTTAGCAGAAACGGAAGAGCCTGCAGAAGAAGCTCCGGCAGAAGGGGCGGCTACTGAAACTGTTGCCGAGGAAACTGCAGAAGAGGTTCAGGAAGAGGTTAAAGAAGAGCCTATCGCTGAAAAAAGCGAAGAGCAGGAAGCTCCGGCTGAGAAAGAGGAAGAAGCTCCAGCCGTAGAAGCCAGTTCAGAAAGTGATGCGCCTAAAACAGAAGCAGAAGCTCCGGCGGCAGAAGCGACTGAAGGAGAAGCTAAAACTGGGGATGATACCATTACAACGAAATATGAGCGTTTAAGTGGTCCTAAGTTTACTGGTCAGAAAGTTGATTTATCCAAATTTGAGAAGAAACCGAAGAAGAAGGTAGCCTCAAGTAGCGATAACAAGGAAGATCTTAAAAAGAAGCGCAAACGCAAGCGTATAAGTACTGATCCAGCGCCCAATAAGACTCAAGGTCAAGGAGGAAATCGTCGAGATAATAATGCTGGCGGAAACCGCAGAGGACGCGGCAGAAAGAATGAGCCGAAGCAAGAGCTTACGGAAGAAGAAGTACAAAAACAGATTAAAGAGACCCTGGAGAAATTAACCGGAGGTCGTAAGAATAAAGGAGCCAAACTTCGTCGTGAAAAACGGCAAGAACGCCGCGAGCAGGATGCCCTCAATGAGGCTATGCAGCAGGAGGAAGACAAGGTGCTTAAGGTTACTGAATTCGTAACGGTAAGTGAGTTGGCTACAATGATGGACGTAGCTCCTACCCAGGTTATCTCATCTTGTATGTCCCTTGGAATGATGGTTACTCTGAACCAGCGCTTAGATGCTGAAACACTCAGCATTGTAGCAGAAGAGTTTGGTTACCAGGTTGAATTTGTGGACAGCGAAGTTACAGACGCGATTGTTGAGCAGGAGGATCTGGAAGATGATTTGAAACCACGCGCTCCGATCGTAACGGTAATGGGACACGTTGATCACGGTAAAACATCGCTCCTGGATTATGTGCGTAAAGCCAATGTAATCGCCGGTGAAAGTGGTGGTATTACCCAGCATATTGGGGCTTATTCTGTGGGTCTGGAGAGTGGTCAGAACATTACATTCCTGGATACGCCGGGTCACGAAGCCTTTACCGCGATGCGGGCCAGGGGTGCCAAGGTAACCGATGTGGCGATTATCGTAATTGCAGCGGATGATGCTGTGATGCCCCAAACAAAAGAAGCAATTTCCCATGCGCAGGCAGCGGGTGTGCCAATCGTGTTCGCTATAAACAAGGTAGATCGCCCTACGGCGAACCCAGATAAGATTAAGGAAGAATTAGCTGGCATGAACCTTCTTGTGGAAGACTGGGGAGGTAAGATTCAATCACATGATATTTCTGCTAAAACCGGAGATGGAGTGAATGAATTGTTAGAAAAAGTGCTGTTAGAAGCGGAATTACTAGACCTTAAGGCTAACCCTGATCGTCGTAGTAATGGTACCGTAATTGAAGCGGCCTTGGATAAAGGCCGTGGATATGTAGCCACAATTCTGGTACAAAACGGAACCTTAGGAGTTGGAGACTATGTTCTGGCTGGACAGTACAGCGGTAAGGTAAAAGCCATGCTTGATGAGCGTGGACATCGCATTGATGAGGCCGGTCCCGCACGTCCGATTACAATTTTAGGTCTCGACGGTGCTCCACAGGCTGGTGATAGTTTTGTGGTAATGGAAGATGAGCGTGAAGCGAAGAACATCGCCGCTAAACGAACTCAGTTACAGCGCGAGCAAACCGCCCGTACTCAAAAGAGTCTTACCCTCGAGGAAATCGGTCGTCGTTTGGCGGTTGGTGACTTCCAGGAGTTGAACGTGATTGTAAAGGGTGATGTGGATGGCTCTATCGAAGCGCTTAGCGATTCCTTACAGAAACTGTCTACGGAAGAAATTCAGGTGAATATCATTCACAAAGCGGTAGGTCAGATTTCAGAAAGTGATATTCTACTTGCTGCGGCTTCTGATGCGATTATCGTTGGCTTCCAGGTACGTCCTTCCGCTAATGCACGTCGTCTGGCAGAGAAGGAAACCGTGGATATCCGCTTGTACTCCATCATTTACGATGCGATCAATGAGATTAAAGATGCCATGGAAGGTATGCTATCTCCTGAGGTCAAAGAAGAGGTGGTGTGTAACGTTGAAATCCGCGAGACATTCAAGATTTCCAAAGTTGGAACCATCGCTGGATGTTATGTACTGGACGGTACGATCACTAGAAATACTAAGGTGCGCTTGATTCGCGATGGTGTAGTTGTTTACACCGGAGAACTAGCTTCGTTGAAACGCTTCAAGGATGATGTTAAAGAAGTGAAGAAAGGCTACGAATGTGGTTTGAACATCAAGAACTACAATGACATCAAAGTCGGTGATATCATCGAAGGATATGAAGAAGTAGAGGTTAAGAAGACGCTTTCTTAAGCTACTCTAGAATAATAGAAAAGGGCCTCAAGAATTTCTTGAGGCCCTTTTTTTATAGCTTCATTTTAAAGTCTAAATCTTTGGCTTTTCAATACTGGTAGCCAGAACAAAGCTTCCTGGAAAATCTGCAATGATTTGTTGTAAAAATCCTTCAGCTTCCAGTCGATTTCTAAAATTCCCGATTTGGGTTTTATACTCAGGTACCTCGTATAGTAAGTAAGCTTCCATATCCGGATACTGCTTTAAAAAGCTCGCGCGTTGACTGAGGCAATCATTTTTACGACCATTAAAAATTTGAATTCGATAACCCGCTATTTGAGGGTATTTTTTTGACTTAGCCTTGTAGAGATAAACCAAATTGTGAAGGGATTCCGACATTTCTACCGCTACCGGAGCCTTCTTTGGAGGTTCCGTATCTGAGGGTTGGGCCTTGATGATCAGAGGGCTGAGGCAGACCAGAACTAGTAGGAGCTTTCGCAACATAAGACAAGGTAATTTGGGTCAAAATTAAACATTTCTTTGGGCTTCTAAATGGGGTATTTTCAGCTTATTTAGAGCCGTTTTAAATTAGTTTGGAGATAGGTCCCCCCTCCGACAAACGTCTTTATCGATTAAATTTGCGGTCCAAACAAGCATCTATCTATTATAGGTCCTCTATGAATAAAAGAAGTACTCTCAGGTTCTTTTCGCGACCCTTCATGGTACTCATGATCCTTGCTACGCCTTTTATGGCTTCAGCCCAGGAGATTGTTGGTGACCCCGCGAATGGTAAGTCCATATTCAATACCCAATGTGCTGCTTGCCACAAACTCGATAAGAAAGGGATTGGTCCGGCCTTAGGTGACGTAACTGAGCGTCGCGAAACGGAATGGCTTTTGGCTTGGATCAAAGACAATGTTGCTTTGCGTGCTTCGGGTGATGCAGATGCGATTGCAGTATTTGAGGAGAATGGCGGATCGCCAATGCCTGCTTTTCCGACTTTGTCCGATCAGGATATTATGGACATCCTCTCTTATACCATTGAAGGGAGTAAGCCTAAGGAGGAAACTGACGGAGGTCCTGGTGGAGAAGTTACTGCAGAAGTAGAAGAGGATAACACCTTGTTGTTGTATATCCTTGGAGGAGTACTTCTGTTCTTGGTAATCTTGCTTGCTCGAGTTAAAAACACTTTAAAGACTGTTCAGGGTAAACCGACATCCAACATGTTACAGGATGCCAATGTGTTTACTCGAACTGCTTTACAGAACCCTAGAGTAATTACTGTCCTAACAATAGTAATTGCCATCGTATTCTTCCAGCAGCTTTATGTGAACCTAATGGCAATTAATGTTGATACCGGATATCAGCCTGCTCAGCCCATTAAGTTCTCTCACGAATTGCATGCCGGTCAAAACCAAATTGATTGTAACTATTGCCATAGTGGTGCCCGTAAGTCAAAGCACTCCAACATTCCTTCTGCGAATGTTTGTATGAATTGCCACATGTACATTGCTGAAGGACCACAATATGGAACCGAGGAAATCGCAAAGATTTACGATGCAGTAGGTTGGGACCCTCAAAAGGTGGCCTATATCGAAGGGTACGAGCAAAAGCCTATCAAATGGGTGCGCATTCACAAACTTCCAGACCTGGCTTATTTCAACCACGCACAGCATGTTACCGCTGGTAAAGTGGAGTGCCAAACCTGCCACGGACCTATTGAGGAGATGGAAGAGGTGTATCAATACTCTCCACTAACCATGGGTTGGTGTATTGATTGCCACCGTGAGACCAAGGTTCAGGTTGAGTCCAATGATTATTATGAAGAAATGCATGCCAAGCTCAAAGAGAAGTACGGAGCGGATGCCGAGATTACTGTAGAGATGATCGGCGGATTGGAATGCGGAAAATGTCACTATTAAAAGCTAAATCTCCGAACAAGAATGGCTGAAAATAAAAAATACTGGAGAGGAATCTCAGAGCTTGAGAATCCAGAATTAGTGCAAAGCTTAGCGGAGCAAGAATTCCCTTCAAATATTCCATCAGAAGAGTTTTTAGGAAATCGTGACAATCTGGAGAGTACTCATACTTCTCGTAGAGATTTCCTTAAATATATGGGCTTTACTACCGCTGCCGCTACGTTGGCCGCTTGTGAGTCCCCAGTGTACGAATCCCTACCTTATGTAGTTGCGCCGGAAGAGATTATTCCTGGTATCGCGAACTACTATGCCACTAGTTATTATGATGGGCATGATTATGCTTCCATCCTAATTAAAACGCGTGAGGGTAGACCAATTAAGGTTGAAAACAATACTGAGGCTAAAATGAACGGTGGTGCTAATACCCGTGTTCATGCTTCAGTGCTAAACTTATATGATGCTACTCGTCGTCAGGTGCCGGTTGTTGCTGGTGCAGATTCAGACTGGAGCAGCTTGGATAGTGGAGTGAAGAAAGGGCTACAAGAGGCGGAAGCAGCTGGTAAAGAAATCGTAGTGCTTACTTCTTCAGTGATAAGTCCTTCACAAAAAGCATTAATTAAAAAGTTCGGGGAGCAATTCACCAACTTCGAGCACGTAATGCTCGACCCTTATAGCTATTCACAGAAATTAGACGCCTGGCAAGAAGCTACTGGAAAGCGTGCCTTACCGGTTTACAATTTTGCGGATGCGAAAACTATTGTTTCAGTAGGAGCAGATTTCTTAGGTGATTGGGTTGGTCAGTCTGTTGCCGGTGATTACGCTAAGAATCGTGTTCCTGGAAAAGGGATGTCTCGTCATTTGCAATTTGAGGCGGGTCTTTCTTTAACTGGCTCTAATGCAGATAAGCGTTACAAGCTAAAAGCAGCTGAATATGGAGCTGTACTGGTAAATATTTACAATGAGATTGCTTCGGCTAAGGGAATAACCACAATGTCTGGGTCTCCTGTTTTAAAAGCTGAAGCCAAAGCCGCGGCTAAAGAGTTACTTTCTGCTGGTAAGAAAGGGCTAGTAGTTTGTGGTGGAAATAATAAAGAAAACGAGCATCTGTGTATTGCCATCAACAAGATGTTGGGTAATACCGAGGTAACCGTTTCTTATGCTAACCGCTCTTACTTACGTCAAGGTGATGATAAGGCTATTGCCCATCTGATAAGCGACATGAAGAGTGGTAAGGTAGGTGCCGTGATTACCCACAATTTGAATCCTGCATATATCCTTTCCGGAAATGCAGATTTCAAGGCGGCTTACGAAAAAGTGGCCACCACTCTAGCGGTAAGCATGAAATATGATGAGACTGCTCAGATTTCCAAATTCGTTGCAGCAGAGAATCACTATTTAGAAAGTTGGGGAGACTTTAGCCCAGCTGATAATCACTACAGCCTTCAACAGCCAACTATTAAGACCTTGTTCGATACTCGTCAGTTCGAAGAATGTCTAATGGCGTGGTCTGAGCTTGGTGGATCTTACATCGATTTTATTAAGACCAATTGGAATGCCGGAATCCTCGGCACTACTGATTGGAAGAAAGTACTCCATGATGGAGTGTTTACAAAGTCTTCTGCTGTGGCCGAAGAGATGGCTGCAGATACAGTTAGTGAGGAAGGGGGCGTAAGCGTTGATCTTGCCTCAGCTGCTGCTGCGGCCCTTGCCAATGCTAAAAAGGCTCCGGCAATGGAGATCAACTTTTCGCAGATGATCGGTATGGGCGTAGGAACGATTGCCAATAATCCATGGCTATTAGAGTTTCCAGACCCAATAAGCCGTGTATCATGGGATAACTACTTAAGTGTTTCTGCTGCAGATGCTACCGAGTTAGGTCTAAAGAATTGGAATGAATCCAATGGCGCCTTAAACGGATCTTTAGTAAATCTAAAAGTAGGTGGTAAGACCTTGGAGAATGTTCCTGTGTTTATTCAACCTGGACAAACCATAGGAACTGCTTCATTAGCGGTTGGATTTGGTCGATATGGTGCAGGAACCGTCGCTGACAAAGTAGGTGTAAATGCTTTTACGCTTATGGGTACTGCTCATAGTTCTGGCGTAGATGTTGAGCCGGTTGCAGATTCCATGCATGAGTTTGCTTGTATTCAGTTAGCGCATACCATGATGGGCCGCGATATTGTTAAGGAAGTAACATTGGATACTTTCTTAAATGAGCCTGCTCAAAATGGACATGATGGCTGGAATGAGCCTCCAATTTTTGAAACTTATAAAGGACCATTGGTTGCAGATGATGTAAACCTTTGGGATGATTTTGATCACGAGACCGGACATATGTGGAATATGTCTATTGACCTTAACTTATGTAATGGTTGTGGCGCTTGTGTGATCGCCTGTCATTCAGAAAATAATGTACCTGTAGTAGGTAAAGACGAGATGCGTAAGCATCGCGATATGCACTGGTTGCGAATCGATCGCTACTACAGCTCTGATACTACTAAGGAGAATTCGGCTGAGGAAAATAAGGGAGCAATCGGTATGTATGCTGATATGGAGTTACCTTCTGAGAGTCCTGAGGTATTCTTCCAGCCAGTTATGTGTCAACACTGTAATCACGCACCTTGCGAAACAGTATGTCCTGTTGCGGCTACTACCCACAGTGCAGAAGGCCTTAACCACATGACTTACAACCGTTGTATCGGTACACGTTACTGTGCGAATAACTGTCCTTATAAAGTACGTCGATTCAACTGGTTCCAATACCACGACAATACCGTGGGTATGTTCAAGGAGAACTATGCCATGAGCGACGATTTGGGACGAATGGTATTAAACCCTGATGTAACTGTACGTTCACGCGGGGTAATGGAGAAATGCTCCATGTGTATTCAAAGAACTCAGTTAGGTAAGCTAGAGGCTAAGAAACGCGGTGTAGCATTGAAGGATGGAGATGTTACCACGGCTTGTCAAACAGCCTGCGACACCGGAGCAATTGCTTTTGGTGATGTAAATGATAAGAAATCTGAGGTATTTGCAATGAAGCAAGACAAAAGGATGTATCATTTATTAGCAGCTGTAGGCACACAGCCTTCGGTATTCTATCAAGTGAAAGTACGTAACACAACAGCTTAATTTCGAGGAAAACATGCATTACGAAGCGCCAATACGTCAACCTCTTATTGAAGGCGATAAGTCTTACCACGACATTACGGTAGATGTAGTTCGTCCGGTAGAGTCTTCAGCGCCTAGATCCTGGTGGCTGGTATTTAGTTTAGCCCTTCTCGCTTTCCTTTGGGGAGTAGGATGTATCCTCTACACAATTGGTGTAGGTATCGGTACCTGGGGTTTAAATAAAACCGTAGGCTGGGCCTGGGATATCACCAACTTCGTATGGTGGGTAGGTATCGGACACGCCGGAACCCTGATTTCTGCGGTATTGTTATTATTCCGCCAAAAGTGGAGAATGTCAATTAACCGCTCTGCGGAAGCAATGACAATTTTCTCGGTAATTCAGGCTGCACTCTTCCCAGGTATTCACATGGGTCGTATTTGGTTGGCCTATTTTGTTTTACCTATTCCAAACCAATTTGGCTCCCTTTGGGTGAATTTCAACTCACCGCTTCTTTGGGATGTATTTGCGATATCCACTTATTTCTCGGTATCCGTGGTATTCTGGTATGTAGGCTTAATTCCTGACTTCGCCATGATTCGCGATCGTGCCGTAAAACCCGTACAGAAGCACATCTACAAGATTTTAAGCTTCGGATGGGGTGGTAAAGCAAAGCACTGGCAACGTTTTGAAGAGGTTTCTTTGGTACTGGCCGGATTGGCAACTCCTCTAGTACTTTCAGTTCACACTATTGTATCTATGGACTTTGCAACTTCGGTGATTCCGGGATGGCACACCACTATTTTCCCGCCTTACTTCGTTGCAGGAGCAATCTTCTCAGGTTTTGCGATGGTGCAGACCCTTTTGATTATTGTGAGAAAGATGTTTAAGATGGAGGAATACATCACCATCCAGCACATCGAAATGATGAATATCATCATCATGCTTACCGGATCAATTGTAGGTATTGCCTATATCACGGAGCTTTTCATTGCCTGGTATTCCGGAGTAGAGTATGAGCAGTATGCCTTCTTAAACCGTGCAACCGGACCTTACTGGTGGGCTTACTGGAGTATGATGACTTGTAATGTATTCTCTCCTCAGTTCATGTGGTTCAAGAAATTACGTACTAGTCTAATGTTTACATTCTTCATCTCGATTGTGGTAAACATCGGTATGTGGTTCGAGCGTTTCGTGATTATCGTAACCTCTTTGCACCGCGATTACTTACCATCAAGCTGGAGTATGTTCTCTCCTACTTTCGTAGATATTGGCATCTTTATCGGTACTATCGGTTTCTTCTTTGTTTTGTTCCTCCTTTATGCACGTACCTTCCCGGTAATTGCTCAGGCAGAATTGAAAACGATTTTGAAATCCTCCGGAGATAACTATAAGAAACTTCAAGAGAAACAAGAGCATGTCGACCACTAATCAAACCATTATCAATGCGCTGTACGACGACGACGATGTGTTGTTGAGCGGCGTGAAGGAAGTTCGCAGCAAAGGCCTGGAGATTCAGGAGGTTTACACTCCTTTTCCTGTTCACGGCCTTGATAAGGCGATGGGCTTAAAAGAGACTCGTATTGCGATAGCTGCTTTCCTATACGGAGCTTTAGGATTAACTACGGCTATTTCTATGACCTACGGAATGATGATCGTTGACTGGCCGATGAATATTGGTGGTAAACCAAGTTTCAGTTGGGGTGAGAACATGCCGGCCTTCGTGCCCATCATGTTCGAGTTGACAGTATTTTTCGCTGCCCACCTTATGGTATGGACTTTCTTTTTCCGCAATAAGATCTATCCCGGTGCTAAGGCACAGAACCCTGATCCTCGCACCACAGACGATAAATTTTTGATGGAGGTTGTGGCAAATGATGCGCACAGCAATGAAGATATTATGGCCATCTTAAAAGAGACCGGCGCTATTGAAGTAAGTGTAAATTCCGCTGAGCATGCTTAAAAAAGGTATTATCAATAAAATCGCTGTTCTTGCAGTGGCCGGATTGGTTCTAGTAGCTTGTAATAGAGATGAGAATCACCGCGGTTGGCAGTATATGCCAGATATGTATGATGGCCCGGCTTTAGAGGCCTATTCACCGACCGATTTGTTTAGCGATAGCACCTCTGCCCGCTTACCAGTGGAGGGAACAGTTCCACGTGGCTTTATGACCTACACGGATTTTGGTCCGGACAAAGCAGGATATGATTCGGCTGCAGCTTATTTGAAGATGCCAGAAGGCATTGAAGCCAATGAAGTAACTATGGAAGAAGCCAAGGAGCTTTACACCATTTTTTGTACTCATTGTCATGGAGATAAAGGAGCAGGTCAAGGTGTTTTGGTTAAGAACGAGAAGTTTTTAGGAGTACCTTCCTATGAAGACCGAGATATCAACTACGGAACTATCTTCCATGTGATCACCTATGGAAAAGGAGTAATGGGTTCTCATGCTTCTCAGGTTACGCCTGAAGAGCGCTGGAAACTGGCTCTCTATGTAATGAAGTTGAAGGAAGATCTTACTGCTCCGGCAGAGGAAGAAGAGGTAGCTGCTGAGGAAGAAGTAGTAGAAACAACAGAAAGCTGAATAAAAGCAATAACAATCTTTAACGACCGCAGAGATGTTTGAATTTTCAAGTCGCTTAAAAACAATTTCATATGTACTGATGCTTATCGGTGCGATTTCGATAGGCTACAGTTTCCTGGCTGGAGGCGGACATCATGATGATGCACATCACGGTGAGCATGATGCTATGCATGATGAGCATGCTGATCATGGTGATGCGGCTCATGGCGACCACGCTGCACACGGAGGAGATCACGGTCATACTGACCATGCTGCACATGGGCATGGCGATCACCACGCTATTCCAGATGCTGATGATTACTCCTACCACAGGGGTGCTTCTCGCGCAATTCCTTCTAACAACCACGCTTATACTTCTCCTACACATCATGATGAACACCATCTTCATCACCAAATGGAGAATAAGCCATGGGCAAATCTTTTGGTGAATAGCTTTTGGGCTTTAGCACTTGGTCTTGGAGCCTTGTTTTTCATGGCCGTGCAATATGCCGCTCAGGTTGGATGGTCTGTTGTTGTTCTTAGAATATTAGAAGCAATGTCCGGCTTCATTTGGATACCTGGACTGATCATTTTGATTATAATTATTAATGGTTGGTTCCACATAGGTGGTAACCACGTATACCATTGGATGGCCGAGGGTATTATGAATCCGGAAAGCGATAATTATGACAGTATAATTGCCGGTAAAGAGGCCTACCTCAATGGCTTCTTCTTTACCCTTCGGGCGATAATCTACCTTGTAGGATGGGTAGGTGCTGCTTACATGCTTCGTAAAATGAGCCTGCGTAATGATCAGCCTGGTGTAGATTACAATAGAAACTGGATCAAGATGCGAAATCTCGGTGCGGGATTCCTTGTATTCTTCGCAGTAACATCTTCTACCAGTGCCTGGGATTGGATCATGAGTATTGATACTCACTGGTTCAGTACGCTCTTCGGATGGTACGTATTTGCAACTATGTTCGTTTCGGCGCTTACCGCTTTAATGATGATTGTATTATACCTTAAAGGAAAAGGTTACCTCGAAGAAGTTAACGATAGCCATATTCAGGATATCGCTAAGTTTATGTTTGCCTTCTCCATTTTCTGGACCTACCTATGGTTCTCGCAGTTCATGCTGATTTGGTACTCTAACATTCCTGAAGAGGTTACCTATTACATGGCGCGTTTTGGAGAGTATAAAGGGATTTTCTTCACTATGGTGGTATTGAACTTCATCTTCCCATTATTAGTGTTAATGAGCAGAGATGCCAAGCGTAATCGCGGATTCGTATTTACCGCTGGTATTGTTATTCTATTCGGACACTGGTTGGATATCTTTATCATGATCATGCCAGGAACGGTTGGGGCAAATTGGAGTCTTGGCCTAGTTCAGATTGGAACTCTAATTGGATTTGTTGGTTTATTTATTAATGTGGTTTTCCGCAATTTGAGCAAAGCACCATTGATGCCGGAGAATCACCCAATGTATGTGGAGAGCAAGCTCTTTCATCAATAATTTTTTGAAACAATAGGATTTACATGGAGACTTTGTTAGTAATCGTAATCGCCCTCCTGGCCGTAGCCGCTTTAACGCAGGCGGTGCGAATTTTTGAGATCTCTTCCCAGATTAAGAATTCGGACAAGGATGTTAAGGTTGATGATCGAGACAATAATACTCAGGGTTGGTTAATGCTTCTTTTCCTCCTTTTCTTCTTTGGTGCTTTTGCCTGGATGGTTATGGAGTATATGGAGCTTACTCTTCCGGTTTCAGCGTCCGAACATGGTAATGAGATTGATAGTCTTTGGGATATTTCCATGGCGGTAATTATAGTGGCCTTCCTGGTTACTCAGCCTTTACTTTTCGGTTTTGCCTTCCGTTTCCGCGGTAGAAAGACCCGTAAGGCTACTTACATGGAGCACAACAATAAGTTGGAGCTTTTCTGGACCGGTATTCCTGCGGTAATTCTTGCGGGCTTAATCCTCTACGGTTTAACGACCTGGAGCGACGTGATGAATCCGGTGAATGATGAAGAGCCTATGGTTGTTGAGATTTATGCCAAACAATTTGGATGGCAGGCTCGTTATGCGGGAAGCGACAATGAATTGGGATATGCCAATGTGCGCCTTATTGAGGGTATTAATACTCTCGGGGTAGATCCGAAAGATGAGGCTTCTCAAAACGATATTATCACCAATGAGTTGCGCCTGCCTAAGGGAAGACCGGTATTGTTTAAATTCCGATCTCAGGATGTTATACATTCCGCTTATTTGCCTCACTTCAGAGTGCAGATGAACTGTGTACCTGGAACCCAAACCCAGTTCCAGTTTACACCTAGCATGACTACTGCAGAGATGCGTAACACCAAGGAGATCATGAACAAAGTGAAGCGGGTTAACGAACTACGCGCGGAGCGTGGTGAAGACGAGTGGCAATTTGATTATGTATTGCTCTGTAATAAGATTTGCGGATCAGCTCACTACAACATGCAAATGAAGGTAGTAGTTGAAACGGAAGAGGAGTTCGACAAATGGTTGAAGGATCAGCAGACTTTTGCTGAAATGTTGTAGGATTAATTAGGAAAGAAACAAACGAACAGAAATCGAAAGAGACACATGGACGCACACGCACACCACAAAGAAACTTTCATAACAAAATACGTATTCAGTCAGGATCACAAGATGATCGCCAAGCAGTTCCTAATCACGGGTATGATTATGGGAATTATTGGAGTGGGTATGTCTTTGCTTTTCCGTCTGCAATTAGCGTGGCCGGATAAGGAATGGCCAATTCTAGAGTTTTTCCTTGGCAAATGGGGAACTGATGGAATTATGGATCCTAACATTTACCTGGCCCTGGTTACGATTCACGGTACTATTATGGTATTCTTCGTACTTACGGCTGGATTAAGTGGAACTTTCTCTAACTTATTAATTCCATTGCAGATTGGCGCACGTGATATGGCTTCTGGCTTTATCAATATGCTTTCTTACTGGTTCTTCTTTGCATCCAGTGTGGTGATGGTAATTTCGCTTTTCGTAGAGAGTGGCCCTGCATCGGCAGGTTGGACTGTATATCCACCTTTAAGTGCCCTGCCTCAAGCGATCCCCGGATCTGGTATGGGAATGACGCTCTGGTTGGTTTCAATGTCTCTGTTCATTGTATCTTCTTTACTTGGTGCATTGAACTATATCGTTACCGTACTAAACCTTCGTACTAAGGGAATGACGATGACCCGTCTTCCTCTTACGATTTGGGCTTTCTTTGTTACCGCTATTCTAGGTGTACTTTCATTCCCGGTTCTTTTCTCTGCTGCTTTATTGTTGATTTTCGACCGTAGCTTTGGAACAAGCTTCTACCTATCTGATATTATGGTGGCCGGAGAATTACTCTCTAATCAGGGAGGTAGTCCGATTTTGTTCCAGCATTTATTCTGGTTCTTAGGGCACCCGGAAGTTTACATTATTCTTTTACCGGCATTAGGTATTAGCTCGGAGGTGATTTCCACCAATTCCCGAAAACCGATTTTCGGTTATCGAGCGATGGTAGGTTCGATACTAGCCATTGCTTTCCTGAGCTTTATCGTTTGGGGACACCATATGTTCGTTACCGGTATGAATCCATTCCTGGGTTCGGTATTTACCTTCACCACCCTGTTGATTGCAATACCTTCTGCGGTAAAGGCATTTAACTACATTACCACCTTGTGGAAAGGTAACTTACAGTTTACCCCGGGTATGATGTTCTCTATCGGCTTGGTATCAACCTTTATCACTGGTGGATTAACAGGTTTGATTCTTGGTGATAGTGCCCTTGACATTAATGTGCACGATACTTATTTCGTAGTAGCTCACTTCCACATTGTAATGGGCCTTTCTGCAATCTTCGGACTGTTTGCCGGGGTTTACCATTGGTTCCCTAAACTGTTTGGAAGAAGGATGAATAAGAATTTAGGGTTTATCCACTTCTGGGTAACCTTCATCTGTGCCTATGGAGTGTTCTTCCCGATGCACTTTTTAGGAATGGCGGGTCTTCCTCGTCGTTATTACACAAATACTGCATTCCCAATGTTCGATGATCTTGCTGACATCAACGTATTGGTTTCCTATTTCGCAATAATTGGTGGTATTGCTCAGGTGATTTTCATCTACAACTTCTTCTATAGCGCACTACGCGGTAAGAAATCAGAGCAAAACCCATGGCGTTCTAATACTATGGAGTGGACCACTCCTGTTGAACATATTCACGGTAACTGGCCAGGAGATATTCCTCACGTTCACCGTTGGCCCTACGATTACTCTAAGCCTGGTGCTGAAGAGGATTTCATTCCTCAAACCGTACCGCTTGGTGAGGATGAAGATGCCGGAGGCCATTAAATTATAGAGGTAATAGATTTTAAGGAGTCCCGACCATAGTGTCGGGACTTCTTATTTTAAATATTTTTGTTGAAACGGCTTATATGACGCGCTTTCTAGATGGCGAAGAGGAATTAGAGAATGATCACCAGGAGTTTGAGCAAAAACTCCGACCCCTTTCCTTTGATGATTTTGCGGGTCAGGATAAAGTGCTTGAGAATCTTCGGGTTTTTGTGGCCGCTGCAAATCAAAGGGAGGAGGCTCTTGATCATGTTTTACTGCATG
The DNA here is from genome assembly GCA_965279135.1 of Croceimicrobium sp. Classification (GTDB taxonomy): domain Bacteria; phylum Bacteroidota; class Bacteroidia; order Flavobacteriales; family Schleiferiaceae; genus Croceimicrobium. Next base: position 2,493,665 of record OZ257133.1, on the reverse strand, counting down.
GCCCTCCTGGTCTGGGTAAAACAACCCTGGCTCATATTATTGCTAATGAATTGGGTGCAGGACTAAAGCTAAGCTCAGGTCCTGTGATAGATAAGCCCGGAGAACTTGCGGGGCTACTTACCAACTTAGAAGAAAGAGACGTCCTGTTTATCGACGAAATTCATCGCCTTAGTCCGGTCGTAGAGGAATACCTCTATTCGGCTATGGAGGACTATCGGATCGACATTATGATCGATAGTGGTCCTGCGGCACGAAGTGTACAGATCAATCTTAATCATTTCACATTAATAGGAGCGACTACCCGTAGTGGTTTATTGACTGCACCTTTAAGAGCCCGCTTCGGAATTAATAGTCGTTTACAGTATTATTCGGTGGAGCTGCTATCCAATATCGTTGAGCGATCAGCTCATATCCTGCAAGTACCAATTGATGCAAATGCTGCGGTGGAGATTGCCCGTCGTAGTCGCGGAACTCCGAGAATTGCGAATGCCTTATTGAGAAGAATGCGCGATTTTGCCCAGGTTAAGGGAAATGGCACTATTAGTCTTGAAATTGCCAAGTTTGGCTTAGAGGCTCTGCATGTGGATACCTATGGTTTAGATGAGATGGATCATAAAATCTTGCTCTGTATCATCGAAAAATTCAAAGGAGGCCCGGTTGGCTTAAATACGGTTGCAACGGCCGTAGGCGAACAGGCAGGCACCTTGGAGGAGGTTTATGAACCTTATCTCATCCAGCAGGGATTTATGGTGCGCACTCAACGGGGACGGATGGTAACGGAAAAAGCCTATAAGCATTTAGATAAGAAAGATCCCAATCTGCAAAACGGTCTCTTTGACCTCTAGGTCGCACCATACACAACTGATTAAAGCAGAAGCCCGTCGTCTCGGTTTTCTAGAATGTGGAATTGCCAAAGTGCGATTTTTGGAGGAAGAAGCACCGCGATTGGAAGAGTGGTTAAATTCAGGCTATCAAGGAGAGATGAGTTGGTTAGAAAACCACTTTGATAAACGCCTGGATCCTGCAAAGTTGGTGCCTGGAGCCAAATCAGTCGTATCCCTGCTTTATAATTATTATCCGGAACAGGTACAGAAGGATTCGGAAGCCCCTAAACTGGCTAAGTATGCCTATGGAGAAGATTATCACTTTGTGGTTAAAAGAAAACTCAAGGACTTACTGCAGTTTATTCAACAGGAAATAGGAGAAGTAGATGGTCGTGTTTTCGTCGATTCGGCTCCTGTAATGGAACGAAAATGGGCTCAGGAAGCAGGAATAGGTTGGCAGGCTAAAAACACGCTCTTGCTCAATAAGAAGAAGGGCTCATTTTTTTTCCTGGCCGAATTAATAATAGATCTGGATCTGGATTATGATGAGCCTATTCGTACCGACCATTGCGGAACCTGCACTCGATGCATAGATGCTTGCCCTACCGCGGCGATTCTAGGACCAAATGTATTGGATGCCTCAAAATGTATTTCTTACCTCACCATTGAGTTAAAGGATGCAATTCCCACTCAGTTTAAGGATCAAATGGAGGACTGGGCATTTGGATGCGATATATGTCAGGATGTATGTCCCTGGAATAGATTTTCAAGCCCCCATAATGAATCAGCCTTTCAGCCTCATCCTAAGCTTTTGGATATGAGCGCAGGCGATTGGCATGAAATGACTGAGGAAGTGTTCAGAGAAGTATTTAAGAAGAGTGCTGTAAAGCGTACCAAGTACAGCGGGCTAAGGCGAAACCTCCAATTCTTAAAAAAATAAAAAGCCTGCTCATTGCTTAATGAACAGGCTTTTAAAAATGCTTTAAGACTCTATTAGAGTTCGATACGGTTTACCTGTAAAATCTCGTAATTATCTCGATCATATATAAAGGCGATCACTTCCGAGTTTTCTTTAACACCATCTTCCGGAAGGACAATGCTCTCTGAGAAGTTGGCCGAACCACTGCTTAAATCCACTTGAGAACCATAGGTTCCCGTAAAGCTGCCTCTAAGTACGTGATTATGCACATAGTTGTTGTTCACAGATTTATCGCCCATGGTTTGAGGAGATACGATACCATTCTCCGCAAGGTAAATGCAGAGATAAACAGTTGAAGGTAAAGTGGCATTAGAATCTGGAACTACCGCGCCATTCACGGTTAATTCTCGGGTGCCGTTATTATAGGAGTCTTCTACAAGGTTAATTTCCGCTACCGGCTGTCTCTCAAGCTCACTTGGTACAATGTTTCTCCAGTCATCCTCTGGTTTGATGATGGTCCCATCGTTGTAGTCCAGGCGATTCACAAAACCAACCGGTACTCCAAAAAGCTGGAAGAAGTTGAACATCTCAGTTCCTTCAGGAGTATTAAATGCTTTGGGATGTTTAGCATCGGTAGTAGCCAGGTTACCCGCATGGATGCTAAGTAGAATGAGGTTTTCCTTACCGTAAATTGTTTGAAGGTTTTTAGCTTCAATCGCGGCGGCCGGACAGTTGTTACATTTAACTCCGGTAAACTCTTCTAACAATACCCGGTGGCCGGTTCCCTGATAGGAGGGGGTGCTGTCGTCAATTAACAGATATTCATCTTCCGGGATCTGGTCACATGCGCATAGAGCAAAAAACGCAAAAACTGCAGTCGCTATTCTAATCTTCATCATCCTTAGAAGTTTGAGGTGAGTAATAAACTAAAGCCATTGGAGGCAGGTACAACGCGACAGATGCCGCCTACACAAAACACTCCTTCTTGTTGACGACCATAAGTTACCTGAAGTTTGGTTGTACCTCTTGTATAACCAAAAGAGAGCAGCGGATATTGTACTCTTAAATCAGGATCAGGGTTACCATAATTGTAGGCATTCTGAACGGCTACAAACCATTTTGGTGCGATCGAATACTCCAGTAGGAGTAGTGCCCATGAACCTCGGTCTTGATCGGTAAGCATCAGTTGTCCCTCCATCCTTAAGGAATGCTTCGGTTTGATTTTCCAGAGCAGCTCGGCAACCATCGCATTAACAAAGACCATTTGAATATTGTCAGGGTCGGTAACCAAATCGTCGATCACCCCATCAAGCAAAGCACTTCGGTTATAGATGAAATTGTAATAACTGAAAGTCCCTTTCCAATTGCGATTCAATTTCGATTTAACCTCCACATTGAAGTCCTGTGAGTATTGAATATCTCCGGGACCTGCCCAATCCTGATAACCATCGGTTCCTGAAACCGTCTGGCTAGAGTCTAAATCCGTACGAAAGGTGAAGTCCTTATCAAGTGCATAGGAATTACTGAAATTGACATTTACCAGGGTTCCGTATTTACCACCGAGGGGAGTCCCGCGATTGAACTTATAGCTCAATTCTGCCTGAATTCCCGTTTCCCCATTCGCCTGGATGTTATAAGAATACAGAGCTGGCAGGGCATAAGTGTGAAGTTCTGCTAAAGGAGGTAAGTAGTTGATTAGGGCTTCCGTGAAATTCGCAACCCTCTGGGACCGGAAAAGGAAGTTGTCGTAATACTTATAACCCATTAAGAGGGCAAGATTGTCTCCCGTGTAGGCAGCCGTGGCGTAGATAGCATGCCCTGGTTTATAGATAAAACGATTAGAGCTATTGGGATCCTGAGACTTATAGGCATATTCGGCGAAAACATTAAATCTACTGCTGATAAAATTTGCACGGATTCCGCCACTTGCAACATTTTCAGGTAGGTTGAAAATTGGGTCTTGTGATTCCTGAAAGCGACTGACCATACTTGCTCCTAGAATCAGGTTACGGCTGCCAGAAGTCTTATTGAACTCATTTAAGTTGAATTCAAGGTCTCCCCCCCTTACAATCCCGTCTCCGGTATTGAAATAGATTCTCTGTCTTCCAACCAGAGCTTTTGCGGTTAAGCCGGGACTGATATCTACAATCAGGCGCAGTCCGTCCATGGCATTGTCTAAACCAAGACCACGTTCTTCATAAGCCCTAAACACTAGTCCTGAACCAAATTGCTCGTAGTAGTTACCAACGGTGATGTCATAGCCATCCTTCTTGTAGCGGGCAAATCGATAAGGTATGCCTTGTCCTTGAAATCCTTCCGGAAGTCCGATAAGGTTGTTTTGATAGTTTTCATAACGGATACCCGCCATGAAATCTCCTTTGGTATAAATTAAGTTTAAGAAACCAGCCGCCAGCATTCTTTCATCCGGGAAAGCGGTGCCATTGGGATCAATGATAGAGTCTCTTAAATAATATTGGGCGTTGGTTTGGAAGTTACCGTGGATTTCACCGTAATCAAATTGACGCTCTTGAGCATTCAAGCTGATGCCGATGAATCCCAGCAACAGGAGTAATAGCGATTTCTTCATTGCCGCAGCTTCTGCTTATTCGTGTCCTTCGATGCTTTCGCCAGCAGCTAGCAGAGTAACTAACTCAAAAAGATGATCTTCATCGCCAGGAATGTAGCCATTGTGTTGCCAAACGATATGGCCTTCACCATCAACAAGAAAGGTATGAGGGATATTATTCACGTTTAAAGCTCTTTTGAGCTCCTGGTTTTCATCAATATAAATTTCATACTCCCAACCCTGAGATTTGCTAAAGGGTCTAACCCGAGCAGAATTACGAGAATCATCAATGGAGATTGCTACCAGTTTAACTCCGGTTTCATCCACCCAATCAACATACTGATCATTAACAGCATTAAGTTCACGGATGCAAGGTTTGCACCAGGTAGCCCAAAAACTTAGGATAATTGGTTTTCCATCATTTTGAATTTCTCCGGCATTAACCATGTTTCCTACTAAATCCTTGAGTTGGATATTCGGAAGTTTGTCTTGAGCAGTAGCGGAGAAACAGAATACGATAACCAGGCTAAGGCTTGCGATCAGTTTGATTCTCATTTTTGAAAGGGTATTTACAGTAAATAAGTGGGGGAAATTAATCATTTTCAAGTGATAGCAAATTAGAATTTGGCCTTGCATAGCTAATCTTTTTTAGGAATTCACAATTCACAGGACATAGATTATGCCAGGCTCAAAAAAAAACCGTCTCTGCGAGATCACAGAGACGGCATTTAAAATTTGTGTTCTGGAAATTAGTGGGTGATAGCGATACGCTTAGCAGCCATTTTTCCATCAGTAACCACTTGTACGATGTACATACCAGCAACAAGGTCGCTAGTGTTGATTACTTCACCAGTAGTTAAACCGAAATCTTCACTGATTACAGTTTTACCGGTAAGATCGATGATGTTTACACTTAGGTTTTGCTCACCGTCTAAGTCGATATTAAGAACATCATTAGCAGGGTTTGGATAGATGCTAGCCTTAACAATGTTAGACTCATCAATACCAACCCAAGTCATACCTGCAAATGCAGCGTTCATGATTCTTTGGTTATCGCGATCCTCTACGAATACGATAGCTTCAACGTCATCATTCCAAAGGTTGAAGTTTCCGCTAGTTGCACCACCACTAACATTACCAACAGTAAATTGGTAAGTTTCCTGGAAGTTAGCAGAACCTCCTGCAGTAAGGTTCAATGCAGTACCATTTGGATCTGGAAGCATTTTACGCATTACGTGCTTGTAGTTGAAGTCTCCGTTAGAAGCTTGGTTGTACACGTAGTTGTTCTGTAGTACTACCATTTGCAGTGCATAGTTTCCAGTAGAAAGATCTAGGTTGGAAGCAACACTTGCATTTACAGTAACGTCAGCAGTGCTACCACCTGAACGATCGTAAGTAGCGAAACCACTTACAGAAACGAAAGCAGGAGCAGCAGCACCAGCGGTTTCAGCAGCCTGGTAAGCAGTTAATGCATCACCCCAGGTCTGAACAGCGCTATAATCAACTTCAGCACCATTAGCTAGCATAGTAGGAGCAGAGCTGATACCATACCACTGACGACGACCTTCTGAATCTGGATTCAAGCTAGGATCACCAGGAGATGGAATTGGAACTTGATAATTGATAACCAAGTTTTTGTTAGCACCGTTATAGTTAGCTAATGCAGTGTTATAAACGTTGTTGTTCCAAGAGGCACAAGGAGGACAAGTAGAGCTGGTGAATTTCTCAGCAAGGAAAGTACGAGGTACATCCTGTGCAGCTTGAACAGTGAAAGTAAGAGAGTTGTCGCCAGGATTTGCGTCTGGGTTTGCGTTTGGATCACTAATATCTAAATCGATAGTGTAAGTTCCAGGACCAGGAGCAGTCCAACCTGGGTTCATAGTAATAGTAGCAAAGTCTCCAGTTCCTAAAGTTTGAGAGATTGGAGTGCTTCCTTGATTACCTTGATTATCATCAAAGTTGTAGTTAAAGGTTGTGATGGTCTCAGAACCTTTATTTTGAACTAAAGCTTCGAAAGTTTCAGCAGTAGTAAGACCAGCAATGTCAGAGATTGAAGCGCTGATTAAAGCTAAGTCATACTGAGGCTGAGTACCGTAAACGAACTCGTAATAAGTGTTGTCTAAAGCATCACTCTGATTACCACCGGTAGCAGTGTTTTGACCACCAAGCGCTGGAGAACCAGTAACATTGTAAGCAGTAGAACCATCTACCTGAATACCTGCAGTAAGAGCTACGTTAGCACCACCTTGAGAGAAGTTACGCATATCAACAATGTAGATACGATCTGTAGTCTCTTCTAATACGATACCCCAGTATGCCCATCCAGCACCTAAGGCACTGTTAGAGGCAGAAGCCCAGATTACCCAGTGCTGACGATTAGGAGCAGTACCGAAGGTTTTACTCACTACTGCATCATTTGCACCAGTAAGGTCTAATCCCCAAGCACAAACAGACTTTGGAGGAATACCTGCTGCTGGTAAGAGGGCAGGAGTAAATCCAGGAGTAGTGGTAGGAGTAGAAGCTGCAAAGGTTACTACACCAGATGCAGAAACATAAAACTGAGTTTCAGCTGATCCATTGAAGTTGAAGCTGAAAGGAATGGTTTGAGCAGGAGACCACTGATCGGCAGCACCACTAGATAATACCGTAGTATAACCAAGGTTGTTACCTGATAGGAATGCCTCTGGTTGCTCAGGGTCATTGTTAAGGTTGCCGGGATTCGTGCCGGCGTTAATGGCAGGGATCTGATAATAGCCCTGGCCAAAAAGTCCAAGCGTAATGGCGCTTAGGAAAAGGGATAAGTAATACTTTTTCATAACAAAAACTTAAGATTGCGAATGCCGAAAATAATGGAAAATTGGATCATAGCGCATAATGAGCAGATGATTTTTATACTTTTGTGAAGATTAGCAAAACACTCTGCACATGAAAAAAATTACTCTAGTACTGAGCGTCCTGTTAAGTGGAAGTTTGTTTTTGCAAGCGCAGCAAAGCTTGCAGATCACTTTTCAGGACACATTGGTGGTTGGAAATGCTTGGGTGGACAACGATCTTGCCGGATATGCAATCGTTGAAAACGTATCAAATCTTCCAGTGGAAGTAGCCTTAAGACGTATTGATGCCAACTATACAGAACTTACCGATAGCAATGCAATTTGCTGGGGGCTCTGTTTCACCACTAATATTTCACAAAACCCTCCTTCCTTTAATAGGACTATTCAGCCAGGAGGTACGGATACCGCAATTGTTCATGTTTATCCAGATCTAGATGGTTATACCCGTGATGGATTCATTGATTACGTACTATTCGATTATTACAATCCAACAGATTCAGTTGCCTTTCGCGTAAACTTCCGTGTTGATGGAGTTCCTTTAAGTCAGGCGGAATTTAAAAACCCTGAGGTATCAGTTTACCCAAATCCGGCAGATGATTTCCTTCGAGTGAAGTATGATGTGAACTCTAACGCTGACAATCGCTTTGAGCTTATCAACTTAGTTGGCGCTCGAGTGTATCAAACTACTCTGGATGCCCAGCAAAACGAAATGGAAGTTGATCTTTCCGCACTTAATCCTGGAGTATACTTCTACTCTCTTAAAAGTGATGGTGAGGTGATGGTCTCCAAAAAACTTGTGATCCGATAAGATTACTTTACACTAGAAAACTGAGAGCCACTGCATTTGCAGTGGCTTTTCTTTTTGGCAAGAAACAACAAGACCTAATCTAACTTGGCGCTTCGATTTATTCCGATTAATCTCTCCCTGGCTAGCCATGCATTCCAAACTCTTTAATTGATTTGCCAATTTCAGACCAGATTAGTGCGATTCTTTCAAGCTGGAAGTGAGTGCCGGATGGTTTTCCCTAAGTTTTAAGAGAAATCCCACAATTGAAATAATAAAGGTTTAATGCAGACGTTGTAGAGCCATCTTTTCAAGCAATTTGGAAGGAGGATTTTTTTAATTGGTGCGGTGTATGAAAAACGTATTTTTGGCGTTTTTTAAAGCACCAGACCAAACCTTTGCTTTAGGCTTTTATGTTACATCACATCCGCGGGAAATTGGTTGAGATACGACCCACTGAGGCTATTATTGATTGCCAGGGAATGGGGTATCTGATCCATATTTCTTTACATACTTACTCTGCCATATCTCACGCGAAGGAATTGCAATTGTTCTTGCATCCTATATATAAAGAGGATTCTCAAACCCTTTATGGCTTTTCAACTGCCCAGGAAAAGGAGGTATTTAAGCATCTTATTTCCGTGAATGGGGTTGGTGGAAATACGGCACGTACCATGCTAAGTAGTTTGAGTCCTGCTGAGCTTATCGCGGGAATTGGTCGGGAGGATGTAGATTTATTAAAATCAGTAAAAGGCATTGGCGCTAAAACAGCCCAAAGGGTAATCATTGATCTTAAAGACAAGCTGGCACCGATGGCAGAGGAAGTGAACCTCGCTGGTGGTGATTTGGCAATCAAAGCGGAAGCTATAGCCGCATTGGAGGTATTGGGATATCCAGCTCGACAATCAGAGAGGGTACTGGCTAAATTAATACAGGTCAAGCCTCAAATCGAAATCGAGGAACTTATCAAATCGGCACTACAAAAGCTTTGAAACTATCCTTGAAACATATTGCCATTCCGGCATTGGCAGGTTTGTTCCTGATCTATTCCTTCACCTATCGAAGGAATTTTGCCAGAGACATTATTGCCATCAACGAGGATTCAGAGCTAAACAAGTTAGTGGCTCCTGCGGATACCAATGAGCCAGACAGCCTAATATATCCCTTCGAGAATGGCGAATCTGGAGGGGTTTTCGGAAACGAGCCATCTAATTATAAGGAAGAAGTAGTTTACGACGAGAATAGTGGAAACTATTTTGTCTATCGCTCCTATGGTAAGTTCAGTGCCGCACCCCCGATGGTAATGACCCCAAGGGAATACCGCGATTATGTTGCCAGACAGCAAGCGAAAGATTATTGGGATGCCCGCAGTAAAAGTGACGAAGCGCAAAAAGCGGAAGGTCGTGATCCGGCTAGTTCTTTAATTCCGCAGATCGTAATTGATAATGAAAACTTTGCCCGGATTTTCGGTTCTAACACGATCGATATCCGTCCTCAGGGTTTTGCTGAATTAACTTTTGGAGGTCGTTTTCAAAAGATCGATAATCCGATCATCCCAGAGCGAAATCGAAATGTTTTCACCTTCAATTTCGACCAGCGCATTCAGATGAATGTGAATGGAAGTATTGGTGAGAAACTGAAGTTAAACGTAAACTACGATACGGAGGCCACCTTCGCTTTTGAGAATCAGGTGAAAACTGAGTTTACGGGACTGGAGGATGATATTATTAAGAAGATTGAATTAGGAAATGTTAACCTTCCACTAAACTCCTCATTGATTACCGGAGCCCAGAGTTTATTTGGGGTTAAAGGGCAGTTCCAGTTTGGTAAGTTGATGTTAACCGGTGTATTCTCTGAACAGCGCAGTCAAACATCATCCATCAATATTCAGGGTGGAGCGACTACTACAGAATTTGAAATTTGGGGTGATCAATACGAGGCAAACCGACACTATTTCCTTTCGCACTATTTCCGCGACAATTACGAGGCTTTTCTTCAAAACTCTCCTCTGATTACCTCACCGGTGCAGATCACTAAAGTTGAGGTTTGGGTAACAAACAACCGTCAAAACACCCAGGATACCCGAAACATAATTGCCTTATTGGACCTTGGTGAACGCGAGCGCAACGCTTATCGTGATGGTAACAGACCCGGTCCGGTTATTTTCCCCGGGGAATCCGGAGGCCAATTTCCCGATAACCTTTCAAACCAGTTGGACCCAAGAACCTTGGTACAGTTGTATCCAGGAGTTCGTGATATCTCTCAGGTAAATGCGACTTTAAGCGGTGCAGGTTTCGAAGAGGCAACGGAATTTGTGGAATTAGCAAATGCAAGGAAGCTGAACCCCAACGAATTCTATTTCCACCCTCAATTAGGATACATCACCTTGAATACCGCGCTTAATCAGGATGAGGTATTAGCAGTCGCTTTCCAGTATACGGCTGGAGGAAGAACTTTCCAGGTGGGTGAATTTAGTACCGATGGGGTGAGTACACCGAATAACCTCGTGGTTAAGATGCTGAAGAGTTTCATCCTTGATGTTCGGGTACCCAATTGGGACTTGATGATGAAAAACGTTTACTCCTTAAGTGCCTTTCAGGTTGGAGCAGATGATTTTAGGCTTCAGGTATTGTACATGAATGATGAAACTGGTACTCCAGTGCCATTTTTACCGGAATCTTCCCTGCGTTCGGAACTGCTTTTAAGGGTGATGGAATTGGATCGCTTAAATCAGAATAATGATGATCAGCCGGACGGCTTTTTCGACTTCATACCCAATGTGACCATATATCCTCAGAACGGACGAATATTCTTCCCGGTGCTTGAGCCTTTTGGCTCCAATCTGGCGGAAAAGCTTTCATCTGATGATGAACGGGATCAATTTGTCTTCCAGCAACTTTATGATTCTACCCGTTTTGTCGCCCAAAATGAAACTCGCTTAAATAAGTATTTAATCCGCGGTCAGTTCAGTTCTTCCTCGAGTAGTGAAATTCAATTGAATGCCTTTAATATTCCTCCGGGATCAGTGCAGGTTACTGCTGGTGGAACGCGATTGGTTGAGGGACAAGACTATCGTGTAGACTATAACCTGGGAAGAGTTTCAATCCTAAATGAAGGGATTTTGAATTCGGGCGTTCCTATTAAGGTGGATTTTGAGAACAATGCACTCTTCAATTTCCAGACAAAGACCTTTATGGGCTTAAATGCCGAATACCGCTTCAATGAGAATTTCAATTTAGGAGGTACGATGGTACACCTTAATGAGCGACCCTTAACTCAGAAGGTGAATATTGGCGAAGAACCGATTTCCAACACGATTATCGGTTTAAATGGAAACTACTCTAAAGATGCTCCTTACCTAACCCGGTTTGTAGATGCGATTCCATTTATCGACACCAAAGAGAAATCCAACTTATTGGTAAGTGGTGAGGTGGCTCAGTTAATTCCGGGGAGCCCTCGTGGCATTGAGATTAATGGGGAGCAAACCACTTTTCTTGATGATTTTGAATCCAGTCAAACCACCATCGATATTCGCAACCCTGCGGCCTGGCGTTTGGCTTCCACTCCAGCTGGTCAGCCTGATCTGTTCCCAGAAGCATCAGAAAACAGTTTAGCCTACGGATTTAACCGTGCCCGAATTGCCTGGTATACCATTGATCCACTCTTCCACAATGACGAGGCGCGTACGCCTGATAATATTCGTAACAACAAGGACCTCCAATCTACGAATGATGTAAGGGAAGTTTTAGTTGATGAGGTATTCCCTAACCTCGAATTAGATAATAGCCAACCCAGGAATATTGCCACACTGGATTTAGCCTATTATCCCAGAGAAAGAGGTCCATATAACTATGATGTTGAACCTACTGCTTTCTCGGAAGGACTTAACCAGGATGGAACCTTGCGTAATGGCGAGAGTCGCTGGGCCGGTATTATGCGGGATGTAAGTGTTACAAACTTCGAGGAACAGAATATTGAGTTCATTCAGTTCTGGATGCTCAACCCTTTTGTGGGTATGGAGAATCCCCCGGCTGGTGGAGACCTCTATTTCAACTTGGGTAGTGTGTCGGAGGATATACTTCGTGATGGGGTTCAGGCGATTGAGAACAGTATTCCGGTAAATGGAGACCTAAGTAAGCTGGATTCTACCCGATGGGGTTATGCGACCAATGTTCGTCCTCCCGTAGTGGCCTTTGATGCTGATCCCTCTGCTCGTGATCTTCAGGATGTTGGATATGACCTTTTAAATGATGAGCAAGAGCGTACCTGGACAAATGATACGGCCTATGCAAACTATGTGCAGAGAGTCTTAAACACTTTTGGTACCGGAACTCCTGCCTATAACCAAGCCGACGAGGACCCCGCCGCAGATAACTTCCAGTACTATCGGGGCGACAATTTGGATCAGGAAGAAGCCAATATTCTTGATCGCTATAAATCTTTCAATAATCCCGAAGGAAACTCTAATCCCACTCCTGTAGGTGGGGTTTCTGCATTTGCAACCAACCTACCGGATATTGAAGATGTTAACCGAGATCAGACCTTAAGTAAAGCAGAGACTTATTATCAATACCGCATCAGTATTCGTCCTGGGGATTTGCAAGAAGTAGGGCAGAATTACATTACGGATGTTTATCGTACGACCTCGCCTGAACAGCCTAATGGAAGATCCTATCCTGCGGAGTGGATTCAGTTTAAAATCCCGATTTTCAATCCTGATTCTAAGGTTGGTCCGATCAACGATTTCCGCTCTATTCGTTTTATCCGAGCCTTCATGAAAAATTTCCCAGGCAATATTGTAATGCGCTTTGCCCGAATGGAATTAGTGAGAGGTGAATGGCGACGTTATCAGTTTGCCTTGGATGGTACTCGTGATCGACTCACTCAGGATGATCAGGATAATACTGTATTTGAGGTGAATGCCGTGAATATTGAGCAGAATGGATCACGCCAACCCGTGCCATATGTGCTGCCTCCGGGTATCGATCGGCAGATTCTTTTCGGTACCACATCCGCTAACCAGCAAAATGAGCAAGCTCTGTCCCTGCGTATCCTAAATCTGGAAGATGGGGATGCGCGAGCGGTTTTCCGCAATATCGATTTTGATATGCGCCTTTATAAGCGTTTGAAGTTGTTTACTCACTTGGAGTCTGCAAATACAGTTGATGATCTTGAAGATGGGGATCTAAGAGTTTTTATCCGTTTAGGAAGCGACTACGACCAGAACTATTACGAGTATGAAATTCCGATGACCGTAACGCCATGGGGGGTAAGTAATACCGATGCTGGATTGATCTGGCCAGCAGAGAATCAAATGGATTTCGCCCTGCAGGTATTAAAGGATGTTAAATTGGAGCGTAATCGAGCCTATCGTAATACAGGTGATCCGCTCAATGAACCCTATTCCGTAGATCGAGCCGGAGGAAGGGTTACCGTAGTTGGAGCCCCCAACCTCGGAAATGTACGTACGATATTAATTGGGGTACGAAATCCAAAACGTCGTTTTGCCAATGACCCTGATGATGGGCAGCCAAAAGATGCGGAAGTATGGATTAACGAATTGCGCCTTACAGACTTCGACCAGGATGGAGGTTGGGCCGCCAATGCAAGGGTAGCCGCCAAATTAGCTGACTTTGCTAATGTGAGTTTAACGGGTAGTACGAGTTCAATTGGTTGGGGATCTCTGGATCAATCGGTTAGTGAGTTTCAACAGGAAGAGCGATTTGCCTATGATTTACAGACCAATGTTGAGCTAGGTAAGTTTTTCAATAAGGACTTAGGAATCCGGATTCCAATGTTCTACGGAGCTAGTGAAACCTGGATTAACCCGAGATTTAACCCATTAGATTTGGACATTGAGTTCGATGATGCTCTGGATAATATTGAAGACCCTCTTGATCAGGACTCTCTGCGCCAGGCTACTCAGGACTATACGCGACGTAGGTCGATAAACTTCACCAATGTACGGAAGGAGAGAGGGGCCAATCAGGGTCAACGCAAGGCCCAGGTTTATGACATTGAGAATTTTGCGGTCAGCTACTCATTTTCAGAAGTCTTTAGGAGAAACATCAATACCCGCTTTGATATAAACCGTCAACATACCGGGAATCTAAATTATACCTACCGTACCCGGCCTAAAGCGATTAAGCCTTTTAAAAAGGTGAAATGGATGCAAAGCGATTATCTGGCTTTAATCCGCGATTTCAATTTCTTCCCTTATCCTAAGAGCTTTACGGCCATCGCCAGTTTCGATCGAAACTATACCGCCATGCAAATGCGGAACACGGATGCGATCCTCAATGATATTCCACCTGAGTTACTGGGTAATCTTGAGGCAACTTACAATAAGAACTTTAACCTGAATCGTCAGTATACGATGCTCTTCGATATTACCGAATCACTGCGATTCGATTATAATGCGAGAGCAAGCTTCCGAATTGATGAATTAAATGGGGCGCCGAATTCCGATTCAAACCGGACGGAGATCGAGAACAACCTCCGTGATTTTGGCCGTCCGCTTAATTATCATCAAAGGGTAACCCTTAACTGGCAAGTACCTATCAACAAGCTGCCCTTAATGGATTTTGTTACGCTTACCGCTACCTATAATGGGGATTACGACTGGCAGGCTCCTTCTTTGGCCACTACCCGAGGGACAGCGCAAACACCTGGGAATACTCAGTTTAATCTCGATTTTGGTAACACTATTCAGAATAACCGACAGATACAATTAAACAGTACCCTCAACTTTAATGCACTCTACAATAAGGTGCCCTATCTGAAGAAGGCTCTGGCGGGCGGTCCAAATCGACGTGCGGAGCGAAGAAGACCGAGGGGAGTTCCCACGCCTGGTCAACGTCGTAGCCAGGAGAGGCAAAAAGAGGAAGAAGATGAGGAACAGAGTGTATTTGATAAAGTGTTGATGGAGTCTGCCAAGTTCATGATGATGGTTAAATCCGGTTCTGTGAACTATAGCCGTTCGGATGGTCAGGTTCTTCCGGGTTTCCGTCCTAGTCCGACCCTTTTGGGGATGTCAGAGTCAGGGGCTGCGCCAGGATTGCTTTTTACTTTAGGTGATCAGCGCGACATTCGTACCGCAGCAGTTAATAATGATTGGTTAGTAACCAACCCTAACCTCAATACCCAATATTCTCGAACCGGTAGCAATACCTTAAATATGCGCCTTACTTTGGAACCGCTGAATTCTTTAAGGATTGTAGTTACCGCTCAAACTCAGGGTAGCAGTAACTTGAATTCTTTCTTCAGAGCCGATAGTGTATTTGATCCGGTAACAGGTGATTTCACCAATTTCGCTTTCACCAATCAGAATGCCTTCCAAACTCAGACTTTTACCAGCTCATGGTTTATGCTGAATACAGCCTTCGAGACCTTAGAGGCACCGGAATACAATTCTCCAACTTATGATCAGTTCCGCGAAAATCGCCTGATCATATCTCAACGCTTAGCGCAGCGTTTGGCCACTCAATTTTCGGATTCTATTCCAGGATATTCTCCTGAATTGGTGGGCAGTCCAGACTCTACAAATTATGGTTACCGTTATTACAGCGTGAGCTCTCAGGACGTGATGATTCCCGCCTTTATTGCGGCATATTCGGGAACAGACGCGAATACTGTTCCCCTCGGTTTTGAACGTGCCATACCACTACCTAACTGGCAAATCACCTATGATGGTTTGAGTAAAATGAAGCTCTTTAAGAAGTATTTCGCAAGCTTCACGCTTAATCATGCTTATCGCTCGACTTACACGGTTTCCTCCGTAACTACAAACCTTTTGCAACAGAAGGCGCTTCAGGACCGACCGGATGAAGTACCCCTGGATGCAAATGGCGATCTGCTTTCTAACTTTCAGATTAATGCGGTTAGTATGACCGAGCAGTTTGCTCCTTTAATTGGCTTAAACACCAAGTTGAAGAATAACATGACGGTCCGCGTAGAATATAAGAGCGACCGGAATATTATGCTCAGCTTAACTAATAATCAGATTACAGAGAATCGCGGGACCGAATGGGTGATAGGCGCGGGATACATCATAAAGGATTTGAAACTTAGATTCGTTAAAGTGGGTAAGAGGCGCACCAATCCGGTGGCTAACCTGGAATTAAGAGCAGATGTAGGAATTCGGGATAACATCATTTTGATTCGTCGGATTCAAGAGGATGTTGATCAACCTACCTCTGGCCAAAGAGTTACTACAGTAAAAGTTTCAGCAGATTATCGTCTTAGTCAACGCATACAAACCAAGTTGTTCTATGACCTGAATATGTCGCGATTCAAGACTTCGAATGCCTTCCCGCTCACCACGAATCAATTTGGGATCAGTGTTCGGTTAAATTTGGGTCAATAATCCCTAAAAATCTATTTAATTTGCGGCATCAAATAAGCGAGGCATGAATATTCCAACCGATTTAAAGTATACCAAAGACCACGAATGGATTCGCCTGGAAGGTGATGTTGCTACCGTGGGAATCACTGATTTTGCTCAAGGAGAATTAGGTGATATTGTATTTGTTGAAGTTGAAACCGAAGGGGAGACCTTAGACAAGGAGGAAACCTTTGGATCAGTAGAAGCAGTGAAAACTGTTTCAGATCTGTTTATGCCTGTATCGGGAGAGGTTTTAGAATTCAACGAAGAGATCGAGAGCAGTCCGGAGCTAGTAAATGAAGATCCATACGGAAAAGGCTGGATGGTGAAAATAAAACTATCCGATAGCTCTGAAATGGATGATCTCCTGGATGCAACCGCTTATCAGGAATTGGTTTCCTAGTTAAATGGATAAATCCAGATTAAAACGATATGCCCCAGCTTTGCTCTGGGGTTTTTTAATTTCTTATTTCACCCTCATTCCCCGGGATCGCATTCCTCGTGATCTCTTTGATCTTAATGATAAGCTCATTCATGTAGGTGTCTTTTTCCTTGCGGCTGTGCTAATAATAATTGGATCACTTCGTTATAATTCCAAGAATCAATTAACAAGGGGTCGACTTGGCGCTATCTGGCTTACTTGTGTGCTTTTCGGAGGATTAATTGAAATCCTACAGAATGAATTTGTAAGTGGCCGAACCGGAGATTGGTTAGATTTTTTAGCCAATTGTATTGGTGCCACGGTTGCCGTGCTCGTGTGGTTTGTTTATCAGCGCCGCCGGGCCTGATCGATCTGCGGATCTAAAAACAAACCAAAAGATTACATCATGCAATTAAAAAAGAATCAGAAGAAGAATCTGGAGAATTATCGCGGCATTTTTTTCCTGGTAGGGATAGCCCTGAGTTTGGCAGTAGTTACTGAGATTATACAGCTTCAAACAGATTATGAAGTCCCTCCTTTTGAACCAAAAGAGCAAGAGGCGACTATGGGAACTGCTATTCCCATTACTGTAAGAGAAGAACCTAAGATCCCGGAGCCAAAAAATGAGCCCATAGAAATAGAACCCATAATTGATCCTACAGATCGGCTAACCATAGTTGAGAATAACCATCCTGTTTTGGAAATATATTCCGCTAATATTAGCGATGATCCAGAGTTGATTGAATATGAACCATTAGACGGTTATGATAATCCAGAACCCATTGCACCCTTCAATGTTGAGCAGATGGCCAGGCCAAAGAGCTGTGAAAGTTTAAGGGGGAAAGAAGAGCAAATGGAATGTTTTAATCAATGGATAAGCAATTACATCGCCGAAGAAGTAGAGTTTCCTCGCAGTAATCCGTTTTTTACTCCCAACGGAGAGAAGATATATGTAGAGTTTATAATTAATACCGAGGGTGGAGTGGAGCAGGTGAAAATTCTAAAGGGTAAAAACCCAGACTTCCAAAAAGAAGCAGTGCGGGTAATTCAAAGTATGCCTGAATTAGTGCCAGCCACTCAGTTCGGAAGGAAAGTTCCGGTAAGAGTTCAAATTCCGGTAAATTTTAAGATTCAGTAAAATAGCGGAATGGGCTTGTACGCCCTAGTAGTTTTTCTTTAATTTAGCACATCGCAAATCCATCGAATATGCAACCCAAAAAATCTGAAAAAGCAGACTTAGAAAGCATCCGGAGCTTGTTTTTACTCTTCGGTTTGTTGACCTCACTGCTCCTGTGCATCATTCTTATCGAATGGAAAACTTATGATAAGAGTATCGCCGATTTAGGTGAGCTTGATGTAGAGATCGATGATGAGGTAATTCCAATTACCAATCGTGAGTTAGCTCCACCGCCACCCCCTCCACCCCCTCCACCAGAGGTGATCGAGGTTGTTGAGGATGATGTGGAACTCGAGGAAGAGTTGGAGATTCAAACTACTGAGACCGATATGATGGAAGAGGTTGAGGTGATTGAAGTAGAAGAGGAGGAGTCCGATGAGGTTCTGAACTTTGCTGTGGTAGAGTCAGTGCCGATTTTCCCGGGTTGTGAAAAAGCTAAAGACAATGCAGAACGTAAAAATTGTTTCCAGCAAGAGATAATGCGTTTTGTATCCCGTGAATTTAAATTCCCTGAAATGGCTCGTCAGATGGGGATCCAGGGAAGGGTTTACGTGAGTTTCATTATCGAGAAAAACGGTAAGATATCTGATGTTAAGGTACTTAGAAGTGTAGACCCACTAATCGATGATGAGGCAGTTCGCGTGGTTAAAAAGCTTCCTAAACTGATTCCCGCCAAGCAGCGTGGAAAACCAGTTCGTATGAGCTTTACTTTACCTATTAACGCGAAGCTTCAATAGACAATACTTTGTAATTTTATAGCCGTCTTGGTTTGACCGAGACGGCTATTTTTTTTCCTGAAAATCAATTCAAAATTTTAACCATGGACCGTATTGAAACTAAGGTCTTAGCCTACGACGCCGTACTTGCCGCCATTGAAGCTGGCAAAGAAATCTTGGAAGTATACGAGAATACCTTCGAGGTTGAATATAAAGATGACAAGTCTCCCTTAACTATTGCTGACAAGCGAGCTCACCAAAAGATAATCCACATGCTGGATGAAACCGGAATACCGGTCTTGAGTGAAGAGGGACGCGAAATGTCTTATGCAGAGCGCGAGAAATGGAATCTTCTATGGGTAGTTGATCCATTGGATGGCACCAAGGAGTTTATAAAGCAAAATGGAGAGTTTACGGTAAACATTGCTCTGGTAGAAAAGGGTACTCCGATTCTAGGAGTAGTATATGTTCCGGTAGAAGAAACTCTTTACATTGGTGCTTCAGAGTTTGGTGCATACCGCATCGATCAAGCTGCTCATGTTGGCGATACTGATAATATTGAGGATTGGTTCGCTAAAGGAATCTCCTTACCGGAGAAACAAGATCGTCCTTATACTATGGTTGGAAGTCGTTCTCATATGAGTGATGAAACTGCGGCCTTCTTTGATAATGTTCGTAAAGAATTTCCTGATTCTGAAGTGATCAGCCGTGGCTCCAGCTTAAAGATTTGTATGGTGGCAGAGGGTTCGGCAGATGTTTATCCGCGTTTTGCACCTACCATGGAATGGGATACCGCTGCAGGTCATGCCGTGGCGAAAGGAGCAGGATTCGAGATATATCAGGCGAAGAACGATGGAGTGCCTTTGGAATACAATAAAGAGGATCTTCTTAATCCCTGGTTTATTGTCAAGAAGCCGGATTAGATAGAATCATTCTATTTTGTTTTCGAACGCATTGGGATGTATTTTTGCCGCCCTATAAGGCCCATTGAACACAAACACGGAAATCAAAGCTCAGGAAGCCACATTCAGTTTGAAGGCTAAGGCAATTTTGGAACTTACCAAGGCGCGCCTAAACATGAGTGTAGTGTATTCAGCTCTAGCTGGATATCTTTTGGGTGCTGATCAAATTTCATTTTGGAATATCATTGCACTCGCTTTCGGAGGTTACTTGGTAGTCGGGGCGGCAAATGGTTTTAATCAGGTAATTGAAAGAGACCGCGATGCTTTGATGGATCGCACTCGAAATCGTCCCCTTCCAACAGGACGCTTGAAGGTCTCCGAAGCCATGGTGGCTTCTTCTATTATGGCTTTCGTGGGATTAATCTTATTGTACATTATTAATCCATTGACCCTTGGTTTTGGGGCCTTTGCCTTGATGATGTACGTATTGGTTTATACGCCTTTAAAGGCCTATGGACCTATCGCGGTTTTTATCGGAGCTTTTCCTGGAGCTATTCCGGCATTATTAGGATGGGTAGCCGCTACAAATGATTTTGACATTGAGCCGGGAACCCTCTTTGCCATTCAATTTATTTGGCAGTTCTCTCATTTCTGGGCTATCGCCTGGATCGCCGATGATGACTATAAGAAGGCTGATTATGTTCTCCTACCTTCTGGAAAGAGGGATACTAAAAGTGCCCTGCAGATATTGCTTTATACTTTTTTCCTCATCCCCGTTAGTTTACTTCCTGCTTTTGGTTTGAGCGGTAGCCTAAGTCTCTCCGTGGTTGGCGTAATACTATCAGTAATTATGGGGGTGGCATTTCTTTATTTTGCTTGGAATTTATACAGGGAAAGAACCATTCCAGCTGCCCGTAAATTGATGATATACAGTATTATTTACCTGCCTTTACTGCAACTCTTGTTGGTGATTGATAAATTTGTTTGAAGTGGGAAACTTAAGTGCGGCAGATAAGAGAAAAGTTCAAAAACCACTATTGTGGATTGGCTTGGCGAGCATTGTAATGACCTTCGCTGGTCTTACTAGCGGATACATTGTAAGTCGCTCGGCATTAATTGGTGAAAATCGCTGGGTGGAGTTCGGATTACCTCCCGAGTTTTTTTACGCTACTATCGCCATTTTCCTCAGCAGTTTGGCGCTTATTATCGCCAAGCGAAGTATTCTTAAAAATCAAATAGAAACGGCTGGAATGTTGGTTCTGGCAACCTTTGCACTAGGTATTGCCTTCTTATATCTTCAACTCAAAGGGGGTGCTAGCCTTATGGATCAGGGCCTCTACTTTACCGGAAGTAATTCTGCTAGTAGTTGGGTTTGGGCAGTAGCAGGATTGCATTGGTTTCATGCTGTATCTGGGATAATCGTTTTAATTTATACCTGGTACAGGACAGCAATACTTAAGGTACATACTTCAACCGATCATCAGGGCTTTAGTGTCAGTGCAATATACTGGCATTTCCTAGGCGGGCTGTGGTTGTTTTTGTACCTCTTTTTATATTTTATTCGCTAAACTTGCAAAAAAATTAATGCATGGCTAACGGAGCTGCTTTAGATCAAAACACTACCGCCATTTGGGGCGGAGGACGCCAGCCTTTTGGCGTAAGCTATGGCAAGATGATGATGTGGTTTTTCCTCTTGTCGGATGCACTGACCTTCTCAGGTTTCTTAACCGCGATGGGTCTATACCGCTTCAAGTATGAATCCACCTGGCCGGTTGCGGAGGATGTGTTTACCCACTTCCCCTTCCTTCATGGAGAACACCCCTTGTTGTTCGTAGCCTTGATGACCTTCATTTTGATCCTCAGTTCCGTAACTATGGTATTGGCGGTAAACGCCGGTCATAAGATGAATACCAAAGGGGTTGTGCTTTGGTTGGGTCTTACCATTGTAGGCGGTTTTACTTTCTTAGGTTCTCAGGCCTGGGAATGGTATCACTTCATCAATGGCGATAAAGGGGCGGTTATTTTGAATGATCAAACCGTGATGTACGTAACTCCAATTGAAGGTGAAAAGGCCGGGGAGATCATTAGCATATATGAATTAATTACTGGTCAGGAGAAGCCTCATGGTGATCATTCTGAATTCCAAACCGCTGAGTTAATATCGGCCTTTGGCTTAAATGAGAATATGACCCTGAGAATGCCAGGTAAAGGTGTAGAAGGCGAAGCCATTACCCTGAGCCGCGCTGAGGCTGTAGAAGCAATGAGAACCGCTCAGGTGCTTCAAGGTGCAGGAATGCGAGCCAATGAATATGGCAACGTCCTGTTCGCAGACTTTTTCTTCTTCGTTACAGGTTTCCACGGAACTCACGTATTTTCCGGTGTCGTTCTAAACATCATCATCTTCATCAATGTGTTGATGGGAACTTATGAGCGCCGCGGACACCATGAAATGGTGGAAAAAGTAGGTCTCTACTGGCACTTTGTAGACCTTGTTTGGGTATTCGTATTTACCTTCTTCTATCTCGTTTAATCTTATTAGCCTACTATAATGTCAGATAACAACGCATATCCTAGCGAACATCACGAAAGCCCAGAAGGAACCAAGTGGATCTGGAAGGTATTCTGGATTCTACTTATCGTAACTACTGTAGAAGTTGTTTTAGGTATTATTAAGCCAGAGATTTTAATGGGGAAAATGCTTGGAACATCGGTTCTGAATGTCATCTTCATCGTATTAACTCTGTTTAAAGCATATTATATCGTTGCAGAATTTATGCACTTGGGGCATGAACGCAAAAATTTCATCTGGACCATTACCTTACCTATAGTAATACTAATTCCATATCTAACCTTCATTCTATTAACCGAAGGCGGTTATATGAAGGCCCTTATGAATATGTAATGGCAGATAAAAAATCGAATTCAAAGGGAGTGCGTTCTAATTTAGGAACACTTCCTGTGATGGCGAAGGCAGTACTAATTATACTCTTAGTACTGCCTTCACTGCTTTATCTTCTTTTTGTTTACAGCGCAGAAGAGAACTTTTTCCAGACTCTGGATTTTGTAGGCCCTCCTCAGGTGGTAGAGAAATATGAAAATGGACGATTAGTGAAGGACACGGTGCCTTACACCATTCCTCCTTTTGAATTCACCACTCAGGATGATACTCTTCTAAGTTCTGGGGACATGAAAGGAAAGATCTACGTAGCTAATTTCTTTTTTACTTCTTGCCCCGTGGTTTGTCCGGCAATGAACTTCAACCTAAAACAAGTTCAGGATAAGTTTATTGGTTATGATGAAATTTACTACCTCTCATTTACCGTAGACCCGGATTACGACACACCAGAAGTTCTTAAGGTATATGAGAAGGAGATTGGCGCAGAAAAGGGTCGCTGGTTCTTCCTTACGGGAGAAAAGGATAAGCTTTATAAAACCGCAAGAGATTTCTTCTTAAGTGCGCAGGTTGATTCCGCTGCAGCCGGAGGATTCTTACATTCTGAAAATCTTGTGCTGGTCGATTGGGAGGGAAGAATTCGTAGCCGAAGAGATGAACAAGGTAATTTGAAGGCTGTTTATACTGGTACTTCTCCGGTTGAAGTGAATGATTTAAAAGACGACATAAAAGTCTTAATTGCCGAGTATTATAAAAAGCAGTCGATTGATAAGAAAAACGCTGCAGACAATGCAGTTAAGTAATGGGAGAGATTCGAGAATTAAAAACCAGTAACCCTAAATCGGATAGAGTAGCGATTCCTATAATTATCGCTCTTTCTATTTTGGTTCCTATAGCGGTAGCGCTGCTGATCCTTTTTCCTGAAACCTTCAAGGCGGATATGGGAATAGATAGAGGTACACTGCCTGCTTTTCACGCAGTATTAAATGGTACAACCGCTTTCTTATTACTGTTGGGCCTATTCTTTATAATGCGTAAAAACATTGCTGCCCATCGATTTGTAATGATGGCTGCATTTGGTCTATCGGCTGTTTTTCTCGTTTCCTATGTGATTAGTAAACTTAATGCGGATCCAATTCCTTACGGAGGGGAAGGATTCCTCAGACCACTGTACTTTTTCATTCTGATTTCTCATATTATTCTTAGTGTGCCGGTTTTACCATTGGCGATGCTGGCGATCTACAGAGGCTTTACCCAAGAATATGCCCGCCATCGTAAACTAGTACGATATACTTTTCCTATTTGGTTATATGTAGCAGTTACCGGGGTCTTGGTATATTTGTTTATGTATCCCTATTATTAAAATGAATAAGCTAAAAACCTTTGTTGTCTTCGGATTATTAATGCTCTTGAGCTTCAGTCTCGATGCGCAATGCTCTCAATGCAAAGCCATTGCTGAGTCAAGCACGCAAGCCGGCAGTTCAGTGGCAACAGGCTTAAATGCGGGTATACTATATCTAATGCTTTTCCCATACCTGATCCTAACCGTTTTGGGAATTGCAATCTATCGTCATAAAAAATCACAATCGGCCAAAGCCTCCCTTGGGGATTAGAGCGAAAACCTATCTTTGTAAGGCTACTTGAACGGGTCAACTGCCTATTATGCGAAAGATAAGTTCCGCCTTGCTCTTCCTCTGTTTAACTTTTCAGTTTTCATTTGGACAAAGCACTTTACCCGATATATGGGAATTGCAGGATTGCATAGAATATGCATTCGAGAATAACATAACTATTGAGCAGGCTCGTTTGAGAGCTGAAATAGCTCGTAACAACCTTCAGGTTTCCAAGTACGACTACCTGCCTAATTTAAGTTTGGGAAATAACCTCTTCTGGAATTTCGGTTTGAACATTGATCCGGTTACTAACCAGATTTCTCGTCAAACCCGACAGACCATAAACTTTCAACTTTCATCTAACTGGTTGCTTTATAACGGTGGGGCCAAATACAATACTATAGCTCAGCGCAATCATGATCTGAAGGCGGCCCAATATGATTATGAAGCAGCGCGGAATGATGTAGGTCTCCTGGTAGCGTCCAGCTATTTACAGATCTTGCTTAATAAAGAGATAGCAGCAGTAGCTCGCGAGCAGGTGCGCATTACAGATTTACAGATGCGCAGAACGGAAAAGCTAGTGAAAGCGGGGACCCTACCAGAAGGTGAACTGCTGCAGCTACAGGCACAATTAGCGCGGGACAGACAGAATCTTATTGCAACGGATAATGCCGTGAATTTAAGCCGTCTGCAATTGGCAAACTTGCTGCAGTTGGAGGATCCTACCGCCTTCTCTGTAGGAAGTCCTCAGTTAACCCTACCGGATGCTTCTATTCTCGACCGACCAGCAGCAAATGTTTATCAGGTGGCGGTAGACCGCCAGCCAAGTATAAGGGCCGCGGAGATGCGAGTTTTATCCGGACAGGAGGGAATTGACGTGGCTTTTAGTGGGTATTTACCTAGCTTAAGCCTTATTGGTCAGGTGGCAACTAACTATTCGGATCAGATCCCTAATATCACCGGCTCACAAAATTTAACTCTTCCTATCGGTTTTGTTCAGGGAACTAACGATCTGGTTTTGGTGCAACAGGATATTGCTACCATAGATGGTGTGAAGCCATTTGGAGATCAGATTACGGATAACCTTAATGAGGTAGTTGGATTAAGCCTCACTATCCCACTTTTTAGCCGTACAGCAGTTTCCAACAACCTGCAAAATGCTAAGATCACCGCTGATATTAACCGTTTGAATCTGGAACAGGCAAAGAATGATCTGAAGCAAACCATCTTCCAGGCGCATAATGATGCCACAGCGGCAAGACTTCAATTTGAGGCAGCGGAGAAATCGGTTGAGGCTAATTCAAAAGCATTTGATTATGCCCGACAAAGGTTTGAAGTGGGTGCTTTAAATCAGGTTGATTTCGAAACGGCGAAGAACAATCTAGCGGCGGCCCAATCTCAATATTCCCAGGCGAAATATGATTTCATTTTTAAGATTAAAGTCCTGGAGTTCTACCTAACCAATCAAGTAAACCTTTAAACCATGAGTAAGACATTAAAGATTATTCTCGGAATTATACTGGGACTTATTGTCCTTTTGGTGATTGCTAAATCCGCTGGTTGGGTTGGTGGCGAGAAAGGTATTGGTGTAGAGTTTGGATTAGCGGAAAAAATGACCATTACCGAAACTGTTGTCGCAAGTGGTAAGATTCAACCCGAGGTGGAGGTGAAGATTTCTGCCGAAGTATCCGGAGAGATCATTGAGTTGCCTTTCGCGGAAGGGGCAAGCGTTCAGAAGGGCGACCTCCTGGTTAAGATTAATCCTGATCTGTTTGTAGCCGCAGTAAATCGTAGTGGAGCAGCGGTGAATACAGCTAAGGCCGCCCTGGCTTCTTCAAAGGCACAGTTCATCGAGGCGGAAAGAAACTTTAATCGGAATAAGACCCTACACCAGGATGGTGTGATAAGCGATGCTGATTTCGATGCGATTAAAAGAGCCTATCAGGTGGCTGAGTTGGGAGTAGAAAGTGCCAAGTATCAATTAGAAAGTGCTGAGGCAACCCTACAGGAAGCGAAAGACAATCTCGCTCGTACCACTATTTATGCCCCAATGGATGGTACCATTAGCATGCTTAATTCTGAAGTAGGAGAAAGGGTAGTAGGAACGGCTCAGATGACGGGTACGGAAATTCTAAGAGTGGCGAACCTGGACTTAATGGAGGTGCTAGTAGAGGTTAACGAGAATGATATTATTCAAGTCGAATTAGGAGATACTTCAATTGTGGAGGTGGATGCCTATCTGGATAAGGAGTTCAGGGGAGTGGTTACTGAGATCGCCAATTCTGCGAATCTGGCGGGAACCACCATTGATCAGGTTACCAATTTTGAGGTGAAAGTGCGCATTCTCAAATCTTCTTATGAAGATCTGATGAAAGGTGATAACATTGGACCATTTCGTCCTGGCATGACGGCCTCTTTAGAGATTTTAACCGATAAGCAAGCCGGCGTGCTCGCGGTTCCAATTCAAGCCGTTACGACCAGAGCAGATACCTCGGACCTTCCTGCATACCAACGCAAGAAGGAATCGGAGGTAGATGATGATGAGATCTTCGAGATTGTATTTGTTCATAATGAAGGCCGAGCCGAATTACGAGTAGTAAAGACGGGTATTCAAAACGATGAGCATATTGTGATTCTCTCCGGTTTATCTGAAGGAGAAGAAATCATTACCGGTCCCTGGACTGCTGTGTCGAAAACCCTGCGCCCTAATAGCATGGTTGAGCAGATGCAGGAAAACACGGAAGAAGAGGAATAAACTTGATTCTTGCTTTAGAAACTTCTACCCGTAATTGCTCTGTTGCTTTAATTCAGGATCAGGAAATTAAAGCTTTAGTAGAGGCAGATTCTGACCAATATATCCATTCGGAAAAGCTGCATCTTTTTATCGACCAGGCTTTACAAGAAGCAAATCTCAAAGTACAGGATTTAGAGGCTGTGGCAGTTAATGCTGGCCCTGGGTCTTATACTGGCTTAAGGATTGGGGTAACTGCAGCCAAGGGTTTGTGTTATGCCTTAGGCATCCCTTTAATCAGTGCTAAGGGGACAGAGTTGCTGGTAGCGGGGGCCTTAAATCAATTTAAGTTTCCTGAAAGAGCTACGTTGCATCCGATGATTGATGCACGCAGGATGGAGGTTTATACCGCCGAATATAAGCTTGAAGGAGCAGAGTGGAGCCCGGTTACTGCTCAGGTCGTGGATGAGCAATCCTACCTAAAAGAAGGGCCCCATTACTTCTTTGGGGATGGGGCATTGAAATGCCGTGATGTGCTGAAGGGGCCACAGCATAATTTTATTGACTTTTTCCAGGCTTCTGCCACGCACTTTAAGACTCTGGTAGCTAGTAAGTTTGAATTAAAGGATTTTGAAGATGTGGCTTACTTTGAGCCTTTCTACTTAAAAGAATTTCAAGCCATAAAGCCCAAATCTTTATTTTAGGAAGAGAAATGTTTAGCGATCTTAACTTCAATTTCTTTTCGCTTAGCCTGATTTTTTCGGGAGCTTTTGCCTTTATCCTGGCAGGTTGGATAATGCGTAAGCGCAGACAGACCTTTAACTGGTTTAGTTTGATGCTTATAGCGGCTGCCTGGTGGGCTGTTGCATATGGATTTGAACTAGCGACCTCCGGTCTTCAAGGCATGCTCCTTTGGATAAAGGTTGAATATCTGGGCATAGTTAGCCTCCCATCGCTCTGGTTAATATTTTGCTACAGCTTTATCGGAAGAGAGAACCGCCTAAACAGTTTAACTTTCGTTAGTCTCTTTTCCTATTCCCTCATAACTTACATAATGGTGCTTACTAATGAGTATCATTCTTTGTTTTATGCGGGAACCTCGGTTGATAATGAAGGACCTTTTCCTCTTCTAAGCATTGAACCCGGTCCTTGGTATCACCTACATACACTTGTTTTTTACAGTTTGGTTATTGCTGGATATTGGGCATTAATTGCCCACCTACGTCATACTAAACCAGTATTCCGAAATCAGAATCGCTTGCTCATCATCAGCACCTTGATACCATTGATGGTGAATGTCGGTTATATTTTCCTTGACTTTAGACCTTATGGGCATATTGATTTAACCCCTTTTGCATTCCTGATTACTTCCTTCATTATTGCGGTAGGCTTGATGCGATTTGGGCTTTTTGATGTGAGTCCGATGGCTCGAACCAAAGTGATCCAGGAGCTGGCCGATGGGGTGGCGGTTTTAGATGTATATGGGCGATTAATTGACTACAATCCAGCCTTTGAAAAGATAGTTCAGGTGGATGTTGA
Source organism: Croceimicrobium sp. (assembly GCA_965279135.1). Lineage (GTDB taxonomy): Bacteria > Bacteroidota > Bacteroidia > Flavobacteriales > Schleiferiaceae > Croceimicrobium. The sequence continues at coordinate 2,465,363 of OZ257133.1, read as the reverse complement.
GCTGTTCGGAAAGACTTTGCAAGAGCTTTTGCCCCTGGGAAAGGTTGATGAAGAATTCCCTCGGATTGATGAAGAGGGTCTCCATGATCATCTGATGTACTTAAAGGATGGTCGCGTTTTTGAAGTTTCAGCTAACGGGCTATTTGAAAAGACCGGTGTTTTTAATGGTTGCGCTGTTCTCTTTAAGGATGTCACTCAAAGAATAGAAAGTCAAAAGTCGCTGGAAGAAAAAACTGAGCAGCTGCTCAAACTCAATAGTTTAAAGGATCGGTTGTTCTCTATTATTGCCCACGATTTACGAGGACCCTTACTCAATCTGCGCGAGACCCTTAATCTCGTTTCCGATGATGCTTTAAATGAAGAGGAAAAAGATCGCATTCTTAAACTGCTTTCCAGTGATGTAGATCAGAGTGTTGATCTGATGAAGAACTTATTGGATTGGGCCCAAAGTCAACAGAAAGGAGAGCGCCTTGAATTAAGCTTGTTTGATGCTGAGGCCGTTTTTCGAGAAGCTATAGAGCCTTTAAATTCTATGTTGCAGAAGAAGAGGCAGGATTTGGAGATAAAGGTATTGCGTGATACACCGGTTTTTGCTGATCAGGAAAGGATTAAGATTGTTCTTCGCAATTTGGTAAACAATGCGATCAAGTTTACTCCAGTAGATGGTAAAATTCGCCTTTGGACGGAATTGAAAAAGGATGAGGTATGGTTCTTTATTCGCGATAATGGTATTGGGATGACAGAAGCGCAGATAAAGAAACTGAATACGGATCAGGGTTTGGAAAGTACCGTTGGCACAATGAAGGAGAAGGGCTCAGGTTTGGGATTAATGCTAGTGCGAGACTTTTTAAGGCAACATGGCTCTAAGCTTCATGCGGAGAGTGAGCTTGGCTTTGGCTCTACCTTCAGTTTTGGACTTTCTCAGGTGCCGGAACAAACCCATCCATCCGATCCGGATCTTTACAAGTACCAGTAGTCTTTACCTCTCTGTAACTGTCTGCTTACCAGAAAGGCTTCGAGGTCTTTCCTTTCGGCGGGATTGGGATAAACGCCAATAAGCACCTTTAAGCCTGATTTAGTTTCCAGCTTTCGGTAGTCTTCAATTTCTATACCCAGAATTCCGTCGGGAAAGCGTTGAGGTTCGAGATCCATCCAGCGAAAGTGAACTCCTTTCTCCCTTAATAGAGCCCCTGTTATGCGCGCTTTTCTTCCGGAGCCCCAGAGCACCAATTCTTCAAAAGATTCCAATTCAATCAATCTCTGAATCTTTAATTCGAAAAAGGCCTGTTGTTGATAATGATCAGAATGGCGTGAAGTTCTTTTAGGATGTTCGCGCCATAGCAAGGTCGTAGAACTCAAGCAGTGCACTTCAAATTGATGCTGATAGCATCTGAAGCACCAATCATAGTCTTCCGGATATTGAAGATTATGGAATCCTCCAATTCGCTCCAATTCATCGCGGCGCATTAGCCAATTCGGAGACGCAATTACGCATTCCCGATAGATGTCTGTCCAGGTTTGACCATTAAGATTGAGCTCGTTTATCCAATCCTGATAGCGAGCATAACCGGCAGATATGGGCTGGTCAGAAAAGTATTGCACCAGGCCGGTGGCGATACTGCGAGGCGAACAACCTCTCAAAAGATCAACCATTAGTTTTAAACGATCCGGGGTGAGAAGGTCATCAGCATCAAAGCGTCCCAGGTATTCGCCTTTAGCCTTGGAAAGTCCGATTTGTAAGGCGGGTAAAATACCTTTCTCACCGTTGATGTAAAGTCGTATTCGAGGATCATCTTCGGCAAATTCTTCTACAATGGATCGACTTTGATCTGTGGACCCATCATCTACCGCGATCAATTCCCAATCGGAATAGCTTTGTTCCAAAAGAGAAAGCAGGGCTTCTCTAATAAAGTCTTCCGCTTGATAGAATGGCATCAATAGTGATACTCCTGGCATACGAGTGAAGATAGATATCCCAATTAGAATATCTATTTTTTTGAAGTATTATCTGTTATGCTTGATTGAGTATAGCTTTTTGTTAACTAGGAATTTTTTAAGCATTTTTAAAGAAATCAAAATGGTACGAATGCGTCGATTTTTATTCCTTGGTATTGCTTTGAGCACATTTGCATTAAACTCATGCCGATCATCTCAATCCCTTTTTTCCAAAGGCAATGTATCCTATCTGGAGGATACGCAAGAGGTAGCTGAAATTCCCATCAGGGTGGAACGCAATGTGATTTTCCTGGATGTTGAGATTCAGGGCAAGCAGTATAACTTCCTATTTGATTCGGGCGCACCAATGGTTATTTCTGAGGAGCTTGCTGAAAAGCTGGAATGCCCGGTTTTGATGGTAGGCTCGGTGCGTGATTCCCAGGAGAAAATAAGAAAGCAGTCTTATGTACGAATGCCTGATTTTAAAGTAGGGAATAGAGTTTTTAAAGGCTTAACCGCCCTTGCCTCTGATTTAAAAGCTTCAGCGATTTTAAACTGCCTCAATTTAGATGGCATAATAGGGGCAAATGCGATGATGTTACAATATTGGGATTTCTCGGTTGCGGATTCCCTTATGCGGGTAAGTAACAGTAATCGTCATTGGCCGGAGGGCAAGAAATATGTTATTCCTTTTAAGCTGAAGTCGACTCGTTCACCTTTAATTCAACTGAAAGTTAATAATGTCGATGTACCTGGTATAACCTTCGATACGGGCTCTGGCGGTATTCTATCTTTCAATAAATCGATGACTAGTTCATTTAAACCAGAGAATGCCCATTTCACCTCTTATGGCTACCTAAGCGGAGGTCTATTCGGAAGTGCTATTGACACTGCCTATGAACATATGATGACCTTTAATTTTCCAGATACCAATTTACGGGTGCCGATAGAGCAGGAGCAAACCAAAAAAGGCAAGCTTCTGGGTATGGGTTTTTTAAGAGATTATCACGTGTTTTTAGATTATCCGAATCGTCAAATACTATTGATGCCCAAGAAGGCCGCACCGAACCCCGATGTTTTTCCGATTTCCCCTTATTATGAGAACAGTCATGTGGTTATCGGAATGATAAATAGCCTGATGCCGGATAGTCTCGCTCATATAAAGGTTGGGGATACCATAGTTTCTGTGAACGGTGAGCCTATACCAGACTCACCTGAGGTTTCGAACTATTGCGGAATTTTAGGAGCCTTTAAAGCTGATTCTATTGAGTTAGAGATTAAATCCAAAGGACATATAAGGCTACAGCGAAAGCCTATTCCGATACCTGAGGAATGAATCATTTAAAATCTTTCCGAAAACTCGTGATCTCTTCATAGGGTAAGTTGCAACTTCCACCTTGACAGGGATATATAAGTGTTTTGTCTTTCACATAGCGGTTTTGGAATACTGCTAATTCAGTGGATTGCTCAGAATGAAAAGTGAACTCCAGGGGTTTGAGATTCCTGTTTAGTTCTTCTTGAACCCTTGAGCTTTCTTTACCGATAATGGCTATTTCGTAAAAGTCATGACTGTTATACAAGGCCAATCTTGACCAGTTGGCAAAGCTTTCTCCATAATCCAGCATCTGTTTTTTTAGATGAGCTAGGTTTTGCTGCGCCTGTTCCGTCCATGAACTTTTCCCTAATACCAAGCCCAGACGATGTAGGTTATGAGCCATTGTAGAATTGGCAGAAGGAATGACGTTGTCCTGTGTTTCTAAGCTTGGGCTAATTAAGGCCTCACCATTTTTTGGTCGGGTAAAGAAGAGTCCACTTTCCTTGTCTTCAAACTCGGCAATCACTTTGTAGGACCATTTCTCAGCTTGTTTCAGATACTGCTCTTCTCCGCTACACTGCCATAAATGAATGAAAGCTTCTATACTGAAGGCATAATCTTCCAGTAGTCCTTCAATATGCGATTCACCTTCCTGCCAGGCATGTAAGAGCAGGTCATCTTTTTGCGATTGACTGTCTAATATCCAGGCTGCGGTCTTTATAGCCGATTGCAAGAAGTCCTCACTTTTAAATGCCTGATATGCCTCGCAGGCTGCAGTGATCATTAATGCATTCCAACTGCAAAGGGCTTTATTGTCTAAGCCAGGTCGGGTTCTTTTAGATCTCTCGGTCATTAGCAGCTCTTTCCAGCCATTCACTTTTTCTTTAAGCTGTTTTGCGTTTATACCGAATCTCTTAGCAATTTCTTCATCACTGGATTTTCTCAGCAAAATGTAGTTTCCCTTTTCCCAGTAGCCATCATCATTAATACTGTAGTATGCGGAGAAAATGGCCCAATCTTCTACCGGTATAAGGCTTTGCAATTCCTCTCCTTGCCAGATGTAAAACTTTCCTTCTTCTCCCTCGCTATCTGCATCTAAGGCGGAATACCAGGCCCCTGATTTATCCAACATTTCCCGCTTGAGAAATGCCCAGTTCTCCTCTACCACTTCGCGGTAAATATCTTTTTTGAAATGCCGAAACGCCTTGCTGTAAAGAGAGATAAGTTGGGCGTTATCATAAAGCATTTTCTCAAAATGGGGCACCTTCCAGCGGGCGTCAACAGAATAACGGGCGAAGCCGCCTCCAATCTGATCATAGATCCCACCCATGGCCATCTTGTCCAGGCTTAATTCCACCTGATTAAGAATCGCTTCATTTTCATGCACCACACCAAATTCCAGAAGGAAATTCCAGTTGACCGGCATAGGGAATTTGGGAGCTCTATCTGAGCCGCCTTCTTGATAATCAAAACTTTTGGACCATTGCTTCACCTGAGTGTCCAGATCACTGGCCGTTATTTCCAAGGGACGACGATCGAGTGATACCAGCATACTGTTCCTGATCCCTTCCGTTAGCTGATTGGCATAATTAAGGACCTGATCGCGATCCTCCTGGTACATCTCAGCCAGTTGATTTAGAACCTTAATCCAGCGATCTTTGGGAACATAGGTGGCGCCCCAAATTGGTTTCCCATCGGGTAAGCACACCACATTTAGAGGCCACCCTCCCTGACCATTCATTAGTTGAAGGGCGCGCATGTATATTTCATCAATGTCGGGTCTTTCTTCCCGATCAACTTTGATAGAGACGAAACTCCTATTCATTACCTCTGCTGCATCTTCATGCTCAAAGACTTCCCGTTCCATTACATGACACCAATGGCAGGCACTGTATCCGATACTTATAATTAGGAGGTGATCAGCTTCTTTGGCCTCCGCTAAGATTTGAGAATTCCAGGCTTGCCAATGCACTGGATTTAAAGCATGTTGCTGAAGATAAGGGCTTTTAGAGAGATGCAGATTATTGCGATTCATGCTGATTAAGATGTTATTTTTGGCGCTCCTAAAATTACAATTTGAGGATTGCTTTGTTTAGCCTGTGTGAGACTTACACTTAACTTGGGGGTAACATTAGAATCCAATTTTTGCAATCAATCACCTTCACGCAGTATTGCGCTATGGACATATATCTAATTCTGGTTATCGCCCTTCTGATTTTGGCCGTTGGTGATTTGGTTGTAGGTGTTAGCAATGATGCGGTTAACTTCTTAACCTCAGCGATTGGCTCTAGAGTAGCTACCCAGAGAACCATACTTATTATTGCTGCCGCAGGAGTATTTGCAGGTGCGGCTTTTTCTAGTGGTATGATGGAGGTAGCCCGAAAAGGTATTTTCAATCCTAGTTTTTTCAGTTATGCCGATGTAATGGTCATCTTCATGGCGGTTATGATAACTGATATCATTCTCCTGGATGCCTTCAACAGTTTTGGGATGCCAACCAGTACCACGGTTTCTATCGTATTTGAGCTCTTGGGTGCCTCCGTTATGGTGGGATGGTTGATGCTAAGGCGAGGCGAGCATCAGGAATTGGAGCTATGGGATTTAATCAACACCACGAAAGCGAGTCAGATAATAGCCGGTATATTTCTTTCTATTGGAGTGGCATTTTCGGTTGGAGCTATGGCGCAATGGATTTCCCGACTGTGGTTTACCTTCAATATACGCAAGGGAGTCAACAGGTATGGCTCACTGTTCGCCGGTATTTGTATGACCATCATCATCTACTTCCTGGTTATTAAGGGAATAAAAGGCGCTGATTTTGGCAAGCAGGTTAGTGCATTTTTCTTGGACAATTCCCTACTAATCGTAGCCGGATCATTTGTATTTAGCACAGTGGTACTATATATCATGCAAAAGGCCTTTTCCATTAATCCTTTAAAGATTGTTGTCTTGGCGGGTACCTTTTCTTTAGCGATGGCTTTTGCGGGCAACGACCTGGTCAATTTTATTGGTGTGCCCATAACAGGTTACCAATCCTATTTTCTAAGTATTGACTCCGGATTGGCTCCTGAAGCATTTAAGATGAGTGCTTTGGCAGAGGCGGTTCAAACTCCGAAACCACTTCTTTTTATCGCTGGTGCTATTATGGTGCTCACACTTTGGTTTTCAGCCAAAGCAAGAAAGGTTACGGATACTTCAGTGAAGTTGGGCTCTCAGGGTGCGGTAGATGAGCGATTTAAGCCAAATGTCATTTCCACCGGTATTATAGCTGTTGCAACTGGCTTTTCTAATTTCTTTACTGCGGTGGTACCTAAAAAGACTCGTTCCCGAATTAATGCTCGATTCACATTTGAGGAAGTCACCGAAAAAGATAAACCTGCGTTCGACTTGCTTAGAGCCTCTGTTAATCTCGTAATAGCGAGTATCCTCATTGCATTCGCTTCCAGTTTAAAGCTTCCCCTTTCTACTACCTATGTTTCATTTATGGTGGCAATGGGAGCAAGCCTGGCAGATCGTGCCTGGGGTGCTGGTAGCGCACCTTATCGGGTAGCAGGGGTTGTAAACGTGATTGGCGGCTGGTTCCTGACTGCATTTGCTGCTTTTACGGCTGCAGCTTTAATCGCCCTCTTTATTAGTCTTGGTGGAAATTGGGTAGCGATAGCCTTGTTCCTGGTTGCCTTAGTTGCTTTGATTCGTAGCAATCGCCGTAAGCGATAAAAAAAACCGCCCTGTTTCCAAGGCGGTTCCTTATCATTTACTTGCCTCCTGCGGCAAAGTGCTTATAGAAAAGAGGAATTGTTTCAATCCCCTTGTAGTAATTAAACAAACCATAGTGTTCATTTGGAGAATGTATGGCATCGCTGTCCAAGCCGAATCCCATCAGGATACTTTTAAGACCAAGTTCTTCTTCAAATAAAGCCACAATTGGGATACTTCCACCGCTGCGAACAGGCACAGGAGTTTTTCCAAAGCTCTCCTCCATGGCCTTGCTGGCAGCCTTATAACCTGGATCATCGGTAGGTGATACATAAGGTAAGCCACCATGATGGGGAGTAACCTCCACCTTAACTGATTCAGGTGCAATTTTCTTGAAATGCTCGGTAAACAGATCCGTGATTTTCTCAGGATCTTGATGCGGTACCAGGCGCATTGAGATTTTAGCCTTGGCCCAGGATGGAATTACAGTTTTGGCTCCTTCACCGGTATAACCACCCCAAATCCCATTTACATCTAAAGTGGGCCGGATAGAGGCTCTTTCAGGTGTGGAGTAACCTAGCTCTCCGTCTACATCACTCAGGTCTAAAGCTTTCTTATAATCCTCCAGACTAAATGGTGCTTCGGCCATTGCCTTGCGTTCTTCCTCGCTCAACTCTTGCACATCAGCGTAAAATCCAGGTATGGTGATATGCTTGTTGTCATCCTGGAGGCTTGCAATCATTTTTGTGAGGATATTAATTGGATTTGCAACTGCTCCTCCATACAAGCCCGAATGTAAATCGCGGTTAGGCCCGGTAACTTTAACCTCAACGTAGCTCAACCCCCTTAAACCAGTTGTTATACTGGGAGTATCATTCGCGATCATTCCGGTATCCGATATCAGAATTACATCCGCTGCTAACTTCTCTTTATTCCTTTGCACAAACCACCCAAGGTTTTCGGATCCAACTTCTTCTTCACCTTCAATCATGAACTTGATATTGCAAGCCAGAGTATTGGTTTGCATCATTACTTCGAAGGCCTTAACATGCATGAACATTTGACCTTTGTCATCACAAGCGCCGCGAGCAAAAATGGCTCCATCGGGATGAATATCCGTTTTCTGAATTACTGGATCAAAAGGTTCGCTCGTCCATAAGTCTAGCGGATCAGGTGGTTGAACATCATAGTGCCCGTAAACCAGTACCGTTGGTAAGCTCGGATCAACAATTTTGTCACCGTATACTATCGGATAGCCTGGGGTGTCACATATTTCAACACTATCAGCACCGGCACTTCTTAAACTTGCGGCTACTGCTTCGGCAGTTTTTAAAACGTCTGCTTTGTAAGCGCTGTCAGCTGAAATACTGGGGATTCGTAGTAAATCAAAGAGCTCTTCAACAAATCGCTCCTTGTTTTCTTCGATATAATTTTTCTGAGAGGACATTTAAAAAAGGATTTGCGTAAAGGTAATACCCTATACGCAAATAGCCTTTCGGTGAACGAAGGATTCCTATTGAATTAAGATCCTTTTTCCGCTAAGCTCGGAGTATTATTCCGTCACTCCAGCTTCCTTTATTGGAGATGAACTGTTTGCCTCCTCTGGTATAAGTTGCAGGTAGCTTCATGAATTTTGAATAGGTGCGGATGGTCCATGAAACTGGTCCCCGAAAGAAATAGTTTTCTGGTGCTGCAATGGCATCTAGTTCCTTCTTATATCGGGCTGCTGTTCCTTTTGTAAGGTGGAATTTCAGTTCCGTGGAATCTTCAAATGTTTCGTGGATGATCAGAGCGGGCTCATTTGGTACCTGATAAACCTCAAATCGCAGCAAGCCCTTTTCCAATTCAAAGGCATCCGTTCCTACCATTTGCCACCAGTGGATTAGTTCATCCAGGTCTGCATCTTTAGCGCAAGTCCACTTTGCTGTAACCTGAATGGCTTTGGAGGGATCAGGTCTGCGATAATCATCTTTCACATACCCAAATAGATACTCACTAAAATTAGCCCCCGGAACCTTGTTTTGAATGGCCTTTTTAACAGGATCATTTATTACGAGTCCTCGGATAAGGTGTACTTCTGGCTGAGCTACATTCATTAGAGCTAACGCATGAGTAGAGGCGGTTTGTTGAAAGTAATTCGTCAAAGATTCCTGATCCTTAAAGGTATGGTGCACCAGCACTGCTTCTTCACCGATAGCGGGGTTTATTTCCGTGCTTAAAACTCCAGGGGAGCTCTTAGCCTCCTGATGAATTTGTTCCCATTCTTTGGCCATGTCCTTGGAATCCTCGGAACGAAATAGAAAGCTACCCTTTCGCTTTGGAATCCATTTCCCGGTAATGCTGATTTCAGAACCAATTCTGGATGTTTCGCGCAAATGAGGCGCTAAAGGGATTCTCTCGATAACCATGTCTTAAACTCTTTTAAATCCGCTTAGTTGAGGTGCGAAGCTTGCTTTTAGCCCCATGTTCAAGGCCGCTTGTTGCATCTCTGAAGGAACATTGCCACAGAACAGGAAGGGTCCGGCCTCCGCTACTTCATTTAATGACCCAAAATGTCCGGCGGCGGTGGTTCCTAAATGTAAACCTAAAGCAGCGGCATCTTTAAAATGATCATATACCACTAGAGTATTGTTGGTCTCATCGTAGTAACATCCTACTTCCAATGCATCAGGTTCATTGGCTTGCATTTGAGCAGTTACCTCTTTGTAAATGCGTTTAAGATCAGCTTCATTTCCTTCTTTAGCGATCCACTGATAAACAACTTTTATTTCTTGACTTGTCATGTTTCTTTTGTTTTTAGTTCGACAACAGGACAAATATCTGGCGGTATTATCGTTTATAAGGGTGTCATTTACGACATATCAAGGGGTTGATTTCGCCAAATAGAGTTTCTACCTTTGACCCTTTAAGCTTGAAATGAAACACATAAGTATTATAGTTCCTTTAGGGCAATCTGTTATTGACACAGTTATTGGTCCCTACAATCTTTTCCTAATGGCGAATGCCTTTGCTAAGAAAAGTGGAAATGACGATTTGAGGTATAGGATTGACTTGGTTGCACCTAGCCTGGAGGAAGTGGTTTATCAGCGTTTGTTTACCGTTAAGCCAACAGCTAGCCTGGAGGATATCCAAAAAACTGACCTGATTATCGTTGCGGCTATTGATGGTAACTTTCAGAGGGAGATTGAACGAAATGCTAGCTACCTCAGCTGGATAAAAGATCAAAGGATTAGAAATGGAGCAGAGGTGGCCAGCCTTTGCAAAGGGGCTTTTTTATTGGCAGAGACTGGTTTGCTCAATGGGAAATCCTGCTCTACTCATTGGACTGCCCATAGTGCTTTTAGGCAACGTTATCCTAAAGTAAACCTGGTTCCGGAGAAGATCATAACCGAGGATAATGGAATTTATTCTAGCGGTGGGGCCTACTCCTTCTTGAACTTTTTGCTCTTCCTTATTGAGAAGTATTACGGGCGGGAGATAGCCATTCAATGTTCAAAAGTCTCAGAAATTGAATTTGATCGATTGGATCAATCCCCTTTCATGATTTTTTCCGGTCAGAAAGAGCATGATGATCCGGAGATTTTGGAAGCCCAGCTTTTTATTGAGAATAATTTTGAAGATAGTATTAGCATGCAAGGCCTTGCTGAGAGGGTGAACCTGAGCGGTCGAAGCTTCTTAAGACGCTTTAAAAAAGCAACTGCCAACACACCAGTGGAATACTTGCAAAGGGTAAAGGTAGAGGCAGCGAAGAAGAAACTAGAATCTACTGCTTTGCAAATCCAGGAAGTGATGTATGATATTGGCTACAGCGATGAGAAGGCCTTTCGCAATACCTTTAAGAAATACTCAGGCCTGTCACCACTCGAATATCGCAGGAAGTACAATCGGGAAATAGCCCTGTGTGGAGTTTAGAGTTTCAGCGATTTTTCAGCAATTTGCTTCAAAATCAATCTTTATGCGGAGCGTCTTAATTCTGGGTGGAACTCGTTTTATAGGTAAAAACCTGGTCAAGGCATTAGAATTCCGGACGGATTGCGAAATCACCTTGTTTAATCGCAATCAAAGTCAAAGCTTCCATTCTGATACCGCAAGATTGATAAAAGGAGATCGACAAACTACCGATATTAAACAAATAGCTGAAAGGGCCTGGGACTTGGTAATCGATCTTTCCTGTTATTTCCCAGCGGACCTTCAGTCAGTTATTGAACAATTGAACCCTATTCCCAAACACTATTTGTTTGTATCTACCTGCTCAGTTTATGATAATGAACTTCATCAGGATTTACTCCGTTCTGAGGATGCGCCTTTGCTAACTTGTACAAGTGAAGAGGCTGTGTCCGAAGAGGCATCCACTTATGGCAGGCGCAAAGCAGCATGTGAACGATTATTAATCAATTCGGGTATTCCCTTCACGATTTTTCGACCTGCTTTGGTTTTCGGCCCCCATGATTATACCGACCGCTTCTATTACTGGCTATATCAACATCAACATATTGATTCCCTCTTAATCCCCGATCATGGAGCAAGAGTTTTCTCATTGACCTATGTTCAGGATTTGGTAAACCTACTCTTAACCGCTATGGATAGGGGACCTGCAAATCGTGCTTTCAATGCGGTCAGTTATCCTCTGGGCAGCATTGCATCGATCCTTGATGAACTAGATCTTATTGATCAAACTATTCCTAAGAGAGTCAATGTCGAACCGGGGTTTTTACACCAGCAAAAAATCGCTGAATGGATGGATATGCCTTTGTGGTTAGATAGGGACTATTTCACTTACTCCAATCAAGCTATCAAGGACTATTATCAGTTTGAGCCCATCAGTTTTAGTGAAGCTATTAATCAAACCCAAGATTATTTTAAAGAATTAGAGTGGCCGATTCCCGAATTCGGGATGTCGGAAGAAACGCGCAGGGCGATTCTAAGGAGCTTGCTTTAGCCAAGCCAAATCAAGCTGATAATCCCACCAATAATCATCAACCGATAGAGGTGATTAAGCCAATGAAAGTGTTCCTTTTTATCGGCTAAGGCCAGTAATCCTGCGCTAAAGAAGAGGCCTCCTAATCCCAGGGCGAGGTAAATGCCTACACCATGAAAACCGACCTTGTAGAATATGGCCCCAGCCGGCAATAGTCCGCTAAAAGTGAAAGAGGCAACCAGCCATTTTGTTCGTTCCACGCCGAGTCTAGCCGGAAGAGTAGGATACCCCAATATCACATCACCTTTAAGCGCCTCAAGGTCTTTGATGATTTCGCGAATAAAGATGACCAATAAGATGAAGCTTACATAAGTGAGAATAACCAGGTCCTCTAAATGGAAATAGAGAAAGATGGCGAAGAAAGGGGTAATACTAAGTAAGGCCGCCATTAGATTACCTATGAAGGTGATCTTTTTGAGTTTATGGGAGTAGAACCACAAAGCGAAATTGAAGAAAGCGAAGAACAATAGGACATTGAAGCTAACTGAAGCGGCCAAGGCCACTCCGCTCAAGGCGAATAAAAAGTAAAGTCTAAGAGCAGTGCTTTGTCTTAGGATTTTCTCATAGAGCGTTTTATTAGGCCGATTAATTAGGTCCTTCTCCAGATCGTAAAAGTTATTGATGATATACCCACCGGCTACCGAGAATAGTGAGGCAAAAACGATGGCGTGAACTTTTAGATCCAGTAACAGCTCTCGCCAGTTTCCAGGATCATTAAGCACAAAAAGAACGGCTAAATACTGAGCTAAGGCTAGAAAAAAAATGTTGTACCACCGCACCAAAGAAAGTAGTGCGGAGAGTTTGAAAATCAGAATTTTGTCTCTCCGGCGCAGCGCCATTTAGAGACGGTAAATCAATTCAGTTTCGTAACCCTTCAAAAGACCCTTGGCTTGTTCGTAATCGGGGGTGAAGCCTAATACAAAGCCACCGCCACCACTGCCGCAGAGCTTTAGATAATAGGCATTGGTTTCAATACCTTTTTGCCAGAGATCTCTCACAGAATTAGGAATCATCGGGCTGAAATTCTCGAAAACCAGATGACTCAACTTTTTAAGATTGTTGAATAAGGGCTTGGTATCTCCTTTTAGAAAGGCAGCAATACAGGCGTCATTATAGATGGTAAATTGCTCCTTCATCACCTTTCGGAAACCTTCATTTTTCATTTTGTCCATGAAGATGTTTACCATAGGCTGAGTTTCCCCTGGTTGACCGCTATTGAGTAAGAAAATCGCTCCCTTACCTTTTTCCATTGCAGGAATCTGAACCGTTCCCAGTTCATCCTTACTTTCAATTAAAACCGGGAGCTTTAGGTAACAAATTAAGGGGTCTAAGCCGCTACTCTTTCCATGGAAGAAGGATTCCATCTGACCGAGGATTTTTTTCAATTTGTGGATGTTCTCCCTGCTAATATCTTCCTCGGGGTCAATGCGGTTTAAAGCGTATTTATCATAAATAGCTGCACAAAGTGCACCGCTGCTGCCCACTCCGTATCCCTCGGGAATACTAGAATCGAAATAGAAATTTGAGTTTAAATCGCGCTCGAATTCCTTTAGATCTAATTCGCAAAAAGCATCGCCATTGTTTTGGAGGTCTTTTAGATAATTAAAAAACCTTCTTAGGCTATCATTCGACTTACGCGCGGTTTCGCCCAATTCCGAATCTTGCTTCCAGGCTCCTTGATAATAGTTATAAGGTACCGAAAGTCCTTGTGAATCGTTTATGATGCCGTATTCTCCAAACAGGAGAATCTTGGCATAGTATAAAGGATTGTTCTTGTTCATGTTAACGGCATTGGGCCTTCTCCAACCTGGTCGCAAATATACGCCCCGTTTTTCAAAAAGCCTTTAAGTTCAGAATTAACGAATTCCATTGCTTCTTGTTCAATACTCTCAGGATAAAGCAGATGTACGTTGGCGCCAGCGTCAAGAGTAAAGTAAAGCGGTTTTTGAGTTTCACGTCTCCAATTCCAGATGGCTTGAATAATTTCCAGGGTGTTGGGCTTCATGAGAATGAAATAGGGACGGCTACTCATCATCATCGCGTGTAAGGTTAGCGCCTCACTTTCCACTAATTCACCAAAGGCGTTCAAATTGCCTTGAGCTAAATACTTCTGTAAATCGGCGAGATTGCGATGAGCCTGTTTAAATCTTTCCGCAGCAAAGGGATGCCCATTCATCAAACCATGTCCGGCGGTACTACTCACCGATTTCTGACCGGTTTCAACCAGTAAAATGGTGTCTCTGAAACTATTAAATACAGGGTCAACTTTTCCTTTGTAGGGGATGGCGTATTCATCTGAGCTTTCTGCAATTCCTTCTGTTTGACCCCACAAACCCAAGGGTCCATAAATGGATCGACTAGCGGATCCGGAACCTAAGCGAGACCATTCACTCGCCTTGCGATTGAATTCTGCAGGATCCATACTCATCCCATCCGGAGAAAGAGATAAAAGACAGAGCGCCAGGGCAGACATACCACTGGCGGAACTGGCAATGCCGCTACTATGGGGAAAGCTATTATAGGTATGGATACTGAACTTGCGTCCTTTCAAGAAGTCAAGATCATGATGAATTCGCCCCAGGAATTGCATAATCTTAGGTTTGAAGTTTTCTGCTTTTTGATAATCAAGAAAAACATCAAAATCGAAATCCCCTTCAGAGGCATCATCTAATAGCTCTACTTTGGTTTCCGTAAAGCTTTCTTTCAGGGTGAAACTCAAGCTGGGATTGGCCGGAAGCTGAGGATCGTACTTGCCCCAGTATTTTACCAGCGCTATATTGGATGGACTGCGCCAACTACTTTCATTCATGCTTTCGGTTTAACCTCTATAAAGCTAAATGGTTTAAGCGCTTTGTGTTTCTGCTTCGCGGTGAATTTTTTTAACCAAGCCTTGTAATACTTTTCCCGGACCAACCTCGATAAAGGTGCTTGCTCCATCCGCCACCATGTTCTGTACACTTTGGGTCCATTTAACCGGAGCCGTAAGCTGTTTGATGAGATTGGCTTTAATTTCCTCCGGATCGCTAATGGGGGTAGTAGTTACATTTTGATAAACCGGACATATTGGAGTATTGAACTGCGTGCTGTTTATCGCGGCAGCTAGTTTTTCTTCTGCCGGTTTCATGAGAGGGGAGTGGAAGGCACCACCTACTGGCAAGATTAAAGCACGTTTAGCGCCATTTTCTTTCATTAATTCACAGGCTGCTTCCACCGCTGGCACTGCACCAGAGATTACCAACTGTCCGGGGCAGTTATAATTAGCGGGAACTACAATTCCATCTACCTGAGCACAAAGCTCCTCCACTTTTTCATCAGCTAAACCAAGCACCGCGGCCATCGTGCTAGGCTCAGCCTCACAAGCTTCTTGCATAGCTTGAGCACGGGCAGAGACCAGTCTTAGTCCATCTTCGAAGGCTAAAGCCCCATTCGCAACTAAAGCGGAGAATTCTCCTAATGAATGACCGGCAACCATATCCGGACTGAAATCTTCCAGGCTTTTCGCCAAAATCACGGAGTGTAAAAAGATTGCTGGTTGGGTAACTTTGGTCTGTTTCAGATCATCAGCGGATCCTTCAAACATAATATCTGTAATCCGAAAACCTAGAATATCATTAGCGGCTTCAAATAAGTCCTTACTGCTGCTGGAGTTCTCATAAAGGTCTTTTCCCATTCCTGAGAATTGCGCCCCTTGCCCGGGGAAGATGTATGATTTCATATTTTTTGTTTAGTAGAAGGTAGAAAGTAAAAGGTATAAAGATTTGGGGGATTGAATTGTCAGTTTTTTAATGTCTTCTGAAGTCCAGCGTTCATTTTTTGAACTTCAATCAGTAAATCAAGAATTGGCTCTGTTTTTAAGTCTTTAAACAAGCCTAGATCTTTCGCGATTATAATTTGAGTTTCAAGTTCATATCCAGAACCTTGGGCAATACTAAGAAATTGTCGGAATTCTGCCTTGCTATTTCTCCCTGCACCTTCTGCGATATTTGAAGCTATAGAAACAGCACTTCGACGCATCTGGCTTACAAGTCCAAATTTCTCAACGTCCGGAAATGCAATGGTAGCTTTATAAATGTCTAGTGCCAGTTCTTTTGCTTTTTGCCAGACTCTTAGATCCCGGTGATTATGCATATTGACTATGAAGTTATCGCCAGAAAAAAATATTTAGAATTCTAAACCCCAGAGTCTTTTTACCTTTTACTAAAGACTTACTACTATATTCCCCCAAAGTACTCCACCGCATTATTAATCGTTTCCTCCAGTCTAATGCGATGTAAATGGCAGCCGTGGGTGGCGATGATTGGGTCAAGTATTTTCCAGAATTCTTCCGCGAGCACTTCGGTGGAGGCGAATTTGCCTTTCATGAAATCTACATCGTGGTTTAGATTGGCATGATCTACTTTGTCGATGATTTCATTTTGAATGATCTTCTTAAGATCCACTAAGTTCATCACGAAACCTGTATCGGGATTGATGTTCCCTTTTACTGTAACGATTAGGGTAAAATTATGTCCATGGAAGTTCTTGTTGGCGCACTTCCCAAACACCTCATCATTCTTCTCAACTGACCAATTGGGGTTGTACAGTTGATGTGCAGCACTAAATCTTTCCTTTCTTTCGATGTAGATCATGAGCCGAAGCTAAAATTTCGGCAAAGATACTACAGACAGTGGCGTCTATTTCAATTTCTGATTGTTGTGATGTCGATCGTGATCGCGTTTGGTCTTTTGATCCATCTTTCGATCAAAAGCAGTTTGGAGATCAGTATCAGTTTGATTGGCGAGGCAAAGCACTACAAATAGTACATCTGCTAATTCTTCTCCCAGGTCTTTGCTCTTATCGCTTTCCTTTTCACTTTGCTCTCCGTAGCGACGGGCGATTATCCGAGCCACCTCGCCTACTTCCTCCGTAAGTTGAGCCATATTGGTGAGCTCATTAAAATAGCGCACCCCATGATTCTGAATCCACTGATCTACCTGAGCTTGTAAGTCTTCAATACCTTTCATCGTTGCAAGCTTAGGAATTTTTTCAGGATTTCACCATTCCATTGGACCTGGATGAAGTAAGTACCGCTCCCCAAAAGGTTCCCTTGATACCGACCATCCCATTCAAACCTGGGATCCTTGCTTTCAAATACCAGAAGTCCATAACGATCGATTATAGCAACATTAAAATCAGCAGGACCCTTATCAATTTCCAAATGGTAAAAATCGTTCATACCGTCTCCGTTAGGGGTAAAGATGTTTGGTAGGAGAGGTGGTAGGAGATCGGAATTAGGAATGAAAATCAAATAGCTCAAGCTGTCTTTACAACCTGTAATACTATCGATTAGCACCAGGCTAACAGGGTAAGAACCGGGGTTCTGAAAATGGTGAAGCGGATCAATTTCAATGCTACTTGAGCCATCACCGAAGTACCATAGTCGATTAGTGTTGAGAGAATAGCTTTGATCACTAAACTGAATTCTACTGCTATCCTCAGGAAAATGAAACCAGGAGAAGTTTACGGAAGGCCCTTCCACGGTGATTTCTATTTCGATAATGCTATCGCAAGAGCCTGGGTTGGATCGGCTAAGGATGAAATTGGTATCGGAGCGATACCATTGATTGTAGATGGAGATGGAATCGTTCCGGCAGAGATCAAATTCCTTGCGATCCTGAGGTGCCGGATCAACGTTCAGGTTTAGACGATTGATCTGCCCACAGCCATTAGCTCCGAAGATAGTGTCGAAATAGCTTCCAGCTGTTTTAATGTAACTGCCATTGTAAAGCAGGCTATCCCCAAAGCAGATAGATTGATTTTGAACATTGTTTTGGCTGTATGGGCTGAATGTATTACCCGAACCAAGACAAGCTACCGCTAATACGGACCAACCGCCGACAGAAACCGAGGAGCTTGCAGGCCAGCTGTTGGCGCTGGTCCCGTTAGTGGAAGTATATCGCGTGCAGTTTCCATTATTACGGACGAGCTTCTGCCATTTTAGGGCATTGCCAACTCCGTTCACTCTATTTTTTACGGAAACTCCGTAAAGACCTACCATATCTACAAAGTTGGTCCCGTTACCGAGGGTTAGGGCTATACAATCATCATCATTAACCCCGACCAGATTAGTTCGTATATCGTCGGCACAAGCCCTAAAATCGGCGCTGGCCTGCCCGTTTGCTGCATTTGATACAATTACATTGGCCCCAGAGTTAAGATTGCCACTCAATTGTTCAGAACCGGAGGCGGAGGTATTGGCTCCATTAAATACCTGAACATAATAGTTGGAAAGGTCTATGCTTTGAGCTGTAGGATTGTAGATTTTGATGGACCATCCACTTCCAGGATCCCAATCCACATACTCAACAATCATCAAGTCATTAACCTGTGCATGAGTCCAGAAGCAAAGTGTAAGGAAAAGGAGGGTTCTGATTAGTCGCATTAATTCCAACTTGGGCTGCGAAATAAGAAAACAGAGGTTAGCCCGATATTAAGACAGTTTTATTCCTTGTTATGGGTATCGATCCAGATGGTAACCGGCCCATCATTTAATAGATCAACTTCCATGTGAGCCCCGAATTGACCATTAGCGACTCTGTTATTTCCAATTTGTACTCTTGCCTCTCGCAGAAAATCTTCATAGTGCTTTTCTGCTACTTCGGGTCCAGCTGCTCGAGCATAGCTCGGTCTAGAACCTTTTTTAATTCTTGCGTGAAGAGTGAACTGACTTACCACTAAAAGGTCGGCCCCAATATCTTCCAATGAAAGATTCATCACTCCATTTTCATCATTAAAAACTCGCAGTTTTAGGATTTTCTGCAGGAGCCATTTCCGATCCTCGGCAGTATCCTCCGGACTCACACCTAGAAAAACGAGAAGGCCTTGGTTAATCGACCCTACAATTTGTTTTTCAACCTTAACCGAAGCTTGCGCTACTCTTTGGATTACCGCTCTCATTTGGCATAAATGTCTTTTCTATAAGGTTCATCATCCTCTTCACCTTCAATGAAGTTGAGGTAGCTTTCATAACGCGTGAAAGCCAATCGGTTTTCTTCTACTGCCTTTTTCACCGCGCAACCCGGTTCGTGCTGATGAAGGCAATTATGAAATTTACAGTCTCCCTTCAATTTGAAGATTTCAGGGAAGTAATCTCCTATTTCCTGGGCCTCCATATTTACCAAACCGAAGCCTCGAATTCCAGGACTGTCAATTATAAAACCGCCCTTAGGTAAAGGATGCATTTCTGCGAAAGTAGTAGTATGCTGACCCTGTTCGTGGGAATCAGAGATAACATTCGTCTTCAGGTTGAGCCTTGGATCGATCCGATTAATTAAGGTGCTTTTTCCCACTCCCGAATGACCGCTGAGCAAAGTGGTTTTTTCGCTTAGGCAGTTTTCAAACTCGCCTAAACCACTCCCGTCTAACGCTGAAACTTCCAATACTTTATAACCAGCTTGCTGATATACAATTCTGAGAAATTCTAATTCTTCAAGCTCTTCCGGGTTATACAGATCTATTTTGTTGAACACCAGAATAAATGGAATGTCATAGGCCTCCGCGCTAACCGCGAAACGGTCAATAAAACGCAAGTGAGTTTTAGGAAAGGATAGGGTGGCAACTAAAACTGCCTGATCAACATTGGCAGCAAGGATTTGGGTTTGCTTGCTTAGGTTAACCGATTTACGGATGATATGATTTTTTCGCTCTAAAAGCCCCGTGATTGCTGCCTGACCTTCCTCGGTGTTATCGGTATCCACAATTACACGGTCGCCTACCGCCACCGGATTGGTGCTTTTTAAACCTTTAAGCCGCAGTTTTCCCCGAATCCGACATTCAAGGATTCCAGCTTCGGTTTGCACCTTGTACCACATCCCGGTTGATTTGAGAACCAGTCCTTCCAGCTTCATCCTGCAAAGGTGCGCAATCTCTTGCTGGAACAAAAGCTTTAACTTCGTCGGCCTAAAAATGGCTCATGTCGATTAAGGTTTCTAATCTTACTAAACTATACGGGGAGCAAAAGGCTTTAGATGCGGTTTCCTTTGAGATACCCAAAGGCGAGATTGTTGGATTTTTAGGTCCAAACGGAGCGGGTAAGTCGACCATGATGAAAATTCTCACCGGCTATATTCCACAAACGAATGGTGAGGCTGAATTGGGAGGATTAGATGTTTCGGAGAATAGCATTGAAGTGCGTCGCAAAGTGGGTTATCTACCCGAGCATAATCCCTTATATCTGGAGATGTATGTTAAAGAGTACCTGCGGTTTATGGCAGGCATTCACAAAGCGCCCAAATCTGCAGTGGATGAGATTATTCAAAAGGTTGGTTTAGAGCCGGAAAAGAATAAGAAGCTAGGGCAGCTTTCGAAAGGTTATCGACAAAGAGTTGGGCTGGCAGCAGCTCTTTTACATGAGCCGGAAGTGTTGATTTTGGATGAGCCTACCACTGGATTAGATGTAAATCAATTGGTGGAGATTCGACAACTTATTAAGGAAGCAGGAGAGAACAAAACAGTGATGTTGAGTACTCACATCATGCAAGAGGTTGAGTATCTCTGCGATCGAGTTATCATCATCAATAAAGGAAAGATCGTTGCTGATCGTCCCATTGCGGATCTTAAAGAATTGAGTTTAGGAACCGTTTATCAAGTGGAGTTTGATCAGGAGTTCACAAAAACAGCTTTGCGTAAGATTCCCGGTTTGGTCCGATTAGAAGAGCTTGGTAATAATAAATGGTTGTTGGAGGGCCGACCCGATGTGGATTTAAGAACCAAGGTTTTTGAATTTGCAGTAGAACAAAAAGCAGCGGTTTTAGAGATGAAAAAAAGAACTGCTAGCCTCGAGGAAGTGTTTAAAAAGCTGACGAGCGCCTAGGTCTGGCTCCAGCTGAAAATAGATTACCCTCATTTTTGGTCTTTTGAAATAAAAAGATTGATCGATTTCTAAGCTCTAAATTCTTGAAAGGGCTAAATATCTTATCTTCAACCGTTTTTATTACCCCAAGCAGAATCTATGCTCAAGAAAAGCCTACTCATGCTATTCTTAGCCCCGGTTAGTGCACTCTTTTCTCAAGTGTACCTTCCTGGTCCTCATGCACAGAAGCACGAGCTTCCGCGTGGTGCATATGTGGCTTGCGTAGATGATATCACACAGGATATGGTTGCGGGTTCCAATGGCAAGTATCAGCAATTGGTGGAAATGGTTTCGCGGCATGATCTACAGTTTCTGGCCTTTTATGGATTGCATCATATTGTAGATAATAATCCTCTGGATAATCCGGAGGAAGCACAGTTAAGGCAGATACTATCTGGTTTAAGAAGTCAATTTCCGGATTTACGGATTGGTGCGGTAGGTGGCGGTATCCAGAATCCCACTGCCGGAAAGATCAGTGCTCAACATTTCGAGCAGCTCAAAACCGGTAATTTTATTTTTCAACCCATTTCCAGTGAGGCCTGCCCCAATGAGACCCACAGTACCTGGTCATTAGCAGCTTTAAATCGCCGCTTAAATCCCCATAATCCTAATCCCACCGAAAGCTATCAGGCTGAGGTGATGAAATTTTTTGCCAGGATTGCCAGTACTTATGGTTTTGCCTCTTCGAATAATAATTTAAATTCTGGCGATAAATCGGCCAAGAATAATTCCCAAGCGCAGGACTTTTTTGATCATTTAGTATTGGAAGACGAATGGTGGTGGCGCTCTGGTTCGATCCGTTCTAACCTTACGGATCATGAGGATTTACTAATTGCGATGCGAAGCATATTGCACTTGAGTCATGCTTGTGAAGCAAAGGTTATTACTTACGAGAGCATCCAACCAGATACGAGCGGACAAACGCCGATGCAGGTTCAAGCAACTGAGATTGCAGCTTTGGCGGATCGGGTTTTTATCACGCACTACTTTAAATGTGTCCCCAATGTTTTAGAGCGTTACTGTTTGCCGATAGAAGCCTGGGGTGCAAGCTCGGCTTTAGGAACTGAGTTTTGGCCTCTTTTCTCTGCGGAAGACCAATCCGCGCGTGTATCCTGCTCCCGCTTTGATCCAAGCGAATCATGGAATGATTTCTGGGGCGAATGGATGGACACTAATTATACCGCATCAAATGCTCCGCTTGACCTGTGTCCTGGTCCGGGCAGAGCGGGATATGGTTATCCTTATGAGGCGGATGAGGCAGAAGATCTCTACCTAGAGCGACTGGATAGCGCTTCACTTTTTAACTCCCTTCCAGGCAGCAGTTGCACCCAGTTTGATATAGGGGATTACCGGCCCGAGGGTTTCATGTGGTTTACGGCTCATCTTATGCATGCCCACGGCAGAAGCCATGTTTCTCTTGATGAAGACTTGTTTTTACAAGAACCGCAGCTATATCCAAATCCTGCTCAGGACTTCTTACACCTAAATTACGGCGAGATAAGGTCAATTCAGGGTCTAGCAGGCGAGCGTTACGAAATTCAAAGTCTTGGTGACGGCTACGATATCTCTATGCTTAGCAAAGGGGTCTATATTGCGGTGGTAAATCACCAGGACGAAACATTCTACCTTAAATTCTTAAGGGAGTAAAAGCTATTTTTTACGAGTAAAGATGTTGATAGGTACTCCGTGCAGATCAATGTGCTGCCGCAATTGATTTTCCAGGAAGCGCTTATAAGGATCTTTAATGTACTGGGGAAGGTTTGCGAAAAAAGCAAATGAAGGGACGGTAGTTGGCAGTTGAGTGCAGAACTTGATTTTAATCAACTTTCCCTTTGTCGCCGGAGGAGGTGTGGCTTCAATTATGGGGAGCATCAGGTCATTAAGCTTACTAGTCGACAGTCTGTTTTGCCTGCGATTGTAAACGTTTACCGCCTCTTCAACGGCTTTGTAAATACGCTGTTTGCTCATTACCGACATGAAGATGATTGGTACATCAGTAAAAGGAGCAGTTCGCTCTCGGATTTGGTTTTCAAACTTCTTCGCTGTTTGATGGTCCTTTTCAACCAAATCCCACTTATTGACCAGAATGACAATGCCTTTTTTGTTTCGTTCCGCGAGTGAGAAGATAGATAAATCCTGACCTTCAAAACCTCTTTCTGCATCTACCAAAAGGAGGCAAACATCTGCATCCTCTATAGCCCGAACGGAGCGTAGAACTGAATAAAATTCCAGATTTTCATGAACCCTACTCTTCTTCCTTAAGCCAGCGGTATCGACCAATAAGAAGTCTTTGCCAAATAGGTTATAGCGGGTATTTATCGAATCTCGTGTAGTACCAGCCACATCCGTAACGATGTTGCGTTCGATACCGGTGATTGCATTAATAAAGGATGATTTTCCGGCATTTGGTCTACCGATCACCGCGATTTTAGGAATGTTGAGTTCTTCTTCTTCCTTTTCTTCAGGTAGGGCTTCCACCATCTGATCGAGGAAATCTCCAGTTCCACCGCCATTCATAGCTGAAATATTGTAAATCTCTCCAAGGCCCAGACCATAGAATTCAGCACTTTGGGTCTGACGCAAGGCATTATCTACCTTGTTCGCTACCAACATTACCTTTTTAGTTGTTCTCCTTAAAAGGTTCGCAACTTCTTCATCCATTCCAGTTATGCCTTCCTCGGCATCTACTACAAAAAGGATCAGGTTAGCCTCTTCAATGGCAATTTCTACCTGCTTGCGAATTTCACCTTCGAAGACATCGTCGCTACCAACAATATATCCACCGGTATCGATTACCGAGAATTGGCGACCAGCCCATTCAGCCTTACCATACAGGCGATCACGAGTAACACCGGCAATGGAATCAACAATTGCTTTGCGCTGACCAGTTAATCGATTAAAAAGAGTTGATTTGCCCACATTCGGGCGCCCAACGATGGCGACAATATTGCCCAAAACTCAAAATTTTGGCAAAGATAGTCTAAAGCTTCTGGCTTAGCCTTTTAATAAGTCCTCGGGAATCTCACAAACCGGAATTGGTTCCATTTTGTGAAGGTTGTTGCGGTGATATCGGTTGTAAATTTCCATCACTTCCTTATTTCGACCACTAAAATCAGCGCTGGTCATCCCGGCTTTTTGCTGTTCCATGGCCCATTCTAATTCAGGGTAACTCGCACCAATTTGATCTTCATCTGTGCGATCATCTCCCCAAAGCCCATCGGTAGGAGGAGCCTCCATGATTTCCTCAATCACCCCCATTTCACGGGATAGATCGTAAACCTGTGATTTATAAAGGTCAGCGATAGGACTTATATCTACCCCACCATCACCATATTTAGTGTAGAATCCTACCCCAAAGTCTTCTACTTTATTTCCGGTTCCGACTACTAGTTTATTCTCCAGGGCGGCAAAATAATAGAGGGTAGTCATACGAATACGTGCCCGGGAATTAACCAAACTCATTTCTCGGGCTTCGCTGCCGGGTACATTAGGGAGGGCGGCTATGAAGTGATCAAAAACAGGAGTTAGATCCACCTCTACCCGGCTTACATTAGAATGCTGTTTTTGCAGTAGTTCAATGTGCTTACGGGCCCTAAGAACCTGATCATTGCTCTGATAGATAGGCATTTCAATTAAACTAACCGGAAAACCTGTTGCTGCTGCCAAGCTGGAGGTGAGGGCCGAATCAATGCCTCCTGAAACACCGACCACATATCCCTTGGTGCCTGACTTTTCCGTATAAGCTTTTAACCAATTAACGATATAATCAATTACCCCTTTGTGATTCATGACACGAGTTTAGAATAGTATTCCGACGGTTAATGAAACATAATCGAAGCGATGATTGGATTGTTCGTTTAGGCGATTATCCTGATCGTCTAAAAGATTGTCGGTTAAGGCACGGTGATACTGAATTCTTCCTAGAATTTTCGTTTGTCCACCCAGATCATACTCTGCTCCCATTCCAATTCTAAAGGTGGCATCGAAAAGACTGATATAGGAGCTTAAGGCTTCCGCCGGAGCAGGACTCCAATCTATTTCTTCTCCCGTTTCAAAGCCTACAGCGAAGCCCATTTCGGCGAAATAGGTATAATACCCAAACTGTCGAGTCCGCATTTTTATTTGTAGCGGAATTTGAATGAATCCCGCTCGGTATTCTGAACTGGTGTCGTTGATACTAAGGGAACCGCCACGATTCACGTACTCGAAGCCTGAGGAAAAAGAGTAGCGATCGGCAAAGGAGTATTCTGCAAGACCCCCAAATCCGAAGAGCAAGGAACTACCTGAACTGGCGTTATCTTGAGTGGTATTCACAAAGGATATTTGACTGCTACCCATAACCCCTAGTTGAAACTTCCGATCTTGAGCCTGAATACCCGAAGACAGGAGAAGAATGAAGAGGCCTCCAATAAATAATCGCATAGATGCTTAGTTTTGAGCAAAATTAAGACGCACCGCAGAATGAATCGCTTTTCTAGCTTGCTTTTGTACACAATACTATTCACGGTTGTAATGGGCGCTTGTGAGCCAGAATTTGAAGTGGATTTGGATCAAATTCCGATCGAAACTGAACTTAAGCGATTCGATCAAGCATTTTATACTATCGATTCGATCAACTTTGAGCAATCATTAATTCAGCTACAGCGAGACTTTCCACCTTTCTTTACGGCGAAGTCTGAACCTATTTTCTGGTTTAATCAACGCTGGGACCCTCAGAACCTTGAACTCCATAAACAAGTAAAAGTCGAGTTCGGAGAGATGGAGACTCTCGAAACCGAACTCAGCGACCTGCTTAAACGCTATTACTATTACTTTGGAACTCAGGATACGATCCAGGCGTTTACCTACATCTCCAGGTTGGATTATAACTTTCCAATTGTCTTCTCACCTCCATATCTGTTTGTCGGTTTAGATCTCTATTTGGGAGAAAGAGGTGAAGAATTCTATCAGGTATTACCGCAATACCTTCAATACCATCGTCAGAAGGCTTTTCTGATAAGGGATGTCGCCTATGGTATTGCTCAATCTAAGGTTCCCCCTTTGAAAGAGCCCGTAAGCTTGTTGGATGCCATGATCTATCATGGAAAGATTTTAAAAATCGCGGAGCGTCTGATGGAGAAGGTGCCCGAATCTACTTTAATGGTATTCCCGGAACAGAAATTTGAGTTCTGTCTGAATAATGAAAAGGATATGTGGATTTATTTCATCGAGAATCAACTGCTTTTTAAAACGGATCAGGATTTACAGCGCCG
This sequence comes from Croceimicrobium sp., assembly GCA_965279135.1. Classification (GTDB taxonomy): domain Bacteria; phylum Bacteroidota; class Bacteroidia; order Flavobacteriales; family Schleiferiaceae; genus Croceimicrobium. The sequence goes on along the minus strand of OZ257133.1, from coordinate 2,439,297 downwards.
CTTTATCGATGTTGCCCCATTCTCGAAGTTTCGAACCCAAATAGATGCAGAGACTCCGGGTAGGGTAGGGCGATGGTTTGGCTATCGCATTGTGGATACCTATTTACAGGATAATCCAGATTTGGAAATAGAGGATTTACTCCGAGAAACGGACAGTCGAAAAATTCTGAAGCTTTCGGGCTATAAGCCATAGTTATCTCCTATGCTTCCTTTTAGGTTTCAGTTTTAAGCTTCTACCTTTGCACAAAATTTCAAAATGGCGGTAGCACATAGTTCTGATATTAATATCAAGGTAGGTTTAGATGAGAATCGAGTACCAGAAGAAATGACCTGGTCGGCTCCGGATAGCGGAGTAGAGAATTCTAAAACCAAAGCCGCTATGGTTTCTATTTGGGATGAGAAAGCCCAGGAAACCTTACGCATTGATTTATGGACAAAGGATATGCCTTTAGATCAAATGAAGAAATACATCCATCAGAATATCATGGCCTTGGCTGATACCCTGGAAAGAGCAGGTGGTGAGGCAGACTATGCGAATGAGCTTAGAGAATATGGTTTAGGTCTTGGAGAGAAAATGAATATCCTAAAAAGATCCTAGTTCAATTCTAGTTTCCTATTAATCTCTGCTATGTAGCTGAGGATTTCAATTTTTCCGGCACCAGTTTCGGCTGAAGTCGCAAAGTATACCGGTATTTCGGCCCAGCTTTCAAGCATCTTTTTGTGGTAAACCTGAAGGTTTTTATTGAGTTGGTTGCCTTTTAACTTGTCGATTTTGGTGTAAACCATGGAAAATGGTACTTGATTTTCACCTAGCCATTCCATGAACTCCAAATCGATCTGTTGGGGTGGAATGCGGGAATCAATGAGCACAAAAAGATTAACCAGATTCTTACGCTCAAGGATGTAGTCCTCGATCATTTTCTGGAATTTCTGGCGCGAATTCTTGCTCACCTTGGCGTATCCATAACCAGGTAAGTCCACCAAATACCATTTCTTGTCAACCAGAAAGTGATTTATCAATTGGGTTTTACCGGGCTTCGATGAAGTATGGGCCAGTTTCCGATTGTTGGCAAGTCGATTAATTAGACTGCTTTTACCCACATTAGATCGACCTATAAAGGCGTACTCAGGCTTTTTATCCTGAGGGCACTTCTCAATTCGGGTATTGCTGATTACAAATTCGACATTCTTAATCTCCATGCGGCAAAGGTAGGGCTCCTTATATTAGCCAAAAACAAGCGATGAAAAGGATTTTGTGGTGTCTCTATCTGCCTCTGATTATTGGCTGCAGCAAAGGTGAACCCCAGGTGAACCAAAGTCAGGATACTGCGGAACCAAAGGTTTATCGCTATTTGGCCTTAGGCGATTCTTACACCATCGGCACGGCAATAGGAGTTGATAGTTCTTATTCAGCTCAGTTGAGAGATTCCTTGATTTCGGTAAAACCGCAGGATAGTATCTTTTATCAGGTAATCGCCACCAATGGATGGACTACCCGCAATCTCTTGGATGGCATAGCTACCGCAAGGCCAGATTCGAATTTTGACGCGGTAAGCTTACTAATCGGGGTTAACAATCAATATCAGAGGCGATCAATAGACGAATATGAACAGGAGTTTACCCAGCTTCTTAATCAGGCTATTGCTTTTGCCAAAAATCAAAAGGAAAGGGTGATAGTAATTAGCATTCCAGATTGGGGTGTAAGTTCAGCCGGCGCGGGTAATCGCAATCAAATTGCAACTGAAATTGATGCTTTCAATGCGGCCCAGAAGGCAATTTGCGATAGTCTGGAGGTAGATTTTATAGACATTACCCCGCTTAGCCGAACAGGCCTTAATGATCCTAAGCTTATAGCCCAAGATGGCTTGCATTTCTCTGCAACAATGCAGCGGCTTTGGATGTTGCTGATGTACGATGATTGGTTTTCAAAGATTAGCATGAACCCCTGATGATACGTCGAGTATTAATCTGTTTTGGCTTTCTGTTTAGCACGAGTTTGTCGGCTCAAAGCCCGATTTCCTATCAGGCAGAAGCAGAATACGGCTTTTTGTTTCTGCACAGTCAGGATGTAGCGCCAATTGGACAGTCTTATCCAGCCGCCCTCGCTTTTAATATTAATCGCTGGCTGCTCAATGAAAACCACTGGGAGAACTGTCATTGCTATCCCCGTTTGGGATTAAGTCTTGGTGCGCATTATTATGATAACCCCGAAGTGTTAGGTTGGGGGATTCCATTGTATGGATATCTGGAGCCCTGGTATCGAATTGCTGATAACTGGTATTTTAATCTAAGGGCATCAGTGGGATTGATCTATCTAAGTCAGCCTTACGACTCTATTTCTAACCCCTTGAACTTGAGTTACTCACTTCCGGCCAGCGCCTATGTTTCAGTAGGTTTGGGAGTGGCATATAGTATTAATGATTATTGGCGTATCGGTTTACAGGCTCGATATAATCATACAAGCAATGGGGGAATCCGGGAACCCAATAAGGGCTTAAACTATCCGACTATTTCTTTAGGTCTGGACTATAGCCTGGAGCCTATTCGATTAGAAACGAAAACAAAAAAGGAGTTCGATCCGCAAAATCGACAGAAGCTTTGGACTGTCCAAACCTTTTTAGCGGCTAAAGCGGCTGGCCGTGTGGGGGAAGGCGCCAATCAAACAGATATTACCTATCTGGTTTCGGGCTTCTCCTTGCGCTATTCTTATCAGGTTGCTCGGTCCTCTGCTTTGATGATGGAAGCAGAGTACATCAGTAATTTGGCCTATCGTCGTCAAATTGAATGGCAGGGAGGCGATCAAAGTCATCGGCAGTTCGCCCTTCAAATCGGCCATGAGTTTTTACTCGGTAAATTCACTTTTAGTCAGGCAGCAGGATTTTACCTTTTTAAGGAGTTTGGAGCAAGTGCCGGTTGGTATCAACGCTATGCTCTAATGTATCGCCCCTGGCCAGGGATCGGAATTGGACCAGGTCTAAAGGCTCATGCCAATGTTGCGGAGTTTCTGGACTTTAGATTTAGTTGGGACTTGCCCTTTTAAGAAGGTCATTACGTACTTTTGCCGAAATTTGATTATAGATGAAAAATCTGGGAACGATCCTTTCTGTGCTAGCTCTGGCGGGAGTTATTTATCTTTTAATTACCTCTGGAGAAACGGGGAACACCAGCTCTGAGACTGAGCAAAGTGAGCAGGCAATACCCACCGGATCGCTAAAGATGGTCTATATAGATATTGATAGCTTAGTTAAGCATTCCGAGATTCATCAATACTATCAAGGTATAATTCAGGATAAAGCTAAAGCGGTTGAATTGGAATTGAAGCGTAGAGAAACTGCTTTTCAGGATAACATAAGCACCTTACAGAAGTATGCCGCGAGCATGACAGATCAGCAATTACAGCAGTCGCAGTTGGAATTGCAACAGAAGCAACAGGAGTTTCTGGCTTATCAGGACGAGCGAGCCCAGGAGTTAGCGGCGGAACAACAGGAGTACAGTCTTTTAATCAGATCGGAATTAGATACTGTTTTGCTAAAGATTCGCGAGCGTGATGGTTATGATTTTATCCTTACCTATGGACCGACTTCGGATATTATCGCAGCCAACCCTGCTTATGATATAACCGATATAGTAGTAAAGGAGCTTAATGAAGCTTATCAGAATAAAGAAGAGGAAGTTTCCGAAGAGGAATAAGCTAATTGCTTTAACGCTTGGCTTGATGATGGTGGTGCTGGCTTGTGAGCCGGAAGATACTACTGAGGATCCACTTTCCATCAGAGATAAGTATTTGGGCAGCTGGCAGGTCACTGAGAATACAGGGATTAATCATCCGCAGTTTTATTCTGTAACCATTATAGCCGGTGATGATGACGAGGAAGTTGTGATAGAAGGATTGTACAATGAATCTCGTACCCGAGTTGCAGCCTTGGTCAGCGGGACCCAATTATCTATTCCAGTTCAAAGTTCAGCCGGTATTAACTTTAGTGGTTCCGGTAATGCCAATGCTGATTATTCGCAAATAGCCCTGAGCTTCGTTGCCGATGATGGTAGCGGACCCGATAATGTGGAGGCCGTGCTTGTGAAGTAGGGTAGCTATTCTTGCTTTGGGGCCTACTTAAAACTTAATCCTTACTCCGGTATTTAAACCAAAGTTTAATAGCGTTTCCCTTGGCCAGTTAAAATCTGAAGGGTCAACTATATCGTTGAGCAAGTAACGTACGGAGCCGCGCATAAAAACGCCAAATTCGTTGTTAAACCAATAAGTCCCTCCTAAAGCGATTCCTACTGACCAGTTTAAATCACGAAGGTCATTATTGAGATTGAAGCTGGAATCTGCAGGAGCGCCTACTAAGCCATTATAGCTTATTCGTCCATTGTATTGATCGATGAAATTGAGCTCTACCATTGGTACCACTTCGAGGCTAAATACATCAGAGATACGCGTAGTGAAGTTCACTTTGATTGGGATGGAGAACATGGTAATATCCACCTCGTTATCCGCCAGAAGAGTAGGGTTCAGGGTATCCAAAACCACGTCGCGCCAGGTGTAACCCCCATGAGCTCTAACAATACCAATTCCTAAGTGGAAGGAGGGACCGATCTCGTAAAACAGGTCTATTCCATAATCCAATTTGAAAGTACCACTGGCTTCAAATTCTTCAGAATAAGTGTCAAAGAGACTATTACTCGCATCATTGTTTATCAGACGCATGTCTGTATAGTAGGGGTTGAGATTCAAAGCAAGGTTGAACTTCGAATTGTTTACATCGGAATCCGTGTAATACACTATATCATCATCTGGTTGAGCCAATAAGGCAGTGCTAACCAGGAGCAGGGCGATGCTGAGAACTTTTCGGATGATCATTGTAAGATTTCTTTTGCTTTTTTCAATGCGTTATCGATTCCTTCGGGCTTACTACCTCCCGCCATTGCGAAGCCGGGTTGACCGCCACCACCTCCGCCAATTTCGGCTGCTAAGGTCTTAACTAGGTTTCCGGCTTTCCAGTCTTTTTCGTTGAGAATTTCATCGCCTAAGGCCACCGCGATATTCGCTTTTTCTCCATTCTTAACGGCTATTACAGCTACCAATCTCGGGTGAGTAGATTTTAATTGAAACAGGCTGTCTTTAATGCTTTTTGAATCCATTCGGCTTTCGAGCACCAGTAGATCAAAATCCTTTTCTTTCAGGATTGATGATTCCCAGGATTTTCGTTCTTGAGCCGCCTGGGCCTGTTTAAAGGATTCGATCTCTTTTCTTAGCTGTGCGTTTTCTTCCTTAAGTTTTTGCAGTCCTCCCAAAGGATCCTTGGGATTCTTCAACTCCAGTTGGATGCTGTGAAGCAAGCCAGCTTTGTTTCGGAGATATTCTCTGGCACTATTTCCTGTAAGGGCCTCAATTCTACGAATGCCAGCTGCTACCGCTCCCTCGGAACTAATGGCAAAGAGACCTATTTCACCGCTAGCTTGTACATGAATTCCTCCACACAGTTCAATGCTTTCTCCGAATTTTATTGCCCTAACGGTATCCCCATATTTTTCTCCAAAGAGCATCATGGCGCCCATTTCCTGAGCGTCTTCAATCGGGATACTGCGGTACTCTTCGAGAGGGAAATTGGCGCGGATTCGCTCATTTACCAAAGTTTCAATTTGCTCTAATTCAGATTCTTCTACTTTACTGAAATGGCTGAAATCAAATCGTAAATAATCCGGATGTACCAGTGAGCCTTTTTGTTCAACATGTGAGCCTAAAACCTCGCGCAGGGCTTGGTGTAGAAGGTGCGTAGCAGTATGATTTAAGCTGGTGGTTTTTTGTCGCTTACCATCTACAACAGCTCGGAAATTAGCTTTCGGATTATTTGGTAAATGCTCGCTAAAATGGATGATTAGCCCATGTTCTTTTTTGGTGTCGAAGATTTTGACCTCTTCATGATCAGAAATGAGTTTACCGGTATCTCCAACCTGACCTCCTCCTTCAGGGTAAAATGGGGTGAGGTTTAATACAATTTGATAGAGCTCTTTATTCTTGGCTTTTACTTTCCGATAGCGTGTAATACGGACCTTAGCCTCAAGCTTATCATATCCAATAAACTCTTCGTGGTCATCTTCCTCCAAGACTACCCAGTCTCCGGTATCTACCTTTGTCGCTGATCGGGCCCGTTCTTTTTGCTTCTTCATTTCGGCCTCATAGGCACTTTGATCAAAGCTTTTACCCTTTTCTTTTAGTATTAAGGCGGTGAGATCAGGTGGAAAGCCAAAGGTGTCATAAAGCTCAAAGACCTTTGCTCCATCAATAGAGCTTCCCTTATTTTCCTTTACAATTTGATCCAATCTATTTAGACCCTGTTCAAGAGTTCTTAAAAAGGATTGTTCCTCTTCCAGAATTACTTTTTCCACTAATTCCTTTTGATCCATAATCTCAGGGAAGAATGGTCCCATCTGATCAGAGAGAATCGGAATGAGTTTGTGAATGAAAGCCTGTTTCAAATCCAGGTAACTAAAACCATAGCGAATAGCTCGGCGAAGGATGCGCCGTATTACATATCCAGCTCCATTATTAGATGGTAGTTGGCCATCAGCAATAGCGAAAGCAACTGCCCTAACATGATCAGCAATTACGCGAAGAGCGATATCCGTTTTTTCCGATTTACCGTAGTCGATCCCGGATTGCTGACTAAGGTTTTGGATTAGTGGCTGAAAAACATCGGTATCGTAGTTGGACTTTTTGTCTTGTAGAGCCATGCATAAACGCTCAAAGCCCATACCGGTATCAACGTGCTTGGCTGGTAGCGCCTTAAGACCTCCATCCGCCATGCGGTTAAATTCCATAAACACCAGGTTCCATACCTCGACCACCTGAGGATGATCCATGTTTACCAGACTGGCTCCGTCCACTTCCTTGCGTTCCACCTCAGAGCGCAGGTCAATATGAATTTCAGAGCAAGGACCACAAGGTCCGGTGGCTCCCATTTCCCAGAAGTTGTCCTTTTTACTGCCATCGAGAATGCGGTCAGCAGCAATGTACTTCTTCCATTCACTAGCGGCTTCCTGATCTCTTTCCAGAGATTCTTTGCTATCACCTTCAAAGACCGTAACGTAAAGTCGGTCTTTTTCTAAGCCATAAACTTCCGTCAGTAATTCCCAGGCCCAGGCAATCGCCTCAGCTTTAAAGTAGTTACCAAAGCTCCAATTTCCGAGCATTTCAAACATGGTATGGTGATAGGTGTCATGTCCTACCTCCTCCAAGTCATTGTGTTTACCGCTAACTCTTAAACACTTTTGGGTATCTGTAACCCTCGGATTTACTGGCTCTACGTTTCCAAGGAATGCATCTTTGAATTGATTCATCCCAGCGTTGGTGAACATTAAGGTCGGATCACCTTTTATTACCAGTGGTGCCGAGGCCACGATTTCATGCTCTTTTTGCTTAAAGAAATCAAGAAACTGCTGTCGAATCGCTTGCGCGGTCCAGGACCTGTTTGAAGCCATAGGAATTACACAAAAGTGTGTTTATTAGATAAATTGCAATTTTGCGTCGGGATTGCAGTTTACAGTAAATTGCAATACTCAACAGAGGCCAAAATTAAGGATTATGGCGAAGGTCAAGTATTATTACGACCCTAAAACGCTTTCATACCGCAAAATTGAGAAGACCCCTGCCTATCGCCTACGCAGGAGTTTACTTTATATAGGTTCTATCGTGCTTACCAGTGTAATTCTTTACATGGTAGCAGATAGCTTTATTGACTCTCCTAAAGAGAAGAGGTTACGCCGCGAATTGGAGAATATGGAAATCCAATATGCGCTTATAGATGATCGATTAGATCAGGTGACCGACGTGGTTCAAGATCTTCAAGAAAGAGATAATAGCATTTACCGAGTTATTCTTGAAGCTAAGCCGATTCCGAATTCAGTTCGTGAGGCTGGTTTTGGTGGGGCAAATCGCTATCAAAAATATGATGGATATGAGAATTCTGAACTGATCCGTCGAACTGCCGCTCGTTTGGATAGGCTAACCAAGCAAGTATACGTGCAGAGTAAATCCTTTGATGAGATTGTGGATCTCGCCAAGGATAAGTCGGAATTTCTGGAAAGCATTCCCGCGATACAGCCGGTGGCAAATGAAGATTTAAAGCGTATGGCTTCTGGTTACGGGTGGCGTACAGATCCATTTACTAAAACCAGGAAGTTTCATCATGGGATGGATTTTTCCGCTAAAACCGGAACACCGGTTTATGCTACTGGTGATGGCAAGGTAACTCGTGCTGATAGTAAGGCAAGCGGTTTTGGTAGGCATATTAGGATTGACCATGGATACGGTTATCTCACTATTTATGCGCACCTCAATGATTACAATGTAAAAGTTGGTCAAAAGGTTAAGCGTGGTGATCTAATTGGCTATGTAGGGAACACCGGTCGTTCGCGCGGACCGCATCTTCACTATGAAGTACATCTAAATGGTGAACGATTAAATCCAGTGAACTTCTACTACGGTGAACTAACTGCTGAAGAGTTCAATACCCTAATTGAAATGGCCAGTCAGGCTAATCAATCCTTCGACTAATGGACGAGGCGTTGGATGATGAAAAACGTTATTACAGCATCGGTGAAGTTGCAGCGATGTTTGATGCTAATACTTCGCTAATTCGATTTTGGGAAAAGGAATTCGACATCCTTAAACCCAAGAAGAACAAGAAAGGAAATCGCCTCTTTACTCCCCGCGACGTTCAAAATCTAAAGCTAATCCACCACTTGGTTAAAGAGCGTGGATTTACGCTGAAGGGAGCTAAAACCAAACTGCGGGAGAATCGTGAAGACACAGCCCGATTAGCGGAGGTAGTAGATAAACTCAAAATGATAAAACAGGCCCTCGGAGAGATTCGCAAGGACCTGGATTATAGCTCGGAACAGGACTAGTAATTGAAGGTATAGGCTATACCTAATTGGGCCCACATACCTGGAAGTTCAACGTTTCCTCGATCAAAATATCTTTGATTTAAGAGGTTTTGCACCTGAGCGTTAAGCTGTAAACTCTTCCATTGGTATTGAAGGTTTAGATTGATTAGGAATACCGGATCATAGGGCAAGGCCTCATCAGTATTCGGATCACTATATTCTCCCTCTCTTTCTTGATAGCTAAGTAGGTAGGATAAGCTCCAATTTTTATAGATCTGATTAGCCCTTAAGTTCACCTTGTGATTTAGGTGATCAAAGACATAAACCGAATTGTAAATGTCATCGAGTTCGGGGCTATTGCTTTCCATATAGCTGTATCCAAACTCTACAAAATGAAAGAGTAAGGAAGGCTTTTCCTTAGCAAAGTTCTTTCTTACGCTAAGTTCAAGTCCTGCCATATTAACGCTGGAGGTATTGTTAGCGATAAGGTCGCAGGACTGGCATTCCTGAGTCCAGTCAATGATGTTTCTACCAGCGCGGTAAAAAGCACTTAGGTTTCCATACCATCCCTGACCAAAAAAGCGATAACCCACCTCGTAGTTTAAGGATTCCTCTTCCTGAAGGTCAATGCTGCCCTGGGCATTACCGAGGCTGTAATAGAGGTCAGTGTAAGAAGGAAATCGGAAGGAGCGATTAAAGTTTGCATAGATTTTATGCGCCCGGCTCGGACGATAGCCAGTATTAAATGCAGGATACCACCCTAGACCGAAATCACTATTATAGTTTGCTTGAAGGGCAAGGCTGAAGGACCAGCGTTTTATTCTAAAAAGGTGCTGACCAGCTAGGGATAGATTCTGTCGGTCTGCTCCCAGGTGATAGAATCCCCTACTTCCTTCAATATCAATAACCTCACTTAGGCTATCTCCCAAATTATTGCTGCGAACTTGTTCATGGCGGAAATCTCCTGATAGGGCCGTGGTACCCCAGGCATTCTCCCAGCTAAAATCCATTTTTGCGCCGGCTACATCACTGCGGTGATAGTTATGGCGGGTGTACCAGCTGGGGGCAGTATCGGTGGGGCTGATGAATAAACCATTCTGATATTGGTAAAAATCATCCCCATTTTCCCTGAAAAGTTGGAACTCATCCCAATTTCTTCGCCAATAGACTTCGCGATTCCAATTGCGATTTTCTTTTTGAGTTTTCCAACTGGCACTGCCAAATAAGGTTCGAGTGTGCTCAAATTGATCAGGGTAAGTGGTAGAATAAAAATCCTGAGCACCGAATGCTTGATCAGTGTACCCGGCTTGCAGGTTATAGCGATGAGCACCATCTTCCATTACTGCTTGCCCGGCAAAGTTCCGATGCCTGAAATCTGTATTGGTCTTAAATCCCTCAGAATTATTGAAGCTAGCAGAGAGATTGCTCTGCCATTTTTCGCCTTTCAAGCTCTGTTGGAGATTGGTGAGGTAGGTATTGTATTGGCCGGCCTCAATAGATATGCGGCTGCTGTTTTGCTTCACTTTTTTGGTGATAATATTGATCGCCCCACTAAAGGCGTTCGCGCCAAAAATGTAGCTGCCGCCCCCCATGAGTATTTCAATTCGTTCAATATCTTGAATGGCTACCGGGAGATTCATAAGATGATGACCAGTTTGAGGATCTCCTAGTCGCACTCCATTCAGTAAAACAAGTACTTGCTCAAAAGTCCCTCCTCTGATGCTCAAGTCGGTTTGAGTACCGAAAATCCCTCTTTGTCTGGCATCGACTCCCATGGCAAAATCAAGTAGTTCGGCTACCGAATTTACTGGGGCGTTTGCTATTTCCGCTTGGGTGATTACCTGTACATTCCGATTACTGTTTAATAAGCTTTGCTCCACTTTAGCACCAGAGACGACAACGGTATCCAACATAGTTTGAGCCAAAGATGGAATTGCTAGACTTAGAGCAATTCCAAGTTTAAGGTATTTGGTCATTGAGTAAAAATTAGCCGGCAAAACTAGAATCATTCCTCAAATTGAAACTATTGTTTATCAAATAAGCTTGTCTTAGCTTTGCCGCTTCTCACGGGGTGTCCTGAATGCTTTCAGGGCTGAGATTATACCCATGGCGGTTCTTCCGTCAGCACCTGATCCGGGTAATGCCGGCGTAGGGAGAAGAGGCACTAAGGTGTTTCTAATTTTATTTATTAATCGCAAAGGAGCATACCCCGGTTTCTTTTCATAATTAATGTTTATGAAAAGGCAGCTATTTGTTCTTGCTTTAACGGGTTTGAGTCCGGCCCTCGTACAGGCTCAGGAAAAGGATAGTTTAAGATCTGAAACCTTAGAGGAGATTAGTATCTCTGCGGTGCGTGCATCTACAAATGCACCGGTTGCTAAGGTTACCGCCAATTTGAAAACTATTCAGGAGAATTTTAATGGTCAGGATGGTGCTTTCTTGTTGGAAAGACTAACTCCCTCGCTGGTTACTTATTCGGAATCCGGAACCAATTTCTCAAATTACGGGCAGATGCGTTTGAGGGGAATTGACCAAACCCGTATCAACATTACCTTAAACGGTGTACCCCTAAACGACATGATTGATCAGGGGGTGTTTTTCTCCAATTTCACTGATTTTGGGAATAGTATTCAATCCGTTCAAATCCAAAGAGGAGTGGGGACCACCACAAATGGCGTGGCTTCTTATGCCGGCTCGGTGAACTTTGAATCATTGTCCCTCCTGCAAACCAATCCATTTGCGGAGCTTCAGTTTACCGGAGGTTCTTTTAACACATTGAGGGCCAGCGCGGAAGTACATACCGGTTTGATGGAGAATCGTACCGCCTTTTATGCTCGTATGAGTCGCCTGCAGAGTGATGGTTTTCGTGATCATTCAGGCACTGCCTCTAACTCTCTATTCTTTTCTGGGGGATATTTTGGAGAGAAGCATGCCCTAAAATTCACTGCTTTTGCGGGAAACTCTAAGAATGATCTAGCCTATACACCGGTTTCCTTGAATTTGATTGAGCAAGATCCACGGACTAATGTTCTTTTAGAAAATGATATTGATGACTTCAGCCAGTATCTTTTCCAGCTGCAGCATACCTGGCGTTTGGGGGAGAAAACTACCTGGAGCAATACCGTCTATTATGGAGGAGCCGGAGGTGATTTCCCTTTCACATTCGTAGATTCATCAACAGCTACCGATTTTACTACTATTAATTATCCCTTGCAGAATGATCATATAGGATGGTTGTCTAATTATCAATGGAATAGTGGTATCGGTGAGTTTGCTTTTGGGCTTCATGCCTACACCTTTAGAAGGACCAATACTGAGTACGTTATTCCTGATAATGTCGACCCTCCTTATGAGGATGAAAGCCGAAAGGATGAGGTTTCAGCTTTTGTGAAATGGGAAAAGGCCTGGGGACCATTGAGAAGCTTTGTGGATGTGCAGGGGCGACAGGTACAATTGTCTTTATTTGGTGATGCCGATTTCCTCGGTGAGGAGCCTAATATTCCAAGAAGGGATTTCCTATTTATTAATCCCAAGATCGGGTTTACTTACGATGTTTTATCCAACTGGCAGGTTTATACTTCATTTGGAAGAAGCGGCCGAGAACCTACTCGAACCGATATTGTAGGAGGAATCCAGCTTAACAATGGTAACCTGGCGCGAGTAAGGGATGTGAATAGTGTGAATCCAGAGTTTGTAAATGATTTAGAGCTAGGTACTCGTTTTTCGACTTCTAGTTTTAAGCTTGACTTCAATCTCTTTTACATGACTTTCGAAAATGAAATTGCTCCTATCGGCGCCTTCATTCCGGAAGGCTTTTACCAGATCTATTTGAATCAAGAGTCAAGTTTCCGAAGAGGAGTGGAACTGATGGCAAGCTATGCTTTTCTCAATCACTTCGAAGTAAGCACCCAATTTGCTTATTTGGATGCGCGGATAAGTGAATATGCGCCCGAAAATCAGGATGTAGTTTATGAGGATATTCGTCCGATTTTAAGTCCGGAACTTAATGGATCTCTTCAATTGAATTATCGTCCTATTAAGACTCTGAATTTTGGGGTTCGCGGAAGGTATTTAAGTGAACAATTTATGGAACTCACTAATGATCCTAACCTGGTTGTGCCCAGTTCATTTATACTCGACTTTATGGCGAATTGGACTTTTTATAAAGAACATAGTCTCAGTCTACAAGTAAATAACCTAACTGACGAACTGTATTACACCTATGGTGCGCCGGATGATAATTTCGGTCCCGCATTTTTTGTGCAAGCCCCTATTAATCTTTACGCCACTCTAAGGCTCGTTTTCTAATATCCTCGGGCAATAGTTCAAAATCTAAAAGAGCGTCTATAGCATTGCGAAGGCGCTCTTTTTTTTGACCCTTTATGATGCGTACAGGTCTTCCAAGGTCGTTGATAATCTCAAGCTGCTCATTAAAAATCGCTTCTCGATCGTTTGGGTTTTCACGCAGAGGGTCATCCTCCCAAGGCAAATCGGGAAAGCATTGCAGATAATGATAGTTGGTCTCTTTGGGGTATTGGTTTAAGATAAAAGGTGGGGCCTCCTTAAAAACCCTTTGTGCCCAAACCATGAAATTAACGGAATCAGTATCTAATATTATTAAACTCGAGTGGAGGGAGTCTAATGCTTCTTCCTGGACTTGCAAATGCCTAAAGTAGATTTTTTGAAATACCTCCCAATCATAGGAAGCTCCATTCGTTTCTAGATACTGCCTGGCATATTCTGGTACCCAAGGGGCATTAAGCGCACTACTGAGATCAGAACAAAGCTGAGATTTTCCAGAACTCTCCGGGCCACCAATCACTACCACCATCCGGTCCATACTAAATAGCCATTTAGGGAGAGCAAGGTGTATAATACAAAGAGCAAGGCACCCAGTTTCAAACCTCGCCGATAGTAAAGAAGTATACTTACCAAATTGATTACAACGAAATAGAGCCAGTTTTCTTCATAAAAATTCACCATGAGAATAGTAGCGCTAATGCTGCTAATGGTGGTAAAGGAGTCCAAAAAAGGGAGCTTTGAATCGCTAAAACCTTTTAATAAGAAGCCACTGATAGTAATAAGAACAAGGTTTCCAGAAATGATTAAAAAATGCCTGGAAAGGCTAAGCGGTTCTTTGGCTTCAAAGACTTCTCCCCAATTAAGATATCCATAGAGGGCCATGCTGATATAGAAAATCTGCAGGACCAACTCAGCATATATCTTTTTTCGATAACAAAGTATTAGGAAAAGGGAGGAGGCTAATCCAGCAAATAGCCAGCACCAGATTATACCGTATGTAAAAAGGATGGTATAAAGAAGACTACTGATTACCGCTGCCGGCTCGAGCAGCTTTGAAAGCTGAATATTCAATAGTCCTTGATTGTCATTTCTGAAAGATCCCCCTTAAGAACTTTTAAAACAAAAGGGCTCTGTCCTTTTTCAAAGGATAGACTGATTTCTTTTTGCAACATTGGAAAGATCACATCAGCCTCTCCATAGATTTGGGTGCTAATGGGAGTGACCTTGATTTTAAGTTCTGGGTATTGATGCAGTCTTTTCAGAAAATCATCAACGGCATTAAGATATTCATCCCTCAAGGGATACTTTGAGATTTCTACACTTATGTCCATAATCAGTCTTGGTGAATCGCCTTGGCAATTTCGGCCATAGCTTCCGGGTTCTTTTCAAAGAGGTTGCCTACTACAATAACGTCTGCGCCTGCATTTGCAATTTCTCTAGCGGTTTTGGCATCCCGAATTCCTCCACCTACAATGATTGGCCGCTCAATGGATTTACGCACCGCTTTGATCATTTTAGGATCAACAGACTTTTGAGCACCGCTTCCCCCATCGATGTAGAAATAGCGTAATCCTAGCATTTCCCCTGCCATGGCTGTACAGGCCGCAATATCCGGTTTGTTGTAGGGCAAGGGTTTGGTGTTGCTCATGTAAATGGCAGTGGTAGTATTACCACAGTCAACCAACATATAGGCGGTTGGCAAAACTTCCAGCTTAGAATTTTTAAGATAGGGCGCAGCGATTACCTGATTGCCAATTAATAAATCAGGATTTCTACCTGAAATCAAGCTTAAGAAGAGGATGCCATCCGCTTTATTAGAAATTTGGAGCACACTTCCAGGGAATAGCATTACAGGGATAGAACAGTTGGCTTTAATAGTGCTCAGACATTCTTCCAATCCATCGTGCGAAAGCAAACTACCACCCACAAATATTAAATCCGCACCATCAGCTGAAGCTCTTTGACAAAGGGCAATCAATTCCTTTTCTGATGGTTTGTCAGGGTCTATTAAAACCGCCAATAGCTTGGTTCCGGTTTGCCTGGCGCGGTCTATTATATGGCTAAGTTTAGGCATCTCCATGAGTTCACAAACCTACTAAATTCTAGGCACCGCAGGTCTGAACCATTTTATAGTAAATGAAAATATTAATGGAAGGAAAAACAGAGGCAATAGTCTTTCTCCAGTTTAAAATAGAGGGGGAATGATTCTTTAACATTTCCTCTCAGGACCAGCGCTTTACTCATTGCGCTTTGTCCCTTTGGGAAAGGGCTTACCCGAATCTGCCTTCGTAAATCCAAATCTGGTGCATCCAGAAGTTTAATTAGACATTCTTTAGCACACCAGAAGGCAGCTAGCATTTCTAAATTGTCTTCTTTTCCCAGGCATTTCAATTCTTGCTTGCTCATGTACCTCGCATGGAGTTTTTCCATTTGTGGTCGATAAGCCTCTAAATCCAATCCTACCTTATGCTCTTTACTCAGGATGACGGCGGCATAATCTTGATTATGACTTATTGAGATTCCGGCATAACCTTCAATTTGTGGGGCGCCCTTTTCAGTGTATTCTAAATAGGGGCTGACGCCAATTAGTTCTAGTAAAGCTTGTCTTGCACAAAGGAATTCAAGACGTCGTTTCGGGTGTTTTAAGCTTTTTAAACGTTTTTGATCAGCAGGTGAAAGTTCTTCCTCCAGCAGGTCGATTTCCTCATTCGGATCGATCTTCCAGATCAACATTTTAAAATGTTCCCATTGATGCTCTTTATGAACAGGCATAATGATTTATAAAGCTTTTTTGGTGCGAACCATTTGCGGTATCTTTGTCAAAATTTGCAAATTTTCAGATAATAAGAGCTATGAGTACAGCGGTTGGAAAATATATTCCTTATAAAGTGAAGGATATTTCTTTGGCAGAATGGGGCCGAAGAGAAATTGAATTAGCTGAGGCAGAGATGCCCGGATTGATGGCCCTTCGTGAGGAGTATGGTGAAGAAAAGCCTCTAAAAGGTGCCCGCATTGCAGGTTGTTTGCACATGACCATTCAAACTGCAGTTCTAATTGAAACTTTAGTTGAGCTAGGTGCCGATGTAACCTGGTCTTCTTGTAATATTTATTCCACCCAGGATCATGCTGCGGCGGCAATTGCTGCTGCTGGAATTCCGGTATATGCCTGGAAAGGAATGACAGAAGAGGAATTCGATTGGTGTATTGAGCAAACTCTCTATTTCGGTGAGGAGCGTCAGCCATTGAACATGATTCTTGATGATGGTGGTGATTTGACCAATATGGTGTTCGATCGCTATCCAGAGTTGAGTGATGGTATTAAGGGATTAAGTGAGGAGACTACCACAGGTGTGCATCGCTTATATGAGCGTATGAAAAATGGCACCCTGCCAATGCCAGCGATTAACGTGAATGATTCGGTAACGAAATCAAAATTCGACAACAAATACGGTTGTAAAGAATCTGCGGTTGACGCCATTCGTCGTGCAACTGATATTATGATGGCCGGAAAAGTAGCTGTAGTTGGTGGATACGGAGACGTAGGTAAGGGAACAGCTGCATCCCTTCGCGGAGCAGGTTGTCGAGTAATTGTTACCGAAATCGACCCAATATGTGCCTTACAAGCCGCGATGGACGGTTTTGAGGTGAAAAAGATGATTAATGCGGTTGAAGAGGCTGACATTATCATCACTGCAACTGGTAATAAGGATATTGTTACTGGAGAGCATTTTGTGAAAATGAAGGACAAAGCTATCGTTTGTAACATCGGCCACTTTGATAATGAGATTGATGTAGCCTGGTTAAAAGCGAATCATGGCGAAAGCCACGTTGAGATTAAGCCTCAGGTTGATAAATACACCATCAACGGCAATGATGTGATTCTCTTGGCAGAAGGTAGGTTAGTGAACTTAGGCTGCGCCACTGGTCATCCTAGTTTTGTAATGTCCAATTCCTTCACTAATCAGACCCTTGCTCAGATTGAGCTGTGGAAGAATAGTGAGAACTATGATAATGAGGTTTACACCCTTCCTAAGCATTTGGACGAGAAGGTTGCTGAATTACACCTGGCTAAAATTGGTGTGGAACTAGAAGAACTTTCTCCGGAGCAAGCTCAATATATTGGAGTAGCACAGGAAGGTCCATTCAAGCCAGAATACTACAGATACTAGTATTTTTTAGTCTTAATTTTTTTCAGGAAGCCCGGTTCATGCCGGGCTTCTTTATTTTTTAATAGGTCGGAAATGCTTAATAGAATTAGGTTTAAGTGAATTAAGTTGTAATATTGTTAGTGGATTAAAGAGTATAATGTTTTCTACTACGAATGTTTATCAACTTATCGCAATGCATACCACAGACATGGTATGCCTCCATGATGCTGATAATACTATTCGCTTTGCAACTCCGAGTACTCTAAATATCCTGGGTTACCCACCTGAAACTTTGATCGGGAGAAAGCTAACCGATTTCTTAAGTGAAGACTTTATCAATGAGATGGACTTCACCACTCTTATGCGCTTCTTTGATCAACCGGGAACGCGCATTCGGTATCAGATAAATCATGGCGAGGGACGCTTGCGTTGGATGGAAACCACCTATACCGAATTGGAAAGTGTTGGTAATGTCCAGTACCGGAGTCTTAGTACTACCAGAGATATTACTGAAAGTGTGCATCTAACGGAAGATTTGATGAATGCCCTTTCTAAGGAGCAGGAGCTTTCGAAGTTTAAAACCAATCTCTATTCAGTTGCCAGCCATGAGTTTAAAACTCCCCTGGCAGTTATTCAGGCCAATATTGAGATGCTGAAGGTGAAGCAAAGTCCCAAACTACTGCATTTAGGGCTTAGCACTATGGAAGAGGAGGTTGATCGTTTAAACAGCATGATCATGGATATGCTGGAGTTAAAGAAGCTGACCACCGGGCGGCGGAATTTTAATCTCAGTAAGGTAGATTTCGTGCAAATCTGCCAGGAATTGGTAGCGGAGCATAAGGAGGCCAATGCAGGGACCGATCGCTTGAGTTATGAAGTTAGTGGGGAGCCCGAGGAGTTTCTAGCTGACTATTCACTTATTCGTTATATCCTAAGCAATCTATTGGGTAATGCCCTGAAATTTTCAGATTCCGATAAGCCGGTAAGAATGCAATTGGATTTTGAGAATGATGAATTACAGATCTCCATAATTGATCAAGGAATAGGAATTCCAGAGGAAGATCAGGCCAAAGTTTTTCAGTCCTTTTATCGCGGCTCCAATGTGAGCAATGTGCCTGGAACTGGAGTGGGTCTTTCGATCGTCTCTGAATTCGTCAAATTACATAAAGGAAAAATTAAACTGGCAAGTAAGCTTGGTGAGGGAAGTACTTTCACCCTTAGCCTGCCCAAACTCTGATAACTATGCAAAAGAAAATGCTCATAGTAGAAGACAATGAGAAGCTTCTGAATTCAATGACGGCCCTATTTGAGGATTACTTTCAGGTATATGAGGCAAAGAATGGTTTAGAGGGTCTGGAGAAATGCCGCTTGAATATGCCGGATATCATCATAAGCGATATCATGATGCCCGAAATGAATGGATATGAATTAACCGAGAGTATCAAATCTAATGATCGAACTTCTCATATTCCGATTATCCTACTAACTGCTCTGGGGGAGGATGAAAGAAGAATTGAGGGATATAATTTTGGTGCCGACGATTATATCGTAAAACCTTTCAAGTTTGATATCCTTTTAGCGCGAGTTAATAATCTGCTTAAGACACGTGATCAATTGCGTCGGATTTATGATACGTCTGCACCTATCAATCATGAATTTGGGATTAAGGATCCCGTTCTTTCGCATATGGAAGCGCTATTAGTGAATCATTTTCGCTTCCGCAATTTTAGCATTCCTCAAATCGCCGAGCACATGAACATGACCACGCCCAAATTGGAGCGAGAAGTGAAGCGATTAACCGGAATGACACCGATTCAGTACATCAATGACTTTCGCCTGCATAAGGCCAAGAATATGCTGCAAACCGAAGACCTGAGCATTTTTGAAGTGTCTCATGCGCTCGGATTCCGAAGTTTAAGTTACTTTGGTAAAGCATACAAAGACAAATTTGGAATATCGCCCTCTAAGACCAAGCAACTATGACAGATACCGGGGTTAGCATCATGATCGTGGATAACGATCAGGTGAATAGCTTTGTGCTGAAAAACATCATTACTCGGAACTATGCAAATGCCAAGGTAGAGCTATTGCCAGATGGGGCGGAGGCCTTAGATGAGTTAAAACGTTTAGACCAAAGTTCCGGTAATTTCCCCGCCGTTATTCTGCTTGATATCTATATGCCCGTAATGGATGGCTTTCAGTTTCTGGATGAGTACATGAAGGAGTTCGCGCACAAAGACTCTATCATTTTTGCCATGAGCAATTCCTTAATCAAGGAAGATCAACAGAGGGCCAATGAATATGATGTTGTGAAGGGCTTTATCACCAAACCCTTGATCTACAACAATATTGAGTTCATTATTGACACTTATTTACAGGAGCGGGGTCAATAATCGGCCACTTCAAAAAAGTGAAACCTTGGGACGTGAAGGCTAAAGAATCCCAGACCTCCTTCAACATTAGTTGGATAATTTACCGGCTCACTTATAATATCTGAGAAAATACTTCCAGCTTGCTTTCGTAAGACCAGGTAGTTGTAGTATTCCTCTGAAATAGCAGAGATACTTAGAGCAACTCGATTAGTGTCTCTCAGTCCATCAAATTCAATCGTATTGGTAAAGGTTCTGGCACCTCCAAAATCATGATCCGATATTAATTCATAGCCCCTCGAATCATCATCATTGTCACCGCCAAGGATGGAATTAGCATTAAAGGTCGTGTCGGTATTTTCTGCATCTGTATAATAGTTCACCAAGTACCAATTGTTTCCGGGGCCATCCCGAATCGTATATTCCAGGCTAATGCTGGTATCTGTCGGAGTTCGCTCAACTCTTGGTGTAATAGAGCTGAAGTTTACCAGGGGACGAAAGCGCGTTTCAGCAAAAACGGATTCGCCAAAACGATCCGTTACATCCAGGCGGTAGTTCAAGCCAGGTTGGGCAACCACTAAAGGGATGGCGTAAAGTCCTTCATTAATCTCAAAGCCACCGGTGGTGAATCCAAATGTACCAAGTCTTACATCGGCTCCACGGATTAATAACTCTCGCAAAGCCTCACCGGTTGTGTCTTCAGAGATAGTATTGTCAAGAGCACTATAACTACGGCTCAAGGATACCAGTAAAATGTCCGGAGGTACCAGGCGAGTGTTCACTACAATTTTTGGCTCAAAGGGAGGTAATTCAATGGGAATAGGTTCTGGAATGCAGCCCATGGTTAAAAGGCTGATTAGAACAAGTGATTTTGATAGAATGGAGTTTCTTTTCATCGATCAAAATTTAAAGTTGTATCCGATGGAGGGGATAAAGCCAAATAATCCTGGCTGGGTATATCGTGTTGAGCCATCCTCAAGACGTTCTACTTCGATTCGGTAAGGAGTAGCTCGATTGTAAACATTGTATCCACCAATGTGCCATTCGCTTTGGAACTTTTTACCTGGCTTAGAGCGGATAATAAGGTTTAGATCTAAGCGATGAGAGGGCGACATTTGGACCGCGTTTCTCTCCGTGTAGACTGGGATGAGGTCTAATTCCGGCTCACCAGAACTGGATAAAATGTATTGTCCGGTTTGAGCGGTGAAGCGGGCTCCACTGGCAAACTCCCAGATCGCCGAGCAGGCAATCCTTTTGTTGAATTCATAATTCCCGACCAGGGTGAGATAATGGCGTCGATCGTACTTTGCCCAGAAGGTTTCACCATTGTTCAGTTCATCAAAATTTCTTTGGGCCCAGGATAGAGTGTAGCCAACCCACCCCGTAAGTTTACCAACGTCTTTTTTCACTAAAAGCTCAATCCCCTGAGAGTTTCCTAAACCTTGTAAAAGTTGATCCTCAAAATTGTCATTGAGGATAAGACTTGATCCTTCACGGTATTCAATTAGGTTTTCCATCCATTTCGCATAGGCTTCAATCGAGATTATAGTTTTTAAAGAGGGTAAGGCCTTTTCGAATCCTATGGCAATTTGATCTGAGGACTGCGGCTTTACATTTTCTGATACAGGATACCATAAATCTGTGGGTAAGGCAACCGATGCACTGGATACGCGGTGCATATACTGATACATCCGTGAGTAACTTAGTTTAATGGAACTCTCGTCATTTATGAGATAGCGACCGGATACTCGTGGTTCTGGACCAAAGTAGAATCCATTAAGTACCACTGAGGAGGAAAGCCTTAAGCCACCCTGAATTCGCAGGCGTTGGTTCACATCGTAAGTTGCGTCAATATAGCTGGCAATCTCAGCGGTTGTTTGCAGGGCGCCCACGCTATTTTGTAGTTCATCCGAAATATCGCCCTCCGTACTCACAATATTGGGACGGAAATTGTGATTAATGATTTGCCCTCCATATTTAAGAGTGAGTCGATTACTCCAGTAATTGGTGAAATCCATCTTGACTCCTAGATCCCGAATTTCGGAGCGGATCAAAATGGAGTTTCCAACAAAATCTCCAAATATGTTGTAGCGAAAAGAGGTGTGGGTTAGACTCAGGTTAGAGAAAAGCTTAGGATTATAAATATGATTCCAACGAACTGTTTGGGTCATGTTGCCCAATTGAAATCCAAAATCGACCCCTAAACCAAAAAGTCCTGTACTATCAGACCCAGAGCCTAAAGCAGATCCGGATTCATCGTCAATTAAACTCAGAACATCATCTCCAAAATAAGAGCTCACGAAAACACGGTCCCGATTGGAAATCTTCCAATTCACCTTGGCATTTAAGTCGTAGAAGTAATAGGGTATATTGATATCTACCGCTTTAAACACTTGATCGATATAGGTCCTTCTGCCGGACACCAGGAAGGAGACCTTATCCTTGATAATAGGACCTTCAAGCATTAATCTTGAAGAAAGCAAGCTTATCCCTCCCTGGCCATGAAACTCCTTGTCATTCCCCTCTTTCATTTTAATATCTAAAACCGAAGAAAGCCTGCCGCCATAGGTAGCGGGGAATGCGCCTTTTATGATGGACATATCATTTATAGCATCAGCATTAAAGACCGAGAAAAAGCCAAAAAGATGATCGAGATTGTAAACCACAGCCTCATCCAATAGCACAAGGTTTTGATCTGCGTCTCCACCTCGTACAAACATTCCAGAAGTTCCTTCGCCACCACGGCTAACTCCGGGTAATAGTTGCATGACTTTTATGATATCTATCTCTCCACCTAGGGCGGGGAGATTTTGAATTTGAGAAACTTGCAGATTAATGCTGCTCATTTTGGTGTCTTGCACTTGCTGTAAAGTTTCTTCTTCATTCGCTTTTACAACAATCTCCTTCAACTGGGAACTTTCCGGTGATAAACTCACGTTGAGGATGCTATCTCTTTGTAGCTTGATTGAGATAGGCTTTAACTGATGACCCAAATGGGAAATTGAGATGTGAACCAAGGAATCCTTTGGCACCTGAAGAGAATAATAGCCATACTCATTGGTGGTAGTGCCTACTTGACTCCCCTTTATTACTATGTTGGCGTAGATGAGCGCTTCGCCATTCGATTCATCCGTAACGAAACCACTAATAACTGAGGATTGAGCACATAGGGAACTACAAAGACCTATAAAGAGCAAGGTGAAAAATGCTCGAATCATTTAACAGCGATTAAATGCTTTTTAAGGCAATTGATAGAATCAAGGAATGGAATAGTAAATCTTGACATTTAGAAGAATTTCAAGCTTGGGATTAGCTCTTAACGAAAAGGTTTAAAATAGATTCTCTGTTCTTATGTAAACTGTCTTATTTTTTATGTTCATCGGAACCTGCAGCGATTATATAACGAAGGTTTTGGATCGACAGTTGAAAGGAGCTGATTTTAAGCACTAGCTTGCTCCGAGCATTAACTAATTTTATTAGTAGTTTCGTTTCGATCTACTAATTAAGGACCATGCTCCAACGTTTTATCTTCGCAATTCTCGTCTTTGGTTTTTCGCCCTTGTATTCTCAATTTCAAGGGGTTGACACTTATAGAGATCTCTCTGTATACGTGGATACCATGGAGGTTAGTTTTCCCAAAATAGCAGGGGTTACTTCGACCGTATTGACCTTAGATCAGAATCATCTGGATTCATTAGAAAGCTACGTTTTCCCCGTCATGGAGGCAAAGGAGATGGACACCCTCTTCCGTCTATTTACCTATCAGCAGATGGCAGTAATGTCCTATCAATTGATGGGTGAGGTGGAGAGAGCATTGGATTATCAGGAAAAAGAGATTGAGCTGATTAAGGTAGCCTCCGATTCTTCTTATTTAATGATGGCCTACACTCGAAAGATGTTCATGCAGAATGATTTAGGAAGAGATGACCAGGCCTATGCGACTAGTTTAAAAGTGGTTAAGCTGCTGGAGACTGAAGAAGACGGCGTCAACAAGGTCTATGCTCTTCGACAATTATGTGTTTTTTATCGCACCGTATCCGATTTAGACCGAGCGATTGAGTATTGCGAGAAAGGGATAGAACTCAATGAGTCTTTAGGTGAGAGTTATTATATGGGAGATTTATATACTTCCTTGGTAGGGGTCATGAACGAGAGGAGTCTAACTAGCAGTCAAACTATTCCGCTTAGAAAGAAAGCCTTGGTCTACGCTAAAATGAATAAGGATACCCTGGGTATTCACGCCATATATTCCCATTTGGCGCAGAGTTTGGCTCAAGACGGTCAGATTGATAGTGCTTCAAAGTATTTCGAATTATCCCTCCAGTCGTACAGCAAGCATCCTTATCTGTTCGGTTGGGTGCAAGAACTATCCTCCTATGGACAGTTCTTAATTGAGGTAGGACAGGATGCCAGAGCAGCAGAGATTTTGGATACCCTGGTGAAAGTGGTGGATCAGAATTCGATTAGTCCTGATGCATTACAGCCATTTTACCTTTTTCGTTCCGGATTCGCGGCAAAAAAAGGTGATTTCCAGGACTATAGTTTTTGGATAGCGAAGCGTGATAGTTTGCTGATTGCTGTATTTGATGAGAAGAAGGCTCAGGCTCAGGAGGAGATGGTGGCCAAATATGAGACGGAGAAGAAGGAAGCGCAAAATCAGTTATTGCTCGCAGAAAACCGGGCTCGTTTAATTGGATTGATTGCTTTAAGTGGCTTAGTCATCCTTTTGGTGGCAATAATTGTATTGGTTATTCAGCGGAGGCACAGAGACAGGCAAATACATGATCAGAAACAGCTACTGCTGGCTTTTGAATTGGAAAAGGCTAAGCAGGAGAAGGATTTAGCCGATGAGCGAAGTCGCATGCTCAAGCATGATTTGGATCAGCGTATTAAGCAGGTCATGGAGCAGCAGGTGATCAATGGCGAGCTTATGGACTTAATTGAAGAGTTACGATCCACCGCGGAATCTTCTTTTGTGAAAAAGAAGACATCTCAAATGAAAACCAAGTTGAATGAGAATATGATTCTGCAGGTTTTTGATGAGATTCTTGGAAAGATGAAGGAGTTGCATCCGGAGTTATTGATGTATTTGGAGGATGCTATCGGCGCGGATAAGGAGAACGAGATTGTTTCTACCGCCATGTATTTTCTGGGTTATCAAACCAAGGACATTGCCAAAATCCTCCAACGTACGGAGAAAGCGGTGCGAAGTATGCGTTACCGGGTAAGGAAGAAAATTGGTCTTGCGGATGGTGATGATCTTATTATTCACCTATCAAATATTAAGGCTTCTCTAGCTTAGCTTAGAAATCATTCTATCTCATTTACAAGGTGTTAAAAATCTTGAGGCATGTTTGAGGCATGCCATTTTTCATAATTCCCAAAGCGATCGGCTAGATTCGTTTGCGATTGTTATCAATCATTTATACCGGTAACTGATTGGTAATAGCAAAAAGATGATGTGAAGGGCATAAGTCTTACACTTCATAGTGTGAATGGCCAGAGGGTATTTGGGAAAAATCTACGGGCACATCAAGTGGGTAATTTGTCCAATGAAGTTTCTCATCTACCCAAGGCTGTGAATCTCCTCAGGTTCTGGCATGCGTGATCGATTGTATTAAAGGATAGGAACCTTGAGGAGCATAATAGGATGAATTTAATACGTACTCCTTTGGAGTTAGAGGGCTCCACCTTTATGATTTGCCTTCCTGTTTTCGGAGGCGAATCTGGTGGAGTTGTATAGGGGAAGTTTTTCAGAGGCCTCCCTGGAAGCTTTCCGAAGTGACGTCCATACAATTTATTGCTCCCGGGAAGTTTATACCAACCGAACATGTTTGGGGGACGCTGGTGCAGAGCATTTTAGATTGGATATCATTTGAAAGTATTTAGATCCAGGGATGGTTTCTGAAAGACAAAAGCCGTTAGGGATTAGTGTTTTAGACTAATCCCATTAACAACGGCGTCCTGGTGTTAAAACTCTTTAGACTGGATAGACTCTCTCCACTGGCCAATTATCCTCGTAGCCTTTTTTCCATTTGCCACTTTGGATTTCGATATCCTTCGCAAGACAATTGTTGAGATCTTCGCGGATTTTCTCTTCATCCATGTCTTGTCCGATAAATACGATTTCATTCTTGCGATCCCCAAAAGTTTTACTCCAGTCTTTCTCTATGATGCTCTGGTTTTCTCTAAATGACATATACTGTAGACGTTGATCATAGGGCATGCTGCTCCACCATACTCCGGCGCTATCTGCTCGCAATGATCCACCAGCCTGACCCCAGGAGAGTGCTTGTTCCGGTCTGGAGGCTAACCAAAACAGTCCCTTACTTCTAATTATGTTGGCGGGGAAGCTGTTTTGTACATATTTCCAAAAGCGCACGGGATCAAACGGTCTTTTGCTTCGATAAACAAAAGATCCTATACCGTATTCTTCGGTTTCAGGAGTATGCTCGGCTTTGTTAAGCTCTTCAATCCACCCAGCGCTTTGTTCAGCTTCTTCGAAGTCGAACAGCCGCGTATTCAGAATTTCCTTAGGATTAACCTTACTGAAGCTAGACGAAATAATCTTGGCTGATGGATTGAGTTTTTGAATGGCCGCCTTTAGTACCCCTAGCGTGGCTTCATCGACTAGATCTGTTTTGTTGAGGATTATCACATTTGCGAATTCAATTTGATCAGTAAGTAGATTAACTATGGTACGGTAATCTCCTTCCATATCAGTCATGTTTCGGTCCATCAAGGTTTCTGGACTGCCAAAATCTTTAAAGAAATTAAAGGCATCGACCACGGTAACCATCGTGTCAACATAACTGAAGCGTGATAAATCGATTCCGTTTTCCTCATCGACAAATGAGAATGTCTGAGCTACGGGAATTGGTTCGCTGATCCCGGTGCTTTCTATAAGCAGGTAGTCGAAGCGATTTTCTTTGGCCAGGCGCTCAACTTCCTCCATTAAGTCTTCTCGAAGGGTGCAGCAAATGCAACCATTGCTCATCTCAACTAGTTTTTCTTCGGTGCGCGAAAGTGTGTTCTCACTTTTAACTAGCTCAGCGTCAATATTTACTTCGCTCATGTCATTCACGATTACCGCAACCTTTAGTCCCTCTTTATTATGAAGAACATGGTTGAGCAGCGTTGTTTTACCAGCTCCTAAAAAGCCACTGAGAACGGTTACCGGAAGTTTTGCTGTTTCCATTTTAAAATTGTTTTATATAGGTGATTTTAGAAATTAGTTGCTGCTCCTGAAAGGGTTCTTTGGAGTAGAATATTCTGGAGTCATTAAATACGATGTAGACAAATGAAAGGGGTTGAAATTCCCAACTAAACCGGATGTTCCATCTCCCTTGAAAGTCTAGGCTATTGTATTGGTAGAAAGTAGATAATTGAACTCTTGGGTTTAGAGCAAGGCGAGAGCCAACCGACACTAGATTTATATCAAGATCTGATTGATTTACACCCACGCCAATTAGACTGTTATATGAGTAGTCTATGTTCAATGAAACATGCGGTATAGGGGAGTAGCGCCCCGAAGCGCCAATGGTATTATTCGTTCCGTTATAAAATCTACCTAAACTGGTGCTTATGCTCGCGGAGAGCTTTTTAGATTGATCGCTGTAATACCAGGCAAAAAATCTATTGTACTGGTATATACCTTCTTCAATTTCGAGTCCAAGTGGTGCAAAATCGAAATTTATGTTTTGCCAGATTGGATTAATGGCTATTTCCAGGAAGCTGTTGTTTTTAAACCAGAGATAGACTGGGAAGATGTAGATACTTGCCTGTTGGAAGTTGTTGGGGTTTGTAGCATCTTGGTTTAGACTCAGAAATACTCCAGGGTCCCACCGTCTTATCCAATCTATATTCTTGGGTCTCCAGATATAGTAGCCATTAAGACTATGTGCAATCAGGTTGTTTTGTCTTACAAAACCCATTTCGGGCTTGTATCGCTCATCGATGATTTCTGAGGTCCAGCTCAGAGTATACTCATTACTCGTGTTTCTGATTTGGAATCTTCCCGCATAACCAACTTCCTCGTCGATCGACGAGGAGAATAAGTATTGGATATCCAAATTGCTGCTCGGTCGGATCTGCCCATCAATACTTAAGGTGGAATTGTTGTTTTGTGGCAAGTTCAGGCTCGTAGAATTTTCATCTAGCCTATGAGTGAGCATAAATCCTACATTGTTTTCTCGGCCATAGTTTCTAAGGTATCTACCGACCCCAAAATTTGCACGTTGAGAACTCTCGGTTTCAGCTTGTCTAACTAATAGGGCGGCAATGGTCTGTTTTTCTGTCCTTAGGGTATATCTAGTACCTAGCTCAATAGGTGCCGGTCGAGCATTAAAATCGCCCTCTAATCCTATGCGTCTGCTAAAAAACGGACGGATGGACCTTTGCGAAGCGCCGGCCCATATTCCAGAATTCTCAAGAAAGAACTGCCGTTGCTCCGGAAAGAAAATATTAAAGCGCTCAAGATTATTAACCGCTTGATCCAGATCTGCTTGTGCGAAGTCGGTATTAACCGTTATGTCCAGAACGGAGTGAGGGTTGATGGCCCATTTTGCGTCTCCTCCAAGCTTTATTGCGCTTTGAAGAACCGGCTCGTTTTCACTTTGGATATTGTCTAATTGGTACAATGTGTAGGGCGCTACTCTAATATTAGCAGAAGGAGGGGGAGCTTCCAGGCCTACTAATTGAGCAGCGTAAGTCATCCTGTACATTGACAAAGCCTGAGGTATCGCAGGAAAGGAAGAGACTTCGTAATCTCTTAATGCTCTTCTTTGCATTGTGATTCCCCATTTTAAAGTCTCATTGCTATCCAAAGTTCCCATTGTTTTGTCATAGCGAAGTGACTTAAATGGAATTGCGAATTCAGCATAATATCCAGAGTCGGTGCGGGAGGTTCTTACCTTCCACAATGTATTCCAGCCGGAGTCATAGTTGTTTCCATTAAAATTTTGAAAGTCGCTTTGGTTGCCATAGGGTGTGGTTTCAAAAACTTGAGCGTATTGCTTGAGATTTTGAGGGTCTAAGGCAATGCCGAATTGATCATTTCCGCTACCAAAATCTCGTCTTAAGTCCTGAATACGAATTCCTTCCTGGCCCAGCGTGTCCCGGCAGTAAGCCCCTACATAGAGGTATTTATCATCGAATAGAAATCTAGCTTGGGTGGGGTAATTTAGTTTACCATTTTGTCGGGGTTCCCGGCGAAAAAAGCCGTCAACAACTTCAGCTTGCTTCCAATCGGTTTCGTTTAGTATTCCGTCCACAGTGATGTTTCCTTTTGCTCTTGTCACTTCGATGTTTATAGCGGTATCGCTTGGAGGGAAGTCTAAATTTTGTTGTGCATTCAAGGTAATAGAGGTTAGAACTAATAGGCTGCATAATCCTTTGTAGGAGAAGCTCATAGTCCATTAAACTTGATTGCATTTTTCAAAATAAAGTTGCAATAAGACTGATGCTCTTTGCTGCTAGTGAAATGAGGTAAGTCAGTAAACATTCCCCAGCAGAAGGAATAAGGAAAGGTGCTAAGATGTCCGGCTTTTAGGCTGTATTTCGTGGGGAAAAACATAAATGCAACAATGTTGCAAATATATTGGATTATTCTTTTTACAACAATGTTGCATAAAGTGGTTTAGGTATCAAGGAAATTGGGAATCATCACAATATCAGACTATGGTGATTTACTTCTTAATAAACTTACGCGTTTGGACGGTACCATTTTTAAGTCTAGCTACCGCATAATAAATCCCCTGAGGAAATTCTGAAACATCTAGATTCATTTCCATCGTTTCATAAGGGACGCTTAAATGCACACGTCCCATGGCATCAACGATTTTTAATTCCTTAATTATCGCTGAGGTCTTTATCTGAATCTCATGATCTACGAAATTTGGAAGTATATCAAAGCGAGTGTTTTCGCCTTCAATAGATTGCTCATCAATGGAAAGATAGTTCGTGCCATTCGTATCTAAGAAAAGTATTCTATACCCGTCTCTTCTTGCGCCTATATTTAAATTTAGAATTGCGCGACCA
The DNA here is from genome assembly GCA_965279135.1 of Croceimicrobium sp. Taxonomy (GTDB): domain Bacteria; phylum Bacteroidota; class Bacteroidia; order Flavobacteriales; family Schleiferiaceae; genus Croceimicrobium. The sequence goes on along the minus strand of OZ257133.1, from coordinate 2,409,551 downwards.
TCGCTAAGGACAAATGCATCAACTATTCTTATATCCCCGTCTCCAGAGAAATTGCTGGTGATTAAGCTCTTTTCATAGACGAGGTTATTCCCATTATACATTCTAAGCAGAACTGTTTCAATAGTTGACTGACCAAATTGTACCGTGTCCAGGTATTGTTCAATTTCCTCCAAATAGAGCGTGAAGTTCCCTTTGGTGCGGAAAATATGGTGGCGATTATGAACTGGAAATTTAACAGTATCTGGATGATACCTTAAAGAATCGAGTACAAGCACCGTATCAATCATTGAATTGTAAATTCTTTCGGAGGTGATTGTTTTCCGATAAAAGTGTCCATTTGGGTAGTACTCGATACTATCTTTCAAGATTCCAAAGCCATTAGGATCAAAGTAAAATACCTCTGAAGGCCAAAAAATTGGCGGGGCTAGAAGGCTCAAATCTTTCAAGTCAACTAAACTGTAATAGGACTCGAAAGCTAATGGATTCCCGGCGGAGTCTCGCTTAACGAAATGTGCAAATCCATATGCTGAATCCGAATTCGACTCTGAGGGAGCATATAGTGAATATTCAAACAGTTGATAGTCAAATGATGCAGGGTAATTACGTGCAATACTATCATAAGATATTGTTAGGGTAGTGTCGCCTGTTAACTGATCTACTGCCGTAAACTCTTCACTAAGGATGTTATCAATCCAAAACGTAGAGTTAGAGGCAACGGTAATTTGGGTTCCATTTCCATAAGGGACATATATTGAACCTTCGCCATTCCAAAGAATTGAATCACTTCCATAAGCATGAAACGAAAAGCATTGCGATAAGGTCGTTTTATCTTTATAACCTGCATAGGTTGTCGTGTCAGAAAACAACAAATACCCTTTTGAATTAGTCCAGGAAGTTCCCCGACCGACCGGGCAATCCAGATTTACATTATTCAAATCAAATACTTGAACATTAGCTCCCTGAGCATCTGTCTTTAACAAGCGAGGATAGTCTGTCCATTGAAAGACCCTATATCTACCAACTGAGGCCATCATGATGGAATCCCCGACAACATACAGCTTAAAATGAGTGGATCGACTAGAATAATTTGATAGTAATGCCTCCGATCTGAATGTGGCCTGACTTTTAACGCTTGATAAGAAAACGAAAAGGATAAATATGGTCGCGGAGAATCGCATTAATGCACTAAAAGCATTTTACTAGAAATAAATCAGTCTGAAATTAGCGAAGCAATAAAAATATAGAAAGGAATCCATCAAATCTAAAGTAGGCACCTAGTACGGATTTATTTAAACTATTCAGAGAAATCGATTATCCTCAGAGTAGTTGGTTTAAGGAGTATTGTTATTCTTTTTAGATTCATAAATGCCTATCAAAGGATCTGTTAAGACCGAACGATTATTGAGCCCTATTTTTTAACAAATTTTCCCAAAAGCACCGTAGCATTGAAGAGTTTTGTTTTAACATAGTATAGGCCAGGTGAAAACTCAGAAACATTTATATAGAAATCCTTCGATTCAGGTGTAAAATGTTTAATCTCTCTTCCCATTGAATCAAAGATCATTAAATCCTGGATTTTTAATGAAGCCCTTATCTGAATCTCATGATCTACGAAATTTGGAAGTATATCAAAGTGGGTGTTTTCGGCTTCAATAGATTGCTCATCAATGGAAAGATAGTTCGTGCCATTCGTATCTATGAAAAGTATTCTATACCCGTCTCTTCTTGCGCCTATATTTAAATTTAAAATTGCGCGACCATCGCTAAGGACAAATGCATCAACTATTCTTATATCCACGTCTCCAGAGAAATTGCCAGTAGTTAAGCTATTTTCATAGACGAGGTTATTCCCTTTATACATTCTAAGCAGGACTGTTTTAAAAGTTGTCTGACCAAATTGTACGGTGTCCAGGTATTGTTCAATTTCCTCTGTATAAAGTGTGTACTCCCCTTTGGTTCGCAAAATATTGTGGCGATTATGAACTGGAAATTTTACAGTATCTGGATGATACCTTAGAGAATCAAGCACAAGCACCGTGTCAATTGTAGAACTATACAATTTGTTGGAGGTGATAGTTTTCCTGTAGAAATTCCCGGTGGTATAAAACTCAAGGCTATCTTTTATGAGCCCAAAGTCATAAAAGTTAAAGTTTATTCTTTGAGTTTGTGGCCAAAATATAGGCGGAGCTAATGGTTTCAAATTTTTCAGATCGATGATGCCGTAAAATGACTCATGTTGGAATATACCAGTAGAGTCCTGCTTTATAAAATGTGCAATACCGTAAGCTGAGTCAGAAGGGGTTTCTAAAGAAGCGCTAAGTATCAACTGGGACAACTTAAAGCCTGAGTTTGCTGGATAATTTGCTTCTATACTATCATAGCTAACGATTTGCATTGTATCACCGGTTGATTCCTCTAAAGCAATAAACTTTTTACTTATCTTGTTATCTACCCAAAAGGTAGAATTTGAAGCAACAGCTATTCTATTCCAGTAAAGATTCGAGATAACCCCTGAGCCCTCCCAAAGTAATGAGTCACTTCCATAGGCATGATACGAAAAGCATTGCGATAGGGTGGTTTGATCCTGATAGCCTGCATAGGTAGTCGTGTCAGAAAACAACAAATATCCTTTTGAATTAGACCAGGAGGTTCCCCTGCCGACCGGGCAGTCTATATTTACGTTGTTAAAATCGAATACTTGAGCATTAGCTCCCTTAGAGTCTGATTTAAGCAAACGAGGATAGTCGGTCCATTGAAACATTCTGTACCTACCTACTGAGGCCATCATAATGGAATCCCCGACAACATATAGTTTAAAGTGAGTGGATCGACTGGAATAATTTGAAAGTATAGCCTCCGATCTGAATGTGGCCTGACTTTTAACGCTTGATAAGAAAACGAAAAGGATAAATATGGTCGCGGAGAATCGCATTAATGCACTAAAAGCTTTTGGTTCGAAATTAGCCTTTCTGATGTTAACGATACAATGTAGAATCCAGATGGAAATTTTTCAAAATTAACCTTGGTTTCCTTTTCTAACAGTTTTTTCTCAAGCATGAGACTACCATGTGAATCGTAAACCCTCAAAAAGGTAGGTCTGGTAAAGTCATAATCTGTTTTTAGAACGACCATGCCGTTGGTCGGGTTAGGAAATATCTCAAAGATCCTATCCTCCATGAGTCCTTGCTCAGCTATTGAGATATTGACGGTACCTGCGCACGAAACTTGATCATAGTTAGAGAACGGACCATGATCATCTATGCAACTGAATTTAAACCAGCCATAGCCAGATTGATCGGAATCGGCAATGCAAGTGGAGCAATTAGACGCAGCCCACTGGGTGTTGAAGGCATCCTCTGCTTTATTGTAATCATTAGCAGAATTATTAAGCCATCCACCTAATAGTTCATCCCCACATACGGGTTGCTCATTAGAAAATAAGGCTAAATGTCTAAATTTATTTATCCCTCCTTTTGCAAAGGACTTAGCATCCGAATAAGCTTTAAGTCTGCTGCCAAACCCGGTAGTGCTTGCTGCAATATCATAGTTTGGAACTCCGGTGGAGTTTCCTCCTATAAAATGATTATTGTTTGAACTTACTCTGTAATAAGCTAAAAATGTAAAGTCTACCTCATCGATAAAGTTTTCAGCGGCATTTGCCTTAAACGCATCAGCATTGGCGAGGGCAGTTAACGTGGAATAAGATGTAGCTGATAAATCGAAATAGTTTGTCGTTACATTATCATGATGATGTAAGAAGCCAATGTAATCAATAGCTCCCCACCAATTCTGGTTAGTCTGCAACTCTTGATCAATCTCCTGAAGCAGACTTTCATGATCCTTGGCCATATGCCAGAAATATTGATCCCGTTCAATCGCTAACCCTGATGGAGGGTTAGTTAGCCAAGGATTTGCATTAAGCCCTGAACCATATTCACTAGGATCCAGAACACTCCAATTGCCGGGGTCTGCGCTGACATTCCAATATTCATGCTCTAACATGATGTAATTAACTTTTCCCGACAGAGTCATTCCAGCTCGGATCACACCTTTCATAATATTAGCCACTTTAGCAATCTTATCCATATCCGGTCCTACAATAAAGCCTACCGTTATGGACGGTGTAGCGCTTGCTAAATCAGTAACAAATTGGTAAACTTCATCTTTGGTTGCACTTGTTGCTCCAGAGCCTTGCGCAAAGATTCTATCAACATCATACAGCAATACGATATTTGCATTATGTGTATGAGCAGTGTTGATCACACCTGAGGAATTCGCAAGATTAATCCAGGTGTTGATACCTGAAGACCCTTGACCTACTAATTGATCTACCAACAAAACTCTAGGTGTTAAACATGTTTGAGGAGTGGATAGCTGTGTTGTAATACCGCCTAGATAAGCGTTGCCACTGCCACTAATCGTATACTCGATATTATGGCCTGCGAAGAAAGATTTAGTAAGGGTCTCATCCAGCATCATGGACGATAGTCTTTCACTTGTGCTCCCTCCAAATGTTTCTTCCATTATAGTTAGCATATTACCATCTAAATGATGGATGTAAACATCATATAAACCCTCTCCCTGGTTGTTTCTCACACCTCCGCAGAGTAAGCCATCTGCTGCCAGTACGAGATCACGAAATTTCTCTTGCCCAGTTATTAAGCCATATTTATGTCCAGAAGAAAAGGTATAGTTAGCATTGACAGATAGTACGTAAGCATTAGTGTCATTCTCTTCTAAAATTTCATATCCAGCAGCATAAAACTTTCCGGAAATATCATCTCTCAATAATCCGTATGTTCTTCTACCTTCCTGATTTGAAAATGTATTATGGGCTGTAACAGCCCCAGAGGAGTTGAAAACAATAATTTCAGGGCAGTCGAAATCATAGCTATATGGAATGGTAACAAATGATCCGTTATGCTCTAAAAATTCTGCCGCCCATCTTCCTGTTAATGCATTCACGTAGTTTTGGGATGTCCATATTTTTGTTCCGGTTAAATCGTATTTAACAATTTGGTTAGTAATAATACCAGACAAATTAAGCCTATTGTAAAGGACGAATATGTTTTTTCCATCATAAAGAATATCAGTTGGGGCGACACCTTCTTCTTCAAAAATGATAGTATCAGTCCAGACTACATTTCCGGTTGCTGTCTCGATATAGTAAATAATTAAATAATCATCCACTTGGACCTCATCTTGAATCCAGTTTCGGCTAACATGAGCGCAGAATGTAAAGTGCTCATCATCAACATCGGCGATCCCTACAGCGACCTCATCATTTAGAATAGAACCGTAATGCCTGGTGTAGACGTTTTTACCTATACGGTCATTATACCAAATTGTTGCATCCTTTGTAATTCCTTCCGACTCGACATCCGTCCATCCCGAGACTAGATATGAACTTTGAGTTGGACAAAGGTCAATGGCTTCTTCATTAGTTTCACCGCCGTAGAGTTGTTCAAAGAATCCACCAATTTTAGGGTTTAAATAATCCTGGGCACTAATAGATAGTCCAATCGTGCATAGCACGAAAAAGTAAAAGCTTTTCATGATTAATCAGGTTAAGTTGTCAGGATTAGCAATTTAGAAAAAATATTTTATAGTTGCAGATTAAGAATTAGCTTTCGCTATTAATTATTGTGATACCCCCTTTTGTAAATAGGTTCAGTTCTTTCATTTTAATTAGAATCTGATCATTTATTATTTTTAAAATGACATGTTTTTTAAAAGTGTGGGCATTGCACCTATGCTATTTGTTCGTAATCGAAACCTTAAAACAGCTCATCCCTTAAAGCATTTTTTTTTGATTGAGGAAAGCGAACCTCAATGACAAACCAGGGTCTATTATGAGTGGTGAATCCCTTTTTTAATAGGAATTGATGAGATTGAAATCTAGCAATTAGGTTGGCTGTGCAGCCAACATAGAGGCGATTGTGCTGAAAGGAATAGAGAACATAAGTCACGAACATAAGATCAAAGCTCCATGAACTGATAGAATGATTTACGCTGAGTTCTCTGGTTAGATGAAATACATTGAGCGACTCATGCTTGCTTGTCTGATAATATGGGAATGAATAGTTGAGGCGCCAGATTAACCTTCGCTATGCTCGGTCGGACTGAGGGGAGGAGCTTTACTAGAAAAGTCCAAACCTTACTTCGTTGGGTTTGCTATTTAGTTGGTTGAGGAGTGGTGGTTAGCCAGATTGACCTTCGCTATGCTCGGTCGGACTGAAGGGGGGAGCTTTACTAGAAAAGTCCAAACCTTACTTCGTGCGGTTTGCTATTTAGTTGATTGAGGAGTGGTGGTTAGCCAGATTGACCTTCGCTATGCTCGGTCGGACTGAAGGGGGGAGCTTTACTAGAAAAGTCCAAACCTTACTTCGTGCGGTTTGCTATTTTGATGGTTGAGGAGTGGTGGTTAGCCAGATTGACCTTCGCTATGCTCGGTCGGACTGAAGGGAGGAGCTTTACTAGTAAAGTCCAAACCTTACTTCGTTCGGTTTGACATTTTTCATTTACAGCCTTTCGCCAAAGCAAGCTTTGCTCAGCCTGTAAACGAAAAAAGTCCCAAAGTATAACTTTGAGACTTTTCTAGTAGCGGGGGCCAGACTCGAACTGACGACCTTTGGGTTATGAGCCCAACGAGCTACCAACTGCTCCACCCCGCGATGTATTGTTCCCCTAAGGGGCGGCAAATATAAAAGCTTTTTGAAGACTGACCAAAGAAATACGAATTCTATTAACTTAGACGCATGACCCGATCCCTCTGCTATTCTGTGATTCTCTTCCTGGCCGGATTGTCTCTTTTCGGGCAAAGTCGCTATAAAGCAGAATATTGGGAGAAAAACTGGCGCGATTGGCCCAGACCGGTCTTTGATTATAGCTTCGATTCTTTTATTGCTGTTGAAAATATCGGTCTCCGGGAATATTTTTCCTCCAATAGTAATAGCAGCGGGGAGCGATATTTTCATTATGCTCGTTTCCAGTATCCTGACCAGGAGTCGATTCGCGATTGGGGTAAAATCCTATTTCAACTACCGAATTATGAGCACTTGCTGGATGTCGATTTTAGAATCTGGGAGGGGGAGATATTGCTATATGAAGCAAGGGCATCAAGTATCAGGGAAAAATATTTAGACAGTTTATCAGTAGATCCTCACACCAAGAAGCTCTATGCTTTTAGCCTGGCTTTTCCTGAGTTGAAACCTGGTCATATTGTAGAGGTCATGATAAGTCTGGATGGGACTCCCTTGCCTTATTTCTTGGCCTTTAACCAGAGTTTTCCTGTGCATCGATCTGTCCAACGCATTAAGATCGTTTCTGCCTTTCCTTTGCAGTATTCGGCTAGTCCGGCTGTGAAGAGTGATGAGAAAAGAGTTTTTGATAATAAGATTTACAATTTCGAATTGATCAATCCTGCTGCCTTAAGTCCCGAGTTGGGTTTGAGCACTGTGCCTAATGAGCAACCTGTGGTATGGATAGATTGGCTGGATCAGGTTTTTCTTTACGATCGAGAAGAGAGTAAAACCTGGAATCTGGTAATAAACAACCTCTTTTACGATGGAGCTTTAAGAGATTATTCTGTTTATCGCAATTCTCTTGATTATGAGTTTGGCTTGCAGCAGTACTTTGGTTCCTGGATTCGGCCTGTTCGCTATTTTCATGAGCGACCTTCGAGCTTAAGCTCAAACGAGGCCTACGCTGAGGGCCGTTGGCGGCTTTCTAAGACTTACGCAGAGCGATGGTTGAAGGTTGAAGAGACGCTTAACCAAATCATCCAGGAAAATGGGGTACCCAATTTTACCGAAGCCTTAAAAATGGTCTATGAATCTCAAGCGAGAGCGTCTAAGGCCTATTTGAGAACCATGCCCGTTTTTCCGCCGGTTTTTACAGAGTATGGACTACTCTGCTCTCATTACGAGGCTCTGTTTAAATACTTTAAACTAGACTATCGACTAGTGCTCTTTTATCCTCAGCGAGGGGGACAACCCGATGTTGCTTTTCCCTCACCCTGGCCTGCCTATGCCAGAGGAATAGCCTATCGCTCTTCAAAGGGGGAATCATGGAGATATATAATTCCAGGTCCATATTTTGGAGAGTTCCTAGAACCAGGGGAGGTCCCTCCAGATTTGCAGGGAGGGAAAGCATTACTGTTTAGTCGCGATGATACAATTCCAAGCTGGAGTACATTGCCTTCCGCTAATCTTGCCGCAAATGGTTTCCGGCAGATTTATAACCTGCAGTTCAAAGCAGGTCGGAAGAAGGCAATTATTAAAGATAGTTTGCACCTGGAAGGAGCATTTCGATCTATCCTCGCATCCGCCTATTTGCGCGGAGATTCGGCAGCCGATCAGATTAGTTTTACCAATCACCAATTAATCACTAATGCACTTAAAAGCGAATCGCTCATTTTAGGTAAAACTAAATCCATAGACATTAGCGATACGACGTTTCTGCCGCTAAAATTAAGTCAGGCTCGCACGGCTAAATCAATGGCCTTTGAGGATCGGGATATTGCCATTCCGATGGCTTATAGTGCCGAATGGGAATGGAGAATCGCTGGAGTGGATTCGATTAATGTATTGTGGCCTAAGGATTTGGCTCCTCAGAATAACCACTTCTTCGATTGGACCTATGAACTTCAAAAAATGGGACCTAAAGCCTATTCATTAAACGCTAAGCTAAAAGTTAAGCAAGCCTACCTTAAAAAAGAAGCTTACGGTACGTATCTCGCTTGGTATGATCTGGTAAGCAGGGATAGGGAGATTCCGATTCTAATTGAACCACAAAACTGAATTGCCATTCTTAATACAGAATGGTATAAAAATTCTTTCATTTTATCTTTGCCGCTTACCAAACCAATCATGATGTTTCGCCTTTTCCTCTTCCCCTTCCTGGTTCTCAATTGCCTTATGTTGGAGGCAGCAGATTATTATCCCTTCAAAAGAGTTAAATGGAACCAACTAGATCATCAAATTCGACCAACTCTTGATGAATACGCTGGGGAGGATGTCCTACTTTATCGTTTTGATAAGTTTGATTTTTACCGCAGCAATAGCGGAACCTCAGGAGAGAATTTTCGGCGTCATTCCTTCCGTCAATTGGCTGTAGATAGTGTTTTGGATAAACACAAAATGTTGATGATTCGCTCGCCATTTGGAGGTCGGATTGTGCAATTGGACTACAGGGTATGGAAGGATGGTAATATTATCTATTTGCCCAAGAAGAAGAACCTTAAGGAGCAATTGATAACCTCCTTAACGGTCATTGAAATGGGCAGTCCAATATTGCTAAGGATGGATGGCCTGGAACCAGGATGTGTTTTAGAGGTGTTTTATAAAGTCGAAGGAGTTCGTCTACCGAACTATTACCTATTCAATGGCCAAATACCAATACAAGAGTCACAGTTAGAGATAAAGTACCGAGGTAAACGCAATCTGGTTTTTAACCATAGTCCTATGGTATCGGCGCATGATACGATTACTTATGGTAATCGAGTATATACCTTCCGTCGAGCAAATTGCACACCTGGACCTCAGTATGGAGGATTGCCCATCCGAATGGGGATCAACCCCTACGTAGAACTGGATTGGCGCGATGTTATTGATTTTGAGAGAGGGAAGTTTCATTCTGATTGGTTTGAGTATGTGGCGGATATGTTTTTTGACGGGGAAGTAAAGGACTACAATGAGTTTGTGAATGAGGATAACTTTTCCTTTGGTTATCAGATTTATCTCGCCTCTCAGCTTGAGCTGATCGATTACTACCGAATGCAGGATTACAAGGCCGTGATTTCTTACGTGAGTTCTTTTGCGGCTGCGGGTTTTTCCAAAGACTTCATGCAATTCCTTGATGATCTTGACCTTAAGGTTGATAGTCTTGCGGCTGATTCGACCTTAAGCCTAGTGGAAGGCATCACTGAATTAAACAGTTTAATGAACCAATTGGTTATCAATCAGATGTCCTACATGCCCGCCAGATACATCACCTTTACTGACTATAGCTTATTAAGTAAATACTACTTCGATTTTCTCAGAGCCAAAGGGTACCCGGCGATGCCAATGCTACTAAAGTTAAAGAGATATGGACCTATTCACACGGATTACATTTCCAGAAAGCAGTTTAATGCTATGGCAATGGGATTTATGGATAAGGGCGGTAAATTTCACTTCACAATTTTAGGGCCTTATCTGGGAAGCTTTTACGGTGTAGATCATTTCCCATCAGAGTTTTCAGGAGGGCAGGCCATCATATTTGATTTAGAAAAAAAGAAGACCCACACCTTAAACCTTCCTTATAATCCTCCTTCACAAGATGGATTTAAAAAGATACAAACCATTAAATTGGATTTTGCTAATTCCCAAATGCAAATTGGGAGTTCTTTTGAGTTGTACGGTTCTTATCGAAACAAGATTTTCCACGGCTATCTAATACAGCCGGATAGCGCAAGGGATGGTGTTTCAGCTTCTCGATTTGTGAAGAAAAACAATGGTGTTTTTAATCGAAGTAGTTTTTCTAAAATGCCCACGAGCATGGAATGGAATCAAGACGCTGACCTAAAACTTGATTTAAAGCAAGGCTTGATTTCCACCTTCATTATCCCTGATAAATTCTATACTGCACTTCCCTTTCCTTATGAAGTTGAGTTTAGATTCAATATCACTGCTGATCAACCTTTTGAGATTGAATGGGAAGAGCCGGAATGGCCTAAAAATGAAGTGGTAGAGATGCAATACAGCAGCACAAGTTGGGATGATAAGCAGGTAGATATAGTCTTAAAGGCTACTTTTAAAGAGCATTTTTTAACCAAGAAGCAGGTTGAGCAATTAAAAGAGTCCAGGTCTATTCTCTCCAAAGGGATAAAGCTGAAAGTAAAAAAGAAAGAATGAGACATTGCGCGGGATATGTAAACATCATTGGGAATCCTAATGTCGGAAAATCTACCTTGCTTAATGCACTCTTGGGAGAGCAGCTTTCAATTACCACCCCCAAAGCTCAGACCACCAGACACCGTATTTTAGGAATGCTCAATGGAGAGGACTATCAAATCGTTTTCTCTGATACACCAGGTATAATCCAGCCGGCCTATGCCCTTCAGGAGCGCATGATGGATTTTGTGCATTCCACATTTGATGATGCGGATGTTTTTCTCTATCTCGTTGAGCCCGGGATTCGCTCTCTAAAAGATGAGCAGGTTTATCAAAAACTGAAGAAAGTAAAGGAACCTGTCTTCATTATTCTTAATAAGATTGACACAATCAATCAGGAAAAATTAGAAGAAGAAGTCGGCTTTTGGCATTCGGAGTTTCCAGAGGCGAGTATCTTGCCTATGTCTGCACTTAATCATTTTAATGTGGAGGTTCTACTAGAGCGATTAAAACAACTTCTTCCTGAAAGTCCGCCCTACTTTGATAAGGAACACATAAGCGATCGCACTGAGCGTTTCTTTGTGGAAGAGATGGTGCGCGAGCAGATTCTGATGAACTATTCCAAAGAAATACCCTATGCGGTTGAAGTGGAAGTGGAAGAATTCAAGGAGGAGGAAGATATTATTCGTATTCGCGCTAATATCTATGTAGAACGCAATACCCAAAAGGGGATTTTAGTGGGTGCCGGAGGTAAGATGATTAAGAAGACGGGCACCGGAGCAAGAAAAAAGATGGAGGACTTTTTTCAAAAGAAGATATTCTTAGATCTTTTTGTGAAAGTTCGAAAAGATTGGCGTAGCAAGGATCGGGAGCTTAATCGATTTGGTTATCGATCTTAATCGCAATCGCAGCCCCAGGTAGTTTCGATTTCTACCTCTTTCATACATTCATAGAGCCAAGCAAGGTCTCGCGTACCTAGGAAGTTTCTTCGTAGGTCCAGTTTCTTTATGGTGCTATTCTGGCAAATCACCTTATCAACATATTTGACTTCGCAGTCCCATAGGTCCAGGTACTCCAGTTTTGAAAAGTTGTTTAGTGCGGCGGTTACCGAATCTACCGGGTTTTGATCTAAATGCAATTCTCGTAATTCCGGGCAATTTTTAAGCGCAGTTGGAATTTGACGAAATTCATTTTTAGATAGATGTATAATTTCCAATTGTGGGAGTTTACTGATGAAAGCGGGTAAGTCTTTGAGATCGTTATTCTTGAGATTTAGCTCCCTCAGATTTTTACATTCAGTGATTTCAATCGGCAGAACCTCTAAATCACATCTACTTAGATCAAGGAATTCCAATTGACTGCGATCCTCAAGCTCAAGAAAGCGTTCCAGCTTTTTTTGAGCCGTCAATGAGGTGCTAACGACGAGCAAGAGCGAAACGAGCAGCCTTCTCATCCTTTGCCAATTGTTGTTTGAGTTCTTCCGGTCCATCAAATTTCATTTCACTACGCAATTGTTGATGAAAGTGTATGGTTATTGACTGACCGTAGATGTCCCCGCTAAAGTCCAGGAGATGTACCTCGATTGTTTGGAACTTACCACCGAAAGTGGGTCTTATGCCAATATTGCACATGCCTTCAAGGGTAGATTGCTCACTGCGAGCGGGGAAGCTGACCTCCACGGCATAAACTCCATTTGCGGGAATGATTTTAAGATTATCACTTAATCTCAAATTGGCGGTAGGGAAGCCAAGTTTACTGCCAATGTGTTCTCCTTCAACCACTTTTCCTGAAAGTGGAAATTCATATCCCAGGTATTGATTCGCAATTTGAATAGTACCGTCCTCAATAGCCCGTCGTACCTTAGTGCTGCTTACCGTGGTGTGATCTACATCCTGGGCCGGAATTTCCTCCACCTCAAAACCATAGAGAGGTCCATATTCTTTAAGGTGTTCGAAGCTTCCTTCGCGGTTGCGCCCGAAATGATGGTCGTAGCCAATTACCAGTTTTTTAGCGCCTATTTGATTGACCAAAATATTTCGCACAAAATCCAAGGAGCTGGTGCGTGAAAAGTCAGTAGTAAAAGGGTGGATGATTAGATGGTCAATTCCGGTTGACTTTAACAAAGCGATCTTTTCATTTTGAGAATTGAGAAGCTTTAGATTTAAGTCAGGCTGCAATACCATTCTTGGATGCGGGGAGAAGGTAAGCAGAACGCTTTCACCTCCTGTTTTTTCAGCTACCTCATTAAGCTGAGCTAGTATTTTGCGATGACCGTGATGAACCCCGTCAAAAGTGCCCGTGGTTACTACCGCATTTTCAAGTTTTTGAAAGTCATCAATTGAATAGTAAACCTTCAAATATTCAGTGCTTTAGAGTTGTTGACATCTCGGTAATAAGCGATGTTAGTTAGCTGTTCAAAATTAGCCAAATTAAAATTCTTGTACCCTTTCCTTAATTAACATAAAATGGACTAATTTTGCCCGCAAATTAAGACAAAGGCTTAAGCCTAATTAAATTGTAGCTCATGTCTCAAGTAGTTGGAAAAATCGCTCAGATCATTGGACCAGTTGTCGACGTTTATTTTGACACCACCAATGCCGAGCTTCCTAAAATTTATGACGCCCTTCATGTAAAGCGTGCTGACGGGGGACGTTTAGTTCTCGAAACCCAACAACATATTGGAGAGGATACTGTTCGCGCAATTGCGATGGATTCTACCGACGGGTTAGAGCGTGGCCAGGAAGTGGCTGCCACCGGAAGTCCAATTAAAATGCCTACAGGTGAGGGAATTCGCGGAAGACTGTTTAATGTGATTGGAGAGTCTATTGACGGATTAGATCAATTGCCTACTGAAGGAGGATTGCCAATTCACCGCGAGGCGCCAAAATTCGAGGACCTTTCTACTGCTACTGAGATTTTATTTACAGGTATCAAAGTAATTGACCTTATCGAGCCTTACGCAAAGGGTGGTAAGATTGGATTATTTGGTGGTGCTGGTGTAGGTAAAACCGTTTTGATCCAGGAGTTGATTAACAACATTGCTAAGGGCCATGGTGGTCTATCAGTATTTGCTGGTGTTGGTGAGCGTACTCGTGAAGGAAATGACCTACTTCGCGAGATGTTGGAGTCAGGTATTATCAAATATGGTGATGGTTTCATCGAGTCCATGGAGAATGGAGGATGGGACTTGAGTCAAGTGAATCCTGATCAAATGAAAGAATCTAAAGCTTCCTTCGTATTTGGTCAGATGAATGAGCCTCCCGGTGCTCGTGCTCGTGTAGCACTATCCGGTCTTACTCTTGCTGAGTATTATCGTGATGGAGAAGGAGATGGCGCCGGACGTGATATCCTATTCTTCGTAGATAACATTTTCCGATTTACCCAGGCAGGTTCTGAGGTATCAGCACTGCTTGGTCGTATGCCATCTGCAGTAGGTTATCAGCCTACTTTGGCTACTGAGATGGGTGCCATGCAGGAGCGTATTACTTCTACTAAGAGCGGTTCTATTACATCTGTACAGGCGGTATATGTACCTGCGGATGACCTTACTGACCCAGCTCCAGCAACAACCTTTGCTCACTTGGATGCTACTACAGTACTTTCACGTAAACTAGCCGCCTTAGGTATTTACCCTGCGGTAGATCCACTGGATTCTACTTCACGTATCCTTGCTCCAGAGATTATTGGAGATGAGCATTACAACTGTGCTCAACGCGTTAAGGAGATCTTACAGCGATATAAAGAACTTCAGGATATCATTGCCATCCTTGGTATGGATGAACTTTCTGAAGAAGATAAAATGGTTGTGGCACGTGCTCGTAAGGTTCAGCGTTTCCTTTCTCAGCCTTTCCACGTAGCGGAGCAGTTTACCGGTCTTCCTGGTGTATTCGTAAGCATCGAGGATACTATTAAAGGTTTCAATATGATTATGGATGGTGAGATGGATGCTTATCCTGAAGCAGCATTCAACCTTAAAGGTACCATCGAAGAAGTGCGCGAAGCTGGTGAGAAGATGCTTGCGGAAGCAGCTCAGGCTTAAGCCAAAATTGAACAACTATGAATTTAGAAATCATCACTCCTGAAACCAGAATCTTTGAAGGCGAAGCCGATGCGGTGCGTTTGCCAGGAAAGGAAGGTTTATTTCAGGTTCTGAACGGACACGCTCCGATGATCAGCACCCTACAAGAAGGTGAGGTGAAAATCGATATTCCTAATTCCTCCAAAACTATTGACGGATTGCATGGAAACATTATTGCTGATAAAAGCAATGATAAAGTTTTACGCATGCAGGTTAAGGGCGGAGTAGTTGAAGTGCAAAAGGACAGGGTGATTATTCTCGCTGACTAAGCAATTCAAAATTCTTTTGAAACCCCGATTCTTGGTAATACAAGTTTCGGGGTTTTCTTTTTAGTTCCGGACCCTTATCACACTACCATCAAAAGTACACTGGTACTCCACCAAAGAGATTGTGGCGTCTTGTCCGGGCGAGCCATCAAATAGAAGGTACTTTTCCCCGTGGCAAGGGCATTCAACAAACACCCGGTCTTCACTCAACTCTAATAGGGAGCAGTCTTCGGCGTAGTGCTGGGGGCAAGCTCTGTCATAGGCCGCAAAGTCACGGACGTCATTATTAACGAATCTTCGAAAGACGATTAAGCCCCTAAAACCTCCAAAGTGATAAACTGCTCCACCTGGGTTTTGCAACTCAATGTTAGAGGGGTTATTTAGGAAAAGTCTTTCGTCAAAACTCACCACCGGAAAATCCCGTTGATTGTTTTTTCTGCAACCGGAGGCAACCGATAGCAATATAAGTGTCCAAATAAGTGAAAAGCGTTTCATCTTTTAGCTAATACAACCTTTTTCAAGCATTTAACAATGAACAAAAGAAAAAATTTTATTGCCCATGAACTAATTCTTAAAATTATGTTAACACTTAAGGGTTCATTTTCAAGAAATTATTAAGAAACTCTAAGATGCCTCGGGTTTTGGGCTTTGCCGCAGTCCACCTTTAACTTATATTTACGGCCCTTTAAACCCAAGGAGGGATCTCAATAACCGAAAAATAGTATGGGAAAGAAACTACTCTTACTGCTATTCGTCACCTTAAGCACCGTTGCATTCGCACAGCAACGCCCCGGTTCTTTACGGGGAAAAGTGACTGATGGCAAAACCGGCGAAGCTGTTCCATTTGCGAACGTTACAATCAAAGATGGAGGTGGAGCAATCGTTACCGGAGGATCTACTGACATAGATGGTCAGTTTAATATCAATCCGGTTGATGCAGGAACCTATACCGTAGAAGTATCCTTTATTGGTTATGCAACCACTAAACTTTCTAAGGTAATCATCTCCCCAAACGCGCCTACTTTTCAGGATTTTAAACTTCAGGAAGCGGATAATACGCTGGAAGAAGTTGTTTTGATTTACGAGGCGCCGCTTATTGATAAAGCGAAAAGTTCCAAGGTTACCACAGCCGAGGATATCAATAATATGGCCGTGCGTGATATTACCTCTGTGGCCGGTCAGGCGGCAGGTGTAACTCAGGATGCGGCTGGTAACACTAACATCCGGGGTGCGCGGGGTGAAGGAACCGTCTACTTCATTGATGGTGTAAAAGTTCGTGGTAGCGTGAGTATTCCTCAGGCCGCGATCGCACAAACCGAGGTAATTACCGGTGGTCTTCCCGCTCAATATGGTGATGCGATTGGTGGGGTAATTAACACTACTACCCGCGGACCATCGAGTGAATTTTTCGGAACTGCGGAAATTCTCACCTCTCTTCCTTTTAAGTATTTAACTAATGCTGATGGCTCTCCTATTCTAGATGGTCAGAATTACAACCTTGGTGCTTTCACCTTGGGTGGACCGATTTTGATGCGTGATCAGCCTGGAGGGGGTAAAAAATCTATTATCGGATTCTTATTCAGCTCGGAGTTCCTCTACATCGAAGAGCCTCGTCCGGTGCCAAATGAGATTCCTTATTTACAGTTAGATCCCGATCTTTTAGCAAGTCTGGAGCAAAATCCGATTAGGGTTGATCCAGGGGGTCGTGCTATCATTATGAATTCGGAATTTGTTACTGATGATGATTTAAGTCCAATCTGGCGTCGTCCTAATTCTTATGCAAATAGCATGAGATTAAATGGTAGCATTCAGATTAAGCCTTCCCAAAACACAACCTTAACCTTAGGTGGTCGTTGGGTTTATAGTGATGATCGTGCGGCAAGCTACAGCAATCACATCTTTAACGTGAACAATAATATGCGTCGGATTGATTCTGACTGGCAAGCCTACGTTCGTTTCCAGCAAACCTTTGGAAGCTCTGCTGATCAGGACAATAACAGTTTGATTAAGAACGCATACTACACCGTGCAGGTTGACTACAACCGTACTTTTGGAGAAACCTCTGATGTAGATCATGGCAAGGATTTCTTCCGCTATGGATATACCGGCAGATATGATATTCAAACTGCTCCGGCTTATGTATTCGGAACAGATAGTTTTAATGGTAACGTAATCGAGGGATTCCGTTATGTGGGTGATTTCGATTTAGGTATTGATTATACACCAGGTGGTGTGAATCCTACCCGCGATAACTATGTAACATCTTTCTTTGATATCGCTGGCGATAACCCTGGTATCCTTGCTCGTTCTATCGAGGAGGTACAAGGTTATGGAATCCCTGTAAATGGTGCGAATCCACGTAGTGTATTTGGTTTATGGAATAACGTAGGTGCTCAGCAGGGCAACTATAATGTTGGACGTACCAGCCAGTTCAGGGTAACCGCCTCTACCAACTTCGATATTGAGGATCACTCTTTAATTATGGGATTTGAGTATGAGCAACGTATTGACCGCGCGTACTCTCTAGGGGCTACCGGTTTATGGCAAAACATGCGTCTACTGCAGAATAGACCTAATGCGCAGTTAGATCTTGATAATCCTTTACCAGTGTTCGATCAATTCGGAAACTATCAGGATACCATTAACTATAACTACGTTTACAGTCCTCAGGATGCTTCTCAGTTCTCTGAGGAAGTAAGAAGAGCAATGGGCCTTGATCCATTCGGCGTAGAACAGATTAATATTGATAACCTTGATCCAAGTATCCTAAGATTGGATATGTTCTCTGCGAACGAATTGGTTAACCCAGGTGCAACCCAGTATGTAAGCTACTTCGGTTACGATTACTTGGGTAATATTTCTACCGGAAATCCAAGTGTATCTGACTTCTTTACCGCTCGTGATGAAAATGGTCGTTATACCCGTCCTGTAGGTGCATTCCAGCCTATCTACATCGCAGGTTTTATTCAAGATCAGTTTTCATTCCGCGATCTTACTTTCAACGTAGGTTTACGTGTTGACCGCTTTGATCTTAATCAAGATGTGTTACGCGATCCTTACATCCTCTATCCTTATTATACTGTTGCGGATCTTCCAAATTCTCCACTTGGAGCTGAAGAGCGTGCCAATGTACCTGCGAGTATTGGTCAGGATTACGCAGTTTATGTAAGTAGCTTTGAGTATGGTAATGCTTCTATTGTAGGTTACCGTAATGGAGACCAGTTTTTTAATGCTGCAGGTGAGCCCATCACCGACCCAGGTGAACTGTCTGATGCAGCAGGCGGTGGTATCAAGCCATTCCTAGTTACTCCTCCTGGAGATGGTAACGGAGTTGGTCGTGATCTTCCAGCAGAATCCTTTGTGGATTATGAACCTCAGGTGGTTGTAATGCCTCGTATTGCTTTCAACTTCCCTATTACTGATGAGGCTATCTTCATCTTCCACTATGATGTATTGGCTCAGCGTCCTACTACCGGACTTTCTCGCCTTGATCCATTCGATTACTTAGGATTGAGCTTCCTTAACAATGGAGGTATCCTTAATAATCCTAACCTAAGACCACAGCGTACCACAGAATACGAAATGGCTTTTAAGCAGTTGCTTTCCAGAAAGTCTGCTTTGAAACTAGCCGCTTTCTATCGTGAGCTTAGAGATCTGCTTCAAGCGGTAAACTATCCAGAGGCTTATCCAATTACTTACATCGCTTATGGTAACAGGGACTTTGGTACCGTAAAAGGTTTCACCCTTGAATATGAATTACGTCGTACCAATAACATCAAGATTGATGCGAACTATACCCTTCAGTTTGCTAGTGGTACTGGTTCTAGTGCGACTACCGGGGCTAACTTAGCTCGTGTAGGTGCTGCATCCTTACGTACCCTATTGCCTTTCGATTACGATAACCGCCACCAGATTTTAGTTCGTCTTGACTGGCGTTATGGACGCGGATCACGTTACAATGGTCCTCGTATCAACGGTAAGCCAATTCTAGAGAACTTTGGTGTAAACCTTACTTGTAATGCTTTATCAGGACGTCCTTATACTCGTCGTGATCGTGCTTATGCGGTAACCGCTTCAGCTTCAGGTTCAGCTCAGACTGAAGGTCAGATTAACGGTTCTCGCTTGCCATGGCAGGTAACTTTTGATGCTCGTATCAATAAGAGCTTCATGCTAGACAAGAAAGGAAGAAAGAGCATTGACGTTTATTTCCAAATCTTAAACCTTTTGGATACTCGTAACATTGTAAATGTATATCCATTTACAGGTAGCCCTGACGATGACGGATTCCTTGCCTCTCAGGCTGGTCAAGCTCAGATTCAAGGTCAGGTTAGTGAGCAGGCTTATGTAGACCTGTATAACAGATTAATGAATAGTCCATTCAACTTCTCTCTTCCACGTAGAGTTCGTTTGGGTGTTGCTTATAACTTCTAGAAACAATTAAATAGCTGTATGAAAATCAGAAGCTTTTTAACATTCGCCCTAGTGTTTGCGGTAGGTATTACCGGATTGTATGCAAAGGAGGCACCGGCGAAGAATAATCGAAACAAAACCGCTCTTGAAGCTCTGGCAGAAGGTTGTGCCCCTGCTACCGCTCAAACGGATTTGAATATCAATAACGTGCGTGCGCGTATCCTCGGTGGAGGAGATATGTGGTGGGATTTAAATGATGCCCAGTATGAAGTTCCTAAGGGGTCTAACAAACACTCCATGTTTGCCGGTGCACTTTGGTTAGGTGGTATCGATGATGCCGACCAGCTTAAGCTTGCGGCAATGACCTACCGTCAGCGCGGTGTGGATTACTGGCCTGGTCCATTAAATGACAATGCCTCTATTACAGAGAACACTTGTCAGGAGTATGACCGCCACTGGACTGTATTCCGCAGTGAAGTTGAATTACATGCTGCCTGGATTGCTTGTAAAGAGGATCCTACTTGCGATGCTGAAAGTCGTTATCCCGGTTATTCTGGGAATATTCCTGAAAGTATCCAGGATTGGCCAGGAAATGGTATTAATGGTGAGTTACCTTATAAGCTAGCTCCTTTCGTAGAGTCCGATACCAATGGTATCCCAGGATTCTATGATTTTGAATGGGATTATCCGGGATATGATTTTACTCGCCAAGCGGACTGCCAGGCAAAAGAGGTAGATCTTCTTTATGGTGATCAAACCATCTGGTGGGTATACAATGATCAAGGTAACATTCACACCGAAACTCAAGCGTCTGCGCTTGGTTTTGAGATTCGCGCTCAGGCCTTTGCTTTTACCGCAAATGATGAGGTGAACAACATGACCTTTAACAACTACCGAATCTTAAATCGCTCCACCTTCCGTCTTCGTGATACCTATTTCGGAACCTGGTTTGACGCGGATTTAGGTAACCCATTTGACGATATTATCGGTTCTGATATTGCTCGTGGTTTGGGTTATGTATATAATGGTGATAATGATGATGAAGGAGCATTGGGATATGGTGTGAATCCTCCAGCAGTTGGGTTCGATTTCTTCCAGGGTCCTTTCGCAGATTATTTTAATGGTATTGATGACGATCGTGATGGTTGTGTGGATGGAGTGCGTATCGATGGAGTTTGTACCGCTGAAGATCCAACCACCGGTGTGAATGAGCGTATCATCATGTCAGGATTCATGTACTACAACAATGGTAGTAACTTCAACGGTCCGGATGGAACTACTGACCCTAGCAATGCTCAGGAATTCTACAACTTATTGAGAAGTATCTGGAAAGATGGTCGTCCTCTGGTTATCGAGAACCCATCTGGAAAAGGACAAACCGGTAATGGTGATGGATACTCACTTGATCCATCTTTAGTACAGACTCGTTTTGCCTATCCTGGACTATCAATAGATACTACTGGTGCTTACGAGCCTTTACAGCCGATTGACTGGTGGGAGTCTCCTAACAACCAGGCGGATAAGCGTGGCTTGCACTGTGCGGGACCTTTCTCCCTTGCTCCTGGTGCATTGAACTTCATTACCACAGGATCGGTATGGGCACGTAACTTCGCTTCACAAGATCTATTTGCATCTGTAAATGACGTGATCGTTGCAGATGATAAAGCACAGCAGTTATTTGACAACTGTTTCCAGGTATTGGATGGTCCATTTACTCCAAACCTTGAGATTATTGAATACGATCAGGAATTGGTAATCAATATCCTTGATCCATTTAATGATAACACTATCGGATACTCCCAGAGAGATCCACGTATTCCACCAGAATCTGATTGGGATGCAGTTCAATTGGATAGTGCTTTCCAGGCTGGTTACTTTAACTATGCTTTCGAAGGATTCCAGTTGTTCCAGGTGGCGAATGCAGATGTAGGTGTAGATAACCTTTATGACATCGCGCAGTCTCGCCTGATTGCTCAATCGGATCTTAAGAATGGTATTGCTCAGTTGGTTAACTATACTGAAACTCCGGATCTGGAAGGGAACCCATTAACTCCAATGGATATGACCCTTGAAGCGAATGATGATGGAATTCTATTGAGCTACCGTGTGGTTGAAGACGCATTTGCAGAAGGTGATCGTCGTCTGATCAACAATCAGGATTACTATTTCTACCTGATTGCTTATGCTCATAATAACTATAGAACCTTTAGTCCAGGAAATACCGGAGACAATGCCAACGCGCAGAAAACTCCCTATCTAGCCGGACGTCGTAATATTGGCAATGCTTCCAAGCCTTATCAAGGAACCCCAAGCCGTACTGAGAACCGTAATAATGGTACTCGACTAAATTCACAATGGGGAGATTTGGTGCCAATTACTCGTTTAAGTGGAAATGGTAATGGAAGTAACTATCTACGTATTACTGAAGAAACAGAGGATATAATCGTAAACACCTACGGTACTGATGAAGTGGACTACCAGAGCGGAGCTGGTCCTGTAGAAGTGAAGATTGTTGATCCGTATTCGGTAGGACAGATTTATCAAGGAAAATATCAATTGCGTTTTGAAGATCTTGATAACAACCGCAACTGGACGCTATTGGACGAGAGTGGAACAATCGTTAGTAAAAGTGAGACTACCATTGACTTCCGTACTGAGCAGATAATTATTGATTCTGCTAGTGGTCAATCTCTAGGATTCTCCATCAACGTAAACGATCCGGTTGCTCCAGGTTTCGAGCGTGAGAACTCAACAAATAATGGTGTAATTGGTGGTAGCATTACCTATGCAGATCCAACCAAACCCTGGTTGAGCGGAGTTCCGGATACTGATGCGGAGAACCCTACCAACTGGTTGTTAGCAGGTTCCAATGACATTACTGATAATGACAACTTACCTACAGTATTCTACAATGATCACTCGACTGGTGATAATAATGTTGATCCATTAGGTGAGTATGAGCAAATCTTAGGAGGAACCTGGGGTCCTGTTGCCTTAGCTTCTAATGTACCATTAGCAGGAACTCCTGATGATGAGCCTGCTTTCCGTCAAAGTCCGGGATATCCAATTCGTGATGGTTCTACTTTCAACAGAATGTACCCAATCAGTGAATTACCCAATATTGATATTGTATTTACTCCAGATCATACCAAATGGTCTAGAGTGCCTGTAATAGAAATGGGGAACTTTGCTGATGCTAACGAAGGTGATGTTCAGACCTTCCGTTTAAGAGCAGGAACTTCATTAAACAAAACCTCAGACGGTACCTTAATCGAAGACCCTTCTTCTACAGGATGGAGTTTCTTCCCAGGTTATGCCTACAATGTTGAGACTGGCAATCGTTTGAATCTGGTTATCGCTGAGAATTCCTGGTTAAAGAGTGAATTCGGAGACGATATGCTTTGGAACCCAACGGCTAACTTCACTCAAAAGTTAGGAACCATTGCTCTTGGTGGTATGCATGTAGTTTATGTGTTAGCTGATTCTGCGACATTTAGTAATGTAACCAAGGATCTTACTTATCAAGGTGATGCGATTGAGGATTACCCAATGAAGGAAGAGATCGAGAACATGAACAGAGCATTAACCCGCACCAGTGTTTGGGGTGCAATGACCTGGTGTTCTATCGGAATGCTTTCCAGTAACGAGTTCCAGTTTACTGACTACCGTGATATTCCTACAGAAGCCAAAGTTGAACTGCGTGTTCAAAGTCCTTACGGAAAAACTGCTACTGCTGCGAATGATGGAAACCCATTGTATGAGTTTGACATCACAAACTACAGTGTTGTAACGAATGATCGTGATATCGCGACTAGTGCATTAGATAATATTAGAGTTGTACCTAACCCATATTACGGTTCATCCGGCTATGAAGACGGTCAGCTTGATAACATCGTTAAGATTACTAACCTTCCACAACGTTGCGAGATCAACATCTTCATGCCGAATGGAACTTTAGTAAGAAATATCTCCAAGGACAACAGCCTCACTTTCGTAGAATGGGATTTGAAGAATGATTTCCAGGTCCCCATTGCGAGTGGTATCTACATGATCCATATCGATGCTGGCCCAATTGGTCAGAAAGTGGTAAAATGGATGGGAAGTCTACGTCCTGTTGACCTTAATGCATTCTAAGAACGATTTAACGTGTATCAACCGATGAAGTATTTTCAGAAGATAGCAAGCCTTTTGTGCCTGTTAGGTTTGGCAAATCTTGCCTACGCTGGTAACCCACAACGTGCTGGTCAGGCGGGCGCACCGGAATTGCTAATTAATCCCTGGGCTCGTTCTGCGGGCTGGGGTGGAGTGAATATCGCTGGAGTTTCCGGGGTTGAAGCTTCTTTCATTAACATCGCCGGTATTGCTAATACCGAGGGAACAGAAGTAAGCTTTGTGAACACCCAGTGGCTGGTTGGAGCAGGCATTGGTATTAATGCTGCTGGTTTTAATCAGTCCGTAGGAGATAATGGTGTTTTAGCTGCCAATTTCGTTTCCTTCGACTATGGCTCCTGGGAACGTACAACTGTTGAAAATCCTGAAGGTGGTATAGGTACTATTAGTCCTTCTACTGCCATTATAGGATTAGGGTATGCCCAAAAGTTTACTGAGTCTATTCGTGGTGGGGTAAACCTTAAGGTATATACCACCAGTATTGTAGATATGAATGTTACCTCCGCAAGTGTTGATGCAGGGGTTCAGTATATCACAGGTGCCCGTGATCAGGTGAAATTTGGAATTACCTTAAAGAATATTGGGCCATCTGCTCAGTATGAAGGTGAAGGCCAGTCCATCACCTTATTGGTTCCTCAAGGAGGATATTCTCAGGAATTTAACGAGCGTAGTGAATCTTTCGAATTACCGGCCACCCTATTAATTGGTGGTAGCTATGATTTCGAGTTTGATCAGCAGCGATTAACCGTTGCAGGTTCATTTCAGTCGAATTCATTTGAAAAGGATATCTATACCGTAGGTGCAGAATATTCATTTAAAGAAATTGTTGCTGTACGCGCAGGATACAACTTCTTTGATGATCGTACTTATGCTGAGAACACCACCGTTTTTAACGGTTTGAATGCTGGTGTTTCTTTTGATATTCCTCTTTCTAAGGATAATGATAATACCTTCCAATTGGACTATGCTTACCGCAGTACCGATTTCTTCAGCGGTGTGCATAGTATAGGCGTTTCCATCGTGCTTTAAGCCAGGGAAGGAATCGAATAATTTTAGGTATCTTTGCCAAGCAGAAAAGACCCCTTGGGGGTCTTTTCTGCGTTTTAATTTATGTGATATGGGAGTAAGTTACTATACCGAAGAGGGCTTGGAAAAGCTGAAGAAAGAGCTGGAGCACATGAAGTCTGTGGAGCGTCCGAAGATCTCGCAGCAGATTGCTGAGGCGCGCGATAAGGGAGATCTTTCAGAAAATGCGGAATACGATGCCGCAAAAGAAGCTCAGGGTCTCCTCGAAATGAAAATAAGCAAGTTGGAAGAAACCCTTTCCAATGCCCGTTTAATGGATAGTTCGAAGATTGATACCAGCAAGGTTATGGTATTGGCAACAGTTACTATTCAGAATAAGCGCAACCAGGCTAAAATGACTTACAAATTGGTAAGTGAGAGTGAAGCGGATTTAAAGAGTGGAAAGATTTCAATAAGTAGTCCCATCGGTAAGGGCCTAACCGGGAAGAAGGTTGGTGAATCGGCTGAGATTCAAACCCCTGCCGGAAAAATGGAATTCGAAGTACTGGATATTAAGTTCGATTAAGATGCCCAGTATTTTCAGTAAGATCATAGCCGGCGATTTACCTTCTTATAAGATAGGTGAATCAGAAAACGCCTACGCCTTTCTGGATATTTCCCCTCTCCATGCCGGGCACACCTTGGTTGTACCAAAAACGGAGGTTGATTATCTCTTCGACCTTCCCGATGATATGTATCAGGAGCTGATGGGCTTCAGCAAGAAAGTGGCGCATGCAGTAGGTAAAGCCATTCCATGTGAAAGAGTAGGAGTAGCGGTTATCGGTTTAGAGGTTCCGCATGCGCATATTCATCTCATTCCCATCAATAATGTGAGTGATATAGATTTCAGCCGCCCTAAGATGCAGTTTCCAGCCGAGGAGATGGAATCCATTACGGCGAAAATTCAATCCTATTTAGATTAAGCCTGGCGGTCAGGGTTCTGCTTAAGAAACTGATCCCAGGATTTGGCTTTACCCGCGGCAACTAGTGGGTTACTGGCTTGATAGTGATGACATAGCGCAACTGCTAAGGCATCAGAAGCATCCAAGTAGCGAGTTTCAATTTTATGCCCGAAACTGCGCTCCAGCATGGCATATACTTGTTCTTTGCTAGCACTTCCTTTACCCGTAATACTTTGTTTAATCTTCCTGGGAGAGTATTCTTCTACTGGGATATCCTTAAAAAGAGCGGCAGCCATAATCACTCCCTGAGCCCTGCCAAGCTTCAACATACTTTGAACATTTTTTCCGAAAAATGGCGCCTCTACAGCCATTTCATCTGGCAAGTATTGTTCAATGATATTTAAAGTGCCTTCGAATATTTGCTTAAGGCGCAGGATTGGTGAATCGGCAGGTTTAAATCTCAAGCTATCTAAATGCACCAAACGGTGATTTTTAGCCTTAACTTCAATTACGCCGTAGCCCATAATCTTGGTGCCTGGGTCTATTCCTAAGATGATCTTTTCTTCGGCCATTGTCCCAAAATTAATGCTTTACCTTTGAGGGGATATCATTTAATGGCAAGTGCTTTTATACCTTCTCTTTCTTAGCCTGCTTTACCACCTTCAGTTAGCCTTTATGGCTTTGGGATTACTGAAGCCAATTAAAAAGGAGAAGAAGTTTCTAAAACCTCCTTCGGATCCAGCCATTCTTATTGTCCATCGGAATGATATACTGCCTCTGGAAGCCTGCTTGAAGCGCTTGCAAGAGAACAATTCCAATTGGGGTAATTGGCAGGTTTATCTTTTAGATGATCATTCGGACGATGGGTTACAAGCACAAATAAAGGACCTTACCAGTACTTATAAAGTTAAACTGATTCAGAGCGAGGGCCAACCGGGAAAGAAACATGCGCTGAATTGGTATCTGCCCCAACTTAAAGAGGAATACATCATACAGATTGATGCGGATTGCCTGGTAGAGGATCAGTTTTTGGAAAGACTGGGAAGTAGTATGGCCTCCGACAATCCGGATATGCTTATTGGTCAGGTACGTATGAAACCTCAATCAAATATTTGGTCCCGACTGGCAGCATTGGATCATCTTTCACTACAGTTGGTGACTTTTAGTGCTCTTGCTCGCAATAAGGTAATAATGGCCGCAGGTGCATCGCTTGGTTATCGAAGGCAGGCCTTTTTAGACCATCAGAAAGAAGGACTAGAATGGTCCGGTGGTGAAGATACTTTTATTGCCCAAGCCATGGCTAAGGCTGGAAAGGTAGTCTTAGCTCAGCCCTATGCAGTGGTTAGCACTGAGGCACCGGAAAGCTTTCTGGCATTGATTCGCCAGAGATTGCGTTGGGGTGCGAAGAGTGTGGCTTATCCCAGCTTTATGGCGAAATTCCTGGCTGCAAGTGTGGCCGCGATAAACTTGAGCCTGGTTCTAGGTTTTCTCCTTAGCCCCTGGCTCGAGGTTCCCAGTCTTCTTTGGCTTTTTTGGCTCTATAAGATGGTAGGAGATGGGCTGATTTTACACAGATTTGCCAGTTTGTATGGAGGACTTCCCTTGCTGAAATCCTACCTGATTCAAGCTTTACTTTATCCTTTTTACATTGCCCTGGTGGTTGTGCTGATTCCTTTTTCGCCTAAGGGCAAATGGTTAAGCTCTAAGACCTCGAAAGTCTGACCCGGAAGGATTTTGAAAGAGCTCTAATTCAAACTCCTTGATCGCGGCAAATAAGTGATCCATGATATCACTTTGTATGATTTCATAATTGACCCAATTGGTATCATTGCTAAAGCAATAAATTTCTAAGGGTATGCCGGTTTCCGTAGGTTGCAACTGTCTTACCATTAAAGTTTGCTCATTGGAGATACAAGGATGCTCAGCGAGATACTTTTCCATATAGATTCTGAAAACGCCGATATTAGTCAATTGACGTCCATTTAAGAGTACCTGCTTGTCGCTTCCATTCTTCTCGTTCCAGGCCGTGATTTCCAATTGACGTTTTTCGAGATGCTCCTGGACACGTTCTACTTTCTGTAATTTTTCAAAGAGCCTCTGATCAACGAATTTTACGCTTTGGATATCAATACTCAGGTTACGCTTAATCCTTCTAACTCCTTGAGACACCATGCCTCGCCAGTTTTTAAAGCTATCGCTGATAAACGCATAAGTGGGAACCGTGGTAATAGTCTTATCGAAATTTCGAACCTTAACCGTTGTGAGGTTAATTTCAATCACATCCCCATCGGCGCCATATTTGGGCATACTTACCCAATCACCGATGCGTACCATATCGTTACCTGCAATTTGTATGCTGGCAACCAAGCCTAGAATGGTGTCTCTAAAAATCAATAAGATAACAGCGGTGGCTGCACCAAAGGTGGTAAGGATTGCAGTGGCGCTTCTATCGAGAAGATTAGAGATTATGAAAACACCACCAGCAATGTAGATGATGATCATTCCCACTTGGATGTAGCTGCTAACGGGCTTTCCTTCGAACCTTGGAGAGTTGAGCCCAATGTATTCCAAGGCCTTTAGAAACTTATGTCCTACACTAATTATGTTAATGATCATATAGGTGATCACCAGCTTCTGTAAGAGGAAAATTAAGTCTCCGGAATTATCGAATAGGTAAGGAAGAGCGTAATAGATCACAAAGGCGGGTAATAAATGTGCCAGGGATCTAAACACACGCTTCTCTAACAGAATGTCATCGTACTGATTTTTAGAGCGCTTAACGTAACGACTTACTACTCTTAGGATGACTTTTCTCGCTATGTAATCGACTAGCCAACTAAGGGCGATAACAATTAGGATATCTAAACCAAGGGTTAGGTTTTCTATCCAGGCTTCACTTAGGCCCGTTTTGCTAAAAAGCTCATGAGCCCAGTGGTTGATGATTACCTCATCATTCATAGTTTGCTATTTGCACAAAACTACAATTTTAGGGGGCATAGCGAATGCCGGATTCGCTACTGGCATTTACTTGAAAATAGCCGAAAGCATAGGTCTCGGGCTCATTCTCTTTGTGGATGTTACCCAAAACCAGAGCGGGAGGAGCGTCAAAGGGAGAACCAGTTTGAACTTGAGTCAGCAGGACTTGCATGTAGTCGAAGAACCCCTTGGAAATAGAAACCAAACGTACACTTAAACTGTCGGGCTCCTGGCCGGGTTCTGGGTCTTCAAAGGGTCCATAAACCGATAATGCCGGGAAATCTCCTCCGGCACCTAAGTAAAAGCCATCAAAGTTTTCGTCGTTTATAAAGAAGTCTTCCTGTGCAAAAACCGAATCATTAAGACTGCGGATTAACCGGTAATAATCTCCACGTCCATCAAAATCACCAAAGTACATTACGGCGTACTGGCCTTCGAAAAATGCCTGTGGGTTCGTATTTCGATCTAATCGCAACTGAGCCATGGAATCGATGGTTGGAACCCTTTTCATGGTATCGGCAGAAGAAACCCAGGTGCCCAACATTTGATCTGGTACGTTGGCATTAATCTCCACCCGCAATTGGTAGATATTGCCAAGACTACCTTTGAAATCACTGAGGTAGGTTCCTGCCTCTATAGGGCTTTCGGTAAGGACTACCTTCTCCACACCGTTTTCCAACAAACTAACTCTGGCACCGCTGATGCTATTGAAACCAGAGTTGTCAAAAAAGGCGGAGGTCTCACTAAGCTTTACAAAAAGGTCCTGATCATCTGATAAAACACCTTCCACCACTAATTCGGGCGGGGCTGAGCTTACATCCAAATCAACCACATCCGTACAAGAGTGAAATGTTAATATGGTCAGGCAAAGAATACTATATCGTAAAATGGCTCTCATACTTAAAAATTGAAGTTCCAGGTTACTGATGGGATGATGGTTCCAAAGATGGACAATTGTACCGCCTGAGTATTTAAATTGGTTGCAGTAGCACCGGCTTCATTATCCTGTTGTTCGAAGTAGATGGAATATGCATTGCGCCGCGCGTAAACATTGTAAATCCCAATCGACCAGGAAGAATAGAACTTCTTTCCTTCCACTTTAGGAGGTGTATAATTTGCGGATAGATCAAGACGATGATAATCCGGTATGCGATAGGAGTTCCGGTCTCGGTAAATGGGTACCACGAAATCTTCAACCCTGAACTTTCCCTCCGGAGGGGTAATCGGTCTGCCACTCTGGAAAGTGAAGTTCATCCCAATGTCCCACTTAGAGGTCAATTTGTAATTGAGTACCAGCGAAACGTCATGGCGTTTATCATAGTTAGCGGGGTACCATTCTCCGGCATTTATGGCCAGGGTAGGATCGTTGTTTTCGATCTTAAGCTCCGTTCTACTTAGGGTGTAACTCAACCAGCCCGTAAGTTTACCCTGTTGCTTTCGCAGATATACTTCTAAGCCATAAGAGCGACCAATTCCTGAAACGATTTCGGTTTCAATCGTTTCATTAAAGATAAGCTCGGCGCCATTGCGGTAGTCTACAATGTCCTGAAAGTCTTTATAGTAGGTTTCTACGGATAACTCATATTGGTTATCCATAAAATTTTGAAAGTAACCCACGGCTACCTGATTTACCGTGGCAGGGTCGATATGCATTCCTGCGGGTCGATAAAGGTCTACTGGGGTTGGAGCAGTAGTATTGCTGATGAGATGAATGTATTGTCGGGTTCGATTATAACTCGCCTTCAGGCTTTTTTCATCATCAAGGCGATAGTTCAGGGCAATTCTAGGTTCGAGCCCCTCGAGGCCATTATATGCCTGGATGATTTCTCCCGAAGAAAACTCAACGCTTTCGACTACTTCATCTAAATCAGGAATTTCCTGATTGCGGTAAATATTCTTCGTTTGGGCTCCTAAATTGTAAAAAGAGGAATATCGTAGACCATATTGGACGGTGAAGAGGGGGCTAAATTTATACTCATGGCTGAAGTAAATAGAAGGTTCCAGAGCATATTCCTCTTGTAACTCCAGTTCTATGGAGCCACTAATCGTTCCAGGTTTGAAACGATAATAGATTCCTTCCATTCCGAATTCAAATTGACTTTTCGGTGTCGCATACCAGGTGTATTGATTCTTAAAATGATAATCCTGGATGGTAGACTGTAATCGGAAGTTAAAGGCATCTTCTTCAGGCGTTCCCAATTCGTAGGTGTAGTCACTGAAAATCAGGGTGAAGTTAGAGAAGAGCTTGTCGCTGAAAAGGTGGTTCCAACGCAAGGATGTTGTAGCATTCCCCCATTGAAAGCCAAAGAGATCGTTGATTTCAAAAACATCTCTGCCATAATACCCGGATAGATAGAGACGATCCTTTTCTCCAAGTATATAGTTGAGCTTGGCATTGAAATCGTAAAAGAATAAGGTGTTTTGGGAGATGGTATCATTGGGGCTCAGGCCGAGGAAAATGTCAGCGTAGGACCTTCTGCCCGCTACCATAAAAGCCGACTTCTCTTTTACAATCGGTCCTTCTAACAGAAGGCGCGAGGAGAGCAAGCCAATGCCTCCGGTGCCTGCAAATTCTCGATTGTTTCCATCCTTTTGACGTACATCTACCACAGAGCTCAATCGCCCTCCGTAGCGAGCGGGAATTCCTCCTTTGTAAAGCTTGACATCTTTTACCGCATCAGCATTAAAAATGGAGAAAAACCCAAAGAGGTGTGAAGAATTATATATGGGAGCCTCATCAAGTAGAATTAGGTTTTGATCGGTATTTCCTCCTCTAACATTGAAGCCGTTAGAAGCCTCACCAACAGTACTGATTCCTGGTAAAAGCGTAAGGGTCCGGATAATATCAACCTCTCCAAGTAGAGCGGGCATTTTCTTTACATCCTTAACATCCAATTGAGCGACACTCATCTCAACACTACTCACATTACGGTCAATGCGTTCCGATTGAACTATCACTTCCTCTAATTGAGTGCTGCTTTCTTTAAGTTCTCCATTAAACTTCAAGTCTTGGTCCAAAACGATTTTTTGATCAATGGTTTCGAAACCAATAAATTGAATACTTAGGGTATATGTACCTGGCGGTACGCTGATGGAATAATAGCCGTAAGTATTAGTGGTGGTGCCGGTTTTCAGCTCTTTGATGATCACGTTAACACCAATAAGCTCTTCACCATTGCTGGCATCTCTAACATATCCACTGATAGTGTAGAGATCATTTTGCCCACTTACTGCGTTAGATATCAGAAAGAGACAAAAGAGCAAAGCTCTTTTCATTTTAACTTTAGTTTAGATTTGAGACTAACACCGACATCAAAAAAGAGTTTATTTTAGCCTCTATTCGCTTTCGTGCGGCAAATGTAGTCGGCTTTGCGGTACTGAAAGTGAGTCTATTTTGATTTAACAGAGAATTAAGCATGGCCATATTGAAGAGTTTAAACCGCTTTCGAATAGTTGTTTTAATGGCAGCTATCGGTTTAGGTTTGGCATTTTACCCTCGGCATTCTCAATCAGAGGAGAAGGACAAGGTGATAATGAATATTATCTATCAGGTTTTACGAAACAGTCACTTCTCTCCCCAGGATTTAGATGATGATTTTTCCGAAAATGCCTATGATCGTTTTTTAGAGAATTTAGATTATAGCAAACGCTTTCTAATTCAGGAAGACTTAGAAAAGCTTGAGAAGTATCGCACTGAAATTGACGATCAGATTCGTCAATCTGATTTGAGTTTCTTCAATGATGCATTTGGAGCCTATCAGGTTCGTTATGAGACGGTGAAGACTTATTACAAAGATATCCTGAAAGAGCCGGTTGATCTGGATAAACAGGAATCCCTGGAGACAGATGATGAAAAGAAACCCTACGCTTCCAGCATGGAAGATTTAAAGGATCGTTGGCGTAAATACCTCAAGTACCGTATTCTCTTGCGGATGGACGAGATGCTCATGGATCAGGATAATGATACGATTCCGGAGGAAGATCGAAAGAGTTTAGCAGAGATCGAATTAGAAGCAAGAACCAAGGAAATTGAGGTCCATGATGATTGGTTTAAGACCCTGGATGACTTGGAGCGTATCGATTGGATTTCGGCATATATGAATGCCATTACCGCTCTTTATGATCCCCACACCCAATATTTCCCACCTGAGAAGAAGGAGGATTTTGAAATTAATATGACCGGTCAGCTTCAGGGCATTGGAGCTCAATTACAGCAGAAGGGGGATTATGTAACTATTTCCAAGATTATCGTAGGTAGCCCTTGCTGGAAACAAGGTGATTTAGAAGTAGGCGACAAGATTCTTCAGGTAGAACAAGAAGATGGCGAGATGATCGATCTGGTAGGGATGAGCGTTCGTAAGGCAGTGAAACATATTCGAGGTCCTAAAGGAACCGAAGTAAAACTCACCGTTCGTAAACTGGATGGTACCAAGATGGATATTCCGATTGTGCGGGATTTAGTTGAACTGGAATCCACTTTTGCGAAGTCTACCGTAATTGGCGAGGGCGATAACAAAGTGGGATACATCCGACTGCCTAAATTCTATGTGAACTTTTATGGCGATCAGAACCACGATTGTGCCGAAGATGTGGCGAAGGAATTGGAAAAGCTTAAGAAGGAAAATGTGAAAAGCGTTATTCTCGATCTACGAAATAACGGTGGAGGAAGCTTGCAAGGAGTGATTGATATTGTAGGACTCTTTATTGATGAAGGCCCTGTGGTACAGGTTAAGGCTTCCGGGCTTCGACCTAAAGTACTTTCTGATGAAAAAAGAGGAACTGTTTATGATGGTCCCTTGGTTGTAATGGTAAACAAGTTTAGCGCTTCAGCATCTGAGATTTTTGCGGCGGCTATTCAGGATTATAAGAGAGGAATTATTATCGGAGGTAATTCAACCTTTGGGAAGGGTACGGTGCAGAATGTTCTCGATATGGACCGAGCGGTAAGCCTGGCCTATAATGACCTTAAACCTTTGGGAGCATTAAAATTGACTATTCAGAAGTATTACCGCATTAATGGAGGTACCCCTCAATTAAAAGGAGTACAACCGGATATAGTGATGCCGGACAACTATATGTACATCCCATACGGAGAAAAAGAGCAGGATTATGCATTGCCCTATGATGAAATTGAACCTGCGGATTATGAAGTTTGGGAACCTGGGGTAAGCGCCTATGGATATATCGTAGACCGAAGTGTGGAGCGTATGGATACCAATTCCAAGTTCGCAATGATTGAGGCTTACGCACGTTGGATCAAAGAGGAGAAAGAAGAGACCATGGTGCCCTTAAACTTGACTGCATTCCGTACTTATCAGGAGGACTATCGGGAAGAAGCTAAACAGTTTAAAGGAATGCGTGAGAGCTACCAAAAGTTAGTGGTAAGCTCAAACCAAGAGGATATAGCAGAGATTGAATCCTCGGAGGAGAACCTCTTGAAACGGGATAATTGGCATAAAGGTCTGCGTAAAGACTTGTATCTGAGTGAAGCCTATTTAGTAGCTTTAGATCTTAGTGACAATTACAGCTTGAATTGAGGATATTAAAAGGTATTTGGAAAGACCCGCTGGGAGCAGCAGGCTTGATAATTATTAGCATAAGCGCCCTCATGGCGCTTTTTGCTTATATGTTCATTGAAGATCGCAGTCCGAATGCCAATGAAATGCATTTAGCCCTTGCCAATCAAAGACCAGGCTTCGAGGCTAAAATGCTCGCTCTGCCAAAGAAAACAGGGTCTCAATCCTGGTGGGATGCT
Source organism: Croceimicrobium sp. (assembly GCA_965279135.1). Lineage (GTDB taxonomy): Bacteria > Bacteroidota > Bacteroidia > Flavobacteriales > Schleiferiaceae > Croceimicrobium. The sequence goes on along the minus strand of OZ257133.1, from coordinate 2,375,055 downwards.
ATTTGGAATGGAAGGGAAGCCCAGTGGCAACGCACTCCAATTGACGCCTATCATCTGAAATGGGATAGTCTCTATTATCGGGAGTTTGGGACATCCGAAGAATCGGAAATGCAATATGTTGTGTTGTCTGAATACTATTCTCCGGAACAAATTCGCAATAAGAAATTTATTCAGGAGAAATATTTCCTATTCGGTTCAGATCGCTTTGGTAGGGATATGTTTAGTCGATTGGTCTTGGGTGCCAGAGTCTCTTTTTCCGTAGGTTTCCTGGCCGTCTTCATTTCCTTGCTAATAGGTATTCCTATGGGCGCTATCGCAGCATATTACGGTGGTTGGGTAGACCGATTTATACTTTGGACCATTAATGTGGTTTGGTCCATACCAGGTCTACTATTGGTGATCGCCATTACCTTGGCCTTGGGAAAAGGACTTTGGCAGGTTTACGTTGCGATCGGCTTTACAATGTGGGTGGAGGTAGCTAGAGTAATACGCGGTCAGATTTTGAGTATTAAGGAGAAAGAGTACATCCAGGCGGCCCGTGTGCTAGCCTTTCCAGATAGACGAATCATTTTCAGACATATCCTTCCCAATGCGGTGGCTCCATTAATTGTGATTTCGGCGGCAAATTTTGCAGCGGCAATTTTAGTAGAAAGTGGATTGAGTTTTTTGGGTTTAGGGGCTCAGCCGCCCACTCCAACATGGGGTACAATGATTAAAGATCACTATGCTTACCTGATTGTAGATAAAGCTTATCTCGCAATTATTCCCGGTGTGGCTATTATGCTCCTGGTATTGGCATTTATGTTTATTGGCAATGCCCTAAGGGATGTATTAGATATACGGAGCACTTAAAACTGAAACCTCAGCCCAATACTTTGTGGTCCTAGTTGTAAGTTTTGCATCAAGGGAACTAGATCTCGCAGTTCATGCTGTCGATGCGCCCAATAGAGCAATAGGTCAAAGGTGAAGAGAAAAGCGCCATTAACAATTACGGCTCGACCAAATCCTTCAAAGCGATCGGGATTGTTTGATCGATTAGTATACTCCCTCAAGTAAAATCCGCCAGCCAGATAAGCCAAATCCAATGCGGCATTTACTGCAAGTACTCTTTTAATAGTGGCCTGCTCATCTAAAGAGGACCATAGGTTACTTTCAATCTGGAAGTTGTAAGACTGATAAAGACCAAAACCTGCTATTAAAGCATTAACTCCATTCCAGGCCAGATTCATTTGGTGGTAGGATTGGGCAATGCCATTATTGGAGCGCAATTGGGTGGCGCTCCAGGCCATGTTTAATACAGACCAGGATGCTAGAATAGTCATTCCCTGTCGGTTTATTTCGTTTCGACGCAGATCGAAATCTTCCAGATTCTTAATTGGTGATTGTGCCCAACCAAGGCTGCAGAAAAAGATCAGGGATAGAAATGGAAACCAATGTCGCATAAAGCATTAAAGCAATCCGCGAACGATTGTTCACTAAGCAAAGATTTCCTGCCAATCCGGATGTTCGTCCAAACAGTGCTGGAGTTCCTTCATGAAGCTTTCTCGGGAAACTCTATAGGCCCCTAAACTGGCCAGGTAGGGATTGTAAATCTGGCAATCAATTAAGGGGATTCCCCAATAATCTAGCCTTCTACAGAGCTCAATGAAGCATATTTTTCCCGCATTGCTTTGCTTAGAGAACATGGATTCGCCGCTAAAACAAGAACCTATGGCCATTCCATACAGGCCTCCAACGATTTCATCTCCTTGCCAGGCTTCAACACTGTAAGCATGCCCTTGCTGATGTAATTCCTTAAAGCTCTGCAGATGTTCTCCTGTAATCCAGGTTCCGTCCTGACCCGGTCGTGGTATGTTCCGGCATTGCTCGATAACCTGATCAAAAGCTTTGTTGAAGCTGATTCTGAATTTTTTCTGATTGAGGATATTTCGACTGCTCTTTGAGATATTCACCTCTCCCGGCTTTAGTACCATACGCTCCAGAGGGTTCCACCATAGAATTTCAGAGTCGGGTTCATTCCATGGAAATATTCCCAGTTGATATCCGGCTAAAAGCCTGGAGGCACTTAGATCGCCACCAATAGCGACAATGCTCTCATCTTCTCCCCATAGATCGGGTGAGGGAAACCAATTGTTCTGCTTCTCTAGCTGGAAAATCGCCATTAAAAAATGATCAGTGCACTTATAAAAATCAATGCTCCCATCAACATCAACATCATAGTGTAAGGTACGATTCGTCGGGCTTTTAATCCGGTAATACCTAAAAGGGGCAGCGCCCAAAAAGGCTGAAGCATATTGGTTAATTGATCACCATAAGCCATCGCCATTATTACTTTGCCATAAGGGATACCGAGTTGTTGAGCAGTTTCCAGAATTACAGGACCTTGAATGGCCCATTGCCCCCCTCCACTAGGAACAAAGATGTTGATGATTCCGGCGCTTAAGAAGGTCCATAAAGGAAAGCTAAAGGCAGTACTATTGGCACTGAAAAATGTACTCAGGCTTTCAATCATCCCACCATCTCGCATTAGGCCCATAATTCCAAAATAGAGGGGGAATTGAAGTAATATTCCGGACGCTCCAAGAATCGCATCTTCGAGTGCCTGGAGGAAGGAACTTAAACTACCATGAAAAGCTAGTCCCAATCCGAATAAAGTGAGATTGATGAAATTGGGGGTCAGAAATTCTAGACCATTCGATTTCAGGACTGTGCTTGCGCAGATGAGTAAAAGGAGTAAACCAATCGCAAGTCCGAACCATTTTGAGTGGTCAATTCTCTCTGCTCCCTGGTAGTCTTCTGCACTTTGGTTTTCCCTTCGGGCTTTTATAAGCTCTTGCTTTAATGGGACTCTTTTAGCCAGGAAATAGAGTAAAAGGGGAAGCATTATTAATAATGCAGTTCCACTACTCAGATTCATAATGCTAAAAATGGTGTCGTCCCAGGAAATTCGTTCTGGTAATCCGGCAATGCTTCCCTGGGTAAGGCTTTCTAAATGGCCACTTTCTGCAACCTTAATTGGCGCACTCCCACTAATTCCGCCATGCCAAACCATTAAGCCGCTGTAGCCCGCTGCTCCAAGCAGACCGTAGTTAAATGCCGTTCCCCGAGCCGAAAAGTTTTCTGCTGCCTTTCGTGCCATGACCGCGCCAAAAACCAGGGCTAAGCCCCAGTTAAAATAGGCGAGTAAAAGAGTGAAAAAGGCAATAATTGCGGTACTCGCAGCGGGGTCCTTACTTAATGAAAGTAGGCTATCAATAAACTGGCCTACCGGTTTAGATAGAGCTAGAACATGACCCAGCACCAGAATTAGCATCATCTGGACCATGAATACCAGCAGGGGTCCATTCCAAAGGCCTTTTTGCCAGTAGTCTGTTGAATCAGAAATTCTTTGGCCTAGACTTCCTTCTCCATAAATCCAATAAAGAAAGAAGCTGAGTAGGCTTAAAAGTAGGGCAATCGCGAAGGGCGATGGCAATAAAACCTAAAGGTCTTTTCAAAGCGCTCCGCGAATCCCATAAAATTTAGAATGGTAGATCGTCATCATCCTCCTCATAGGGTGCCATGCTGGGAGGATTTCCGAAATTGGTGTTTTCTGCTGATGCACTCGCGGCTTCTGGGGCTGGTGGAGCAGCTGCTTGTTCTTTTTCAATACGCCAACCCTGGATAGAATTGAAATATTTTACCTCCCCCTGTGGTGAGGTCCATTCCCTACCGCGCAAATTTATACCGATGGTAACTTTTTCTCCTTCTCTAAAACTATCCAGTAGATCTGTCTTATCCTGAACAAATTCTATGGCTAAATGCTGAGGATATTGCTCTTCGGTAGTTACAACGATTTCTCGCTTTTTGAAACTAGGGCTAATTTGTTGGGTGTCGCTTATTCTTTTAACGATTCCGCTTACTTCCATATCTATATTTAAATGCGATTTAATTTATCACAGAGAAGCGCTTTCCAGGCCTTCTGCACTTCATTTTGATCTAAGAGTTCCTTTGCGTACTCATGCAATTGTTCACGTGCTTCCATGCCATTATCTGAGCTCTCAAAAATTCCCACGATACGGGAATCCCTGGCGAATTCCTCTAGTTCGGCATCATTGGGTAGGCTCTCTACATTGCCGAGTTTCCCCAGGTCATTACCATCCAGGAAGACGCTTTTTCGAATACGCTCTGGAATCTGATCCACGCCTATTCCTAAGGTAGCCAATGGTTTTTCTACTTCAAACATGGATTCTCCATTTGCCCGACAATACCAATTAGCGCCCATTCTAGCCACCAAATCAAGTTTTGTGCTATCAGTTATGCCATTGTCATTTAGAACAGACTCGTCTACATGCATACGGATAACCTCACAGATAATCATGTTCCCAGCTCCTCCATTCTCACCTAAAGCGATGATGTCATTCACCTTGCATTCGAATTGCACCGGAGACTCTTTAACGCGAAAAGGTTTTACTAGATCGGACGCTATCGGAGTTAAACCTGATTTTTGGAATTCATTTACCTCGGTAGGATATTCCGTGGAGGATAAACTCATTTGTTGAACAATGTTGTAGTTAACCACATTGATCACCACTTCACCCGTTTTCTGTGCGTTGTGTAGCGTATCCTTAGTGGTATTATTCCGTACTCTTCGCGCTGGGGAAAAAGCCAGGATAGGGGGATTGCTACTGAAAACTCCAAAGTAGCTAAATGGACTAAGATTGGGCTTTCCATCTTCATCCATGGTACTGGCAAAAGCGATTGGTCGGGGCCCAACAGAAGCTAATAAATGCTGATGGGCGTCCTTTCCAGAAAGCTCTTTTAAGTCAAATGAAACCATGCTTTAGAAATAGAGCACAAAAGTAATTATTTCATTAAGGCTTACGGGATTCACAAACCTTCGAGAGACGCTTATTATCGATTTAAAAATTTCTTTGACAGAGGCGGATTTTATTTATATTTGCCGCCCCATTCCAATTGCGCGGGCGTGGTGGAATTGGTAGACACGCTAGACTTAGGATCTAGTGCCGAGAGGTGTGAGAGTTCGAGTCTCTCCGCCCGCACAACCAAAAGCCTTAACAGAAATGTTGAGGCTTTTTTGGTTTATTCTCTGAAAAACTTAGAAACTTGCTTAATCCCATTTCCGCGTAGTACAAGAAAGTACAATCCGCTTTTCAAGTCTTTGATGTATATGTTCTGCTGGTTATAGAAGGATCCTCCATGAATTACATTCCCTCCAGAATCAATTATTTGAAAGTGATCAGCTTTTTCATCGATTCCTTTCAAGTTAATAAATCCATTACTAGGGTTTGGGAAGACGGAAAGATTGCTTTCAGAGAATGTTAATTCTGCCAAACCTAATGTGTGGCAGTTAGGAACCACACAACCATTTTGATCCGTTTTGAGCATGTAGAAATATTGCATGCGGTTTGGCTTGATATCGTTATCCGTATCTCGTAGTGTTCCTAAGTGTAGAAATCCAGAATCGGGTGTTTCTTTAAAGGCCCAGACTCCGTGGTAATCATCACTATCATTTAGATGATAATAGTTTCGAAACCAGATGCTGTCTCCTTCTGAGCTGAATTTATAAGCTCCAATTGAATATTTTCCAGGAAGCGAAAAGAATTCACCGGCGAAATACAGATTGCCGTCAGCTGTCGAAATTAACTCAAGAAAATCATAGCTTCGATAGATTATAGGGCTGATAATAGTGTCCTTTAATATTTTACCAATTGAGTCAAAAATGCTAAATCGCAAAACAGCCTTATCATACGAACCACTATTCTGAATATAGTTCAAGGCTTCAAATCTCACAGCTGAAATTGTTTGATCGCTATTAGACTCAATAGCTATATTCTTACTTGCTACTCCTTTGTTTATTCGTTTAAACCATTTTATTTGACCCGTGATTCTGTTTAAAGTTATTACAAAGGACTCGTCTCTACGAAATTGAGTTGGTCTATTCGTGAGGGAGTGATAGCCTGCCACAATTATATTTCCCTTTTTGTCAAATTCAACATCGGTTCCAAAGTATCCTCCATTCGTGTCTGGAATGGAATCGGGTATTCTTAATTCCCAAAGGGGATTAAATGATGTATCAAATCGACCAATCCATAGATCAAACTTTGCTCTGTGTGTTACTCTAAAAACGTGGCCGGTTACAATGAAGGTGGAATCAGAATCGAATACCCAATCTTGAACATCGGGCGTGAAGCCTTCTACTGAAAGATGTTTTTTAGTAAAAATGGTGTCAAGTTGTTTGTCGAACTTAGCGAAGCGCACAAAAGCCGAATCGCTTCTCACAAATTCTGTTTGCGCTGAGAAATACCGTTGTCCATTGTAATAAAGACATCCTACACAGGGCAGTGACCTGTAGGAGGAATCACTTACCCAATAGTCGTACGATTTTGAAGTTAGAAGATTACCTTGATGATCAAACTGAGCAATTTGAGTAGTTCCTAAAGAAAACAGATCCTCTTCTAGAACTACAAAGCCCAAATCATTTAGAAAAACGGATGGTCTTGATGCACCTCCAAAGGATGAGTCAATTTTACTAAATCCTTGCGCCAAAACATTCAAACTAAAGAGCAAGCAAGGAATAAAGAATCGTAGCATATGCTTCGGAACGAGTGATTTGGAATTAAGAACATCTCATTTGACTTGCAAGAAATGAATTCTTTTATTGCTTAGAAGAGTAGCTCTATTAGAAATTCCTTTTCCATAGATAATGCTGCTCGTAAAGCTTCCAAACGCGCTAATTTAGTTTAGAGAGCAAGAATTTACTTTTCAGTAATACCTTAATTATCAATTCGGTTATATAGGTGTGGTAGGGGTTTAAGTATATGCTTTACATTATTCTGGATCAAATCTAGGTCTCTATAAAATCTGTTTTAGTACAAGACCAGAAGAAATTGAAAGAACCCTTACCTCTCTAACCACATCTTAAAATCAGAAGCCTTCTCTTTACTGATAATAATCCTTAATTCCCGATTGGGTTTAGTTTGAACAATGAGCTTTTGGTTAAAGTACAGGTCAATCTTCTCAATAGAGCTTTTATGGATGAGGAATTGTCGATTCGCGCGGTAGAAATCATAATCATCAACTTGAGCTTGAATCTCATCCAATGTTCCACTCATACGATAGGAACTTCCATCCAAAGCGAGTAGCACAATTTGGCGATCTTCTTTATGGAAAAGCGCAATGTCTTTGGTAGGGATAAGCTTCATAGAATCGCCTGAGTAAACTAGAAAGTGTTCTTTTTTACGATTAGGCTTTAGAGCTTGTAAAAGCACTTCATAATTGGGTTCCTGGCTTTGCTCTTTTTTTAGTTGATCATAGCGGTCCAACGCCAGCTGTAAGTTTTGGTCCGTAATCGGTTTCAGTAGATAATGAAGTCCATTCATCTCAAAGGCCTTTATAGCATACTGATCATAGGCGGTGGTGAAGATGATGGGACAATTGGGTTGATAATTTTGAAATAGATCAAAGGAAATTCCATCCGAAAGCTGGATGTCCATTAAGATTAAATCCGGTTCAGGCTTACTTCTAAGAAACTCCAATGATTCAGAAACCGTTTCTAAAACACCTATGACTTTGTAGTCCCGATCTTTCCAAATGCGTTTCAGACCATTTTGTAAGGTCCGGGCCGCAGAGTCTTCATCCTCGATGATTAGTATTTGAATCTCCCCCTGTTTCATCGTTTAACTCAAGGGAAGGATTACCTGAAAGGTATTATTATTTCCATCTAGCCCATATTTAAGCTCCTTGCCATTGGCATAGCTAAGCCTGGTATTAAGGTTTTTTAAGCCGAGCCCATTGCTTTCTACAAAGGACTTTTTTACTCGTACCGGATTCTCAACGATCAGATTATCGCCCTCACTCCTGATGCTTAGCGACAGAGGGTGCAGCTTTGAGACTTCATTGTGCTTTATCGCATTTTCCAGAAGTAATTGTAAAGCCATGGGTGGCACTAATTTCTGTCGGGTTTGCTCAGTAACATCAATTTCAACCTTTAACCTATTTCCGAATCGCGCTTTCAACAATCCATAATATTCTTGCAGCAGGATAAGCTCCTCTTCCAGCGGAACCAGATTTTGATCTCGATTAGCAAGTACGTAGCGATACACTTCCGAGAATCGATGCAGATAGTCAATAGCACTTTTCTGATCTTCTTCTATGAAACCTTTTAGGGTATTTAGACTATTGAAAAGGAAGTGGGGATTTAACTGTTGCTGAAGCATGGCCAATTCAGCCCTTTCTTTCTCCTGAGACAGGCGTAAGTTTTCAGCCTTTCTTGACCTTGAAAGCTCTGATTGCTCTGCAATTGTGAAGATCAACGTCATTGCCAAGGCCATTCTGAAAATTATTGGATTAACAATCTCAAAGCCAAAGAGGGCATTAATACTTGCACAAATCGCGAAATTTACCGTGAACAATATCACATATTTAAATAAGCCGATTCGCAGTTGGCGCCACTTTTCCAGGATTAAGAGGTCCACTAATGTGCAAGTAATCTGGATTGTAAACACCACATATAGTGGAGGTCTTTTTTCTATGAACTCTACACTATTGAGATTCATTAATGCCCCAAAGACCAAAAAGGCCAGTACTGTGAGGGCAATATGAAGGTGTTTCTTCTTGTACATTTCAATTTAAGGCGCCACGGTATCTTTAGTAGCACTAGACAAGGCAGCAAAATAGCCTAAAATTCGCGGTTCGAAATTAGAAATTGGATTAGAAGGGGTGGCCGATCCTCCACCACCGCCACCAAAGCCTCCACCACTTAGTTCGGCAAGTCCGGTGAAGTAGGTATAGACTCCTCTATCAATACTATTAACTCTAACCGTAAAGGATTCTCCTTCATTGGCTAGAGATCCGGGATTACCAAAACGAACGATACGATTGCTGTCTGCAGGCTCAACCAGAAAGTATCCTTCTGTTTCAGTATTCTCGCTTAGATCATACTCTAATTGATAATAGACATCATCTCCAGAGCTGCGAAAATCCGTTAGAATAATGTATTGATTCTCATCATCATTTCCTCCGAAGGGCCCTCCGCCGGAAAACTCGTTAAAGTTAATTTCTTCAATTACGACCGGTGGATTGAGTTTGCTTTGTGCGGAATAGAGCTGCCCCTCCAAATCGATTTCGAGGGTATAGGTCATCCGTTCTTGTCCAAGTATGCTATTCCCTAAATAGGTTCCGTTTCCTTGATTTTGAAGAATCTCTCTTTGCCCGCTTTCATTTTCAATGAGGCTAACAACGGCATTATTTACGGCTGGAGGTTCAGCATTATTGAAGAAATCGGAAGTTCTACTCAACTTCGCCCAAACGTAAGCATTGGCTTCGATTTCAGCCTCTACAACTAGCTGCGATTCTGCGGCATCAAGGTCAACATCAATTTCTTCCTCGCAGGCCATCAGAAGGCCAATAAGACTAAAATATAATAGGAGCTTTTTCATTTTTTAAAAGTTTAGGGTGTAGGAAACGGAAGGGATAATGCCAAAGAGGTAGGTCATATAGGCTTTGTTCTGTCCGGTATTTGGATCCTCCCGAAAGTCAATGGCATAAGCATTATAGCGATTGTATACATTGTATATGGAGAAATCCCACTGTGCTTTTTTGCTTGGTCTCAGATACGTCAGGTTTAAGTCAAGACGATGGTAGTCGGGCATCCGGTATTCATTGCGGTTCGAATAATAGGGGATGGTATTGCCATCAATTTCATACTGACCATTGGGCCAGGTTACGGCTTGCCCGGTGCTGTATACAAAGGTGGAAGAGAGACTTAAACGGTCATTGAATGAATAACTTGCAACAAGGGAAATGTCATGTGTTTTATCCACATTGCTTAGATACCATTCACCATTGTTAATCCCGTCGATCTGTCTTTCTGATCGAGACAGAGTGTAGGATATCCATCCTGTAAAATCACCCTTTGTTTTCTCGAATAGGAATTCGGCACCATAGCTTCTTCCTCGGCCAGATAGTATTTGTGCTTCAATATTCTCATTCAACAACAAGCTGGTTCCATCCTCATAGTCGGTAACGTTTTGCATGTTCTTGTAATAAGTCTCTACCGAAGCTTTGTACTCATGGTTTTTGAAGTGTCGGAAGTATCCGATGGAGTACTGATCCACCAAACTAGGTTCGATATTATTGGTACTCGGAATCCATGCATCGGTAGGTTGCCCGGAAGTGCTATTTGAAAGAAGGTGTAAATACTGAGCCATACGATTGTAGCCTGCTTTTATTGAACTGTTATCATTCAAAGTGTAATTCAATGAGAATCGGGGTTCAAGATTATTGTAGGTTTTAATGATCTCCCCACTATCGTAGGTGGCGGAGTTAATAATCTCATTATCGCTATTGTAGGTGTAAACTGTTCCTGGACCTAATTGATTGAAAATAGACCAGCGCAGGCCGAAATTGAGTTTAAAGCGATCGTTTACCGTGTAAATATCACTGATGTATAAGCCACTTTCTAAAGCCTGGTTTTCCTCCAACACTCGATCCTGTGCATCTTCATCAGTAAGATCTAAACTACCAGGGGCAAAGCGATGGTAAATACTACTTGCCCCAAATTTCAATTCATGTTGATCATTTAGGTAATAGGTGACATCGTGTTTGAGCGCCCAATCTTCTATTCCTGAACGATAACTGCCATTATCTCCTAAGGCAAAACCGAAATCATAATTGCTGTAGTTTAAAGTGGTATTACTAAAAGTCCGGTTGTTGTTGATGTGATTCCACCGCACCGTCATGGTCTGATTCGCCCAATCAGTTCCAATGCTGTTAAGCCCAAATTCATCCCTGCCGAGATATCCGGAAATTAGCAGTCGGTCTTTCTCTCCAAGTTTAAAATTCATTTTACCATTCAGATCATAGAAATAGAGGGTAGTACCGTCCTCAATAAAGCCAGTGGCCTGGCCAATGAGATCGATGTAGGTTCTACGAGCACTAATCAAAAAGGAAGACTTGTCCTTTTGAATAGGTCCTTCTAAAAGAACTTTCGATGAGATTAATCCAACACTGGCCTTGCCTTCAAATTCTTTGTTATTCCCTTCTTTCATTTGAACATCCAGCACAGAGGAGCCCCTTCCTCCGTACTGTGCTGGAATACCCCCTTTGTAAACCTTTACATTTTTCAATGCATCAGAATTAAAGGTGGAAAAGAACCCTAAAAGATGAGAGGGGCTATAAACTGTGGCCTCATCTAGTTGAATCAGGTTTTGATCATAAGAGCCCCCGCGTACACTGAAGTTGGAACTACCTTCAGAGATGGTGGAGATGCCCGGGAGTAATTGGATGGTTTTAAGAATATCTCTTTCACCAAAAAGGACCGGTACCTTGTCAATCTGCTTGACATCCAACTCTACAGCACCAATTTCTGTATTTCGTAATTGCTCATCTTCTCTGGTGCTGGTTACTTGCACCTCCATTAAGGTGGTACTACTTTCTTGCAGGTCGATATTTAAGCTTTGGTCTGCATTTAGGTTTAACTCGACATATTGAGTTTCAAAGCCAATAAATGAGAATTCGAGAACGACTTTTCCAGGATTAAGCGCCAGGGAGTAGAAGCCATAAATATTAGTGGTGGTTCCGCTGCCGCTGATGGTATCTCGGATATTAACCCCGATAAGGTATTCCCCATTAGCCTGATCGCTAATTGAACCGCTAACGTTCAACTGATCTTGAGCCATTAGGCCTGCCGAGAAGAACATCGAGAGAAGAATCAATACTTTTTTCACTGCTAAAATTTTCAGCAAAAAAAGTGGGGAGGATTAATGCTAAATGTAGAATTTGACCGAAACGGATAAAACAATGGTTGAAGCGGATAAGTAGCAGTCTTCCCTGACGCTCTTTAGTCTTTGAGCTCCACTTTTATAGGCACCACAAAACTCATTCGCACTGGTTTTCCGCGTTGTTTAGCTGGAGAAATTCGAGGCAGGCCAGAGATGACACGAATGGCCTCTTCATCTAACCAGGGATCCACGCTCCTGATAACCTGAATGCTGCTTACCTGACCATTCTTTTCTACCACAAAGCTCACGATAATGCGGCCTTGTATTTTTAACTGACGAGCAGCCTCGTTGTACACATAATTCTGACTTACGAATTTTAAAAGCTGTTCCTGGAAGCAATCTTTTAAATCGTCATTATCAGTAAAGGATTCGCAACCCGGAAAGATGGGGACGCTTTCCACAACTGCAAATGGAATAGGGTCTTCCAGGTCTTGGGGATCCTCTTCTTCCTGACCAACGACTTCCACATCACCTTCTACAAAACGGACATCAACATTCTCTGAAATAAGATATTCATCTTCATCAGTTTCGGTAGCGCTCATGTCCAATTCATTATCCACAACCACATTATCGTCTACAATATTGAGCTCACTTGGTAATTCCTTTGGCTGTTCTACTTTGATGCTTTTAGGAGGTCTTACTGTAATTGGAATAACGATTTCATCTCCGTCAACCTGGATTTGTTGTGGTGCCTCTACTTCTGGTTCAGAAAAGTTGATATTAAAAAGCTGGGTGACAACAAAAAGAGAAATAGCAACACCCAGGAGTAAAAAGTGAACCCGGTATCGTTCGAGGTCGATGCGTGGATTCTTTTTTCGTTTCATCAGAGTTTTTCAGCAAGTTAATCGAATTTGGATAAAGCTCATATTAAGAAAACAAAAAACCGGCCTAAGCCGGTTTTTGATTAATTCTTCAAGAAACGATGCCTTATTTCACCGAAATCACCGCGGAAGCTGAGGTGGTAAACTCCTGGGCTCAGATGACCCAATCGCAACTCCTCTTGATCATCAAAAGCCTGTCGGAAGACTATCGATCCGGTGCTATTGTAAATCACAATTTCCTCTGCTTTCACTTTATCTTCAGGCCAGTCCAGATATAAAACATCTACTACCGGGTTTGGATATAATTTGGGTTGAGGTATTTCTGTCTCATCCAATCCGATCTCATTTAACCTAAAGCCTCGGGAATCTTCACCACAAACTCCATTGATTGTAAGCGTGACATTATAAAATAGCCCGGGCGTAGCATAAATATGAATTGGGGTTGGCCCACTTCCGGTATTACCATCTCCAAAATCCCAGAAATAACTGGTAGCACCGGTAGAGATGGTACCATCAAACTGTATTCGTAATCCAGAATTGATGGGACTAAGTATGGTATAAGTCCAATCAGCTTTTGGAGGATCACATGGTTCTACCCTACGCGTGTTTCTTACCGTATCGCCGCAATCATTCCAACTTACCAGGGTAACAAATTTATCGAGGGTATCCGGATAGAAAGCCGAGGCTGTTGGACCACTTGCAGTGGTACCGTCGCCCAAGTCCCAGGAATAACCGGAAGCATTGTTGCCTGGATCGGCGGTAAAACGCGTGCTATCTGCATTTTGAACCCAGGTGAAATTGGCCCTAAGAGTATCACATACGGTGATATTCAGAATCAAAGTATCACTATTTCCACAGTCATTAACAGCAATAAGCGTAACGGTGTAATTTCCAGCAGTCGGATAGGTATGACTAGGATTAGTAGCCGTGCTTGTAGAGCCACTTCCGAAATCCCAGAAAAGGCTATCTGCATTTACCGAAGAGGAGGTAAAGTCTCGTCTTAAGAAGCGGGAATTAAGGCTAAAACCAGCAGTTACCGCGGGGCAAACCAATGTCGCCAAGGTGTCGGTAGCTATCGCACTAACGTCCGTTCCACAGCTATCGAAAAGTTCAATGACATAGTTTGAACTCGCATTCAGGTTATTAATAGCGTAGGGGCTACTTATGTTGGGAACGGTAACGGCAGATCCCGGACCTTGCGTAACATCATAATACCTAAGATGAGTACTACTGTTACCAGGATTACTATTCTGCCAACTAAAGTTGATGCTTGAATAGGAGTTGCTTACCAATTGAATATTGAAAGGTGCCCCACATGGAGGTCCAACAGCTAAGACGGAGACCTCATCTATCGCCATATCTGCCTGTCCTCCGATTGCTTGCGCGCGGAAAACAATCTCTATAGTGTCGCCGACATAATTTCTAAGATCAATGGAATCCACCTTCCAGGATGCGGCACTACTGTTCTGTTGCTGCCCAGTCCAAGAGCGCAGTACGATATTGTTACCGTTCTGTTCCGTGTTAATGCGCACTTGTAAATTGCTAATATTCGAACCGAACATATGATAGCTGTAATAGAGCTTAGCGCCTGATGTGTTTGTAAGAGCAATTTTGGGACTACGGATTACGGCTGGATTTCCATTCTGTGAAAAATCACTTTCGAAATAGATATAATTACCCGTTCCTATGGCGTCTTCTTGCGGCCCGGTATTGAAGCTTGGGGTGGTACTTGTACCGGTTCCCCACTTATCCGTACTACTCTGACGATTTCGGGTCCAACAACTACTGATTTGATCATTCGTGTTAAAGAAACCAATACCTTCCTGCCAAGCGGGGCCATCAAAATTCTCGCTAAATGGGAGGCTAACAACTCCACAGGCAGTACTTGTGTAAAATGGACCAGTCCACCAACTTACGTCATTTGCACTACAGGAGTCCCTCACTAAGATCTCATAGTTTGTACTGGGATTAAGCCCAGTTAAGTTAAATGGATTAGTGGTGGCATTAACTACAGTAAATGCACTACCCGAACCGCTGGCTCTATATTGAATTTGCCAGTTGGTAGCTCCACCGGTGGTCCATCCTAAATTGATCGAAGTACTGGTAGAAGAAACAACATTCAGATTGGTAGGCTGAGGACAAGTAGGTGTATTATCAATACGGATATCGTCGATAGCAATATTAACTCTGAAGGCAAATCCAGAAGTTCTGAAGGCCGTAAATCTAAGTTGAATCGTGTCACCGACATAAGATGACAGGCTCACAATACGTTCGCTCCAGGCGGCTGTAGTGGCATTTTGTTGTTGCCCATTAATGGTGGAGACATTGGACCAACCATTACCATTATTAACCGCCACTTCTAGTTTATCGATGTCAATACCGAACATATGGTACCAGAAACGCAGTTCGGGATTGCTAAGAGTATCCAGATCAATCGGTAGGGTAACCAACTCAGTTGAAACGTGATTAGCAAAGCCATTCTCTCTTACAGAATAGGCATAGAAACCATTACCGGTAGTATGGTCGCCTGAGGGTCCGGAGTTAAAACCATCACTAGCTCCTTGATTGCCTCTCCAATAATACCCCACCGAATCACTGCGCGTCCAACAAGGGTCAATATCTCCTGGATCGTTGAACAGAGTAGGATCCGTCCAGGAACCATTTTCAAAGTCTTCAAAATAAGGAGCGGTTACAATGCTGCACGCAGTTCGGGCGGGAATTGGTCCGATCCAAAAACTCACATCACCCACACCACAACTATCTCGTAAATAGATGCTGTAAGGTGTATTTGGTGATAAGCCGGTAAGGGTAAATGGATTGCTGTTGGCGTTTACGATGGTTCCTGAGCCCGTGCTAAAACCAACTGGACCATATTCAATCTGCCAATTGCTTGCTCCTCCACTTGTCCATCCTAGCGTTATACTGGAGGCCGTGTTAGAGTTAACTACAAGATTACTCGGTTGAGGGCAGTTTGGTTGCTCGTCAATTCGCAAATCATCTATGGAAATAGGCGCCTGATTGCTGAAGGGCGAATTACGGTACCCGATGAATTTCAGCGAAATGGTGTCATTAACAAAGTTCGCTAAAGAAACCACGGCTTCCTGCCAAGCATCCGTACTGGCATTTTGTTGTTGGCCAGTTAAGCTAAAGAGATGATTGAAACCAGAGCCATTGTTTACCCATATTGCTAAACTGTCAATGCCGATGCCGAACATGTGATACCAGAAACGCAGCTCCGGAGTGGTAAGGGGGGAGAGATCAAAAAGTGGGGTCTCTACTTCAGTAAAAGTTACCTGACCAAAGCTAATTCCGAATAAGGCCTGAGTAAACAGATATTGATCCGATCCCGTGGTATGATCTCCATTCGGCCCTGCATTAAAAGTTCCGGGAGGTCCATCTTCCACCGACCATTGATAGTTCACACCAGTTTGAGGGTTCCAACAACTGTTTAAAGTTCCAGCACTGTTGAAAGCTCCGGGTGAGAAGTCTGTCCCATCAAAATTTTCGAAGTAGGGTGTGCTGATAGGTAAGCAGGCAGTTGTGATAGTTAAAGGTCCAGTCCATAGGGAAACATCACCTGGGCCGCAACTGTCTCTAACAAAAATATCATAGGTGGTATTGGGACTTAAACCTGTCAGGTTAAAAGGGTTTGAGCCCGCATTAACAATGGTTCCCGCTCCTGCAGCAGTTCCTGGCGAGCCATAGGATATATTCCAGTTACTTGCTCCTCCGCTTTGCCAATCGAGATTTGCATTCGATGATCCAACGGAAAGAGCATTGAGGTTTTGAGGTCTTGTGCAACTTGGTGCCTCGTCAACGCTCAAATCATCGATGGCTATATCCGAAGCGAAACCAGCGGTACGTGAACCCACGAAATAGATTTGGATAGTATCATTTAAGAAGGCTCCCAGAGGAACAATAACCTCTTTCCAGGCTTGTGTTTTACTGTTTTGTTGTGCACCGCTTTGCGTATTAACCAATTGCCAACCACTACCATTATTTACATAAGTCTTTAGCTTATCGATGTTTGCCCCAAACATGTGCACATAGAACCTCATCTCGGGTGTGGTTAATCCACCAAGATCAATAAGAGGGCTGGTTAGAAGCGTAGAATCAGTGCTGAATCCACCGGCGACAACTTCGGTATAGAGATACTGTGCACTTCCCGTGGTGTTGTCTCCACTTGGACCTGTATTGGTAGGCCCAAAAATTGGAGGTCCGGTTTTCCAAGCATAAGGAGTTAAGGGACTCCTCTGCCAGCATGAATTTAGGTTTCCTAATCCATTGAACGTTGGACTTGTAGCAAATCCGTTGGCATCAAAGTTTTCAGTGTAAGGGGTGCTTAGCGGCAAGCAAGCGGTACGAAAGCTTATGGGGCCCACCCAATCTGAAACATCGTTAGGTCCGCAGCTATCGCGTATGTAAACCTGGTAGTTAGAGTTGCTACTTAAGCCAGTAACAGTTCCAGGATTTGAAGAAACACTCACTATGGTTCCTCCTGTGTTTACATTGAAGCCGGGTAATCCATAACTAATTTGCCAATTGTTCGCTCCTCCGCTCGTCCATGAAAAGGTCGCTTGATTGAAACTCGCGAACTGTAGTTGGAAATTATTTGGCTTAGGACAAGAAGGCGCTTCGGCAACCTCCACATCATCAATACAGATGTGATTTTGGAAACCCACGCTTTGTTCTACGGATCTAAATACAAAGCGCACAGTGTCGTTTGCGAAGGCCCCTAACTGCAGATTACTTTCCTTCCATGCATCAGTGCCAGAGTTTTGTTGCGGCCCACTTATAGTTTGAAGGAGGGTATAGGTGGCTCCAAAATCATTGGTTACATAGACCTTAAGCTGCTCGATATCTGAGCCATGCATGTGATACCAAAAGGTGAGCTCAGGATTGGTAAGTGTGCCTAAGTCGAAGAGTGGGGAAAAGAGATCAGAAGAATCTGTCGGATTAGTAGGAAAACTGATCTGATCAATTTGCATGTATTTACCATTGCCTGAACGATCATTCTGGGCGCCTGTAAGAGTGCTTACGAAAGTTGGAGGGCCCGGTTTCCAAACATAGCCTATGGTTGCATCTCTTTGCCAACAGGAATTGATGCTACCCGCAGTATTGAAGCCTCCTACACTCCAGGCGGCTCCATTAAAATTGGATGTAAAAGGAGGGTTAACCACCGGACAACTGGTTCCTCCCAAAATGCTTGTAGGCCAAGGATTCGCGCCAGTACAAACTTCTCTAACCTGAAAAATGTAATTGGTAATGGAATTCAGCCCTGTAACCTTTAACGGCTTATTGGAACTGGTATTGATTGGTGCTGAGCTTATCACTCCTCCTTGAGTGACAAATCGGTATTGAAAGCTGGTTGCTGTAGTATTATCCCAATCCAGGGTAATGAAATCCGGGCCATAGGCAATCACCCTCAAATTAGTAGGGGTATTGCACTGTCCTTTGGCCCAGGAACTAGAGAGCACCAGCATTAGGAGGATGAATGCAAGGTGTAATGTTCTTTTCATATGAAAATAACCAGGGTTCTTCTAACGCTAATTTAACGTTGTTTGTAATAAAATGGTTTGGACTAGGATGCTGATTTATTGTGAGTTTGGTTTGGGTTATTCTGTGAAAATCAGGTATACCAAGGCTTGTCCTGCATCTTGGTTTCAAGGTAGGAATAGCTATAAGGTAAGTTGAATTGGATAACTTCGCCAAATAGGTGAAAAGCTTTTAAAATGGAGGAGAGAATTGCAAGTAATACGGAGGTGAAAAATGCGCTAAAGCAGCATTTTCCGGTTTTTCATTCAGATTTGATTCTGGACCGAATTGTAGAGGATGCACGGACCTTCGCTATGAACGTGGAGGAAGTCATCGTAGACTATGGGGATTTTCCCAAATGGATACCCTTAGTAACTAAAGGCGCGATTAAGGTAAGCAGAGTAGAGGAAGATGGTGGAGAGATCTTTTTGTACTACCTCTATCCTGGCCAGACTTGCGCAATGACCCTCAATTGCTGTATGGTGGATAAGGCCAGCGAGGTAAAGGCTATCGGTGAGGCGGGAACCGAGTTCATTGGCCTGCCTAGAAAGAGACTAGCACAATGGATGATGGAATATGAAGAATGGAGGCAGTTTACGCTGGAAGCTTATAACGATCGTTATGAGAATCTTCTGGCCACCATTGATGCCATAGCCTTTCATCGTTTAGATGAGCGTTTACTAAGCCTCCTTCAGGATAAGAGTATTGCTATGGGTGATACCGAAGTTGAGGTTACCCATAAACGCTTAGCAGAAGAATTGAATTCGTCCCGGGAGGTGGTTTCGCGCTTGCTCAAACAATTGGAAAAAATTGGTAAGGTCCGTCTAAAGAGAAATCGCGTGGAATTGCTTGATTTCTAGATGATAAATGTCATAGTTTCTTTGCTTATTGAATGGTAAATTCCATTAAATTTTTGAGCAATGGAAGCAATTACAACGGTGGACCGCTTGCGCTACGATTTAACCTTAGGGCCGGGTTATGGAGGCTATAGCGAACTCTTAAAAGCCGTACATCTAGATGAAAAGGCCCTCAAAGACTATTTACGATTCAGCAAAGATCAATATCAACGTTTACGCCTATATGATACGAATATGGTAGAGGCGGTATTAACTTGTTGGGAACCAGGTCAGGTTGGAATGATTCACGATTTCCATAATTCCCTGGGTTGGTTTAAGGTCTTACGCGGAGCGATGGGCGTTCAACATTACAGTATCGAGAAGGATGAACCTAAGCTTCGATTTGATTATGATTATCCCGAGGATTCACAAGGTTTCCTCAATGATGATTTAGGTTTTCATAGATTCAGAAACCTCTCTACGGGACGATCGGTAGTGTTACATATTTATGCCGATAAGATCAAGCATTGGGAGGTTTATAATGAGAAGCTTCATAAAATCGAAGACATCGAAGCCAGGGTTCATGTCAACTTCGATAAACCTGCTTGAGCTCGTGATTTTAGTCACTTCCCATAGTGTAAATTATTAGTTGTTTTGCCCGCTTAAATTTTGGTGAGATATGGGCATATTTTCTTTTCTCAATAGAAAAAGTGAGAAAATTTCAGACTTTAAATCCCGGGGAGCAGTGGTGATTGATGTTCGAAGCAAAGAGGAGTTTCGCAACGGGCACTTGAAAGGTGCGAAAAACATGCCGCTTCCAACGCTCTCTGCTCAGGTAGAGGAGTTGAAAAACATGAA
Organism: Croceimicrobium sp.; assembly: GCA_965279135.1. GTDB lineage: Bacteria > Bacteroidota > Bacteroidia > Flavobacteriales > Schleiferiaceae > Croceimicrobium. The sequence goes on along the minus strand of OZ257133.1, from coordinate 2,355,222 downwards.
TAAACCAATTGTTTTCTGTTGTGCTTCAGGAATGCGCAGCGGACAGGCAACTGCTATGATGAAGGCTCAAGGTATTGAGTGTATGAATGGCGGTGGCTGGATGAGTTTAAAAAACAAGTGGTCCTAATAATTCACTTGCTCTAAATTTTAAGCCTCTCTTCGGAGAGGCTTTTTTATTAGCCCCGGCAAAGCCTATTTTTGACTTTTAAAGCGGATATGTTCGATAAGAATTTAAGTCGATTGGAGCATCTTGCAGTGCACCTAATCGGAAACAAGACTAAGGAAGAGGAATTGCGTCTTAGTGAGAACGAAAGTGGCATTGACCAAGCCACCTTAAATATCGTTTGGCACTATTTGCAGGCGGCATTTAAGGAGCTGGTTTATTATAAATTCGAACATCCTGGCGGTTTGGAATTCAACAGTATGTTCCAATTATGTGGATCGATTTTTAAGCAGGACTTAGATTTTGTTCCCGCATCTCAAAAGGTCGCTCAATTGCTCTACGAAGTTTCTGATCATCCTCAGGTTAAATCGGGTGAGCTATTGGTGCTATACTTCAGTAATTTAAGATACGGGGGTATTGAGGCCCCTGCCTTGGCGCTGTTTAAGTCAGAGCAGAAGCAAGGCTTTCTTTTCACCGAAGAAGAAGATCAAAGTATTGAGCTCTACAGCTATCAGGGAATTAATCCCTCGAAAGTGGATAAGGCCGCCTTGATTTTTGATAGTGATCAGGAGGGCGGCTATCAGGTATTGGCAGTAGATAATGTAAACCGGGGAGATGAGGCCAAGTTCTGGTTCGAGCAGTTTCTAAAGATTAAAGTTCGTTCGACTGACTATGCTCGTACCTCAGAGCTAATAAAGGTTACGAAGAGCTTTATAGATCAGGATTTGGGAGAAGATCTACCCCTAGAGAAAACAGAATCCATGGAGTTTATGGGCCGGTCTAAAGAGTATTTTTCCTTAGAGGAGGAATACGATCCCAAGGAATACAGTCAGCAGGTTTTTCAAGATGAGGGAGTTGCGGATCGTTTTCGGGAATACATTCGAAGCCGTGACATGCAAAACCTGGATTTGGATAACAACTTTGATATCTCAGAGGAAGCCCTTAAGAAGAAGAGTCGGGTTTTTAAATCAGTTATAAAACTCGATAAGAATTTTCACATCTACGTTCACGGTGATCGATCCAAGATTGAGAAAGGTCAGGATCCGGATGGACGATCTTTCTATAAAATCTTTTTTGAAGAGGAGCATTAGAAAGCCCTGACAGAATAGCTCTGCCAGGGTTCAATGCTTATCAGGGTAGGGTATAATAGAGCCCTACATAAATATTCCGGCCAAAAATTGGTCCCCAAATAAAGTTACTGTCGAAGAACGGGTTGCCAGGGTTATCCGCACTTACAATTGGTTGATCTTGTCTGAAATCAAAAAGATTATCTGCACCAATAAAGAATTCAAATTTGTTCAGACTATAATTAACTTGAGTATTAAAGGTGGAGAAAATAGGCGACCAACCTGGTTGTTTAAATTCATCAGGATTAAGCTCCGTTATCGGTAATCTTTTCCTGCCAAACAAATTAAGGGTGGCGTCTACTTTCCAGGATTCACCAATTTCATACGAGGCGTTAAAGAATGCGCGATGCAAAGGAATTTGGTAGTTATAATTAAAGCCTTCCAAGAAGTTTTCCTGGCTATTGAGATACTTGTAGGCTAGTCGCAAATCCAGCTTCTCAGAAGGACTGAAATCAAATTGACTAAGTATCGACAATGAGTTGGATCCCCTTCGATTAAGGATCAGTGCTGTTATTGGTTCAAAGTCTAAATCCAGAACTACCTTCGATTCGAACCAGGTGTAGAATACATCCGTGTTCCAACGGAGCACCTTGTCCTTAATAATGAAGTTTTGGCTCCAGCTGAATCCGCTGTTCCAGGCGATTTCGGGAAGTAAGAAATAATCTCTAAACACTACTTCGCGTTTTGATGCAAAAGCACTGGCATTTTCCATCACTCGATTTGGAGTTCTTTGACCCCTTCCGCCACTAATTCTAAAGGTCGTGTTCGGGTGAATCTGATAACGCGCCTGAACGCGGGGACTCCAATAGAGACGTTCGAAAAGACTGTTATAATCTCCTCTTATCCCGGCTACCAAGCTAAAATCATCAGAGGGTAAATAGCTGTATTCATAGTAAGCTCCAGGAACAATTTCAGTTCTCTCATTAAAGTAAATGTTAACAGAGGGTGGACCTGGTCCAAAAGGTCCTGGAAAGAGTCTGGCTAGCTCTCGAACATCGTCAATGTTTAAAGAAAATCCCGTCTTAAATTGATGCTCTAAGGAGCCCATAAAGTCATGGAAAATAGTATTCAAGTAAAAATTACTTTGACTTGATTCTAATTCATGGCCTGTTACAATATTTCCAAAGTCGTTTTCTACTATTTGGTGGCTTGCGCTGTAAATAATACCAAGGTTCCTTAATTCTTGATCCGGGAATACATATCCATTCTTTCCAAATACCTCATAGCGCTGCTCTCTGCTTTGAAAACCCCAGTCATTAGGGTCTTCATCGTTTATGCTACCTAACTGACCACCATTTTGCGCATCATCAACGATCACTGCACCGTATTGGCCCTCCCAATTTTCCCCGATGCGGTAGTGTCCTCTATGCATTGCATTTAATTGCCTTCCGGTGGTGATATCAGCGAATCCGTCATTGTTTCGATCTTGAGCGAAGGGAATGGTGCTAAAATGAAGTAGAGTAGCATTTTCGGCCTTGGCAGGATCTTTCCACCCACTGCGGATTAATGCATTTACCTCACTTCGCCCACCGGCATTGCCGTAGGCATTGATCAATAAACGAGGCGCATTTTCAGGTTTGAAGTACTCAACATTGATTTGTCCGGTGATACTCTCGGCCCCATTAATAACAGAGCTCAGTCCTTTGGTTAATTGGATGCTTTGAATAAATGGTCCGGGAACATGAGACATGCCATGTCGGCTGTTCAAACCGCGGGCAAAGGGAATATTCTCTCTTTGAATAAGAGCATATTTTCCCGCTAAGCCAAGCATTTCGATTTGTTTGGTCCCGGTTATTCCATCACTAAAGGATACGTCTATGCTTGCATTGGTTTCAAAGCTTTCTGATAAGTTGCAGCAAGCAGCCTTACGCAATTCCTTTGTTCCGATTTCATAATGTAGGCCGGTAGCCTTGGCTCTAATAATTGTGGCTTCGGCTTCACCGGTAACGGTAACATCTTTCAAAGTTGTTGCCGCCGGCAGAAGTATAAAATCAGTGGTACCCTTGCGGGAGATGATCATTTTGGACTGGCTCTCAAAACCAGTGTAGGAAGCAATCAGACGATTATAACCAGAGACCTTTTCAATTTCAAAGTATCCACTTTCATCCGTGGTAGTGCCCACTTCACTTCCTTCCCAATAAACCTCCGCCATAACGGCAGGACTCTTTTTTTCATCTTCAAAAAGGTAAACATGACCTTGAATTTGAGCCCAGGAAGATGAGGCGCACATTAATATGAGCACGCCGCATAAGAAAACTTTCAACTGCATGTCTACTTGTGCTTCTTATGTTTCTTATGGCTGTTATTAGGGTCTCGGTAATAACAACAGGGATCTAGTTTATAGTAAGCCGAATCTGATGCAGTCTGAAATTCAGTATCATAACCAGAAGCAACTATGGATTTGTTTATGTCTTCCAGGCTTACCTTTTGAGGATCATACTTTAAGGTCAGTGTGAGGTTATCTAACTCCCAATCAGCAAGGGAGACGCCTTCAATTTTTGCGGCTTTTTCTATAATATCTTCACACATCATACAAACACCATTTACAATCATAGTGGTGTCGCTAAGTGATTGGGCCTTTAAGAAATGGTTAGAAGTCATTAACAGAACCAGGGGTAGAATGAATTTTTTCATGATTTAGGATTTTAATTAGACTAAAGGAGATTACGCGAGGTATTCCTTGGTCCTAAATCAAGAAGCGCTGCAGTTCAACCAGATAATTCCCATGAAGGGGTTGATGATCTGGAGGGCCTGAACTGGGCGGGCTTAAAATGTCTTTTTTTGGTGTGGGGGGTGTACTTGGAATAGCACTTGTAAAAGGTAATTCCTCTTCGATCGGAATTCTAAGATTGTCCTGAACTTCGATTAAGGTTAGGGTCTTTACCTGATCTACTTGAATCCAAACATCCTTGCAACAACCAATATCGCTGTAACAGGAGCTATCGGTAGATTTACTATCTCCACAACATTTATCTTCCTCACAGGAAGGGATGCTTTGATAGAATTCTTCTTCAATAAGCATTCCCAGGCAATAGTGTCTGCTGATACTAAAGCCCATACTCGCCCAGAGAAGGATGGGGGCAAGAAGAATAGATATGAGGCGGTGCCAAATCACAATGCAAAGGTAAAGGCTTCTCTTTAAAACAAAAAAAGGCCCCCATTTGGGAGCCTTCTAATTTTTTTTCCTTGCTTAGAATCGAGCGATCCATGCATCGGAATAGTACTTACGTGCTTCCGAACGAGCTTTGCGCGCCCCCTCAATAGAGTCGGATGATTTATAGATTACCCGATAGGTATCTAAACGCTCTATATAAGCAATCATCATTTCGTCTGTATCCAACTTCGTCCGATCAATGAAGCGTTGAGCTCCAGATCTTGAAGGAGAAGAAACTACAATCACACGGTAGCGCTCAGGACCTAAATCCGCATCGCCCATAGCAGTGCCTTCGTCAGATCCACCACTTTCGCCGCCTCTAACAACAAGGTTTTCACCTCTACCGGGCTTAACTTCTTTCGTTACGACAACAGGATTAGCTTTTAAACTATCTACTTCGGAGCGCAACATCTCCAATTGCATATCTTTTTCCTGATTACTCATCTCTAAACGAGCAACCTTTTCGGTACTGCGGTTTAAACGATTTGCGAAGGAATCGCTGCTATCAGCTTTCAGCTGCAGCGCTTTGTAGCGTTTCTCGTCAACTTCAATCTTATTAGGATCCTTATCAGATTTTAAGAAGAAAGTTAAACCTGCAGTTACGTATCCATAGGTATCAAAGGACTCAGGGTTAAAAGCATCAACCCAAGGTTGGAAGAAGAGTACGCGATGTGCATATCCAATATTTAGATCCATCTTTTCATTAAGAGGGATACCAGCATTGGCACCAAGCAGCACAAAAGTTTGAATTGAAAATGCATTTCCTGTCCCGGGATTTGGTACTTCTCTTATCCGTTCCCGCGTATTAATATCATAGAGGTAGGCATTCATTATTCCGGCGCCTAATCCAGCTCTAGCGTTTAATTTAAAGTTGGTACTTACCGGACCAAATAAATGTAGAAGGTTGTACTCATAGGAAACACTTCCTTCATAAGATTGAGATTGGAAGTAAGAAGTACTATTGTTTCCGTTAAACTGACCTCCCATTAAATCGCCGCGTAAGCGTGAGGCCTTATCGAACTGATATCCAATTCCGGCATTAAAACCGAGGTTTGGCTTGTAGCCCGCGTAGCTATTCTGGTTTAACTCAACAAAGGGAATTCCTAGGCCGATTTCCACGTTCGCAGAGAACTTATTCTGAGCATTCAGAGAGATGCATGCAAGGAAACTGAGGATAAGGAGGCTGGTAATCTTTTTCATGAAGTAAGGGAGTTAATGTAAATCCTTTCGTATCAATTTGTTGTAAAAATAGAACAATTAATTTTTTAGGGCCTTACTAGCCCTCGATTTTACTAAGCTAAAGCTATTAAAAAGATTGCCCTGCAATTGCATTTTCCAAATGGGGAATAATCAATACTTTTGCGCTCCCTTTTTAAGAAATTACAGAATAGACTGAATATATGAAGGTTAGTGTTCAAAAATTGGATGATCTGAATGCGGTATTAACCGTGGCTATTGAAGAATCTGATTACAAGGAAAAAGTTGATAAGAAGTTAAAAGATTACCGCAAACAAGCCAATATTCCAGGCTTTCGTCCTGGACATGTGCCAGCCGGATTGATCAAAAAGCAGTTTGGAAAGTCTGTTTTGATTGAAGAGGTTAATCATATTCTTCAACATGCAGTTTATGATCACATCCAGGAAGAAAAGCTTGATATTCTAGGTAATCCGATGCCAGTGGAGCAGAATGATATTGACTGGGACGCTCAAAATGATTTTTCTTTTGATTACGAATTGGGTCTAGCTCCAGAATTTGAATTGAAGCTAAATGCTCGCACCAAAATTGACTATCATAAAGTTGTGGCAGATACTGAGATGGTAGATCGATACATAAACGATTATGCTCGTCGGTACGGAAGCATGTCTTATCCTGAAGTAGTTGAAGAGAATGCCATTTTGAAAGGAAGCTTTACTGAGGTTGATAAAAAAGGAGTAGCAGTTGAAAATGGTATTTCCGTGGAAAGCACCATCGCTCTTGATGCTCTTACCGATAAAGCTCAGAAAGAAGTTGTAGGAAAGAAAGTTGGAGATAATTTCATCTTAGACAAGAAGTCATTCAAAGATGATTTCCGACTAGCAGGTGTTTTGCAGGTTGAAGAGGAAGTATTAGAAGGATCCAGCTATCGTTTCGAGGTCGAATTGAAGGAGCTTAGCAAATTGGATCCAGCGGAATTAAACCAGGACCTTTTTGACAAAATCTTTGGTGAAGGTGCAATAGCTTCGGAAGAGGAGTTCCGCAACAAGATTAAGGAAGATGCCGAAAGAGTTTTCGTAGGAGATTCAGATCGGAAATTCTATCAGGACGTACGCGACAAATTGCTGGGCAAACTGAAATTTGAACTTCCTGAAACCTTTTTAAAGAAGTGGATGACCACCGCAACGGAAGAGCCAATGTCTTCAGAGGAAATCGAAGAGAAGTTTCCACAGATGAAGGAAGATATGCGTTGGCAAATCATTGAAAATCGTGTAATCCGCGAGAATGAGATTAAAGTAGAGCATGAAGAACTGGTAGAGTTCACCAAGCAGATCGTATTGCAGCAAATGGCCCAATATGGTCAGATGCCGGAAGGTCTTGACCTGGATAAAATTGCTCACAATGTGCTTGGTAACCGTGATGAAGCGCAAAGGATTAATGATCAGTTATTCCAACAAAAGCTAATGGAGTATTTCAAGAATACTTTCAAGCTTGAAGAAAAGGAAGTTACTTATGAGGAGTTTATAAAAGCTGTAAGTAAGAACTAAACTGAAATACTGTCAGGAAACTAAAAAGGGCTCGATCATTGTCGGGCCTTTTTTTGTTAATATTAAACGCACAAAAGAATATTAAATGGATTTCGGAAAAGAATTTATGCAATATGCCGTGAAGGATCGCGGCCTCAACTCCATGCACGTTGGAGATTATTTACAGTCCTCATTAACCCCCTACATTATTGAGGAACGCCAGATGAACGTTGCCCAGATGGACGTTTTTTCCCGTTTAATGATGGATCGTATCATCTTTTTGGGAACCGGGATTAACGATCAGGTAGCAAACATCGTTCAGGCACAGCTGCTCTTTTTAGAGTCAGCAGATTCCAGCAAGGACATTCAGATTTACCTCAATAGTCCTGGAGGATCAGTTTATGCTGGTTTAGGGATTTATGATACCATGCAATTAGTAAAACCAGATGTTGCAACGATCTGTACCGGTATGGCAGCATCGATGGGTGCGGTATTATTATGTGCCGGTGCTGATGGCAAGCGTTCTGCCTTGAAACACAGTAGAGTGATGATTCACCAGCCAATGAGTGGTGCTCAGGGTCAGGCTAGCGACATGGAGATCGCGGTAAAAGAAGTACTTAAGATGAAAGAAGAGCTTTACCGCATCATTGCAAGTCACAGCCGTCAGGAGTTTGAGAAAGTTGAAAAAGACTCCGATCGCGACTACTGGATGAATGCTGTGGAGGCTAAAGATTATGGTATGATCGACGAAGTTTTGGATACCAAACGAAATCCAGCTTAAGAACGTTAGCACAGCGAGAGCTATTCAAAATGAATCCGTTTCAGGTCGCTCTGAGACGGATTCTGTATTTTTGCACCAGATTAATTATATGAGTTCGAGTAGTAAAGAGAGTTTAAGTTGTTCATTTTGTGGTCGTGAGAAAAAGGACACCAATGTTCTTATCGCGGGTATAAATGGACATATATGCGACCACTGTATTCGCCAGGCATATGGCATTGTGGTAGAGGAGATGGACATGAAGGAGCGCAAAGAGCTCGGACGATCCATGCGCATTGTTAAACCTAGAGAGATTAAAAAGTTCCTGGATCAATATGTAATTGGTCAGGATGAAGCCAAAAGGATTCTTTCCGTAGCAGTATATAATCACTACAAAAGATTGAGTTCTGAAGGCAATGAGCTTAAAGAGGACGCTATCGAGATTGATAAGTCCAACATTATGATGGTAGGTGAAACGGGAACCGGTAAAACCCTTTTAGCCCGTACCATTGCTAAAATGCTCAATGTTCCCTTCACCATTGTAGACGCAACGGTACTTACCGAAGCCGGTTATGTGGGTGAGGATGTAGAGAGCATTCTTACACGCCTATTACAAGCGGCTAACTACGATCAGAAAGCGGCCGAGCGTGGCATCATTTTCATAGATGAAATTGACAAAATCGCTCGCAAAAGTGACAATCCTTCAATAACTCGTGATGTAAGTGGTGAAGGAGTTCAACAAGCGCTTCTAAAACTCTTGGAAGGCACCAAAGTGAACGTCCCTCCACAGGGTGGTCGCAAGCATCCGGATCAGAAGTTTATCGAGGTAGATACACGCAACATCCTTTTCGTTGCCGGAGGAGCATTTGATGGTATTCAACGCAATATTGCAAATCGCTTAAACACTCAATCCGTAGGTTTCCACTCTTCAAAAGATCGCGAAGCTCTGGACCGTAACAATATGTTACAATATGTAGCGCCCCAGGATTTGAAAAGCTTTGGCTTGATTCCGGAATTGATTGGGCGTATACCTGTACTAACCCATTTGAATCCTCTGGATGCTTCCGCTTTAAAACAAATTTTAACGGAGCCTAAGAATGCTATAATAAAGCAATATGAGGAATTGCTCAAAATGGATAACATTGAACTGGATTTCCAGGAAGGGGCGATTGACTACGTAGTAGACAAAGCCATGGAGTTCAAACTAGGGGCACGTGGTTTACGGTCTATTATTGAGACCATTCTCACCGATGCCATGTTTGAGTTACCCGGTGAGGTTGAAGACAATCATCAATTGGTTGTTGATGAAGCCTATGCCAAAGAGCGTATCGATAAGATGTCAATGAATGCACTTAAGGCTGTAAGCTAGCCTTAATATTTTTATAAGTTAAGAACTCATAGGGGTGGGCGTGATTATCGTCCGCCTCTTTTTGTTCGCCCCTCGCTAGTTTCCAATGATTCGTATCAAATTCGGGGAATTGGGTATCACCTTCATATTCAGCATCAATTAGGGTAAGCTCCAGCGTTTTGGCCAGGTCTAAACCAAGCTTATAGATTTCCGCGCCCCCAATGATAAAGGGTTGATCATCATCCTTAACCATATCTAGTGCCGACTCTATACTGTTAGCAATAAGGCAGCCTTTGGCAGTATATCCTTCCTGTCGGGTAATAACTATGTTTATGCGGTTCGGTAAAGGCCGATTCATGCTTTCATAGGTCTTTCGTCCCATAATTACATGGTGTCCGGAAGTAAGTTTCTTAAATCGCTTTAAGTCATCAGGGAAATGCCAAATCAACTGGTTGTCTTTGCCAATAACTCGGTTTCGAGCCATGGCAACAATGAGGGTAATGTTCATCTTAATTAAGCTTTGCATTAATAGGAAAGGTGAAGGACATGCGAACAGCTTTACCCCTTTGTTTGGCAGGGCTATCAAGTTGTGGGATTGCGCTTATGACCCGAATGCATTCCAAATCGAGCAATGGGTGTACGCTTCTTGAAATTTTTACATTGTTAATTGATCCATCTTTTTCAATTACAAAAGAGGTGTAAACCGTCCCTTGAATTTCATTTTTTCGAGCTTTTTTCGGGTATTTGAAGTTTTTACTGGCATGCTTCATAAATCCTACCTGTAGGCAATTCATTCTTTGGTCATTCGGCACTTCAGGATCGCAACCGCTGTAGAGGGGCATTTCTTCAATAATGGCAAAGGATACAACATCAGAATCGGCCTCCTCTTTTTCCGGTTTGGATTTAACTGCTTTTATCACCCACCACTTCGACTGCACCTTAGACTCGGATAAAGCCTTTCCCAAGTAATTCGCCAAAAGTTTGTCGGTAGAACGCTTTGCGGTGTCAAGTTCAATTTTACCATCTTTTAGGGATCTTCCATCTGCGATTATCTTCCTTAATGGCTCCCATAGTTGATTATTCGTATAGAACTCCAAATGACTGATATACTCCCAATCTGTTTTTGTATTGCCAGTGGGAGTATAGGAGCTATATCTCATGCGGTATTGAGCTTTTATCGATTTAGCTTCAAACTCCGTTTCAAGACCTTTTACCTTTTCCATTAATTGGTAAGCAACCTTATTCTTTAAGGGTGGTTGTAAATAGTCAATCGCTACCAACTTTCCATCTTCAAAGAATAGATCGGCGGTTAGGGATTCTTCGAAGTTGAGCTGGCTTAATTCGTAATCCAGATAGCCATCGTAGTAATACAGATAAGCCGCCCTTTGCCCAATAGAATTGAATTTCTTGGCGGCCTTTGGGATAGGTAGCAAATCAACTTCATCTGTTTCTACATAAGCTTCTTTCTCAATCTTCGCATTTTGTATCCAGTGGATAGGATAGCTGGTCTGATTTTTTAGTCGAGAATGATCCACCTGATCCTTGATTACCGCTGCATAATAGCTGGTAGCCTTTGGGTTTACCCAGGCATATTTGTTCTCAATTATCAAGCTATCATCGATTCGCTTAAGCTCAAAGTAGATGCTGTCATTAAATTGGAAGCCTTGAAATTCTTTAAGAGCCTCTTCAACTCCTATCATTAATTCTTGAAAAGCTTGTCGATCACACTCTGGCGAGGCGCATCCTTTTAAGGGAATGTCTTGAGCCGAAATTGAGGCGCAGCTCAAGGAAAAAAGCAGCAGTAGAATTCTACCCATCTTCATTTATTAAAATGCAAACCATTCATGATTAGCAGCTTGCAAATTGAGGTTCATTTTTTCAGGGACCTCAAATATATATGGAAATAGGTCATCTCTCGAATTATCTCATTTTTCTTGGAATGATGGGATAAGAATAGATGAAAGACAAGGACTAATTTGGGAAGTCCGTATTTATCTCAAGGCAACATTTAGAGGAAGCGTAAAGAACATTCTTACCGGTTTACCATCAACCTGAGCGGGCCATAGGCGCTGCAACTTACTCAAGGCACGAATCGCCTCGATATCCAGAAGTGGGTGGACTCCTCTATCTACTCGAATATTCCTATTAGAGCCATCCTTTTCAATAACAAAACTGAGGTAAACCCTCCCTTGTATTTTAGCTTGCCTTGCCTTCAGGGGATATTTAAACTCCTTTGCGGCAAAATTCATAAGCTCATATTGGAAGCAATTCTGACGTTCTTCATTTTCCTTAAGGTGCTGACATACTTCAAAAGCAGGGACTTTATCCCCTGGTCTAAAACCTTTCTCCAGGTTTAAGTCTTTGAGCTGGAATTCTTCCCTTTTAAGGGTCCACCATCGGGTTTGATACAAGGAGTCATTCAGCCCTTGTTCCAGGAATTCTAAAACTTTCTTGTTCTCGATAGATCCGACGGTATCAATTTCAATTGAGCCCTCATGATTGGCATATTCGAAGCGTAGGATCTTTCTTAAATTTCTATAAAGACCTTGCTCCTGGTAGTACTTTAAGCTCTCCAGGAGAAGCATTTCTTCATCAGCATCCTCTAGTTCTACAGCAGGTTTAAATTCATAATGCATCTTATACTTGCCAAAACTGCCATTAAGAGAATCGAGGTTTATGAATTCCTTTTCCACCATCTTCATTATCTGGGCTGTGCTATGAGCCTTCTGATTTCTGGGTGGAGATATATAGTCTATTGCATATAGTTTTCCCTCATCAAAGTAAAGATCAGCCTTAAACTCTTCCTTAAACTCATCAACACCCAGCCTCAAGTCGATGTATGCGGAGTAATAGTATTCATAAACCGCTTTTTGCCCTTTTGGGATAAAACTTATGGCTCTATTTGGAACGGGAACTTCCGAAATTGAATCTATATGAGGAAACAGACTTGATTCAATTTCAGGCTTTGTAACCCAGATGACCTTATAAGTGGAATCCTGATTAATTCGCTCATAATCAATATTCTTCTTCAGGATTTCAATGTAATAGCTAAGCGATAGCCCATTGACCCAGGCAAAAGGTTTCTCGATTTTAAGGTCCTTACCTTTAAACCTCAGTTCGAAATACATACTATCATTGTATTTATAGCCGTAGTAGTCATAGAGCGCATTTTCAACACCAAGCATGACTTCTTTAAAGGTGGTTTCATCGCATTCCGCAGTTTGACAACCCTGAAAGCTTAATACCTGAGACCAAAGATTGCTATGAAGGAAGAAAATTAGAAGCAGAAAGGTTTTTTTCATCATTAGGTTTTATACCGCTACCTGGGCCCGTATCAAAGGGTGCGGATCATAATTAAGCAATTCGAAATCTTCGTATTTGAACTGGAAGAGATCAGAAACTTGGCTATTAATTTTCATAATTGGTAAAGGCCTGAAATCTCGACTGAGTTGCTCTCTGGTTTGATCCAGGTGATTCTCATAGAGATGAGCATCGCCAAAAGTGTGTACGAAGTCTCCAGGCTCCAATCCGGTAACTTGAGCTACCATTAAGGTGAGCAATGCATAGGAGGCGATATTGAATGGCACCCCTAAAAAGACATCGGCAGATCGCTGATATAGTTGACAGCTCAGTTTATTATCGGCTACATAGAATTGAAACAGGGTATGGCAGGGGGGAAGACCCGACTTGGCCATAACCGGAATGTCCTTCGGATTCCAGGCTGAGATGATGTGTCGACGGCTATTCGGACTTCTTTTAAGGTCTTCAACCAGTTGTTTGATTTGGTCTACTCCCTCGAAATCACGCCATTGTCTACCATATACCGGACCCAATTCACCCCATAGCTTCGCAAAGCTTTCGCTTTCAATAATCTGGCTTTTAAAGCTGGTCAATTCAGCTTTCCATTCATCACTGTATTTGGGTAATTTTTGGTCAAGTCCCTTTTCCTGAAGGTAATGTTGGAAGGGCCATTCATTCCATATGTTTACCCCATTGGTAACCAGATATCTGATGTTCGTGTCTCCCTGAAGGAACCATAACAACTCATGGATGATAGATTTAAGATGGACTTTCTTAGTAGTCACCAACGGAAAGCCATCTTGCAGGTTGAAGCGCATTTGATACCCAAAAACCGAGATAGTGTTAATGCCGGTTCGGTTTTCCTTCAAATTCCCGTGATCGAGAATGTGTTGCATCAAATCGTGATACTGCTTCATAATAGCTTTTCCTGTAAAAATAAGGGCTTAGTATGGATCGTAATATAGGCCTGTTTATAAATGTTAATTTCTTTTTCTAAATCCCAGCATGGAGGCAAAAAATTAGGCATTTTTATGGGGTAAAAAATGAGTCATGCTAAATCAGAATGCGCCTATAATCGAATGTAGTTGGGAGGTATGTAACCAGATTGGTGGTATATATACCGTTTTGAGATCTAAGGTACCAGCAATGGTGGAACGCTTTGGCGATCAATATACCTTGCTAGGCCCCTTGACCGCTAAGGGCATCGATGCAGAATTAGAGGATATTCTGGATAAGGATGACCCCATCAGCCGGACGGTTGAAGAACTCCGGAAGGAGGGAATCGAAGTGAGGTATGCTCGCTGGTTGGTTACTGGTCGGCCAAAGGTGGTCCTTATAGATCCCGATTTTGGTCAACAGAAGCTCAAGCAGTATCAGGAGCATTATTTTAAAAAATACGGTTTAGAGAAGGATGATAATAATGACCTACTGAATCGCATGATCGTATGGTCTAGACTCAATTATCGCTTTTTAGAATTGTTTCAGAAGAATCTTGGGAAACAGAAAAAGATCATCGCTCATTTCCATGAATGGATGGCTTCACTCCCCATTCTGGATATGCACAAGCACTTCCCCAATGTTCGTACGGTTTTTACCACTCATGCTACTTTATTAGGTCGTTATCTGGCCTCCAACTATGCATCCTTTTACAAGAATATTGAGCAGTTTAATTGGGAGAAGGAGGCCCGCAATTTTGGGATTTTACCCATGGCTCAAATTGAGCGACTTAGTGCCGCCTACAGCAGCAGTTTTACCACCGTAAGTGATATTACCGCCAAAGAGTGCCGCTATCTGCTTGGGAAGGACCCTCATGTTGTTACGCCTAATGGCTTGAATATTAAGCGCTATGTTGCGGCTCATGAGGTGCAAGTCAAGCATCAGGAATTTAAAGAAATCCTACATGACTTTACAATCGGCCATTTCTTTCCAAGCTATCACTTTGATTTAGATAAAACCCTCTATCTCTTTACTTCCGGTCGTTACGAGTTTCAGAACAAGGGATATGATATTACATTGAAAGCCCTGGCACTTTTAAATGATCGCATGAAAAAGGCCGGTTTGGATGTGACCGTGGTGATGTTTTTCATCACTAATAAAGAAACCTGGTCTATCAATCCAAAGGTGCTTCAGTCTAATGGAGTATTACGCGAGATTCAAAAGAGTGTCGAGGAGATCAAGAAACAGATAGGGCTCCGATTGTACGAATCCGCAGTCAGCTCAGAGACAGATCACCGCCTTCCTGATACCTCGGCTATGGTTGATGACTATTGGAAACTGCGCTATCGCCGTACTATTCAATCCTGGAAAAGTGAGGAATGGCCTTACATCACCACACATAATCTCAAGGATGATCAAAACGATGATATCCTCAATTCAATGCGCGAGCTTCAGATGTTTAACAGCCCAAAGGATCGAGTGAAATTGGTTTATCATCCGGAATTCATCAGTAGTACAAATCCGCTTTTTGGTATTGACTATGGCGATTTTGTAAGAGGATGTCACTTGGGTATTTTCCCCAGTTATTATGAGCCCTGGGGTTATACTCCCTTGGAGTGTATCGCTCGAGGGGTAGCTACCGTTACATCAGATTTATCTGGTTTTGGAAACTATGTTTTAGGTCAGGAAACGGGAGGGGTAGACCATGGGGTTCACGTTCTTAAACGGGAAGGCCGAACTGAAGACCAGGCGGTGGAGGATTTAGCGGCTTACCTTATGGATTATGTGAAACTAACCCGACGATACCGCATTATCCAAAGAGCAAGAGCGGAAGACTTTTCTGAGCGTTTCGACTGGAAACAACTACTGCCACATTACGAGAAAGCCTATAATAAGGCCTTGGCTAAATAAGCATTCCCACGATTACAGCTGTAAAGAGGCTGGCCAGTGTGCCGGCAATTAGGGCCTTGAAACCCAATTTAGAGAGCTCCCCTCGACGGGAAGGGGCTAAAGATCCGATACCGCCAATTTGAATCCCTATACTGGCAAAGTTTGAGAAGCCACAAAGAATATAGGTAGCGATAATGATAGACTTTTCTGAGCTGAAAGAGCCGGCTTCCATGAGGTCGCCCAATGAAACATAGGCGACAAACTCGTTAAGGATAGTTTTCTCCCCTAATAGCTGACCTACCAAAAAGATGTCCTCATTAGCTACACCCATTAACCAGGTAATAGGAGCCAGAGTATAGCCCAGGATAAACTCCATCGAGAAGCTCTCATATTGTCCACCGGTTATCGAAGCTACCCAATCATTTAAGCCGGTGTAATTCCCTATCACATTACTAAGGAAGGCGTTAAAGAGGGCTACTAAGGATATAAATACCAAAAGCATGGCCCCAACATTAACGGCTAACTTAAGACCTTCGGTAGTGCCATTGGTAATTGCTTCTAAGGCATTGCCACCCACTTTGGTGTTTTCAATATTCATTTCCTTATTGATCTCCTTGGTTTCCGGAAGGAGAATCTTGGCAGCCACAACCGCAGCTGGAGCACTCATTACCGATGCTGTGAGTAGGTGCTTAGCAAAGAAAGCCTTCAATTCAGGGTCATCTCCACCCAGAAAGCTTATGAAAGCAGCGAAGACTCCTCCCGCAATTGTCGCCATTCCACCACTCATGATGCAAAGCAACTCGCTTCGGGTCATCTTATTGATGTAGGGCTTAACCAGAAGTGGGGACTCGGTTTGTCCTAGAAAGATGTTTCCGGCGGCCGATAGGCTTTCGGGTCCGCTAAGCCCCATAGTTCGCTTCATAACCCAGGCGAAAACGTAAACCACCTTTTGCAGAATTCCATAGTAGAAAAGGAGGGAAGTAAGGGCGGAGAAAAATATCACGGTGGGAAGCACCTTATAGGCGAAAATGTAGCCCAATGAAGACTTCTCATTAATTAATTCGCCAAAAACAAATTGGGCTCCTGCTTCGGTGAAATCGAGGATGGCTACAAAGATCTGACTGATGAAATCAAAAGCGCTTCTTACATAGCCCACCTTTAAGATCAGAACTGCAAATACAAATTGGATTAGAAGTCCAATGAAAACCTGTTTCCAGTTTATGGAACGCCTTTTTGAAGACATGAGGAAAGTGAGCACGAGCAAAACACTCAATCCCAGCAGACCTCTAGCCAGGGATCCTAGGTCGAAGCTATTTTTGGTGAAATCATACTGCAAGCTCAGTTCTTGCATTTCGCTGGACATGCTATTGCTTGCCTTGCTGTAATTTCGATGAAAGCGATAGGATATGCCGTTTTCCTCTATGTAAAGGAATTGGGAATCTAATTTGGTGATATAATAGGTGCGGATTGTATCCGAAGGTAAACTGTAGTGAAACCGCAGACTATCTCCACTAATTTCACAGGATCCTGCCGCCAGCAAAGACTTAGAGGCGAGGCGATAATAGAAGGAATCATTCTCATAGATGAAGAAGGAATCCTTGGCGGTGATGTTAAAAAGAGATTCCCCCTGGGGGTTGACAATTTCCTTAAATGCCCAGTTTCCTATCGGGCTTTGAGCCTGTAGAGAGCCCATGAAAAGTGTGAAACAGAGAATTCCTAGGATTCTTTTCATGGTTGGTTTGCTTAAGGTAATTGGGATTAGTCTTGGGAACCTTCCCTTTTGTCTATTTCGTCTCTAAGACGGGCTGCTTTCTCGTAGTCTTCATTACGGACAGCTTCATCCATTTGTTTCTTAAGGCTTTCCATGCTAAGCGAGGAAGCGCTTTTTTCTGGAGTCGATTTGGCCTTTTTAGGAACTTCAGCCTTCTTATTACCTTCGTCTTTAGCAGGATTCTCTCCAAGGATAATTCCCGCTTTGTCCAGAATTTCTTCGTAGGTGAAGATGGGGGTTTTAAAACGAATTGCGAGGGCTACTGCATCAGAGGTACGTGCATCAAGGCTATGGGTTTCGCCATCCCTTTCACAAATAAGGATGGAGTAAAATACCCCATCCTGTAATTTGTGAATTAAGACTTCTTTTAAGCCGATCTGAAATTGATCCGCAAAATTCTTAAACAGGTCATGAGTTAAAGGTCGCGGAGGATTCATGTCCTTCTCCAAGGCAATAGCAATACTCTGTGCCTCGAAACCGCCAATAATAATTGGCAACCGGCGATCGCCATTTTCCTCACCCAATACTAAGGCATAGGCACCACTTTGGGTTTGGCTGTAGGAAAGTCCTTTAACAAAAAGCCTGATCTGCTGCATTAATTTGCCGCCTTGAATTTTTTGATTTCTTCAGTAAGCTTAGGAACTACGTCGAAGGCATCGCCCACGATTCCGTAGTCTGCTGCTTTGAAGAATGGCGCTTCAGGATCTTTGTTAATCACCACAATAGTCTTGGAGGCACTTACTCCAGCCAGGTGTTGAATTGCTCCTGAAATACCAATTGCGATATAAAGATCGGGTTTTATTGCGATACCAGTTTGTCCCACGTGTTCGCTATGTGGTCGCCAGTCCATATCAGATACAGGCTTACTACAGGCAGTACCTGCATCCAGTACTTCAGCGAGTTCCTCTACCATTCCCCAGTTCTCTGGTCCTTTCAAACCACGACCTGCACTTACCACTCGCTCTGCTTCAGGTAAAGGAATTTTGCCTTTTACTCGATCCACTTCCTGCACCTGAACGGGGCTTATGTCTCCCGAACCAGCACTTACTGATTCTACTGTTGCACTTCCTCCAACTGCTTCCAGGGCCATAGAATTAGGTACGAATAGCACGGTTCGCTTGGCAGCGTCCGAGCTTAGAATATTGAATCCTTTGCCGGAATATACTCCACGCTTCACGCTAAATGGGCTGGTGCTTTCTGGCAAGGCTACTACATTGCTTAGCAGGGCAGATTCGCTAAAAATACTCAAAGCCGGGGCTAGAGCTTTTCCATTAAAAGTGCCACTGATAATTATAGTATCTGCGGATTGAGCGGCTGCAACTTCTGCAATGGCGCTTCCGTAAACATTTGCATCAAAATTGGAGAAGGCTTCTCCTTCCAGATGTAAAACTTTATTTAAGCCATATTCACCCGCTTCTGAAGCATCGTCTGACAAGGAACCAATGCATAGTCCTATGGCTTCAGTGCCCAGCATTTGGGCGGTTTTGGAAGCATAATGCGCTGCCTCCCAGGTGTTTTTCTTGAACTTGCCTTCCCAGGCTTCGAGATATACTAATACTGACATAATTGCAATTTTTTAATTAGAGCACTTTGGCGTCCTCGTGTAACATGCGAACTAAATCGGAGATGTTTTCGGCATCTACCATAGTAACTGCACTTTTCGGAGCAGGTTTACTGTAGATTCCGGGTTTGGTTAAATCCGAAGATTCAGCCGGAGTCTTAACCTCCAGGGGTTTAGAACGCGCTTGCATAATGCCTCGCATATTCGGGATACGAAGATCTTTCTCTTCTACTAATCCTTTCTGACCGCCAACTACAAAGGGTAGGCTTGCGGAAATTTTTTCTTTACCGCCATCAATCTCGCGGATTAACTGATAGTCATTGCCTTCACCTTCCATGCCTACGCAGGCATTTATAAAAGGCCATTTAAGAAGTGCTGCGACCATACCGGGAACCTGTCCACCGTTATAGTCAATAGATTCGCGACCAGCAATAATTAAATCGAAAGCGCCTTCCTCAGCAACGGCAGCGATCTGCTTCGCTACAAAAAAGGCATCCTTGGGCTCAGCATCTACGCGAATAGCATTATCCGCTCCAATAGCTAGCGCTTTACGTAAGGTAGGTTCAGTATCCTTTCCTCCAACATTTAGCACCGTAATAGAGGCGCCTTGTTTTTCTTTAAGCCATACCGCACGAGTAAGGCCGAATTCATCATAAGGATTGATCACGTACTGTACTCCAGTTTGATCGAACGCACTGTTATCAGCAGTGAAATTGATTTTGGAGGTTGTATCGGGTACGTGACTGATGCAAACTAGTACCTTCATATATTGTTTTTGTGAGAAGTGATTTGTCTATGGCGCGAAAATAACCCAAAAATGGCGGTACGCAAAATATTATGCATGCATACTAATTAGCTTTTCTGCTTTGCCTCCAAAGTGGGCTATTCGTATTGCCACAATTAGTACTTTTGGCGCTGCAAATTCACTAGGATGGCAAGAGTAATACAATTCAGAGAGGCAATAGCCGAAGCTATGAGTGAGGAGATGCGTCGCGATGAGCGCGTATACCTCATGGGAGAGGAAGTCGCAGAGTATAATGGTGCATATAAAGCATCCAAAGGCATGCTGGATGAATTTGGCCCCAAGCGGGTTTTGGATACTCCTATTGCCGAATTAGGATTTGCAGGAATCGGTGTAGGCTCAGCGATGAACGGGCTTCGTCCGATTGTTGAGTTTATGACCTTCAACTTCTCGATGGTAGCTATTGATCAGATCATCAATAATGCGGCTAAGATGTACCAAATGAGTGGTGGTCAATTAAACGTGCCTATCGTTTTTCGTGGACCTACCGCTTCAGCCGGGCAGTTAGGTGCAACCCACAGTCAGGCTTTTGAGAGCTGGTACGCAAATACACCGGGACTTAAGGTTGTAGTACCCAGTAATCCTTATGATGCAAAAGGACTTTTAAAGTCTGCTATTCGTGATGATGATCCGGTTATCTTCATGGAAAGCGAGCAGATGTATGGTGATAAAGCTGAGGTTCCGGAAGAGGAGTATCTTATTGAATTGGGTAAGGCATCTACTCGTCGTGAGGGATCAGACGTAACCATCGTATCCTTTGGCAAGATCATAAAAGAAGCAGACAAGGCCGCTGAAGAATTAAGTAAGGAAGGTATCGAGTGCGAGATCATCGATTTGCGCACCGTTCGACCAATAGATTATGATGCGGTAGTAAACTCCTTGAAGCGTACCAACCGAATGGTGATTGTTGAGGAAGCCTGGCCACTCGGAAACATTTCCACTGAGATTATTGCGCATTGCCAACAACACGCCTTCGATTATCTTGATGCTCCTATTCTAAGAATTAATACTGCGGATACCCCGATGGCTTATGCTCCTACCTTAGTTGAGGAGTTTCTTCCAAACGCCGGTCGCATTGTTGCAGCAGTTAAGAAGGTATTATACAAAGATTAAATAAAGTCATTTTTCAAGGCTAGAAAGTTTAGTTTTTGGTTTTTTACTATTGATGCCTCAGCATCAGCCCCTAAGCTTTTTGGGGGATAGGCTTTTTAAACTACTTTTGCGCCCCTTAATTAATTCACAAATCAATCAAAACACGTTATGAACGACTGGTTAATGTATGTGGTTCCGGCTTTAGGAATTATCGGAATCCTGATCATGTTAGCAAAGTCTGCCTGGGTAAGTAAGCAAAGCTCTGGCGACCAAAAGATGACCGAGCTGGCTGGTCACATCGCAGATGGCGCGATGTCTTTCCTTAAAGCAGAGTGGAAAATCATGAGTTACTTCGTGATTATTGCAGGCATTTTATTGGGTTTCTCCGGAACTATGGTGGAGCACTCACATCCTATTATCGCTGGAGCTTTTGTAATTGGTGCAGTATTGTCAGCCTTGGCTGGTTATATCGGAATGCGCATTGCAACTAAAGCAAACGTTCGTACTACCGAAGCAGCTCGTACCAGTTTAGTTTCTGCCCTTAAGGTATCCTTTACCGGTGGATCGGTAATGGGACTAGGTGTAGCTGGTCTTGCGGTACTAGGCTTAGGTAGTTTATTTATCGTGTTCTACAATATGTTTGTTCCCGAAGGTGCAGCAATTACCGGAGGCGAAATGAAAACGGCCATCGAGGTATTAGCTGGCTTCTCCCTGGGAGCAGAGTCCATTGCTCTTTTCGCTCGTGTGGGTGGTGGTATTTATACTAAGGCAGCTGATGTTGGTGCCGACCTGGTAGGAAAAGTTGAAGCAGGTATTCCTGAAGATGATCCTCGTAACCCAGCAACTATTGCGGATAATGTAGGAGATAATGTTGGTGATGTTGCCGGTATGGGTGCAGACCTTTTTGGTTCTTACGTAGCCACCATTCTAGCGACCATGGTATTGGGTCAGGAGATTAATAGTGCAGATGAGTTTGGCGGTATGGCGCCAATTCTTTTACCAATGATCATCGCCGGCCTCGGTTTGATTTTCTCTATCATCTCCATGTTGTTCGTTCGTATTGGTAATGAGAATAGCTCTGTACAGCAAGCCCTAAACATTGGGAACTGGTCTTCTATTATTCTAGTGGTTATTGCCTCCTTGCCATTGAGTTTATGGATGCTTCCTGAAACCATGAATCTACGTGGTTTTGAATTTGGAGCTATGGACGTTTTCTATTCCATTCTCGTAGGTTCGATTGTAGGTGCTTTAATGAGTTGGGTAACCGAGTTCTACACTGCCATGGGCAAGAAGCCGGTTAACTCTATTGTACAACAGTCTTCCACTGGTCATGCGACTAACATCATCGGTGGATTAGCAATGGGTATGCAGTCTACTGTAATCCCTATTATCATTCTTGCTGCTGGTATCGTAGCATCTTATACGTTCGCCGGCTTATATGGTGTAGCCATTGCTGCTGCCGGTATGATGGCCACTACCGCAATGCAGTTGGCTATTGATGCCTTTGGACCAATTGCAGATAATGCCGGTGGTATCGCCGAAATGAGTGGTTTGCCAGAGGAGGTTCGTGGACGTACCGACAATCTTGATGCGGTAGGAAACACTACGGCAGCAACCGGTAAAGGTTTTGCCATTGCATCGGCTGCTCTAACTGCTTTGGCCCTATTTGCGGCCTTCGTAGGAATTGCCGGAATTGACTCTATTGATATCTATAAAGCCCCAGTATTAGCCATGCTATTCATCGGGGGAATGATTCCATTTATCTTCTCCTCATTGGCTATCTCTGCGGTAGGTCGTGCAGCTATGGCTATGGTACACGAGGTGCGTCGTCAGTTTAAAGAGATTCCAGGAATTATGGAATACAAAGCTGAGCCGGAGTATGAGAAGTGTGTGGAGATTTCTACCAATGCTTCGATCCGTGAGATGATGCTTCCTGGAGCAATTGCATTGATCACTCCGGTATTAGTTGGATTTGGTTTTGATGGTGTATTTGAAGGAACTTCCTCTGCAGAAATGCTAGGTGGCCTTCTTGCAGGGGTTACCGTTAGTGGTGTATTAATGGGAATCTTCCAAAATAACGCTGGTGGTGCCTGGGATAATGCTAAAAAATCATTCGAAGCCGGAGTAGAAATTGACGGTAAGATGGAGTACAAAGGATCTGATGCGCACAAGGCTTCCGTAACCGGAGATACCGTTGGTGATCCCTTTAAAGATACTTCTGGTCCTTCCATGAACATCCTTATTAAATTGATGTCTATCGTTTCCCTGGTCATTGCTCCACATATTCACGTAGGTGGCGGTGCTGGTCATGCCGAGCTTGAAAGCTTGGATCGTGAGGCTATCGTAGCTATGACCGGTGAGGTGATTTCAGTGCAGTCTATGGATGCCGGTATGATGGAATTAGATGGTCCTGAGCATTATGATGGAAACATCAATATTCAGGCTTTCCGTTTTGATTTCCCGGTAGAAGAGACCATCGTAAGCTTCCAAATGCAATTGGATAACGACGATATGGCTAAGACGATACAAAGCGAAGCCAGTGAAGTTTTGGTATTTGCAGAGGAACTACATCGTACAGAGGATCAGTCTTACAGCGGTCCGGCGATCTTGCGTTTAAATGGTAATGCAATGTCTGCGGAGCTTGAGGTAAGAGTTGTTGCTCAGGATAAGATTAGCGCTTCCTTAATCTGGAGGGGCTAAACAATTAATAGCATTAAAAAACCCGTCTATCGAAATCGGTAGACGGGTTTTTTTGATCTTTTTATTCTGAATTAGAAGAGTCCGTTCAGTTCAGCATCGATATTGGTGATGATCTTTCCTAAGTCTTCTGGGTCGTTGGCAAAATTGTTTTCATCTACATTAATGATGAGTAATTTCCCTTTATCATAACCTGAAATCCAGGCCTCATAACGCTCGTTTAATCGGTTGAGGTAATCAATACGGATATTGTTCTCGTAATCCCTTCCACGTTTCTGGATTTGATCCACCAATGTGGGGATGGAGGCCCGGAGGTAAATCAAAAGGTCTGGAGACTCAACAAAGGATTCCATCAATTCAAAGAGAGAAATGTAATTCTCAAAGTCGCGACTAGGCATTAAACCCATTGCGTGCAGATTGGGAGCAAAAATATGGGCGTCCTCATAAATGGTGCGATCCTGAATAATATCACGACTTCCTTCCCGGATTTCCTTTACCTGATTGAAGCGGCTATTTAGGAAATAGATCTGCAGATTAAAGGACCAGCGCTGCATTTCACGATAGAAATCATCCAGATAGGGATTGTCCTCCACGTCTTCAAAATGGGGGGTCCACTTATAGTGTTTTGCGAGTAAACGCGTAAGGGTGGTTTTTCCTGATCCGATGTTTCCGGAAACGGCAATATGCATAATTGCTGATTTTTAAAGCACACAAATCTAACAACTTTTAGCCCCATTTGAGACCATTATTGGCCATCTGTCAAAAGGTATTGATTTAGTTGTCGATCGCGTTGAATGTAGATTTTAGGAGGGAAGAAAAATACTTCCTGACTTTCATTTAAGGGGTTGATTATGAGGGTGGAAGATTCACCAGCCAGACGATGCACCTGCAAACTGTTGTTTTCATAGAGCACCAGCATTTCTTGATTGTGGTAATGCCATGATTTCAATTTGAAGGGGAGCTTAATCTTTTTCTCAAAAGCACCCTGGGCATCAAAAACGAGCAGCGACTCCTGTTCCATTTCCGAAACGTGCAGAATTAACTGATCAAAACCGGATTTGAAGTTTAAGACCCGGTTTTCGTCTTCACCGATAATTTGACTAATGATCGGACTTTGATTGCGGATTTCTAAGCCGTTGAGATCGAAATTGATCATTCGGTCGCTGTTTTGATCGTAGAGCCAGATACTGGTTTCATCAGCGGCAGCTATGTTCTGGGGGTCCTGAAAATAGAAGGAGAGATTGTGTTCGCGATTCTGATTAAGCCGGTTATCCAGAACTCGTAATAGATTGGAGTTTTGGAAGTAGATCAAGGGATTCATTGGGTTGAGTAAATCCAATCGGGAAATATCTCCCTGGATAGGATCGCTATAGGAAGCTTCGAACTTACCTTCCGGATTTAGTTTTTGTAGTTCCTGCCCTTTGATCAGATAAATGTTTCCAAACTGATCCATTTCAACCCGATCGGCAGAGGGGATCTTTATGCTCTTTGTGGCCTCAAGCCCTTGCCCCGAGATAGGCAGGACAATGCTCAATATGAGTAAAAATAGCCAGAGCCTCATTTTTGTAAGGCTAGAAGTTCTTCAATATGCTTGCGCTGATTACTTAGACGAGGAACCTTATTTTGTCCACCCAATTTTCCTTTTTCCTTCAGCCAATTATAGAATAAACCTTTTTGAGCGACGATAAGCTCAAGAGGTCTCAAGGCCATCCCTTTGTGCCTTTTAGCTTCATAATCGCTGTTCAATTCACAAAGTCTTTCATCCAGAAGTGCAGCAAACTGTTTCAAATCAGCAGGTTCTTTTTCAAACTCTATCAACCATTGATGGGCACCACTTTCCTGACGTTTCATAAAAACTGGGGCGGCGGTGTATTCATGTACCCGACTTTCGGTTTTTAAGCAAACGTCGGTTAGGGCGGTTTCCGCATTTTCAATGATCAGTTCTTCTCCAAAAACGTTGATGAAATGTTTCGTTCTTCCGGTAATATGGAATCGATAGGGTAGTTTAGAAGTGAAACGGATGGTATCTCCGATCAGGTATCGCCACAGTCCAGCATTAGTGGAAATAACGACAGCGTAGTTTTTATTCAATTCTACTTCAGATAGGCTCACAGTTTTAGAGGCAGTATCATCAAATTCATCCATAGGGATAAACTCGTAATAGATACCATAGTCTAACATCAAGAGCATTTGACCGGGCACCTCCAAATCCTGGATGCCGAAAAATCCTTCGGAGGCATTATAGGTTTCCAGATAATTAATGTTTGCGCCTATGATGTCTTCGAACTGACTGCGATAGGGGTCAAAATTCACCCCGCCGTGCATGTACAGTTCCAGGTTAGGCCAAACATCGATAATCCTCTTTTTACCACTAATGTCAAGGACCCTCTGCAAAAGCACCATCATCCAAGAGGGCACACCGGCCAGGGAAGTTACATCTTCCCGCATGGAGGTAGTTGACATAGCCTCAATCTTCGCCTCCCATTCCGACATTAGGGAAATCTTATTGTTGGGCGTACTGCGCATTTCCACCCAAAATGGTAGGTTCTCAATGATGATTGCTGATACATCACCATAATAGGAGTTTATTTCTTCATTATCGATGAAAGTACTCCCACCCAAACGGAGGTTCATTCCGCTGAAAATTCGGGTATCCGGATGGAGGTTACAGTAAATACTTAGTAAATCTTTACCGCCCTTGAAATGGCAGTCTTCGATATGCTCGCTGCTAACCGGTAGGAACTTGCTCTTGGAGCTCGTGGTACCACTTGATTTAGCAAACCAGCGAATTTCTCCTGGCCAAAAAATATTGTCTTTTCCTTTTCTTAATCGCTTAATGTCTGCCTCAATGTCTTCATAGCGGGAAAGTGGAACCCGTTTGCGAAATTCCTCTTCACTATCAATAGATGCAAAATCATATTTCTTGCCCCATTCTGTATTTGCGGCAATCCCCAACAGGTTTTGCAGCACTTCAGCCTGCACCTCATAGGGGTATTTCTTAAAGAGCTCCAATTGGTGGAAACGCTTCTTCATGCGCCAGCTTAAAAAAGAATTTACCAGGTCGAGCTTCATAGGAAGGTTTAGATTTGCAACAAATTGGTATATGGATATTTCGCTAACACTTGAAAAAATGCCTGCATGGCTTGATGATAATGGCGAGGCTCATTATTTACTCAAAACCGATCAGGATTTTATCCAAATGCAACTTCTCCTGGGTCGGCAAATTACAATAGAATTCGCGAACGAGAAGTATTGTTCCAATTGCGGTAATCGCTACGAGCAACTGTACCGCATGGGTTTTTGCCAAAACTGTTTTTTTACTGCTCCCCAAGCGGGAGAAAGCATTATTCGGCCAGAGCTAAGTCGCGCCCACGAAGGAATTGAGGATCGTGATCTGGAGTTTGAGAAATCCTACCAATTGCAACCTCATCTTGTATATCTCGCCAATAGTGGAGCTTTAAAAGTGGGGGTGACTCGGGAAAGTCAGCGTCCTACTCGCTGGATAGATCAAGGTGCTTCTCAGGCCATTGTCTTTGCCAGGACCGAGAACCGGTATCAAGCAGGCCTGATTGAAGTGGCCATGAAGGAACATTTGGGAGATAAGACTCCCTGGCAACGGATGTTGAAGAATGAAATTCCAGAAGTAGACCTCTTGAATGAAAAACACGAATTGAAGACCCAGTTACAAGGAGATCTAAGTCAGTTTTATTCGGATGACGATAGGCTTTGGCATATTGATTATCCGGTTAAAGAATATCCCACCAAAGTGAAGTCCTTCAATTTAGATAAAGAACCAAAGATTGAATCCACCCTCTTGGGTGTTCGTGGTCAATATCTAATTTTTGAGGGAGGAAGGGTATTCAATGTTCGGGCAAGTACCGGCTACCGAATCAATCTTTCCTTTTCCTAAAGCGAGCCAGCTCAGTTTTCTTCAACAAGCTTAATCCGGTAATTGCGGGCATCGCCCAATTGAAGAACCAGACCACTGTTCCCGCAACCCCAAAGCTTAGGGCATCTGTTTCGAAAACTTCAAAAAAGTAGAGTGCCAGGGTTCCTTTGATAAGGAAGTCAATCCCGGTATAGCTAGGCACTAGCGCAGAAACAAAGTAAAAAAGGGGAATACTCCAATACAATTCCCAAGTGAGAAGGTCCGGTTTAAAGGCCATTAGAATCAAGGCCATTTGGCTACTAAATAGTAAAAATCGTAAGCCGTTAAGGGTGAGTACCTCTAATTTTTGATGCAGCTCTGGTTTGCCCTTTACCAGATAGTTTTTAATCGGGCGATTCCAGATTTCTTTCTGATGTAATAGGCTGATCAAACGCTCCAATCTTAGGTAGATCCAAAAGCCTAAGAGCGTAGCAATAAGCGCCCCTATTGAATATATGGCTGGTTGATCGGCCTTCCAGAAAAGGAAAATCAAAATGAGAAAACTGATCAATGCTTTTGAACTCAGTTTTGGTGCATGGGTCCAGAAAGTGAGAAATAGTGCCTTTTTACGATGCTCCTTAGTCTCTTGGATGATATACCGACCGGCAATCTCACCACTATTAACAGGAGATATAAAGGCTAGTCCGTAACATTTAAGATTGTGATTTAAAGCGGTTTTAAGATCAATCCGGTGGAGTATTGATTGGATGATCTGCCAGGCCTTGGCATCTAGAATCAGGTTCAGAAACCAGGCAATTAGGAAGATGATTAGGAATATAATGCTCTGCGGCTGCCATTGCCAATCCAGATTCTGAAAATCTACTTCTACCAATTTTAAATAGAGGAAGTAGAAGGCCAAACCCAGGAAGCTGACCTTGAAAATCCAAAAAGCAGTTTTACTTACCATATCTTGATTTCCTCATTGACCTTAAGGTCAAAATAGGAGCGAATACCGAATACCAAAGGGTAAATGATAATGGTGTCGGCTGCGGCGAACAGGGCTTTAAAGAGCCATCCATCGCCAATAAGAGGCAAAATTTCCTCAAAGCTTTTAATGCCAATGAAAATTACGCTCACAACCAAAACCGTATCCACCAATTGAGAAAAGATCGTCGATACATTATTGCGGAGCCATAGGTATTTACCATTGGTCTTGCTTTTCACTGCATGGAAGATGCGCACGTCTACGAATTGAGCAACCAAATAGGCAAGCATGCTAGACGAGATTACCCTCCAGGAGTTCTGGAAGACTAAATCGAACTGTTCATCATTTACCGGAGAATCACTGATAGCCGGAAAGATATGACCCAGATAGAGAATAAGCAGAACCAGTAGTGAGGCGAAGAAACCGCTAAAAACAACAATGGTAGTATTCTTCCGGCCATAGATCTCACTCATAATATCAGTGATCAGGAAGGTTAGGGGATAGGGGATAACCCCGGCCGAGACGATAAAGGTTTTGAATCCCAGGTCGACCGTCACGAATTTGTTGGCCACCAGATTACAGGTAATCAA
Source organism: Croceimicrobium sp. (assembly GCA_965279135.1). Taxonomy (GTDB): domain Bacteria; phylum Bacteroidota; class Bacteroidia; order Flavobacteriales; family Schleiferiaceae; genus Croceimicrobium. The sequence continues at coordinate 2,326,461 of OZ257133.1, read as the reverse complement.
GGAGGCTATAAATAAAGCCGCCAGGATCAGAAATACGATCCCGGCGTGCTTTTGTTTTGTATCGTCTAAAGTCTTAGTCATTAATCAATTTGCAGGTCATACTCCAAACGAGTTTGGAAGCCCTGACGCTTTTCGGCGTTCTTGATTAGATCAAGGTAGTAAGCATATTGACCAAGTTCCTTTTCAATCTGACTGGAGCCAAAGCCCTCGCTAAATTCTTTCAGGAATGCTTCGAACGGATCTTCCAATTCAGGGTAGTTTACTACTTGATACGAATCTGCAATACCTGCTTTTTCAGCGGCGATAGCCACTGCTTCATCCAGTCCACCCATCATATCTACTAATCCTAGTTCCATAGCCTTTTCTCCGGTATATACCCGGCCTTGTCCCAGGCGATCCACCTCGGCAACATCCATTCCTCGGCCATCAGCAACCCTCTGTTTAAAGGTGCCGTAAATCTCATCAACCTGACGGATAAGAATAGCTCTTTCGGATGGACTTAAATCGCGATCGATCGTTCCTAAATCAGAATGCTCATTAGTAGTTACGGTCTCTATATTGATTCCCAACTTATCATGAAGCAATTCCTCTGCGGTGAAGAACAGTCCAAATGCACCGATGCTTCCTGTAATCGTGTTTTCTTGGGCCAGGATCGTATCCGCATAGCAAGAGATATAGTATCCACCGCTGGCGGCCACATCACCCATAGAGGCAATCACGGGCTTTTCTTTACGAGCCAAATCCATTTCTCTCCAGATCACTTCCGAAGCTAAGGCACTTCCACCAGGACTGTTAACTCTTAAGACAATAGCTTTTACTTTATCGTTTTTACGGGCCTTACGAATTGCACGGGCAATTCTTTCTGAACCAATCACGTATTCTGATCCTTCACCGCTCTGAATTTCTCCTTGAGCAAAAATCACCGCTACGCGTTGGTCATTGTATTCTTTACTTCCGTTGAGGTCTAGATTACCAGCGTATTTTGCCGGGCTAATGAAGTTAACGGAGGAAATGCTGCTCACCTCGACAGCGGAACTCAACATATCATGGACCTGATCCTGATAGGCCATGCCGTCCACCAAGCCTTTTGATGAGGCTAAATCCGGACGAGTAACCAGTCCGTCTGCCATAGAATTCAATTCTTCCTTGCTAATGCCAGTGCTGCTGGAAAGATCTTCCAGATAATTACCCCATACAGAGTTGATCAATTCAGTAAGCTGCATACGGTTAGCGGAACTCATGGTATCACTTAGAAAAGGTTCAACCGCACTTTTAAACTTGTTACCAGTGGCACGAAGAACAACCGGCTTTAAACCGATTTTATCCAGAGCTTCGCGGTAATAAGTTACACTGGCGCTGAGACCGGAGAATTCAATGATGCCTTCCGGATTAATGAGGAAGGAATCGGCTACACTGGCCACAAATAGTCCTTTTTGGGTGAGGATTTCGCTATAACCATAAATGAATTTTCCGCTGGATTTAAAATCCAAAAGAGCTTCACGCACGTCTTGAAGAGTAGCACTTCCGGCCATTGGCACTCCACCATCCAGGAATACCCCTTTAATTTTTGGGTCGTCCTTGGCGGCATTCAAAGCACTGATGATGTGATCCAAACCGGTAGCAGATTCTACGTTTCCGGAAATAGGATCAAAGCTTTCGAATGGATTATTCTGGGCGCGATCTACAATCGATCCATTAAGGTCAATTTTTAGAACGGTGTTTTCCTGAACTTCCAATTGTGGGCTTGATATAGAAGCCAGGGAAGCGATTAGGATGAAGATTAGAAAAATTAAGATACCTCCTCCCAGGATGGAAGCAAGTAGCATTTTTAGGAATGTTTTCATTTTCGATGAATTAGTTTTGCCTTCTCTTAAGCAATATTAAATAATACTACGGTTTGTCGAAAGTTGTTCAGGGTATTTACCTACTACTGGGTGCTAATCTTGGAGATCCCCCTAAAACCTTTACTCAGGTTCGGCAGATGCTAAACAGTTTCACAAGTATTGGTAGACAATCTTCCCTATATATTACACCACCTTGGAAAATGTCGAGCGAAAATTTGTTTTACAATCAGGTTTTAGAGATCGAAACGAGTCTTAGTTCCGCTGAGCTTTTAACGCAACTACTTGATTTAGAGTCTGCGGTAGGTAGAGTGAGACTCAATGCAGAAGTTTATGAGGATCGATTGATTGATATAGATATTTTGCTTTTTGGCGATCAGATTATTGATAGTCCAAGTTTGACTATTCCTCAGAAAGGTCTTTCTGAAAGATCCTTTGCCTTAATGCCATTATTAGAATTAGCTCCGCAATTATTAGAGCCTGGAACGGGCATTCCCTATCAACAGCATTTAGATAAACTGGGCGATGAAGCAGCTCGAATTAAAAAGCTAGCGGTTTGAAGTATATCGCAATAGAAGGAAATATTGGAGCCGGTAAAACCACCTTGGCCAAGCTTTTATCTAAGCAGCTTAAGGGCCGGCTGGTCTTAGAGGAGTTTGCTGATAATCCATTTCTGGAGAAGTTTTATGCCGATCAGGAGCGTTATGCCTTTTCGGTAGAGATGGCATTCCTTGCCGATCGCTACCATCAATTGTCAGAAATCCCCAGTTCGGGTGATCTCTTCCAGTCCTATATCATTGCCGATTATGCTCCCTTTAAGAGTTTAATCTTTGCCCAGAATAATTTAAGTCAGGATGAATTTAGATTATATCGTGAATTCTGGCAGATGGCTTTTTACAATATTCGGCAACCGGACCTGATCATTTACCTCAATAAAAGTTATCCGGCCTTGCAGGAAAACATCAAGAAGCGCGGTCGTTCCTATGAGCAAAACCTCCAAACCGAGTATCTAGAGAGGTTAACAGAACGTTATTCCTACTATTTAAAGCACTTTTGGGAGGGTAAAATTCTTAGAGTTGAAGCCGAGGAAGTGGATTTTTTACACTCTGAAACGGCGGTTACATCGCTGATTGAACAAATTCACTCGATTTAAGGAGATTTATCTATTTCCTAATTGAATATTAAATCTTTTTGAAAGCATCATTTTTATTTGCCGTTATCGCAGTTTTAGTACTTTTGCGGGGTAATTGTATAAGCGCAACTACTTAACCTTTTATAGTTTATGAAAAGATTAGGATTACTTTTCGGTGGTTTATTAATGACCGCAAGTTTGAATGCTCAGGACGGCGAAGCGCGTCTATCTGAAGCACATAGAAGTAACTTCAAGCATTGGTCCATGGGATTAAATGTTGGAGCAACGGCTTCTTTAGGTGATGCACCTAGTTATTTCTTTGGTGATAAAACCGATGCAATGCCTAGCGGTGTTGGTGGTTTTGAAATCGGAGTTCGTGGTAACCTAAACTACTGGTTTAGTCCTACTGTTGGTGTGATGGGATCAGCTGGTTTTCATCAAACCTCTGGAACAGACGTTGATTTCTATTTCGAAGGAGACTACATTGATGCAGACATCAACGCGATCTTCAACTTGAGCAACATGTTCCTTTATGGAAAGGACTATGATCGGAAGCATGCGCTTTTATTTAGTATTGGTTTAGGAGCTACTTCTCTAGACGCGATCGGTTACAATGAAGCAGGAATGCAGGTAAGCTCTGTAGCAGGTTCTGACCGTGCATTTACCACTGTAGTTCCATTGCAATTAATCTACAAATACCAGTTAAACAGCGATTGGGATTTAGATATTCTTTACCGTCATACTTTCATGGGTATTGATAATGCTGATGCCCGTTCTGGAATTATGGCCGCAGATTTCTTCGGTTATTTCGGAGCTGGTGTGGCTTATAACTTCGGTAGCGAGGACAAAGAGTCTATCGTTTATTACAGCCCATTCGAAGGTGTTTTCGCTGAGATGACCGAGATCAAAAACAACTACGCCAAGTTGGTTAATGATGATGACGGTGATGGTGTAAGCAACCTATTCGATCAGGATAACAATACTCCAGCCGACGTAAATGTTGGTCCTAACGGAGCTCCTCTTGATGTTGATGGCGACGGAATTCCTGACTATCTTGATGCTGATCCTTTCACCGCTAAAGGTGCTAAAGTTGACGATCAAGGTCGTATGGTTGACTCTGACGGTGATGGTGTAGGTGATTATATGGATGCTGAGCCTAATACTCCTGCCGGAGCTTTGGTTAACTTCAAAGGTATCTCTGTAGCAAGTGCTACTTCCGGAAGCGGAAACGGTGGAGCAGTTGGAGCTTACTTACCATCTGTATTCTTCAGCTTTAACAGTGCTACTGTTAGTGATGCTAACTACTTACGTTTAGCGGCTATCGCTAATGCATTGAAAGCTAATCCTGATGTTAACATCGTATTGACTGGATATACTGATGGTTCTGGTCCTGAGGATTACAACAAAAAATTAGGTCAGCGTCGTGCTGATGAAGTAAAAGACGAATTGGTTCAGGTATTCGGTATCGATGCCAACCGTATTTCTACTCAGTCTGAAGGAGAGTCTAATCCTTTAGCAAATGGACGTAACAATGTTAACCGTCGTGTTGACGTAAGCGTTAAATAAGTAGAAGCTTAGATATTACAAGAAGTCCCCTCGGCTAAGCCGGGGGGACTTTTTTTATAGCATTTTTTTGATGTAATCCCAGATCAGGATTCCCGCGCTTACCGAGATGTTAAGGGAATGCTTCGTGCCGAATTGTGGGATCTCAATCGCTCCATCACAGATAGCCAGCAATTCATCACTCACCCCACTTACCTCATTGCCAAAAACAAAGACTTGCTTTTGCTGCAAATCTGGTGTCCATGCCTGGAGCGGAATGGATCCCTCGCATTGTTCTACGCACCAGATCTGAAATCCCTCTTTTTTCAGTTTTACCAGGTGGGCTAGACCCTCAGGACACGATTCCCATTCAACGGCATCGGTTGCTCCCAGAGCCGTTTTATTCATTTCTTTATTCGGGGTTGGGCTCAGACCACCCAGATAGATTTTCTCGCATTTAAAGGCATCAGCGGTGCGGAAAACTGAGCCCACATTGAGGGTACTTCGCACTTCATCCAGGGCGATACGGAAAGGGAATTTTTCGGTTTTCTTAAAGTCTTCAACTGATAGTCTATTTAGCTCGCTCATCCGCAGCTTTCTCATGGCGCTTTGTATTTTAGCTTGCTCGCAAATTACTTCAAATTGGCCGCCAAAAAGAAAACCGTTACCCCGCTCATGAAACAGTATGGGGAAATCAAGGAAAAACATCCTGATGCTATCCTGCTCTTTAGAGTAGGAGACTTCTATGAGACTTTTGGTGAAGATGCGATTGATGCCAGCCGGATTCTGGGTATCGTTCTAACAAAGCGCTCCAATGGAGCAGCGGCGGATATAGAACTTGCCGGTTTTCCCCATCATTCTTTGGATACTTATTTGCCTAAATTGGTAAGAGCAGGTAGAAGGGTAGCTATTTGCGATCAATTAGAAGATCCCAAGCAAACAAAGAAAATTGTAAAGCGCGGCATCACTGAATTAGTCACTCCGGGATTAAGCACCAGTGATCAGGTTTTGAATAGCGGCGAAAACAACTTTCTCTGTTCTGTACACCTGGGATCGGCGGTTCAGGGAGTGGCTTTTTGTGATATTTCTACCGGCGAAGTGATGCTGGCTCAAGGGAACATGGATCAGGTGGATAAATTGATCCAGAGTTTAAGGCCGGCGGAAATGCTTTTTTCTAAAACCCATCGAAAGGTCTATGAAGAAAAGATATCATCCTCGGCTTATCCCTTTGCATTGGATGATTGGATTTTTCAGTTCGACTTTGCAGAGCAAATTCTATTAGACCATTTTAAAACCGCTTCCTTAAAGGGATTCGGGGTGGAGGAAATGCCTGAAGCTCTAACGGCCTGCGGTGCCATCTTCCATTACTTAAAAGAAACTCATCATAATCGTTTAGATCATATTCGTGGTCTTAGTCGGATAGACCATCAGAATTTCATGTGGATGGATCGTTTCACCATCCGCAATTTGGAGCTCTTTCAGGCGAATGGCGATGAAGGGAAAAGCCTCCTGGACGTCATTAATCAGTGCAATACTCCTATGGGGTCTCGAATGCTATACCGCTGGTTAGCGATGCCACTGGTCGACCTACAAGATTTGACGCAGAGACACGATGCGGTGGATGCCTGTTATCATCAACCTGAATTATTGAGTCAATTGCGTGAGGCCCTGGGGGAGATGGCCGATTTGGAGCGCCTGGCTGGGAAAATCAGTACCCTTAAAATATTACCTCGGGAGTTGATTCAGCTTTCACGCACCCTGGAACTATCGGATCAGGTGAAGACTTTGTGTACTCATGGTCCGGATGCGCTTACAGCTATCGCTGAAAAAATGCGAGGAGCCGAAAGTCTTATTGAGCAGATTCGAAAAACCCTAAAAGATGATCCCCAAAACAATCTCGCCAAGGGAGAGTACATCCGAGATGGTGTATCTACCGAATTAGATGAATACCGCCATCTCTTATATCATGGTAAAGAAAAGTTGCTGGAAATTCAGCAAAGGGAGACCGAGCAAACCGGCATTAGCAATTTAAAGATTGCCTTTAATAATGTCTTTGGTTATTATCTGGAAGTGCGTAATAGTCAGAAGGACAAGGTGCCAGAAGACTGGATTCGCAAGCAAACCCTGGTAAATGCCGAGCGCTATATCACTCCCGAATTGAAGGAGTATGAGCAAAAGATTTTACAGGCAGAGGAGAAGACCACCGCTCTGGAGCAGTCTTTATATCAGCAACTCCTGGAAAGCCTTGCTCAGGAATTGGATTTGATTCAGCAAAATGCCCGAAGGCTATCGGAATTAGACTGTTTAGCGGGTTTTGCCTTTTTAGCTCAGCGTAATAATTACCATAAACCGCTGATGCAAGAACAGTTCTCCATCCGGATCGAGGCGGGACGCCATCCGGTAATTGAGAAGAACTTAAAAGCGGGTGAAGAGTACATTGCCAATGATGTGTTTTTAGACCGGGAAGCCCAGCAAATACTGATGATAACCGGTCCTAATATGAGTGGTAAATCGGCCTTGTTGCGACAAACCGCCTTGATTTGCCTCATGGCACAGATCGGTTCATTCGTGCCGGCCGCCAAAGCCGAGCTCGGCATTTTAGATAAGGTCTTTGTGCGGGTTGGAGCTTCCGATAATATCTCTCAAGGTGAATCGACCTTTATGGTAGAGATGAATGAGACAGCGAGTATCCTGAACAATCTCTCTGAGCGTAGCCTGGTACTATTAGATGAGATTGGTCGTGGAACCAGTACTTATGATGGGATCAGTATTGCCTGGAGTATTGCAGAATTTATACATCAGCATCCTGCCCGGGCCAAAACCCTATTTGCTACCCATTATCATGAGTTGAATGAAATGGAGAGTCAGTTCGAGCGGATTCGTAATTACAATGTATCCGTTAAAGAGCTCGGGGATCGCATCATCTTCATGCGCAAGCTTAAACCCGGCGGTAGTGCCCACAGTTTTGGAATCCATGTGGCTAAGATGGCGGGCATGCCCAGCCTGGTTTTAGATCGTTCTGAGCGCATTTTAAAAGAATTGGAAGCCAGCAGAGCAGGAGGGGAGGAAGCTGCGAAATTGAAGCAGCAGAATCAGGAAATGCAGTTGAGTTTTTTCCAGTTGGATGATCCTATTTTGGAAGAGATCCGCAAGGAATTGGAGAATCTGGATATTAATACCCTCACTCCGGTAGAAGCCTTGATGAAGCTCAATGAAATCAAGAAAAAAATTGGCGGCTAGCCTTGTTTAGGTAGCTAAAACAATAGTATATTTGCCGACCCAAAGCGAAAGCCTATCTTTTGATAAGCCTCGTAATGCGAGAGTAGCTCAGTTGGTAGAGCACAACCTTGCCAAGGTTGGGGTCGCGGGTTCGAATCCCGTCTCCCGCTCCAAGGCCCTCCCGAGAGGGCTTTTTTTTGACTGCATAGGGTGCAAAGGTTCTAGGCTCTAGATTCTATTTTCTAGGCCCTAAATAAACCGCCCTGGTGGTGGAATTGGTAGACACGCGGGACTTAAAATCCCGTGGCCAGCAACGGCCGTGCGGGTTCAAGTCCCGCCTGGGGCACCATTTAAAAACCCTTGTTGATCGGAGGATTAGCGAGGGTTTTTCTTTTATCGCTGGATCATTACCGAAACATTTTTTGCTTTAAATTTAGATAGTCGCTGTTCATTCAATCTTCTTCTAAGACGTGGTTTTGAATGAACGCATTCTTGATTATCTTCAAAGAGCTTTAAACCGTGCTTCGTTAGTCGCTACTTATTTCTGGGTTTATCCCTACGCCATTAGTTGGTTAACAAAAGGTATTGTAAGCATATAAACAAGTTGGCAGCCATTAAAAAAAATATCGCATGGAAGACGTTATTCCAAAATATGAAGTACTCTACAGTGACTTGAGAAATCATTTCATTGGAAATTATCTCGCATCTCGAGACTTCAAATTCTATATGTCCGAAATTGGTAAATACGAAACATGGAAAAGACTTTATGAGCAGGTAAAAGACAATCGTTCATACTTCTCTTTTGGGACTGACCATGAACCGGGGGATGCAGCTGATACATTTGGAATTTATTTAAATGCGATTCAACAAAATCCTGAAGTTGAGAACTTAGTAACTCTAATTATTGAGCACTTTATTTCTAATTCAACAGAAAAAAGGGACTTTTCGGATGTTGTCCAAAGCATGAAGATTTCAGATTTCAAATCAGATAATATTGATAAGATTCTAAAAGCCATAGAAAAACACGAAGAGAAAGACTTTCCTGAGAAGAAGATATCTCCTAAAAAACAATCCAAACAAAAGGTAAAAACAAATGGGAAAGATGTATTCATTGTTCATGGCCATAATGAAGAAATTAAGCATAACGTAGCTCGAACACTGACAAGTCTCAAATTAAATCCTATCATTCTTCATGAGCAATCCAATGAAGGACTCACTGTAATTGAAAAATTTGAGAAGTTTAGCGAAGTGGAATTTGCCGTTATTCTTCTAACTTTCGATGATTATGGAAATATCAAGAACGAAGAGACCAAGAAAAAAAGGGCAAGACAAAACGTGATTCTTGAATTAGGATACTTTTTGGCGAAACTTGGAAGAAGTAAGGTTCTGCCACTTTATGAAGATGGAGTTGAATTACCCAGCGATATTTCGGGAGTACTTTACACGAAAATTGACGAATCTGAAAATTGGAAATTCCGACTTGTAAAGGAATTGAAGTCCGCAGGATTTAATGTCGATGCGAATGATATTTTATAAAGAATAAAGACAGCTGCCAACAATGGGTATAAAACATGGGGCGGACCTTGGCTTCCGCAAGTTTCGATCTCTTAGCAAGCTTTGTCTCGGTGGACAAACACGCGACTCCGAAATTCCCTAAGTTTCATACGCGGAACCGTTGGGCACAATTCCCCAAGATAGCCTGTATAAAATTGACAGAAATGAAAGATTTCAATTTCTCCCACTGCAAATTAATCTCTTCCGCTATTGTCAATTACCTATTGAAAAAAGAAAGGAAAAGTGGAATAAATCAATTTTTTTATATATTGAAATTAAGGAATTTGACTTTAGATAAAGTAAATCTAAATTAAACCATTAAAATGAAAAAGTACAGCCTTTATTTCTTAGTTTTAATCAGTGTCTCGTGTGTATCAACCCGGGAGTTTGACAAATTTATTACAGAGGAATTTGTCCCTCTAAAATCGGAGACAAACTCTTTAATTGATATGCCAGTAGGCACGATAATTCCATGGTCTGGTGGAGATTTAACAATTCTTGGTGACCACTGGAAAGTATGTGATGGTACTCCATTAGACAATTCTGATTATAAAGAACTATCTCAAGTACTAGGTACTAATTGGGGGAATGACAACCCTCCTCAAGGCAAAATTCTTCTACCAAATCTCCAAGGTGTTTTTCTACGAGGTGTCAATGGAGTCAGAAAAGAACCTTTCAATGACCCAGATGCGGATGCAAGACTCAAAGCTGATGGCTCCAAATTCCCATCTGGACAAACAGGTAATGTTGTTGGGTCATTTCAAAGAGATACAGTTGTTTCTCATGACCATGATATAAATGACAATACAGTAAAGACTCCTGATAATCGAGTTGGTGGTTTCGCAGGTAATGGAGGCGCCACAGCATCGATTAACCAAGGTGAAAAAAGTAATCCTGAAACTTCAACATCATTCGGCGGAAGTGAAACTCGTCCAACAAATGCATATGTCTATTTCATCATAAAAGTTAAGTAGTAAAAATTTCAATAGTAATCAGTGGAGTAGCTCGAAATGCAACTTTCTACCCATATGATTAGTTTTACTAAAGCAAAAGTAGACAATAGTGTTCAGAAATTAAATTATACAAAATATGATAGTGTGATAAATCAATTTGAATAATGTGCCCAACAACACATATAGCTAATGGCGGGGAACGGCTACCAGCAGGGTTTTTTCTCTGTAGCCAGCTTTGGTTTCGCTGCACAAGAAAGTGCTTCGAAACCGCCACAAGCCATATACTAACCGTTGACATTAATTCAAAATGAATCAGTTACTGCAAATAACAATAGTTACCCTGACCTTGATTTCTTGTTCATATGAGAAACTAGACCGAAGGCAGGCTGACCAACTTGAGACTGTTTCTGACTCCACAATTTCAGACATAGTAGAAGCATATACAGGGACCGTGATCCCTGAGCCTTTTGATATTTCACAAATTGACTCTAAAAAGGGACTTGATTTTACTTCAGGTGTACTATCTAAAAAAGATTTCAAAGAATACTGCGATAATTCGGACCATGGAATTTATGGACGATACAACTTAATTGATCAAAATTCAGAATTAGAACATCCTGTAGTTGGTACAATTGACATTTATAAAACTGATAAAGAGTCGAATTGGCAAGCTTCTGACAGCAACCAGATAATTTGGAAAATCAATTTAAAATCTGACGTGATATCCGTTTGGGATTCTATTCGTGTTGGACTAACAAGGGACAAAGTCGTTCAGTTTGGACGGACAAATAAAGGATTCTGCATGAAGAAAGGAGACTTCTATTATTCTTGTGACTTCAATAACTTTTCTGTCGTTTACAACTTCAAGAATGATACTCTAACAGAATTGACCGTAATGAGAAATTGTGAAAAAGAAAAGAATAAGAACTAATGCCAACATCGGCTTTAGCAAGTGTGGGCTTACATCATGAAAATGAAGACATTACAGGTAATTAGATTTACTGTATGCGAACAGGAAAGCGGCTTCGCAATCCCGTACTTACCGCAGCCAGGGCTGGTGCCAAACATTTAAAAGAAACGAATGAAACAAATTTTTACGATTCTATTCCTATCAATAACAATACTGTTGTTTGGACAGGAAAACACCGACCTTGATAACTTAGTTAGACTTGGAGAGATCTATTCCAAGAATGTAAATGCGACGGGTGATGAGTTTAAAAAGGAAGTCGAAAAACTAAGAACCCCTGAATTGAATCATATCATTGATGCATTAATAGCTGTTGGTAAGGGTGATAAAAAGCTTCTGACCAAAGATTTTCTTTCTAAGCCTTCGAGACAAGAATTAAAATATTGGTATGTACTAAGAGAAATTCACTACAACAATCAATCTGAGGATTCAGAGCCAAGACCAAATCAAGAAATAGCGATAGAGACATTAAAAAAAGAACTTGATAGTCGATGGCTATTGGACAATTACTACTACCGAATTCGTGGTGGAATTGCGAAAGTGTTCAATGACAAGAATTTAAGTAAATACGATATCGACCTGAATAATTATGACTTAGAAAACGATACTGAGAAAGCAATTCTCTTCTTTGCTATTTCTAATTCATTGACCCAACGATTTCGAGTACTTCAGATGATGCAGAATTATGATAAACTACTCAAGTTCGCGGATAAACTACCAACATTCAATGGAAAGCCCTACTATGAATATACCTCATTCGACTTTGAAGACTTTGAAATGATTGGATACGATAAAATCGAATCGTACAAGGACAGACATTTAGGTAGTCTATATTTGGCTTTGAACGGACACTTTTCTGCACTCGCAGAAAAAGGAAAAACTGATGAGATGAGAAATCTGTATTTCAACTCAATTCTTTTTATCCCAGACTATTTTAAATATTCGGGTGGCATGGAAAAATATTTACATGAACTTTACAATCAGTCGAAAAAAAAAAAAGGTTTGGCAACGATGGGTGCAGTGCATGCCCTCCTTGCTCCGCTGAAGCTTCGCGAAGACAAGTCGCGACACTTCGCATAGCCAAACCGTTATGCTTCATTGAATAGACTATGCTAAAACTTCTTGTAGATAATTGGACACTTCAAGAAACGGCCGATATACTAAAGTATGGGCTCAATGATAGTCGTACTCGATTTTTTAGTGCGCCTAATTTCAATCCGTCTGAAGTGCCTCTTTCGGCAATCCAAATTGACTCTTTGTTTAACACCCTTCTTGATGTTGTGCTAAGGGATAAACTTATTGTGGATTCCCGTTACACTCCAGCGTGGATTGGAAAGAACAAAGCACTGGATTTTTTTGAGAAAAAAGGAATAATTGAGCCTCAAGAATTTATTCTGGGAGAAGATTTTTTCTCATTTAGAGATTCAATTCTTGAAGGACTCCATTTAAGTGAGGAACTAATTACAAAACACTATGAGAATATTGAATATTGGCACTCTTATGGAGAAAACAAGTTTAATGCAATTTCCTTGGTCGTAGGAGGAAGCGCAGGATACTTAACCAGGAGCAATGTTCTTGATACAGCCTACTCACCTCATCCAATTCGCTCTAAGTTTCTAGAAACCACTCCACTGTTTAAGAAGACTGTTACCGCCCCCGACATTGTCAATAGCTTCATTGAAGACGAAAGACATAACTTGATAAGGCAAGTGTTTGAAAATCAGGAGTTCCTCACAAGTCGGTTATTTATGTCTCCAATTATTTTAGAGATAATTGAATCCTCCAATTCAACAGACGATTTGTTAGATACAGCTTTTCAAATGAGGGACAGATATTCGAAGTTTCGTAAGCATTTATCCAAATTTCAAAAAGCGATTGATGATGGCGACATTAAAGGAACCAGAGAACTCAAGAGGATGCTTGATGAGATTAGTCTTGACCTTAATGGAGACGCAAAATTTGGATCCACAGAATTGAGCCTTGGTTTTGGACTTTTAAAGATTGGTAAACTAAGATTACCTTCAGCAATATCAATTAGGAACAGATTTGGCATTAGATCTACTATTAAACGAATGATATTCAAAAACGCATCAAAGGGTACGATTCAAAAGTTCTTTAATTTCTTTGGCGAACGGAACTCCAAACTAATAAGTGAAATAAAGAAGTATTTTCAACTTGAAATGTAAAACGAACCGCAACAAAACCTATACGCAATACCCTCCTTGCTCCGCTGAAGCTTCGCAAAGACGAGTCGGGACACTGAGCATAGCCAGACCGTTAGCTAAAGAAAAATGAAAGTCCTACATACACTCATAGCATTATTGATTTTGCAATCTTGTAACATCGAGAAAAAGAAAATTGGCAAATCTGTGCTACTTCAAGAAATTAACTCTGAAGCAGGTCTTATAGTAGGCGAAGTACATGGTGTAAGAATAGATCAGCAATATTTCTCTAGTCTTTACCTAGTTAAAGCGCAGGATACCATACTCACATTTACCGAATATGGAATAAAAGGGAATGAGATAGATTTTCCCACCGATATGGATGATTATGACGGATACGAGATTGAATTTGAGAATCCACAATCATTCGTAGTTTGGGTATCTAAAAGAGGGGGTGGAGCTTCAGATGGAGCTTTTGTCCGGTGGAATGAATCCTTTAATGCCTTCACACTCTCTATTGCTGGACCACCAGAGGTCATAAAGCAAAAACAATAAGCCTAACATTGGCTATTGCAAATAAAGGACTTGTCTCTTCTCCCTTTGTTCACGTTTTTGGTGAGCCTTTTATTTAAAGAAGCAAGCGGCTTTCCCCACTTATTTTTAGTTTACCCTAAACCTATAACAAGGGATTGCGGTGACATCTATGGAGAAAATGGTTGGTACGCTTTAATGACGTTTGTTATATCAATTAAATAGGTGCCAATTGGTCTGTATGCTAACAATGGTATTTACAAGGGACTTTGTGGGGCACTGTTCTAAACCCTTGTTGATCAAATGATCAGCAAGGGCTTTTTGGTTTCGGCTGAAACTTTACTGAGACTTTTTAGCATCAACATTGCCGTGGTTCATTCAATCTTGAACCCTAAGGCTAGGTTTGAATGAACGAAATCTTCTATACTTTTAATCCGCTAATAAAGAGGGCTTCGTTATCCGCAACTATTTTGCCATAGTCTACGATCATGAGTTGTATAAGCGCAACATCTTTAAGTATAAAAACAAATTGTGCCTAATTTGAAAAAATGAAAAGTTTTCTAACAATCATCTTATCTGTTTTGACTTTCCAAATCTCATTTGGGCAAGTAGCCACTATCCAAGACTCAGATGGTTGGACGAATGTTCGAAAAGAATCAAATGGACAGTCTGAAATTATCTATCGTATTAATGAAGGTGAATTGTTTTGGTTTGACTTCGAGTTTGAGTCAAATAATACCGACTGGATAGAAATTTATATTCCAAAAGACAAATTTTGTACACATGGATATAACGGGGAAATGACAACTGGATTCATCCATAAGTCCAGACTTCTGGCTCTCGAAAGGCTAAATCCATATGAGGGAACCGGTTTTCTATTTGAATATTTTGTATCTGACTTCGATTCAATTGGAAAGAATATAGAATACCAAGACGGCAAATGGCCTATTTCCATTAATGGAAAGCATATGTGGGGTACTGACGGTTACCTTCCCTACTCCGAAATTGACTCAATCAAAATATTAATAGAAAATAAAACCATTCGGATTGACCAGAACCTATATGATGACTTGTTTAATCTTCAAGATGAAATCAATATCTACAAAATTAAAAACGTATTTGTAGTTTATCATTGGAACAGTGACGGAGCTGGAGCATATGAATTAGCTTGGGTGATCGACAAAAAAGGGATTTTACAAAGATTGGTTGGAACGATAATTTAAAACAAAAAACTAGGCACAACAAAGCATCTAGCTTATGGCGTTTGAATGGTTACCAGCAAGGTTTTCGCTTCGTAGCTAGGCTTTTTCTATGCCGACAGGATAATGCTCCGAAACCGCCACAAGCCATATACACAGCCATCGTGGGCAATTAAAACAGACTATTCAACTGATAAATGAATTTAAATTTTTGCTTGGGAGCTTTTTCCGTTTTAGTTCTAATCGCAGTTTCCTGCAAGACAGATATTGAAAACCAGGTAATCACAGAGAAAAGAAAAAGTAATGCTGGAATCAGAACAGTGGCATATCCGAAAAAATTTGAGAATCAGAAATCATATTCGAAATATCTTAAAGCTTTAGAGTGTGTCAGACAAGACGACTACGAATGTGCAAAAGAATATTTCGAACAAGCGCTAAGTATTGACCCAGATAATTCAATAATTACAAACGACCTGGGGCTTACAGAGATGCGACTCTTCAATTACGATAAAGCTTCAGAACTCTTTCTTAAGGCCATTTCTTTGGATAGTAATTACTTTATAGTCTATTCTAACCTAGGACTTAATTACTATTATGATGAACAATATGATAAAGCCGTTAATATTCTCAAGTCTGTGAAAATTGATAGTGCTGGTTATCGAGAACGCAGGGCCAATTACTTCCATCTTTTCATGAATTACACTAAACTCATTAACTGTGACAGTGCCTATCATTATTACGGCTTGGCAAAGAAATTTGCGACAAATGAAATTTATCTCGAAAATGTTGAAGAATTTAAGGAGAAAGAATTCATAAAATATTGCCCACAGCAACACATATAGCTTATGGCGGCCGAGTAACTTCCAGCAAGGCTTTCCCTCCTACCTAACATTAGATTTGATGGACAAGAAAGTGCTTCGAATCCGCCACAAGTCAAATGCAAACCGTTAGCCACCATTTTAAGGAATGAAATATCTGATTTTAATGATTATTCTGATTATGACATTTAGTTGCAAATCAGAGCTCGAGATTCATGAAGTGCAACTTCGTGAAACTGACTCTTTGAAAACAGAGGAACTAATTACCGAGATTTTAAGAAAAGAGCGGAATACACCAGGGTTTCCAAATTGTATTTCAGAAAAGCCAAGAGCAGTTGAAATCTCAAGTTGGGAGCAATTAGACCAAATAATTAGCATCTACTTGGACATAAGAGATTCAACTCACCTCCGAATCCAAAGAGAGAAGTTGGAGGACTTCAAATTAACTCCAGAATTAGCTGGTAAGCTTCACATTATTACCGAATACGACTTTGAGGAATTCGAAGATCAGAGTAAGTCAAATGGAGCAGATTTTTTCGAAATCTTAGATTCAGTGTGTATAAACGGATATTTTTCTATAAGCAAACCCATCTTTAACGAAACCTTTGACTTAGCGCTGGTCCGGACAGGTGTCATCTGTGGAGGATTATGTGGTGGTGGAGAAACAACGATATATGAGTGGAATAGGGACAAATGGTCTGAGAAGGAAACAATATCGGTTTGGGTAAGTTGAGAAGAAAAATAAAAACGCTGGCTGACAATGACTTCAGCAAATAAAGGTCTTGTTGCTTTTGGCTTTGTTCACTTTGATTAAGAGAAGTAAGCAGGTTTCTCCGTTCAATTTAAGCTTAGCCTAAACCAGTAACAGGGGAGTGCGGCGCCATCTAGGAAGAAAAAAGATGGCACGCTTTAAAGACATTAGTGTTGTCAATTAAGTAGGCGCCAATTAGGCTGTATGCTATATATAGTATTTACAAGGGATTTTGTAGGGTGCATTGAAAAGAAACCTTTTTAATCAAAGGATTAGCGAGGTCTTTTTGGTTTTCCACCAAAACAATACCGAAACAATTTGGCTATTGATGGGGAAAATATTAAGCTTACTAAGATTCTTCCTCGAGCAATGTATCTCGTGGTCATTATCGAGAACAATACTGCAGTTAGAACTTTCAAAGTTGTAGCCAATGGGAAATAGAATAATTTATGCCATAACATCATTGCTTATGCTCATAAGCAATGATTTTATTGGTCAAGGTAGGCTTTTAGAAGTCCAGCCACAAAACCCTAGTACCGCAGCAGTAAGCAGGGGGATCAATCACATATTCTTAGGAAACAATATCAATGTTCTTACCTCTGAAAAATTTAAAAACTTTGGAAACCCACCGTATTACGTGTTCTATCTACAACAGTATGACTATAACCTAAATCTTGTTAAAGAAGAGCCAATAAAATACTTGAATTATACTGATACCATTTTTACACAAGAAAGTGTTTCAGGAGGGAGTTTGACAAATAATAGTGGCTTCTATGTATATGTCAAAGGCATCAATAATGAGGCGAATAAAAGCCTTTTGGAGGTTAGGGATTCATCAGGCAATGTGGTTTTTTCAAAAAATGACTATGAACTACTTGATGTTCCAGTTCTCTTTAACTCCATCAACTATATGAGCGACTTTGCACTTCTAAAAAACAACAGACTGTATCAAGTTTCAGCAGCTGGTGTTGAAAATGCATCTTTCGACTTAGACAGTCTGGAGTCTATAATTCTCAACGACCATTTCCCAGGTGGAGATAGCCTCAACCTTTCTAAAAGGTTTGCTTCAAAACCTACAAACAATAGCAATTATTACCTCGCAGAAGTCTTCAATGACGGTATACAAACATTTCACTATTGCAAATTTGATTATAACTTCCAGTTATTAGACACTTTAGCTGTTTCATTATTAAATGATTATCGATTAATAAATTATGAAGATGAGCTGCTCCTGTGGTCAGATTCAGTTGTTATTGATACAAGCTCAAATACTTTTCAGGCCTATCATTTTTATAGAGATTTCGATTTAAACCTCAAATTATCCTTCCAAACAGATGGCCGGATAGTTTATTCCAGTTCAGGGCCCAGAGAAACAGATCAACCAATATTTCTTTTTGATGGGTCATTAAATGTAGCCAACAGTGAAAGTCACATTAAACCACTCGACACCCTTGTAATTAGCAGGCTAAGACACTATAATAAAGATGGAGTCCAACAGCTAGATCATTTACTTCACCAAGAAGGAATGCCTGAAAATCCATCAAACATAGCGGTTAATGGACTATTTGGCCGAACAAATAACAATGAATATATAGTTCCGATTAGAAGCTATTTCGGCATTTTTAGTTCTTATAAATCCTACTTGTTGATAATTGATGCACAAGGAAACTCACCGCTTACGGTTGCTTTTTTAAATACCGACAAAACTGTAAATATATATCCCAATCCTAGTTCTGGTTGTTTGAATATCAGAGTTGTAGACACTAAAGAACAGATCCGAGTTCAAATTTTTGACCTAACTGGTCAAATTGTCTTTAAGAAAGAAATGTCTTCGTCGGACGAAATAGACATTTCAAGTCTAAGCTCGGGGACTTACATTATTCAGATAACAGGGAAAGAGAAGAATTGGAAAGGCCAGTATCGGTTAATTAAGGAATAGGTTGAAGCGTTCTGGTGACTTCTTATTGTAGAGATTTTCCTGGTTTTAGGCACGTACGCCACCAACGGTTAAGGAAAGCGTATCATCACCAACTTTGCCTTGAATAGAAGGCAGTTCAATCATAAATGCCATACGCTCGTAATAAAGCGTTTTCTCATGCTCTAAGAGCTCTTTTGCAGGCTTTCCTTTAGCTTCCGGGATATCTACCTTTAATGGGGTGAGAAACCTTTACAGTGGGCTCCGAAATGCTTTCAGAAGGAAATACATGTTGAACCGCATCGTAAATGTTTTCGACGAACTCCACATGAGAAATCGTAGACTCATTATCCGTGGCAAATACAGGAATAATAGTTTGCTCCTGAAGGATAGGTAGATCTATTGTTTTGGTGTTGGCCTGAATAAAGCCTGAATTATTGATTTGTGGTAATACTTCCATTTTGTTGGATTTGGTTTTGACGTTTAATAAAGTGCTCTCTTAGCCCTTCAAAACAGTCCTTTTAAAACTCATTGGTATACTAGGATTGTAATACTTGACATCCAGGATTCGGTCAGAGAATTCAAGTACAATATCTGAGCTTGAGAATAGCATTTTACGATCCTTCACAGTTGGCGTTTGAATCAAAGCAATTTTCTATACATTTACGCAGTCAACTACGTAGTTTATTTAATAAATACGGGTGCCAGAAAAGCTAATTATCCGGGAAGCACGAAAAGAGGATATCAAGGATATGCTCCAATTGGTGAATTATCATATCCTAAATACCACCGCCAATTATGCCTATACGCCCTATTCTTTGGCCGATTACGAAAACTGGTTCCGGAAGAAAGAAGAAGAGCAGATGCCCATTTTGGTGGCAGATTTAGACGGTCAGTTTCAAGGTTTTGCCACCTATGGGATTTTTAGGCCCAAGGAGGCTTATCAATTTAGTATTGAGCATTCAGTATATGTGCTTAATGAGCAGCAAGGTCGCGGAATTGGCAAGGCGCTAATGCTTGCCCTAATTGACCGGGCCGAAAAAGAGGCTTACCACACCATGATTGCAGGTGTAGATGCCTCGAATCTTGAAAGCTTGCAATTCCATAAGAAGCTTGGCTTTGAACAAGTAGCGCATTTTAAAGAGGTGGGCTTCAAGTTCCATCGATGGCATGATATCATTTTTTTACAACGCATGCTAAAGCCAAAGTCATGAGAATAGCTCTGGCACAGATTCACTCCAAGCTTGGGCAAGTGGACCACAATGTCGACAGGCACCTTGCATTTATTCATAAAGCTGCGGCCCTGCAATGCGAATTGATCTTATTTCCGGAATTGTCCATAACGGGATATGGCACCCACTTGGCTGAAGAACTGTTTTTTGAAAAAGATGACCCCAGACTCTCGATCTTTCAAAAGGTCAGTAATCTAAACCAAATCACAGTTGGAGTCGGAGTTCCTTTGAAGGCGGATGCAGACAGGTATATCAGCATGTTCGTCTATCAAGCAAAGCAAGATCCGGTTTACTATTCCAAGCGTTTTCTGCATGATGATGAATTACCCTATTTCCAGGCAGGGGACAAGCAACTGGTTATAGAGCACGAAGACTATTGTTTAGGGCCGGCTATCTGTTATGAATCACGCTTAAGTCAACATGCAAAAGAGCTTGACGCATTAGGAGTGAACCTGTACCTGGCGAGCGTGGCTAAGCCAAAGTTTGGTGTAGAAAAGGCGGAAAAACATTATTCAACTATCGCGAAAGAATATCAAATGACGGTGCTGATGGCGAATAGTATTGGCAATTCAGAAAACTTCAGCTGTGCCGGAAAATCGGGGGTATGGCTTCCCAATGGCCAGGTACTAGGACGGCTGTCCGAAACCGATGAGGCGCTTTTGATCTTCGATTCCATCAAGCAAAATACTTCCATAGTAAGACCCTGAGCCTAAAGAATGAAAGGATTTGAAATACATAGCCAGGATGACTTAATTATCCGCTTTAGCTATTACCACGAGCAAGCACCCAAGACGGTACAAGCTTTTCACCAATCTCTTCCCTTCACGCAGGACTTCATCCATGCGATGGTTTCGGGTAAGGAGTTTTGGACCGACGAGGCTCCAAAGCTTGATATACTACAAGAGAATGCCACCGTTTTTGTGGAGCCCGGCGAGGTCGTAATTGGACCAATGGAACCCAAGCGCGCGAAGACCGCAGGTTGCATGGGTATCTATTATGGACAGGGTAAGGGCTTGGATGCCTGTAATGTCTTTGCCAAGGTGAAACCCATTGACCAAGCCAAACTGGAGATTCTCGGTAGGCAAATTCTGGAGAGTGGAAGAATTGACCTGGAATTTAAACCCTGGGATTAATCGTAAAAGCAAAGTCTTATGAAACGCACAAAATGGATAGAACGTCAATTTAGATTCGAAGCGCCAGAAGGTTGGATGTTTAATGTGATTGAACGTTTGCTAGGCACCAGCACCAGGATCAAGGACCTAACTAATGGATTATCGAATGACTTATTGGTTCAAAAATCAAATGGGAAATGGAGTATTAAAGAATTGATCGGTCATCTCGCTGAACTTGAAGAATTACACGAAGGTAGGCTGGATGATTTTGAGGCGGGTGAAATTGAACTACGCCCTGCGGATATGTCGAATAGAAAGACTGAAAGAGCCAACTATAATGACCAATCGCTTCAGGACTTGCTGCAAAGATTTCAGCAAAGAAGACAAGCCTTTGTGTATCGACTTCAAAACTTGGACGAGTCGGTGCAGAGGCAGAGCGTAATGCATCCCAGATTAAAGGTTCCCATGCGTCCCATAGACCTGGCCCAATTTACCGCCGAGCATGATGATCACCATCTGGCGGACATCCGGCAGATCATTCGATAATTAAAAAGAAACAAAATGAATATCCTTAACGAATTAGGTGAATTGGCGCTAGGTACCCGACTGGTTCGAATAGCAGAGCAGATGCGGAAAGATGCTAGTCGTATTTATCGCGAACATGAATTGGATTTTGAATCTAAATGGTTTCCGGTTTTAATAGTGCTTCATAAAAAGCCGGGGATCGGCGTGGTGAAGATTGCGGAAGAAATCGGCTATACCCATCAATCTGTTATAGCTCTCATTAAGGAGATGCAAAAACAGAAACTCGTCCAATCCAAAGCTAGTCCTTCTGATGGTCGTAAGAAGCTCCTTTCACTAACCCCTAAAGCCATGGCTATGATCGAAAAATTTGAGCCTCTTTGGGAGCAATTTCGAGTAGTGGCAAATGCCATATTCAACAATGGGAGTTCGATGCTTAAAGCAATTGAGGATACTGAAGCGGCATTGCAGGAGGAGAGTTTTTACAATCGCTATCAAAAGCTTGATGCGCTAGGCCAGTCAAATGGAATCGAATAATGGCGGATAGAATCCGGATAGAGGACGTTCGCCCAGAAGATTTGCCCTTGGTGCATTGGATCTATGAAGAGGCTATTCTTTACCATAAACGGATGCGCTACAATGTCTGGAAAGGTTATGATAAGGAGGTTTTAGCATTGGAGACCAGGAATGGACTGCTCCATAAGCTCTTGGTTAATGATGAAATCGCTTTGGTTTTCAGTGCTATTTATTCCGACAAATTGCTTTGGGGGGATCGGGATCAGGATGATGCGGTTTATGTCCATCGCCTGGCGGTAAATCCTGAATTCAGGGGAAAGCGCTTATTCGTCTATGTTTTCGATTGGCTACTAAAGGAGGCGAAACAGAAAGGGCGAAAGTATTTGCGCCTCGATACCTGGGGTGATAATCCTAAAATGATTGCCTATTATGAATCATTTGGCTATCAATCTTTTAATTACCATAAATCCGGGGATGATCCTGATCTGCCCAGCCCGCATCGTAATATGTTCTTCATTTTGATGGAGTATGAAATCCCCAAATTAAGAGGATTAAGCGAATAGGTATTCATCAATTATTTATCCTTTGAAAGAATCAATGAACCCAATCCATTTCAAGCTGGAAGAACGGTTGCCAACGGTCGCTGAGTTTCAAAAACTAAGAAGCTCTACCGGCTGGGAGGAACTAGAAGATGGCATGGTGCAGACAGCACTCTCCAACAGCCTTTTTGGCATTTGCACTATCCATGAAAATGAGGTGATCGGGATCAGCAGAATTATTGGAGATGGGGCACTCTATTTCTATGTTCAGGATATGATGGTATTAAAAGAATACCGCAATCAAGGCATTGGTCAGGCCATGCTTAATCGTTTATTAAATACCTGCCTTTCGCAGGCTCAAAAGGGAACATTTATTGGGCTCATGTCCGCTGAAGGGGCTCAATCTTTTTATTTGCGAAATGGCTTTTTACCAAGACCAGAGGGAAGGCCTGGTATGTATTTACCCTTCGAGAAATGGCAGGTATTTTTTCCGGAAAGCTGGGAGGAGTATGAGTAATTAGTTCGGAAGCAAAAGACTCTGGAAATTAAATCCAGCTGATTTAAAGTCTGGGGTTTATAATGAAGTCGGCTTCGACCTGGATACTCTAGGCTTCTTATTTCCTGAGGTATCCAATTATTGCCCTACAATTTCTTTCGCCCATTGATTTTCGGATTTAATCAGATTTCGCAGTGAATGCTTAATGATCCACTTTCGCTCCTTGCCAATTTCACCATCACTCCAATGCTCAATTAGCTCCTTTCCGATTTCAAAATTGTCTTTCAGTATATCATTTACACAATTGGCCACGGACTTCTGAACGTACTTGGAATGGTCATCTTTTAAATTATTCAGGATTGGAATAATTGGTTTAGGGTTTTCGATAAAAACATCTAATTTCTTTGCCCAGGGCAATCTTGGTCTTATGCCTTCACTGGACAGCCTCCTTACATGCTTATTTGAACTAGTGGACCATTTTGTCATCTGCTCCATCGTCTTATCTAGATGGTTTTCTAAAAAGGGGCGAATAGCATACTCACTCGTGTTGCGCTTGGTTATTTCCTCAATCGCATTCATGGAAGTTTCAAAATTATCCAGCCCATATTTTTCAACGAACTTGGCAATAGGCATTATCCAGTAATAGTCTGTGAACATGCCGGTTTCTTTTTCATTTTCCGGTCCCAGTATCTCCATTAAGCTTAGGGTTCCAGCCTGGTAGTTACCCCCAAAACTATGGTAGAGCTCATCTGCAATTTTTTCGACTCTATCTTTCAATTCAAGCTCTTCCAAGTTTTCCTCGGTCCTTGCTATAAACTCATTTGCCTTGAAAGAGGAATCAACAGCACTGATCTTTTCAGCTAATAATTCGAGCAGTTCTTTATCGAACCAAAACTTTAGTTTCTTAAATGCCATAGGGTCAACTGGTTTTACAAATTCTCGAAGCTAGTTTCCTGATGAATACGGAATGTTCCTATTTAATGAGTGAGCTAAGTTTCAAATTAGCATCGATATCAAACTCCATATTAGAGTTTGACTATTAACTAGCACCAGAGGATTTAGTTTAATACCTCAAAGCGAAATGAATTGCTGGTATACAGGTATTAAGTAGCCGTCATTCGGAAAGCTCAGAATAATTAAATAGGCATTGGTTATCTAAAGGCCTTCCTGCAGATGGCCATATTGGCTTAGCACTATTTAGCGCCTTAATAAAGGGCTATTGAGCTTTTATTCAATGCGCAGACATGACCTGTCTTTGTCTCTAAGAAAGGAGCTTGATTAGAGCCCATTACCTTATTCAATCATCACAATCCGGCGATATTGGTCATTGAAACAGATAAGGTAACCGCCCTTTGCGAATTGATTAACATCAAACCTATAGGTTCCTCCCTGGTGAATCGGAGTTATTCGATGTACTAGCTTGCCTTGAAGGCTGTAAACTTCAATTTGCTCGATCTGCACACCATCGGGTAGGTTTACATTGATAAAATCATGGGCAGGGTTTGGAAAGAGCTCAAAATCAGAGGACGGGTAGTTTTCTGAATCAAGGCCCGAAACAATGAAGCAATCACTGGTGTCCAGACAATTTTGATCGCTAACCAGAACTGCATAGCTCCCATCGACCAGCGGTTTGTAGCTCGGACCTGTTGCTCCGGGAATTGAAGCAAAATTGCTATCGCAGTAAAGCCACTGGAAATTGCCGCTTAAAGAAGTGGAACGAAGGCTATCACCCACCTGAAATACCACATTGTTGATCTGCGGTATAGTCAGGTTCAATTGTATAATGGAATCACAAGAATCACTATTATTTAGAATCACCTGGGCCCTGTTGTTTGAAGTGAAATAGGTATTACCATCTAGCCAGGTATAGGGCTCACAAGAAAAAATTGAGTCCTCGACAAAATCACTTTGCGATAAGCTGAGGTCGAGAATAAGAATACTGTCGCAACCTGCACTATTTACCAGGACTTGTTGATAGATTCCACTGCTGGTATAGCTTATACCATTGAGCTGATAACTATCACAGGTTTGAACTTGCAGGGTATCCGTATTGCTTTGCAATATGGTAAGGTCCAAAACGATAATGCTATCGCAGCCGTTCTGATTAAAGAGCTGCTGCTGATAAAGCCCAGTGCTAGTGTAGGTAAGTCCGTTTAAAGTGAAGCCATCACAGGCGCTTACCGTCAGACTGTCTCTGGTATTGGGATTAATTTGGAGGTCTAGCGTAACCAGGCTGTCACAACCTTCAGGGGTGGCTATGGTATCTGTATATACTCCTGAGCTATCATATAGTTGACCGTTAATTGGCCAGACGTAAAAGTTACAAGCACTTGCAATACTTGTATCACCAAGGCTTGGCCCGAGGCACGATTTATAGCCAATAAACTCCATGTCAAAACTAAGATCTGAACTGATCTGGCTAGCTTGATGGACTTCAACGGCGATTATGTTCGGGCCATTTTGCAATAGATTTGCACTGGCCTTGAATGGATAATAGGTGGTTTCCTGAGTACCGCCTTGCGAGGCATTGGCAAAGGTGAAGTAGTTGATACTTCCAGTCGGCATATTATCACGTAGGACCTCTGTCCCGTTTAAATAGACGACAACGCCATCATCCCTAAGTACATTAAATTGGATGGAGTCATAACTGGAGGCATTGTTAAGGTTAATAGTTTTTCGAAAGTAGGTGGTGCGATGCTTATTACTGGCGCTACTTCCAAAGCTGACCACCGTAGATTCATTGCCATTTCCAAAACCCAGTATACCATTACCGGAAGCCCATAGGTTATCATTATAGGTTAGTAATTTCCAATTGGTATTGGTAAGGTTGGCGCCGGAATCATCATACTTCCATAAACCGTTTTTATTGATAAGGATATCAATATTGACCGAACAAGAAGGACTGGAAATTACGTTGACCTGCAGAACAGTATCGTGCAACCAGCTGCAACCTGTGTTGGGATTATACACTTCAACTTTAAAGGCGGCAGATCGAGTAATTGGGCCGATGTTAATTTGGCCCGAATCTGCATTACTGAGGACATTTCCGAGAGCGAGCAGGGTAGTGGTATCAACAATGCTATAGTTGAAACTCGTATCTAGTCCGGAAAGGTTGAAACTAACAGAGTCGCCGCTGCAAATCATGGAAGTGTGAGGCGAAACACTAAAGTTATAAGGACTTTGATATAGCGCCTCCACCTCGCAGCTATCTAAAGCTCTGTCCCAGATGCCAATATCATCCATTTTCCCTTTGAAGAAATTGCCGCGACCGTTTATACTGCTAATACAATTTTGAGGTCGCGCCCATCTAGCACCGAAATGCACCCCATAGGCTTTTGGTGAGCTTGGTTGACTGGTTCCGGTATGGTTAAGGGTGCTTATTAAGGAACCATTGATGTAAAGTTTTCCTTCTGTAGGCCCTTTAGTAACTACCACGTGATTCCAGATTCCTGTGGAAGGCATGGGGCGAGAGCATGTGCTGCCAAAGCCAGTTCCCTCATAAGTGAGGTTATCGCGGTCTCCGGAAAAGCAAGAAACTGGCTCTCGTAGTAACATGCGCAATTGCCCCTGACTTCCATAACAAGCAGAATCTAAACCGAGTAAAATCATCGGAGTCAGACTTGAGTCCTGAGTGTAAAACCATAGTGAAAAGGAATACTCGGTATTGTAAAAGTTTCGATTATTGAATCTTCCAGCGAATATGTAATCATCTATTCCGTCAAAAGCATAAGCAGATTGCAACTGCCCAAATCGATCCGTATCCGAAACTGCTCCGTTTAAGCTGGCATTAAAACCATTTCCAGAAACGTCATTTACATTACCACTGAAAGGGTAGTAAGCAATTAATCCATTTTGAGGAACATTTTCCGGGATTTGTGCTAGCGCATTGGAAAAGCAGAATACACTAAAGCTTAAGAATATCAGTTTCCGCATATCTTATTTTCACCTTAATTTGGCCTGGACAAAATTAAAAGGTCTTCAGTTTAAACCTCTTAAATTCAATTATTTAAATTATGGACATCTGATGGACAGTTTGCGATCCACTTTATTAAAACCAGGGCCTTGGAAGATTATCTGTTGCCTGTTTCTGGTGACGAATTTGGCTCAAAGCCAATCTCTTAGTTATCGTCATTTGGGAGTAAAGGAAGGTCTACCTAGTATGGAGGTCTATCAGATTAAGCAAGATAGATCGGGTTATCTGTGGTTTGCCACTGACCGTGGGGTTTGTCGCTTCAATGGTCAGGAAGTGGAAGTTTTTGATCATCGACATGGCTTTGAGACATCGGTAATTTTCGGAATGACCGAGGATCGTAACGGGAAAATGTGGTTTCATGGACTTGAAAACGCAATTTTCTATTTTGATGGAAGACGGTTTGTTCCCCACCCTGAGAACCAGCAATTAAACAAGAAGAATAGCAAGCTTATTCATTCATTGAGTTTTGATGAGCAGAACCGTGGGATAGCTTCGGGGAATTATCAGCCATTAAGTTTTGACACTCTAAACTTAGAATTCGAGAAATACGACAACAACGGTACTAAGGTGATTTTAAAGGTTGTGAAAGAGCAACTGAGGTATAACATCCTATTCCCAAAAGAACCCACTCGGAGAATCAGCATTAAAATGGAAAATGATTCGGCCTATGTTCTGGAGCTTAATGGAAACCTGATCTACAGGTTTTCAGCTATCCGAGCAGAATCCGGCCTTATCTATTTAGCAAATGACAATTTCATATACTCGGTAAATGAACAGGGCATCTTAAACTATTATGTCTTACCAGGCAGGATTACCATCAGCCTCTTTGAAGATCGCTCCGGGAATGTATGGGTTGGCACCGAAGGCAATGGTGCTTTTCTTTTTAAAGAGGGCGATTTAAGCAGAACGCCTAAGCGATTCTTAAAAAGCCATTCCGTTTCATCTATCCATCAGGACCATGAAGAGCGGTATTGGTTTAGCACTTTAAATGCAGGAGTTTTCTACTTAAGATCACAGTATATCAAGCACATGGACGAGCAACAGGTCTCCAATTCATTTGCGACTGCTCTCACTGAGGAATCTGGTTCTTTATATGTGGGATTTAAATCAGGGAGTGTTGGGACTATAGAATTTACAAGCCCATCTTATACATTCCAGGAAATTTTCAATCAGCAAGGTGAGGTGAATGATTTAGTCTTTATTGATGAAAATAGAGAGCCCACCGCCACTAGCAATAAACTATACAATCCTGAAATAAAGGAGGTTAAAGAGTATTACTCCAAGTTCTTACTGCCAAGTGGGGATGGAAAATACCTTACAATTTCTCACGAAAAGGTGATGGAGGTCCGCAACGACACTATAATTAGGTCCATCCCTTATAAAGTGCTTTGGGGACTTCGCGGAGCATATCTCAATGATTCAACCGTTTTGTTCGCCACCACAAACGGACTCCAAAAGCTGGATCTTTTAAGATTTGAGATTAAGGACTTTGCTGAAGTACCAACACTAAAACAACGGCTGAATGATCTGGAGATTCTCAACCAGGATAGTATACTGCTTGGTTCTCCCACCGAAGGTTTAATGCTTCTGGTGCTCGACAAGGATGGTGGCCAAAGGCTTCATCACCTTACTGGAAGTAGTATTAATCGAATTTATAGGGATGGCCAATCAATTTGGTTGGCAACTGATAACGGGATTGAAAAATGGAAGATTTCCAATGGTATATACTTCAATTATAAACTGACTGTATCAGACGGATTAAACTCTAATCGAGTTAATGACCTGATAAGTCTGAGAGACACAATTTGGGCAGCAACAGACTTTGGTATCAACTATTTTCCAAAGGCTATTCCAAAGCCACTAGCGCCAAAACCCATTATCGGTATTCGAAAAATAACTTTAAACGGGGCGGCTTCTAGTCCTGAGAATATTGGGGATTTAGGATATGGTGAATACAATCTGAACTTACATTTTGAAGCTATTTCATTTCTGCACCCTCATGAACAATTGATTTCATACCGATTCACAGGAGAGTCTGGCCCGGATTGGATTAAAGCGAGCTCCATGCAGCTTGATTTGGTGGAAATCAAACCCGGTGAAAATATCCTCGAATACAAGGCGGATACTGGCCGGGTGTCTCAATTCTTAAGTATCACCATGGCCAAACCCTATTGGCAAAAATGGTGGTTTTGGCTGCTTGTTGCCCTTTCGGGATTTGGTTTGAGTATCGCTCTCAACCGAATTCTGGTTTCTCGCCAGGACCGAAGGCGCAGAGAAGAACTCATGCAACAGAAACTGGAATTAACCGAAGCTAAAAATCGTCTGAACCTAATTCAGGAGGCCAATCTCAAACAGGAAATCAAACAGGTAAATGAAAGTCTCGAACAGAAGAAGAATGAGCTGACGGCGATGGCAGTGGAGATTAGCCGGAAATCCCAAACCCTGGAAGCCGTAAAGGATTCTTTAAGTTCAAATTCAGAAGACCTAAGCGCAGGTGTAAAGCAAACCTTAAGACTACTTAAGGAAGAACAAAGCGCCCAAAAGGAATGGCAAAGGTTCATGGAAATGTTCAGTCGTGTGCATCCTCGGTTTGAAGAGTCCATTCGCGCTAAACATCCTAATTTATCCCAGAGGAATATGCGTCTCTTGATGTTGATTAAATTGGGGCTATCAAGTTTTGAAATCTCCAAGGTGCTGGGTATAAGTCCTCAAAGTGTTAATAAATCCCGTTACCGGCTTAGAAGGAAACTAGAGTTAAATCAGAGTCTTAGTTTGGAGAACTATCTCAAACAATTTTAGGAGAGTTTCTAAAGAATTAAGTCAAAAAGCTTTCAAATCGGATTTGTAATAAACAATGAAACCAAGGTTGTTATGTGTTTTAGTAGTCCTTCAAACTACTAGGGCTACTAAATCAAGGGTGATATAGGCATGAATGTTTAGAACTGAGAAATGACCAGTATTACGGTCGACAGGCATTGTATCCAATTAATAGATTTTCGTTCTTTATAATCTGCTTAGTGAAAAATGAATCAAGTACCTGCCATTTTTCACAATAGCACTAATCATCGTTTTATAGGCATTTAAGAAATGACAAGAACTAAGGTTTCGGAAAGTCTTGACCAAAGAGAGGTTGAAAAACGAGAATCAAGGCTTAAGCAAACACAGCAATTTATTTTGTCGAATTCAATAGCTGGTCTGCTTAATAATCACAAATGGTATAGTCTCTTTGAGTGGATTGAATGTGAGAATATTCCATTCGGCATTAAGATTTTACTTTCTGGTGAGTATAGAAAGTGCGACTGGATAAGAGAATTAGAGGATACCGCTATTCTAATTGATGACAAGGGAGACTTTATTGAGTTTTTTGAGATTGAAAGCTTGCAAACTGTGAATCACAATGGACTGAGTGAGTTTTTAAGGGTATCCAATTTCGATTATAACGAGACTCAGGAAGGGATTGAAGTTTATGGCTATAAAAGATAGTGTGGGTTGCCTTTAAATAGATGTAGATTAGACTCTTTAGTCTAGTATATTCAGGTTTAAACCATTGATTTTAATTAGAATGGGATATCCCAAACGCCAACAGCAATCTGCTGTTTCTTAAACCTCTCATCAACCTCAACCAAATCTCCATTTTCCGGTTATCCTAAAGACAGGATGAACTAATAAAGACCACGTTATTAATACTTAAGCCAAAAATGATCGATTCAGCGCCGCTTTTAAAAATCGGAATATTAGTACTTCTATTATCCGCATGTACGATTTATGGATTGACCAATGACTATAAGAAGTTAAGTGAGGAGCAGCAGGATTTGGTAGCAGATTATTCTCTGGTGAATTCCAATAAAGACAAAGTTCTAGAGATAAACGGTGCAGAAATATTGGGTCTATTGAAAGAGCATCCCAAGAGTATAGTGTATGTATACAAGAATGATTGCGTTTCCGAATACTGTTATCCTTTGGGCACCTATATCGACTTTGCTAAAGAACATGACTATTCGCTATTTCTAGTCATGACTGGCTATAATCAAATCAATTGGTCCATTGATCAAAGGCAGGATCAACAACTCTACTCAATTGAGGCAAGCGCTTATGATACTCGCTTTCAATGGAAATATGTAGAGTCCTTTATTGATGATCTCGAGGCAAATTCCCCCTACAATGATTCTACTTCCTATCAAGGTTCACTATTCTTTTTCGAAGAAGATCGCTTAAAGGATATTCGGAAAACGTTGGATTGAGCTCCTCTTTTAAAGGTTGCTAAAACTGATCTTCTGAGGGTCTTTTTTAATCCTCTCTGCATCGTTTATCGCCTTTCATCCCCTATCTTGGGATTTCAAGCTAAAGACCTTGCGCCATGCTGCACACCATCCAAAACGAAGATCTTAAATGTTCCATCGAATCTATTGGCGCAGAGATTCGTTCCCTAATTCATAAAGAAAGTGGTCGAGATTTCATCTGGCAAATGGACCCGGAAATATGGGCTAGCAGCTCACCGGTTTTATTTCCAGCGATTGGGAAGATCAAAGCAGATCACATCGAATATCAAGGACAGAAATATGCCATGCCCAAACACGGGATCATTAGGCATAATGAGAATCTCAGCTTTGCGCAATTGAGTGATTCCACATGCGCTTTTACTCTAGAGAGTAATCTACGGACTAAAGCCCAATATCCTTTCCAGTTCCGTTTTAGGGTGGAGTATGAACTGGAGGCTAAAAGTCTCGTAATGCGCTATCTTATCGAGAATATGGATCAGGTGGAAATGCCCTTTATCTGCGGAGGGCATACAGCTTATGCTTGTCCGCTTGATGCGGATACCAAGCTAATTGACTACTATTTGCAGTTTGAGACTTCAAAATCCAGTTTGGAAGCTTCTACTTTGGCGGCTTCCGGTTTGCTAGGTTCTAAGAAGCGCCACTTCGCATTAGACCAGGGTAGATTGTTTCTGTCTGCAACGATTTTCAATGATGATGCCCTCATTTTTGCCGATTCAAACCTGGGAGAGGTGCTATTAGGTCATAAGGATAGGGGTGAGATTCTTAAAGTCTGTTTTAAGGACTTTACTCATCTCGCACTATGGTCAAAACCCGGCGCTGATTATGTCTGCATTGAGCCCTGGTCTGGATTACCCGATCATGAGGAAGAATCCATTGACATCATCGCAAAGCAGAGCTACCGAAAGCTGAAACCCGGTGAAATGGGTGTATTTGAGATCCGAACTGAGGTATTTGCCTGAAATTAAAAACATTTTAGTCCTTAGTGCTTGATTCTAAACAATGCCTATTATTATAACTACAAAGTAGGTTATTAAATTATTTTAACTACTTTTACGGTAAATATGTGGCAATGAGTCAAAAATCCCTAGGAGAATTTGAAGAGATCGTACTTCTGATCGTCGCTATTTTGGATGGCGATGCTTACAGTGTGGGTATCATCAGAGAGATGGAGGAGAGGTTGCAACGCAAAGCCAGTTTAGGTGCCGTTCAGACCGTATTGAAAAGGCTAGAGGAAAAGAGCTTTTTAAAATCAGTATTCGGAGAAGCTACCAAGGCAAGGGGAGGAAAGCGAAAGCGACTTTATGAAATTACAGCTAGCGGCAAACAAATATTGCAGCAGACCAAAGTGCAGCGCGAGGCCTTGTGGGAAGCTATGCCCAAGCTATCATTCAGTTGAGCGAGATGGAGAAGGCTAAACATAAACCTTCGCGATGGGCCATGGCCTTTTTTCATTGGTTTTGCCGACCGGAGTTCTGTGAAGAAATCGAAGGGGACCTTCTGGAGCAATTTGATGGCTTCGTCCATAAGTATGGTTACGTCAAAGCGAACCGCCTTTTCGTGAAGGAGGTCATACTCTTATTTCGACCGGCCATAGTAGGGAGCATTTATCAATTAACTAATACCGAAACCATGATCATTACAAAGCAAAACAAACGACTGGCTACCATTTTGGCCTCAGCAAGTGCACTATTATTGATTCCTCTTATTGCGATGAATTTCACCAATGAGGTGAACTGGAAACTCATTGACTTTCTGGTAGCCGCGATTCTCCTAATGGGGACTGGCATGGCATTGGAGTTTGTCCTTAGAAAAGTGAAGACCAGAGCTAGAAGAGTAGTTTATGCGGTGATCCTCATCTTGGCTCTATTGCTGGCATGGACAGAATTAGCAGTAGGGATTTTGAGCTAGTAAAAGCTTTGAACACTTCAGGTTTGAGCTTTTCCAAAAGACTGGATCAATTTCATTATCAGGCTCGGCGCAATAAGTACCTGGCATATTTCGCTGTTTTCTGCCGATTTAGTTTAGCCTTGGGCTTCATTCCTTCTGGTATGCAGAAGGT
The DNA here is from genome assembly GCA_965279135.1 of Croceimicrobium sp. GTDB lineage: Bacteria > Bacteroidota > Bacteroidia > Flavobacteriales > Schleiferiaceae > Croceimicrobium. The sequence continues at coordinate 2,293,148 of OZ257133.1, read as the reverse complement.
AGTTGGAGAAAGGTTCACTGTTTTAGCCGTAAATCATCCGATGGGTAACTTCTTGGATGCCTTTTATCATACCGGGTACTATTATACTTTCGTGGGCATCATGCAGGTCTTGGCGGCAATTCTATTGCTGATTCCTCGCACAGTTACGATTGGCGCTTTCATTTACCTTCCGATTATTCTGAATATCTGTATTCTTTCCTTATCCGTTCGTTTTGATGGCTCTCAGATAACATCACCGCTCATGACCTGCGCAGTTTTGTATCTGCTTTGCTGGGATTACCACAAATTCAAAAGGATTTTTCCCTTTTATCATTCCGAGTCGAAAAATGATTTGCCCCTTAAAAGTGAGCGAAGCCATAATTTTCCATTTAGATTCTTCTCGGGGGTATTAGCAATCGTCCTTCTGGTGGTTTTCCATACCAGATTGTTTTACGATCGTCTCCCACGTAATAACTATCAGGACTGTATTACCCAATGCCTAGATGAAAATGATCGGGCATGCATTGAATTCTGCAGTTGTATCCATCAAGAAGGTAATTCCCTGCAGCACTGTCTTGAAAAGGATTAGAGGTCCACAACCTAAATGTCATTGCGAATAGGGTATCCTTATTTGTCATTTCTTGCTGTTACATGCCGTTAGTTACTCCAACCGACTGAATTACAATTTCCTCTGCTCAGATGCCGGGCCTATTGGCTTGCAATTGAAAGCGATCTTCAAGAAACAGGGCAGAGGATAGATTTTTTAAGAAGCGAACAGGGAATTTCAATCCAGCTTTATCTTAGCCAGAAATTGCGAACAATGACCGAAAATTCTGTGCAGCCTAAGTCCTCTTTTGTTCCGGTGATTTCCTGGATTTTTATCGTCCTGGGTTTTTTGATGTTCCTGAATTACCTGATTCAGGTAGTGATTGCCTTCACTTTTATGTCGGATCCTATGCTTGATTCCTTTCAATCTGAAGATGGAACAGTCGACTTCTACATGAAATATTTTAAGCCAATTCTCGCAGTATCAATCCTCATAAATCTCTATTTTATTGTTAGTTCGATTGGATTATTAAAGCGAAGGGAATGGGCTCGAAAAAGTATCATTGCTCTATCGGTTTTTTACGTCTCCCTCTTCATTTTTTTCACCATATACAACTTGCTGAGCTTTTATGAATTCGGCGATTCAGATAGTCTTTCCGACTTCCAATCCATCGAGTGGATCGTAATTATCATTCTTATTGTATTCGATTCAGCCGTAGCAGCTTTGGTGGCCTGGATTGTGAAGAAGCTGCGCTCGCAAGCAATTGTTTCAGAATTTGCCTAAAGCTAAAAGGGCCCAAACCATCTAACTGGCTTGGACCCTATTTAAACCCGTAAAACGGAGTTGCTATTCAATGATAAGTTTCGATCTGGAGCTAAAGTTGCCGTCTCTTAATTCGATTATATAGAGTCCTGGCTTCTGATCAATTTGTAAATCCCAGCGACTTAAACCATCACCCAAAGGATATACCTGCATCAATTGTCCGCTTGCACTATAAAGTCGAGCTTCTAAATTTTGCCAGCCATCCTGACGATTAGCAAGCTCAAGACTTATGTACTGCCCGGCGGGATTGGGACTGATACTAAATTCCAAAGGCTTTGAATAAGCCATAAGATTTAAAGCAACACTGGTATTAATCACATTGCTAGCCGGACCGGTAGTAGGGCAGCTGCCGCTAGTGGCTTCTACATAAATCTCACAAGGGAAAGGTAGATTGCTATAGGTCGCCGAGGTGCTGTCAATGTCATATATGCTATCAATTGCTACAAATGTGCCTCCGATTGGGCGAACATGGATCTTGTATTTATCAAATGGAACTCCGCTATTCAGATTCAAGCGAGTCCAATTGATATTTGCGGTTCCTATGGTGTCTGCGCTCGCTAAGCTTACCTGCACGGCACTTTGAGAGGATGGATATAAATACACAATTAAGGTTGCCTGACGACTTTTCGGAAGGGGGCATCCATTGTCGGTCGTTTCAAAATGGAAGATATGTGGAACTGCGCTGGAACTATTGGAGGTTAGTACAGAGCAATCCGGGGTCCATTGAAAGTGATAGTCTTCTACCACAGACCCGCAATAACCATTGGATCCAATGGGAGTAATCGTTGCACAATTGCCATTAGCACAGCCCGTGGATAATCCATAATTAGCGGGATTTAAAAAGTTGGATTGAGCGGTGAAACAGATGGTTTGTGATATGCCCGCTGAGTTAAAGTCAAAATCACTGGCCAGGATGTTTAAATCTATCGTGTCTCCTTGCTGGGCCGTAATGGCATAATGTCCCCCAACCTGATTGAGGATCAGATTATTGTTAGAACTCACGGATAGATTTGGACGGTTATTGGCATTGGCCTGAGCGCAAGAGACCGAATCCAGTATCGTCATGGGTCGATCCCTCATTATTTCCGAAATCAACTGTCCATCTCGATACTCCTTTACCAGTAACACGGATTGGTAATTACCTGGGATTGGATCGTAAAACTCCATTTGCATCAATCCGGATTGAGGATCCAGGGTAACTCGTCCATTGAGCGGATTTTCGGTGCTATCGGGAAAAGGCATATCATAATCATATCCGGTTGCAAAGCTGATCGGGTTTCCCGAAGAACCTAAAGGTGTAGCAAACTCAGCAACGATAGAATCTTGTTCCCGGTCGCTAATCTGATGATTATAGGAGTAAGGTCCTTCGCAGTGCATCGCAGGGTCCCGGTTCAAAAACTTGGGGCTATGGTTGTAGCAACTGTCGGCACTTAATGCTCCGGTTCCCCCGACAGGTTGATAAGGGTACATTTTAGCATAAGCATATATGGCTCCAATCCCATTCAGGTTTACTTCCGTTCCCCGGCAACATACACTGTATGAGAATTCCCATCCGCTTGATGGAGGAACCCCGGTAAAGCTTATGGTGTCGGAAACAAACTCCCACCTTTCTTCAATACAAGTTGAACTACAGGTGCCATTAAAAGGAGTTACTGAGCCTTGACTGATATTGCAGGCAATACTGCCAGCCGGACCTTGAATGAATTGCGTTGCCGCGGCATTACTTCCGCTACAATCTAAAAACAAAGTAAGACGGAAGATATAGTCGCCATTCCCAACGCATTCCCAGTCAATTTCGGCTCCCTTAATATGGGCAGCATCAGCGTTTTGAACAAAAAGAAATAGAAACAGGAAAGAGGATAGAATTTTGCGGAACATGGTTGATTTTTATTTAAACCTAGAGATATAAAAGCTTACATGGAAGCTTAAATGAGTGAACAGCAATTTCGATTTATCTACAGGGGCTTAACGATTTAGTAATCCCATTAAAGCCTCGAATGACTAAATTCGAAGGGTTTGATAAATAGCATATAAGCTTCATTATGCAGCCATCCAGTTCGGTTCTACAAACATCTAAAGGGCTTATAGAATATATTATCGTGGGTCGGGGAACCCCCGTGTTATTTATCCATGGCGGTCATTCTAATTGTCGCGAAACTCTCAGCCATAAGGGATTTGATAGGGATCATTTTCAATTAGTCACTCCTTCTCGTCCTGGTTATGGCCAAAGCCAATTAAAAGGAAATGAATCGCCCAGAGAAGCAGCAGCCCTCATTATTGAGTTATTGGACCATTTAAGTCTGAGGCAGGTGGTGGTTTATGGTATATCTGCGGGTGGACTTACTGCCATTGAACTGGCGGCTCACTATCCAGCAAGAGTGGAGAAATTGCTTCTGGCTTCTGCAGTAACCATGAAATGGCTCAGGCGGGAGGATTCCATTTATAAAACAGCCCAAATCATGTTTAGACCGGGAATGGAAGCTTTCATTTGGGCAATGGTAAGAACCTTTGCCAAAGTTTTCCCTCGCTTGATTGCCAATAGTTTTTATCCGCAGTTTTCAAGCTTGGCTAAGACAAGCCTTGGCAAAGCAGATATTGAGGATTTGATGCAAGCTTTGCGTAGCTATCGATCAGGGAAAGGCTTTCTGAATGATTTGGAGCAGGATATCGACCCTAAAGAATTGAGCAAAATCCAGTGCCCGACCTTAATAGTACACAGTGAGCATGACGCCAGCGTATCCTTTGATCACGCAGATAATGCCCATGCATTAATACCCCATTCTCAACTTCTCACATTACAGAACGAATGGGGACATCTCTTCTGGATTGGTAAGGATGCCGATAAGTCTATCCAAAGCACTATACAATTCATTCAGTCAGAAGTATCCTAATCCCATCCCTGATTTCAGGGATAAGGCAATTTCACGGTTTTAACTGATTCGCAGCATGCTGATTGCCAGCACCTTTGTAGTGTAATTATTCATCAAAGATCAATCACTATGAAAACCACAACATTTATCAGCATTTGCCTTTTCCTTTTCGTGTTTAGCATTTCAACCCAGGCTCAAGTTTCTTTAAAAGCAAATCAACCGAGCTTAGAGCTTGTGAAGGAGGAAGGAGAGCAGGTTTTAAAATGGAGTCTAACAAAGGAGGTGAACTCTAGTTACTTCATTGTGGAACAATCGCAAAATGGAGAGGACTTTCAACCTTTAGCTACTATTAAAGCAAAGGGGCATTCAACCCTCGCTACCCACTATAGTCTTGATTTAGAGGATTGGGATACCTTAACTAAAAAGGTATATCGGGTGACCTTAGTAACTATGGATGGCCTTCGTGCCGTTGCAACTGCTAGGTCAGTAGACATGCCTGAGACACAGTTTATAGCTGCCGAGGCGCACCGATAGCCTATTGCAATTATTGTACATTTGAAAGAACCCCCAAACATTCACTATGTCTACTACCGCAGTACGTACTTTCCTGATCAACCCTATTGGTAAGTCTGAACCCATGGGAGGGTCGCCCCCCACTTTATCCCCAGTCAATTATTACTTCTTTCTCTTTGATTTACCCCTTTCCGATTCTATCGTTCTTTCCGAAGGAGACTTTGATCCATCCAGTTCAACTTTAGAATTTGAATTCACCTATCAAGGCAGTCCTCCTGGTGAATCCGCGCCCACTAAAACCTATATGCGGTCCTTTCTACATCAGCCTTATACCCCCGATGGTATACACAATCTGGAAGATGTAACCGTAAACATCTCCGAAGTGGGCAGTGGTGGAACCAAGACTTTAAAGTCGAGCGGGAAAATTAGTAATCCTACCACTGTAGAGTTGATTGATCTACCAGGATTGTCAGAACCAAGCAACAGCGATAACAGCAATGAGCCACTTCCTCCAGATCAGATTCGTTATCAAGTCTTGTTAAGCGGCTCAGTAAGCACTGTGAACTATTACTTCATTATCATTTTAGCTCGAACCTTATCGGGCACATATATCAATCGTATGGCTTTGGAGCCAGGTGATACCCTTAGACAGATCAGGTGTTTTTATGAACCACGTCCGGAAGGAAGCGAAGGGCCAGAGTCTGACTACGTTGCGGCTGCGGCTTTCCTCCCTGTTTCCAGCCCGGTTTCCGAAAATCCCAATGAACCTATATACCCTGTTATTGATACCATTTTAGGAATTAATGGCGGAAACTCGGTTACCATAGAGTACTCAACGGGTGTAATTACTCTTTAAGCTTTTGTTTGTGAGAAAGGGCTCTCTCACCATTTTAATTATTCTGTTCCTTTTCAATCTTAAGATTGCGACTGCTCAAGCTTTGGATACGGTACGGATTGATGAAATGGTCCTGGAAGCCTTTTTTCTTCAAAGTAGGGATTTGGATTCCTCCTACGCTTTAGCCTTAAAGGTTCTGAAAGCCTCTGATGACTTGAGCTATCAGAAAGGAATAGCCTCCGCTTACATGCGCATGGGTTCTATTCTAAACCTTAAGGCGAATAATGATTCGGCTTTATTGTTACTGAAAAGGGCTTATCAAATCCGACTGGCCAATAAAGCATATAAAAGTGCGGCAGGATCGGCACTGGTCCTAAACTACGTATATCAGGAAACGGGTCAAATCGATTCGGCTTTCTTCATGCTCTACGAAGGCCTAAGATTAAACGCCCTTATTTCCGATACGATCGGGCTGATTAAGATCAACAACAATTTAGGAGCCCTGCATGCCAGCTATGGGGAATTGGATGAAGCCCTTCAATACTATCGCAGAGCAAACGATATGGCTCGGCGAAATAATTATCTTGAGGGAATCGCGATGTCTTCAAGTGGTCTGGGAGACTATTATTATCAATTAGCAGATTTCCGCTCTGCTCTCAATTCGTTTAAAAAAGCGGATAGTATCTACTTCGCTTTAGGGGATGTATTAAACCGGGCTCGTTCTGCCAATAACATCGCCCTCTGTTATGATCAATTGGATGATGTTTTTGAAGCTAAGAGTTACTATCAATTAGCCCTCGATGCTTATGAAGACCTGGGAAATGAACGAGAAATTGCATTGAGTCTCTTTAATCTAGGAGTGCTTTTCGATAATCAAGGTCAAGCCAATAGTGCATTGCTCTATTTTAAAAAAGCCTTACCTATTGCCCGTTCCGCGGGAGATTTAGATTTGATATCGCGGGTTTACGAGCAGACCGCATTAGCAAATGCGCATTTAGGGGATTTTGCAGAAGCTTATAAGTATCAAGAGCGATATACTGAGTTGCGCGACACGCTGCTTAATTCGGAAAAAATATCCAGCATTTCGGAAATGCAAACCCGCTTTGAAACCGAGCAAAAGGAACAACAGATCTTGCTTCTTGGTGAGCAAAATCGCACTAAAGCAGCCCAAAGGAATTTCTTAATCGCCGGCACAATATTGTTGCTTTTAGGTCTTTTTACCCTCGCCTATTTCTACCAACAGAGACAAAAGCTTGCCGCGAAGAATCAGGAGCTTGCTGCCCAGCGGATAGAAAACCTCATTAATGAGCAGGACAGAAAGTCCTACAATGCATTGATCGTGGGACAAGAAGCAGAGCGCCAGCGGATTGCTATGGATTTGCACGATCGTTTGGGCAGTATGCTCTCTACGGTTAAGTTGCTCTTTAGTGCCCTGCAAAGCCAATTCAATCATTCAGAAGAAGGAGCTAATCAGTATGAGAAAGCGACCGACCTATTAGATGAATCCTGTGAAGAAGTGCGTCGTGTTTCTCATAATCTCAGTACAGGGATGGTCAGCAGCCTGGGCTTGAAAAAGGCCTTGAACGAGTTGTGCGCTGGAATTAACCAAAGCGGACTGGTAAAATGTAAGCTATTGATTTATGGTTTGGATGAAGCCCTTGAACATCAGACTGAGGTGGGAATCTATCGGTTGGTGCAGGAGACCCTGAACAACAGCTTGAAGCATTCCAAGGCGAGTCAGATTACGGTGCAAGTAAATCGTTTAGAGGAAGGATTAAGTATTACTATCGAGGATAATGGTGTAGGTTTCGACCCTCATTTGATGAAGAACTCAGGAAAGGGAATGGGTCTATTGAATTTAGAAAAGAGGGCAGAAAAGTTACTGGGTAAGTACCAGATCGATTCCAGTCCGGGAAGAGGAAGCATTACCATGATAGAAATTCCTATAAATCAAGTGAGCTATGATTAGGGCAGTAATCGCAGATGATCATCAAATATTTATTGATGGCTTAAAGGCTTTAGTAGCCAATATGCCGGAAATCGAAATTGTGGGGGAGGCCAATAATGGCATTGAGCTTTTAGCTGTTTTGGAAAGGCAAGAAGCGGATATCGTTTTAATGGATGTCAACATGCCCAAGATGGATGGCTTAGCTGCTACCAGGGAAGTGCTGCAAATCTATCCGGAGATAAAGGTCTTGATGCTGACCATGCACGGTACTAATGATTATATCCAAAAGCTCCTGAAAGCCGGCGCTCAGGGTTACCTCTTGAAAAACACCGGAAGGGATGAACTGGAAGAGGCCATCAAGACTTTGGTTGGAGGTAATACCTATTTCAGTAAGGAAGTTACCGCCTCGGTGATGCAGGGTTTACAGCGTAAAAAACAGCAGGAACGAGACTATCAAATCGTAGAGCTTACGGATCGCGAAAAAGAGGTTCTGATTTTAATTGCGGATGAATTAACCACTAATGAAATTGCAGATAAACTTTGTATTAGCCACCATACGGTAGAAACCCATCGGAAAAACCTCATCAGCAAGCTCAATGTTAGAAATGTTACCGGTTTGGTGAAGTATGCCGTTCAGCAGGGTCTGGTAGATTAATCACCATCTCAAATCTATACTGCATACCAGAAAAAAGCCGACCCGTAATACAGATCGGCGTTCAATTGTTTTCTGGTTTTAAGCGTTTAGCTCCAAACCCCGGCCAGCGCTTTTCGTTCCATATCTTTTGCGAAAAGGGGAGTTTCCTCATTGATATGTAATTGAAAAGGCGTCTGAGCAGGGTCCATGTCTTTGGTGAGCTCTTCCGTGGCCTTCATGAATTGCTCATTTTCGGTTTCTGAGATCACCTTGCAGGTCAGTTTACAGCTTTGGTCGTCAATTCGACTAAGCTTCAATTCCCAGGTGATTTGCAGGATAACATACTTCTCATCATCCAGCCATAAAACGGTATTAGGGGATATACTCAATACCCGGTCTTTTTCAGAAATGGTCTCGATATAGTGCTGTACCATGAAGTAGCCGGCTACATATTCAAGGTTAATAGAAACCCTTTTTCCTGAAGGAAGTATTCCTTGTGATGCCGCTTGATGGCCTTCTGCACAAGCAGCATATTCCTGAGATCCAAGGTTAAATAACCATTCGGAAATGTTGATCTTGTTTTTAGGTGCATTGATTATCGCTTCGGCACTTGCCTCTCCTAGTTTTATCATTTGTTTCGGATTTTGAGTTTAGACTAGAAATAAGTGTTGCGGTTTCTGAATTTTCCGCCGATCATCCAGAATAGGAATCGCATTGATCCGTGGATAGGCTGTACCGCATCCCAATGCTCGGTGATTTTACCGTCTTCTACTTTCCAGATGTCCATGATATTGAGGCCTTTTTGTGCATTTCCACGGTGCTTCTTGTTATTGGTAGCATGCGAGTGTACCGTTACGAAGGGACCATCTACATAGAAGTGTTTCACATCGTAGACATAATCCGGATAGCGTTTGGCGAAATTGGAAACTACGGCTAGCACGCCATCAATTCCGTCAATCATACTTTGATTGTGTTGCTTGTATGGATGAGGTCCATAGGTCTTTTTGATGTAGTCAAAATTGTGATCATTCATCAGGTTTTGAATGAAATCTCTCACCACATCCGCATTGCGGTATTCCTCTTCGGTCCAACTATCTTTTTTCAGTTTTTGGAGATCTACTTTAAGTGTTGCCATTGTCTTTTTTATTGATTGTGTTCTGTGAAATATTATTAACTTGCAAACTGCAAGCAAAGGTAAATACATTTACTTGCAAAAAACAAGTAATTGATGAAAAAAAATGATTTGAGATCGGATTGTCCGATTAATTATGCTTTGGAAAACCTCGGTGATAAGTGGGCTTTGCTGGTGATTCGGGATTTGGTCTTTGAAGGAAAAAAGTTTTACAAGGAATTCCTGAACTCCAAAGAAGGCATAGCCACCAACATACTTTCCGATCGATTAAAACGTCTGGAGAACATGGGAATCATCCAGTCTGAGGTATATGAAAAGCAAAGAACCCAAAAGGTCTATGCCTTAACTCCCAAAGGTTTGGATTTGATTCCTATTCTGGTGGAGATGATTATCTGGTCTCATCATCATAAAACCGGACTGAATGTAAGTGCGGCTTTTGTCCAAAAACTCGAGGATAATCGCGAAGAGATGATCGCTGCTATTCGTGCTAATGTGGGCACCACGACCTTTAGTGCCAATCAGTAGTGGAAGCACTTCATTGAAAGGAGATTATCTATATTTATGGGCCTTGCAAGAATATCCTTGCATTAGAATCGAAACTAAATCTATATGAAAAAGCCAGCTCTCCTTTTAGCCTTAGCTCTTATTGTTGCCTGTCAGGAAACTCCGCAGGAAATTGCGGTCAACCAGTATAGCATTGATCAATTTTATGAAAACATAAGTATCAGCGGCGGAAGCTTTTCCCCTGATGAAACAAAGCTGTTGGTGAGTAGCAATGAGACCGGCATTTACAATGTTTTCGAAATTGATATCGAAAGCGGAGCGAAAACTCAGATCACTAATTCGACCGAGGAGTCATTTTTTGCGCAATCTTACCTGCCGGGAGATGGTCGGCTACTCTACACTTTTGATCAGGGAGGAAACGAGAATTACAAGATCTACCTGCGCGATGAGGAGGGCAATGCCAAGGACCTGAATCCTATAGAAGGCGCAAGAAATAGTTTTTGGGGCTGGACAAGGGATCAGGAGAGTATGTATCTCTCAACCAATGAGCGAGATCCCAAATTCATGGACGTTTATAAGATGGCTATTTCCGACATGGATTCAGCCCTTCCTGCTAAGGAGCTGATTTATCAGAATGATGACGGACTCGATCTAGGTGCTATTTCGCCTAATGAGCGCTACTATGCCATCACCCAAACCATTACCAATGCAGATTCCAAGATGTACCTCTATGATAGAGAGACTGATGAAAGAACTGATATTTCCATTCATGAAGGAGATGCCACTTATGGTCCTCTGTATTTCAGTTTAGATAATCAGTTTCTCTACTATCTCACGGATGAGTCATCCGATTTTGTCTATTTGGCTAAGCGAAATTTGGAAAGTGGGGATGTAAGCAAAGTCTTTGAAACCGATTGGGATGTTTGGTATGCCTATGACTCCTGGAATGAGAAATATCGAGTGATCGGTATTAATCAGGATGCTAAAACCCTGGTGAAGGTTTTTGATCAGAGCACTGGCGAAGAGGTTAGCTTACCGGAGATTGAAGGAGGTAGTATTTCTTCCGTAAACATTTCTAAAAGTGAAAAGCTTGCTCGGCTTACGGTGGCCACTTCTTCCTCACCTAGTAATATCTATGTCTACAATTTTGAAAGTGGTGATCTTAAAAAGCTTAGCAATACTCTAAATCCAGATATTAATGCGGAGGATTTAGTTGAAGGGCAATCGATCCGTTATTCCTCTTTCGATGGTTTAGAGATTCCCGCCATCTACTATCAACCAAAAACTGCTACTGCAGAAAATCCTGCCCCCGGTTTAGTGTGGGTGCACGGTGGTCCGGGTGGGCAGTCAAGGTTAAACTATTTCCCTTTAATACAATACCTCGTTAATCATGGATACGCGGTAATCGCTGTTAATAATCGTGGTAGTAGCGGATATGGTAAAGAGTTCAACCATATGGACGATAAGAATCATGGAGATAAAGATTTGAAAGACTGCATTGCCGCTAAAGACTATTTGATTGGAACCGGTGTTGTAGATGCCGATCGCATCGGTATCATTGGTGGTTCCTACGGTGGCTATATGACCATGGCGGCCTTAACTTTTACACCAGAAGAATTCGATGTTGGGGTTAACATTTTTGGAGTGACTAATTGGCTACGTACTTTGAAATCTATTCCTCCTTACTGGGAATCCTATCGTCAAGCTTTGTATGATGAGCTTGGTGATCCTAATACCGAAGACTCCGTTCGCCTGTACAACATATCACCGCTCTTTCAAACCGAGAAAGTAACTAAGCCTTTGATGGTTTTGCAGGGGGCCAATGATGTTCGGGTTCTTCAGGTAGAATCTGATGAAATTGTGGAAGGCGTGAAAGCGAATGGAGTGCCTGTAGAATATGTGATCTTCGATGATGAAGGACATGGTTTTAGGAAAAAGGAAAATGAGATTAAAGGTTACGGCCAGGTAAAGACTTTTTTGGACAAGTATCTAAAAGGACTGAGCGAGAAAAGTGCTGAAGAAATGGAAGTCCAATCTTCGTGAGAATAAACCACTGCTGATTGAAAGATCTCGCTAAAGTATTTGTTGAGTCCAGTTCAGAATTAAGAACCTGGTTAGAGAATAATTACCAACAGACAGAGAGTGTTTGGTTGGTGAAATGGAAAAAGACGGTCAATAAACCATTCCTTCCTTACGATGAGATTGTAGATGAGCTGTTGTGCTTTGGTTGGATAGATAGTCTTGCACGCAAATTAGATGATCAGCGAACCATGTTGCTCATCTCTTCTCGCAATTCAAAAAGTAATTGGTCTGGATCGAATAAGGAGAGGGTGGCACGTTTGATTAAAGACGGACGCATGGCTGCTCCAGGATTAGCCCTGATTAACACCGCCAAGGGCAATGGTGCCTGGGAGTTTTTAGATGATGTGGAGCGGTTGATTATTCCTCAGGATTTACAATTAGCTCTAAATTCTACTCCCCAGGCGGCCTACTACTTTCAACGTTTCCCGGATTCCTCCAAGCGGGGAATACTAGAGTGGATTAAGAATGCCCGTCGGGATGAAACCCGAAATAAAAGAATAGAAGAGACAGCTACTAAAGCTGCTTTAAACATTAAAGCCAATCATCCCAAAGGTCGCAATGCCGGTCCTAAAGATGATGCTGCTTAGTTTTCTATAAGTCTAAATCAATCCTAAAAGATGAGAAGCTTTTCAGATCGTTCGCGCCCCAGATTCTTCTCAAGTAACTGGGTAATTACACTTACCGCTACCCTGATCGGGGTGTTTATGGCTCTATGGCTCAATGAATGGCTCGCTAACCGAAAGTTGTCTGATCAAAAGTCTATTGGAATTGAAAACGTTCTGGCCGAAATGGTAAATAATAAAGAGGCTTTAGAACAGGCGATCGAAAAGCATAGAATGATGTTGGAAACCATCTCTTTTATAGAGGATAATGTTTCTGAAGAGGAGGAATTTATTGTGCACAAGGATAGTATGCAAGCCTTTAAGGAAAGGAACCCTGGAATTGTAAAGGTCTCAGATTCAATCCAAATTGATAGTAATACTTATCAATATAGGGCAGACGTACAAATAGATTTTAGCCTTCCGCAAATTGAAATGAGCACTATTGCCTGGGAGACTTTGTTAAACAGTGGAATAGGCTCAAGTTACAGTTTTGATTGCTTGCTCTATTTGGGAACCGTTTACAAGGTTTTCCATGAAGTTAAGGACAGGAATAAGGATTTGTATCAATACTTTTTAGGTGATAAGGAGCCTGGTGAAAAGAGCGTAGATATGCTTAGGGACCTGGATTTACTCATTAAATACGAGGAGACCACCATTGATCTATTAAAACAGGCTGACAAGGAATTGGAAAAATGTAGATAGCCTTTAAAATTAACCCAAACAAGATGTACGCAATTGGAAGCTTATTTGTTCTGTTCATCTATTTTGTACTAAGCGCTCCGGCACTTTTGCTATTGGGATTGTTGGTGCTTAATCGGAAAAGCTTACGCACTCTCCATTACATCTATTTTATTGTTGCAAGTATTCCCCTGGTGCTCTTTAGCACTTATCGATATACAGAGCATCGGGAAGCGGAGTTGGAATGGGTCGGTTATTATTATTTAACTGACTATCCAAATTGCCTGAAATGTGTACTGGAACTAGATGCAGGAAATCGCTATCGGGTCTTTGAAAATGATAGTACCTTAGAAAGTGGCCAATGGGACTATGATCATGGCGGGGACTATTTTATAGTTAGTTTAGGTGAATATGGTCAACTGGGTAGCGGTAAGTACGCCTACCATGAATACCTTCCTTTAAAAATTTCTAGCCCTTGATAGCTCTTGGCTTATAATGGCTTCTGCATTATGATTAGTTTGCAAGCTGTATTTAAAAGGTAATTATGGTTAATCGCATTGTTTCAATTTTGCTCCTCAGCATCAGTCCGCTCTTATCAATTCAGGCTCAATCCGATACCTGGAAAGATTTGAACAAAGAGAATTTCTCGGTTCAATACCCTGGCGATTGGGAATTAAATGAAACCGGACAAATGGGAACCACATTTATTCTTTTTAGTCCCCTCGATTCTCCGGAAGATTCATTTAAGGACAATGTGAATTTCATGATCCAGGATATTTCTGCCTACAACTTGAATTTGGATTCGTATATCAAGCTCACCAAGGATCAGTTGGGGGCAATTTTTCAGGACAGTAAATTGTTAACCTCAGAGCGGATGAATAAGGATGGTGTCGCCTCTCATCATCTGGTATATGCTGGGATCCAGGGGGAGCGCAACTTAAAGTTTGTTCAATACATCTGGGTGATTGAGAAAAAGGCCTACCTCTTAACCTTTACCGCTGAAAAAAGTGAGTTTGAAAAGTTCAAGGCTATTCAGGAAAAGATTTTTGAAAGCTTTCAATTGAAGCTGGGCTAGCTTTAGCTTATTCCGATAATCTTGGTGAGGGCAATGTCGTGATCTTCTACCGGAAGCCCCTTCAATAGCATAAAGGGATAGGCAAGTGCGAGGCTGTGGTCTTCCTTTTTAAGAAATCGGTCATAGTATCCACCACCATAACCCAAACGATTATCGTTTTCATCAAAAGCAAGTCCGGGTACTAGTATCAGATCATAGGCTTCCGAATAGGGCTTCGGAATTCCCGGTTCGATCACCCCATGGCGATTTGTTTCCAGCTCTTCAAAGCTCTCGAGTAAATGATGGCTTAATTGCTTGCCCGCTTCCATTTTTGGAACCACCACATCGATGTCTTTTTTCCAACAGTATTCAATAACTGGTTTTATATCAATTTCCTGGGCCATCGGAATATAGGTGTGAAGTACCTTAACCCGGTGATCTTTTAAATATTGAAGAACCTTTTTGCAAAGAACCTGATCCCATTTCTGCTTGGTTTTAGGATCAAGCTGGGCTAGTTCATTGCGAATACGACTTCGGATTTCAGCTTTGGTCTCCACTCCCGTCAATTAAAACTTTACAGGCCTCAAAGATTATTTTACTCGCTCCTTGCTTTTGATCCAGGTAGCTTTGGTACTGCTTTTTGAAAGAAGATCCTTTTGACTCTTGCCTAAGCTTTTGATAAGCGTTTCGCAAGGTTGGGAAGTCCTTGATGGCAATGGCTAAACCCTTTTCTTGCATTTCAATGGTTTCCGGAAACTTTGTGTGATTGGGCCCAAAGAGCAAGGGTATTTGGTAAGCTGCTGCCTCTACGGTACTGTGAACTCCTTTACCAAAGCCCCCACCAATCAGTGCGATATCTGCATATCTATAGAGGTATTTTAATTGCCCTATGGAGTCGATTATCAGGACCCGCGAATTTTCACGAATTATTCCTTCACTAAATTTTGAGGCCTTGTAGCTATCAAAAAGTCTTAGGATACGATTTATGTTCTCAGGACTCACATCGTGCGGCGCCAAAACGAGCTTTGACTCTATATCTTCCAGAAGCTTCAGGGCCAGGTCTTCTTCCTTTGGCCATGAACTGCCAATCATGAAACAAGGAGTGTCAACCAGAAAATCCTCGACCAAAGAGGATCTAAACTCTTCTTTGGTATTGGCCATTGCTTTTTCGAAACGACTATCACCACAGATTTGCACTTGCTCAATACCAATCTTGTGTACAAGCTCCTGGCTATATTGGTTTTGGACTAAGATCTGATCAAATCGATTTAGAATCTGACGAAACCAATTGGACTTTCCACCCTTGAAATAGATTTGATTGGGTCTGAAAACCGCTGGTGCCAGCACCAGTTTACAGTTTACATCTTTTAGAGCTTCAATCAGGTTTGGCCAAATCTCATATTTGATGAACAAGGCCATCCTGGGTTTAAGGATTTGGGCAAAATCTATAGCCTCAGCTTTGAGGTCTATCGGTAAGTAGATTATGGCATCGGCATTTTCCTGATCTTCAAAATGCTCGTAACCGCTTGGAGAATTAAAACTGATGATAATTTGATGATCGGGATACTCCTTGCGCAGGAGTTGAACTACCGGGAGACCTTGTTCCATCTCGCCTAAGGATGCAGCATGAACAAGAATTCGATCCTTCTCAGGATTAACCAAATGCCTTAGCTTTTCGCGCCAATCCTTTCGGCCAGCAATCCATTTACGTGCTTTTTCCGAACGTATTGTTGCCAGACTTATTCCCAGGCGATAAGCCCGGATTGCCAAGCCATACAGGCCTTTTTGAATATTAGTCGATATAATACTCTTGTTTTTTACCGCCTAAATAGATAGGGATATACCACTTCAGTTTTAAGCTATATAGTAGGTTGAATTGAGTGTCGCCAGACAGTTCGCCGATGGGATAGTAATAAGCTCGCATATCTCGGGACCAAATTTCCGTGAGCTCGAAGGAAACTTTAAAATTAACCAAACGATTTTCCGAAAGAAAAATGTAACCAATCGACTGCCTTAAATGTGGTCCTTGAGATAATCGATCATAACCTTTTTCATATTCGTCAATTATTTGAGGAGAGTCGTTGCCAACATTATCCACATTAAGCCAGTGCCAGGTATAGCCTCCATATAGCGCCAGATTTATTCCGCTATTTAGATTTGGGCTCAACCAGGGGATGGTTTTTTCTACCCCAAATCCAATCATAGAGCCCCGCTGATTAATATTCACCTGTCCGTAGCTTCCGTTGATGTTAATTAGATTCCCATCCTCAGTGAGCACATTGCGCAAGGCTCCGTTGCGATCGGCAATGTCTCCGCCAAAGAGGAAATCCCATTCTAAACCGATGCTCCAATTGGAAGAATACTTCCGAGAAACGTGTGCACCAACCGTAAAGTTATTTGCGAATTGTTCTGCCCAGTCACCTTGTGAATCGTTCATCCCGATACTTGCACCGAATAACCATGCCCGATCAGGTTTTTCCTCTTCCTCTTGTCCCCAAAGAATCATTGGAATACTAAAAACGCTTAGGAGAATATAAATTTTTATTCGTTTCATATTAATCGCAAAAATAAGTTGCTTATTGGCAATGCTATTTATCTTTGTTAGACATTTGACAGACTACATGAAGAAAATTCAGATGGTTGATTTAATCAGCCAATACGAAAAGATCCAATCCGAAGTAGACCAAGCCATAACAAATGTAGTGCGCTCTTCTGCTTATATCAACGGACCAGAAGTCAAATCATTCCAAGCCGAACTAGAAGATTATTTAGGAGTAAAGCATGTTATCCCTTGTGCAAATGGGACCGATGCTTTGCAAATTGCTATGATGGGCTTAGGTTTAAAGCCTGGGGATGAGGTGATTACTGCTACATTCACCTATGTAGCTACGGCTGAAGTTATTGCCTTATTGGGCTTAACGCCGGTTCTAGTGGATGTTGATGAGGATACCTTTGGATTAAATCCAGATCAGGTTAGAGCCGCAATAACCGACAAAACCAAAGCTATTGTGCCGGTTCACCTTTTCGGTCAGTGTGCCGATATGGACGCCGTAATGGAAATCGCTAATGAGCATGGCCTATTTGTGGTAGAAGACACAGCCCAGGCAATCGGTTCTGACTACACCTTCAAGAATGGTAACAGCGCTAGGGCAGGGACTATTGGCAATGTGGGAACTACGTCATTCTTCCCTTCTAAAAACTTAGGTTGCTATGGCGATGGTGGAGCTATATTCACTAATGATGACGAATTAGCTAAGAAAATTCGCATTATCGCCAATCACGGTCAAACTGTACGCTACTACCACGACATGATCGGGGTTAACTCCAGATTAGATACTATTCAGGCGGCAATTTTACGTTGCAAGCTGCCTCATTTAGACTCCTATATTGCTGCTCGTCAAGCGGCAGCGGAATACTATGATCAGGCTTTCGCCGATGTTGACGAATTGAAAACTCCTGTTCGCGATAGCCGCTCTAGCCATGTCTTCCATCAGTACACCCTTCAATTGGCGGATGGTATTGATCGCAATGCCCTCGTTGAATATCTAAAGACCAAGGATATTCCGGCTATGATCTATTATCCGGTGGCCTTGCATATGCAAAAAGCTTACAAAGATGAAAGGTATGGTGATGGCGACTTTCCTGTAACCGAAAGGCTAGTGAGTCGTGTTTTCTCTCTCCCCATGCACACTGAGTTGCAGCAGGAACAGCTCGAGTTAATAACCACTGAAGTAAAGAACTTCCTCAACAAACAATAGTCATGAAAATCGTAATTGTAGGAACGGGTTATGTTGGACTTGTTACGGGTACTTGTTTATCCGAGGTAGGTATCGATGTAACATGCGTTGATGTAGATGTAACAAAAATTGAAAACCTAAAAAAGGGCATTCTCCCCATTTATGAGCCTGGATTAGATAAGCTCGTACACCGCAATTTTGAGAAAGGCCGCTTACAGTTTTCTACCAACCTGGGCGAGGCCATCAAAGGAGCAGATGCCGCTTTTATTGCTGTGGGTACTCCTCCGGGAGAAGATGGCAGTGCAGACCTCAAGTATGTATTGGCTGTAGCGCGCGAGATTGGCGAGAACATGAATGATTATGGAGTAATTATCACTAAATCAACCGTTCCGGTAGGTACTGCAGCCAAAGTGAAGAAAGAAATTCAAGATGCCTTGGATCGCCGTGGGGTGAGTATCGATTATGATGTAGCTTCTAATCCTGAGTTCTTGAAAGAGGGAGCAGCGGTTAATGATTTCATGAAACCCGACCGTATTGTGATTGGCATTGAATCCGATCGCGCTCGAAAGGTTTTGGAGAAGCTTTACCATCCCTTTACCTTAAATGGTCATCCGGTTATATTTATGGATGTTCCTTCGGCTGAGATGACAAAATATGCGGCCAATGCTATGCTTGCCACCAAAATTTCTTTCATGAATGATGTGGCAAACCTTTGCGAGATTATGGGGGCTGATGTGAATTTGGTTCGCCGCGGAATTGGCTCCGACCCTCGAATTGGCAACAAATTCATCTATCCCGGTATCGGTTATGGAGGATCTTGTTTTCCAAAGGATGTTAAAGCTTTGGTGCGCACTGCGCGTGAGAACGGACATGAAATGCGAATCCTTCAGGCTGTAGAGGACGTGAATGACGATCAAAAGTCTATTCTCTTCAACAAAGTAATGAAGCGCTTTAATGGCGATTTAAAGGGTAAGCATTTTGCTATTTGGGGACTATCCTTTAAACCAAATACCGATGATATGCGTGAAGCGCCATCAGTAGTAATTATCAATAAACTATTGGCAGAAGGCGCAACTGTTAGCGCATACGATCCAGTGGCAATGGAGGAAGCGACCCACGATTTAGGTGATCGCATTACCTATGCTAAAAACGAATATGAAGCCATTGAAGGAGCAGACGCTTTATTAGTGGTGACGGAATGGAGTGAATTCCGAGTTCCCGATTTTGAAGAGATTAAAGCATCCTTGAAGAATCCATTGGTATTTGATGGTCGTAATATCTTCTCCATCCAAAGAATGGCTGAACTAGGTTTTGAATACCATTGTATTGGGGTAAAATCAAACTAAGAATATGAAAAGGGTACTGATAACGGGAGCAGCAGGATTTCTAGGATCGCATCTTTGTGATCGATTCATTAAGGAAGGCTTTTTTGTAATTGGGATGGATAATCTCATTACTGGTGATCTTAAGAATATTGAGCACCTCTTTCCTTTGGATAACTTTGAGTTTCATCATCATGATGTATCAAAGTTTATTCATGTATCAGGAGACCTGGATTACATTCTTCATTTTGCTTCTCCTGCCAGCCCAATTGATTATTTAAAGATTCCCATTCAGACCCTCAAAGTAGGTTCATTGGGAATACACAATTGTCTTGGACTTGCCCTTTCAAAAGGAGCGAGACTGATGATTGCTTCAACTTCGGAGATCTATGGTGATCCTCAGGTGCATCCTCAAACAGAGGATTATTGGGGACATGTTAACCCGGTTGGCCCGCGTGGAGTGTATGATGAAGCGAAGCGCTTTCAGGAAGCGATGACCATGGCTTATCATACTTATCATGGACTGGAAACTCGCATCGTTCGGATATTTAACACCTACGGGCCGCGCATGCGCCTCAATGATGGAAGGGTATTACCGGCCTTCATTGGTCAGGCTTTACGCGGTGAGGATCTTACCGTATTTGGTGATGGATCTCAAACGCGTTCCTTTTGCTTTGTAGATGATCTGGTGGAAGGTATTTATCGACTATTGATGAGTGATCATCCACATCCAGTGAACATTGGAAATCCGGATGAGATTACCATCGGGGATTTTGCGGAGGAAATCATCAAATTAACCGGAACAGATCAAAAGGTGATTTACAAGGATTTGCCCAAGGACGATCCTACTCAAAGACGCCCGGATATCACCAAAGCGAAAGAAATCCTTGGCTGGGAGCCCAAAGTGGATCGCGCTGAAGGTCTTCGCATCACCTATGAATATTTTAAGTCTTTACCGGAAGAAGAGCTCTACAAGAAGGAGCATAAGGATTTCAAAGACTACGTACGCGTAAAGAAATAAACAATGGCGCAGATACTCGTAACCGGAGGACTGGGTTTTATTGGTTCCCACACTGTGGTAGAGCTAATCAATGCTGGTCATGAAGCTATTATAGTAGATGACCTTAGCAACTCGACTGCATCGGTTTTAGATGGGATTGAACGCATTAGCGGCAAACGCCCTGTTTTCGAAAGAATAGATTTGAAGAATCGGGAAGAGGTACGCGACTTTTTTGGTCGATACTCTGCCTTGGATGGAATTATTCACTTTGCCGCCTTTAAGGCAGTAGGGGAGTCGGTGCACAAGCCTTTGGAGTATTACGAAAATAATTTAGGGTCTTTAGTTTACCTCCTGCAGGAGATGCGTGATCTGCAGATCGATAATTTGATTTTTAGCAGCAGTTGCACGGTTTACGGTGAGGCGGATGAGCTACCAATTACCGAGAACAGCCCGGTAAAAGCAGCCATTTCACCTTATGGGAATACCAAGCAGGTTGGAGAAGAGATTATCAAAGATGCTATTGAGGCTCATGGTTTTAACTCTATTTCGCTTCGATACTTTAATCCCATAGGAGCACACCCCAGCGCTGAGATAGGAGAATCTCCTTTAGGCGTGCCTTTAAATCTGGTTCCTTATGTTACCCAAACTGCGGCTGGAGTTAGAGAACAACTCTCGGTTTTTGGCGATGATTACGAAACTCGCGATGGTACTAATGAGCGCGATTATATTCATGTCGTTGATGTCGCTAATGCTCACGTTGTTGCGCTTGATAGATTGTTAAATCGAGCCAATACTCAAAACTTTGAAGTTTACAATTTAGGTACCGGCAAAGGTTCTACGGTATTAGAGGTGATCCAGTCCTTTGAAAAGGTTTCCTCTAGTGCTTTAAACTATAAGATCGTAGAGCGTCGTCGTGGTGATGTTACCGCCGCATATGCGGATACAAGCAAGGCCAATGATGTATTAGGCTGGAAAGCAGAGAAATCACTTGATGATGCGATGGCAGATGCCTGGCGATGGGAAAAGAAAATTAGAAACATTTAACTCAAATGGCTAAGAAGATTCTAATAACCGGTGGTGCGGGCTTTATTGGCTCTCATGTAGTACGACTTTTTGTAAACAAGTATTCTGATTATGAAATCTACAATCTGGACGCCCTCACCTATGCTGGGAATCTGGAAAACCTAAAGGATATTCAGGATAAACCCAATTATCACTTTGTTCGCATTGATATTGTAAATGCAGAAGCGGTTAATAAGCTTTTCGAAGAACACAAGTTTGAAGGTGTATTGCATTTGGCCGCTGAAAGTCATGTAGATCGCAGTATCACTGATCCCCTGGCTTTTGTCCGCACTAATGTTATCGGTACGGTGAATTTGCTCAATGCATTTCGGGATACCTGGAAAGATGATTTCGAAGGCAAGCGCTTCTACCATATTAGTACGGATGAGGTGTATGGAACCTTAGGGTCAGAAGGGCTTTTTGAGGAAACCACTCCTTATGATCCCAATTCTCCCTACTCAGCTTCTAAAGCCAGCTCTGATCATTTCGTAAGAGCTTATGGCGAGACCTATGGCATGCCCTATGTTGTTACGAATTGTTCCAATAATTACGGTCCAAACCAGTTTCCGGAAAAACTAATTCCCCTTTTCATCCATAATGTGCGCAACAATAAACCTCTGCCGGTTTATGGCGATGGAAAGTACACTCGGGATTGGTTATACGTTATAGACCATGCTATAGCCATTGATCTGGTGTATCATCAGGGGCGAAATAAGGAAACTTATAATATCGGTGGATTCAATGAATGGCAGAATATCGATCTGATAAAAGTCCTTTGCAAGCAGATGGACGAAAAGTTGGATCGCGAGCCAGGGACCTCAGAATCTTTGATTACTTACGTTACAGACCGTCCGGGACACGACCGTCGTTATGCAATTGATGCCTCAAAAATCAATAAGGAATTAGGCTGGAAGCCCTCCGTTACTTTCGAAGAAGGATTAGCGGAAACCATCGATTGGTACCTTTCTAATGAAGAGTGGCTGAATAGTGTAACTTCCGGCGATTACCAGAATTATTATAGCGAAATGTATAGTGATCGTTAGGCTAAGAGTCTAATAGATCAACTTAGTACTTCACCAAACTCAACCTCCTGAGATGCCAATACAAATAAGGTGCTTGGGAGGTTTTTTGTGTTTTCCGCCAGGCGATCATAGTATTGCCTATAGTCGAAGTTTTCGCCTGGAATGGCCATTCCTAGCATGATCAAATCTGCTGAGGAAGAGTGACGTTCCAATACCTCATAGAAATCCGATTCTTCGTCGTAGATCACCTTTTCATTGTGATCTACCCGCATATCCTGTAAGAGGTTGGATAAATTCTTACTAGCCCCTAAACTGGCTTGCTGACTGCGCGACAACATTTTCACATTTACTTCTGATCCTTTCCAGTTTAAGCTCCTTTGTAGGAGATGGGCAAGCACGATCATTAGGCCACCATTTGCTTTTAATCCACCCCACCAGATATCAATGCGCTTGTATTTGTCCGCTTTTAGAGTATCCGCATTTCGGGCTATCAATACATTCTTTCGTAAGGCGTAACAATACTCTACTAAGCGACAGAAATCATCACGGTTATCTGGATTTTCGGAAGCCCCCATTAGCACCGTATTCGGGGTAATCTGCCCTAGCCCATAGGTGCCAATCATGGCCTTTGTTCCTTCTAAAACTTTATGCGTGTAATAAACTCTTACCAGACTGTTGATGCCTTTTTGCAGAAGGTAATCGCGCACATTAGCCTCCATTTTTAGTTGCCTCTCAATGGGCAGATCTGTCTTGCTAATGGCTGTGGCTACGGTCATTAAACTTCTATTTTGACTGAGATCATGACCCAATTCAACCAGGTGCCACCTTTTGGTTGGAGCGCCGGAAAGTACCAGTATATGAGGGCGCCAGTTTTTAGGATCGGCAGTACGGCGTATTCTCAATAAAGCGCTTCGGCCTATGGCCATCCATAAGCCCTGACGTACATCACCCCAGGTAGTTTTAAGCTCCCGTCTTTGTAACCACAGAAATAGTAGGATCATGAAAACAATGGCTACTGCAGTTGCTGCTGCATTGATTAAAAGCATCACCCAAATACAGGCCAAGGCCCCTAAAAGTGAAAAGACCCAGTGAACCTTAAATGTGGGTCGGAAAGAAGGGCTACCAAGAAGTTTTTCAAGCGTTGCTGAAATATTTAGTACTCCATAGGTTGTGAGGAAGAACATGGAGAGCACTGGAGCCACCAGGTTTAGATTTCCAAAATACACCGCTATCAAGGCTAAGGCGATAGTGAAAATAGTACCAGCACGAGGATTATCATCTTCACCGCTCCCTTTGCCAAGCCATCGCCAGGAGGCAGGTAGCACCCGGTCTCTGGCTAAAGCTTGAAGCACCCGGGGTGCACCTAAAATGCTGCCAATAGCGCTACTAAGGGTCGCACCCCAAACACCTAATAAGATGGCGTTTCCCCAGAATGATATTTTGCGCATGATAAGCGGATCACCTATTAGCTGCTCTGCTGTGGCACGATTTGCCAGAAGTATTGGCAAGGCCATATAGATAAAATAGCCAACGCCAATCGCTAGAAAGGTGCCACGGGGAATAGCTCTTTTTGCATCCTTCAAATCTCCCGACATATTCACTCCAGCCATGATGCCCGTAACAGCGGGAAAGAATACTGCAAACACAGTCCAGAAACCAGCCTCATTAGCACCCGACCAAAGCTCCACATCTGGTTCTCCAGCAGGACTGCCAAAGATGAGAGAGAGCAGAGACAAGGCAATGGCCGCCATAATAAAGAACTGACTGCGAATAGCAATCTTGGCCGAGAAAAGTGCCAAGCCACCAACCAGGATTGTGGTAATCATTCCCGCCCAACGTTGATCTATTTGGGGGAAAACCTGACTCAAACTTTCCGCAAAACCTATGGTGTAAAGGGCAATCGATAAAGCCTGGGCCAGGAACAATGGAATGCCGATGGCTCCTCCGGTTTCTATCCCTAAGGAGCGACTTATCATATAATAAGCCCCGCCTGTACGTACGTGTTGATCCGTAGCAATTGAAGCGATGGAGAGGGCCGTTAAGAAGGTTATACTCGTGGATAGTGTGACAATTACCAAGGTGCCAATGAGGCCCACTTGACCTACGACCCATCCGAATCGTAAGTACATAATCACACCAAGAATCGTAAGTATACTGGGAGTGAAAACCCCGGCAAAGGTTCCGAAACCGTTTTTTTTAGGGGAAGCAGATTTATCCGATCCGTTGGAACGACTCATATTCAAAGAAAGGGAAATTCTCCCAGCCTTAAAAAGATTCGGGAAGGCTGTTTCGGTAAATCAGGCTACTGAATTTATTGGGCTCGAAGATTTCGTTTGCAACCTCGAGTAAGGTTTCTGATTTTAAGCTTTCTACATCCTTTACGATTTCATCAAAGCTCTCAATCTCATTATGAAATAAGAGGGATTTACCGAAAGCGAGCATGAGGGCTCCATTGTTTTCCTGGGCCATAGCAAACTGACCCAGTATTTGTTTCTTGGCCTTAGAAAGTTGTAATACTCCCAACTTATTCTCTCTGAGTTTTTTGAGTTCTTTCTCTACCAAAGTGATGGTGCGATCGGCGGTTCCCAGGTCGGTTCCCAGATAAATACCAAACAGACCGGAGTCCAAAAAAGGATGATAAAAGGATTCCAAATGATAAGTGAAGCCATATCGTTCTCGAATATTGAGATTAAGGCGAGAGTTCATCCCCGGGCCCCCAAGGATATTGTTGATTAGGGCTAAGGGACGCATAAGATCATGTTTCGCCTCATAAGCCCTGCAACCTAATACGGCATGAGTCTGGTATCCACTTCGATCCTGTTCCTCTCTCATTGCATCGGCTTCGGGAGGAGCAATTAGGTTTCGCGCCTTACCAGTATCCAATTGGATTTCATGCAGTTCTCGCTCTAAAAGCCGCTCCAGCTTGTCTTTGCTGATATTTCCCACCGAGCTAAAGACCATGCGTTCTGGCGTGTAATTAGATTTGAGAAAAGATTTAATGTCTGAGGTGCTTAAAGCTTTTACACTTTCTACCGTACCTAAAATGTTTCGGCCCAGACCATGATTTGGAAAGAGTAATTCTTCAAAGTCATCAAAAATGCTTTCGGAGGGATTGTCCTTATAGGAATAGATTTCATCAATAATGACTTCCTTTTCCTTTTCACATTCCTTATTGGGAAAGGTGCTTCGGAAGGCGATATCACAGATCAGTTCAATGGCCCTTGAATAATCACCACTTAAAAAACTGCTGTGGATCACGGTCTCCTCTTTACTAGTAAAAGCATTGAGTTCACCGCCTACATCCTCCATTCTGCTAAGGATGTGATAGGCTTTTCGCTTCTCAGTTCCCTTGAACAAGCAGTGCTCGATAAAATGGGCTAAACCTTGCTCATTTTCCGTTTCATCGCGAGACCCCGCGGCAACTAAAAAACCAAAATGCGCTACCGGTCTATTGATCTGTCGGTGGACGACGCGAATACCATTACTGAGGGTGAAAATCTGCAGGTTCATAAATCTAAAAAGGCCTGCAAATCTATTGAAAAGCTATTGGTCCAACCAATGTTTGAATTCTCCAGTACGATCCCTACTCACAAGAATGTCGTTATCGTCGCAGTGCCTCAATTGAAGCTTTATTCGACTACCCGAATAGCTGCGCATATCCTCAATAGATTCAAGGCGGATCAGGTATTTTCGATTGATTCGGAAGAAATGCTTCCTATCGGTCATCGATTCCAATTGATCCAAACTGTATTCCACCGGATAGGATTTACCCTTTTCATCCATCAAGAAGCTGGCTTTATCGGCGGAATAGAAACAGGTGATTTCTGCAATGTCTTTAGTTAACATCCGATCGCCGAGTTTCAATAGAAAGCGTTTTTTAAGTGGTTTGTCTTCCTTTCGATCTTCCAACATTTGCAGCAGCAAATCTGCCTGAAAGTTCGAACTCGCCTCTCTTGCATGAAGTTTATTGAATTTTTCAAGAGCTCGATCCAGGTCTTCCGGCTCAACTGGCTTAAGAAGGTAGTCTATGCTGTTCTGCTTAAAAGCTTCCAGAGCATATTGGTCATAGGCGGTACAGAAAACGATCGGTACCTGAAGATCGATAGATTTAAAGATGTCAAAACTCGGCCCATCTGAAAGGTGGATATCCATGAATATCAGATCATAGTTATCCTGTTCACGTAGGTGCGCCACTGCATCTGAAATTGCTCCTAAGGGACCTTCAATTTCTCCTTCAAACAGATCGCTTCGTTCGAGCAGTCGCATTAATTGGCGCGCCGCTGGAATTTCGTCTTCAACGATTAATACTTTCATTAGGCAGCGATTAGGGGAATACTCACTTTAAACTCTGTTTCGTTTTCCTTGATTTGCACGGGATCCGCTCCCAGTAATTCATAGCGGCGAATAAGATTAGACAGGCCGATACCCAGATGCTCAGATTCTACACTTCTTTTTTGCAGGCTGTTTTCTACAATTAGTCGTGACCCTTCCTGGCGAATTACCAGATGTAGAGGTTCGGTTTTACTGGCCCGATTGTGTTTTAGGGCGTTTTCAACCAATAACTGTAAGGCCAGAGGTGGGATTTCATAGGAATCAGCTTCCTTTACCTCGACACTGTAAATCAGGGCATCACTTCCGAAACGCTCTTGCTGCAATTGCAGATAGTCGCGGGTAAACTTCAACTCTCGATCCAGTTCAACCAGATCTTCGTCTTGGACTTCTAAAACATAGCGATAGAAGCGACTTAAGTTTCGAATGTAATCAGCGGATTTGTCGGCATCTTCATATACGAGATTGGTGAGCACATTAAGCGAGTTGAATAGAAAGTGTGGATTTAGCTGATCCTTTAATACGCGGACCTCACTACGGTATTTTTCCGTTTGCAATTGCTCGGCCCTTACGGCTTCCGCTTTTGCCCGGGCTAGGAAACCACGACTGATGAAAAAGGCGGTAATCACATATCCGATTGCGGTAGGATAAAGTGAGTTCATGAACATCGACCTCCAGGGAAAATCATTGAAATCAACCCAGCCAAACATGCTTCTAACAATGACGTTTACAAGAAAAGAGGCGGTAAACCCGAATATGGTAACTCCCAGAATTTCCATGAAGAATCGCTTGCCGGCATGCTCTAGCCAGGGGAAGTATTTATCCAATATGATCTCATTTACTCCAACCGCTGAGCTAATTGCAGCCGACATGAAAAAGGAGAAGAACATGTCATCCCAAACCTGGCTTAAACCTTCCAGACTAGTGTAGGCCTGAGGATTGAAAAATAGGGGTATAGAAACCCCTATTAAGGCATTTATCCCAAGCCATCTGATGAAGTGCTTTCTGGTTCTGGGCGTGAAGTTGATCATGGTCGGAAATTACTCTTTTCCCAAACAAGTTTTACTCATACCTTCTGCCTGGTTCTGACCCCAGGAAGGTTCGATGCCATCCTGATCTTTCAGGTTTTTAAAGATCGCTAAAGCCTTTTGGTTATAGGCGCAAGCTTCTTCAGTTGATGAACCAAAGAATTGAGCGCTACCATACTTCCAGCGACCAACCATAAGGTTCGCTCTGGGGTTTTCCGGATCCATTTCCAATGCTTTGCTGAATAAGCCACTTACTTTTCCGGAAAGGGTCATTCCACGGATGGCTGGATTTACCGTAACCTTGGCCATGTATACATAGCCTCGCAGTAAAACGGTTTCCGAAGTTTCTCCAACCAGAGCTTCTGCCCGATCTACATATTCCAATGCTTTATCCAAATAGTCATCCTTCTGCTCATCTTCCAAACCTCTTACAAAACTCATGTAGATATTGGTTAGTCCGGCATAGTAGGGAGGCAACCATTCTTCACTTTCAGCGGAAGCTATTCGATCAAAACGATTGGCGATTTCTTTATAGTCGTCCATACTTTTAACACTGTCATACATAGCCAGAGTTTCTTTCATGTAATTGACATAGGCTTCTTTAGGCTGGGCTTGCAGATTTGAAGCTAGGAGGATTGCACCGAAAAACAAGATTACTTTTTTCATGATACGTGAATTTTGAATTATAGATTATTAAGTTGATTTGCTTTTTTATCGCTGGATATAGTGTAGAAGATTCCAAAGAAGATGAAGCGTTTGGCGGCTTGTGGGATAGCCATTTCATTGAAATTTCCGTTGGCATCGGCGGTACTGCTGTACTGGTAACCAAAGATGTTTTCGCGACCCAGGACATTGGTAATTTCGAAGTGAAAGATCAAATTGGGTTTTGGCAGATAGCTCCAGCTTAGGTTTAAACTGTGGAAGGCTTTGGTTTGAGATTCCATTTCCCCAGGTAGATTGGGATTATCGTAGGTGTAACCATCATTGATATTGAAGCTTCCTCCAATTTGAGATTTTAGATTTTCCACCCAGTACTTCCCTACAAAAGAGGCATTATGACGAGGGGCAAAACCGGGTTGTACTCTATTCTCGAAATGAAGCCAATGACGTTTGCTATCAATGAAAGAGTAAGTGATCCAATAATCAAGGTTGTTTACACCACCTCGGTTTCTCCAGAAGAGATCAAAACCCCGCGCATATCCATTGCCACTGGTATTGAAATCCGGGTTTCTTCTTAGCAATTGAGCATAATCTTTATAGTAGCCTTCAATCCTAAAAGTGTGGGTGTTTTTTATGTATTGATAATTAAGCACCAAATGACGGGCTTGTGAAGAACGAAGGTTTTCGTTTTGTACTAATATTCCGAGGTTCTGCTCTTGCACATAATCTCCATAGGCTAGGGAGAAACTGGAAGCCTGATTTAAACGATAGGCAATTGACGCTCGAGGCATAAGAAAACTGCTACCTCCATAGTAAGACTTTCGCAAACCCAGGTTAAGAGCAAGATCACTGTTGAAGTGGTAGTTACCTTCAGCGAAGAAAGCCAGCTGTTCCGCTTCTATTTCGCGTTGATCTTCGTTTAAGGATTCCTGAAAGAAGCGGTAGAAGGTTTCAGCGCCAAATTTCAGATTTAAGCGATCAGTGGCGAAGTATTGATGACGTAGTTTACCATGAAGCAGGTTACTTCCCTGAAAGATCTTATCGGCATCAAGTTCAATATCATCATCATTGGTAGAGTAGCTGATGCCACCATCGATAAGGTGCTTCTTACCCAGGTCCTGACGATAGTTGAGGTTAAAATGGTGGAAGTTATTATCCAACTTGGTTCGAGTAGCAGTATCACTTTCTACTTGATCGCGGAGAACTTCTAAACCCGAATACTGATAAGCGTAAAAAGCTTTTACCAATCCTCTTTTACCAACCTTTTGGCGAAAGAGAAACTCTCCACTGAATCCATTCGGGGCATTGAGGAATTCGATATTCTGCGGAACAAAGGCCATATAAGGTTGCAAGTCAGTATAAGAGATGTTGGTGGTGAAGGACTGGCGATCCCACACTTCAGTATGACTGGCTCCTACACCTACAGTCATTACACTTAAGTCCGTTTGACGACGCAAAGGGAAGTCTAAACTGTTTAGTGAAAGCACCGAGGACAAAGCCTGTCCAAACTCTGCGGAATAGGCTCCAGTACTAAAGAAGCTTCCTTTAAATATCTGAGGACTAAACCGACTGCGGGTAGGGATGCCATTCAAGGTAGATCCAAAGGCATTTCCCAATCTCAAGCCATCAATAAATATGGCGGTTTCATTGGCTGAGCCACCTCTTACAAAGAGACGCCCATCATTGTCATTATTGGCAGTTCCTGGGAGGGTCTTCAGCGCACCAATTACATCGCCTAAGGCACCAGATGTGGTAACAATATCCAGTGGATTAAGAACCACAGATTTTTTTTCATCGCTTACCTCCATATTACCGGCAGAGATGGTAACGGCTTTAAGGCGGTTGAAAGCTTCTTTCATTTGGATTGAATGTTGTCCTTCGAGATGTTCAGGTTTGATGAGAATTTCTTTTTGCTCAAATCCAAGCATGCTGATTACTATCAAATCCCCGGATTTCACCTTGTCTATCTCAAAGCTGCCATCCGCATTCGAACTGGTACCATGATAGCTTCCTTTTAAATAGATATTGGCTGCTACCAGTGGCTCCTTGTCTTGATCGAATACGATGCCTTTAAAGCTGTTTTGCGCTTGAGCGAAGCTGCAGGTAAGAATGATTAAGATTGTGCTGATGCGGTACATGGTTCCCTTATTTGCTAGCTAAACTACCGGCACCTCAGAGGCTGGGAAACTAAAAAAGGACGAATCGGACTTATTCGCGATGAACCGTAAAATGGAATGGATGAATCGGAAAGGGAATTTTTAAAGAGTGCAGAGTCTGGGTGTTTTATGCTCCCGATTGCGGTAATCATCCGTCATTAAGCACAAAAAAAACCGGCATCAGTGATGCCGGTTTTGAAGTATTAGTTCTTTAGCCATTGGTCGAGCCAACCGAAGAATTGGTCATGCCAGACTAAGCCGTTCTGTGGGCTGAGAATCCAGTGTCCCTCATTCGGGAAGTAAAGGAAGCGTGCGGGTACTCCTAATAATTTAGCAGCTTGAAAAGCTTCCATACCTTGATTTTCGGGAACTCTAAAATCCTTTCCACCGTGAATAACCAACATGGGAGTATTCCAGTTTTGTACATAATCTTTTGGATCAAAGCTAGTGTAGCCAGGAGCATGAGCCTCTTCCCAGTAAGGTCCTCCTAGATCATAGTTAGCGAAGAACATTTCTTCCGTGGTTAAATACCAGCTTTCAAGATCAAAAAGACCGCAATGAGATATAAAGCTCTTAAAACGCCCTTCGTGGATACCCGCTAACATATATACTGAGTATCCTCCATAACTGGCTCCTACGCAGCCTAAATTGCTTTCATCAACATAGCTCTCTTTAGAAACAGCATCTATCGCAGCCAGGTAGTCTCGCATCGATTGACCGCCCCAATCCTTGGAAATCTGCTCATTCCATTCGCGACCAAAACCTGGTAGTCCTCTTCGGTTAGGAGCTACAACGATGTAGCCCTGAGCGGCCATAAGTTGGAAATTCCAGCGAAAGCTGTAGAATTGGGATACCTGAGATTGAGGTCCTCCCTGGCAATAAAGTAGAGTTGGGTATTTTTTGTTTGGATCAAAGTCTGGTGGATAGATTACCCAGGTAAGCATGTCCTTACCATCGGTGGTCTTTACCATGCGCTTCTCAACTTTGCTTTTAGCTATGCTTCCATAGAGCTCATCGTTAACATGAGTCAATTGCTTGGCCTTACCATTCTCTTTGATAAAGTAGACTTCAGTAGCATTGTTCATGTCCTGTCTCGCTACTAAGAGACCGTCTTCCACAATTTCAAAGTGATTGTGATTGTGATCGCCCTTTGTAATCTTTTCAAATTCCCAGGAATCCCCATCTTTTTCAATTTCGAAAATCTGATTACTCCCCATGGTAGGAATCCCTACATAGAGTTCATCTTCCTCTTCCCAGGCAAAGGAGTTGAAGGTGTATTGGTCGTAATTACCGGAGCTTTTAAGAACGTGAGTTTTCTTTTTTGAGGCCAGATCCATGATTATCAAATCATTTACATCACTCTCATATCCATTGGTAGCCATGCTTAACCAGGCAATTTTACTTCCATCCGGAGAAAATTGAGGGTTTTTATCATAGCCATTCATTCCTTCGGATAGGTTGGTAGTAGAGCCGCTTTCCAAATTATATAGGAATAAATCGCTATTGGTTTGTTCAGCAAAGTCTTTACCCCCTAACCTTTTTGATTCATAAACGATATACTTCCCATCGGGACTAAGTACATAGCTTTCTGATCCTCCGAATGGTGGTACGGGACTATCGAACTTACTGCCCTCCATGATGTTCAAAAAGCCCTTTGCAGGTGAGTCTTTGTATCGACTGAGGCAAACTTGCATTGATTCATAGTCATCCCAGGAGTCCCAGTGCCGGTACATGAGATCATCGATAACCCGGAATTCAGCTTCCGGTAATTCCGGATACATTTCAGCCGGTGTTTCTGCGGTCTTAAAGCTCTTGCTAAAAAGGATTCGTAGGGCTCCATCCGGATGGGAGTAGGCTTTTGCTCCCGATACGCCTCCTTCTATGTCCGTTAAAGCTTTTAGTCCTGTGCCATCAGTTCCAATCCAGTGCAACTGTCCACCGTGGTTAAAAGCTACGCCATTCGCAATAAAGTGAGCCCCATACTCTCCGCCCTCCAGATTGGTAAGTTGAGTGATGGCTCCGCTTTTTATATCCATTAGATATAAATCGCGGTTGCCAGAATTAGCTTTAATGTCGTAACGAGTTACTCCATAAACGAAAGATTTACCATCGGGGGAAACGGCATCAAGGCCAACCCGACCAAGCTCCCAAAGTTTTTCAGGAGTCATCACATTGCTCTGCGCCGACAAACCAAAACTGCCGAGCAGGAATAGCACGATATATTTTTTCATGATTGGATTTATTTGAGGATGGGAAGGTAGGGTATAAACTTATTTTCACTCCTCAAAATCCGGAAATAAAAACGCCCTTTCAGCGAAAGGGCGTTCTTTTCATTAGTCTTTTTCAGAACCTAATAACAAGGTAAAACCAATCCTAAGGGACAAGGCGTTTACGAAGGTTCTGGTGTTAAAGTCATTATTCTCAACCAGCCTAATTCGAGTTCGGTTAAAGTCTAAGGCAAAGTCACAAAAGGCCTTTTCGCTTAATGGGAAGGCAATTCCTGAGCTTGCACCAAAATTTAGCAGTTCATTATTAAAACTCTGTTCCTCACCAAGAGATGCATCTCGAGGGGTACTTGTACTATTTATCCCTCCATAGGAACCATAGAGCTCGAAAAACAGCAAGTTTCTATCAAGAGGCACATAATAACGAACGAATGGGCCAACCGCGTAAACCCTTTGTTGAATGGTGAAACTAATGTCTTCGTCATCAATATGATTATAGCCGAATTTACCGTCAACACCGACCGCCAGATTATCCACCACGAAGTATCCAATTTTTGGAGCCAGGTTTACACGCCAGACCGTTTCATTACCATCACCGGCATTTGGATCCGGATTATCCGTACTTAAAGAGGTGGAGAGATAGGACAAACTAAAGGCACTTCCGTCGCTTTGAACAATACCCAGGTTGGTCGATATACCAATTAAGAAGTTGTCTTTCTCGGTTTGCCCGCTAGCGGAAAAGGCAATAAAAAGCGCGAGCAGCGAGGCTAAAGGTTTAAAGAATTTCATAATAATTGTTTTGTTATTCTAGCTAATAAAGCAAATTAATTCGCAATGCAGAGTTAATTGCTGTAGACAATTAGTATACGTGATTCCATGAAAAAAGCCTCCAACCGAGAGGAAGGAGGCTTAGCAATAGTGCTTTAAAATCTAATTATTTCTTGGCTTGCTCCATGCCTTCTTCAATTAGGCTGTAGAACTCATCAAGTTTTGGTAGGATAACAATGCGGGTGCGACGATTTTGCGCGCGCCCTTCTTCAGTTTCGTTATTAGCAACTGGAGCATATTCTCCTCTTCCAGCTACTGTCATTCTTTTGGGATCAATACCAAAATCCGACTGAAGGGTACGAACAACCGAAGCCGCTCTTAGAGTACTCAATTCCCAGTTATCCTTAAATGGAGCGGTAGATCTGATCGCCTTATTGTCGGTATGGCCTTCCACCATGAACTCCAATTCTGGTTGAGCTTTCAATACCTGGGCAACTTTACCGATCACGCGTTGCGCATCGCTACTTAACTGTGCACTTCCACTCGTAAAGAGCAGCTTGTCACTAATAGATACATATACCACACCTTTCTCAACATTGATGCTGATATCCTCATCATCCATGCCAACAGTGGCTCCTTTTAAACGGGTAACCAATGCAAAGGTTACAGAGTCGCGCTTGTTGATCGCATCTTGTAAGCTCTTAATCGTAAGATCCTTTTCCTTGATTTGGGCTAAAGAACGCTCTAGATTTTCGGCCTCTTTTTTACTAAGTGTAGACATATTACCAATGTTCTTAAGCAATTGGTAATTGGTCTTTTTGAGGTAATCTATTTCCTTCTGTGAGTTCTTTTTGTTATCCAGGCAAGCTGCCAGTTCCAGTCTGGTCTTACTCAGTTCATCACTCGTGTCGTTATACTGATTTTGTAAATCAGTGAACTTGGATTTACTCACACAGGAGCTGAGAAACAGAATGCTTCCCAATAGTACAATTCCCTTTTTCATTTCAAATTTCTAATTCAGGGCAAAACTACCAATTAATTGAAAAGTCTCAAGCCTTGTAATTGCTAATTAAACTCAAACTTTTCGTCCTTGTCATTGAAAAAGTGATACTCAAGAAACTTGAATGAATCCCTTGGAATGATTTTAAGGTTCCGTTTGAATTTTTTAGACCATTTACGGCGTATCGACTTAAACAGACCTTGGCTTAAATAGGCGGCGATAAATGGATGTAAGTGGAGATAGATGGTCTTGTCTTTCTCTTGCTTAGAGATAAGCTCAAGTTTGTTTTCTATTTCCTCGATAATAAGAATTGGGGCTTCTACTTCACCATTGCCGTCGGGGTTTTCTTCACGGGTTTGGATGGCCATTTCCGGGCGCACCCTTTGGCGAGTGATCTCCACCAATCCAAATCTGGAAGGAGGGAGGATTTTATGCTTAGCCCGATCCGTAGACATTTCAAGCTTCAGCTTTTCATAGAGCTTCTTTCGGTTTTCGCTCTTATGCATATCGATGAAATCAACAACAACGATTCCACCCATATCTCTAAGCCTCAACTGACGGGCAATTTCTTCGGCAGCAGAAAGGTTTACTGCTAATGCATTCGCCTCTTGATTCTCGGATGAGTTAGTGCGGTTACCACTGTTTACATCTATCACGTGCATAGCCTCAGTGTGCTCTACAATTAAGTAGGCCCCTTTACCCATGCTTACTGATCTTCCAAAGCTGGATTTAATTTGGCGTTCAATCCCATAGTGCTCAAATACCGGAACCCGACCCTGATAGTACTTCACGATCTTCTCCTTTTCCGGCTCAATGTTGCGCATGTAATCCTTAACCTCGTTGAAGAGCTCAAGGTCATCAACCACAATCGAGTTAAACGTATCGTTTAATACATCTCTTAGAAGTGCTGAAACGCGATTGAGTTCTCTAAGAATCCGTTTTGCACCGCGCACTCTTTGGATTCCGCGATGTAACTGCTTCCATTTCTCCACCAATTCCTGAATATCGCTATCCAGGTCGGCTACCTGACAGTCCTCTGCTGCGGTGCGTACAATAACACCAAAGCCTTTAGGACGAATGCTTTTTACCAATCGTCGTAAACGATCTTTCTCTTCTTTGTCGCGCAGTTTACTACTTACGCTAACTCGTTTGGAAAATGGAACCAATACCACATATCTACCCGCCAGAGATAATTCTGAAGTAATACGGGGACCTTTAGTGGAGATGGGCTCTTTGGCGATTTGCACAAGTATGTTGTGCCCTTCGCGCAGAACTTTATCAATACTGCCGTTCTTGTCAATGTCCGCTTCAGGCTCAAAGTCAGTCAAGGACCAACGTTGTTTGCCAGTTTGCGTTTTTCGGGTAAACTTATTCAGAGATTTGATCTGCGGTCCTAGATCGTGATAATGCAGAAATGCGTCTTTTTCGTATCCTACATCTACAAAAGCGGCATTTAGACCAGGGACGATCTTTTTAATCTTCCCCATATAAATATCGCCTACCGCAAACTCATCGGAATTGTCGTAGTGTAATTCTGAAAGTCTACCTTCTTTGAGTAGCGCTACCGCTACCGAATCGGCAGTACGTGAATTAATAACTAATTCTGTACTCACCTTAAATATTTTTTGCTCCCGAATGGGAGTATAATGTCAAAACCTTTTCAGTATAAACACCGAAAGCACCGCTGTACAGGGTGCTAGGGTATTAGATGGGGTTTTAGGCCCGCAATCTTATTTTTTCTTGTGACGGTTTTTTCTCAAGCGCTTTTTACGCTTGTGGGTAGACATCTTATGACGTTTTCTTTTTTTACCGCTAGGCATAACAATAATTTTTAATTGGGATTAATACTTGCCAATTCTTCTCGAATGGCCTTTCTTGTTTCTTCGTCGCTAAGAGAATTCAAAGCCGACTCCAGACTATTAACTGCGCCAGTGCTATCTCCAATCGCCAATTTTGAGCGCGATAGAAGAAGATGGGCATCAAGATTTTGTGAATCTTGTTCTAAAACTTTTAAAAAGCGTTCCTGGGCTTTTTCGTATTGAGCCGTCTGCATGCTCATTACACCCAAAGTGAAGTTTGCCTTAATGTTTTCCGGAAAGCGCTCGGCTACATCCCGAATGCTCATTACCGCCTGCATTGGAGGTAATTCACCGCTTTCCATTTTCTGTAGGGCTACATCCACTAGTGAATCCGCAACTGAGTAGAGATTGTCTGAAGTTTCACTTTTACCGGAACCATTATCTGGGGTTCTAGGCATAATAAGTAATCCTCCGAGCAGGAGGATACCGATAAGCGCTAGAATAGCTGGTCCCGTTTTCATGTCTTAGCTGACTTTAACCTTTCTTTTTACTGACTCAACAAAGGTCTTCGCAGGTTTGAAAGATGGAATGTTGTGAGCAGGAATAATAATGGTCGTGTTCTTAGAGATGTTGCGGCCAGTTTTCTCGGCGCGCTTCTTAATGATGAAGCTTCCAAATCCCCTTAGATACACATTGTCTCCAGCTTCCAAGCTGTTTCTAACCTCCTTCATGAAAGACTCAACAACAGCCTGTACATCAGACTTTTCCATTCCGGTCTTATCAGTAATTCGGTTTACAATGTCAGCTTTAGTCATTTGAATATCAATTATGTGTTAAAACTCTAATTTTGAGGGCTGCAAATATAGGAGGAAAAATATTAATGAAGATCAACCTCTTAGGAAATATTTTATATCCTAAAACCCTCAAATACAAATATTTTGGATTGGTCTAAGGCTAGACTTAAGCTCAAGGATTGGTATTATCAACACCAGCGTGAATTGCCCTGGAGACAAACCAGGGACCCTTATGCTATTTGGTTGAGTGAAATAATACTCCAGCAGACCAGAGTTGAGCAGGGATTACCTTATTACGAGCGGTTCCTAAGGCAGTATCCCGAAGTGAAAGATTTGGCTCAGGCCCCTGAAGAAGAGGTCTTAAGACTTTGGGAGGGACTGGGCTATTACAGTAGAGCCAGAAATCTGCATCAAGCAGCAAAGAGTATTTGGGAAAATCCTTCATCTGATTTTCCGGAAACATATGAAGAAGTTCGAGCCTTAAAAGGAGTAGGTGATTATACAGCGGCAGCAATCAGCTCTTTCGCCTATAATTTGCCCTATGCGGTAGTAGACGGAAATGTGCAAAGAGTGCTTAGTCGTTTAGTAGGTGATTATAATCCGGTAAACTCCTCTGCCGGTAAGAAGCTTTTTCAGAAGTATGCAGATTCATTTCTCGACAAAGAAGATCCAGCTACTCACAATCAGGCTATCATGGAGTTTGGGGCCTTGCAATGCAAACCTAAAAATCCCGATTGTGGAATTTGTCCTTTAAAGGAGGTATGCGTTGCTCATAGCCGCAGTGTGGTAGCCGAACTACCGGTGAAGAAAAAGAAGCAATATGATCAAACTCGTTATCTGAACTATTGGTACTTCCGGTTTAAAGGTGACACCTGGCTGGAACGCCGCTCAGAAGGTATCTGGCGAGGATTGTTTCAGTTCCCTTTAAATGAGAGTTCAGCAGAGTGGGATACCGCGGAAGCCAGACGAAATCTAAGTTCGATAGTTAATAATTCTAAAGCTTTGGATTTGCAATACTTTCGTCTGCCCAAGCATAAATTGAGTCATCAAAGTCTCTTCATAACCCTCTGGCAAATTGATCTGGAACTAGCATTAACAAAGGACTCCTCAGAGCACTTAAACAAGGTTTCGATCAAGGACTTAGGAGACTTTGCACTTCCCCGTCCATTGCGTAAATTCCTGGATGAAAATCAACTAACTTTGCCGCTTGAATAGCTATATTTGTTAGTCAAGCTTTAAACGAAATAATGGCCAACGGCAGTTTAAATAAGGTGATCCTCATCGGCAATCTTGGAGCAGATCCAGAAGTGAAACACTTTGAAAATGGTGGTTCTCTCGCACGCTTCCCAATTGCAACTTCAGAATCCTATACCAATCGCAATGGAGAGCAGGTTACTCAGACCGAGTGGCATAACATTGTGGTTCGTGGCGGACTGGTAGATGTGGTTTCAAAGTATTTAAACAAAGGAGACAAGGTTTATGTAGAGGGCCGCATACGGACTAGAAGCTGGCAGGATCAATCCACCAAAGAGACGCGTTATACCACCGAGATCATGACGGATAATTTCATGATGTTAGGCGGAAGACCAGCTAATGCCAATCCAGGGAACAGCGGTTCCGGAACTTATGGCAATGAGCAAGGACAGGCGGGTAATACAGCCGCCAGTTTTGGATCCCCTGGGAATGAGCAGGAAGACGATCTGCCATTCTAAGTATTAACCAAATCACCGCCCTTGGACCCTGAGCCGTCGAGTTTAATTCTTCTTAGCGAAATATTTCAACCTTTTAGTGCGGAACTAATCCTTCCAATAATTGTGCTTCTGATCTTGCTGTTTGCCTCCGCAATGGTGAGTGGTTCAGAAGTGGCCTTCTTTTCGATTACGCCTAGGGATTTAGAGGAATTAAGAGACCAGAAGAAAGGAAGACTGGATACTTTAACTGAACTACTGGATCATCCCAAGACCCTATTGGCAACTATTCTGGTGGCCAACAATTTCATCAATGTTGGGATTGTTATTTTATCGGGATTAATAAGTGATTCTCTGCTTGAATTTGGTGATAATAAAGTCTTGGAGATTGTCATTAAAGTAGGACTTATCACCTTCCTGATCCTGCTTTTTGGAGAGGTACTACCCAAGGTATATGCCACTAAAAACTCCAAAAGCTTTAGCCTTTTAATGAGCGGTCCTATTTTCCTTTTAAGGCGCTTTTTCCGGCCCTTAAGTGTGGTACTGGTTCGATCTACCGGGATATTTGAAAAGCGATTGCAAAAGCGATCTGAAGCCCTTTCAGTAGACGACTTAAGTCAGGCACTTGAGATTACCAGCAATGATGAAAGTCCTCAGGAGGAACAGAAGATTCTGGAGGGTATTGTGAAGTTTGGTTCTACTAATGTCAAGCAGATCATGAAGCCTCGAATGGACGTTGTTACCATCGATCGCGAGAAGGAGTTTCGGGAGGTATTGCAGATAATTTTAGATAGCGGATATTCCAGAATACCAGTGTATCGGGACAATTTTGATACGGTAGAAGGAATACTTTACATCAAGGATCTTTTACCCCATATCGAGGCTCCGGATAATTATGATTGGCATCAATTGCTTAGAGAGCCCTTTTATGTTCCCGAGAATAAGAAGATTGATGATCTTTTACGCGAATTTCAGGACAAGAAGATTCACCTCGCCATTGTGGTTGATGAGTATGGAGGGACTTCGGGTATTGTTACCCTGGAGGACATAATCGAGGAGATTGTAGGGGAGATTAGCGACGAATTTGACGATGAAGAATTGTACTATTCCAAACTCGATGATCGTAACTATGTCTTTGAGGCTAAAATCCATCTCACCGATTTTTTCAGGGTTGTAGATGCCGATGAGGAGGATTTTGAGGAATATCTTGATGAGGTAGAAACCCTAGCTGGATTGCTACTGGAACTAGCCGGAAAGTTTCCAGAGAAAAACGAGGAAATTGATTTTAAGAACTATCGTTTTAAGGTAGAAAGTCTGGAAGGACGAAGAATGAAAAGGATTAAGGTTAGCCTGAAAGAAAATGATGATGAGGATTAAGCATTTATTCACCGTGATGCTTCTAATCGGGCTCCTGTCCTGTATGGAAGAATATAGCCCCAAGCCCTTTGGTTATTTCCGGATTGAGATGCCGGAAAAGACTTATCAGGATTTTGATGAGGATTGTCCCTACAGTTTTGAATACAACGAATCCGCAGTGCTTAAAGAGAAAAGAGACTGTTGGTATGATATACGCTACCCATCTTTAAAAGCTACCCTCCAATTAACTTATCGCAGTGTAAACGATAATAATCTTGACACCCTCTTGCAAGAGGGCCATAACCTGGCTTATAAGCATACTGTAAAAGCTGATGGGATTGATGAGCTCTTATTTGTGAATGAGGATCAGGAGGTTTACGGTTTAATGTATAAGCTAAAAGGGGACGCGGCCACCAGCCTGCAATTCTTCATGACTGATAGTAGTGATCATTTCCTTAGAGGGGTGCTGTACTACTACGCAAGTCCCAATGCAGATTCCCTGCGACCTGTAAATGAATTCATGGAAGGAGAGATGACGCATCTTATCGAGAGTTTGGAATGGGCCAATTAGTCGAAATAGCTCAGTTTGATAGCTCTATGGAGGCGCATATCCTAAAAAGCAGACTCGAATCGGAAGGGATTAATTGCTATTTGATTAATGATAATCTAAACACCTTGCTTTCCGGAGTGAGCTTTGCTCGTATCCGTTTAAAGGTTTCATTGGAAGATAGTATCCGTGCGCTGGAAATTCTCTACGAAAACCCCAGCGATCCACCGGCTAAGATTTAAACTCTAAGCTTTTGTTGCTTGTAAGACAGATTGATTTCCGTGCAAGTAAAGCTTAATTAGGGCATGACCTTGTAAGGCAAAAAGTATGGCACCTAATAGCAAGTGCAGAGGCTGAGCAAAATAGGGGAGATCGAAATAGGCGAGGATGATTCCGATCAGCAGTTCCAAGCCAATTACCAGCATTATCCAATTCCAGTGCCAATAGCCCAGACCTAGCTTTCGGTTTTGATTCCAAAGCCAAATATTAAGTAAGAGCATTAGGATAGAAAAGCTACGGTGGATGTAGAAAACGACATCCATATTGTCCATCCAATCCCCACGAGGCATCCCCATTTGTTGAAGGGTATCCACTGTTTCCCGTACCTGGGTGCCCAGACCAATTTGAATAAGAGTCATAAGGACCGCTAAGGCGCTTAGGAACCGAAAATTTTTAGTGTATCCTCTTTCTGATTCGGTTTCTCTTTCTAAGAGTGCATTTAGGACTAGAAGTATGGCCACAATCATTAATGCTCCGATCATGTGGATTGTAATGCTACCTGGAATCAAGTTTCCATCAACTACCAATTTTCCTAACCAGGCTTCAAAACCAAGCATGAATAGGCCGGCGAGAGAAAGTGCGAGATAGCTCCAGTTTTGCCGCACCATGAAGAGGCTTATAAAAACCATTGCTAGCATTGGCAGGCCAGAGAGAGCGCCAATTAGTCTATTGATGTATTCAATCCAGGTGTGAACAGGGTTGAAAATGGCATAGTCATGTTTCGTGTACTTCTCCCAGTTTTTGAGTTCGAGAGTTTCTCCGGAGCGGAAATCCTCCACTGCAAAATACAGGGCTTCATCGAGGATGATGATTTGCTTCTTCTGAAAGGCAGTATTAGGTTTCCAATCCAGTTGCTCTCTTTCAGTTGGTGGAATTAAATGACCAAAACACATTGGCCAGTCTGGGCAGCCCATACCTGAACCACTCATGCGCACCACGGAGCCCGCGATTATTACCAGAAAGATCAGTACAATCTCGATTCGAGATAGGCGAATCAACCACTTTTTCATGCCACAAATTTAGCCCCAAGAAGTGGATAGAAGGATTCCAAAAAAGTCTTTTGCTGAAGTTCTTTTTCTACTTCCGCACTAAGAGTTTTTCACGGTACACGGTACCCTTATCATCAATCAACTCTAAAATATAGAGTGCATCCTCCAGTGCTTCGAGCCTAAGTTCAGAATCTGCTAAAGTCCAATTACCGACCCGCATACCAGTCATATCATAAAGTTCAACTGACTGCCACTGTTTTTCGGTATTGAGTTGAACCCTCCCCGAGCTAGGATTAGGGTAAAACAAGTTAGCCTGCAGTTGGTCTTCTTCCAGTCCAATTCCGGCGCTGTTGAAGAAGTATTTGAACATGCTGGTTGGGAATACCTGATTTACACGATCATATCCACCAAAAAAGTAAGCCGTATCTCCGATCACAAAGGATCCTGGCGCCCAACGGCTAAATCCTGGATGAGGACTTAATTGGGTCCAGGTGTCGCTGCTAAACTGATAGCGCCACATTTCCCCGGTTGACATGAAATTATGGTCATCACCATCACCACTTAATACATAGCCATAACCGTTATGATCAAATTGGGTTCCTGCTACTCTGGCCTCTCCCGGGAAATCAGTCATTCTTTCCCAGCGGTTGTTCACTGTATCAAAGCGGAACCAATCGTCGAAGATGAAGTTTCCACCGTGTCCCATTCCTGCGAATACCTCTCCATTTACTGAAAACATAAATGGATGGTGACGCGCTAAACCTGGAATATTCGGTAACTGTGTCCAGGAGTCGGTGGGGATATCATATACCCAAAAGTCTCTCAGGTCTCCGGTGTTATCATTACCAAGACCTACATAAATTTTATCGTTGGCAGCCATCATAGCAGGATGACGACGGGCATCACAACCACAATCTGCTAATCGGGTCCAGTTGTTGGTTGCCGTATCAAATCGCCATAAATCTTTGAAATACTGTCCACTGCCTGCGCCAAAGCCCAGGTAGCCGTACCCTTTATATTCCAGTCCAATAGAGAAACTACGCACGCCTCCAGGAAAATCGTTCAGAGTAGCCCATGAATCTGTAATGGGATTGTAACGGTACATTTTGTCGGTATCTGCACCAAGACTGCTGGTTCCGGTAGTCATATATCCAAAATCACCAATGGCAAAAGTCACCGGGTGATGAAAGCCACCAGGAATGCCGTTTAAGCCAATCCAGGTTTGATTCTGAGAATAGCCTAAATACATGCAACAACAGAGAAGTAGGGAAGTAATATATTTCATCATAGACAATAGAATCATTTGTTTTCCAAAAGGTTCACGACATGAGCATAAAAAAGGCTGGTTTATTTGAAAAAAAAGCCGGTCCTAAGACCGGCTAAATGTTAAAAGCTAAAGCGCAAGGCCAGGATAAAGTTTCTTCCTGGTGCGACCAAGCCGCTACTATAAGGGCGAAAGCGTTGATCAGTAATGTTATCGACGCCACCGCTAAGCTGCCAGGATTCATTTAGGGTATAACTAGCTCTAAAGTTTAAGGTATACCAGCCCGGCGAGTATAATTCCCCATTAGCATCTTCCAGATAAAGGTGATCCTTATTGGCCTCCTCGAAATTGAGATTTTCCGCATTAACGGCGCCAGAGAATTGATAGTTTAATTCCATTTGCAGGCCTTCATTTTGGAAACGAAGCCTGCTAAGCCCAAACCATGGAGCAGCATGACGGGAAGGTCCGATTTCTCCATCTTCATCTTCTTCCTCACCACGTTGCCAGTTGAACTGATTTCTCCAGGTCCAGTGATCATTCCACTCCCAATCCAGACCGACTTGGAATCCATATACCTGGGCGCG
Organism: Croceimicrobium sp.; assembly: GCA_965279135.1. Taxonomy (GTDB): domain Bacteria; phylum Bacteroidota; class Bacteroidia; order Flavobacteriales; family Schleiferiaceae; genus Croceimicrobium. The sequence continues at coordinate 2,249,339 of OZ257133.1, read as the reverse complement.
GGCTGCATTTTGGACCGCTTGCACCTGACTAAGTTCGCCATCATAAACAAGACTATCCAAACCATTTATGCTGAAGGGCCTGCGAACCAGGGCTTGATCCAAATAAGTGAAATAGGCACTAAAGTCTAGTTTGAATTGAGACGCGATCAGAGTAGCTAAGCCTAATTCCGCATTGTAAGCATATTCCGCCTCTAGATCCGGATTTGGTACTACAACCACAGAGTTTCCGGAGTCAAAGACTTTTCCTATATCATCCACATTCGGTGCACGAAAGGCAGTTCCAAAATTTAATCTCCATTTCCATGCTTCGGAAGGGCGGAACACAAAACCCAGGCTACCAGTAAGGTTCCCAGCATTCACTTCCGCAGTTTCGAATGGTAGAGGATAGAAATCGGCATTGAGGCCAAAATCGCTATTGATCAGGAATTGATTGTATCGTAAACCCAATTGGCTGGTGAAAGACTGCGAAAGCTCCCACTCATGATTAAGATAGGCAGCCAAACTCGTCCAATCCGATTGAGGGTATCTTGATGCAGTCGCCCTTAAGGCCCCCGAATTGATGTCTTCAATAGTTCCTTCGGATTCTACATCATTACGGATATACTCTAAACCATAAAACAGTTTATGCTTCGAACTTAATCGCTTGCGTAGATCAAGATTTGCGGAGATTGCTCCAACTTGCTCTTCGCGATGACGTAAGTCTGGGTCGCCAAAGTCTCGATCGTGGCGGCTTTCGGTGAAATTTTGATGCGCCAGTCTCAGGGTAGCTCCATCCGATAGTAAACCAGTTTTTCGATAGTTGACTTCCAGCTTGTTCATAGCCCAAATTTGTGGTCCATAGTACCATTCAGCGCTACGTGGAGCAATATCTCTGGTCCGAATTAATCGATCATATCGATCATAATCAGAGGTTTCAGAGTATATCAAGCTGTACTCAAAGTCCCAGTAGGTGTTTGGGCGGAATCTCAATTTCTGCATGGTATGAAATTGCTCAAAACCTGTGTTCAATTGCAACTGTGGATCGGCATTTCTTTGCACTACATCCTGAGAGTCAATACGGCTGACGCTAAAGTTCCTTAAAAGCTCATCCGGTCCGTTTGATCCCATGCGAAGATCTCCATAGCGGTTATAGCTAAAACTGCCTCGCCAGGCCCATTTTGAACCGCCAACATTGACGTCAAAATGTTGACTAAGCTCTTGATTGGCTGAAGAAAAGCGAGAATAAGCATTGCCAAAAACCAGGGTTTCATCTTCAGTGCCAAGTTTAGCGCCAAGGGTACTAAAACTCATCACTCCGCCAATGGCATCGGAGCCATAGATAACAGAACCCGGTCCGAAGTAAAGTTCGGATCGCTCGATGGCCATGGGATCGAGAGAAATTACCTGCTGCAAATTTCCGGATCGAAATATGGCATTGTTCATTCTCACTCCATCTACTGCTATTAAAAGTCGATTAGTGGCAAAACCTCGAATCATCGGGCTTCCCCCTCCTTGCTGACTTTTTTGGATAAACACCTCTCCGCTACTGCCCAATAGATCAGCGGCCGTTTGGGGTGCTTGAAAAATGATTTCCCTGCTTTTCATTGAGGAAATACGGAAGGGGAGTTCGCGTGAAGATTGACTCCATCGGGAGGCAGCAACCACCACTTGATCCAGCGCCAGCGGTATGGGCTCCAGGCTTATTTTGAAATTCTGCGCCTTAAGCTCTGCGTAACTGAATACGATTGAAGCGTAGCCTAAAGCGCTTATTTCAATTCCCTTGCTATTGCGAAAGGCACTTATATCCACAATTCCTCGATCGTCGGTATATAATGGTGCGAGGTTGTCATTTGGAATAGTGACTTTCACTCTTTCAATGGCTTCTCCTTCATAGGAATCGCTCACAAATAAATTCTGAGCATAGGTGACGTATCCAGTCAGCAACAAAGCGACCAGGTACTTTATTGATTTCATGATTTCTTTTTTAATGTGATTATTTCAGATTTGTACTAGTGAAATAATCAATGACGGGGAGGAGGAGACCATTCAGCGATATGTGAATCGTAATCTGCTATGAGGTAATCTGTTAAATGCTTATGGACTTTCAAAGTTGTGGTCTCAAAATCAAAAACCTCCGACAGAAAACCTTTGAAATAATCAATCAAACTAAAATCCGATTTCTTGTTTTTCGGACTGTGCTTTTTGAGGAGTTTATGGAATTGATCCCGCAATTCACTTTCCTTATCATCTAACCATGCCTTCATTAAAATCACCCCATCCCTTAGCTCTACGGAGATTACATCATATTTACGGCCTTCCCAGATGAATTCACCTTCTTCTTCCCATTCCAGATTCGAATAGGATTTTGGGTCGAGAGAAAACTTAGTGATTTGCTCCTCATCCAATCCAATCTTAAACATAGCCTTAACCTCCTTTTTTACAGCCTTAGTCTTCCAGCGGTATAGGCTATAATTGAGCACTGATGGTAGGACTAGACTTAGGATAAGACTAGCAATTCCGAGATATGTTAAGAAATATCGAAGCATTCTATGTCGGCAAATATAAAGGGTGAAAGGGCATTGCCAAATAGATACATTTGCCGCGTGAAAGAAACGAAGCTAAGTCCACCCCTGGCTTGGGGAATGTTTGTACTACTCGCATTGATCTGGGGAAGCTCTTTTATAATCATGAAAAGAGGTTTGGAAAGTTTTAGCTATATCCAGATCGGTATGCTTCGCATTGCAACTGCCTGGATATTCACGCTCATTATTGCCTTTCGGAAATTAAAACTCTGGAAAAAGGCGGATACTGCTCCTTCAGCGATAGTTGGATATTTTGGCAATGCGATCCCCTATGTGCTTTTTCCTCTGGCTGTAACTCAGTTAGATTCCTCTTTGGTGGGAATTCTCAATTCACTTGTTCCGCTATTCACCCTGATCATTGGATTGATTTGGTTTAAGGTTAGGGTGCGCTGGATTGGAGTTACCGGCCTAATATTAGGTTTTGCAGGAGCTCTATGGCTTTTATTACCGGGGATTCAGGTAAATCCAGATAACCTTGCGTATGGTTTGTATCCGATTCTGGCTACGATTTGTTATGCTCTTAGTATTAACACGATCAATTCTAAACTCCATCATTTAGATTCCCTTTCTATCACCCTATTTAGTACTACTACTGCCGGCCCTTTGGCTTTGATCTATGTATTTAGTACCGACTTTTTAGAAATCCTGGAGACCGATCCTCAAGCATGGGTGAATCTGGGATATATTTCAATCCTTGGGATCGTAGGCACAAGTCTGGCCGTTATCCTCTTTAATTATCTTATTAAGGGCACCAGCTCATTATTTGCGGCCAGTGTAACTTATGCCATTCCTTTAGTAGCGCTTCTTTGGGGAGTGTGGGACGGTGAGAATGTTGGACTTGAGCATTTCATTGGAATGCTTCTCATCCTGGCCGGGGTATACCTGGTGAACTTAAAAGGTTCCCCTGCTGACCGCATCCGTAAACGACTTTCAAGCAAATAAAAAAACCGCGACCTATTAGGCCGCGGTTCTTTATTGTGTTTGAAGAATGATTATTCGAAATCGCTGGTCTTTAATCCCGTGTTGATTTCAACGCTCTCAATCTTAAAAGTGATTTTTTGTGGACCGGAAGCAATGTTCAGCTCATAAGGAACTTTTACTCCATTTACTTCACGGTAGTCTGAAAAGCTGGTGCTTGAGGTAGTAGGTCCTTCTGCACCTTCGGTAGTGGCCTCTTCCTTAAGTTTCAAGCCACTTTCCACCGCGTAGTAGTCAGTGCTTTCCTCACCTTCGGGAGAAGTAACCTTCATTACATAAGCTTTCTCTCCGTCAACCATAGCAATAGATTCCAAATCCAGTTTGTAACCCATGGTAGCATATTGAGTCTCAGCAAAGAAAGTTCCCTGCTTTTTGAACTCTTCTAGCTCTTCACCGGTAACGTCTTTCGATCCACCCATTCCGCTAATCTTACCAACTTTACCGTTGTAAGTGGACTTGTTAAGAGTACCCATTCCAGCTAGTGAAATCTCATTGTAGAAAAGGTTAGGACGTTTTTTGCGAATCACACCATCCGCATCCTGAGGTAAGCCGGCAATAGAAATCTTGGCTTTCATTGTCATGTCCTTCACTTTGTCTAAGCTTTCCTGGCCACCAATTGCATTAATGTAGTTATTGATAACTACTTCGGGAGTTACCCCATCAGGAACTGGCATGCTGGGAGGCCCGGTTTCTTTGCCATAGAAGTCGTAATAGGTAACCTTACCGAATTTCTCTAATCCGGCTGAAATCTCAGCGCCCTTACCAACCGCAGTAATCACAATGTTATTGCTGTTGATGTATTTCTTGGCCGCTTCCATCACATCCGCTGCAGTAACCTGCTCTAAACGTTGAAGGTAGTTCTCGTAATAATCAGCGGGTAAATTGTAACGCTGAATATTAAGGGCAAAAGAGGCGATGGTCTGGGGACTTTCTAAAGAACGACCAAAGGAACCGTTGATATTGTTCTTCGCTGCTTGCAAAGTTTCAGCCGTTACGGGCTCGTTTTGCAGGCGCTCAAATTCTTTAAAGAATTCAATTACTGCACTATCGGTAACTTCATTACGAACGCTGGCTCCGGCACTGAATTCTCCAACAAAACGGTCGGTGCTGTAATCAGAGTAAGCACCATAGGTATAGGCCTTGTCCTCACGAATGTTCTGGAAAAGACGACCCATACTACCACCACCAAGAATTTGATTGGCAACACGTAGTTTCACGATATCAGGATGTCCGGGAGGAAGGGTAATGCTGTTTCCGATAGAAAGCACAGTTTGTACGGAGCTGTTACGATTTACTACATTAACTACAGTTTTATCGTAAGTAGGTACAGCAGCAAACTCCGCGCTTGGTACTTCCTTAGGAGCCCATTCACCAAAGTACTTTTTGATCAGCTTTTTAGCCTTCTTAGCTTTGATGTTACCTACAACGGTGATGTAGGTTTTATTGGGTGCCCAATAAGTGTTGTAGTAGTTTTTACAATCTTCGATACTTACATTTTCAAGAGTAAGATCGCTATCAAGTTCTCCATAAGGATGGCCAGCACCGTAAATGCTTTGGTTAAAGATCCTTCCGGAAAGGCTGTTAGGATCATCCTTAGCATTTTCAATACCGGAAAGCGATTGCTTCTTTAGCTTATCAAATTCCTCTTGTGGGAAGGATGGGTTCAGTGCAACATCCGCCAAAAGGGCAACCAAGGTTTCTTGATACTTACTTAAACCGGCAGCAAAAACATTGCTTGAGCCGGTAAAAAGGCTCGCGCCAATAAAATCAATCTCTTCATCCAATTGATCTTTGGTTCGGTTGGTTGTGCCTTGGCGTAATAGTTCACCTGCTAGGCCAACGTAACCTGCTTTATCTCCTTCCAAAATTGGATCGCGGTCTACTACCAAGCTGAAAGAAACTCTGGGTAATTTCTTGTTCTCTACCACGATAATGGTAAGTCCATTCTTCAGTTTGAAGACATCGTATTCACCGAATTCGATTGGTTTAGCCGCAGCGGGCTCGGGACGAATCGAACGGTCGATTTGGGCATAAGTTGCCACGCTGATGAGCATGGCTAATGCACTGGTTAAAATGCGTTTCATCATCCTATGTTTTATTGTTCGTTTTTAGGTAAGTAGATCAAGACCACTCTGTTTTCAGGACGAAGGTACTTTTGAGCAACTTCAAGTAGATAGGCGCGGTCGATATCACGGTACTTCTCAATTTCCGTGTTAATAAGGTTTGCATCTCCGAGATATACATGATAGTTCGCCAGACTTTCGGCAATACCTGCCATGCTGGAGTTGGTAGATACAAAGTCGTTTTCTAATTGATTCTGAATTTTTTGGTATTCACGTTCAGAAATCATTTCGGTGGTAACCTTAGCGATTTCAGCATCGATTTCAGTGCGGAATTCACTAAGATCAACTCCTTGGTTTGCGAGTCCGAAAGTGATAAACAGCCCTGCATTCTCAAGGCTGAAAGGGAAAGACTGAACCACTAAGCCCAATTGCTTATCATCTACCAAACTCTTGTAAAGGCGAGAGCTCTGACCATCGGATAGTACTGTAGAAAGCATATCCATCGCATAAGCTTCTTTGGTGCCTTGAGCTGGAGTGCGGTATCCAATAATAACTCCTGGAAGTTGAATGTTATCATAAACGGTATCTACTACCTCAGCAGTCAAAGCTGGAGGCTCCTGGCTTGGACGTGGCACTTCTTTGGTACCGGTGGGAATTCCACCAAAATACTTTTCAATCCAAATCTTGGCCTGGTCGGGATCAATATCACCGGCGATGGAGAGGGTGGCATTGTTTGGAGCGTAGAAGGTTTCGTAGAAATCTGCAAAGTCTGCAATCTCTGCAGCATTTAAGTCTTCCATAGTCCCGATTGGAGGAATAGCATAGTAGCTATTGGGAAAGGCAGCACCAAACATCTTTTCCTGGAAAGAGCCATAAGGCTGGTTATCGATACGCAGGCGCTTTTCTTCTTTTACAACTTCACGTTGTGTTTCAACGCCTTCCATATCTACAGTGGCTTGAAGCATACGCTCACTCTCTAGCCACAAACCCAATTCTAACTGGTTGGAGGGTAAAATCTCATAGTAATAGGTGCGATCAAAAGAGGTGTTAGCATTAAGAGCACCTCCATTGGCTTGAACGATCTTCATGTATTCGCCTCTTTCAATGTTAGGAGATCCTTCAAACATTAAGTGCTCAAAGAAGTGAGCGAAACCGGAGCGACCTTCTTTTTCATTTTTACTTCCCACATGATAAAGCACACTTACCGCCACAATGGGGGTGCTGTGGTCTTCATGTAGAATAACGTGCAATCCGTTGGGTAATTTATACTCTTCAAACTTGATATCGGTCTGGGCTTGCACCGAGCCGAAAGCAAGGAGAAGAATGAACCCGAATAGTTTTTTCTTCATTTTGTTTTCGATTTTAATAAAGACAATCCGCCGAAGCGGTTGGCAATTTTAACACTTTTTGTTGAGCTTAATGTCTATTAGATGCCATTAAAAGCCTTATATCCACCCTTCCTTAACATTATTTTAGAGCTTTGTCTTTCCATGCCGATTTAAGCTTTAAACTAATCGTTGATTTTTTTTGTAGCTGATATTTAGCGGCTTGAATATTTGTCTTAAATTTGCAGCCCTTAAAAAGACAATTATATGTACGCCATTGTAGAGATAGCAGGGCACCAGTACAAAGTACAGAAAGATCAACGTATCTACGTTAATCGTCTAGACGCGGAAGAAGGAGCAGAGCTTGCATTTGACAAGGTTATGCTTACCGATAATGACGGTAAAGTAGAAGTTGGCGCCCCGGTTATAGACGGCATCACTGTTAATGCCAAGGTTATTCAGCACCTCAAAGCTGATAAGGTACTAGTGTTTAAGAAGAAGCGTCGGAAAGGTCATCAGAAGATGAACGGTCACCGTCAATATGTTTCTCAAATTGAAATTACCGGAATCGGATAGTCCGCTTCCCAGAATTAAAATTAAGAAGACATGGCTCACAAAAAAGGAGTAGGTAGTTCCAAGAATGGACGCGAATCAGAAAGTAAGCGTCTAGGAGTAAAGATTTTCGGCGGGCAACCAGCTATCGCCGGTAATATCATTGTACGTCAACGTGGTACCCAGCATTACGCAGGTTCTAACGTGGGTATGGGTAAGGATCATACTTTGTTTGCCCTTATCGACGGTACGGTGAAATTCCAGAAAAAGAAGAACAATCGTTCATACGTATCTGTAGAGCCTCAGGCTTAAGCAGATTGTATCAAATATTAGGGTCCCTCGTTGCTGATGCAGCGAGGGATTTTTGTTTTAATCACTATCAAAGTCATTCACCTCGGCGGTCTTGTTTACGCTCTATTGTAAATTCGCCACAAATTCATAAGCATGCTCGAAATCACTTATCTCCGCGATAATGCCGAAGAGGCAATTCAAGGTTTGAAAAAGCGCGGATTAGATGCCGACCAGAACATTAAGGACATCCTTAAATTGGATGAGTTGAGAAGGCAGAACCAGAACGAACTGGATCAGGCCCTGGCGGAAAGCAATCGCATCTCTAAAGAGATAGGTAGCCTGTTTAAAGAAGGTAAAAGAGAAGAGGCTGATGCGGCAAAAGCTCGCACGGCCGAGCTAAAACAACGCATTAAGGAGTTACAACAAGAACAGGAGCAACTAAAGAGCAGCCTGGATCAGGATTTAGTGGCCCTTCCTAATGTTCCGATAGACAGCGTGCCGGCTGGAACCAGTGAGGCTGATAATGAAGAAGTGCGTCGTGTTGGTGAGATAAACAGCCTGCCAGAAGGGGCCAAGCCTCATTGGGAGCTTGCCGAAGAACTAAAACTGATTCGATTCGATTTAGGAGTAAAGATTACCGGAGCGGGATTTCCCGTTTACCAGGGTAAAGGCGCTCGACTACAAAGGGCCTTGATTAACTTCTTCCTCGAGGAAAACATAAAGGCTGGTTTTGAAGAGTATCAACCTCCTTTGATGGTAAATGAAGACTCAGGTTTTGGAACGGGTCAATTGCCGGATAAGGAAGGCCAGATGTATCACATCACTGAGGATAATTTGTATGCCATCCCAACGGCGGAAGTTCCTATTACCAACATCTTCCGAAATGATATTCTTAATGATCAGGATCTACCGGTTAAAGCGACTGCCTACTCCGCGTGTTTCAGACGTGAAGCAGGTTCTTATGGAAAGGACGTTCGGGGACTAAACCGCTTACACCAGTTTGATAAGGTTGAGGTAGTTTGCTTGTGTAAGCCCGAAGAATCAATGGCCATGTTAGATTCTATGGTTGATCATGTGGCTGGCCTACTGCAAAAACTAGAATTGCCTTATCGCATTTTACGCTTATGTGGCGGTGATCTTGGTTTTACTTCTGCTATCACTTATGATTTTGAGGTGTGGAGTGCGGCGCAGGAACGATGGTTAGAGGTGAGCTCTGTATCTAACTTTAAAACCTTCCAAACCAATCGAATGAAAATTCGTTATCGAGGTGAGGATAAGAAGACCCATTTATTACATAGTTTGAATGGTAGTGCTCTGGCTCTACCGCGTATAGTAGCGGCTCTTCTTGAAAATCACCAACAGGAAGATGGTATAAGAATTCCGGAGGCCTTGCGTTCCTTTACTGGCTTTGATAAAATCTAGGAGTATGAAGAAACTGATTGCTTGCTTTTCTATTTGCGCTCTTTTTATGGCCTGTGAGCAAAGTAATTTGACCTATCAAAATGAAATTGATGAGGTAGATGATTTAATTACTTTGAGAGATAGTCTGCAGGCAGTTTTTGATGGAGCGGACTCTACCCAAATAAAAACAGATTTTGCTACGGTCGACTCTATCCATAAGCTAATGGTGGGACCGCTTGCCCAACAGGATAGCAGAGAGTATTGGACTAAAACTATGGCCGATATTGAATTTGTTCATCGCCATTACAAGAAGTATTTAAAGGACGAATCTAAAATCCGCAAGAATTTGCAGTATTCCGAGAAGCAGTTGCTCAGTTTACGCAAGAGCTTAAAGGATGAGATGCTCGATAGTACTAAAGCGAAGGAGTACCTTGAGGTAGAGAATCAGGCGGTTCAGGATATTTCTCTTTTAATTGGTAAACGTATCGGGCCTGCTCAAAGGTCCCTGGGTATTTGGGACACTGCTCAAAGCCGCTACTTGGAATTCGTCGCTAAAAGCGATAGTTTGGATTAGTAAGATTTAGATTGAAAGTATTTATTTGGATAACGGCATTTCTTGCCGGAAGCATCAGCTTATATGCGCAAGGTCTGGAAATCTCTGAAGCCAAAGGGGATTTAGCTCTGGCACGTCAATACTTTCAAGAGCAGCAATATGAGAAAGTCATCGACAAGCTCGATGCTTTAAAAGATCAAAGTGTAAACCCAGAGGTTTACGAATTACTCTTTCAATGTTATCTGGAGCTTGAGGATTATCGGGCTGCCATCCGAATGAGCAGAGATTGGGCGAACCGTATTCCGGCGCGAAGGGCGGTATTTAAAGTGGATGAATACTTTCTTCATCTTAAAGATGAGGATCAGAAGGATGCGGATAAGGTCTTTCAATATGTATTGGAAGAGATCGACCGCAGTGCCGGTCAAGCTTATGCCTACGGAAAGGCCTTTAGTGATCAGGGTTATCCAGAGCAAGCCCTGATGGTTTATGAGAGAGCAATTAAGCGCAATCCCAACCTGAATTTAGATTATCAAATGGCCATGGTCTATGGCGAGCTAGGCAGGATTCCAGATATGCATCTTATGTATTTGCAAATGGTGGAGCGCACGCCAGGATACCTTGCCACGGTTAAGGCTTTTTTATCAAGATCAATTGAGCCAGGGGTTAAGGATGAGAACCTGGAACTGCTCAAAGCAGAGATTGTAAGTCGAATTCAAAATGGCGCGCCTAAGCGTTTTAATGAGCTGCTAATTCACATTTTCAGTCAGGAAGGAAATTTTCGAAATGCCTTTACCCAATTAAGAGCTTTGGACAGGCAGGGTGCCTTGCAGGGAGGGGAGATGGGTAACCTGGCGAGACTTTCCTTAAATAGTAAAGACTATGCTCTCGCTGCCCGGATTTATGATTACGAAAGGAAGAAAGGCAAGGACAGTCCATATTATCAGGTATCGGTAATAGGCTGGCTAGATGCTCGTAAACAGGATTTGGAAGAATCGAATGCGGAACTTTCACAGTGGCAGCTTTTAGCTTCAGATTTAGAGACTTTTGAGGAAGAGTTTCGAGGCGACCCCTACCAGGCAAATCTTACTTTACCCTTAAGTGAGATTTATGCCTATCGATTAGGGAAGGTAGATAGTGCCGAGACTTTATTATTGTCCTTATTCGGAAAGGCCTGGATAGGGCCGGAGGAGGAGGCAATTGCCCAGGTTGCCTATGCCGACCTTCTGCTTTTTACGGGCAGAAGATGGGACGCAATATTGTACTATCGTCGTGCAGAGAAGGCCCTGGATCAATCTGTAATTGGGCAGCAGGCGAAATTCAAGCGTGCCAAGGCGGCGTATTACGTTGGTGATTTCGATTGGGCACAAGGTATCTTTTCGGTATTAAAAGAATCTACTTCTAAGTTAATCGCTAATGATGCGATGCAGTATTCCTTGTTGATTACGGATAACATGGCTTTGGATTCTACCACTGATGCTCTTGAGGCCTATGCCAAAGCCGATCTCTATTTTTATCGGGAAATGTATGATAGTGCTCTAAGTGTTTTGGAGCTTTTAGATGTAGCCTATGCGGATCATCCTGTAGCGGATGAAAGCTTATTGATGCGTGGGGATATTAAAAAGCGGCAGAAGGATTTAAGTGGAGCGATTGCCTACTGGCAGAGGATTGTAGATCAGCATGGAGACGATATTTTGGCTGATGATGCTTTGTATCGAATCGCGCAAGCAGAAGAAGTGCTGGGGGATACCGATGCAGCCATGAAGGCATACGAGCTGCTGTTTACCGTGCATGTGGATAGCTTTTTTGCCAGCGACGCCCGGAAGGCTTTTAGAAGATTACGCGGAGATCAAATAAACTAAGTATGTACATCTATAATGTAACCGTAAATATTGATGAATCCGTTCATGATGAATGGTTGCAGTGGATGAAGGAGGTGCATATTCCGGATGTTTTAGCTACGGGTTTGTTTTTAGATAATCGCATATGTCAGGTTTTAGTTGAAGAGGAGCAGGGTATCACCTATTCCATTCAATACCGTTTTAAGGAATTAGAAGTTCTGGATGTTTACCAGAAAGAGCACGCCCCTCGTTTACAAGCCGAACATAGTGCCCGTTATCGAAACAAGTTTGTGGCTTTTAGAACCATCCTGCGAATCGAGGATGAATCACAAGCTTAATGCCTTCCCAAAGTGGTAAAATCTATGATTTAAATGAAGCCCGGGAAAAGATTCGGGCTTATTGTCTATATCGGGAGCGTAGTCAGAAAGAAGTTCGGGAAAAGCTTTTGAGCTACGGATTGCTTCCAGAAATCACTGATGAATTGCTTACTGAGTTAATTCAGGAGCGCTATTTAGATGAAGAGCGTTTTGCTCGTGCTTTCGTTCGTGGCAAATACAGTATAAAGCGATGGGGCAGGATAAAAATCAAACAGGCTTTATATCCGCATTCATTAAGCGAATATGTTTTGCGCAAGGCCTTTGAAGAAATCGACCCTGATAAATACTATGCCAACCTTCTGCATGTACGGAAAAACGTTGGCCGCTTACAAAGGCACCAAATCATTTCCAAAGGAGACAAAAGTTAAGGGCCTATCTATTAAGGAATGGCTATGAGCGTGATTTAATAGAGGAAGCGATTGCCGAACTGGGTTACAATTAGTAGCTATTAGTCATTTGTGCATCAATCACCAAAGTGTAATCGGCATGCCCCGTGCTCGCGCTATCTAAGGGCCGTACCTGATCCTGTAATTGGGTACTAATAGTTTTAATGTTTAGTTCCTTACGATATTCATTTAAGTACCAACTAATCCCTTCGAAGTCCTTAGAATGATAATCTCCATTATAATGGATAAAGCGGCTTCCTGGACTTAAATTTTCCAGAATGAAATGCGCCATGGTGGCATCTTTAATGGCTTGGGCTTTGGGAAAGTTTTCCCCACCATGACCGCCCATCATTTCTAGCATTGCCTTATATCCCGGTAGTTCGGGATCATAGGGAAAAGGTAATGGAGCCATCCAGGCTTTGGTTTCTTCATCTAAGCTATCCAGGCTTTCCACACCTTTTTTATATACCTGACTTGCAAACCTTCGGGGGACATTCGTAGCGATAAAGGGAAGTTCATTTGCTTTGGCGAAATCAACCAAACCTTTGTAATCAGTATCATAGTTTGGCCAAAGGCGCGCAAGGCTGTCCAGTCCTTTTTCATCAATGCTGTCTCTTAGATAGAGATCTAGAGCCTCCTGATTATCCGCTTCAAACATTTCTGCTCCTAACACAAGGTTGGAATCCGCACCGTATTGCGATTGCGTAAGTTCAATTTGCAACCAGTGGCAAATGGGATTATTATGTAATTCACCGAAAAGGATGATATCTGCTTCCAGCAGTTGCTCATTCATTTCCTGGAAGGTGATTTCCTCCCCGTTTTTATCATAGAGTTGATAGGCCTTTAAATCTTGAGCCTGCAGGCGAAGTGCTAAAAGGAGAAGAATAAAAGTGATTCTCATTGAAGAATGATTTTTTGAACCTGCCAAAGATCGTCCTGCAGGTAATACAATTGATACACCCCGGGAGATAAATGCCCTAAATCAAGACTTTTTGAGCTTGGCGTATTTATACTTATTTCTCTTCCTTCAGAATTGAAAAGGCGCAAAGCTTCGATATGTCCTTCCCACTGAATAATCGAATTAGTAGGGTTAGGATAGAATTTTGTTTCATTTATTGCAAGTTCTTCCGCTCCTAATAAACAGGCATTTTGACTAAGGCTTAGGCCTAGTGAATCCAACTTTGTATAAAGATTATGGCCAGGGCAAGCGGTGCCAGAGGGGCAGCCGACAGTAGCAGAATTAGCATCGCGATGCCCGGAAACATGTCTTAAAGTAAGCTGTGAGCTCTGGTGCAAACTGCTATCTCCCGGATTAATACCATTGAGGCAGGATTCATATAGGAGCAATTCAGCAAGCGATTGTAATCCAGGATTAGGAACGCTAAAATTGTCATAGTTACCGATGAGGCAAAGTCCGGTTGTTCCGGTATTCAGGCAAGAAAAGTGTGCACCAATTACTCCGCTGCCTCTTCCTTCATATACCACTCCATTGGGATCGATTAGCCAATTGTAGCCAATATCACTCCAACCATTGGTGTTTACGTGTAAATCCCAATAGTAGGCTACTACATAGTTGTAATCATTGTAATTGCTAAACCCTGCGGAATGATGGACGATCAGGTGGGTAGGCACATTGGGCACATAAGCGCCGGGTGGAGGGCAATTTCCACTGGGGCACCAGCAGGATCGATCACAAATTGGAGGTCGAGGACAATTGCAAGTACTATTGGTTTTATGATTCAGGTTTTTGGGTGGTTCGGATTGCGTCTTTGGCGCAATGAAGAAGCGCAGCACTATTTCTTCATCTGGGGATTGATCACTTCTTACTTGCCAGGCTTCTATTTTGACGAAGATGGGATCTATAACGAAGGCTTGACGATCTTCAATTTCCTCCGCATTATGATCCTCATGCATCAATTGCCATTCTCCCCATGTTCCCTCTTGTTTAAAACGTATGGATAGTCTTAAATGCTTCTTCTGTTTGGAGTAAGCGGAGATTCCTAAAAAGCCATATTCTCCTGATTCCCATAAAAACTTATCGGTTAGAAATTCATCTACCAAGGATTTAAACTCTACCAGCTTGTATTCCAACTTCTGAGCCTCTTGGGCATTGAGATAAAAATAGGAGCTTAGAAATAGGATAAGGAGGAGGCTTCTTTTCATGCCACTAAGGTAGAGATTGCGCTAAAAAAGAAAGGTTCCGACAGCGCCGAAACCTTTCCCTGAAACCCACAATTTGCTCAGATGAACAATACATGTGTGTTTTCGCCTTCCGCTCTTTGATAGAAATCACCAACGGTGATCACATCTTCAATCTCATCTACGAGATCTTTGCGGTCAAGGTGGAACATGTCCATCGCAAGTTTACAAGCCCATAATTTGGCTCCTGAAGCTTCCAGGATTTCTATGAACTCGCCTACCGGAGGAATGTCCAATTTCTCCATTTCTTTTTTCATCATGCTGGTTGCAAAGGCCTCCATACCAGGCAAACCTCCAAGCATCGTTGGGATATGCATTGCCGGATTACCTACTGTAGCAACATGCAAGTGTTCTAACTTCTTCTTTTGGATTGCTTCCAGTCCGAAGAAGGTAAAGAAGATCTCTGCTTCAATTCCTTCCATCCTCGCTCCATTGGCCAGGATAAAACAAGCGTACACATTGTCAATGGTAGCTTTAGAAAGGATGAGCATCATTTTTTTAACCTTGTGGTCCTTCTTAGGTGCCACCATTTGGTTCATTGTTTCTGTTTCCATGATTGTAAGTTTAGGTTATATACAGCTAGCCGGTTTGGGTATTCCCGCAATACGACTGGCTTTTTTTAAGGGACCGCCAGGAAATAGTGCGTAAAACTCCTTGATATTCACGATTCCGCTTTTTCCTACTTTTCGAATCGTTAGGGGAATTTCGTTACGGTATTGATCTTGTAGGAATTCAATAACTGGCCAATGCTCATCGTTCAGGTTTATTCCTTCTTCCAGAGCAATGTGACTGGCTACTTCCTTGGTCCATTGGTTTAAATCGGTGAGGTATCCTTCCTCATTTAGGGCAACAGATTGCCCGGCAATTGTGGTTTCCATGGTTTCTTGTTTTTATACACTTACTTCTTCAAAATTCTTTCCGGCCATTTGCATTTTAGCACTAACGAATGGGATATGCTTGCCGGTGATCAGCATATTCCAATAAATCCATTTGAAGGCCATTTTCCCCATGTGGTTCATACGGCTTTCTTTCATGAGGTTTAAAGGTCCAACTCCAGGAATAGGGAAAGTTCCACTCACTGGTTGATGAGTGTAGTTGAAATCGATCAATAGGGCTTTACCATGTCCGGTTTCAACAAAGCAGTTGGCATGACCGTCGTACTCGCTCAGCAGTTCTTTCCCCTTAATGTAGCGCAGTACATTCTCCAACAGGATTTCGCCTTCAAAATGCGCTACAGATCCAGCCTTAGAGGCAGGTACATTTGTGGCATCACCAATAACAAAGATGTTGTCTTTCACCTTACTCTGTAGGGTAGCTTTGTCGGTGGGGATGAAATTGAGCTCATCTCCGAAACCGCTTCGCTCAACATAATCCGCCCCCTTATTGGTAGGAACCGTAACCAGAAGATCATAGCTAACTTCTTTTCCTTCATAATCCATCATTACCTTGTTTTCGCCATCAAGGCTCATGATGTTGAAGTTGGGGACCACCTCTATTCCTTTTTGATCAAGAAGATGACCCAAGTGAGCACTTGCGTAGGGCTTTGTAAAGGCTCCATCCATGGGAGTTACAAAACTGATTTTGACCTTATCGCGCATTCCCTTTTGCTCGAAGTAAGCATCGGCAAGGAAGGCAAATTCAAGGGGTGCAACAGGACACTTAATGGGCATCTCAGCGATATGCACTACCAGATGACCGCCGGTCCAGTTTTCGAGAGCGCGGTTTAGTTTAACCGCCCCGTCCAAGGTGTAGAAGTCAAAAACGGATTTCTGCCAATGATCGCCTAGCATACCATCGATCTCATCGGGTGCAATATCGGTTCCTGTGGCAACGATCAATAGATCATATTCTAAGGCCTTACCATCTTCCAGATAAACGCGATCATGCTCATGATCCACTTTGAGTATGCTTTGTTGGAAGAGTTCTACCCTTTCTGGAATGAACTTCTCGATGGGTTTAATGATGTCCTCCTCCTTATAAATACCGAAGGGAATAAACAGATAACCTGGCTGATAATGATGAATCTTACGTTGGTCCACTATTCGGATCCGCCAATCTTTATCCAACCTTTGAGCAAGGTGATTACTCATTAAGGTGCCAGCAGTACCTGCACCTAATATTACTATATCTTTCATCTTTAATGGGCTTCAATAACAGGTTAAAGGTCCCATAAGTGATGAATAAAAAAAATGACAAAAGTTAGCTTTCCTGCTGATTATCTGTGACCTGAGTTACCCATCTTCGAATCATCATAAGGGAGGCGATGATAAAGAGGCCCACCGCTCCGTATAGAAATAGATGGCTATTTGCAGCACTTAGCCCTTCCATATTGATCTCATAAATAGAGGCGTTCAATGTGGTCGTAAATTGATGGTCAGACTGCAAGATATGGTGGTGATTTATCTGAGTTTCATAAAGATCCATCATAACTGTATTCTCAACCGTGCTTAAGCCTGCTTTAGGGAAGCGTAAGAGAAAATTGCCCTGATGTCCATGTCCTTTTACATTTTGCTCCTGCCAATCAATTAAAATCAACGCTTTTTGATTTTCATCTCTTAAAATGAAATGCTTTTTCAGATAGAGTTCCGCAGCCAAGGCAATAGAATCTTCGCTGCCCTGATTCATAAGGGCTGGGTAAGCTTGGTTTAAGGCTTTGCGAAAGGTCCAGGGCACTTCGATTTCGACCAGGATTTCATCAGCCTTAAAATCAAAATTGAAAAAAGCCTGGTCCGGGTCATGTGCCATAACCGGAACCAGGCTCATCGAGAAAAGGAATATGATGAATACTTTCATTAAAATCCAAAGCTATTGGAAGGTGTGCCTTTCAGATAGCGCGGAACTGAAGGGAATTCATCCGTGAGCACATAATAGTAAATACCATCGGGATAATCAGGTGTAACTCCAAACCGTCCGTTCGCCTCATCCAGGGTACCTAAGTTAGCAACATATTCGTAATCATTGCTATACACACCGGTATAGGTCCCACAGGGTGCGCTATTTCCATCTCCCGGACGATCTCCGGTTTTAAGCTGATAGCTTGAAGCCATCGGGATTACGGTTGAGGTACTATCCGTAGCTTCTGAATAGGCATATTTATAATAAATCGGAAAGCCATCAGCCGCCAGGCCGATCATTGTCATTTTGGTAGGATCCAAATTCAGTTGATCAAGGTATAAGCTTGGTTTACCATGATAGTGGTATTGTCCTGTAGGTTGCACATGAGCATTATTGCAATCGAGACCAATAGAAACGTTTAGCGCTTCAAGATTCCATTCCCAATTGACATTAGGTGAAAAAAAGCCTTCGTGAGGCCAGGGTTCCGCTGCGATTGGATCCAGTTCAACCCCGTTAAATAAAATGCCAAAGCGATACTCGGGACCATTACTGCCTAAACAAGGGGTAAGGTTGCCCGTGAGCTGTGGGTTCTGAGTAATTGTATAACTTTCGTTTTGAGGAGAAATAGCATTGGGATTGAGAGATCCTTGTCCAGAACCAAATAGTCCAACCTGATGATCGGGAATACTATTAGCGGTGATCGTCCAATTAGCTCCATCCGAGCTAATGCTGTAGCTAGAATTAAAAGCGAGCGTTTGATTACAAGCGCCACGACTCGTATCGAGGTTTATAGAGGATTCACAATTGGAATTGGCATCATCATCGTCACTACAGGCGAGAACTAGGAATAGCCCCGCTGCAAGGTAAGTTAGGTACTTCATGAGGTTTGATTCTACTTAAATTGATTGGCTTCCTTTTTAAAGGTTTAATGCCAATTCATAAAAAGGCAGAATTAAATCTTACCCAACAACTCACAAACCTCTTGCACCTGCTCAAAGCTTACATCGTGATGTGTAACGAAACGTTGTTTGCCCTGGCCCATATCTATGTGAGCGATGCCGGCTTTTTGGAGGTGCGAATTAAATTGATCGATACTTCGGTCTTCTTTCAGGTTAAAAATGAGGATGTTAGTCTCCACGGTTTCAATAGGTTTCACCCAACCTGAATCGGTTAAGGCATTGGCCAAGGTTTGCGCCTTCTCGTGATCCTCAGCTAAACGGTCAATATGATGATCGAGCGCATAAATCCCAGCAGCGGCTAGATAGCCAGCCTGTCGCATGGCGCCACCAAGCTTTTTGCGAATGAAACGTGCCTGATGGATAAAGTCTTTTGAACCGAGCAGTAGTGATCCAACCGGGCAGCCCAAGCCCTTACTTAAGCATACTGAAATAGAATCAAAGCGTTTTCCAAAGTCTTCCGGTCTTTGCTTTTTAGCGACGAGGGCATTCCAAACCCTAGCCCCATCTAAATGCAAGGCCAGTCCTTTTGCATCGGTAATCGCTTTTATAGCATCTATTTCAGATAAATCATAGCAGGCCCCACCTCCTTTGTTGGTGGTATTTTCCAGGACTACCAAACGACTGGTAGCTGCATGGTGATCTAAAGGATTTTGCAGAGCTGCAGCTACAATATCAGCTTCCAGCTTACCATTTGGTCCACTAAGGGGGCGAACCTGACATGAACTGTTAAAAGCGATCCCTCCACCTTCGTAATTGTAGACATGTGAATACTCATGGCAGATTACCTCCTGACCAGGTACGGTATGGGTCTTAATAGCAACTTGGTTCGTCATGGTGCCGGAAGGGCAAAAGACAGCCGCTTCCATTCCAAACATTTCTGCTGCTTTTACCTCTAAGGCATTAATGCTAGGGTCTTCTCTAAAAACGTCGTCGCCTACTTCTGCAGCCCACATTGCCTTGAGCATGCCGGGAAGTGGCTTGGTAAAAGTATCGCTACGTAAATCGATCATCTGCATTCTGTTTAGGTAAAAGTCGGCGGACAAGGGCAAACAGCAAGAGGAAAAATGCCAGGAAGAAACTAAGGCGTGCGGTGAACTTATCAATTCCGGCTAATACAAAATTTGGATCGCTCGGAGGGATTAAGGCTGGGACCCTACCAGCCGCAAGGCACCAAATAATTGGAAATAGCAACATGCCTAAACTGAGGATGGTAAAGGGCCAGGGAAAATGTCCGTTCTCCCTAAGTTGGATAATAGCAAAGGCTACAAATAGGGCCATAATTAAGATGTGCAAACTGGCACCTAAGAAGCCGGCAAGATTGAGCCAGGGTGCCCAAAATTCAACTTGATACAAGCTTAAGCTGTTAATGAAAACAAAATCCAAAACAACTGGTGTGTAAAAGGCAATGGCTTCTGCGCTTAAGAGTAAAAATAAGAAGGCGATATATGCCCTTTGAGCGCCCCAGAGTTTTTTAGCAGAAATGAAAAGGGTCCAGGCAATTATATTGGTTATGGCCCAACTGTCCGCTGCACCTAAGGAGGAGGCGAATAATGCAATTAGCCCGATGCGAAAATTATGAAACCAGGATTTTTCTTCCTCCTGATGAATTAAAAGACAAGCCCAGCCTAAGACGTGAATAAAAGCTCCTCCGGGAATGACATTACCGAGATAAAAGAAAAGCGAAGCCAGGAAAGTGTAGAGGAGGTATTTCTGCAGCATTAAGACCTTTTAAAGGTCTCAAAGTTAAAACGAAGAGAGAAGATATTGGAATAAAGCGTACCTGATGTGCTACCAATATCGCTTAAAGCATAGTCGAGGTGGATGCCTCGATACGCGAAACCTATCCCCAAATTGGGTTGAACACTGAAGTATTCATCTCCATTAAACTCACGGAGCTTCTTCACATTTCCCACTCCACCTCTTAAGAATATGAAATTTCGATATCCTAACTCTACTCCGAAATTGGGATTAAAGTTCACCAAATCTGATCCTAACAATACATTTTGCTCTCCTCCAAAAGTTAGGTCGGCGCTCATTTCAGTATGAAGATTATACTTCTCGTTTAGCTTAAAGCTGCGACCAACACCTAAAAGTAGTCGGGGAATGGTTAGTTCAAGATTTTCGGATGGTAGCTCATTAGGTGTAAGATCGAAGATATCGCCGAACTCATCTTCGTGAATGGTCCAGGCATTAACAGTGGTTGTAACATCTCTAAGCGTAGCCCCAAACTGCCATTTAGCAGTTCTATACTGCACTCCGGCATCGAAGCCAAATCCTACAGAATTAGCAAATTCACCAATCTGGCGATAGACCAGTTTAAAACTTCCACCATAGGAGAGGCCTTTCACTTTGCGTGAGAGTCTAGCATAGGATCCTATTAGGGCATAATCGGCCGCAGAGAATCTACGAATTCGATCGTAGTCTACGTTGCCATCCTGATCAATCAGATCGGTGGTGTTGAGAATGTCATCTACCCCAAAGCGGATAAAAGCTAAACCCCCTGAACTGTAGTCGTCAATTGCCTGGGCGTAAGCCGCATAGTCGTATTGAGCGATGCTGGCGAAGTACTCGGCATGCATCGCACTTGCCTGCCAAGAGTTGCGTATCTGCGCTAAACCCGCCGGATTCCAATAAGTAGCATTTACATCATTGGATGAGGCGATTACTGCATTAGACATTGCCATAGCACGGGCATCCACACCAATTTCCAAAAAGGCATTGGAATACTTTCGGGCTTGAGCCATGCTAATGAAGGGCAGAATTAGAAAAAGTAGAGTCTTTCGCAAGGGATAACTTTCAGGCAAATAAATAAATTTCCTCCTTCATAACTTTAGGGATTAGCTAATATTGCCCTTATGTTAAAAAGGAATCTTCCAAATATTCTAACGCTAGCAAATCTCACCAGTGGGGTATTAGCCATAATTGCCCTGTTCGAAGGACGTATGGAATTGATTCCCTGGTTTTTAATAGCCTCACTCATTTTTGATTTGTTGGATGGGCTAGTGGCAAGGGCCTTAAAAGTGCATTCGGAACTGGGATTGCAATTAGACTCACTTGCTGATATGATAAGCTTTGGCTTAGCTCCAGGCCTGGCCCTATTTTTAACCTTTCAGGAGGCGGCGCGAAGCGGTGAACCTCTGCCAGAGTTTCTACCTTATTTGGCTTTATTGGTGCCGATTTTCTCGGCTTTAAGACTAGCGAAGTTTAATATTGATGACCGTCAGGAGGAGCATTTTATTGGCTTACCCACCCCTGCGAATGCTATCTTGATTTATTCCCTATGCCTTTCGGCATTTTATACGGATAATAGCACCACTGAGAAAATCCTTTTGCATCCTTTTCTGCTTACAGCCTTAAGTATTGTGAGTTCCCTTCTTTTAGTGGCGGAAATTCCTTTATTGTCATTTAAGATCAAGGACTTTACCTGGAGGGCTAATCGATCCAGAATTATTTTGGCCGTGCTGGTGGTCTTGCTTTTTGCGATTTTCCGTTTTCGGTCATTAGCCTTTATTATACCTTTGTACCTTCTAATTTCACTCTTATATAAGCCGAATAAAAAGGCCTAAGAAATACACTATGAAGTTTAAAGCGGAAATCAACATCATGCCTCATAAGGCTTTACTCGATCCTCAAGGAAAGGCAGTTAGTAACAGTATGAAAAACATAGGCCTTCCCGAGATTAGTGGTGTTCGTATTGGAAAGCATATTCATTTAGAACTTGAAGCCGATTCTGCCGAAACAGCATCTGCCAAAGTTGATGAAGCCTGTAAGAAGCTTCTAATAAATCCTATTACCGAGGCTTATGAGTTTGAGGTGATCGCTCTCTAAACTCAAAATCTCTCTTTAATAAATATCGCGATTCTCTTTTCCTCAGAATTTCCCGCATGGTCTTCCGCCTGTAATTGAAGTTGGAAATGGCTGTAGGGAAGGTCTCTATTTAGTATGTACATCGTGTCCAGTTCAATGCTTTGGGCATGGGTATGTTCGGACCAATGAATTTCTTTGCTCATAGTGCTTAGATTATTGAGTCCGATATACCAATCATGGAGCTGATCATTGTCGCTGATCCGAACCTTGATTTTCAAGGTGTCACCAGCAAATGCTTCAAATTCAGTTGGCATAATGATCTCGATTGTCGGTGCTTGCCTATCTTCCATTGCACCAAATTCTTCCTCACAAGCGATGAGAAATGGAACCATAGCCAGCCATAAAAGTATCTTCCTCATCCTAAAAGAAATAGGTCAAATTTGCATTGAGTTGATTCAGCGCCTGATAATGCCCACTGGCCGGAAATGGCCGAAACTGAAATTGAGCTCCTAAGCTCCAGTTGGTCCAGATTACTTGATATCCTACACCGCTAAACCATGCGCTTCCACCGGTTCCAAATTGATAGTATCCTCGTTTGTTAACATCGCGACCCAAGTATTCGTGGTCCACGTTTAGGTATAATAGAGAGCCGACTTTATCCTGGAGTTTAATATTGCGTGCAATCTTCAGGGAGTTGGTCCATTGATCGCCAAAGCGATAGTCGAAGCGATTGGTCGTGTTTTGGAGGTGGGCAGACTGAAATACCAAAAGCATTTTTTTCCAGGCAAATTCGTATTGAAGACCTAGTAAGAGGTCCCAACTTGCACTTCCTGCCTGGAAGTTTGGAGAAAACACGCTTTCAATGGGTCGGTCTACGAAATCACCGGTAGGCATCTGAACTCCAGCTGAGAGGTAAAGTTTGTGTTCACTTTCATTATCAAGATGATTCCAGATCTGTTTTTGGAGACTTAGGCTAATATCACCAATACCACTGATTTTGAGCGATTCCAAGGTTTCATTCGACTCTCTTTCTGCGATGATATAGGGCATACCCACCTTGAGTTGCCAGTTGTTTTGAAAGGCCCAGATCCCGGTAGTATTGATCTGATGAAACTGATCTACGCTAAGTGGGGCTTCAAAACTCCGCAGATTGTAAGCCAGACTTATTCTGCTTCTCCCTTGATTAAACCAATCTCCGGCCCCAAAGGCCATGCTCCCACAGGAGCAAACATCGCATGCCAGAGCTGGTATACTTAATAGCATCAGAACCAGGAGTCCTGATAAACTTCTTTTTTTCATTATGATGATTATTGATTAATGCTTGTGATTTGATGAAATCAGAGCATTATCTGGGGCGGTTTAATCATCCTTTCAGTGAAACCCCTGGGGAACGAAACAAATTCTTCGGTTCTTAAATCGATGGCCATGCATGCCAGCAAGAGTTCGATATCGAGGACTTGAGCCAACCAATCGCTTGGGAAATTGAACCCAGGCAGTTTAGGTTGATCGCCGGATTCTGTTTCGCCTTGTAAAATGCGTGATATTTGGCAGGAACCATGACAGCTTGATTCAGGATTGTCCTTATTCTCGCAAAGTTGTTCTTTATATTCCTCGTAGCGAAAGGCATAGTCTAAAACCAGAGGCAGGGGTAAAAATGCCTGCCAAAGCATACCTATGAGCAATGAGAAGGTGAGGAATGATTTAATCACCTCGCAAATTTAAAACAGCCGAGCTGATGTTTTTTGATTTTCCTCAGCTTTTCGATTGGCGATTTATAAATTCGGCTAATGAACTTTTTGGCACATCTGGCCCTCAGCAATGGGGAAGAGGAGATCATGATTGGAAATGCTATTGCAGATTTTACCAGGCGTAAGCTTTATGAGGATTACAGTGAGGGAGTCCAGAAGGGAATTGCCTTGCATCATTTTATTGATGAATTTACCGATAGTCACCCACTGGTAAAGGAGATGCTGGAAGTTTGGCGACCGATGCAAGCGAAATACTCCGGGGTGGTGAATGACATTGTAATGGATCACTTCTTAGCACAAAGTTTTGCAAGGTATCATGATAAGGACCTGGCCTTATTTGCGGATGAAGTTTACAGCACTTTCAACAATAACTGGTTAAGTATCCCGGAGCGCGCCAGACATACCTTTACTTACATGCAAAGGGGTAACTGGTTATTGAATTATCAATACAGGGAGGGATTGGAACGGAGTTTAAGTGGGATGTCGCGACGAGCCCAGAATATGAATCGCATGGCTCAGGCTAGTTTGCAGTTGTATCAACAAGAAGACTTTTTCCGAAACCAATTCGAGAGGTTTTATCCAGAGTTGCAGGAGGCGGTAAGGCAATGGGGGTAAGGTTTTCTTCAATATAGAGGAAAAAGTAGTAAGTAGAATGTAGAAAGACTACTCCCTTTGCGTATCTCTGCGTCCTTCGCGCCTTTGCGTTGAAAAAAGAAGAAAGTAAAAAGTAGAAGGTAGAAAGACTACCCCCTTTGCGTATCTCTGCGCTCTTAGCGCCTTTGCGTTTAGGTAATCAACATACGTTTTACCTCAACACAGAGACACAGAGATCACAAAGATTCACAGAGAGGAAAGCTTAAAGTATACTAAGCTTTGCGACCCTTTGCGCCCTTTGCGCCTTTGCGTTGAAAAAAGTAGAAGGTAGAAAGACTACCCCCTTTGCGTATCTCTGCGCTCTTAGCGCCTTTGCGTTGAAGTAAGCAGAAAGCAACCCAAGCTTTGCGACCCTTTGCGCCCTCTGCTTCTTTGCGTTGAAGAAAAGAAGAAGAAAAAGAAAGAAAACTAAGCCCTAAGACTCCCCACCATTTCCTCCGGCTTCACCCAAGCATCAAACTCCTCTCCCGTAAGGAAACCAAGGTTCACCGCCTCCTCCTTCAAGGTAGTTCCATTCTCATAAGCAGTTTTAGCGATTTTCGCCGCCTTCTCATACCCGATTTTGGTATTCAAAGCAGTAACCAACATCAGAGAGTTATTTAAATGTTTCTTAATCACTTCATGGTTAGGTTCAATCCCAACAGCGCAATGGTCATTAAAGCTCACGCAAGCATCTCCAATTAAACGTGCGGATTCAAGCACGGCATGAGCCATTACGGGCTTGAAGACATTCAATTCATAATGACCGTTCGAACCACCTACACTAACTGTGGTGTCATTTCCCATAACGCGAGCCGCAACCATTGTCATGGCCTCAGCCTGAGTAGGATTAACCTTTCCCGGCATTATTGAAGAACCAGGCTCATTGGCGGGAATTAGAATTTCTCCAATTCCGGCGCGTGGTCCTGATGCTAGTAAGCGAATGTCATTGGCAATCTTCATTAGAGAAACTGCAAGCTGTTTCAAGGCTCCATGCGTTTCAACTAAAGCGTCATGCGCTGCCAATGCTTCAAATTTGTTTTCGGCACTTCGGAAGGGCAAGCCAGTGAATTTGGCGATTTTTTCAGCAACCAAATCAGCGTAGCCCTCGGGAGTGTTAATTCCGGTTCCAACCGCAGTTCCGCCTAATGCGATTTCCGACAAGTGATCCAGAGTATTGTTTAAGGCCTTCAAGCCATGATTTAGCTGAGAAACATATCCGCTGAACTCCTGACCTAAGGTGAGTGGAGTAGCATCCATCAAGTGGGTACGCCCAATTTTAACGACTCCCTGAAACTCATCTGCCTTGGCCGCTAGAGTATCCCTTAACTTTTCTACCCCCGGGATAGTGGTCTCTACCACCATTTTGTAGGCCGCAATATGCATTCCGGTGGGGAAGGTGTCGTTAGAAGACTGACTCTTATTAACATCATCATTGGGATGTATTAGGCGTTCTCCTTCTCCTAGCTTATTGCCAGCAATAACATGAGCACGATTAGCGACCACCTCATTCACGTTCATATTGCTTTGGGTTCCGGAACCGGTTTGCCATACCACTAGTGGGAATTGATCGTTTAGAGCTCCAGTCAGGATTTCATCGCAAACTTTTGAAATTAAATCTCTCTTTTCTGCACTTAACACACCAAGCTGAGCATTTGCGTGAGCGGCGGCCTTTTTTAAATAGGCAAATCCATGAACAATCTCAATGGGCATACTAGCAGGAGCGCCGATCTTAAAGTTGTTACGACTGCGCTCAGTTTGCGCTCCCCAATACTTGTCTGCGGGAACCTGAACATCACCCATGGTGTCCTTTTCAATACGATAATCCATCTTATTCTATTTGAGATTTAATTTGTTAATAGCCAGGTGCTCACTAAAATACTTAGCACTAATGATCCTGCAAAAGTACCGAGGTAAAGGGGCAGCTTCCAATTTTTACCGAAAAAATACAGGAGGATTTGAAGACCCAGGAGTAGATATCCAAGTACCTTAAATCCAAGACTCCAGTTTAATTCTGCTGTACCCTCATTGCCTAAAGATTCCTGTGCCGCAAGAAATAACTTTTGCCACATTGGGTGATCCATTCCAAAGTGCCCTAGATAAATGAAGAACAATGCACAAATTATCGTGCTGAATGTGAGGAATTTTCGAAGGTTCATTAAAAATGATTTCTGCTGCTTGGTAAATCGGTTTTTGCTGTATTTTAGCAGCCACAAAAGTACCAACGATGTTTACTCAAGTATTAGGATTCTTCATCTTTTTATTCATTTTCCTGATGGGTTTCAGCATGTTGCTGTTTCTAGGATTGTTTGTAGGGTATTGGTTAACACTAATTGGCTTAGAGCAAGTGTCTCCAAAGTTGGCTTACAAAATGATCGGTCATAAAGAAGAAGAGGACTAAGTCCTAATCTTAAACAATATTGAAACCACCTCGGAGATATTCGAGGTGGTTTTTTTATGCCTTATTATCTTTAGCCATAAATCAACCCTATGCATCGGTTTTTTTCCCTTTTCAGCATTCTTAGCTCCATCATTCTTTTTTTTGCCGCTTGTAAAACTTCTATTTCAGACTCAGAGCCTGTTATGCTTATCGCCGCCAAGGAGATATATCTTGAAGAAGGTGAGAAAGCTGAAGCCATGGCTATTAAGGCAGGGAAGATAATTGCAACAGGTAGCTTGGCGGAGTTAGAGGAGCGATATCCTGAGGCCTCTAAAAAAAGCTTTGACGGACAATATATCTATCCCGGTTTTAATGATGCTCATGCCCATTTTGTGGGTTTCGCCAGGGGTCTGGGTCGGGTTAATTTAGTGGGCACCAAGAGTTGGCAGGAGTGTCTGGAGCGAGTTCAGACTTTTGCCGATCAGAACAAGAGTGATTTCATAATTGGTCGAGGTTGGGATCAAAATGACTGGGCGGTAAAAGAATTTCCTACCCGAAAGGAATTGGATTCTATGTTTCCCAATACCCCGGTCTTACTTCATCGCGTGGATGGACATGCTGCATTGGTAAATAATGCCGCCTTTGAATATGCAGGTCTTGATTATAAGGAATTGATAGTGCCGGTTGAAGGCGGATCAGTTTATGCCCCAAATGATTGGCCTACCGGTCTGTTAATAGATAATGCCGTAGACCTTATCGAAGAACCCGAGCTATCTGTCGCTGAAGAGCGTAGGCTATTAATTAAGGCGCAACAACTTTGTGTAAAGGCGGGTCTTACCTCCATAACCGATGCGGGCTTAAACAAAAGGGAGATTGAGATTATCAAAAATCTGATTGAAGAAGACTCCCTGAAAATACGTTTGAATCTGATGGTTTCGGATGATGAGGAGTCGATAGCATATTTTTTCAACCAAGATCCCATTGAAACTCCCCGTTTAAGGGTGAAAACCGTAAAGTTTTACCTGGATGGAGCATTGGGTTCAAGAGGTGCTTTGATGCTGGAGGAGTACAGTGATGATCCTGGTAACTACGGTTTACAATTAAAGCCTACCGCTTATTTCGATATGATGGCTGATTCACTGAGCCATCAGGGCTGGCAGATGGCCGTTCACGCTATAGGTGATTCAGCTAATAGACTAGCCAGCTATGTATTCGGGATTGGTTATATGCATAATCCTGATCATCGTTGGCGCATAGAGCATGCTCAGGTAGTTCATCCCACTGAGCTTATCAGTTTTAAACAGTTAGGAGCGATTCCATCCATTCAACCTACCCATGCTACTTCGGATATGTATTGGGCTGAAGATCGCATTGGTGATCGAGTTCGTTATGCCTATTCGGCTAAATCGTTTCTGGATGAGGGGATGGTTTTACCGCTTGGAACTGATTTTCCGGTGGAAGATATTAATCCCCTATACACACTTAGAGCCGCGATGTATCGCCAGGATGCTGCTGGATATCCGCCAGGCGGTTTTCGAGTGGAGGAAGCGTTGAGCTTCGATGAAGCCATTAGAGGAATGACCTGGTCTGGCGCCTATGCAAGTTTCGAAGAGGATAAAAAGGGATTATTAAAGGAGGGTTACTATGCCGATTTTGTGGTTTTTGATCGGGATTTAGCTTCTGTTCCGGTAAATGAAATCGGGGATCTTCAGGTGAGCGCTACAGCAATTAATGGCGAGATTCTTTATACCCGCTAATGCTTAATGCTCCATATTTCATAAGAAATGTAGTCTGTAAGTTGCAGTGCAGTCTGGACCTCCTTTTGAAGCCAAAAGTTCGCAACGGGAAAATAGCCCTTCATGCCATGTTTCAAAATGAGGCGGCTTTTTTAAAGGAATGGCTTGATTATCATTTGGCTAATGGTGTTGATTATATCTATCTCACCAATGATCAAAGTACGGATGATTGGCAATCTGTACTGTTGCCTTATCAGGAAGCGGGATTGCTAGAAGTTGAAAACAGTATTGCGCATCCTGATTTCTATACCCGAGAGGAACATCACAAAAGGCAGATTTGGACAAAAGCTCAAAAGCAATTTGAATGGGTCGCCTTCTTGGATACTGATGAGTTTCTCTACTGCCAAAAGCCCTTCCTATCCGTATTAAGGAGTGCGCCCCCTAAAGCCTCGGGAGTGATCTTTAACTGGTTGGTCTATGGCACTGCTCATAAAGAGGACTTGAAAAAGGACGAATTGATGCTGGAGGCTCTGAATCGTAGGTTTCCAGATGGGCATGAGGAACACCGATTAGTCAAATCAGTATTGAGAAGCGGTTCTGGAGCGCGTTTTTTTAACAAGAACCCACATTATCCGAATTACAGCCCCTTAGCTCCACTTTACTGGAGTGATGGAGTCCGTTTTCGTCCGAATGAAACTCGCTCAATTTTCGATCCTGGACATGTAAAGCACTACTGGTATAGGACAGAGCAATTTTTTCGTGAGGTAAAACGAAAACGCCGGGCTTTTTTTGATGGCAAGGAGCGCTCCAAAGATTTGGAAGAATGGCATTATGAACGATCCAATGCCGTGTTTGATTCCTTTCCCGAAAAACCTTTGGAGGCTTTAAAACGATTTCGTGAAAAAATGCAAGCCTAAGTCAACAATTACCTTAATTCTGGATTAGTCTATTCTAAAGAATTAAGGCTTTTCCGCTATATTTAGCCTTTACAAGATTTGTACTGTTCATATGAAAGGAGATACCCCTACGCGCCTGTTTGATTTTCCGCGTTTTCAATTGAAAAACAAACCATTACCTGATTCTCTTGCTACAAAAGTTGATGGGAAATGGAAGAAAATATCCACTCAGGAATATGTAGACCTCAGTGAACAGTTTAGCAGGGCCTTAGTTGCAAGTGGTTTACAACCAGGTGATAAGGTAGCGGTAGCCTCCACTACTAACCGTTGGGAATGGAACATTCTGGATATTGGAACCTTACAAGCCGGTTGTATTGATGTGCCGGTATATCCAACCATTAGTGAGGATGATTACGAATACATATTTAATGATGCGGGCGTAAAGCTGGTATTTGTTTCGGATGAAGCACTCTATGAGAAAATTGCTCACATCAAGGATAAGGTTGAAGGCTTAGAAGAGATATACACCTTCGATGTTGTAGAAGGAGCTCCTCATTGGCAAAGCTTTTTGGATAGAGGAGCAGGAGATGAGCATCAAGCTGAAGTGGAATCTCGTATGGATGCGGTGCAGGCTGAGGATCTTGCCACCCTGATTTACACTTCAGGAACAACGGGTCGGCCCAAGGGCGTAATGCTCTCTCATAAAAATGTAGCTTCTAATAGTTTGGATTCATACGGTAGAATTCCAACTAAAGGGGATAATGAGTTAGCCCTGAGTTTTTTGCCGTTATGCCACGTATATGAGCGGATGCTGATCTATCTCTACTGTTATGCATGCGTTCCCATTTACTATGCGGAAAGCATGGAGACCATTGGAGATAACATTCGAGAAGTACATCCTACGATATTCACGGCAGTGCCAAGGCTTCTTGAGAAAATATACGATCGTATTGTAGCCAAAGGATCAGAGCTCTCTGGTATAAAGAAGCGTCTTTTCTTCTGGGCCCTGGAGCTTGGTGAAGAGTATGAATTGGAAGGAAAAGGCGGCTGGTACAACTTTCAACTAAAGATTGCTCGTAAGCTGATTTTCAGCAAATGGTTGGAAGCGCTTGGAGGCCGAGTGAAGGCAATAGCCAGTGGTTCGGCTGCTTTGAATCCACGCTTAATTCGGATTTTTTCAGCTGCGGGAGTAAACATCCAGGAGGGCTATGGTTTAACCGAGACTTCTCCGGTGATATCAGTAAATGGTCCTACTAAGGATTTAAAGCGCATTGGTTCGGTAGGAAAGCTTATTCCCAATGTTGAGGTTAAGATTGCCGAGGATGGCGAGATACTTTGTAAAGGTCCGAATGTGATGATGGGGTATTACAATAAGCCCGAAGCAACCGCCGAAGTTCTTACAGAAGATGGCTGGTTCCATACTGGTGATATTGGTGAGTTTGTGGATGGTGAGTTTCTTAAAATCACCGACCGTAAGAAGGAGATCTTTAAAACCAGTGGCGGAAAGTACATCGCACCGCAGTTGATGGAGACCCGTTTCAAAGAATCGCATTTCGTGGAACAAGTAATGGTTATTGGCGAAGGAGAGAAGCATCCCGCTGCGATCATTCAACCTGATTTTGAGTTCTTGAAATCCTATTGTGATCGGAAGAATATTGAATTTGGTTCAGAAAAGAACATCGTTCAAAATGAGCGTATCCTAAATCGGATTATGGAAGATGTTGAGGAGATTAATGACAATTTCGGGAAATGGGAACAAGTGAAGAAGATTGAACTTAGTGATCATGCCTGGACGGTCGATTCGGGGGAGCTTACACCCACTATGAAACTGAAGCGCCGTATTGTTTTAGCTATTCATCAAGATCACTACGAAAGGATTTATGGACGCAAACCTGGGCATTAATTGTGTTTAGCCGCAGTCTTTTTCTAGCCTTATCATTTTTTAGCTTTCTTTCTTGCCCAAAAGCTCAAGAAAGATAATCCGATGAAAGATCACTAAATTTCTTGTTCTCTTTAAGGAAATACTCGATCAAGATACTCTTCTGGTAAACTCCTTTAGTTTCCTTAAAGCTTCTTTGATTCCTTTTTAACCTTTCCCTGGATAGATCATTGAATAAGCCATAAAAAGCAAAATGTGCTCTGAGAATTGCTATTAGATGACTGATTTTCCCCTGACTTAAAAAGCGCAAACCTGCTATTCCATCTAAGACCAAGCGAACTAGAATCTTGCCGAAACCTTC
Source organism: Croceimicrobium sp. (assembly GCA_965279135.1). Taxonomy (GTDB): domain Bacteria; phylum Bacteroidota; class Bacteroidia; order Flavobacteriales; family Schleiferiaceae; genus Croceimicrobium. The sequence goes on along the minus strand of OZ257133.1, from coordinate 2,217,581 downwards.
AAAGGAAGGCAGGTTTAGGAAGAGGATGATTAGATTATTTCTAAAGTTTAAAAAGGTTTTCCGGGGTGAAGCAGTTTTCAGTGTTGCGCCTCCTAAATGGTAAACGCTACTTGCAGGCTCCACCGCTACTTTCCATCCATTTAATTGCATTTTCCAGCAGAGGTCGATTTCTTCCATATGGGCGAAAAGCCTTTCATATAGGCCGTTTACCTGGAGAAATGCCTCTCTGCGAACCGCCAGGCAAGCACCCGTTGCCCAGAAGCATTCCCGATAACTATCATATTGGGATTCATCCTCTTCGAGATTCTCAAAGATTCGTCCTCTGCAAAAAGGATATCCTAGTTCATCCATATAGCCGCCAGCGGCACCGGCATATTCAAACTTTTTTCGATCCTTTAAATCCAGAATTTTTGGCTGTAAGGCTCCTAAATTGGGCTCCTCGTCAAAGCGCTTTGCTAAGGGTTCAAGCCAATTTGGTGTGGACTCAATATCTGAATTAACCAGTACCACGATTTCTTCCTCAATTTGATCTAGCGCCCGATTATAACCACCTGCATATCCATGGTTTTCGTCCAGAGCAATGATCTCTACTTCCCGACATTCTGATTTGGTCCAGGTGATACTTTCGTCAGTGCTGTTATTATCGATCAGATAGACCTTAGCCTGAGAGGCGGAGTCTTCACAAAGCTTTGGAAGAAATCGCTGGAGAAGATCCAGACCGTTCCAGTTTAAAACTGCGACTGCAATGTTCTTAGGCATATTTCCAGCGTTTGTGGCTCCAGAGCCAATTTGGTGGGTCAGACTCAATTAAGCGTTCCAGAGCCTTAACGTGAGTATCTGTTACCTGATGCTTTTCCTGATTAGTGGTGTCCTCAAATAAGAGGTGTCCTTCAATTTCGTAAAAGCCGCGCTTTACTCGGTGGATGTCGATAAATACTACGGCTAAGTCGCACTTTCTGCTAAGGTTTTCCACTCCCAAATGAACCGGAGTATCCTGATTTAAAAATTGAGTGCGATATTTTATTTTTCCTCGGTGCGGGCTTTGATCGGCCATGAAAACATAGAGAGGGGCGGGGTCTGGATTGTTCAGCATGAAAGGGTAGGTGTCCTCCATTTTAAACAGTTTCAATCCGAACTGCTCCCGAATTTTGACAATTAGGCGATTGAAGCGCACATTTTTTAGAGGGTGATAAACAGCATAGCAGTTTTGCGGCACTACCAGAGGAATACTCATGGCGGTCCATTCGAAATTGGTATGGTGTCCCATCACCATGATCAGGCCTTTTTTTTGATCATATAGTTTTTGAAAAACTTTAGGATTTCGTAGCACAAAGCGCTTTTGCATAGTGCGTCTGGAGACACTGAGACTTTTAAAAGACTCGACAATAATATCACTGAAGTTTCGATAGAACTTCTTGCGAATTTGCTCTCTTTCAGCCTGGCTTTTACTTGGAAAGGACCGTTCGAGATTACCATCAATAACCTCCTTGCGGTAGTTTATGATATCCGACATAAGCCAGGCCATAAAATCGCTGATACGATATTGAATGAAAAAGGGTAAGTAGGATAGGAGCCGGCCAAAGGCCAGGGCCAGATAATATCCGATCATGCCGCAAATTTAGCGGTTTCTCCGATCGGCTCCGGTTCCCATTATGATGTTTTGATTAGCACGGCTACCAAATTCCCTTTCATTAGGATTGTTTCCTGGATCGATCGTGCCTGGTCCACCATAGGCTCTAAAGAAAAGCTCCTGCTTCCAATCAGGACTGCTTATTTCACCAATCGCCGTAGAATGGATCAACTTATATATCCGGGTCGAAGGCTCAAATTCGCCAAACACAAAGAGTCGATTGTTCTGAGGCACCGTATAGGCCGTGGCGATATTGTCATACTGCCAAAGAATATAGGGAGGCATATTAGGCTCCATGTCCCGACGTTCTTCCAGGCTTGGTGGGCCATACATTAGATATACTCTTCCGCGATCACTTTTGTAGCCTTTGGTTAGGCCTGAAGCGAAGAGCTTATTAGTTATGCGAACCTGACGATGGTAATCATTCCAGGCTTCCTGAGGGGCTAGTGGTTTTCTTTCTTGCCAGAAGGCATAGAAGTACTTTTTCAAATTGCCTTCATTCGCATCCTTCAGCAAAGTTTCTTGCATTTGTTGTTCTCCTTCCGTGGAAATGGGGTAGAGATAATCCACAAACTGTACTATGGAGTCCAGATTACCCAGAAGGTCTACCCAGGTACCGGTTATGTCTTTACTTTCATAAGATCCGGCCAGTACTTCAGCCTGATTGTTGCGACGGTAAAAGAAATTCTCATGTTGAATGATCGTCTCACCTTTGGCATCCAATGCTTCGACAACCAGAAGAAAATTACCAGTAGGAAGTTTGCTGATATCTATCTGACCCAGGATTGGGTTGACACTTGCCGCCTTGGCTTTTTGAAAGCCACCAAAATCCATTAGGGACCTGCCGGTAGATTCATCTTTAAGGTAGTACTTAAGGATGAAAGCGGAGCCTGGGGCTATCTTCTTGTCTAGATTATAGAGCTCGTTATAAAAAGCCAGTCGACCCACAGATTCAGGCAAATATGGTGTCCCAGAGGTGATAATGGGATAAAGGTTGAAGCCCGATCGCTGGTAGGCCGCGTCCGTCGCTGCACTAGCTGGCTTAAAGTCTTCCAGATAGATGACCTGCGAGTGATCCGCAAAATCTTGACTAATAGTCAGTTGTAGGGGTCTGGAAATGCTGTAAGTTTCCGCAGTATCATTTATATCCTGAATATCCAGTTTAAGCTGATACTTCCCTTTTTTTAATGAAAAGCGGAGCTGATGGTAGAGTAACTCGGTAAGATCATTGGTATCCTTGTAGGCGGGGCTCAAAATTCGAAATCGATCTGCCGCAACAATATTAGTGTCCTTATATACAGCTGCTGTTACCTCTAGGCCTCCTTGAAAAGTACCATTAGCATTCTTCACATAGTCAAGGCTTCCACTGGCCATTCCAAAATTGATCTCTACATAGTTTTCTCGGTTACCGTCTAGGAATTCATTCAAAGAAATATAGAGGCTGGTAGTTTTGGCAGAGCTTAGTAATGGAAGAAGCAAGAATAGGATGAGAATTCGCGGCATAGTCAAAACAAGAATGATTGATCTACGAATATAGACGGAAAAAGCAGCAAAAGGTTGTTTGCTAGCCTCAAAAATATTTTACATTTGCAGCCCGAAAATCAGGAACTAGTATCCAGATTTTTACTTGGAGAGATGGCAGAGTGGTCGAATGCGGTGGTCTTGAAAACCATTGAGGGTCACACCTCCGGGGGTTCGAATCCCTCTCTCTCCGCAGATAAAATCCTGAATCGCAAGATTCGGGATTTTTTGTTCTGGGCTGTGCCAAACTTGTTTGAGTGAGAGACGGGAATAGAAGATGTCATGAGAGCAAAGCGAGTCTTGGATTTTATCTGAAACCCTCTACATGGGATCACTGCGTAATCTCAGTCTCACTCAAACGTCCCAACTTCCTGGCGAAAAGCCAGGAGTTAGGATTTTAGTTTTCTGGGCCAAGTGATTTCTGGGTTTTAGGAAGCCTGGTGTCAAATCACTAGGGGAAACCAAGTGAAACTGAAACAATCCCTAAGCCGTCCTCTAGCATGCAGACCTTTCTGCTACAAGCTGGAATAAGGTTTTTTAGGTTCCAAGCAATTCGGAACCAGGGTTTCAATTGAAGATAAGTAGATGACCGTTAATTATTGTTCCCTTCCGGGACAGTCGCCGTTACTGGATTTGTAAAGCTAATGGACCCTAAAAGCTTATGATTGGTCTCCCTAAGAAACCAAACCTCCTGTTGTAAGATTTTGATTTCACTTTTTAAGCGATCATTTTCTAGTTCGAGCAGATCTCTATTTGAGTGGGCCTCGGCGGTATTCATAAAGAAGTTTTTTAAACTTATGTCCAGTTGTTCACAGATTTTTAGCAGCCGAGAAATAGATAATGGGTTAATCCCATTTTCGATTTTTCGATAGGCATCTGGAGTAAGACATAATAGCGATGCGAGATCAGCTTGGGTAAATCCAAGCTCTTCCCGACGAGATCGGATGTGTTTTAGCAAAGTAGATTTCATAGGTTAAATTATCCTTTCAATAATATTAATAATCCGGTAACACATTGTTGCAGCATTTAGTTTTGAGGTAATCCAAAAAAATAAACCATGAAAAAAATCACTTTTGCTATCGGTGCATTAATGTTAAGTACTGCTTTTGTTAATGCTCAAATCTGGTTACCATCATCTAATTCATCTCCAAACAGTAATGTTGGGATTAATCAAGCAAGCCCTAATGCAAGGCTCCATATTAGCGATGATCCGAATCAAGTTAATTGCAAACCAGCTATCCTAGTAAATTCCAATCTGGGGAATACTCTCCAGGGGAACATAGGTATGGAGTCGGAACCAGGCCCAGAAACCTGTTCAACGCCTTATGTGTTTAGGAATTTAATGCGCACTGAAACTGCATCAAATATTAATACCGTGAACATTGATGTCACTGGTAAAACCTCATTAGGTGATATTTTTGGTTTCAATGCTGCAGCTCTCAGTAGGTTATCTGTAGAGAGTAATATGGGATTGTACTCTACTAACAATGATTACTTGAGACTAGGATTTGACATAAGTAGTTCGGGTCAGAGTGTAGAGCCATTACTCTACTGGAACACAGCGGAACCACTGCCATTTTCTATTGGATATGGGTCAAATCCAAGTACTGTAAATAAAATACTTACGGTTTTAAGCGATGAAAAAGTAGGAATTAATACTACTACCCCTCTTGCTGCTTTACATATAAAAAGTGAATTAGCTAATCCCAATGACCCCGGAGCCAATCAAATTCAAGGTCTTCTAATTGAAAATAACGGGTTCAATAATAACGATTATGCCTTGGAAATTAGAACTGGTCAAAACCCTCCTGGCTCGACTTTAAATAATGGAAGAGTTTTTACTGTATCAAATGCTGGGACTGTCCATGTTGGGCCTATGCTAAACTGGGAAACCCCTAATGATTCCCCTGAATTAAGAATGTATGTTCAGGGTGGAATTCGAGCTGAAAAGGTGAAAGTAGATATTGCTGACCAAAACGGTTGGGCGGATTATGTTTTTGAAGAGGGGTACGAACTGATGTCCACTACCGAGCTTGAATCCTACATTAAAGAGCATAAACATTTACCAGGAGTACCTAGTGCCGCGGAGGTTGTTGAAAATGGGATTGATGTGGCAGAAATGAACAAGATACTACTAGAGAAAATTGAGGAGCTTACCCTTAGAATAATTGAACTCGAGAAGAGAAATCCTGACTCGGCTGAATAATGTCTAAGAATAGGTTTTTAATTGGACCGATTTTAAGGCCATTCCGCGTATTCGTTTTAATAGTCCCTGCTTTTTTCTATCTAAGTAGTTGCAGTAAATGCGATAATCCTTGCGATATTGACTGTGGGAACTACGAGCCTTGTTGTGATATAAGCCAAGCCAATGCTCATTTTAATATCTATGAGCAACTTGCTGTGCTACCAAAGCTTAGTGCAGATGGTTTTGAATCAAAAAAGGTACAGACTGATACCGTGATTTCGGGTGGGGTTGTTCAATTTGAGGCTACTTATGAAGCTGATTATTATGAGTGGCAGATTGGTAACGATACTACGGTTCGCACTGGCAAAGTTGTTCGCCTGGCATTTGGTTCAATTCATGCAGGAAATCAAATTAAAGTTACCTTAAAAGCCTACAAGCAATCAGATAAACATTGCTTTCCTGATCAAAAAGATACGGCAAGTTACAGTAGGATTGTAAGCGTAGTTCCAAGAGAGGAATCATTGGTGTTTTCAAGATTTAGCGGATACCTTAACAGCGATCCTATAAATCCTCGTTTCATCGAGATTTCTATCCAACAGGGTATGCATAACCTTCCACATTATCGCGTGAAGGGAATTACTTCACAATGCGATTTGGAAGATGTTTCTTTCGGTGGTGGGCTGTATTTCGGTTATCGAAGTTTTTACTTAAATACCAGAGGAACTAAGATTGGCTGTTGTGAAGGCCTAAGTGCCTTTGGTGTAGTAGACGAAAGCAATGAGCTAAATATGGATCTTGGGACCTATGCTTCTCAACCTACGGATACTTGTTACTGGTCTGTTCTTGATGATCCTTATGTCAATGATTTCTTTAAAGGACAAAAAACATATTAAAAGATGAAATATTTATATCTAATTCTATTTCTAATTCTCTTGAATCCCTTTGTAAGAGCGCAGGGTCCGCCTTGTCCGCCAAACGGGATATCAACTGATCCGGGTCAACCGGTTAACACTTTGCATCCTAATAACATCAGCTTCTTCGATTGGAGGGACGGGACTTATGATGTCCACTTTTCAGGTGGTGCAATTACTAGTCAGGTGAACCCCTATTATACCAATAGTGGGGGGGTAACCAATCTGCAAGGTTCTGGAGATTATTTACCTGAAGATGGTTGGGAGTTATTATATCTTGATATTGGGAAGGACCGAAATGGTACCATCCTGCCATCGGGCTTAATTTCTGGTCAATTGTTTATTATTCTGTATAATAAATACAGATCCATAATTAGGGTTTTCGTGGCTATTGATCAATTAAATCCCGGAAACCTTGTAGAGGTAGAGCTATCGATGACAGGGGCATACAACAGTGCACTGTTAGCTTCTATTTCGAAAATTCAACAGCCTTTGAAATATTTTGACCCCAGTATTGTTGTTTCCAATACTCAGGAATATACAAATGGAGGGCCAGGTTCAAAGCTTTGGCATTATGCGGACTTTCCGGTTAATTATGACCCATGTACTTGCCAGCCACCAGTTGGTGATCCAAATGCGATAAGCAATTTTCGATTCCGAGTCAATTTAATCGACCAAGCCAATATTCAATTGACAGGGACTAGCTCTGGGACGATCACTATGGCTGAGAAGTCTGACCCTGCAACTCCAAGTACAGATAATTGGTCTGGTTTCTATGGCTCTGTAAAAAAAGGTGGAGGTTTAATTGACGCAGGTAAAAAGGGATATAAGTTATACAGCGATTTCAAATCCGATGCTGATAATTCTGCTACTGGAACTAACGATGAAGGCAAGATTAAGACCGGGATTACAGGTATAGCCGGTTTTTTAACAGACAACTTCAAGTTTTTAAAGTATGTCCCTTACATTTCTGAGGCCTTGGGGATCATTGACTTTTTTATAGGAGGTGGTAAAAAGGATGAAACCAAATTTCCGCCAATGGCTATTCAATTGGAACATGAGTTTGCGGGAACCATTTCTTCATCATTTAATTACATAAATAATCTTTATTATACTCCTGGATCGCAGTTCACTCCTGTGAATGGCACCTATGATGACGGGCGCTACCCTTTCTACAATGAGATATTAGGAGTATATACTTTACTTGAGAAGCCCAAGGTTAGAATGTGGCGAGGGAAAGTTTCGGAATATGAAGAATCACAACTTGATGATCTTACTATGACTCCTTTACCTTTGGTTACTACAAGTCAGACGATTAGACGAGGTTTTACATTTAACCCCAACTCAATACAGATAGCGGTGAACCCTGCTTCAGGACTCACCCTTAGTGAGGCATATCTTCAACTCACTTATAAAAAGAGCGGGACCTCAAACTTTGTTGGCAATATGGAAGGAGCTGAGATTGATAACGACACCTGGGTCTCTCCATTAGTTCCTGTAGCATGCGCTCAAAATCGTTTTTTGTCCGTTGATATAAGCCGGATTACAGGTAGTAACTTAACACTGACTACCCATCAAGATGTAGATGTAAAGGTTTCAACAATTATGGTCTTTAAGAGCAGTAATGGGGGGACTTATCTGCATAAAGCAACCTGGGATACGGATCTGGAAACGGTTAACTATACTTATGGACCAGACTTGGTAGAAGATGTAGAGTACCATCCTCCGCATCCAAGTATTCCTCTTAATAGAACTTCAACTTATGATTGGTCATCTAAAGTAGAGTTTGAAGATCTTGAATTTGGTTTTCATCTGGCTGGCAATAATGTGGTTGTTTCCAATGGATCATTTGATCTTGATGAAAGAGCTGTTGAAACTATTGAAGTATCTAATGCTACTATTAGCTCTTCGACTCCAGCGGTAAACAATGGTATAACTGACTATATAGCCGGACAAGGCATAGAGGTGTTACCTAGCTCTGAAATACTTCCAAAAACTACTTTACAAATAAGTGCAATTGGAATGGAATGCAATGCACCAATTCCTTTAGCTACAAATAATCAAATTAGCACCGTTTGCAACAGTGCAGAGTATCAGGGTCAGAAAGACTTGCTCCTTAAACGACCCGATCAAACCATTCCATTGGGCGCTAGCTCTGAGCCGTTGATGGAGATACTTACTTTTCCAAATCCAGCTACAGATTATCTAAACATATCATTGTCCTCCTATTTTAGTGAGGTTAATGAGATCGGGGTTTACGTTCAAGATATGTCTGGGAGAATTGTAATTTTAAACAATTCGCTTCAGAAAGAGGATGCTCGATTCATTCTCGATACAAGGATGTTGACTCCAGGGATGTATCTTCTAAACGTGGAGGCTGGACCATTGAGAACTACAGAAAAAATCTGGGTGAAGTAACAGTTTCAGTTTTTTAAGATTTGATAAAAGATGAAGTTTAAACTTTTCTCATTAGGTCTATTGGCAATAGCCTTTTTTCTCCCCACAGAATCTTACTCTCAAGTAAACAGAGATATTGGTTTGTTAGGAAAAGGGTCATATCTAATTCGAGAGGTTAATAATCTTGATCCTGACTTTAGGAATGACTTGGGCTGGGGAGCCCAAGTCCATTTCTCCGTTTACCACAATAATTTAGACAATATCTTATGGACTTTTAACTTCGCATATATTGGGAATTCCATTCAGCAAATGATTGAACCACTAGACGGTTCAGCCTCTTATTTGTATTCATCTCAAAGGGAATACTTAATATATTCTGTAATGATTGGTTGGGAGCCATTTGATCTACGTCATGATCGAATTGTAGCCTCATTCGGGCCTTCTTGGGCAACTTTTCTGCAAGGAACTGTTACTTCTAGAGGGAGGGAGTTTGATGTAGATTCGGAACCCCAATTTGACGCTTTCATTCCGGGTGCTCAAATTCATCTAGCCTATGATAAAAGGCTAGGAAGAAAATCTAGTTTATTTTTTCGTCTAAGTGCTGAGTACACTCAATTCTTTGGTACGAACACTTTTAGCCGATTTTCTAGTCTAAATAGCGGACTTATTTGGCGACTTCCAAAATCAAAGGGGAATGGACTCTTCAGGTAAGTGAAACTAGACAGTTCAGATTTCTAATTTGCATTCTATTGTTCAGTCCTTGATAGGCGCAGAATTATAGCGCCTATCGAATGCAACTAACTGTCATTTTTTGGTTAAACTTTAGGGGCTGCAATTTTTACATATCAACATTTTTTAAAGATTTCAGACTCAGATAAATTGAGCCTTAAAGACTTATTGTATTTTAATGGCAAATTTCCCAACAATGAAACAAAATTTCAGACCAGCCATTATTGCGATCTTCTCTTTGATGGTTTCAATTGCCTTGGCTCAAAATGCTCCAAGCGTTCATCAAGAAAGTGGTCGTACTTATGTCAACAAAGCTTTACCAATCTATATGCAATTCAAGACCGCTCCTAATGGTCAGGCATATGATTTAAAGAGCGAGCAAAATGCTTCTGACGCAAATCCAATGTATCTTGATACAGAAGGTGTAAACTATATACGTTCCAAATGGGCGGTTGACCCCGAAACAGGCAGACCTGTTGTTCCCCAGCGTGAGGTAATGATGGAGATTTACTGCGATGGAAAAGCACCCAGGACTTCAATAAGCTTAAGGGGAGCACCACGCTATGTATCGGGAGGTATTACCTACTTCGGAAAAGGTCTAACTATGAGTCTTTCCTCTTCAGATGGGGTTGCTTTTGATGGCAGTGGCGTATCTAAAACTGGTGTCTCCGGTGTGAAGGAAACCTCTTACACCTTAAATGGTGTAAAATCCGCTTATAATAGTGGTGTGGCTATGAATAAAGAAGGTGCTCAAAAAATCACCTATGCGAGTAGTGATATGGTGGGAAACCAGGAAAATGACCGCAGCAGTAACTTCACTGTGGACTTGACTTCACCTTCAACTTCTATGAGCAAGAATGGGGACCAAAGCGGCGATATCTTTTCTGCTCGTTCAACTTTTAGCTTATCACCAACTGATGCCTTGAGTGGTGTAAATTTTACTTCTTATTCCTTTGATGGAGGTCGCAAGCGTTATGGTACAAACGTGTCACTAGCTTCCCTAAGCGATGGAGAGCATACTTTCAATTGGTACAGTGAAGACAATGTGCGAAATACCGAAAACGAGAATACTTATAAGTTCTACTTAGATCGTATTGCTCCCGTAACCAATATTGCAATCCAGGGTGATCTTTGCGAGAAGGGATACGATTACATCAGCGAACGTTCTAAATTCAATCTAAGCTCTACTGATAATAAGTCTGGTGTGCAGTCTATCGAATACTCTATTGATGGCGGGGGATACAGTACTTTCAACAATGCTTTAAACCTTCCAAACAAGAATGGTTTGGTTACCGTAAGATTCAGAGCTACCGATAAGGTGAACAATACCAGCAGCATCAGTCGCAAGACTTACTATTTGGATAACAAAGCTCCTAGTACCAGCATTAGCTACGGTTCACCCCAATTCTTTAAGCAAGGTGAGCTTTTTATCACCAGCAATACTCCGGTTAGATTAAGTGCCAGAGATAATGCCTCGGGAGTAGTTAAGACGGTTTACAAAATTGACAATGGTTCGGAATCTACTTACAGTAGTGCTTATACAGTTCCAAACGAAGGTCCACATACTTTAAACTTCAAGTCAACCGACTGTGTTAATAATGAAGAGGCCTTCAAAACCAGTAAGGCGCATGTAGATAATACGCCACCGGTAATTTACCACCACTTCAGTATTGAGGAGGTAGGCACTCAATCCGTTGACGGTAAAACCGTAAAAGTTTATCCTAATTATACCCGTCTCTATCTGGGTGCAACCGATGTTAAGGTAGGTACCGATAAAATTGAGTACAGTATTAATGGCGAGCCTTTCCGTTATTACTCTGATCCTCGCACACTGGATATTTCAGAGTTAAACAAGTTTACCTCAGAGCAGGTATATACTGTAAAAGTAAAAGCCACTGATAAGCTAGGGAACTACAGCGAAGAGACTTTCCAATTCGCGATTGAGAAATAGTTTATAGCTCTTTAGCTTTATTATCTAACGGCCCCATTATGGGGTCGTTTTTTTTTGCCTAATAATCTCGAAGGTATTTTCCGCTTAATGCCTTACTTAGGTTTCCCGAGCTACGGTAACTATTCAAACCAACATTTCAAAAGACAAATTCAAATCTCGAATCCCATATCTCTCTTCTAAGTCTCTAAAAACCAATTCACTTCCTAACTAAAAACTTTTGTCCTAAGCCAACTCCTGATCTTCTACGACTTTCGAGCAAATTATCCGTATGAAACTTCGCTATTTCGTTCAGATTTTTTGTCTTACTCTTTTGTTGGGTTCTTGTACTAAAGAACTCAAACCTCTTGAGTTTCGAACTTGGTATTACGAAAGCCAGGAGGATTTTATCATTAAAGAGAACTTTGGAGGCTTTGATGTATCCCTCGTTGAAAAACCTTCAGAAATAGTTGCAATTGAAGGACAAGCCCGAAAACAATTCAATCTTGATGCATTTAAATCGCAGTTGGCCGATCAAGAAGGCTTTCGCTTTTTTGAGATGCGATTTGAAGCTCCTGGTACCAAGGATTTTTTATTACATCAAATTGAGAACCAGGAAGAGTTCAATAGGCGGCTACAATATTTTATGTCTTTCCCTAAGCAGGATATGCAGTTTATCACCAATCGAGATACTTTATCCGTGGCCTCATTTCATTTTGAAAGAGGTAATAATCTAAAGCCGTATCAAAGCGTTCTAATTGCTTTTGATTTTTCAGATAGCCCAAAACCTCGTAAGGAAGCGGGGCAAATTCATTTTTATGAAAAAGTACTAGGTACCGGAGGAATTCGCTTTTCGGTTCCTGTCCAAAAAGAACTACCCAAATTAATTCTTGACTATGATTCGGAATAAACGCTCGCTAAAATTTGTATCCCAGGTTTGTCTCTGGGCTTTTGCATTTCAACTCTTTGCTCCAAGTACTTCTTGGGCCTTAACGGGTGGTCCTAGCCAACCGGAGGTCCAGAGCTTTCAGCCGTTTGAAATGAATGATATGGTGGATCCTTTTACTGGGGATTTTAGCTATAATATTCCTTTGATGGACGTTGGTGGCTACCCCTTAAATCTTTCCTATTCTTCTGGGATTACTATGGATCAAGAAGCTTCGTGGGTTGGTCTCGGATGGAATTTAGCCCCCGGTATGATTAATCGAAGCAAGCGCGGTTTGCCGGATGAGTTTAATGGAGACCAGGTAACAACCACCATAAACAAGAAACGCAATGAGACATTTTCATTCGCTGGGAATTTTGGACTAGAGCTATTTGGTTTTGAGCCATTTGACTTATCGGTATCAAAGGGCTACATTTTAAAGTACAATAACTACACTGGTATAGGGGTAGATCGCACTTGGGGAGCCGACGGAAGTTTTCCATTCCCCGGTGCTGAGAACTGGGCTACCATTGGTTTGGGTTTGAATTATGTGGCAAGTAGCAATGATGGATTGGATATTTCTCCCTCTGTTTCCTTTTCAGCTAATTTGCTCGGCGATGATTTGGCTCTAAATGCGAATTACAGTTTAAATACCAACTCGCGCATGGGTTTCAAGAGCCAGACTTTAGGAGTTAGTATTGCCCCGACATTTAAGGATGTGGATAAAAGGTATCGAAAGTATCTCTCCCAGCTGTTTGGTGTAGGATACAGTCATACCACATACTCCCCAACAACCTATACCCCACAATATACCTTACCTTATACTTCAGGGAATATCTCTGGTACGTTCAAGGCTGGAGTAGAGCTTATGGGAGGAACTCCCAGTTTCGATATGACGGGTACCTATGATTACCAGGATTTAACGACTAACTCCATTGCTTCCCCATCTTTTGGCTATTTAAATCTAGAAGATGCTTTGAGTACTGAAAATGCGAGTATGGATTTTAATCGCGAGAAGGATGGTTCCTTTACAAAGTATACTACTAACCTTCCGGTAACTAATCTAACTCATGACCTTTACAGTATTTCCGGTCAGGGCATCGGCGGTATGTTCAGGGCCTACCGTTCCGATTTGGGATACGTACAAGATCCACTTGTGCATAATTTAAGTTTTTCTGGATCCGCAGAATTAGAGTTATCAATTGCAAATGCTGTCAAGACGGGAGCAAATGTAAAAGGTAACTATACACCTTCTTTCTCGGGCCCCTGGACCTCCTTTAATGATGCTGATGCGATGGGGTTTCAATCAACCAATGCCAATCAAATTCAGCAAAAGGCCTATTTCGCAATGGTTGGTGATATGGGTGCGGATATTCGCACCGCCGCAGGATCCAAGTCTAATTGGTGGAAGAGTAAAGTTCATGGCAAAGAGGCACTGCGAGTTGATTTAACCGGTTCGGGCTACGGGGTTCGTGCTTCTCAACAATTTGCCTACAACGATTATACTACCCATTCCTTCGGTCCTGCTATGAGAGATCATCGGGTAAATCGCAGTACGCAGATTTCAGCTTTTACAATTAGCGAGTTAGCTGATTACGTTGATGCTGGCGGTTATTATGCAGGAAGTACTTCAATGGCTAATCTGGGTTCCCAGGTAGCCAAAAATCATCATGTTGGTCAGTTTGTTGTAGCGAAGACGGATGGCAGCCGATATGTTTACGGGCTCCCAGTATATAATAAGGTAAGTAAGGATGTAACTTTCAATGTAAGCGGTAGACCAGTAGATTGCGCTTCAGGCTTAGTACGCTATACAGACCAAGACGCTTCTCTGGATAATGATCGTGGGCAGGATAATTTTTACCAGAGCGTTACCACTCCTTCGTATGCTCACTCCTATATGCTCACCGAGATTTTATCTGAGGATTATTCTGATTTCGATCAAACTCCGGGACCTTCTCCTGGAGATTTAGGAACATACTTCAAGTTTGAATATAGTACCGTAAACAACTACAAGTGGAGAATTCCATTTAACCGTCATCGAGCCAATCATGATCCCGCTATGCAGTCTAAAAAATATGATGACCGAGCACACTATTCCTATGGTGAGAAAGAGCTGAAGTATTTGTCAAAGATCGAAAGCAGAACTCATGTAGCGATTTTTCATACTACCGATCGAGATGATGCAAAAGGAGTTAAGGATGAGAAGGGAGGATTTGACCAGGCACTTTCCGCATCTATGCAAAAATTGGACAGTATAAATCTTTATACTAAAGATGACTATGATCGCAATGGTGTCGATGCAGTTCCGGTTAAAACCGTTCATTTTAGATATGGATATAACCTATGTAAAAACATTGATAACCATAGTTCAACAGGGCAGGGTAAGCTAACCTTAGAAAAGGTTTTCTTCACCTATGGTGGTTCCCATCTTTCCAGAGCAAACGCTTATGCCTTTACCTATGGTGATTTAAACCATGATGGTCTTGATAATGATGGGGCTAATCCGGATTACGATTTGAAGGCCTACGACCGTTGGGGGTCCTATAGTCCTAATGATCAGGGATGTGGCCAAAATCTTTTACCCAAAAGATCAGATGATCCCTATACTACACAAGACAAAGCTTTGGCAGATGTTTACAAAGCGGCCTGGAGTCTCACTGATATCCAGGTTCCGAGTGGAGGTGTAATCCAAGTGGACTATGAATCGGATGACTATGCCTTTGTTCAGGATAAACGAGCAATGGAGATGCTCGAAGTTTTAGGAATGGGCTTATCTCCCAACGGTTTTAACCCTGCCTTTCCAAGTTACAAGCTTTACGATGGAAAAACTCCAAACAATCACCTCTATGTGAAGGTAGATGCCATTGACTCTGATGATAACCTGGATAGCTTAAAGCTAAAATACTTCAAGGATATCGGTAAGGATCCGATCTATTTTAAGTTCAAGGTCCGACTTACTAAAAGGACTAGCGAATACGACTACGATTGGATTAATGGTTATGCAATTGTAGAAGAAGTGGGTTTTGTGCCAGGTCAGAATAATGAATACGCCTATATCAAAATCAAGAACATCAAAACTGGAGACAAAGCGAATGTCCTGCCTAATGCTAACCCTATATCGGTTAAGGCATGGAACTACCTCCGGATTTACAACTCTGAACTAGCCTACAGTATCAACCCTATCTCTACTAGCGAGGATCCTGGAAATGTCAATTTAAAAGATGTGTTCACAGAACTTTTTGATTCTTTCAGCTCCTACTTTGAATTCATTTTTGGAGCTAATGGAACCCTAAGGCAAAAGGGGTATGCTAAATTCTTTGTCAAGGATCAAGCTTGGGTAAGGGTGACTAATCCTACTTTTAAAAAGCTCGGCGGTGATGTAAGGGTGCGAAAGATCACTATAAGTGATTCTTGGGATACCATGGCGGGAGGAAACGAAGCTGTGTATGGAAAGGAGTATTCTTACCAATTACCAAATGGTAGATCCAGTGGAGTGGCAAGTTATGAGCCCACAATTGGTTCCGAGGAGAATCCTTTCAGAATGCCTACCCTGGCCAGGAAAGCAAATTCTCATCAATTTGAGAAAGAAGATTATCTGTATGTACCTGGTCGATACCAAGAAGGACCAATGGGCGAGTCCTTCTTTCCATCGCCTTCCATTGGGTATCGTCATGTAGAAATAAAGGACATCATTCCTGCAAATGCATCGAACCATGGCAATGGAAAAACAGTAAAGAAGTATTATACAGCAAAGGACTTTCCTACGATAATTAAGAGCACTCCATTGGAAGAGGATTTAGAAAAGCCGTCTAAGATATCATCCTTCTTAAAGTTTTCTTCCAAGGAATACTTAACCACCGGGCAAGGTTTGACGGTGATTAAGAACGATATGCATGGTAAACCAAAGGCGGAGTGGGTTTATGCGCAAAATGCAAAACACCCTCAATCCGGGGTTGAATATCACTATCGGACTTCACAAGGTAGACTTAACAACATTGTTCCCTTGCTTCATGACGATAATACGATTTCGGAGAACCTTGAGATCGGCGTGGAGTACGATTTGGTTAATGACTTCAGGCATATGGAGTCGCAATCTAATTCTGTAGGGGTTCAAGTCAATTTTGATGGCTTTTTCTTAGGAATTATTCCTATTGCCATACCCACCGCGATACCGTCTTATAAGAAGTTTACCAGAAAGTACCGTAGTGTCGCGACCACTAAAGTGGTTAACACTTTTGGTATTCTTAAAAGAACAGTGGTTCACAATGAAGAGGCAACCAGCGAAACAGAGAACCTTTTATGGGATGCAAAGACAGGTCAGGTAGTACTTACCAAGGTAAATGATCGATTTGATGAGGAGGTCTATAATTTTGATTATCCGGCCCATTTCGCTTATAAGGACATGGGTGGAGCCTACCAGAATGAGCAGTATACTCATAACACCACATTGGCATTCGAACAACCTTTCCTGATAGAAGGAAATGCTGCTTTTGAGCGATTCAGAGAAGGGGATAAGGTGCTCATAACACCGGATAATCAGGCAATGAACAAGGTGATTGGTTGGGTAATTAAGAACACCTACACCAATGCTTTAGAGGTAGTGGAGACTGGCTTATTCTTAATCGACAAAAATGGTGAGCCAATTCCTGGTGGATCTTATTCACCGCAAGGAGGAAATACCCATGAATTCTTGTCTTATCAGAGTTTAGATCAAGAACCGGTTGAAATCAAAGTGATCGAATCCGGATATGCTAATAAACTAACCAATGTAGGTTCTTTAACTCTTAAGGAGTCCCCAATTCAAACGAATGACGCTCTAGGTGTGAAGTATATTGAGTTCGGTGATGGATCTAATTCGGCTCAAAAAGTGCTATCCGCAAGTGCTCAGACCTATTCTAATGAATGGCAGGCCCGTCAGTATGCGGATGTTATTGAAACCCTACCTAGTCACGAGAGCTGGAGTTTAGTGCTTGATCAGGCATTACGCAATAGCGTTGAGAATTTTCTTAGGGATTTTCTAGACTGTCTAGCTACAAATTCCTGGTTAGATGCTCCTGTAATTCTCGATGAAACTCATCTCATAAATGCAACAAATAATCCTGTAAGTGCTACCGATTTTAGCTCCTTTTGTCAGAATTTATATGGTTGTTCAAGCCCTGATGGTTTTGCGCCCAATGGTATTAAGACTGTAAATGGAGATCCTAGCCAGAGCTTAGTGCAGATAGAGGTAGATTGGAAACAAAGGGTTGATCCTCCTAACTCTTTGCACACCATAGGAATTTGCGATATTACTATAAGTCTCGATCAATGTATTGGCCTTTCATTTTCTCTGGTTACAAATCTCTGTGAAAAAGAGTTTTTACCTAATGGTAACCTTGATGTGGGTATTACTGGAATTTTCGTTTTAGATGTTGAATTTGATAGAGATGCACTCCAGTGGCATTCGGCAATTCCTCCAGGCAGTCCTTATACTTCCAGAACTGGTAATGAGTGGCAATATGGCAATGTTCATTTTTCAGGCAGGTTTTCACGTGCGGGTGGACATACTCCCCCTTGTCGATTCAGTAATTTTTATCGTGGAGTAGGATTGAGTCAATATCCACAATTTGATCTTATATCTCCAGATGATGGAAATAACTTCAGAGCGGGTAATGGGCCATCAGGAGGAGGACATAGCAAGGACATAATTTATGGACAGATAAAGACCTGGCAATATGTAAATGTCGCACCTAATGTAAACTCCACCCTAACCTATTACAACCCTTATGTCAATGGCGCACGTGGTAAATGGCTTCCGAAGGCAAATTACATTCCAAAAGTGGATCGAAGATTCAGAAATGGGAAATATTCAGGAGAATATAATCTTGTCCCATTTTGGACCTACAGTAGTCTAGATGACGATTGGGCTGTAAATGAACCATTAGGCCCATGGCTTTACGGTGGCGAAAGTACTTTCATTGAGCCAATCGGAGAGCAAGTGGAGGCAGCAGATCCAAATGGCATTTATTCTGTTGCTCAACCGGATAATCTCAAGAACATTAAAGTATCAGGCCAGAACATTTCCTATGGCGAATTCTTGAGTCTCGATTTTGAAGCTGATTCCTGGGACTTCTATGATGATGTCTCTGACGAAAGAGAGAAGTATTTTGTTTTCAGAAATGGCACTCAAAACGCCTTTGTGAACTCTGAGAAACATACCGGGAAGAGTTCATACAGCCAGAGTTCAGCAAGTAGTGTTTTAGCGCAAGTCTATTACCCATACTACGCTGCTCGAAACTTTAACCAAGGCAATTCGCCGGTTCCTTTCCTTTACTACATGAAGGAAAAAGAGAAGTTAGGCACTTTCCTGCAGGTTAAGACTGATGAGATACCTGAAGTAGACTACTTCAGAATGAGTTATTGGGTCAAGGCGGATGACCTTGATCTTAACCCTGGAGAAGTCAAGATCGACTTGAAGTCATTAGATCCTGGTGGCCAGCCAATGCTACCGTCTAATTCGATGATTAAGCAGAATACCGTTGTGGCTGTCTATCCCGCTATCAATGGTTGGCAACAGGTAGTGCAGGATTTTGAAGTTTGGCCTTCAGACCAGGCTCATAGCCTTCAACTCGTTGTTGAAAAGACTACTTCCGGTACCATCTATGTCGATGATCTACGTATTTACCCCAAAGACGGGGTTATGACTGCCAATGTATATGATCGAACGACCGGAAGGCTTACCGCTCAGCTAGATGACAATAACTACGCTTCATTCTACGAATACGACCAAGAGGGTAATCTGGTTAGGGTTAAGAAGGAGACTGAGCGAGGAATTGAAACCATACAAGAAAACCGTCAAAATCTCTTGAGATGAAAAAGTTGAAGCTTAAAGGTTTCCTAACAATCGCAATGTTATTCCTAGGAACGTGCTTGACAGTTCAAGCACAATCAGGGCAAGCTATGGTGGATCAATCCATCAAGAATTTAGCATCTAGCAGCTTGAATTATTATGAGCTGGCATTTGAATACTATGATGGCAAGAGCGAAGATCCAGTAGAACAGAAGGTTGCCTACTATACCCTTCAGAAGGATTTCCAATCTCTATTGTTCGAATTTGAAGATCAGACCACCCTTTCCGGCCCTAAGGGATTGATTCAGGTAGATAAGTCTGAAAACTTCATTGCCTATGATTCCAATGCCAAACAAGAGGATTTATTGGGCTTAGGTTCGATGGGTGATCTTAGAAACAGGACGATTTCTGTTGAGGATTGGTCCGATCAAAAAGAGTTTGGCAACTATTGGTCCTTTCAACTTAGTCCTAATTCAAACTCCTTTCAACAGGTTCTCTTTTGGATAGGGAAAAATGAAGAGTTATTGGAAATAACCATGGTTTATGATGCTCGAAGTTCCGGGCCACAGCCTCCAATAGAGCTAAGTCCAAGGATGAGTATTTCCTTCAAAAGGCAGAATCAGATTCCTGAAGGTGTCTCGCAAAAGATGCGCCTGTCCAACTATATAGATACCAATACCCAAAATTTCCGTCCAACTAAAGAATTCGCTGATTATGAGTTGTTCCTGCTTTAATATGTTTCGTTCAAAATTTCTTGGGTTTATAGTTCTTTTTGGACTAATTCTTTCTTCCCAATCTTCCATTGCGAAGGACAACCACTATAGCGCTTCATTTGATCATGTTGCGATTAATGGTTCTGGTACCTTAACCCTCACTGATCCTGTATACAACGTAAGTGCCATAGGTTCAGATTGTAATTTGAATCTAGGACGGGTGGCCCTGGTATTGGATCGTGCCTATTCGGATCCCATTAGTCTTACCCATCCTTTGGTTGTAAATGCTACAGTGAAGGCATTTGGTCGCAATAGTACTGTAGCTTTCTATAACAAGGCAATTGATTTTAATGTCGATCCGCGGAATGTTGTCCAGGCTGCAGTTAATGTATTAGATCCAATTGATATTCCTGGAGCTTATAAGTTAGAGATAACTGTGAATAGTGTGCAGTCAAATAGCAGCGCGGTTTCTTGTCCGGCTAATGTGAGTTTCGAGCTGCAAATCTTTTCTCAACGGATTAATTCTGCTCCAACTTTAACTGGATTGAATCTCCGTCATGAATTACATGATTCCTATGCTGATCCATCTTTGATTACCGGCACAAGTACCAATACGGAGTATAGCGCAGCGGATTTCATGTTGGTGAAATGGGATGGAATAGATTATGTAGAGGGCTATGAGTTAGAGTGGACTTATGTGGACATTTACTTACTGAACGAGGGCAAGTTTTGGAAGGAGAACAAGTTGGAATTTGCTTCTTCCGATTTTGAAAACAATGCTAGCCGCGTATTCGTAGAAAATGGACTTGAATATAGAATTCCTCTTCTTTATGATAAAGGCTTCTTGGTTTATAGAATGCGGGCGGTTTATAAGGATGCCTGTGACGCTGAATATTTGCTCTATACCGATTGGACTCATCAGAGCTGTAATGGTTTTATTAACTGTTTCAGTTCTAACTATCAACTATTGGCAGGACATGAAAGGAACTTAAACTGGCAAGCGAGTAGATCATTTGCTGAGGATGCAAAGAGTCGGGAGAGTATTTCCTATTTTGATGGCAGTCAGAGAAATAGACAAAGTTTGGCCTACGTCAACTCTGACGCAAATGTGGTGGTATCCGAACAGTATTATGATTACCTGGGTAGACCAGCAGTACAAGCACTTCCCGTCCCAGGAGAGTCGAAGATTAATTTTCACGAGGATTTCAATCAGGCTGGAGGAAACCCCTATGGGCCAAGTAACTTCGATTTAAACGATGGCTCATGTGGTGTGGTAATCGATGCTATGGATAACAATTTCGGGACCGCACGCTACTATTCTTCCAACAATCCTAACCAGAATGGTGCGAATGCTTACATACCTGATGCAGCCGGTTTTCCATTTAGTCAGGTTGAATATGAGCCGGATCAAACGGGAAGGATTCGGAGACAGGGGGGCGTTGGTTCGAACTATCAATTAGGATCGGATCATGAGACGAAATACTATTATGGAACACCTGACCAGGAGGAGCTAGATCGACTTTTTGGTACAGATGTTGGATTTGCAAGATTTTATAAAAAACAAATCGTAGTTGATCCAAACGGGCAATCAACAATAACTTATTTAGACCAAACCGAAAAAACAATTGCCACGGCGCTTACTGGTAATGTTCCGGGATCTTTACAAGCCTTACCTGGTGGGGTGTCTACTCTTACAAACTACGACATGCTTGCAAAGGACGCCGTTACGGATCCAGATGATGAGCAAGATCGAAATTTCCGAACTCAGAACGGTTTGGGCTTGGAGGCAAATTACACCTTGTTACAGGCCACTAGTGATAATTTCGATGCAAGCTATTCGCTTAATATTCCGCCATTCACCGATGCATGTTTTAACTCTGGAACCGCATATAGTCCTGTGGCTACGACCAACTTTTCTGTCTTCGATAATAATTGTCTTACGGAATTGTACAACGGCTCTTTGGTTACCGGAGCTTACAATACCGCAGCGACGGGCAACTCGGTTGGAAGTATCGTCTTACCTACTCTGCCTAATCTCGCAGCAGGTTCCTATAAAATCAACAAAAACCTGCAAATCGACCTGGAAGCATTGGAAAATTATGCGAATCAATACGTACTGGATGCAAATTGCTTAACCCCTTACAGTACTTTCTTCGATCAAGCGATGACATTACTGGATGCCAGCATTTGCGATGATATGTTTGATGAGACGCCGATTTCTACTATCGATGCCTATAATGATTGCGTTGCGCAGCTCGGGGATCCTGCAAACTATACGCCCCAGGAGTATGCCGATTTATTGGAAGACTGTATGGAGGCCTTTTCGGTACCAAACATTTTCGACAATATCTATGAAATGATGTTGGAGGATGTATCTCCAGGCGGTCAATATGGATTTTTTAGCGTGGATGCCAATGGCGATTTTTTCAGCAATGATCCCCTGTCGGTGTACAATACTAATCCCACTTTTACCGCTAATGATCATCCGAATGTATTGCCGGCTCGATTGGATAATGTTACCATTAATTATCCCGGACCAGGAGGCTCTGTTTCTCAAACTATAGCATTATGGGACCCAGCTTGGGCTGATATTATGGTGAGCTACCATCCTGAATGGGCTTATTACAACAATTACATGGCCGAGTATCGGGATAAGTCTAAAATGTCTCAGGGAGTAAACACCATAGAGTATGAGTATTTATTAAGATTAGTAAACGATTGGGGGGATTTAAGTGCCTTAAACTCATATTATAAAGTTCATCTTGCTTCTGGTTCCTTTGATTTAATAACGGGATGGAGTTCCACAAATTTCCCCATTCTTGATGAAGATCCCTATTTCACGGGTACCCTAAGCGCCAAAGTTAACAGTCAGAGAACCGCGCTTATTGCCCGATTGCAAAATGTAGATGGAAATGGAAATGACCTTTATAATTATGCAGCTAAAATGGCCCGCTGTAGCAATTGGTATGGCACAGATCCTTGTACAATAACCGGTGCCTTTAATGCAGGTTCTTCCACTTTAGTTAAGCAACGAGAATGGGCTTATCTGGTTTCCATGTACTTGCGTTGGAAACAAGCTATTATTTATGATGATGCTAATGAGGAAGCTATTGATCTTGGTGGACCTGGAGGCAAACATGTAAATATTGCCATTGGGGAAAACGATTTTCAACCAGTTCACTGGTTTATTCAACGATACATAAAGAAGACAGCCGCTACTGGAATGGCCTGGCCAACACAATTAAACAGTTGGGCAGGAGTGGCAAATGAGATTGAATTGCATAGTATAACAGGAATACTTACTAGTTTATATGCAGAGAAGCAAAGAAGAGTATTCTTTGTTGATCCCTACTTCGATAATCAAATTAACGAAACCGATCCTACCAATACCTCCAAAGAGGAGGAAGAGCTCTATGCCGAAACAGGATTGTGCCCATTGGCTATTAACCTAGAAGCAATGGTTGAAGATGTTTTAGTAAATCACAATCCAGTGGGAATACTACCCCTTTTAGGTGTGGATGGTTTCTCTATTAAACTGTACGAACTTTTTAAAGCTGCTCCTGCGAACACTGCCCCCTTCGATCCTTTTCAGTGGAGAGGCACGCTCCCCACTACGACCAATTTAGCCGTAGATATTACGAATACGGGTGGCCTAGTGACCAGGCTTTCTTTAAACTTCGCTAGCAGTAGTGCCTTTAACTGGCTCGGCTTAGGTACGGTCTATGACATCGTTCGAGTTCGCAAAATAGTTCCTGATGCTTCTTTGAACTCCGGCACCTTATATGGATTTGTATTGGAAGTGGAGCTCCTTTCGGGTGGAAATACTTATGTAGAGGTATTGAATTGCACGATTGATGGATATGATCTAACTAATTGCAGTTCTGTATTAACCAATATTTCTCAGGCAAATCAATTGGGCTCTAGCTTTACTCAGTTGTTTACCCTCCTTGCTCAAACTGGCACCCCGCAAACTCCTCCAACACCCCCAATAACGGATTTTACCGAGGTAAAAACACCTTCGCTAGACCTTCTTTCAGGAGATTATAATAATCTTTTTAGCCAAGCAGTTAGAAAGGACTTGGAAAGCCTTTCCGGTCGCGCATACTCCACCTACAGTTGGGAACCTAGTAGTACTTCAAGTACCGAGTTTATTATCAATGCCGGAGGTGGACAACTGGAGTATAGACTATTCTTCTGTTCGGAACCCTCCTGGACCGATGGTTTCCAAAATCTGGACTACTACTTCCGTGATCTAAGACCGGTAGACCCTGCTAATACTCCTTCTTGCAGTATTGGTTTTACCCCGAACTTTCAAGTGGAGGTTGTTAGGCTCACTTTTGGAGGTGGTGCTCCAGTGAGTACCTCCGAGGTGCTTTTCGGATATGCTGATATTTATGATCCTAATGCTCCTACCTTAAACGGTGGTAATGCAGGAGTGGTGGTATCCGATATCAACTTCGGATATGTTGCACGCCCTTATCAGCCCGACCCTGGAAGCTATGCTAACTGTGAGAATAATAAGGATGTTCGACTTCGACTCCAGCAATTCCTCAATTCAGCGATGCCGCTTAATTACTCAGATGGGGTATATGATGGAACCGCTCCAGATCTTCTTGATGAGTCATTATACCGTCAATTTGTAAACAGCTTAACCTCATTTAGCACCTTATCATCTACAGGAGCCGTTTTTTATATCGGTGAAGAATATTCGCAAGACCCTACCATGTATTTCGGAACCTTCTATAATGGTCATGGTAGAATCCCGACTAGCAATATCATCTACAATTCAGAAACGGGTACTTACTCTTCCGGCCTGGATGGATCTCATGGCAACGATTATGGACTGTACGATTGTCTGGTGCAGATGCGTTTTGCGGATGCTTCCAGCCCTCACAGTTTTGGAGATGTTACTGCTATTTCGAACCTGCAAGGTTTACCTGGAACTTATGTAGATGGTTTAACTACGCAATTCTCGGCACTTGTTCTCGTGAATGGTAATGAGTGGGTTGAGGTTATTGGTGAGTCTTGCTTCCAGATATCTGAATGTAAGGATTGTACGGAGAAACCCTTACGAGTACCTACAAACTGCGCAGATGATTATAATGATTACTTATTGCACGTTCAGGGTCCTTTAGGATTGGAATTACCGAGTGTGGAAGATTACTGTTCCTGGGGTGTAACCTGTTTAGCTGACTACATCAGCTATTTACAGGCCTTTAATATCACTAGCGAGACTTCACCCTATTTTATTCCATTAAGTAGTTTCTGTAATATGGATTTGGGTTACTATTTGAATTACTATTTCAACTATATGCCTACCATACTAGGAGGAGGAACCCCGGCTAACTTTAGCTCATTTTTACCGGGTACATATAGTAACCAATTCCCTTTATTGGATGAATTTGCTTTGGCAGGTGTGGGTAATGCTTGCGTCGTAGCCTATAGTACCTACTATTCCGGCGACCCAAATCAACTGGGAATTGTGGACTACTGTTCCGAAGTAGGCTATGAATTCCCTTGTCCAAGGCTAGAGTTTACACCTTTCCCAACCTGGGAGGTAGAGGGTGATCCCTGTGGGGACATGATAAATGAAATGGCTACCGCTAATGCTTTGAATGCCTACAATTCTTATCTATCTGAAATCAAGGAAGATTTTAAACTTCGATATGTAGAGCATATACTGAGTTCAGCCTGGGAGACTTTTGATCGAGCTAGCAGTTCGACGGCCGTGGAGCATTTTATGTTATACTATTACGATCAGGCCGGGAATCTAACCCGAACTGTATCGCCGGCAGCTGTTAAACCTATTCCCAATGGCAGTTTAGCAAGTGTTAAAACGGCCCGAATTGCTGGCAACGATTTCAGACCTAATCATGTCGCCATAGATGACTCTCTTTTTACAACCACTTATCAATATAATAGTCTCAATCAACTAATCTGGCAACGTACTCCAGATGGTGGAATTACTGAGTTTTGGTATGATAATCTAGGGCGAATTGTCCTTTCTCAGAACGCAAAGCAAAAACTTGCCAACAAATACACCTATACTCTTTATGATGAATTAGGAAGACCTATAGAATCAGGACAGATCAATTATACCGGCAATATTCCAAGCCTTATGATGGAAGTAATTGAGGGCGGTGATTGGGTTTCTCGTCTTACAGCTCCTGCTCCAGATCGTGAAGAGGTAACCAAAACTATTTATAGTAACCCAAGTGCATTTGATATGGATTTGCTAAACTATTACCAGCAGTTTAATCCAAACTTTGATCTGGACAATTTGATAAATCGTGTCGCTCTAAGTTCCTACTATGAGCTCATAACAAGCTCAACAAGCGTTACTGACTATAATCACGCTACCTTCTATAGCTATGATGTTCATGGTAACGTTAAAACCTTAATTCAGGACTTCAAAGCTGAATTTTACATTGCAGGAGAGGAATATCATCGCTTCAAGAGAATGGATTATGATTATGATCTGGTAAGCGGGAATGTGAATAGGTTTATATACCAACCTGGCTTACAGGATCAGTTTATTCATAAATATTCCTATGATGCGGATAATCGAATTGAATCAGTCCAGACCTCTCGTGACGGTCGAACCTGGGAATTAGATGCGAACTATGAATATCTGCCACATGGACCTTTATCAAGAAAGGTTATTGGATCAGCCGAAGTTCAAGGTCAGGACTTTGCCTATACTTTACAAGGTTGGTTAAAATCTGTGAATTCCAGTATTCTGCATAAGAATTATGATCAGGGTTCTGATGGGGTAAATAATCATACTAGTAGAGACGCCTACAGTTTCAGCTTGCATTACAACTACGATGATTATACCCCGATCTCAAGTATAGCTGCTCCATTTCAGGCCCATATTAAATCAGGATTCTATGAATTATATAATGGCAATATCATGGCCATGGCCACTTCTTTTTGGGATAATACAGAAACGCCGGTTAAATCTCATCTCAATCGATACAAATACGACCAGCTCCATCGATTGGTGGAAACCCATTCTTTTTATGATCAAACTGGTGCAAACCTGGTTGAGGAGAATAACAATTTTGGCCATGCTACCCATAATAATGATTATCGGGTAAGGCTAACCTATGATGCTAATGGAAATATCTTGACTGCAAACCGCAAGGGGGTTCAGAATGGAACCGGTACTCAGGGTATGGATAACATGACCTATAATTATACGCCTTATACGAATCGTCTTGATTATGTAAGAGATCTCGCTCCTGACGGAAACTACTCTATGGATGCAGATGGTCAGACCGCAGGAAATTATGATTATGATGCAATTGGTAATATTGTCGGTAATTTCAAGGATGAGATTGAAACTATTGATTGGACGGTGAATGGCAATGTAAAAGAAGTAATAAGGATAGTCGGTAGCACCTTACCTGCTATTAAGTTTCGATACGATGCTTCTGGCAATCGGATAGCCAAGGAGGTGAATAATAGTTCGGCAGTAACCACTACCTATTATGTGCGAGATGCTTCTGGTAATGCTGTTGCAACTTATTCCAAGGATCCAAGCGATGTAATACGTTTAAATGAACTTAATATTTATGGTTCCGATCGACTTGGCTTGCTCAATTCTGAGGAACCCGTCCTGGCTCCGGTAGTCAGTTCAGCCTGTGCTCCGGCGCTAGGTTCGCCATCTACCTTACCAGTATATTCGGTATATCGTTATTGGGAACCCTGCTATCTTGTGGGAGCTGTTCAAGAACCAATTTCCTTTTTGGATGTAGCTACTGGTGGCGGCACTGAGATTGTTTCGATCAAAGCTGTTAGTGGTAGTATTGTTCTGGAAAGCCAGAGTGGAACCTTTTTAGATGGGCAGACTGGAAATTCCGTGGCCAGCCTTTTAATTCCAAGTGGACAATCCCGGTCGATTAGCTACTCAAATTCTATCGAAATAACTCCTGGGAGTACCTATGAGATAAGCGCTCTTACCTCTCATGTAGTTCACGATTTTGGCGGGAAGTCTCAATTAGTTTATCAGGGAGCAACTTATCAAAGTGACCAGAAAAAGTACGAGCTCAAGAATCATTTGGGAAATGTAATTGCAACCGTTGAAGATTATAAGTACTGGAAGACTTTTCAAGAGCCAAGTTACATCATAGATGAGGATTTCACTCATGCCAATCATTTCGCAAGTTATCAACCAATTGGAGATGCTATTTTAGGCCCTAATGTTCCTGGTTCTCAATTTGATATCAACGGTCAGTCACCCGGGGATGGAGTAAGTCGTAGCTTTAGTATGACTGCTGGTTGTACCTATGATTTATGCGTCGCCTTAGGCTTTGAGCCCCTGAATGGTACATTAACTATTCGAATAATGGATGGAGCTACACCAATTGAGACGATAGAGGTTCCCGAAATCGGAGAGTATTGTTTTGAGGGCATTACTGTAGGAACAACAAAAAGTTACACCTTGGAGATTTTTAGTTCCGATGTCGATATCATCTATTTGAATCAGGTTAGATTAAGAGAAACTTGTTCGGTACAAGAACTGATCGCCGACGTTTGGAGTTCACAGGATTATTATCCTTTTGGCATGGAGATGCCTGAAAGGGTTTTCGGAGGAGATTATAGGTTTGGATTTCAGGATCAAGAGGCGGATAATGAGTTTTTTAATGGGGGTGATGCAATAAGCTTCAAATACAGAATTCATGATCCAAGACTCGGAAGATTCTTTAGTTTGGATCCGTTAGCCAAAGAATATCCGCATAATAGCCCTTATGCTTTTAGTGAAAATAGGTTGTTAGATGCAATAGAGTTAGAAGGATTGGAAGCATTTTTTATTCATGGAACTACATCATCTCCAGATAGATGGAATCCGAAATCAGTTAGTACTCTTATGGGACTAACTAATAATAAGACTGCGATTAAAACTTTTTCATGGGAAGACTTAGATGGATTGAGAAATAACTCAAATGATAGGTATGAGGCTGCTAAGAGATTAGTAGAACACATAAAGGCTAACAGAGTAGAAGGAGAAGAAGTTACTTTGATAGGTCATAGTCATGGAGGAAATGTATCAATACAAGCTGCTAAGTTGTTTTATCAAGAAACAGGAGAGAGAGTTAATTTAATAACAATAGCTACCCCTGCATACAATACTCCAAAAGATGGGAATCCATTAATGGAAGACCCTAATACAGCATTAGGTAAAAAATCTATTTTCCATCATCTTCAATTATTTAATGAAATTGATGGTGTACAAGGAGGCTTGGCAGGAGAAGATAGGTTTAATCTTTGGGGCGGAGATGGAACATATATTAGAACTAGTGGAATGATTGATGTATCTGACTACTACAAAAGCTATGAATGGTTAGATGCTCATTCATTTGATGTTGAGCACCCTGAATCCATACAAAAAGCAATAGATAACGGACAGATAAGTCCTTTACGGCCAGTACCACAACAAAATGATAATGAAGGTGGAAACTAACAAATTGAGGTCCATTTCGTTTTTTCTTTACCTAATCATTTTTGTCTTTTTTGTTGTCAGGTATTTTATGATTGACTTGACGTTAGGTTACGGTCTTGGTGATTTAGTTTATGTAGTGATTTTTTCACTTTGGATGCTATTATCTACTCTTTTTTACCTTCTTGGTAAGAAGAAAAAGACACTTTCAAAAATTACTGGCGTAATAAGCATTTTAATGTCAGTGTATCTTATACTAATGATGTTCGCTTTTACAGGAGCGGAATTAGGGAAATAATAAAAAATAGATATTGTTAAGGCCTCAACGAAAGTTGGGGCTTTTTTATTGGTCAGAAGCGAGCAATCCCGAAAGGTTGTCTTTAAACCGTTTTTTGGCAATAGCCAAATTGTAAGTCCCCCCAAAATCCAACAGTTTAAAAGTGTGTAAATTTAAACTGTTGACTATGAGGAAATCAAGATTTTCAGAAAGCCAGATCAGCCAGGCTTTAAAGGAGCATGAGGCAGGTAAGAAAGTGCAGGAGATCTGCAAGGAACTTGGCATAAGCGCCAATACCTTTTACCTGTGGCGCAAGAAGTACGGAGGTATGGATTCAGCGATGCTTCGCAAGTACAAGGAGTTGGAACGTGAAAACGCGAAGCTTAAGCAGATAGCTTGTGCGCCAATGGCGTATACGCGGATTTAAGCTTGGACCACAGGATCCTAAAAGACGTTGTCGAAAAAAAGCTCTAGGGCTCTGTCAGAAGCGGTTTTTAGCAAAGCAGATTAAAGCGGATTACGCTGTGAGTACTGCCAGGGCCTGTAAAATAATTAGCCTGGAGCGCTCTGGATATTACTATGTGTCCAAGCGGGAGGATCAGGAGGTAGAGGAAAAGCTACGCTGGTACGCGGAGCATTATCCCACCCGTGGCTGCCCGTTTTATACCAAGCGCATTCGTAAAGAGGGTTATGCTTGGAACAAGAAGCGAGTTCGCAGGGTGTACAACAAACTGGGGATGAACAAGCGCAAAAGGAAATGGAAGCGACGTATTCCTAACCCCAATAAGGAGGTGTTACTACAGCCTTTAGCATCTAACCTTTGTTGGAGTGCCGACTTTATGCAAGACCGCTTAGAGAACGGTGTTAAGATGCGTGTGCTCAACATCATTGACGACTACAACCGAGAGGCTTTAGCTTGCAAAGTGTCTAGTAGCTTCCCATCAGAACATGTGGTGGAGCAATTTGAGCAATTAATAGAGTGGCATGGAAAGTCACTTACTATACGAACCGATAACGGAACAGAGTTCATGGCGGAAGCCTTTCAAAAGTTTTGCAATCGACATCAAATTAAGCACCTAAGAATACAGAAAGGAAAACCAATGCAGAATGGATATTGTGAACGCTTTAACCGCACCCTGAGAGAAGATGTGCTCAACGCCTATCTCTTTGAAACGAAGAACCAGATGCAAGAGCTAATCAATCATTGGATGGAAGACTATAATCAGAATCACCCACATTCTTCTCTTGGTGATATGTCGCCAAGAGAGTTTAAACAAAGGCTTATCGCCTAAAATCGATAATTTAGACCTGTTGGAATAATGGGGGACTTACAAAATCAATAATGGTCAAAATAGAATCCTTCTCCTTGTCCTCCAGTTGTTCGATTAATTTAACCTTCTCCAGTAGCGGTACGTTAATCTCTTGATTTAAGTCCTGTTCTTCGCTTAACAGTTCAGAAAGCGAAACCTCCAACGCTTCTGAAATCTTCCTAAGAGAAGCCAAAGGAGGCTCAACCTTACCACTCTCAATCCTTGAATATTGCCCTTGATTAATACCAATATCTAAAGCAACTTCCTTCTGTGAAAGCTTACGGAGAGTTCTCACCTGTTTTATTCTAAGACCTAAATCCATTTGGAATAATTATGCCAGGAAGATCATCTTCCGACAATTATAGATATGGATTTCAAGACCAAGAAAAGGATAATGAAGTTTTTACAGAAGGTGGGGCTGTTAGCTATAGACTCCGATTGCACGATACTAGGCTAGGAATGTTCTTTAGTTTGGATACACTATCTAAAAGGTATCCTTGGAATTC
The DNA here is from genome assembly GCA_965279135.1 of Croceimicrobium sp. Classification (GTDB taxonomy): domain Bacteria; phylum Bacteroidota; class Bacteroidia; order Flavobacteriales; family Schleiferiaceae; genus Croceimicrobium. The sequence goes on along the minus strand of OZ257133.1, from coordinate 2,186,279 downwards.
TCCTTACGCATTTAGTGAGAATAGATTAATTGAGGGAATTGAACTAGAAGGTTTGGAACTTAGTCCTATATATGTTCCTCAGTTCACTGTTGCTGTAAAACTTTGGTATGACGATGTTCTTACAACTGAGCAGGCTGTAAAATTAATCTTTGGTGATCCACTTCCAACTAGGACTGCCAGGCACCTTTCAGATTATACAAAGAATGAGATTGATCATACGATGAATACAGGATCAAAAATTGGACGAGCTTTAGAGCAAGGTAAAGATCCTTATCAAGTAGAAGCCGATTATCAAAGACGTAAGATGCATGCTACAATGGAACTTGTAGTTGATGCAATTGATTGGATAGCTTTTGGAGCTCAAGGTGGAATTTCTTCTCTTGAGGCCGAAGCAACAAGAAAGATACTTCTTAAGACATTGGAGAGAAGAGCAAGGCAACCTCTTACACAGGCTTTTGCTGATGGTGGGACGAAGTTAATTTCAACGGCTCAGTTATCAAGGGATGCGATTCAGTTTCCAGGCCGCTCTACAATTGGACCACGATTAGCTTTTGTTGCAACAAAGGCAGAAGTAGACCGATTGCTTAAGCAGGGTGCTGCTAGAAAAGAGCTGATGGAAAATTTAGGAATTACGGATCCTTTATTTTTGCAAGGAGAGTTAATTAAAATTGATATTCACCCAAATGGTTTTCGAAAGCTTAGTGAGGCCACTGGAGAGGAAGCCGGGGCAAATCCAGATTTCATTTTTGGGGGCTATACAAGTGGAGGTATCAGGGAAGCTACTGTGGATGGGGTTTTTTGGATGGTGCATATTGGACATTTGATATGTTAGAATTTTAAGGTAAAGGTAATATGAGTTTTGTTTCTATTTGCAAAGTTCTTTATTCTAAAGGAATAATGCCAACAATGTTAAAATCAAAAGATAAGGATGTTGTGGAATTAATTAAGATAGCCAAGAGTTACTTTGCAGATGGAAGGCTCAATGATTTCAGTCAGTTTTTACGCTATGATCGTTATTTAATTGAGTTATGGGTAGCTCATTTGATTATTGAGTTTGCAGAACCTGGTTCAGCACTTAAGTCTATAAGTCTGGAAAGAATTGTGACCTATGCTACACTTAGTGAGAATGTCGAGTTATCTTCCTTAGAGAGCGATTGGCTTAGTTGTAAAACTTTCATAATTTAACTTAAGCTGTATATTGTGTCAATTATATATAGATTGTTTAATTGATATTCACCGAGTATTATATGCCGATTAAGGAATCAATAGTATAGGTTTTATGAATGTTAAGAATTTTATTCAAATACACTTTAAAGAAGGTTTTTAATGCCTTATAAGTAAAATGTAGGCTTCATTAAATGGGATCTGAATTTGAAAATGCTGTTTTGATGCAATTTTAGCATATTTTGGGATTTTGCTACTATTTTAGGGTGGTAATCGTTCATGGTGTTTAAAATGCTTTTTTTTTGAATAATACATTTGATTTTCATCGATATCCTTTGTTGTTTGTAAAACTTTTTGGAACTACTAAATCAGCTTAATTTTACTTCAAGCTAAGGACCGTTAGGCTTGATCTAATAACACTACTATCTAACCTAATTCACAAAAACATAGACTCCGACTCCCCCTTCTCAATCCACTGAGTCCTGCGATCCTCATGAAAGCTTAAACGGATTGGTCCTCTTTTGTGCTTTAAGGACCACCAATTGGCATAATTGAATAGGGTGTATTTCAGATGAGCAGGCTTAAACCTGATAGGATTATCCCCATCTAGCTCAATAATCTGGTAACCATTCTGCTTCAAGTGCTTGAGTTTACTAAGCACTTCGCTAAGATCTAATTGGGCCAGCATTTCCGTAAACTTCTTGCGTGCGATGAACTTTCGGCAGGCTTCAATCTCTAAATCCGCATGGTCAAAAAGCGAACTTTCGATCAACGCGGTAATGCGGAGGATGCGTAGATTGAGATTGAAATCATCTTTTGGTTTTTCCAAATTGTATATCCGATCAATGTCTTTTAAACACTGATGAGCACGACCTGTTTCCAGTGCATTGCAGGCGCGGTAAAAGAGTCATTTGGAGCGATCTTCAGGGCTTAGGTGATCGGCATAAACTAAATGGGGGGCATCTTCCTCCCGTATTCGATCGCGCTGATTTCTTCGATTTTGATGGTAATTAAGAAACGATAGTATTTCCATAGATTGTTGCATATCAGGGCTCTAAGCTCTAGGTTCTAAATATCTGAGCAATCTTTTTAAATGAACCACCGCTATTTAGTTTTACCGAGCAGTTACTACTTTAACAAGAGATCAGATTGAAAGAAACCTGTATGCAATCGGAATTAATCGCGGATGTTTTAGAATCCCAGGATTATTATCCTTTTGGGATGGTAATGCCGGGGATGTCTTATCAAGGAAGTGAAGACTATAGGTACGGTTTTAATTGCATGGAACAAGACGATGAGGTAAAGGGAAATGATAATTCAATAGACTTTGGGGCTAGGATGTACAATCCTAGAATAGGAAGATGGTTTAGTACTGACCCCCTTGAGAAAAAGTTCCCATTCGCAAGTACTTATGCGTTTACGGTAAATAATCCAATTGTTTTTTATGATGTTGACGGAAGAACTATAGATCCTATAAATAGTAAAGGACTAGCTCAATTTAGAAAAGCAATGTTGCATACTAACAAAGGAACAGACATTTATAATAAACTAATCAGGTCTGATGGAATATTTGTGGTTAGAGTTGTTGATGAAGTTCTTTTATATCAAGGCTCAATAGTAGGAGGACTAGCTGATCATAGAGGAGAATTGCGTAAGGGAGGTACATCAGAGGCTTATTGGTATTTAACGATTATATAAGTTTTAAAAGGGACATATGAATTAATTCAACTATTAGAACAGAAATATGGTCCAGAATTCAAAAAGGATCTTTCGGACAAGGAGTTTACGGCAGCGGTAAATAAACTATTGGAAACCACTGATCTAGAGTTGGCATCCACTCCAAGCTCAAAGGGTACATTTGAACTGATTCCAGAGCAGCAGGAAATAAATGGTGTTATGGAATATAACCCTGTAACAAAAATTGACGTTAATAAGGAGTGCGACTTCCATATTGAGGAACCTTTAGAGGGAGAAACGGACGAAGAGTATATGAACAGAAATGTTGTGCATGAGGGTACCCACGTGTTGTATGATGGTTTAACAACAGATCGAAAAAAACAGGAAAAGCGAGCGTATAGAGCGGAAAAGTTAACTATTAAGCAGCAAAGCAATAAACGCAAGCGTAAAAATCAGGAATGACGAGAATTCAATTAACGTTAGTTTCGCTATTATTTTTTATCAGTTTGCAAGGGCAATCCTATAGTGTTCATAGTATTTTAGATGCGGAAATTGATACTTTAAGACCATTTGTTTTAGAGATTTATGAGCCTAGTGATTTAGAAAATGAACATTTATTAAAAATAAAACATCTAATTCTTGGGATAGATGCTGAAGATGTTGGCTTTGAGGCTTTTCCCGACGAGTTTTATTTTTTTTCAGATGTAAGGGTGATAAACCTTGCATCCAATGATATTCAGATTTTGGAATTAGATATATCTAAATTTCCAAAATTGAAGACATTAAACCTATCCCATAACAAGATTAGAAGAATTTCTATATCTGGACCAAATACCCTTGAAGACTTATTGCTTAAAGACAATAAGCTTGGGCCGATTTTGGACTTTAAATCCTGTGATAAATTGATGTCATTAGACGTGTCATTCAATGAGGTTGAAGACCTCCTATTTTCTGAAGAAGCTGATTTGAAGGAATTGAAGCTTAGAGCAACTTTGCTTTCTGAGGAAGTTCTGCTTACCAATATGGTCCGCTTTAGGCATTTGGAAATCCTTGACCTTTCTGGTTTTTCGCTAAATAAGGAGATTCTTACGGTTTTACAGAAGTTCAATTTAAAAGGATTGGTTTTGGAGAAGATTCAGGGACTGAGTATTAATGAGATTTTAACTTCTTTAGACCTTTCCAGTCTTGAGTTTTTAAGTATCGCAGATAACAATCTAAGGCATACGGACTTAGATGAGTTTTATTTTCCATCTTTAATTGAGCTTGACTTAACTGATAATAGATTTGAGATATTCCCTGATATATCTTTTAATGACTCGATCGAAAATGTTTACATAAAGAGATGTAATTTTTTTTTTCCACCATTGGAATTAATTAAATACCAAAAGTTGGTAATTAGTGCAGATCGGGATGTTGTTGAGAAAGCATGGAGTATTCTGACTCCTGCCTATTCAAAACAATTTCACTGGAAATATGCAAGGGGTCTTTAATTTTGCTAAGCTATCGCATCAATGACTGCTTCATATTCCATTCTAATTTCTCGTTACCATGCTCTTTTTTCATTTAGAACTTCTAAGCTAGTATACTTGCTCTTGTAATAGTAATGATGACTTGCCAATGATATGAGTTTTATATTCCAATGGAGGTCTAGATTTATGTTAAAGCTCAAAAGGAGATAAGATATCATTGTCAAGCAGGCCTTTTTGAGAGTAATGTATGTGTAGTCTTACTCAATTTCCAAGCCATTGAAATCCTGAAGTATTCCTAAAAAAACATTTTATTAAAAAGTAGCAGGAGCCAAGTGTTTAAGAGCACTGTGTGGTAGGTGTTGAGTATATTTAAGCAAATGTTTTTCAGCTATTATTCTCAGTTCATCCGGATTTTAAATGGGCATTGATTAGTTCTCTGCGCATGATTTTAGTGTCGATATTGATACAGCCGATCTGTAATTGCTTTGCCATCTGAATGAAAAGTGGATTGACCCTTGACTTCAAGCATTAGGTATCAACCCGATGAGAGATAAACTTAGTACCATCCTTCACTTTAGTTTAAGCTTACATATTCTTAAAGGCTTTGCAAGTTTTTTGTAAAGGTTGATAGGATGGTAATTGAAACACTCTGAAGGGTAGGATGTCCTGGATTCTTGTTTAACTTGTCAAATATAAAAGGATGAGAATTTATTTGTTGTTTCTATTATTAGTTGGATGTTCATCATCAGGCTTGCTATTTCAAGGTAAATCAGACGATCATCTGGGCACTACCGTTTCTTGGGTGAAAACTGACGGAGTTTATGTGTGTACCTTTAAATTTGATGGCGATAATTATTATTCTCTAATGAGGTTTTATGATGACGGTAGATATTATAACGGAGGAGTAAGAAAAGGAACTCCTTCTAAAGAAGAGCTTGTTGAAAAAAATCATAGTCCTGAATTGCTATCTCAGTATAGAGTAGTAGATAGGAAACTTGAAACTGAGTCTTGGGGCGGGGGGTATGCGGGAACTGTTGTTTATTATGGAGAAAAGACGGAAGATGGTTTTTTGCTTAAGTATTCTAAAAGCAAGGGTCTTTTTTCAACCTACAAGGAACCAGTAAATAGAGCATACAGATTTCAAAAGGATTTAGAATAGACTAACGGTTGACAGTTGCAGGCTCAACTCAATTGAAGGGTCGCTGCATAAATGGGGGAATTAAGTTTAAAATGAATGCTCTAAACATTTTTTCCTCACAAAAATATGGGCTCCGACTCCCCCTTCTCAATCCACTGAGTCCTGCGATCCTCGTGAAAGCTTAAACGGATTGGTGCTCTTTTGTGCTTTAAGGACCACCAATTGGCATAGTTGAATAGGGTGTATTTCAGAAGAGCAGGCTTAAACCTGATAGGATTATCCCCATCTAACTCAATAATCTGGTAACCATTCTGTTTTAGTTGCTTGAGCTTAGTGAGAACTTCGCTAAGATCTAATTGGGCCAGCATTTCCGTAAGCTTCTTGCGTGCGATGAACTTTCGGCAGGCTTCAATCTCTAAATCCGCATGGTCGAAAAGCGAACTTTCGATTAAAGCGGTAATGCGGAGGATGCGTAGATTAAGATTGAGATCATCTTTTGGTTTTTCCAAATTGTATATCCGATCAATGTCTTTTAAACACTGATGAGCGCGACCCTTTTCCAGTGCAATGCAGGCGCGGTAAAAAAGCCATTTGGAGCGATCCTCCGGGCTTAGGTGATCGGCATAAATTAAATGGGGGGCATCTTCCTCCAATATTCGATCGCGCTGATTTCTTCAATCCTGATGGTGATGGAGGAACGATAGCATTTCCATAAATGGTGGCATATCTAGGCTCTAAGCTCTAGGTTCTAAACATCAGAGTATCTTTTAAACAAAAACTCCGCTATTTTGCTCTGCTGGGCAGGTACTATATTTACAAGAGATCAGACTGAAAGAAACCTGTATGCAATCAGAGTTAATTGCGGATGTTTTAGAAGCACAGGATTATTATCCTATTGGGATGGTGATGCCTGGGAGGTCTTATCAAGGAAGTGAGGACTATAGGTACTCATTTGGCGGCCACGAAAGGGTAGATGAGATTTTAGGAACGGGGAACCACTATACAGCAACGTATTGGGAATACAACCCCAGATTAGGAAGAAGATGGAATATTGACCCGGTTTACAAGCATTACATTAGCAACTATTCAGTGCTGGGCAACAACCCTATTTTGATGATTGACCCGAATGGTGCTGACTGGTTCAAGAACTCGGAAGGTAAAACGACTTGGCACGAAGCTACCGGGAATGTAGGTGATGAAGTTTCCTTAAAGGGATTGGAAGGAGAATGGACAAACATTGGGACAGAGTTTTTAGAGTTTGATGGCAAGTCTTTGACTTACAGTTGGCAAACACTTAATGATGATGGCAATCCGGTGGTTAACTCTGAATCATTTGATGCAGTATCAGGAAAAGGGATTGATCCGACATGTTATTGGAAACTAACACGAACTTTCGACTATTCAGAGGAACGGCAATCAATACCGAATGTGGGGCCTACTCCCGAAGGATTATACTCAATCAATAAAAGTCCTTTTGTAGAAGGCACAAATGAAGGTGGCTTCCAAAGTTATAGCGATCTATCGCTTTTAGAACAAGCTGCGTCAAAAGTTGGTCGTTCAAGTTGGCCGGGTAGTACTTCTTCATGGGGTGAGTACAGATGGAAATTGCAATTTGAAAACGCTGATAAAGCATTGGAATACGGAAGGAATAATTTTTACCTGCATGGTGGCTCTTTATGGGGTAGTAGAGGGTGTATTGACTGTGGTACGGGTATAAATCAGTTTACTCAATCTTTCATGGGTAGATCATTAGGTAATGATAAAGTGTATTTGAAAGTAGAATTTTCCGAAAATCTTCTGTTCCAAATACAAAATACACCGACAAATCAAGGACTTCAATTTATAGGGCAATGATGAAGCGAGTTCTAACTCTAATCGGTATCAATCTCGTTCCTTTAGCCCTGATAGCGTTGAATGTAAGCGAATTGGTCAATGTGTACTCTGGAAAAGGTGATTATCCCTTCGGGAGTGAGTTTTTCTCTCCTGTTTCAATATATCAATCACAAGACGTGTATGTTGGATATACGGTACTGTTTACTTTAGTGCTTGCAGCTCTGATAGCATCAAGTTTTTTGAGAAAGAAGAAACTGTATTGGTCGCTACTTGTCCTTTGCCTTCTGTTTTTTGCGTATCCCTTTTTTACGAATGAATAATGCAAAGCCCAAGTTCACCGCTTGGGCTTCTTTTTTAGTTCAAATCGGTGTCGAATCCGCTTCATGCCCCTTCGAGCCAAGAAAATTATTAACAATAGCCCTTTTCGGTCGCTATCCCTTGCCCTGTCTGTCTTTCCGCTCGTTTTTTTCTCTTTCCTTTCCTACCCTCTATCCGCCTGCTATTGAAGGGATTTTTGAGGGGTGATTTTGAGTTTTTAGGGCTTATTTTTCTTCTTCCATTTTTTCTCTAAATCGTGTTTAGGATTTCCATTTTAGAGGCTTTTGCTTGCTCTTGTTTTTTGTGATGTAGTAGCAGTTTTGACAACATTTGATGTGGTCAACCTATATCAGGTAAGTACAACGTACACATATCTAAGCTCTAATCTCTAGGTTCTAAATATCCGAGCCATTTTCTCAAAATAACCTCCGCTATTTAGCTTTGCCGAGCAGTTACTACTTTAACAAGAGATCGGACTGAAAGAAACCTGTATGCAATCGGAGTTAATTGCGGAAGTTTTAGAATCTCAGGATTATTATCCTTTTGGGATGGTGATGCCGGGGAGAAGCTTCCAAGGATCAGATAATTATCGATATGGGTTTAATGGAATGGAGAAGGATGATGAAGTGAAGGGCGCCGGCAATTCATATACTGTTCCTTTTTGGCAGTTTGATAGCCGCACTGGTAAAAGGTGGAATATTGATTCCGTGGTAAAAGAGTTTGAATCTCCCTACGCTACTTTTTCTAATAATCCGGTTTGGTTCGTTGATCCAAGTGGCGCCGATACTACAATTAAAACTTCTACTGCACGAGAAACAATTAAGGCTATTATTGATCCAAAGAATAGAAAAACTTACGGAGATGAATTACCTTTTATTATTAATTCTGCAGTTTTGGACAATGAAGAAAGTCTTACAATAACGGATGATATAAACGATTTGCCTTTTACACCTCCCAAGGGCGTGAAAGGAACGGTGATCAAACTTGGTGAGAATGAGTACTTACTTTATTGGGATAACAGTTCTTCCAATCGACACATAGGAACTTCACCTCTTTATGAAGAATTATTTCATTTCTGAAATGCTTACAATGGCAAGGCTAATTATACTCAAGATGCTAATGGAGATTGGGGGATATATAATCGTAACGATCTCTTAGATGAAGAGTCCCGAGCGAAACATCAAGTAATTACTCATGTGCCAAACATTACCCAAACTTATATGGACCCAGTTCCTGGATATCAGGTTTCTACGCAAAAGTTAACACTTACTACGGTCATATGCAGATTAATACTATGTCGCAGAAAGCGATTAGGTCGTTCATTTCTAGTGGTAAAAACCAAATGCACAATTGGCCGATTTATCAATTAAAAAATGGATCTTATAAAGCTATACAAGGAACAATGCAACAAAACATCCCTGGACAAGGGGTTTACTGAGAATCTTGCATGAAAAAATTATGAAAAATCTACTTTTTGTTATATTAGTATTATCGATTTTACTTTCATGCTCTGGGAATAAAAATCTTGAGGTTCTAACGAAACAAAATTTTCCAGGACTCTATGAGTATCCGCAGAAAGACACATTAGCTCTGCATCAAGGGTCAAATGGCAAACTTATAATCGATTCAAATATCGACGGTATTCGAAGGACACAATTGTTTTTCACTTCTAAGGGAATACTTGAAATGAGTTTTAAATATGACTCAACAGGAAATGGGATTGAAGGAGCAACTGTGTTTCATCCTAATGGGGCCGTAAAGCATCAGATTTCCTTAAAGGGCTCGGTATTGGATGGTGAAACCTGGTCGTTTAGCAAGGAAGGAACGTTGGTAGGTGTTTATTTGTATAGAAATGGCTCTATGAAGAAGGTTCTCTTCAATAATCCCAATTTTGAGCCTGTGGATTCCTCTTTTATACCAATATTGATAATAAGAAGGGAGATTATATCTCATTAAGCCTGTACCGGGATTATTTGCACCGCCACAAACAAATAAGGTTAAATAGATTTAGAGGTTGGTATCATTAAATATGAGTCTTTTTTGTTTCGTGTATTTAAGTAGGTCTTTTGAAAAAGGTTAAGATTTCATAGGTTGTTAAATCTTTGGGATGGTAATGCTGGGAAGGTCTTATCAAGGAAGTGAAGACTATAGGTACGGTTTTAATGGAATGGAGAAGGATGATGAAGTGAAAGGGGATGCCAATAGTTTAGATTTTGGAGCAAGGATTTATGATCCGAGGATTGGTAGGTGGCTAGGTATTGACCCTCAGTATTATAGAGCAGCAGGCCATTCACCTTATAACTTTGCCCAGAATAATCCTATTTATTTCATCGATTCTGACGGAGAGTGGGTTAAAATACACACCACACGTTATTATAAAAATGAAGAAGGAGATTTAAAGGTTAAGAAATGGTATCATATAAACAAGAATACAGTTTTTATTGAGAAAAAAATAACCGCTGGAAATTTCAAACTGTATGCGCATGGTGCGACAGCTGACCAATTGTCCAAAGAACAGCTAGAACAGGGAGCTAAAAGTATGCAGGAGCAATTGATGAAGCACTATAATCAAACTGTTGAAGGAGAAGAAGGTGACCCAGATATTGAGCTTTCATTTACTTTTGTGAATTATATAGATGTTATAGAGGATCTGGATGATGTGAATCTCAATGGGAAAATGAAAGATGATTTGATTATAATTGTCCCAGATGTTTCAGATTATATTGAGAAAATGGGTGTGGCGGCATCGTTGGATGATAACATCATGATTGTAGAGAAAAGTGCCTTGAGAAAATCGTCGACTACCGTACCACATGAATTTCAGCATCAACATGATGGTATAACAGACGATCCCTTTACTCGGCCTAGGGATGAGTCGCATTGGTCAGGAGGAATAAAGGGAAGGTATGATAAGACTAATATAATTAATTGGGATAATGCGAATGAATTAGGTCCCTCCTTAGCTCCTGTGGGTCAATCTGTTTATAAAAGAATAAAAAAGGAAGCCAGAAAGGAAAATCAACAGGATGAATCTCCAGACAAATAATTTGAAGTACATAAGATTTATAGTATTAATGTCTCTGATTGCGGTTTCGGTTAAAGCTCAGGACAGTTTAAAAATCCATGGATTAGGTTATTTTAAGGATGAAACATTCAGGTTTTACTATGATTCTTTAATTTACACGGTAAAAATGGAAAACACATCTAAGACAGTTGATCCTATTACTGGCTTCACATTTAAAATTCCTCTTCCAGAGGATATAAGAGAAGGAGATATACTCAATTTAGTGGTTAAGAGAAAATCGAAATATGGCCTTTTCTACAGAGATATAAAGCTTTATTTTGAATATCGGAATCTGGATTACCTTGTTTTAGTTCGTGATTTCAGACAAAGAGATAGGTACCCTTTATGTGCTTTTTGGACTTGTGAGCCACCACTTGACAATATCAACCATAAGTTTTGGGATAAGAAGAACCGAGATTTTGAAAAAGCAATCCTTAGTATTAATGAGGAAGGTACTATTAGAGTGAATAAATAGGAACGTGCTAGACAGAATGAAAAGAAAACTAAAAAAGGATAGGTTACAATAAGCCTTTACACGCCAGTCCCAAACGTTTTGTTTTCCAAAATTTAGGTGCTGAAAAACAGGGGCTTGGTTGTTTGAAGATTGTATTTTAATTATACCCTTTGGGCTTAAAAGAAAGCCGTTTGAGTTGGAGGTTTTTAAGGTTTTTCAAAAGATCTATCTGTTAAGTGATTTAGAGGGATTTTCGAGAATAAGTTCGGCCTTAGAAAGGTTATCAGGTTAGAGAGTTGCTCAGAATACTCTGCCTTTTCTTTTAGGTGCTTCAACAATAGCATGAAAACCATGGCACACCACATCTGATTGCGAACCTCCTTGGTCGAGGTTCCCACAAAGCTTATTACGCAGAAGAGCTGCTTAAAATGCTTGAGGAACACTTCCGTGTCCCAGCGGACATTGTGCAGTTAAGCATCGGTGTCTGTTGTCCAAGATAAATTGTTGGTGATAGTTTTTTTAAGTGAGATTGCTTTTTGAGGTTCCAAACGTGTATTAAACGAAAGGTTTTGGGATTGGTGTAACCTCCCCTAAGTTAAGATTGAAAGAAACCTGTATGCAATCGGAGTTAATTGCGGATGTTTTAGAAGCACAGGATCATTATCCTGGAGGGATGATAATGCCTGGGAGAAGCTTTCAAGGTTCCGATAACTACCGTTATGGTTTTAATGGAATGGAGAAAGATAACGAAGTGAAGGGCTCTGCAAATAGTTTAGACTTTGGGGCCAGAATTTATGATCCTAAAATTTTAAGGTTTTTAAGTTTAGATCCCCTAACCAATCAATTTCCTCATCAATCACCATACTTATTTGCAGGGAATAAACCAATTGTGGCAATTGATAGAAATGGTGAAGACGAGTTTTGGGTTATTTTCATTGGATCTGGGAAGAAAAAGACTATCCATATTATCCGAATTGTAAAGGAAGGGGATGATGTCTTTTACAGAGGTAGGCCTTTACCAAATACTACTCCAAAAAAGACATTGCAGCGGATGGCTCAAAGTGAAAATAACAGGTCCCAAGCCAGGAATACTGGTTACTTTGAAAGAGAGAAGAATCCAAATGCACAAATACGTGTAGCTGCTGAAACTTCTAAAACGCTAAGACCGGGTGCATTCCTTTCTCAAACACCATTTACCTCAGTAAACATGTATTATGAATCTGGTTATAATAAAGACGTTTTTGATGTTGGCTCTCTAAGCGAAACTCAGCAAAAGCAATCGGACTATCTCATAGAAGATGCGGCTATGGGACGCATAAAAGGAATTGGGATTACAGGTTTTGCTTCAAATAAAGGAACTGAGGAAGATAATAAAGACCTATCTAAGCGTAGAGCATCAAATGCAAAGGATTATATCTTAAAGAAAATTAAAGAAATTAACCCAGATTATGATGATTCTAAAATTTCTATCGACTTTAAGGGGGCTAAAAATGCGGACAAAAGTGAGTCAGATAAAGCCAAAGAAAGAAGAGTTGAAATAAGAGGTGTTTATGATTAGAAGCGTGATTTTATTTTTTCTTGCTTTCCTAAGCATCAATCTGAATGGCCAGAATGATAATGATTTAGCGTTATTAAATGATAATGCGGTAGAATATGAGAAGGTTATTGAGGAGTTTTTAAAGGAGTTTTATGCAGATGGCTCTTTTGCCTATTCCCTTAAAACCATTCAAGGTGAAATTCAAGATAGCTTAATTCGTTACAAGCTAACGGACGGTGATTTTAATGGCTTCGTAATGGGGAAATACAAGTCTTTTGATGTTGCCCTTTTAAAGACTAACAATAATGCCACTACTTCAAGCTTATATACCCAGAAATCAGACTCATCATACAGATTTTTATACAAACTTGAGAAGCTAAATTCCAACTTCTCAATGGTTATCTCAAACCAATCAATTTACTTATATGAAGAGGGAAACTTAGTACACACGTTCTCTTTCTCAACATTTAGATCAGATACAGTTGTGACGTTTTCAGTTTGTGACGTAAAAATATCTCATTACTGCCCTGGTGTTAATCAAATTAAGATTACTCTTCAGAGTGAAAAGTTTAATTACCTTACCTGCATTGTAGGCACAGATCAGTTAGAAAAAATAGGTGTTGCTGCAGGGGATTTTAGTTATTATTTCAATGCTCCGGCTTCTCAATATCCCATTGTAGGTGTTTCTACTCTGGTTCGATATGTGAGCAATGAAATACAATCAATCATTCATTATGATATGTTCAAAGATGACCTTGGATTGATTGAGATAGAGCAATACTATAAAAGTAAAATGGATTTTGAGGCTAAAAATGCTATTGGTGTCGGAGACTATTCTTTAATTGAAAAAGATTACCCTCCAAATTGGTAGACCTTGTTTATTTCAAAATAATACCAAAGTTCACTTGGCATCAAAGATATTAAGTCACTAGCTTGGAGAATCTTTTACGATCTTTAGGAAAGTTTTGGCATAGATGGTAGTGTGCTTTGATCCATTTTTGATTTTCCTTTCTTGGCCCCCATATTTAAGTCTTTGAGACGGCTGATTTAACCCAACTTTTTTTGGTCAGTTAGGGTGTGGTTTGTTTAAGGGAATCAAATTCCTTTATCAGTTCGTTTAATTTGGTTTTGAACTGGTCTTGGTCCGTAATAGCCTACTTGACATCCTCGGCCAACTGTTCTTCCACTTTTTTCAGTCGGCCACAATTGGTCATTTCACAGCTGAGTTAGAAAAACAGAGTGGGTAGCTTCACTTCTGACCACATCGCAGCGATTGATTTTGGAAGTGATATTATTCGTAAGTCTTATCCAAACGCATTGAATAGCGATGAGATGAAAGCACAAACTCATGTTGGTAGTAAACCTCGAAAAAAAAGAAATAAAGGGAAGCAACTTAAAGGTGGGTTTAACTATGACTACAAAACGGTTAAATATGTTACCTTTTCAAAAGTAAAACCGAATGGCGGGTTAGCTGCGGAGGCCCCTGCAGGTATCCCTATTAGTCAGTGCCCCCAGTATATTGCTCTTTGGATTTTAAATAATGCACCTTCTGAAGGGAGTGGTGTCTTGGCAGCAACTGAGCTAGCCACGGGTGAAGATAGTGGACCCATTGGTAGATTAACGCCATCGGATTTTAAGCTTAAAACCCTTGCCGATGATCCTAAACCATTAAGAATTTGGAATCAAACACTTAGGGACGCATCCTTCTCATCTAGACCAAATTCTAATAAAACCTATCTTAAGAACATTGATGACGGTGTGAAAATGGCTCATTTAGAATTAGTATAAACCTATAAATACTTAAGAGATCGATTCGGTGAAAATGCGAAGCAGGAGGGTATGAAGATAATTGGAGAAGTGCGTCATTGGAATTTCCCAATAACTCAGTTCCCTGAAGCCATTGCCAATCCTAGACATTTAGTTGAACAGGTTAAAAGGGCTGAGCATACGATTTTGCATAAGAGGATTAGTTCAGGTTCAAATTATTGGAAGGGGCCGATTGCTCCTGAACATCAAATAGATGTTTCGAGCACGCCACTTATTGGTCCACCAGATATAAATAAAAATGGAAAATAAAATTCGAATACTTGAATCCTTAGGATTCGACCGAAAATTTTGCGATTTATGTAGGGGTAATATTGATATTCCGATCATAAATAGAAGCTATAACCCTGTTGATAAAGTCCCTATTAAGTATCCGTATCCTCCAATGTTGTTACCGCTATTTATGGACTATTCATCCCCTTCTATGCAGGGTGTCCTATTACATCCATTTTCTAAGATTAGAGAGCCCATATCCTTCGTTGAGTTTTATTTGGAGGGAGATTATATGTTAGAAAAAGCACGAACGCGGGACCAGATAGTTACGTCAATGATTTTGCAAATGGATATGGTAACCGAATCTATTACTGAAGAAATTATTCAATTCTCTAGTGATTTGGACTTTGCCGAATTCCAAAGGGTTGATGACTTTGGTGCAAAATATGGGGATGATTCAAGGATGTATAGGAATCTCATATATTTTGATGTGAAGACTCCATTGACTTATTGTTCAAGTATTGAAGAATATAACGGTAATTACATATCATCAGAGAAGCTTTTTAATTCAGGGCTAATTAAATATGCCTCAACATATGAAGTTGCAAATAAAGCTTGGCTTTCAGAAATTGAGCATGTCCCGATCTGGTTTGACTCTGACAATCTACCTATGATATTTAAAGATTTCATGGAAAGGCATGAATATGAAAGAGCATGGATTACACTGAACTCTCATGGTTGGACAAGAAATCAAATAATTGAAAATCTTAAACTGATCACCGATGAAACCAAGAACATGACTTGTGGCTTGATTTTAGATAGCTACCTTCGATAGCATAACTACCTCTGGCCCATTAATATTTATAAAAATCACTGCAAGATTATCTAGCTATTCCTAGCACTAAATATTTAATTGAGTTGTTAATCCTGAAGTAAATCACGAGTAAGGGCATTGATCATAATGGTAAATTGTAAGATGGTTCAGTTCTTAACTCTATGGATTACCAATGTTTTCGTTTCATAATTGTAAGTCTCCAATCTATTGGTAATTATTGTATTTAGTAGGTTATTGTTTAAGTCTTATGATGAAATCTAACAATCCATTTTAGTCCCATCATCAAACTAAGAAAGCTAGAGGTTACCTATCAAATACCCATGCAGGTTGATTCACAAAAATATAGGCTCCGACTCCCCCTTCTCGATCCATTGAGTCCTACGATCCTCGTGAAAACTTAAACGAATAGGTGCTCTCTTATGCTTTAAGGACCACCAATTGGCATAGTTGAATAGGGTGTATTTCAGAAGAGCAGGCTTAAACCTGATAGGATTATCCCCATCTAACTCAATAATCTGGTAACCATTCTGTTTTAGTTGCTTGAGCTTAGTGAGCACTTCGTTAAGATCTAATTGGGCCAGCATTTCCGTAAGCTTTTTGCGTGCGATGAACTTTCGGCAGGCTTCAATCTCTAAATCCGCATGGTCGAAAAGCGAACTTTCGATTAAAGCGGTAATGCGGAGGATGCGTAGATTAAGATTGAGATCATCTTTTGGTTTTTCCAAATTGTATATCCGATCAATGTCTTTTAAACACTGATGAGCACGACCTTTTTCCAGCGCAATACAGGCACGGTAAAAGAGCCACTTGGAGCGATCTTCAGGGCTAAGGTGATCGGCATAAATCAAATGGGGGGCATCTTCCTCCAATATTCGATCGCGCTGATTTCTTCGATCTTGATGATGATAGAGGAACAACAACAATTCTAAGGATTGCTGATATACATAGGCCCTGGGCTCCAAGTGCCTGAGGCAGCTTTTCAGGAAAAACTCTGCCATCCAGCTCTGTCCCATACTGAATTGTAAACGGGCGAGATCAAAAAACAATTCGAAACTCGAGGAGAGGAGATAGTTCGAAAGCGCATAAGGACAAAGCTCTTGTAGTTCTTCGATTAAGCCGATTGAAGCCCCAGGATCTCCCGCCATTTCAAGCTTGTCTTTTAGAAAATAGAGTTGAATAAAACGGATGGTCTTAGATTGGGTTTTTTCGCTTAAACCTTCCAAGCGATTGCAGCAATTTTCCAAATAGATACTCAAGTTCTCCGTTAAGAGGCGTTGCTTACGTATGCGTAGCTCCTGAAAAAGACGAATGGCCTGGTTCTTATGGCTATTGCAATATTCAAGCTCATCAATCTCTTTTAGGTAGGTAGCATACTTTCTATCCTCCTTATGCAGGGCAGTAATTGAAATTAAAGTTCTTTCGGCCCGAATAGCGATTTCATAGTCTTCATCCTTTTTTGCATTTCGAATTAAGGTGCACAGATGCTTTTCTGATCTTTGATATACATCCTTCTGTAAAAGAACTCTGGCTTTAAGTAACCTTCTCTCTAAATTGAAAGAACAATGAATTCGATCTGCCTCCTGAGGAGGTGAACTAATGAGTTGATCTAGTATTCGATCCTCTAAAAGTTCTCCTAGTTTTCTTTCTCGATCGGTGGCTTTTGTAATCCCAGTTTCTTGGTCAATTACTCTCAAAAAAAATGGTAATAATTTACTCTGTGTGTTCTTTTTGAAGCACTTACGATTTAAGTTTTCACGAAGTTCTTCAATTTGGGAGTCATCAAGGTTTTCGATCAGTCTGACCAAGGAGGTAAGCTGATTGTTTTGCATGGCGAAGCAATCTTAGGTTATTAAAAATCAAGTCGTTTCCTAAAAATCGCGAATTGTCCAGGCCTGGTTATTAGTTGAGAGTCAACTTTGTTAAGAACAAAAAATGCGAATCAGAAAATGAGGGATTCTAAAGTAAGAAAAATTCCTGCATATACCCTACAGGAATTATTAGTTGTTCTTGTAATTATCGGTATTCTGATTTTGTTGGCCCTGCCAAGTTTAATGCCTTTAATATCAAAAACGAAGTCATTAGAAGCACAGATGCAACTAAAACATCTATATACTCTGCAGCGCAGTCATTTTATGTTGCATTCTAAATATTCTGTCGATTTAGATCAAATTGGATTTGAACATGAAAAGACAATAGAAGAGGGTGGGAATGCTAATTACAGGATTGAAATAACGGATGCTTCTCCTTCCGGATTTACTGCTAGAGCAACCGCTTTAGCCGATTTTGATGGCGATGGCGCTATCAACATTTGGGAGATTAATGATGCCCAGCAATTAAAAGAAGTGGTGAAAGATTGAACCTAATGACCCTT
This sequence comes from Croceimicrobium sp., assembly GCA_965279135.1. Classification (GTDB taxonomy): domain Bacteria; phylum Bacteroidota; class Bacteroidia; order Flavobacteriales; family Schleiferiaceae; genus Croceimicrobium. Next base: position 2,168,382 of record OZ257133.1, on the reverse strand, counting down.
ATCTTGATTACAATTTGCTGCGCTCTTCTTCTCTTAATTTTTTGGGAAGACCTCAAATTCAGGGCTGTTCACTGGCCTCTCTTTCCTCTGAGCTTCATTTTGCTATTTCTCTATCGATTGAATGGAAATACCTGGCAGGAGCTTCTTTCCCATTGGCCCTTGAATCTGATTTTCCTCTTTCTGAACATGAGCATCTTGGTACTACTGTTTCGCTTTAAAGGGGTCTCCCTAGCCATGCTTTTAAAGGAGAAGATGGGCTTAGGTGATATCCTGTTTTTTATAGTTCTGGCTTTGATACTTCCCTTTCCGGTTTTCCCGCTTTTTTTCATTCTCAGTATCGCAATAGCACTGAGTACCGGATTCATTTGGTTTAAAGGTAAAACAGTACCCTTAGCGGGTATACAAGCGATTTGCCTCCTGACAATATTGGTCATGGATTTCCAAAGCCTGTTTAACCTTGATAATCTGCCCATATGGAATCTCTAGTGCAAAACGGTGATTTTTTTGAACTAAGCGTTGGAGCCCAGCAGTTTTTAAGTGCGGAGCAAGCTTTTCATTATCAAATCATCCCTAAACAGATTGCTGATAATCAGATCAGCTTTTACGTAGATGAACTTCATTATAGCCGCAGCTTGGTGGATGAATTGGAGTTGGTATTTGGTAAGGCGGTTAATCTTGAACCCTCTGATTCCCGAAAGATTCAGCACAGTTTAACTCGTTATTATCGGCGTCATAAAAATCAACCTTCCAAATCTCTGGTATTTGACCAGGAGAGAGAGAAGGATTTTTTAAGAGACCTTATAGGAGAAGCCCATCGCTTAGGTTCCAGTGACATCCACCTTGAGAATTATGAGGAGAAATGTCGGGTGCGCATTAGGATTGATGGAAAGCTCATTGAACGCTATGAGATTAGCAAAGATGACTATCCGGCAATAGTTAACCGAATTAAGATTCAGGCTCACCTGGATATTGCTGAAAAAAGGCTACCTCAAGATGGTCGTATAGAGTTTCGGGAGGGGAACATGAAATTTGATATACGGGTTTCGGTTCTTCCTACGCTTTATGGGGAGAAGGTGGTAATGCGACTTCTAAGTAGAGATGCCATCCAGATTGACCTTAAGGCAATAGGGATGGCTAAAGATGATTTGGTGATTTATGAAGAAGCCATTCGCAAACCACATGGCGTAGTCTTGATTAGCGGACCAACTGGATCAGGGAAAACAACAACTCTCTATGCCACCCTCAAACAACTCAATGAAGAAACCCGGAACATTGTTACCATTGAGGATCCTATTGAATACACTTTAAAGGGCATCAATCAGGTTCAACTGAAGGAGAGCATAGGGCTCGATTTTGCAGCTGCCATGCGAACCTTTTTACGACAAGATCCTGATGTGATCATGTTGGGTGAGATTCGGGATCGGGATACCGCGCAAATGGCCATTCGTGCTTCTTTAACCGGCCACCTGGTTTTTTCGACCATTCACACAAATTCAGCCTGGGGTACTATTTCCAGACTGATGGATATGGGTGTTCCGCCCTTTCTAATTGCCAATACCTTGAATTTAAGCGTTGCACAACGCCTGGTTAGAAAGCTCTGTCCTCATTGCAAGCGTCCGGAAAAGTTGGATTTAAAGCAGTGGCCCGCTTCGGTACCCAGGCCTAAAGATTTAAAAGAAGTAATGGTGCCTATTGGTTGCGATTCTTGCTATTTCACGGGTTACTCTGGAAGGAGCGCCATTTATGAAATGATCCCTATTGATGCGGAATTGGCAGAGTACTTAGAACGAGATCGAAATGAGGTGGAACAACTGCTGAAGGCGAGAAAGATTACCACCTTAAAGGATCGGGCTTATGCGCTACTGCGCGACGGGGAGACTTCCCTAGAAGAGATTTATTCACTCCTGATGCATTAATTGATGCGAAAGTCAATCTACATACTTGCTTTTCTACTTTGCTGCCTGGTCCTAAGAGCGCAGTCTCAGAATGATAGCTCCCGAATTGCCAGAATGGCTACTCAATTAGATTTTTTGCTGGTGGAAAATCCGGGCTTAGAAGAAAACGTTGAGGTATCAGTGAGTGGAGTGCCACTAGCAGAGTTTATTCGTGCGCTTGGAACACAGAACAAGGTTAATATCAGCGTAAGCAATGAAGTGCAGGGCACCGTATCTAATACCTTTAGTCAGGTTACGGTTAAGGATGTACTGCTCTTTCTGGCTAAGCAAAATAGCCTGGATTTACAGTTCACGGGTAGCATTATTCATGTGAGCCCTTATGTGGTACCCGTTCCACCTCCGCCAATTAGAATTCCACGCACTTTAGCGATAGCCTTTGATACAGCTACGGAAAACCTGAGTATGGAATTAAAAGGAGATACCCTGGCCAAGGTGGCGAAGTCCTTAACCCAACTCACCGGCCGAAATCTGGTTTTCAGCCCGGAAATAGGAACTAAGCGACTCAGCATCTATTTGGAAGAAGTTCAATTTGATCAGGCCATGGATAAATTGGCTTTTGCGAATCAACTTCTGATTAGCAAAACTGAAGATGGTTTCTACCTAATTGAAAGTTTGATTAGTACTGCAAGCAATCAACAAGGAGATAATAACAACCGTCGTTTTCGGGATTTAAAGCGTCCGACATCGGGAGATATTCAAATTGACTCGAATGGCATTAGTTTGACATTCAAAGATGAACCGATGATGAGCTTATTGGAGAGCATCTTTACCGCTCTCGATAAGCAGTATTTCCTCTATGATCAAATTCCGGGGAATGCCACCTTAAACCTTCAAAATGTGGGTCTTGAGGATCTATTGAACCACCTGTTTGAAGGTACTGATTTTACCTATAAACCGAGTGGGGATATCTATCTTATTGGTAATAAGGAATTGGAGGGCCTTCTGGAATCCAGGCGAATAGGACTTTTAAACCGCTCGGTAGAAAAGGTCGTGGAATACATCCCCCGAAATGTGATGAAGGATATAGAACTGGTGGAGCTTGCCGAGTTAAATAGCCTGGTAGTATCTGGTGCCTATCCCAAAATTCAACAATTGGAAAGCTTTATTAAAAGCATTGATCAACCGGTTCCGGTAGTCATTATTGAGGTGATTATTGTGGATTATCAGCGAAACTTCAATGTGAGTACCGGTTTAGATGCTGGGGTGGGCGATCAACCCGCTGCCAGTTCCGGAGGTGTGGTTTATCCGGGTTTAGAGTACAGTTTAAATGCCCAATCTATTAACGAGATTATTCAAAGTTTTAATGGTTTCGGCACCCTCAATTTGGGACCAGTAACTCCTAACTTTTATGTAAATCTCAAGCTTCTTGAAACCAATGGTTTGTTAAACGTTCGTAGTACCCCAAAGCTTTCGACGCTCAACGGACATGAAGCAACGCTGAGTATCGGGAATACTGAGTATTATGTGGTTGAGCAAATTAACATTCAAGGAGTACAAAACCCGATTCCAACCACCACTCGAAATTTCCAATCGGTAGAGGCCAATTTCACATTAACTGTAAAACCCATGGTTAGCAGTGAGGATCAAGTAACTCTCAATATTGAAGTGGAACAAAGCGATTTTACGGCGAGGATTTCTCCGGAAGCGCCTCCAGGGAATGTGAGTCGTAAGTTTTCGTCCATGATTCGTGTGCGTAACAATGAAGTGGTTTTATTGGGAGGCTTAGAAGAGAAAAGTTTTAACGATACCGGTTCCGGCTTACCCTTAATTAGTCGGATCCCCGTATTGAAATGGTTTTTTAGTAGTCGCAATCGCAGCGATAATAAGTCAAAACTCAACGTATTTATTAAACCCGTAATCATCTATTGAGTCGTGTAAAGGACATATTACGTTCTGTATCCTTTCCCAAACATTTTCGGGTATTGGATATTCATCTTTTAGATGAAGGAATCGAACTTTTTTCTTGTGAGGTCCGGGTTAAAAAGGGTGAGATAATCCTTCAAGAGCTTAAACGATTTACGAGTCTGGAGGAATTGGGGTCCACTGAATCGCAGATACCCTGTCTGGCAATGATTAATGGAAGGGGGATTCTTACCAAAACGCTTAATGCATTTGATCGGGAGTCTGACCCTCTTAAAACGGCTTTCCCAGCGGTAAAGGAGAGCTCTGTTTATTTTGGAGCCACCGAGCTAAGAGACAATTGCTATCTGGAAGTGGTGCGGCGTGAAACGGTGGATGAACTCTTAGCCCAATGGCCTAAAAATCATCAATTACTTGATTTACAAATCGGCTCGTCTTTCTTAATCCCATTTTTAGACGGACTATTTGAAGATGAAATTCAAATAGGACTGCATTCCTTCAATCCAAAGACGGGAGATTTTAGCATAAGTGAGAATAATATTGAAGTAGATTTCCTAGGGGAAAAAATGGATTCTTCCTTTAGTGCAGCATTTGCTTATGCCTTAGTTTTTACGGCCCAGAACGCCTTTTCAAGCGAGATAGAACTGTTAAAAACAAACCGTGAGAATTGGTTATACAGTCGTTTCTCAAAATCAATTCTGCAATATGGTTTGGCCTCTGTTCTCACGGTTTTGCTCGTGAGCTTTCTGGTGTACAGCAATTATCGTGATCAGAATGCGGAATTGGCCTTGGCAGTGCAAGACTATCAGTATCAATCCGAGCGCTTAGCAGAAATGCAACAGAATCTGGATCGAAAGCGGGGCTTTTTAGAATACAATAAAAGTGAGATGGTGGCTTCCGCAAAGATGCTTGATCAGGTTGCAGCCTGTCTTCCTAAGAAGGTATCCATTGAAAGATTTCAGTCCCATCCGGTTAGGAGAATAAAGGAGAAAGAGGGTAAGGTGCTCTACGATCGAAACATGTTGGAGATCAGTGGTAAGACCAAGGAGTATGATAGTTTTCGCACCTGGGTCGATGCCATAAAGAAACTATCTTGGGTAAAGAGCCTCAGTATAAAGGGCTACCAGGAACTGACCACCGGACATGAGGCCCTGTTTACAGTAGAAATTCAAATTAGGGGCGATGAAATCAGCTAAGAACCGCTTCATAGCAATTTTAGTTGCATTCCTCTTATTGATAGTGCTGTCCTTCCAGCTTTCTATTCGTAAGGCCTTTGCCGAAAAGCAATTATATGTCAAGTATTTAGATCAGGAAAAACTGCTCGAAAGTGTTCAGGAACGCATGTTTGATTTAAATCGCCAAAATGCTTTGTTAGCCGCTAATTTAGGAGGAGAGGACCTTATTGATCAAGGATTTGAAGAGGCTCTTTTACAGGAAGTGGGAAGCTTTGCAGCCGATCACAATTTGCAACTCATTGAGTTTTCCGAAAAGATGACCGCCAGGGATCAAAGCTTTCAGGTGGAGACCATTCGGCTCTCTTTAAAAGGCTCATTCGAGAATCATATCCGACTACTGAACTATTTAGAAGAGGAGTTTAGGATGGGTACGGTAGTATCGGTGGATTATGAATTGCGAAGGGATTTAGGAAGTCGGAAGCAGGAATTGTTCCAAACCATTTTTGTACAGAACCTATTTGAAGATGAATCGTAGTTTGATTTTATTTGGACTAGCATTAGTCCTTCTAAGCGCTTGTACCGAGTTCCAGGAAAGGCAGTTACAGCAGGATATAGTAGAGGTCTTTATTCCTCGGGATAGTTTGCGCACTGATATAGCCACGCAACAATTCTATTGGTATGAGGTAGAAGGAGCCATAGACTACGAGTTTCAAATTGCCGAACCCGATTTTGCCGGAATTAATCGTCTGATTACCGATACCATTACTACTTCCACCCGAATTAACATCAGCCTGCAGCCAGGAGAGTATGAGTGGAGGGTTAGGGCCTTTAATAATTCCAGTGCCACTTCATATACCAGTCGAAAACTTTTTATTGATAGTACCCTCAATCTGTCGAACCAGGAATTAGTATTGATAAGTCCGAGTGATCAGGATACCTTTAATGATCCTAATCAGAATCTTGAATGGCAATCCCTTTATAATGCGGAGTCTTATGATTTAGACCTAGCTGCAGGAAGCAGTTTTGGTTCTATACTACAAACCTGGACTACCACCAGTCCCCGACAAGATGTTTCTTTAAGTACTGAAGGGAACTATTTGTGGAGAGTTAGAGCTAGAAATAGCAGCAGTTCTAGCCCTTATAGTAGCCGAAGCTTTTATCTAGACACCACTGCTCCTGGTCAACCCATATTGATCAGTCCCTCTAATAGACAAAGCCTTTCTGCATCGCCAATAAACTTTCAATGGCAGCGGCAATCGGTTGGAGTGTCTTCAGTTAGGGATAGCTTAATTATTTCCCAGGACAGTTTGTTTTTCCAAATTCACTTGAACCTAAGCCTTTCTACCAACAGCTTTAGTATTGACACCTTGAGTTCCGGTGATTACTATTGGAGGGTAAGGACTGCCGACAAAGCCGGAAATCTTGGTGCTTACAGTGATACCTATCGATTTACGGCACCATGATCAAGAATAATAAAAAGACGCTCTATGTTTTAATCCCGGCGGTTTTAATGGTCTGGGGTTTGATCGGTTATCGCTTAGTGGGCGCCTTAGGTGAGGAGGAGTTAAATGTGCCGGAGCAAATCCTCGCTCCAAGAATTGTAAAGGTCGATAGGGATACCAACCGCTATGTTTTGAATTTGGATTATCCCAATCCGTTTAAGGCGGAGCAACGGAATAAAACAGTTAAAACTTCTAAGCCAGGTACTGTAAATAAATCTAAAGCCAAGGTGAATAAGGTTACGGTACGCAAGGCACCGGTGCGTTGGCCAAGTATAATCTATCAGGGCGAAATAAGCAGGGAAGGTCAGGCCCTTTGTCTGTTGTCGATAAACAGCAAGATTCAGTTTGTAGAGCCGGGCGAAGAGATTAATGGTTTAAAGCTTCTGGCGGCCTATCCGGACTCTGTTTACCTGGAGTTTCAGAAAGAAAAAAAATATTTCAAGAAGTAATGCTTAGGGCGGGGTCTTTGACATACGCGCTTTTTTTAGCTCTGGTCATCAGCATTTTTTGTTTTTTGATGATCAGTCTGGTACACCTTAATCGGACCGTATTTATCCGTTCGGATATCAGTTTCCAATTGGAGGATGCCTTGCAATCTTCATTGGCCAAATCCAGGTTGTGGTTTGGAGATCGAAGAGAAGCAGGTCAGTCCGAGTTCAATGGTTTTAACACTGTGGTTAGCCATCGTAATTGGGGGCCTTTTGAAGTGTCTTCGGCCCAAGTGATCTCCGATGGTCGCAAACTAAGTAGATCTGTAGTTCTGGCCTATGATTATCCTGATCAGAACCTGGCCCTCTACCAAAAGGATGAGAACAACTCACTTTCATTGGCCGGTAAAGCCCTGATCAACGGAGACGCCTTCCTATCCTCGAAGGGTATAAAGACCGCTTTCATCGGCGGGAAGCCCTTGGAAAATGATAAATTAATTACTGGTGAATTAAAAGTTTCCGGGAATCGACTTCCAAGCTTGCCCTACAATTATAACGAATACTGGAAGTCCTACCTATTTGGAGCCACTAAGGCCATGGATAGTCTTAGCCGCAACTCCTTTTCAAAATCAATCCGACATCCGTTTTGGAAAAAAACTTTAGTCATGCAGTCGAGATCGAGTGTGCAACTGGATCAGGTGAACTGGCATGGCAATATCATTTTGGTTTCCGAGAGCTTGATAGAGGTTTCTTCAAAGAGTGATCTTCAAAATGTGATCTTAATTGCGCCAAGCATTAAAATCGCAGCCGGTGCTAAAATTAGTGCTCATCTAATAGCTACGAACCATATAGAAGTTGGAGACAGTACCTTACTTGAATTCCCTAGTAGTATTAGTGCTTTGCATTTGCAGAAAAATGAAGCAACCGTAAAGCTGAACGCCGCCGTAAGATTGGAAGGGTCAATCCTTCATCTTAGCGAGTTACCCTACCGAAATAATAATATCCATCTTGATATTTCTCCTGATGCTCAGGTCTTGGGGACAATCTATTGCAAGGCCAATACTCAATTGGAAGGGGAGGTTATCGGACAAGTTTTTGCACGCTATTTCTTGGTGAAAACCCAGTCGGCGGTATACGAGGATGTATTAATGGATGGACGCATAAATCGGAAAGATTATCCGGATGAGTTGCTTTTTATGCGTATCAGTCCGGATTCGAAACAGAGAATTGCCGCCATATTATGAAGGTGCTAAGCTTAAGATCCAGCTCCCTGGTGGAGAACTTAATTGCAATGACTATCATTTCTCTGGCAATCGGCATGGGTATGATGATATTCATTCAATTGGCCGGTCCCGGACTTAGGAACCGAAAGATGTTGGAAGCACAACATCTTGCCACAGAGTATTTTAGAAAGCAGGAGCTACAATTGGACCTGGACAGACCAGGACCGAGCATGGAAGGATTTACAACCACTGTGGATGTAGATGCCTCGAAAAAGGATCTGCTTGGCCTCCACTTAATGGTTTTGGAGGTGGGCTCCAATCGAGTTATTTACGAAAGGAAACGTTGGTACTATGCGGAGTAGGCGGTTGGGATGTAGTAAGCTTAGGGCCTTTACACTCCTGGAAGTTCTTATAGGCATTCTAATAAGCTCCTTGCTTATCGGGTTCTGTTATGCAGGATTGATGTTTTTCCGCTCTTATTTTAGTAAGCTTGATGCTAATGGCAAAGCTTTTCAAGAGGCACTATTGGTAAATGAGGTTTTTAGCAAACATTGGGATCAGTCCCGACTAGTTTTAAGTGATGGATCAAACTTTGTTTTTATGGGGGATAGCCTCAATACGTGGCGGATTGGAGATTCAATCATGTATTTAAACGAGCAAACTAATCTGGAGTTTAAGAGGATTGTATATCAGTCTTATAGTCGACCATGGAGGGATGGTAAAATGGTGGTGGATTCCTTAAAAATGTCAATTTATTTGAGTCCAACAGATTCCATGGAGCTCAATTTTCACAAGTATTATCCTCCTGCGCTTAGAATAAGTAATCATGGCTATTTCGATTAAGGAAATACAAACAAGTAGTAAGGATCAGCTTGCTCACTCTAAAGGCTCTGAAAAGGAAAGTGCCCTAAGTCAGATTCTGAATATGCAGCTTGGCAGTCAGAAACTGAAGGACGCTTTCAAAGAGCATTTTTATGCTGAGCTGGCTTTGCTTTTAGATTCGGGTTTGAATCTAAAATCTTCGCTAGAGCTAATAAAGGAGCAAGAGAAAAAACAGACTCACAAGCAACTCATTGAAAGATTGCTAAACGAACTAACGGCCGGTGCAAAGTTCTCCGACATCTTAAAAAGCCAAAGCAGCTTTACCGCTTATGAATACTTTTCGGTTCAGATTGGAGAAGAAACGGGCAATCTATCTCAGATTTTTAAGGGATTGGCAGAATACTTTGGTCAAAGGATAAGTCAGAAGCGAAATTTTATTAGTGCTCTAACTTACCCCATGGTCATACTGTTTACTGCAATTTTAGCCATCTCCTTCATGTTTCTATTTATGGTTCCTATGTTTAAGGAAGTTTTTGCCAGAATGGGAAACGAATTACCCTGGTTAACGAAGGTGATCATTAATCTTTCTGAGAATTTCTCCACTATGCTAATGGCTGCCTTAATTCTCATAACGGCTTTATTTTTAATGCATCGACAGTTTCGAAAACGTGATGCTTATAGACTAAAATTTGGATTGTTAATTCGTAAAGTTCCTCTTATTGGGCCGATGATTTTAAAGAACCACACGCTTCGGATGCTTCAAAGTTTGGCTTTGCTAATGAAATCAAAAGTTCCTTTGGTCGAAGCCTTGGAGCTTTGTTCTCGAATGCTTTCCTATTATCCCTTACAGAAAGCATTAGATGATTCACGAGCCTTGGTAATGAGCGGTTCCGGATTTTATGATGGAATCAAGAGGAACCCATTATTCTCTGCAAAGCTCAAGGGGCTGGTTAAGGTTGGTGAAGAAACCAATCAATTAGGATTTCTATTGGAAAAGATGAGCCAGCAAACAGAGAAAGAGATTGAGCATCAATCCAAGGTTTTAGGAAATATTATGGAACCCTTAATTATAGTTTTCTTAGGTGCCTTCGTAGCCTTAATACTCATTGCTATGTACTTGCCAATGTTTCAGTTAAGTGCCACATATTGATTATAAGTTTATTAATTTAGAGCTCTAAACCTTCACCGCTATGTTTCGAATTCATACATTTCTATTAATCCTTTTATTCTTTAGTGCCAGTCTGGTACACGCCCAGACAATCCACTACGTGAATCATGCCGCTAGTGGCACCAATAATGGTGTTTCCTGGACCAATGCCTATACTGATTTACAATCGGCGCTCAATCAAGCTAGCAGTGGTGACGAAATATGGGTCGCTCAAGGGGTTTATGTTCCAAGTGTAGATTCGACTGGTCAAGTGCCAACCGATGTTCGTTTGAAGACCTTCCGCTTAAAGCCTGGGGTTCGGATTTATGGCGGTTTTCTAGGAAATGAAACGGCCAAAATTCAAAGGGATTGGGTGCGGAATCCGACTGTACTATCCGGTGAAACCGGTGATCCATTGAATGATAGTGATAATGTCGCTCACGTGGTGTTTGCCTGGGGTTACTTTAGTGATTATGCCAAGCTTGATGGCTTTTCTATAATTGAAGGAAATGCTTGGGCTTTACCATGGTATCCTATTCCCCATGGGTATTTTGTTAATGGAGGTTCCGCAATCTATGTGCAAGGCAAGGTGAAAGCCATTTTTCAGAATATTAAAGTTTCTCGAAATAGAGCTGGTTTTTCTCACATTTTTGTTTTTGGAAGTCATCAAATAGGGGGTCCTAAAAAGGATGACGTGTACTTTATTAATCTTCGAGGCTTGCCCGATAACGAAAACTACTGGGGTAAGTTTATTAGGGTGGAGAGAGCTAAAATTCACATATACAATAGTTTAATAGAGGCTCCCATAAGTCTGTTTAATAGTTATACCGTTGATGTGATAAACAATGGTATACTGTTTATGAGGAATTCTGCAGTTTTAGGAGATACTAATTGGCTCCCCAATAGTTTTGGACTGACTGGTGAGTATGCAGACACCCTAAGTATTGCACATTCAATTGTTACCGGGCATTGCAAAGGATGTTTAATTATTCAAAATGCTGTAAGGAATGTCTTTTATCCTTTTAGGCCAACAGGTTGGGATACTGCGAGATTTAATGATCCGGCAATTTCAAGGGCCTATGCTCGTTACCTCACCTACGACAATTTTTCATTTCGACCACGACCGGATTTCTTTGGTGTGGATAGGGGAGATACTAATAATCTACCTTTTGACTTATTGGATTTTGATGAGGATGGGGATAGTACGGAGCGAATTGATTTCGATATTGATATGAACCCTCGGGTTTTTGGGGCAAATGTAGATATAGGTCCTTATGAATATTACCAGTCCTATATCGATACGAATTGGATTGAGCATTGCATCGGAGATTCAGTCTTTTGGGAAGGTCGTTGGCGCGCTGGCTCGGCAGATTTTTCCAGCATTTTCCATCGTGGCGTAATTGGCGATAGTGTGCACCGATTAATCTTAAGGCATGACTCCATTAAAACAACTATTACCCGATCTCCCTGGGGAGATTATTTCACCTCAGATGAAGCCGATAGTGGTTCCACCTATCAATGGATTGACTGCTACTACCAGGACACCATAGATGGGGAAACCGGCAGGACTTTCAAGCCTAGTATCAGTGGTCAATTCCAGGTGATAATTACCAACCGAACAGGTTGTGTCGATACTTCAGAATGTGTGAACCTCCCCAACATCAGCCTTGATGAATTAAACGGCTCAGTTCCCTTTGAGATATACCCCAATCCGGCAACTGATTATATAGAGCTGGTGGTCTCAAAGATGTATCCATCCGATAAGGTGGACTATACCCTCCATAGTACAAATGGTCAGATTCTAAAGTCGGGGGTATTACATTTCAATGATGATCCCAGAATTGATCTGGGCGCCCTTCCGGCAGGCACCTATTTTCTTAGGTTGAATCAGGAGGTGGTCTTGCCATTTATCATAAGATGATCTGGATGAATTGCTTACTGGACTTTTCTACTAGTTGCCAGTATTAATGTTTGAGCCTAGTGAATTTTGCAGTTGAAACGGGAGGTTTTTCATGGTCTAGTTAAGGCGAGGGATTTCGCATTGCTTGGGTAGAATAGAATTGTCCGTAAAGGTTCGACTAACCAAAGGATTTCTTTTATCATCGTTAATCCACCGCTCAATAATCTGATAATCAATCGCGGAGATTAATTTGTACCTTACTAGGAAATCAATTCCCAGCCCTCATGAAATATATCTACGCTGCACTATTCTCCGTATTCTTCTTTTATGTTGATGCGACCCATTTGATGGGTGGCGAGATCACCGTATTAGATCTTCCCAATGGACAACATCGGGTAAATCTTTTGGTCTATCGCGATACAGTAGGCATACCGATGCAATCTACTGCGCTTTTCAAATTCACTGGACCCAATGGCATTACCTTTAGTAGATCGGTACCTTACGATTCAATCATTTCGGGTAATCTTTTACCTATGTATCCTTACGGAGTAGAAATCTATCTTTTCACCGATACATTTACTATTCCAGGACCTGGCCAATGGCATGTATCCTGGTCGAACTGCTGTCGTAATGGAGCGATTCAAAACTTAAGTAATCCGCTTAGCGAATCAATGTATCTGAGTACCACTTTTAATGTGGATTCAGTGCAACCTAACTCCAGCGCATTCTTTTTAGTGCCTGCTGCTATTTACCTGCCTTTGAATACGCCTTGGCAATACAATCCTTTACCCTTTGATCCTGATGGAGATTCTTTGGCCTGGACTTTGGATCAGCCGCAAAGAGATTTTGGAGTGTACTGTTCTGGATATACCACGCCTCCTTCTGATCCCAACAATCCTTTGACTTTAGATCCCCTAACCGGTACCATTTCCTGGACAGCGAATACGGTTGGACACTTTGTAATTTCCATTCTTGTTGATCAGTATCGAAACGGGGTTTGGATCGGTGAAATAAGGCGAGATATGCAACTGATTGTTGTTCCGGCTACCACAGGATTTCCTTTCTGGACATCTATGAACAATATGGCGCCACGAGACACTTTAAATGTGAGTGTTCCGGCTTCCAGCCCCTTGAATTTTGAAATTGTAGCTAGTCATTCAGATAGTAGTAAGGCGCTGTTTATGGAAGCTTACAGCCCTCTGTTTCAGAACCCCAATAACAATATAAATTTCAGTGTTGCACCCACTGGGCAGGCAAATGACATCAAAGGCACCTTCTATTTCGTTCCTGATTCCAGTCATGTGCACCAGAATCATTTGGTAGTCTTCCGTTGTAGCGATCGCTTCTTTACTACCGATCAAACCATGACCATTTCCGTTACTTCCGGAATTGGCTTAGAGGAGTTCGATAATACCCAGACCACTAAGGATTGGAAATTGTATCCTAATCCCGTAAATGATTTTATCACCCTGTCCTTCCAAGCTGCAAAAAGTCAGGACCTGGAACTGAGAATTTTGAATTCTGGTGGTCAACTGGTTATGGAGCAGTCTTTGAATGCCGCATATGGAACGAATATGTTCTGGATAGAAAGTGCGGACCTGGAAAAGGGACTTTACTTCTTGCAAGTTTTAGATGATGAAGGTCCGATTTGGACGGAGCGCCTATTAAAAAACTAAGGCTAAGTTTTAACCTAGGTTCATCTGTATTAAGCCTGAAATAATTAAGTACAAGAAGCGACTCAATACAGTCGCTTCTTTCTATTTACAAGCCATTTATCGGCCTAACAACAAGTACCTCCAGAAACACAATTGGATTCTCTGGTACTCAGGCTTTTCAAGCTTCGCTTAGTTTTTTGTTTTGGGACCCCACAATTGTCTTTGGCTAAGCAGTCGGTATGCTTTGGGAGCAGATGGAATTCTCCTTCCATCAATTCCAAATCGAACTTCTCTATGGTTAATCCTTGATATTCCACTTCCAATTCAGCGTCAGGTAGAGCCAGGGTTTTTTCCGATAGTTCCAGAATAGAGCGCATTTTATCGGCCGCCAGGCGATGGTCATAGTCTTCAGCCGTCCAGAGCTGTAGGCTGATGGTTTGATCCTTACGAACCGTGCCACCACAGTCAATGAACCGTTTCTCCATTAAACCAACTTCGGTGATGTGAAAGTGAGATGGGATCAAATCTCCATTGGGAAGTCTAAAGCGGACAGCTTGGATTTGGTTTAAGCCCTGTTTTAATTCTGAAAGTAGCATTTCAAGAGTATTAATTCATATATCGCAATATTACGATTAAATTAATGAAATTCATGAAAGCAACCCTTTTAAATGCCTATTGGTTTATTAAAAATCAATAAATGGACTCTAATGCGGAGCTGATCACCGAGTAGGACAATGTTGATGCAGTTTAGATCGAATTAGAAACCGCTTGCCTTTTGGTATCTCAATTGAAAAGCTGGAACCTCTGCCTTCTGTAACATCAAGGATTAGCTCACAATGCTCCAGATAGGAGTATTGATCCTCGGAAATATAAAAGGGATGATTTAGGATGTAACCCAGTAATAGATCCTTGCTTCCCACAATGAAATTTCCCTTTTGGTAGCACATCGGCGCAGAGCCATCGCAACATCCGCCGCTAAGATGAAACATTAAAGCACCGGTTTCCTGCTCCAGTTCTCTTACTAGATCAAGTGCCTTTTCGGTAGCTGAAAGCACATTGTTTTTCATTGGATTAAAGGAAAAGGTCAGCGCAATGCGCCGACCTTTTTTATTATTGGTGATTAAAAGAATCCAAGCTTCTTCTTGTCATAAGAGATCAGCATGTTCTTGGTTTGGCGATAGTGGTTCAACATCATCTTATGAGTTTCCCGGCCAAAACCAGATTTCTTATAACCCCCAAAAGGAGCGTGAGCAGGATAGGCATGATAGCAGTTTACCCAAACGCGCCCCGCTTTAATTTCGCGAGGCATTTTATAGATCTCATAGGCATCGCGAGTCCAAAGGCCGGCACCCAATCCATATAAGGTATCATTAGCAATTTCAAGAGCTTCCTCCATGGTCTTAAAGGTTGTTACAGCTGTAACAGGACCAAAAATTTCTTCCTGGAACACTCTCATTTTGTTGTGGCCTTTAAGAATGGTGGGTTGGATATAGTATCCGTTTTCCAATCCGGAATTTAAGTTGGCCGGTTCCCCACCACAGAGAACTTCCGCACCTTCCTCTTTACCAATTTCGATGTAGGAAAGAATTTTCTCGTATTGATCATTAGAGGCCTGAGCACCCATCATGGTGTCTTCCGCGAGTGGGTCGCCCATTTTAATTGCTTTGGTGCGTGCAATAACCCTTTCCATGAATTTATCATAGATGTCTTCATGTACTAAAATTCTTGAAGGGCAGGTGCACACTTCCCCTTGGTTTAAGGCGAACATTACCGCCCCTTCAACACACTTGTCAAAGAAGTCATCATCCGCGTCTGCAATACTCTTCATGAAAATGTTAGGAGACTTACCTCCTAATTCCATAGTTACGGGGATCATGTTCTCAGAAGCATATTGCATAATTAATCTTCCGGTAGTTGTTTCACCCGTAAAGGCTACTTTGGCAACTCGTGGAGAGGTGGCTAGTGGTTTTCCTGCTTCAGGTCCAAAACCAGAAACTACATTGATCACTCCCGGTGGAACGATATCTCCAATAAGCTCCATAAGAACCATAATACTGGTTGGGGTCTGCTCCGCGGGTTTAACTACAGTGGTACATCCAGCTGCTAAAGCGGGAGCAATTTTCCAGGTAGCCATTAACAGTGGGAAGTTCCAGGGAATAATTTGTCCAACTACTCCCAGTGGCTCCTGGAGATTGATGCTTACCGTATTCTCATCATGCTCCGACATGGTGCTCTCATCCGAGCGAATTACACCGGCGAAATAACGGAAGTGATCTATACATAGAGGGATATCCGCGGCTCTGGTTTCTCTTAGTGCTTTTCCATTATCAAGAGTTTCCACTCGAGCTAGCATTTCGGCATTCGCTTCCATGATGTCCGCAATCTTAAGTAATAGATTGCTTCGTTCGATTGCTGAGGTTTTACTCCAGGTTTCAAAGGCTTTATGAGCAGCATCCAAGGCCTTGTCAATATCTTCTGCATTGCCTTGGGCAGCGAGGGCTAGAAATTGCCCATCCACTGGACTAGTATTTTCAAAATACTTTCCACTTTCAGGTTTAATCCATGCTCCACCGATATAATGATTATAGGCTTCTTTTAAAGGAGGGCGTTCCACTCCTGGTTTAGTCATTTCAATTGTATCCATATTTTTTGATTTATTCGGGACTCAAATTCCTGATTCGATTCTAGTTCGGCTTTGTTCTGAGTATTCCGCTTTTTGTTCTGCGTCTTTTTTGGACTTGACTATTGTAATCGTCTAGAAAACTTTGCTCAGAGTCTAAATCCTGTGATTGCCAGTTTATTATTGTAGATTTGACGTATACCGCTTTTGTATGTCCGGATTATTAAACAAACCGGAACTCACCGACGCTAGAGATTTGAAGACTCTGGTTGAGAACCGAACCACTTATAGCCACAATCAATTTGAACTGAATGTCTTTGAAACTCATTTAAAGGCAAGAGAGGTAGAGCTGCAGTTTAATGACTTCGTCCTAACCTCAATGTTTAGGGGTAAAAAAGTAATGCACCTTAAACGCGGCAGTTTTGATTATCTACCTGGTGAATCTGTAGTAATTGCGCCCGGTGAGAAAATGATCATCGATTTTCCCGAAGCTACCATCAATGATCCCACCCAATGTTTAGCGATTGAGATTAGTGAGGAATTAATAAGTAAAACCGTCGATCTACTAAACGAGCGTTATCAGCGTCCGGACGCTTGCGGGGAATGGGAATTGGATACTAAGATTTTCCACCTCTTAAATGGAGATGAATTGGCAGGAACCCTTAATAGGGTAGTTCAGCTGAGCGTAAACGAAAAGGCCTCAATGAAGGATGCACTCTTGGACCTTACTATTCGAGAGACAATTATCAGGCTACTGCAGACCCAAGCCAGGGGCCTAATGATTAGTCGTTCTGCTAAAATAGCTAGCGCCAATCCAATGGCTGCAGTGGTCCAGTTTATGCTCGAAAACTTGGATCGTCGATTGGGCATGGAGGAATTGGCTCGGGTGGCATGTATGAGTAGAGCAAAGTTTTTCTCTAAGTTCAAAGAGCTATTTGGACAGACTCCCGCTCGTTTTCTGATTCAGCTTCGCCTTAAAAAATCCAAAGAATTACTAGTAGAAACTGAACTCTCCATCAGTGAAGTTGCTTTTCGATGTGGATTTGAAAACCTATCCCATTTTAATGTCGCCTTCAAAAAGGACACGCAGCATAGTCCGGGGCATTTTCGGAAGCTGAGAAAGGCATCTTAGGCAAACCATTCTAAGCATTGCATAACACTATTTGTTATGCATGCATAATTTTTTCTATCTTAGCGGAGCTCCAAAAAACGCATTCTTTGAAACCAGAGGAAACTGTAGATTTTCACATTAAAAGGACCTGGCAGAGCATCGCCAAAATGTATAATGAGCAAGCCGCTCAGTATGGTGCCACCATGGCCACAGGCTATGTCCTGCTCAATATTGATAAAGAAAAAGGAACCCCTAGTACCGCCTTGGGCCCCAAAATGGGCATGGAGGCTACCAGTCTATCCCGCACCCTTAAAAGTATGGAGGAGAAGGGGCTCATAGAGCGCAAACCGAATCCTGCCGATGGTCGTTCCGTCCTGGTCTTTTTAACTCCATTTGGAATTGAAAAGAGGAAGGATGCCAAGGCGGCCGTGATTGGCTTTAATCAAATGGTAATTGATCACTTCAATTCGACCGACCTAAACACTTTTTTCAAAGTTATAATGGGTATTGAAGACTTACTTCAGGAATACAAAATGCAACCTAAGATCTAATTGAAATTATGAAAAGAACAATCAAGCATGCCACAGTTATTGGCTCTGGAATTATGGGAAGCCAGATAGCTTGCCATTTAGCCAATATTGGGGTAAGAGTTCTGCTGCTCGACATCGTTCCTCGCGAATTGAACGAGAAGGAGGAGAAATCAGGATTAAGTCTGGAGAGCTCAGCTGTTCGCAATCGCATCGTGAATGATAGCTTGAAGAAGGCGATCAAAATGAAACCTGCTCCTTTGTTCGACAAGGCTTACGCTTCGAGAATAAGTACGGGTAATTTGGATGATGACTTAGGACAGATCTCCAAAACCGACTGGATAATTGAGGTAGTAGTGGAGCGCCTGGATATTAAGCAGAGTCTGTTTGAAAGAATAGAACAGCATCGAAAGCCAGGCACATTCATTTCTTCCAACACTTCTGGTATCCCTATTCATCTGATGACCCAAGGAAGAAGTGATGATTTCAAAAAGCACTTTTTGGGAACGCACTTTTTTAATCCACCACGATATTTGGAACTTCTGGAGATCATACCGAGTCCGGAAACCGATCCGGCCGTTGTAGATTTCTTCATGCATTATGGGGATCGATTCCTCGGGAAAACCACTGTTTTATGTAAAGACACCCCAGCTTTCATTGCCAATCGTGTAGGGATTTTCGCCATTATGGACCTCTTCCATAAAGTAGGAGAAATGGGCTTGTCCGTTGAAGACATTGATAAGCTTACCGGTCCTTTGATTGGCCGACCCAAGTCTGCGACCTTCCGAACTGCAGACGTAGTAGGTTTGGATACATTGATTCATGTGGCCAATGGACTGGCACAGGCCGTTCCTCATGATGAGGAGAATGCAAAGTTCAAACTGCCCGAATTCTTGCAGAAAATGCAGGATAACAACTGGTTGGGATCTAAGACGGGTCAGGGTTTTTACAAGAAGATTAAAGGAGAAGGAGGAAAGTCCGAAATCCTATCTCTGGATTTAGATACTCTGGAATATACTCCTCAGAAGAAGTCCAAGTTTGCTACTCTTGAGCTTACTAAGACCATCGACGATGTGCGCGAGCGTTGGAAAGTGCTCATCGGTGGAAAGGACAAAGCCGGAGAATTCTACCGACGATCCTTAGCTGGGGTTTTAGCTTATGCTGCAAATCGAATCCCAGAAATAGCGGATGATCTTTTCCGCATTGATCAGGGAATGAGGGCAGGTTTTGGTTGGAAACATGGGCCTTTTGAGATATGGGATGCCATAGGATTAGATAAGGGGATCAGTTTGATAGAAGAAGAAGGTCTGAATTTAGCCCAATGGGTTAAGGACTTGAAAGACTCCGGACATAGCTCCTTTTACAGTATTAAAGATGGCCAGGGGTATTTCTATCACATTGTTTCTAAGGATTTCACAGCCCTTCCCGGAGGGGATAGCTTTATTGTTCTGGATCATATCAGACCCAGCAAAACAGTTTGGCAAAATAAAGAATGCGCCATTGAAGATCTAGGTGATGGCATACTCAATATTGAATTCCGGTCTAAGATGAATTCTCTAGGCAGTGGGGTTTTAGCAGGCATTAATAAAGGAATTGAATTAGCGGAGAAAGAATACCAGGGATTAGTGATATCTAATCAGGGTGATAACTTCTCCGTGGGAGCCAATTTGGGAATGATCTTCATGATGGCGATTGAGCAGGAATGGGATGAGCTCAATTTTGCGATCAAGTACTTCCAGGATACAATGATGCGCGTGCGCTATTCCTCCATTCCGGTGGTTGTCGCGCCACATCAGATGACCTTAGGTGGAGGTTGCGAAATGTCGCTTCATGCAGATGCCATTCAAGCTGCAGCTGAAACCTATATCGGTTTGGTAGAATTTGGCGTTGGGGTGATCCCTGGCGGTGGAGGTACCAAAGAGCTGACACGCCGCGCGGCCCAACGATACGTTAAGGATGATATTGAGACCAACGCCTACAGAGAAAGTCTTTTCATGATTGGTCAGGCTCAGGTGGCAACTTCAGCGCGCGAAGCTTTTAACATGGGCCTCTTTATCGAGGGTCGTGATGGAATTTCGCTAAACCGTCATCGACTAATAGCTGACGCGAAGGAGAAGGCCTTGGCATTAGCCGAAACTGGATATACTATGCCTGTTCGTGAGCGGGATATTAAGGTTCTGGGTCGACAAGGACTGGGAATGTTCACCGTTGGAGCCAATACCATGTGGGAAGGCGGATACATCACTCCCCACGAGAAGAAGATGGTCGAGAAGCTTGCTTATGTGATGTGCGGCGGAGACCTCTCTGCCCCAACCATGGTTTCCGAGCAATACCTTCTTGACCTAGAACGTGAAGCCTTCCTCAGCCTCTGCACTGAGAAGAAAACACTGGAACGTATCCAGCATATGTTGAAGACTGGGAAGCCATTGAGGAATTAGTAATTGCTTAAGAAAGTAGAACTTAGATATTAGAACCTAGAGTTTGGGCATTTTCACCTTGAAATAAAGTTTTCAGGAAAAATGCATAGATATAAGAACCTAAAAGTTTGGCAAAGAGCCATGGATTTGACAACAGTCGTATATCGAACTACTAAGAACTTTCCTAAAAATGAAGTGTTTGTTTTAAGTCAGCAGATTCATCGTTCGGCAATATCGGTTCCTTCAAATATTGCTGAAGGTGCTGGAAGGTCTTCCAAACCAGAGTTCTTGAGGTTTTTAAGTATTTCTAACGGATTTATAAATGAGCTTGAGACACAATTAATCCTGGCCTACAAGTTAGGTTACATGGAAGAGTCGGATTTGAGGCAGATTTCTTCTCAAATCACTGAAGTTCAAAAGATGAATTATGCTTTAAGCCAAACCTTAAAAAGGGAACTAAATAAAAATATCAGAGCTAAACAGTCTAAAGTCTAAGCTCTAGACTCTAAGCTCCAAAAAGCAAATAACATTATGGACGCATACATAGTAGCAGCAAAACGCACCGCAGTAGGAAAAGCACCCAAAGGGTTGTTCCGATTTACTCGCCCGGATAATTTGGCGGGAACCTTGATTCGGGAGATCATGAAAGACATGCCTCAACTGGATAAGGATCGCATTGACGATGTAATTGTTGGGAATGCCATGCCAGAGGCTGAATCAGGAATGAATGTCGCACGGTTAATTTCATTAATGGGCTTAGATACGGTAAAAGTACCGGGAGTTACCGTGAACCGTTGGTGTGCCAGTGGCTTGGAGACGATCGCGATGGCTTCGGCAAAGATTCATGCCGGTATTGCCGATTGTATTATCGCCGGTGGAGTAGAAAGCATGAGCTATATTCCCATGGGGGGCTTTAAGCAGGTACCCAGTTATGAGTTGGCGAAAGATCATGCGGACTATTACAACAATATGGGTCTTACTGCAGAGGCAGTAGCCGAGAAGTACAAAGTATCCCGGGCGGATCAGGATGAATTTGGCTATCACTCCCACATGAAAGCATTGAGAGCGATTGATGAGGGAAGGTTCAAGGATGACATCGTGCCCATCGAAGTAGAGGAAGTCTATTTAGATGAAAAAGAAAAGCGCCAGGTACGCACCTATACTGTTGATACGGACGAAGGTCCACGGAGAGGAACAAATGTCGAGGCGATGGGTACCCTGCGACCTGTTTTCGCGGCCAAAGGCTCGGTTACAGCAGGTAACTCCTCTCAGATGAGTGATGGAGCTGCTTTTGTGATGGTGATGAGTGAAAAAATGATGAATGAGTTAGGACTGAAACCCATTGCCCGACTTTTAAATTATCAGGTGGTGGGTGTAGAGCCACGCATTATGGGCATTGGACCGGTTGAAGCAATTCCAAAAGCTTTGAAAGCAGCCGGAATGAAAAAAGATGATATCGATTTGATTGAGCTAAACGAGGCATTTGCTTCACAGTCTTTAGCGGTAATACGAGAATTAGATTTGGATCCCTCTAAGATCAACGTGAATGGGGGAGCAATTGCCATGGGACATCCATTAGGTTGCACGGGTGCCAAGTTATCTGTTCAGATTTTTAATGAACTGAAGAAACGTGATCAGAAATATGGTATGGTTACCATGTGTGTAGGTGAAGGTCAAGGAGCGGCCGGAATCTATGAGATGTTATAGTTTCAATCCTTATTAACATTTGGAGCCCCATCTTTTAATTTGAAGAGATGGGGTTCTCTATTTCTTAGGACTTGATTTAAGGAATTAACTTTTATGCGCAATCTTGCTCTTAGGTTAATAGGCTTATAATCAGTATTTAGTACGATAGATTCACCAGGCTTTTTATTTTTTTCATGTTCCTTTGTCCCTTTAGGTTGGGCACTTCCGTAATAGCTAGTACAAGAATTAATAATTCCCAATTGAAATGAAGAAATTACTATTAGTATTAATTAGCTTTTTCAGTATTGGATTAGCTGCTCAGAACAACCTAAACGTAACGGTTACCGATTCTAACGGTACTGCTGCGCACGGGGTAAGCGTGTTTTATTACACATCATCTTCACAGTTTTGGCCTAATGGATTCGCAGGAGGCATAGCCATTGAAAACTTCAACGGACGAGCTTTCACCAATGCGAATGGAGTAGCAAATTTTACGCTCTTCAATCTAAATCCTAATGACACTGTTTTTTGGGCTACTCAAGATTGCGCTGGAAATATTGAGTGGGGAGCAGGGATGTTCAGCATGATGAATCCAACCATTAACGGTACACTGAACCTAAACTGTTTACCAGGAGATTGCGACGCGGTAATTCGAGTGAGCACCTTTACAATTCCTGGGCAAACTATAAATGTTGCCGAGGCTTTTGCCTTGCGTGCATTTGCTCAAACCAGTCTTCCTGCCAACATTCCAGGATTGTGGACGGTAAACGGTTCCGGAAGAACAGGCTTCTCTAGTGCAAACTATGATAGTACTAGTTTTCCTTCAGCTGGAGCAGGAACCGCAGTAAACATTACTTATTCTCGAGTAGACAGTAGCTGTACTCCAATTGCAATCACTTTTGGTGGAACCGGTGGCGGAAGCAATATCAATTGTACGGCATCCTTTACTGCAGATACCTTACCTAATGTTGCTTTAGGTTATGGAGTTAGATTTAATAATACTTCTACCACAAATGGAACTATTATAAGCTATCAGCTAGATATGGGCGATGGTACCGTTTTAAATAGCAGTACTCCCGTTTCCAGCCACAACCACGTTTACCAAAACGCAGGAACTTACAATGTATGCCTTACTATCGTTTCGGTATTAGGTCAGGATACTTGTACTGATACCCATTGTCAGAACGTAGTAACAGCTAGTGGCTCTAATCCTAGTCCTTTACAGTGTAATGCATTCTATGTTGTAGATACTGTAAACTCTGGATTGTTCCAGAATCAACTTATCATTTGGGAGAGCAGTAACTCAAATGGAAACATTGTAAGCTACTCTTGGGACTTTGGTGATGGAACAACCATCAACACCCAGTACCCTAGTCATACTTATGCGACTACCGGAGTATACCCCGTATGCCTGACCATCGTAGCCCTTGATTCTGCAGGAGTAGATACTTGTGTGAGTACTTTCTGCGACTCAGTAGGGTTTGATGCCAATGGTAACCTGGTTTACAAGAATGGTTTCACCATCAATATTATTGACCCAGCTACTGTAGGATTAGAGGATTTAGTTCTTGAGTCTAGCCTTGTTATGTATCCTAACCCCGCTCAAGGAGAAGTAAATCTTTCCTGGGACGCTAGTGTGAATGTAGATCGCATAACCGTTTTCAGCATCACCGGCACTAAGGTTAAAGAGCTTTCTCCGAATGGTTCTGAAGTGGAAATATCTGGTCTGAGCAGCGGAAGCTACATGGTACGTGTAGATTCAGAGACTGCCAGCAAGACTTTACGCCTCATTGTGGAGTAAAACAAACACAAATCAATTATAGGTTAGAACCCCGGCTTAGTCGGGGTTTTTTTATTTCAGGGATTTTGAGATCCGAAAATTCAAATTGTTTGTCCCTTTTATCAAGATAGCATCGTACTATCTAGTACAAGAATCAATATCTCTTATAAAATGAAGAAAGTAGTATTAGTATTAATCGGCCTCTTCAGTCTGAGTGCCTTTGCTCAACAGGGAACGCTTACGGTGACTGTTCAAGACAGTGGGGCGGCTGCACCTGGTGTTGCTGTGTTTTATTACAGCTCGCCCGTTCAGTTTTTTGGTCCATCCGGTAACTGGATGAATCCAGACTATGCCAATTATGATTCCTGGGCCTATACTAGCGGAAATGGCACTGCAAGCTTTTCGCTAAATAATGTTTTACCCAACGATACGGTTTATTGGGCAACTCAGGATTGTAGCGGTAATTGGGTTTGGGGTGCAGGAATGCAGTCCATGATGAATCCTAATATAAATGGCACCTTATGGTTATCCTGTCTTCCAGGGGCCTGTGATGCTTTCATCAATGTGGATTATGATTCTGCTTCCGCCTCCATTGCATATGACGCCGTAGCCCTAAGAGATTCAAATCAGCTTAGTTCCATTCCCGGACCGTTGGTTAGTGAGTGGACCTTTGGTAATATTACTATCAACGCATTTAGCGGCGTATTACAATTAACTCCTGCGACTCCTCAACCTTCAACATTCTGCTATAAGGTTTATGCTAACTGCAATGCCTATTGTGATAGTATTACCTACGGAACCGGTGGTGGTTCTGGTGGTGGAACAGCTGTAACTTGTAATCCTGCATTCACAACAGATACACTAGGACTACTAAGTGGCGCAGGATATGGTGTTTTGTTCCGTGGTGATGTTTCTATAAGTAATGGAAACATTATCAGCTATGAATTCGACTTTGGAGATGGGACGGTAAGCTTATCAACAACTGGAATTGTAGCTTACTACTATGCGATGCCCGGATTTTACAATGTTTGCTTAAAGATTACCTCGGTTCTAGGAGCTGACACCTGTACTGCTACCTACTGCGATAGCAGCGTTTATACCGGTAGTGGTGGAGGTAGTGGTAGTCAACATAATTGCAATGCCTTCTACTATGTTGATACTGCAATTTCGGGATCCTTCCAAAATCAGATTGCCATTTGGGAATCTTCTTCCTCTAACGGTAACATCGTAAGCTATACCTGGGATTTTGGAGATGGAACGATTTCCAATACTCAATATCCAAGTCATACTTATGCTAGCACTGGTGTTTACAATGTATGTCTGACCATTGTATCTCTGCAGAGTTCAGCGACAGGAGTGGATACTTGTGTAAGTACCTTCTGCGATTCAGTTGGATTTGATGCAAATGGAAACCTCGTGTACAAGAATGGATTTACGATCAACGTAATAGATCCAGCCACTTTCAGTATTGAAGATAATCTTCTGGATCAGTCCTTGGCAATGTATCCTAACCCTGCTCGTGAAAAGGTAACACTAACCTGGGATGCATCAGTATCTGTGGATCGAATTACCGTGTTTGCTTTAAGTGGACAGAAGGTAATGGAGATTTCTCCGGATGCCGCTGAAGCTGAGATAGACGGACTACGCAGTGGCGCTTATTTAGTAAGGGTTGAAAGTTCAACCGCTTCCAAAGTACTGCGCTTAATTGTAGAATAATTTCAATTAGCCCTTAGGAAATGCACTTCGGTTTATCCGAGGTGCTTTCCTTACCTTGAGCTTTAATGGATAGGCAGCTTCAAAAGATGATTAAGAAGTGCCGGAAGAATGATCGCCAGGCGCAGTTTGATCTTTATCATTACTGCTTCGATTATCTTCTGGCAATTTGCTTTCGTTATCAACGACAGCGTGAGGATGCCGTGTCTTTGCTCAATGATGCCTTTTTAAAAGTGCTGCTCAATTTGGAGTCATTTGATGATCAGAAGGAATTTTTCCCTTGGGCAGCGACTATCACGGTTAGAACCGCAATTGATCAATTTCGATCACAGCAGAATTATCGTGAGAATACCGACTTCATGGACAAAGATGCCGATTTGGAAGAAGTACAACTTAACCCTGCTCAAGTAAGCATTATGGGAGAATTAAGTAAAGAAGAGGTAAATGAGATGATTTTCGGATTGCCCGAAAAGGAGAGAATGGTTTTTGTCCTCTATGAATGGGAAGGTTATAAGCATCAGGAGATTGCTTTGAAATTGGATTGCTCCGAGAGGAGCTCAAAGCGATATCTGCATGCCGCAAAGGATAGATTAAGAAAGCAACTCAGCCACAAACAAGCCTTAAAAAAAGTGATCTGATGGCAAGAGAATGGAATAGACTAAAAGATAAGTTAGGAGGCTCAGAAGGCCCCAATCCATCAGATTGGGAAGCAATGCGTGCTAAAATTGACGCGCAGCCTACACTGGCTCCGGTGAATAATCGCCTATGGTTAGGTTGGTTGGTTGCCGGTACTATAGGGGTGGTCATTGGCCTTGGTTCTTGGCTTTTCTGGCCGGGGGGAGAATTACCTGCCACGAAAAACATCGAGAATCGAATGGAGCAATCCATGGAGCCAGAGTCCTCTTATTTTAATTTAGAAGAAGAAGTTACATCTGAGAATACTAAACAAGAGCATGTGGAGTCCCCCGTCCAGACTCCTCAAAATTTGGATCATACTGCGGTTCAGGAACCCCAAGCCCCTATTGAATCAACTGCAGCTGCAGTAGCCGATGTTTCCCAGGAATTAGCGCCAACAATGGATTTTGATGAGGTATCTCAGTTAGTAGAAACAGATGAATCCTCTAGCCCAGATATCACAAATCCATTAGCGGAATCTTCAGCTGAGCCTTTAAATCTTGAATCCGAAACTGATCAATCTGAATCAACTCCTCAAATTGAAGAACCGGCAAATGAAGAGTTGGGGAATCAACCTGCCGAGGCTGGAGATAATAGCCAGGCAACCGCTGCATCAACAGAGGCAGATCAACAGAGTCCTTTGATTGATTCAACTTTCTTGGAAGCTGATGAGGATCGCTTGGATCAGCGTGTAGATGATTCTGCAGAAGAAGCGGATTCTGAATATAATTCTTCAGACGAGACTGGTAAGTTGGATGTTCCTGCTGCAGATTCAGAATCGAATGCGCCTTTCTTAGATCCAAGAACCGGCTTTAAGCTTAATCGTTTCAGTGCATTTGGTGGAATGAGCCACGAGTTGAGGGAAGGTTCGCCTCTAGTTTACGGCGGCGGAATTGAGTTTGCCTGGCAAAAGGATCGTCAGTTTTTTACTGCTGGATTAGGATACTACCGAATTGAGCAGCCTTATGACCAAACTACGAGTATAACTCGTAACCAAATCGACAGTACCTGGAGTACAGAAATCACTAACCGTGAGGTGATTAATGTAAGTAGGGTGTGGGTCATTGACTCCTTTCAAGCAGGTCGATACGTCTATGATACCACGGTGACCACAGTAAGAGATACTTCTACAGTTTTACGGGTAGATACAAACCAAATAGGGACGAGTATCGTAAAGCAATTAGAACGTCCTTATTATTTTGCTGAATTACCCCTCCTTTATGGCTATGACTTTGGCAATGCTAATTGGAGACTACGCCTTGCGGGCGGGGTAGCGCTTCAACAAGCGATTTCTTACAGCGATGATGAGAATGGTTCTAAAACGACTTTCGGACTTTCGGCATTATTACAGCCGGAATTAGAATGGCGGTTTAATCGTCAATGGTCCGTTATAAGCCGTTGGCAATTGCGTTATCCTTTGCAAGAAGGATTTGTACTTTATGAGCAAACAAAATTGCGATACTCCTTCCAGATGGGTGTATCCTACCGCTGGTAAGGATCTGTAGATTCAAATAGGATACTCTGCAATGGAGGCGCTTCTTAGTAAAGGAGCGCCTTTATTTTTTTACAATTATTACAAATAAACTATGCGTGCATAATAAATTTTATTATTTTTGAGGCAATCGAAAAATTCCTGGTAATGGCAGATGTTACAAGTAAGAGCTTCTTAAAGGGAGGCGAGTTTCTGGTTAGAGCAGTTAGTGCAGATGAAGTATTCATTCCTGAGGAGTTTAACGAGGAGCAGCGAATGATGGCCGATGCGACCAGTGATTTCATTGAAAAAGAAGTAGCTCCTCAACGCGAAAGATTTGAAGAGAAGGACTATGCCTTTACCGAAGAGGTTATGAAAAAGGCTGGTCAATTAGGTTTGCTAGGTATCAGCGTGCCAGAAGAATACGGCGGTTTAGGCATGGACTTCAATACCTCCATGTTGGTTTGCGATCGTATTTCCGGAATATCCGGTTCCCTTTCTACGGCTTATGGTGCACATACAGGAATCGGCACCCTGCCCATTTTATTATATGGTAGCGAAGAGCAAAAGCAAAAGTATTTACCTGGCTTGGCTTCGGGAGAATTGATGGGAGCCTATTGCTTAACTGAACCTGGTGCCGGTTCAGATGCAAACAGTGGAAAAACCAAAGCAGAGCTAAGTGCAGATGGTAAATCCTATAAGATAAATGGCCAGAAAATCTGGATTTCAAATGCCGGTTTTGCGGATGTCTTCACAGTTTTTGCCAGAATCGAAGATGATAAATACTTAACTGCCTTCTTGGTAGAGAAAGGCAACCCGGGAATGTCGTTTGGAGAGGAAGAGAATAAGTTGGGAATCAGGGCCAGTTCCACCCGACAGGTGTTTTTCAATGACTGTGAAGTTTCAGTGGATGCCTTGTTAGGAGAGAGGAACGGCGGATTTAAGATCGCAATGAATTCTCTAAACTATGGTCGTATAAAGCTATCGGTTGCTTGTTTAGAAGCATCTCGCCGAGTTAGCACCCACGCTGTAAGTTATGCAAATGAACGAAAGCAATTTGGTACCTCACTTTCCAGTTTTGGAGCCATCCAGCAAAAGTTAGCCGATATGATCACCCGCACCTGGGTAGCAGAGGCGGCTACATATCGGGCCGGACAGGATATCGAAAACAATATTGCGCGACTGCTAGCTTCTGGCATGGATCAGGGAGAAGCTAAATTGAAAGGTATCGAGGAGTTTGCGATTGAGTGCGCTATACTAAAAGTTCTGGGTTCCGAAGCAAGTTCCTATGTTGCGGATGAAGGTTTGCAAATCTATGGAGGTATGGGCTATAGCGCGGATACTCCTCTGGAAGCTGCTTACCGTGATGTTCGTATATCTCGTATCTACGAGGGAACAAATGAGATTAATCGTTTGCACTCCGTAGCCATGCTACTCAAGAAAGCATTAAAAGGAGAACTGGATTTAATGTCTCCAGCCATGGCCGTGGCCAATGAGTTGATGGAAATTCCATCTTTCGATACACCGGAGTACGATGAGCTCTTTGCAGAAGAGAAAGAATATATCGCCAAATTGAAAAAAGCCATCTTAATGGTAGCTGGTAAAGCTGTAGAAACTTTTGGGATGGATCTTGAGCAAGAGCAGCAGATCATTATGAACGCTGCTGATATGATTATCGAGACCTATGCGGCTGAGTCAGCTATTATCAGAGCTGAGAAGCTAGCCAAAATGAATGGTGAAGAAGCTGCGGCTACCGAAATAACGATGGCTAAACTCTATTTACACTGGGCTCAGGAGTTGGTTGCCTCCAAAGGTCGAGAGGCGATTTATAGTTTTATCGAAGGTGATGAGCAAAGAATGATGCTTATCGGATTAAAGCGTTTTACTAAGCCTACTGAACCAGTTAATGTAAAGATCCTCCGTAAGGAAATTGCTGCGAAAGTTATTGCCGCAAATAAATATCCCTTTTAATCATAGACTTGAGATTCGTGTTGATGCCCCTGCCTTTTAGGTAGGGGTTTTTTGTTTCGATAGTGAAGGAATATGCTAAGTGCTTGTAAATGTCATAATTACAATACTTTGCTAAATTGATATATCTTTGCTAAAAAGGTATATTGTTATGTCAGTGGGAGTTTGCCCAAATTGTGGAAGTGAAGAAGCAACAAAAAGTGGCATCGTTAAGGGTCGCCAACGCTATAAATGCAAGTCATGTTCATACCACTATACCGTATCTCGACTAGGCAAACGAATCGATGATTATTACGTAACAAAAGCATTACAACTTTATCTCGAAGGTCTTTCTTATCGTGAGATAGAGCGTATATTAGGCGTTTCACATGTGAGTGTGATAAACTGGGTAAGGCAGCATAAAGTAAAGCGTCCCTTTAAGTCAAACTATCATCCTACTTATCGAATCCTTACACACGAGGAACTGCTGAAGTTCTATCAGGATACTAAAAATCTGCAAGGAGCAGGAATGGTGGTTACCGAATTAGGCGATAAGTATATGCTGATACGCTGGGAGCGCTTTAGAGACTAAGTTTTACGACTTAGCTATCCCTTGCTTACCGATTAACTATACCATTTTTCATTCTATAGAGGAAAAGTAAAACCTTGGTCTCGCCATAGAGCTATGCTCAGGCCTTGATAACCAAACTTTTCCAATATGAAAAAAATTACCATTCTCTTTTTGTCGCTACTTTTCGCGGGTTCCGCTTACGGGCAGGGCTTTCCAGACTATAATGGAGGTCTTAAAGTGAAGCTTGATGATAAGGGCGAATCTTACTTCCGTTTTATTACCTGGCATCAGGTTTGGGCTCGTTATAATGAGAACAACGATGGCAGCACCAGAGCGGGAGTAGCTCAAGATGCTACTACAGACTTCGGTTTGCGCCGATCTCGTTTTCTGATGTATAGTCAGATTAACAAGAAGTTTCTAATTCTCACTCACTTTGGGATTAACAATCAAAATGCGGTAAGTGGAGGTTTGGATCCTGATGATGGTAAAAAGCCCCAGATTTTCATGCATGATGCATGGGTGGAGTATACCGTTTTACCAGGTTATTTAAATATTGGTGGTGGATTACATTATTGGAATGGCTTAAGCCGACTCACTAATGCCTCTACCCTTAACCTTATGACTTTTGATGCGCCAATTTTGAACTGGGCAACCATTGAAACAACGGATCAATTTGCTCGCAAAATCGGAATTTACGCCAAGGGTAAAATTCAGAAACTGGCTTATCAGGTAGCTGTTAATGACCCATTTGAGACAAATCTTGGTCAGGCCATTGCTGTGGATCAGGCACTTTACAATCCTCAAAACACCGGTAAGGTATTCGAAGGGTATTTCCAATATGAGTTTTGGGATGCCGAAGGCAATCTATTACCATATCGCGTAGGATCCTACTTAGGTACTAAGCGCGTATTCAATATTGGTGCTGGCTTCATTAATAATGCTGATGCTATGTGGTATGCCAACACAGCTGGGGATACTGTAACTTCTGCAATGAATCTCTTTTCAGTTGATGCATTCTTAGATCTACCTTTTGAGAATGGTAGTGCTTTAACTGCTTATGCTGCCGTTTACTTCAACGATTTCGGGCCTAACCATGTGCGCAACATTGGTATCATGAACCCAGCCGATGGTTCAACCATCAGTAATGGGCTAAGAGGTAACTCATTCCCTACCTTGGGAACCGGAACTAGCATCCATACTCAGGTTGGTTATATGTTGCCTAAGAAACGCGACGACCTAATCTGGCAACCCTATGCCGCGTTGATCTACAATGATCTTGAAGGCGTACAGGATTCCAATGGAGATAAAGTTCCCGTATCAGTTATTGATGTTGGTCTTAACCTCTATATCGCTGGACATCATTCCAAACTAACCCTTAACTATCGCAGTCGCCCGGATTTCACTAATCCAGATGATGTATCTCGTAAATCGGAGATTACGTTTCAGGCGATGGTGTATTTGTAGGCTCGTATGACCTTAGAAATTAGAGCTTAGAGACTAGTCTGAGTTCTAAGTTCTAACATCTAATCTCTTCAACACTAAATCAACAACAATATGAAAGACCACACTCAAGCGCATAAATACTGGCGCGAAAACTTAAAGCTACTGACTATACTCCTCAGTATTTGGTTCCTGGTTTCCTACGGAGCCGGGATCATCTTTGTCGACTTTCTTAACCAGTTCCATCTTGGTGGATTCCCATTAGGATTCTGGTTTGCACAACAAGGTTCTATTGTCACCTTCGTGATAATCATCTTCGTTTACGTTCGTAAAATGAATAAACTCGACGCCAAGTACGGCTATACCGAGAAATAATATTTAAAGCACAGGAAAATGGATATTCAAATTATGACCTATGTGATCGTTGGGATTACTTTTGCCCTGTACATCGGTATTGCGATATGGAGTCGTGCCGGATCTACAAAGGAATTTTATGTTGCCGGTGGAGGAGTCTCTCCATTAGCTAATGGTCTGGCTACTGCCGCAGACTGGATGAGTGCTGCGTCATTTATCTCTATGGCCGGATTAATTTCAACCAGCGGATATGATGGATCGGTCTACCTGATGGGCTGGACTGGTGGATATGTACTGCTTGCACTTCTTCTGGCACCTTATCTCAGGAAATTCGGGAAGTTTACCGTGCCCGATTTTATTGGGGATCGTTACTACAGTAATACTGCTCGTACCGTAGCAATTATAGCCGCCCTTTTTGTGTCTTTTACCTACGTTGCTGGTCAGATGCGTGGAGTGGGAGTAGTATTCTCTCGCTTCCTTGAAGTTGATGTAACCCTAGGTGTAATCATAGGGATGGTAATTGTACTCTTTTATGCTGTACTCGGCGGGATGAAGGGTATTACTTATACCCAGGTAGCGCAGTATTGCGTGCTGATATTCGCCTTCATGGTTCCCGCATTTTTCATCTCAGCAATGTTGACGGATAGTGTAATTCCTCAAGTTGGAATGGGCGGTAAACTCGCCGACAATACCTATCTCCTGGATAAACTGAATCAACTTAATACTGAACTAGGCTTTAGCTCTTATACAGATGGTAGCAAGGGTAAAGTGGATGTATTCTTTATTACTGCGGCCTTAATGCTTGGTACCGCTGGATTGCCACACGTTATTGTACGCTTTTTCACCGTACCTAAAGTGCGTGATGCTCGTAAATCGGCTGGATTCGCCTTATTGTTCATCGCGATCCTTTATACTACAGCACCTGCAATTGCAGTATTTGCCCGTACCAACCTCATTCAAACTGTTGAGGATAAATCTTACTCTGAGCTTCCTGAGTGGGTGCACAACTGGGAACAAACTAACCTATTGGCCTGGACCGATAAAAATGGTGATGGTAAAGTGCAATTTCGTCCAGGTAATGCCATTACCGGAAAGAAAGGACCTCAGTTTGAAACAGTAAAAGATGCTAATGGCGAACTAGTTCCCGTTACTGGAGAACAAGGCAATCGTTTAGTAGCAAATGCAGATTTAAGCAATGATAATGAGCTTTTTGTGGATAAGGATATCATTGTACTGGCCAATCCGGAAATTGCCAACTTACCTGTTTGGGTAATTGCTTTGGTAGCAGCCGGTGGGCTTGCTGCAGCTCTATCTACGGCAGCCGGTCTATTATTGGTTATTTCTACTGCCATTTCTCATGATTTATTGAAGAAACAAATCATGCCGGATATTTCAGAGCGTGGTGAGTTATTGGCGGCTCGTTTCTCTGCGGTGATCGCCGTGTGTGTAGCAGGATACTTTGGTATCAATCCTCCGGATTATGTTGCGGCAACTGTTGCGCTAGCCTTTGGTTTAGCGGCAGCCTCTTTCTTCCCAGCGATTATTCTTGGAATCTTCATGAAGAAGATGAATAAAGAAGGCGCTATTGCGGGAATGATTTCTGGATTGGCAATCATGTGTTTCTACATCTTAAAATTCAAATTCGGATTTTTTGATGGTGGAATGGAAGCTGTGGCAGGATTGAAAGAAGACTGGTGGTTCGGAATTAGCCCTGAGGGTTTTGGAACCGTGGCCATGCTGATTAATCTCGCGGTAAGCCTGATTGTAATGAGATTTACAGAGAAGACCCCTGAAGATATTCAGGAGCTTGTAGAGGATATTCGTATTCCTTCTGGTGCTGGTGAAGCGCATGCTCATTAACCAAACCTTGATGATGAGTACCCGGTCCAACCCCTCTTGATCAGCGGACCGGGTATTTCATCATAGCTGATTTATATCAGCTTACAATTGTTTCGTTTTTAGAATATTTGGACAATGGAGAAATTATTCACTAAAAATACCTTGATCGTTATACTAAGTTTAACGGTCATTTCTCCTTTATTCTGGTCCTTCTTCGAAGGATCGCTGAGCTATATCATTTACCTCTTTCTGCTCTTTATAGTTTGGATTTTGTACCTGATTCGCACCGCTAGAAAGATTGAAAGCAAGGAATGACTTTATTGCTGATTGTCATAGGAACTGCCTACCTGGCCTTCATTTTCGGGGCAGGATGGTTCTTTGAGAAAAGACTCAGCAATATGGGCTTTCGTAAATGGATGCCCTATGTCTATGCTTTGGCATTGGCCGTTTACTGCACAGCCTGGACCTTTTACGGAAGCATTGGTCGTGCCGCCGATTCCGGCATTGATTTTTTACTTATTTACATCGGTCCTACATTGGCTTTATTTGTTTGGTACCCCATTGCCAAAAAGCTCTATTATTTAAAAGTCAACCAGGGTATCGCCTCCCTCGCGGATTTGCTTTCCGCCCGTTATGGTAAGGACGCTTTTATGGGTAAGCTCGTAGCCGCCCTTTCGTTAATTGGGATTCTACCTTATATCTCTTTGCAGATTAAGGCCATCAGCGAAAGCTTTGTCGTGCTTACCGAAAACGAGATTCAGTTTAACAGTGGATTTAGCCTGGCTGATCCTGCTCTGTATGTAACCCTCATTATGTTCCTTTTTACAGTTCTGTTTGGAACCCGTTATGTTCAGAGCAATAGACCTAAAGCCGGACTGATCGGAACTATTGCCTTTGAGAGCCTTTTTAAACTCATTGCATTTCTGATTGTAGGTTTCATTGGATTGCAAGCCTTTGTAGAAGACGATCGATTCTTTACCGCATTGGATCAGTTTGCTAGTCAGAAGGTAGATTTTCCCGTAACGGATTGGTTCGGCATACTGCTTATTTCCGCTTTCTCATTTATGCTATTACCCCGCCAGTTTCAGATGGGAATAGTGGAGAACAACAGCATTAAAAATATTCCTAAGGCCCTTTGGTTGGTGCCCCTCTATATGTTGATCCTCAATTTATTTGTGGTTCCCTTTGCCTTGATGGGACCAATTTGGGCTCCTGATACTCCATCCGATTTTTACCTTCTTTCATTAAGCCTTCAAAGCGGAGGTTCGGGTACTGCGGCTCTAGCCTTTCTGGGTGGACTTTCGGCGGCGACCTCTATGATTATTGTATCTACTCTGGCTCTTGGAAACATGTTTAGTACTCATGTATTGGTACCTCAGATTGTCTGGAATAAGGAGAGCTCACTAGAGCGAAGAATTATCGCCCTGCGTCGCTGGGCAATTTTTGGAATACTAATCCTGGCCTATCTCTATTATCACTATATCGCTCTAAATGAATCCCTGGTGAGTATTGGTATGGTGTCCTTCGCGGCTATAAGTCAATTTGCTCCTGCTTTCTTTGGTGCGCTCTTTTGGAAACAGGCCCAACGCAAAGGTGCTATTGCGGGGATCTCTTTAGGTTTCACCATCTGGTTTTATTTTCTGGTATTACCTGAGTTCCTGTCCGTATTAGGTTTTTCGATAGATACGCTTGGAGTCTTTTCTCCCGCTCATATAGCAGAAACGATGCAATTGAGTCTATTGAGCGCCGCTGTTATTCTCAGTCTTTTAATAAACGCAAGTGTATTTGTTTACTGGAGCTTAAAATTGAATCCCAGTCAAGAGGAAGAGAATCAAGCCACCATTTTTGTTGAGGCTAGTGAGTTGCTTTCCGGTGATGATGCCCCGGAAATGTACCGTGGATCGGCACCGTTTCCCGATATAAAAAGCTTGTTGATCAACTTTTTGGGATCGCATCGTACAGACAAAGTTCTGGATCGCTACGCTCGATTAAACAGTATCGATTGGAATAGTTCTCCCACGGCGGATAGCCGTGTAATTGGATATGCCGAAAGACTTCTTTCTGAAGCTATTGGCCCAGCCAGCGCTAAGATTATGATTTCATCTGTAGTGCAGCGAGAGGAATTAAGTAGGACTGAGGTTCTCGGGATTTTGGAGGAAAGTCAAAAGGTTTTGCAGTTAAATCGAGAGTTGAGTACTCGGGGAGAGCAACTGAAAATGGCCACTGAGGAACTAAAGGCAGCCAATGATAAGCTTCAGGAAATTACAGATCTTAAGGATGAATTCCTCTATACTGTTACCCATGAATTACGCACGCCATTAACCGCAATTCGCACCCAGGCTGAATTGCTGCAGGATGATCCCGAAATGCCGGAAGCGGATCGCCAGCGCTTTATCAATAACATGGTAAAGGATTGTGATCGTCTGACCAGGCTTATTGGGAACGTTTTAGACCTTGAGAAATTTGAAAGCGGGAACCAGAAGCTTTCCCTCAGTCGTCTCGATTTAGAAGCTTTATTGATAGATACCGTAAAACAGTTTCAGGCTTTGGCCCAAAAACGTGGGCATGAATTGGAGTTTGAGATTTCGGCCAAATTACCCACGACCTATGCCGATGAAGATCGGATTGCTCAGGTGCTGCACAACCTTATCGGGAATGCTTTAAAGTATGCGAAGACTGATGGCGGAAAAATAAAGGTAACTGCCTATCAACTGGATCAATACCTAAAGGTCAATATTCAGGATAATGGTAAAGGAATTCCCGAATCCGATCGCGAAATGGTCTTTGATAAATTCTACCAGGTGAGAAATCAAACCCGCCGTAAGCCTGCAGGTAGCGGTCTCGGATTGGCCATCAGCAAGAATATCATTCAAATGCATAAAGGTAAAATCTGGATTGAAGAGGCTACGCAAGGTGGAGCCCGAATCTCCTTTACCTTACCCTTATATCAAAAAGAAACCCAACTTAAAAACTCGAAATCCCTCCCTCATGCGCTCTAAAATTCTCATCGTAGATGACGAGATCAACATACTAATGTCCTTGGAATACCTCTTTAAAAGAAAGGGTTACGAGGTATATATCGCCCGAAATGGCAATGAAGCAAAGAACCTCGCTGATCTTCATGAGCCCGATCTGGTATTGCTTGATATTATGATGCCCGACGTTGACGGTTATGAAGTATGCGATTACCTCAAAGCCAAAAGCTTAGCTCCCAAAGTAGTATTTCTATCTGCAAAAAGTAAGAAAGATGACGTGCAGAAGGGCTATGATCATGGGGCTGACCTATATCTCCTAAAACCCTTCTCCAATAAAGATCTTCTTCAACATGTTCAAGCCTTAATATAAGCATATGTCTTACCAAGCCGAATACCTTAAAAGCCTTTCCGATCCAGAGGAATTCTGGTCTGAACAGGCTAATAAAATTGACTGGTAT
The DNA here is from genome assembly GCA_965279135.1 of Croceimicrobium sp. Classification (GTDB taxonomy): domain Bacteria; phylum Bacteroidota; class Bacteroidia; order Flavobacteriales; family Schleiferiaceae; genus Croceimicrobium. Next base: position 2,131,131 of record OZ257133.1, on the reverse strand, counting down.
CGACCAGCAGATCAAGTTCTTTCGAAGGACGAAAACGATTTGTACCGTTGGTATCAGGGAGCGATGACCAATACTGCCTATCTCGCCTTAGACTATCATGTAGAAAATGGACGTGGTGATCAGATCGCCCTTTATTATGACTCTCCGGTAACTCAGACCAAGCAGCAGTTTACCTATCGCGAAATGCGCGATCAAGTGGCGCGTATCGCAGGGGGACTAAAGAAATTGGGGATTAAAAAGGGTGATACGGTGATCATCTACATGCCAATGATCCCTCAGGCTGTGATGTCTATGTTAGCCTGTGCTCGTTTAGGTGCAGTGCATTCCGTGGTGTTTGGAGGTTTTGCCCCTCACGAATTAGCCATACGTATTGATGACGCACGTCCTAAACTGTTAATAACTGCTTCTTCGGGAATCGAGGTTGATCGTATAATTCCTTACAAACCAATGGTTGATAAGGCAATGGATTTAGCGGAGTTTAAACCGGAAACGGTGGTTATTTATCAGCGGAAGCTTGGCGCTTTAGTTCCTAGTAAGGACTATGATGTAGACTTTGATCAGATGGTGGCGGAGGCAGAAAGTGTGGGTTGTACCCCTGTCTATGCTACTGATCCGCTTTATATACTGTACACTAGTGGAACTACTGGTAAGCCTAAAGGCGTGGTTCGTGATAATGGCGGGCATGCTGTGGCCCTACGGTACAGTATGGAAAAGATTTATGGAATTAAGGCCGGAGATGTTTATTGGGCGGCTTCTGATATTGGTTGGGTAGTAGGGCACTCCTATATTGTTTACGCTCCACTAATCACCGGAGCAAGTACCGTTCTTTTTGAAGGTAAGCCTATCCGGACGCCCGACGCGTCAACTTTTTGGCGAATTATCTCAGAATATAAGGTTAAGGTGATGTTCACTGCGCCTACCGCGATTCGGGCCATACGCAAGGAAGATCCGGAAGGGGAGTTCATCAATAAGTACGATTTAAGTAGTCTGGAATACCAATTCCTGGCAGGGGAACGATGCGACGTAGATACCTTAAATTGGCTACAAGGGCAATTAGGGATTCCGGTTATTGATCATTGGTGGCAAACCGAAAGTGGTTGGCCCATGCTTTCTAACTTTCCGGGAATGGAACTTTTGAAGGTGAGACCAGGATCCGTAACTAAACCTGTTGCTGGATATGATCTTCAGATTCTAAGGTCGGATGGCAGTCCCGCAGATCCGGGAGAAGAAGGTTATGTGGCAGTCAAACTGCCATTGCCTCCGGGTTGCTTACCTAGTTTATGGAAAAATCCAGAGGGTTTTAAATCATCGTATTTGGAACGATTCCCAGGCTTTTACTTTAGTGGTGACGGGGGTTTCAAAGATGAGGAAGGCTTTACCTATATTACCGGTAGAGTAGATGACATCATCAATGTCGCGGGGCATCGGCTTTCAACGGTGGAGATGGAAGAAGTGGTAGCAGCGCACCCTGCTGTTGCCGAATGTGCAGTGATTGGTGTAAACGACAGCTTAAAAGGACAGATACCCATGGCGCTTGTTGTATGTCATCAAAATGGCAAGGCCTTTCAGGAAGTAGCTGAGGAAATTGTCGCCGCCGTCAGATCTGAAATTGGCGCTGTTGCCGCATTAAAGAAAGTTCATCAGGTAATCCGTTTACCAAAAACCCGTTCAGGGAAAATATTAAGAAAGCTCCTGCGGGCGATTGTTAATGAGGAGGAATTAAAAATTCCATCAACCATTGACGATCCGGCTATAGTGCAGGAAATCAACGATATCATTCATCCTAATTTAAAACAAATAACCAGCTAGATAATGGAAACAAAATTCCGCATTAATTCCATTGAGGAATATCATGAGCAGTATAAGCTAAGTACTGAAAGCCCCGAGTTCTTCTGGGGTCAGATAGCCGCAAACTACAAGTGGCAAAAGCCTTGGGATAAAACCCTGGAATGGGAATTCGATACACCCGACGTTAAGTGGTTTACCAATGCCAAATTGAATATCACCGAGAACTGTTTGGATCGACACCTCGAAACTCGGGGAAACAAACTGGCCCTTATTTGGGAACCGAATGATCCTAAGGAGCGATTTGTGCGCATGACCTATCGCGAACTGCATGAAGAAGTATGTCGCACCGCGAATGTTTTAAAGAAGCATGGAATTGAAAAAGGCGACCGGGTAGCCATCTACATGCCAATGATCCCCGAACTTACCATCGCTGTTTTAGCATGTGCGAGGATTGGAGCCGTGCACTCAGTAGTATTTGCTGGGTTTTCTGCTCATGCGCTGGCCGATCGTATCAACGATTCGTCTTGTAAAATGGTGATTACAGCCGATGGTATTTATCGCGGTGCAAAAGAGATTCCTTGTAAGGGGGTAGTGGACGAAGCTCTGAAAAGCTGCGAGAGTGTGGAAACAGTTCTGGTTGTAGAAAGAACCCGTTGGAATATTCAAATGGAAGCCGGAAGAGATTTTTGGCTGCACGAGGAGCTTCTGGGTTCGAGCAGCGAATGTCCTGCAGAGCCTATGGATAGTGAGGATATGCTATTTATTCTCTACACTTCCGGTTCAACCGGTAAGCCTAAGGGGGTAGTACATACCTGCGGGGGTTACATGGTATATGCAGGCTACAGTTTTGCCAACGTGTTCCAATACGATGAAAGTGATGTATACTGGTGTACGGCAGATATCGGTTGGATTACCGGTCATTCCTACATTGTTTATGGTCCCTTGTTAAATGGAGCTACCACCTTGATGTTTGAGGGAGTACCAACCTATCCGGATCCAGGTCGTTTTTGGCAGGTATGTGATAAGCATGGCGTAAATCAGTTTTATACTGCCCCGACCGCTATTCGTGCCCTAATGGCTAAAGGTGAAGATCATGTATTGAGTTATGGCCTTTATTCTCTTAAAGTGCTTGGAACGGTAGGGGAGCCTATTAACGAAGAGGCTTGGGAGTGGTACCATATTCACGTAGGAAAGGAACGCTGCCCCATTGTGGATACTTGGTGGCAAACTGAAACCGGGGGTATTATGATCTCCGGATTAGGGGCTCATAGTCCAATGAAACCATCTCATGCCGGATTACCGCTTCCTGGCATCCAACCGGTGTTACTGGATCAGGAAGGAAATGAAATAGAGGGCAATGACCAGGAAGGTTATTTAGCAATGCGCTTCCCCTGGCCGTCTATGTTGCGCACAACTTATGGAGATCATGAGCGATGCAAGAACACTTATTTTTCCCATTATAATGGATACTATTTCACCGGTGATGGCGCCAGGAGAGATGAAAATGGAATGTACCGCATAATTGGTCGGGTAGATGATGTAATTAACGTGAGTGGTCACCGCTTTGGAACTGCAGAAATTGAAAATGCGATCAATTCGAATGATCACATCGTCTCGGAATCTGCGGTGGTTGGATATCCACACGACATTAAAGGTCAAGGCATCTATGCTTATGTGATAACCAAGGAGCCTCCTACTAATCCCGATAAGTTGCACGCCGAAATTGTGGAGACAGTTGTAGAAGAGATCGGTAAAATTGCTAAGCCGGATAAGATTCAATTTGTGAGTGGCTTACCCAAAACAAGATCGGGTAAAATCATGCGTAGAATTCTTCGGAAAATAGCCGAAGGAGATACCTCGAATCTTGGCGATACTTCTACTCTGTTGGATCCGGATGTAGTTGAGGAGATTAAAGCAGGGGCTATATAAAGCTCTTCCTTATTTGTAAGTGTGAAAACCTGGCGGCCTCTTTTTTGTGCCGCCGGGTTTTTCTGTTTCTTATTAAACCCACCCCTTTACTCATTCACTCGTGTTACTTGTGACTTGAGTAACAGAAAAGTAATTCTGAGCTTTTATTTTTGATATATGCTCCGGTTTAGCGCAATATTAGCAGCCATTGTTTTTATGGTAGCAGGTATGAATAATACTTTGCTTTGGCTTCAATTTGAGGCTAAGCAGGGCTATTATGCTAAACAGCTTTGTGAGCAAAAGGAGATTGAAGGAAACGATTGCCAGGGTCATTGCCAATTAAAGGCCATTTTAAAAGGAGAAAGTTCGAACGCACCTTCTAAACCCCTGGCACCTGAATATCAGGAAGAAGTTTTAGGGTTTATGGGGGAGGATGATAATGGCTCTCTCAACCAATTCTTAAGATTAAAGCATAATCAGCTTTGCAGCCATCTGGCAACTATTTCCGTTTTTAAAGGTTATTCTTTGGGTATATGGCGTCCCCCGCGGGCCTAGATTTAATCGTAAAACCTTCTTTTAAATCTTTAAAAACATCCCTCATGAAAAAGTATAAATCCATAATTCCTCTTTTCCTGGCCATTTTGATTCTTGGCGCATGCGAAGACGATAATAACAATAACCAAAATCAACAACCGGTAAATCAAATGGTACCGGTAATCTTGAATTACGATTTTAAATACGGCGAAGATGATTTCGCTCTAAATACCAATTACACAACCGATAGTGGCTATGTGGTTCGTTTTACACTGGCTTCATTTTATCTGTCAAAGCCGGTCTTGATGGACGATAATTCTAATATGACCATGCTGGATCCCGAATACTATATCATTCGTCCAGATGTGGCAATGAGTAATATGGGTTCTATCGATCCTGGTCATGCGCACATGTTTAATGTAAGTATTGGTATTGACGTAGCCACTAATACCGAGTCTGGTGAAAGTGGTGTACAACCCACCGATTTTACTGATGCTTCCCATCCCTTGGCTCCACAGCCAGAAGGTATGTACTGGTCTTGGGCTTCAGGTTACATCTTTGTAAAAATTGAAGGTAATGTTGATTACGATGGTGATGGTACCTTCGATGAAGTGTTCGCATACCATCTCGGTACTAATGATCTAAGAAAGGATCGCAGCACTATGCTTCACACAGATGTAGCCGCTGGTGATGAGCTTAATATTACCATGAAGGTTGACTATGCTAAATTCCTGGAAGGCATTAATCTCAATACCGAAAGATTAACCATGTCTATGGGGCCACAAAGGGCTCTTGGTATCAAGATGATGGACCAATTCGATGCTGCTACATCCTTTAGTTTAGGTGGAGGACACGGTCATGGTCATGGCGGCCCTAATTAGAGATAGGCTAGGACAGCTTAAAAACTTTAGGCACAGCAGGAGCATTTTGTTCTTGCTGTGCTTTTTCGTGTTAATTGTATCCTGTAATCAGGAGGCGGCGGTTTCTGTTGAGAAATCGGCGACTGAATTCATGGAATTTGATATTCCCCACTTTCCTAAGATGAAATTAGAGGAGGGTAAGGAAATAAGTTCCAAACGAATAGCTCTTGGTAGAAAGCTGTTTTTTGACCCTATTTTAAGTCGAGATTCCACCATCTCCTGTTCCAGTTGTCATTTAACGCATTTGGCATTTACTGATGGACGTAGGGTCGCTCAGGGCATAGAGGCTCGTCAGCATCGTAGAAATTCACCTACTCTCTTCAATGTGGCGTGGCAACCCTATCTATTCATGGATGGAGGTAATCCCAGTTTGGAGAGTCAGGTTATTGGACCAATTGAGGACCATCGCGAAATGGATAATCCCTTTACAGAAGCTATGGCCAGGGTAGCAGCTTCACAGGAATATCAGAAAGAGTTTCAAGAAGCTTTTACGGATGATGTGAATCCTTATACTTTAAGTTTGGCACTCGCCACCTACGAGAGAGCTTTGGTTTCTTTCAATTCTCCCTTTGATCAGTATGAGTATTCAGGTGATTCTTCCGCCTTAAGCCCAGGCCAGATTAGAGGCCTGAAGCTTTTTAAAAGTGCTCAACTCAATTGCTCGGCCTGTCATAAACTGCCGCTAACAACAGATTTTAGTTTTAAGAACAATGGATTAGAATTGGTTTATCAAGATTCAGGTAGAGCACGAGTAACCAATAATTTAGAAGAACATGAAGGGCTCTTCAAAGTCCCTACTTTGCGGAATATCACATTAACAGCACCTTACATGCATAATGGTTCTTTACAGGATCTCGAGTCCGTTATCGACCACTATGCTTCAGGGGGCAAGGGGCATCGACTGCAAAGTCCATTGGTAGCGGGATTTGAAATTAGCGAGCAAGAGAAACAGGACTTAATCTCCTTCTTGGGGGCACTTACTGATACGAGTTCCTACAAAGATTATATGCCTTAATCCTCCAAACGGTCTTTTACATAGGTGATTTCGGTTTTGCCATGGGGCGCGGGTTTGCCTGATTCATCCAGATTTACAAAAACCAGCTTCTCAATTTTGAGGATTGGTTCGCGCGTTAGCTTGTTTCGTACTTCACATCTCATGGTAATTGAGCTTCGACCGAATTCGGTAGCTTCTATTCCCAGTTCAACGATATCGCCTTGTTTGGGCGCTGAGATGAAGTTGATTTCCGAAACATATTTTGTTACGACATGCTTGTTCTCCAGTTGAACAATAGCATAAATAACCGCCTCTTCATCGATCCAGGCTAGCAGTCGACCACCAAACAATGTCTCGTTGGGATTGAGGTCTTCAGGTTTTACCCATTTACGAGTATGGAAGTTCATCTTTAAAGCTTTAAGAAAGTCTAATATGCTGGGCTTCACCAAGCTTGTGGTCAAGTCCAGCATATTATAACTATATTATTTTAAGAAGGCAGAGTACATCCAGACAGATTTCTCTTGTTCACGGATGTAGTCGCTCATTAAAGCATTAGTACCTTCATCGGCTAGTTCACCAGAGAGCTCAAGTATTTCGCGTTCAATTTCCAAGAGCGTTTTATAACCGGAGAGTACAGTTTCTACACTGGCCCTGGCTTCGCTAATATTTGCTGCCTCGGAGATTTCTGCTGTTTTCAAATAATCTGTGTAGGTGTGGAGAGGAGTTTGACCCAGAGTAAGGATTCGCTCGGCAATTTCATCGATCTTCTCAAAGGAATCTAAATAGAGCTCTTCAAATTTTTGGTGTAATTCAAAGAACTTCTCTCCCTTGATGTTCCAGTGTAATGCTCGTGAATTGGCATAAAATACTTGATAGTTGGCTAATAGATTGTTGAGTTTAGCGGCTAGTTCTGTGGCTTTGTCAGAGGCTAGACCTATTTGATTGTTGTTCATGGTTTTGTTATTTGATGAGACAAATATAGTTGTAGATTATTAGATTTTTAGAACAATAGATGGTTATTATATTTATATCTTTTCCCCCAATAAAAAAGCCATCAACCGAAATGGTGATGGCTTTTTAATCTTGATAATCAAATCGTTACTCGACGCCGTGCATAAGTTTCTTTAAAGGGTTATTAAAGATCATTATAAGCACGGAGAATCCTATAAGAATGAAACCAATATTTGAGAATACTTTGGTATACTTGTTTAAACCAAGCTCCATCCGTTGAAGTTTGTGTCTTTGATATGCGTCTACTAAACTGCCATCTGATTCGTCTAGTTCTTCAAAGGCTTCTCGGAAGTAAATCCAAGTATCAATGTTTATTACATCCGCTTTCTCATCTTCTTCCAAAATTGCTTTGTCGACCTCAAGAATAGAATCATAGGAAGTTCCTAGCTTTGTCCATTCCTTAGCAACTAACCAATCTTCGGCTGAGGCAAATGGGGAGTTTATGCTCCTTGCATCTTTCCAGGAAGAAAAACTTGCACCATTTTCATAAGCTTTTCTGAATTCAACCCAATCTTGGATATCCATGTATTTTTCTACAGTGATATTAACTGGCATATCTTCTCCTAATGACCGCCAATCCTTAAACTTAATGGTTTCAAGGTCGTTGGCCGCTTCCATAACTGTGGTACTTATTGCAAATTCTACCTCCTCCTCTTGGTCATTGGATCCATGCGTTCCAGTTAGTGTTGCAATTTGTCCTCCTAAGAAATTCCCAATTGCGAAACTCAGGAACCATCCACCCATTGCAGTACCGGAAATCTTTGCAGGGGCTAATTTGGTTACCATACTAAGTCCAATTGGAGATAGGAAAAGTTCGCCAGTTGTATGCAGGAGATAAAGAAAAACAAGAGTTAGCAGAGGTACTTGAAATCCTTCTGCAAAGGTTAAACCTAAGAGGGTAACCAAGAATCCAAGCCCAAGTTGGAGAATACCAAACGCAAATTTCATTGGAATACTTGGATTTCGGCCAGCTGCGGATAATTTAACCCACATTACACTAAAGATGGATCCAAATAATACTATAAAGAATGGGTTAAAGAATTGGGTCATTGAGGCAGGCATTAGCCAGCCAAATATTTCTCTATCTACATTACGGTCAGCAAAAAGGGTTAAGGATGTTCCTGCTTGTTCGAAGAAGGCCCAAAAGACGATATTGATCAGAATGAAAATTACTAGTGCAATCATTCGATCCCGCCATATCTTACCCTCTTTAGCTCCTGAGCTTATTAGATTAAAAGCTACTAAAACGAAAAGTGCAATTAGTATGTACTTTAGGATTTCATTTTCACTAATTAGAATGTAGCAAAGGGGGACCAGTGCGATACTGATTAAGGTAATGAGATGCACATAGTTTATTGGTCCAGCAATTTTTTTCTTTCCGGCTTCAGTGATGTCTAGCCCTTCAGCGGCGGCATATCGGTTTCTTCCAAACCAGAAAATCAAAAGTCCTAAAAGCATGCCTATACCGGCTAATCCAAAACCATACTCGAATCCGATTTTTTCACCTACATAAGCTACAACCGAAGTGGCAAGAAGTGCTCCAATATTGATCCCAATATAGAAGATTGTAAATCCGGAGTCTCGACGGGGATCATTTTCCTCATATAGCTTACCAACGATGGTGGAAATGTTAGCTTTAAAGTATCCATTACCTATAATTATAGCGCCCATTCCAGCTAAAAGCCAAAACTCAGTGCCTCCTAAAATCAGGAATTCACCGATTGCCATAAGGATTGCTCCTAGAATAATGGCATAACGATAGCCCAAAAACTGATCAGCCATTCTTCCACCTAAAACAGGAGCAGCATAGACCAATCCTGTATATGCGCCATAAATTAACGCTGCCTCTGCATCACCCTTAAAAAGCGACTTTACTAGATAAAGGGTAAGTAGGGTTCGCATTCCATAGTAACAGAAACGTTCCCACATTTCAGAAAAGAAGAGAATATACAGGCCATTAGGATGCCCTTGCTTTACAGTAGTGGTGCTTGACATAAATTGGAATTTAGTTCGTCGGTCGAATTAACAAAAATTAATCTAATGCTTGATCCTAATTAAAGGTTGTCCTCAATAAACTGAGTCATTTTTTTATAGAGGTGCATGCGGGTATTGCCTCCATAAATGCCGTGGTTTTTATCGGGGTAGATGAAAAGCTCGAATTGCTTATCAGCTTCAACCAGCGCAGAAATCATTCGCATGGTATTCTGTACGTGCACGTTGTCATCAGCACTTCCATGCACTAGTAAATAGGAGCCCTGCATTTTTTCAACGTGATTTATGGGGCTATTATCATCATAACCCTCTGCGTTTTCCTGTGGGGTACGCATGTACCGCTCTGTGTAAATATTATCATAAAAACGCCAATTCGTAACCGGAGCCACTGCAATAGCCATCTTAAATACATCAGCACCTTTGGTAATTCCAAGGCTGCTCATGTATCCACCATAACTCCAACCCCATATTCCTATGCGATTTCCATCTACATAGCTTTGAGTCGCCAGCCATTTTGCGGCCGCAATTTGATCTTCAGTTTCATACTTACCTAATTGCTGATAGGTCTGGGTGCGAAAGTCCCTTCCTCTAGCTCCGGTTCCGCGATTATCCACACTAACCACTATGTAACCCTTTGCGGCCAGAACCTGATACCAGAAACCATTAAAGGCATCATAGCTATCCTCTACAGTTTGAGAACCAGGACCACCATAAACGAACATCAGCACCGGATAGCTTTTGCTCTTATCAAAATCAAGGGGCTTGATCATCCAGGCATTTAGTGGTGTTCTATCGGCGTTAGGGATTTGCATAAATTCCTTTTGCGACAATTTATATTGAGAAATTCTGTTCTTGGTCGCCTCATTATCATTCAGAACACGAACCTCTTTTCCATCCGATGAATGCAAGCTTTCATAAGTTGGGGTGCTTGCGGATGAATAGCGATTGATGTAAAACTGGAAGCCTTTGCTGAACACGGCAGAGTTCCATCCTTTCTGTTTGCTTAATTTTTCTTTTTTGCTTCCATCCAGTTTAACGCGGTAAATATCTCTGCGAATAGGGCTTTCCTCAGCCGCTTGATAATAGAGGTATCCATTGGCCGCATCATAGCCATAGAATTTGGTTACCTCCCATTCTCCCTTGGTAACTTGATTGAGAAGCTCGCCATCTTCACTAAAGTGGTAAATGTGATTAAAACCATCTTTTTCGCTGGTCCAAATGAAGCTCTCATCTTCCAGGAAGCGCAGATTGTCATGGATTTCCAGGTAGGCTGGAGCTTGCTCTTCATAAAGCTTTTCAACCTCCAGGCCTTTCTTCTCAACTTCTACCTCCCAAAGAATAAGATTATCCTGATGACGATTTAAAGTAGTAATGACTAATTCATCATCTTCAGTGGTCCATTTTATACGAGGGTAGTATTCTACAGCCTGAGGTAATTCTACTTTATAATCCTTGTTTTTACGTACATCGTAGATGTGTATACTCACCTTGGAATTTACCTCACCCGCCTTAGGATATTTAAATACGTCCTGGCTTGGATATAAGCCGGTACCGTAAACATCCATAGAAAAGGTTGGGACCTCGGACTCGTCAAACTGATAGTAGGCAATGTAATTTCCTTCCGGAGACCAATGAAAACCTTTGTGAAAACTGAATTCTTCTTCGTAGACCCAATCCACGGCACCGGCGATTAGCTCATCTTCTTTGCCCTCTCCAAAGCTTACCGACTTGGTTGGATCATCTAAATCCTGAATGTGCATTTTGTTTTGGTACACATAGGCAACTTTGTTTTCAGTAGGGGATAGATCGGCTAGTTGCTGTTTTCCTTCTGCGGCAATCTTGTCAAGGGTGCCATTTTTAAGATCGTAGATGTAATAAAAGGAACGAGAGGAATGCCGATATATGGATTCAGTTTCATTAGCCAATAAAACCTTGTCTTCAGTAACGTTGAATTGATAGCTATCAAAGGATACTTTCTCTCCTGTCTTAGTTTCTATTTCTGCTGTGCTTACGATAGTTGATACCTTTTCGCCGGTAGCATAGCTGTACTTGTCAATACTCCCTTCGCGACCATTAAGTACGGTGAAATGAGTACCATCATTCATACTCTTTAAGCCTCCGGTGCTGCGCGCATAAAAGGTGCCGTACCATACATCTTGAACGGTAACCGTTTTGTCTTGGGCTTGAAGATTGAGCCCGAGAAAAATTCCAAAAACAATAGTTAAGTTGCGATAGAACATTGCCTTATTTTTAAGCGCGCCTAAAATAGACTTTTTAAAGAGACCAATGAACTATTCCCCCTTGCAAGAGGCAGACCGAGCTTATTTTAAAAGCTTTCTTTCAGCGAAGGAAATAATTGAAAATCCAGAGGACCGAGAGGCTTATGGGAGGGATGAAACAGAGGACTATCAGTTTGATCCCGAGATTGTCCTGAAACCGGAAACCAGAGACTCTGTATCAAGAATCTTGAAGTACTGCAATCAAAAAAGCATTCCGGTATATACCAGTGGGGCGCGCACGGGATTAAGTGGAGGAGCGCTACCTGTTTTTGGAGGCGTAGCCTTATCAACTGAAAGGATGAATCAAATCCTTGAAATTGATGAGCGTAATTTGCAAGCAACAGTTGAGCCTGGAGTAATTAATCAGGAGTTTCATGAGGCATGTAAAGAAAAGGGGCTTTTTTATCCTCCCGATCCCAGCAGCTGGGGTTCCTGCACTCTAGGAGGGAACCTTGCCCTAAATGCAGGTGGACCAAAGGCAGTGAAGTATGGTGTAACCAATGCCTATGTTATCGATTTGGAGGTGGTATTGGCTGATGGAACTGTTATCAACACTGGTGCCCGGGTTTTAAAGAATAGCACGGGCTATAATCTCACCCAACTTTTTGTGGGTAGCGAAGGTACCCTGGGTGTCATTACCAAAGCGGTTTTCCGATTGATTCCCTATCCTAAGTTTGATCGCCTTATGCTGGTGCCTTTCGCTTCCGCGGAAGACGCCTGTGCTGCTGTTTCGAGGATTTTTCAGGCGGGGATAACTCCCTCGGCAATGGAATTCATGGAGCGAGATGCTATTGATTATACCCTACCACATGTGGATGGAGTGAATTTGCCCATCGGACCGGAGGTTCAGGCTCATTTGTTAATTGAGGTAGATGGAAATCATCCTGAAGTGCTAATGCAGGATTGCATTGCTATTGCAGAAATAGTAGAGGAGTTTGGTGCTTTGGAAGTTCTTTTAGCAGAGAGTGCTAAGGAAAAGTCCGATCTATGGAAGTTGCGTCGAAAAGTTGGAGAGGCGGTGAAATCCCATTCGGTTTACAAGGAAGAGGATACCGTTGTGCCTCGGGCAGAACTGCCCGTTTTATTACGCGGAGTGAAGGATATAGGAAAGAAGTATGGTTTTCACAGTGTATGTTATGGCCATGCAGGGGACGGTAACTTACATGTTAATATTCTTAAGGAAGACTTAAGCGATGAGGCATGGAACAAGGACTTGCCTAAAGGGATCCGAGAGATATTCCAATTAGTGAAAGAACTGGGGGGTACTATAAGTGGAGAGCATGGCATAGGCTTAGTGCAAAAGGATTTTATGGATATTGTTTTTAGTCCTCAGGAGTTGAAAATGATGGAACTCATAAAACAACAATTCGACCCTAAATTGATTCTCAACCCAGGGAAAATCTTCGCAAACCTTTACTAGTAAAGGTGTTCATTGATATTAATTCCTTAATTTTATTCGTGGAGGGTAGAGAAATTGTTTCTTAAACAATTCTTATTTGGGCTAATTTGATATGAAACCAACCATTACGGGGGAGGCCAGAATCATGGAGATACTGGGCGATATTCGCAGGGAGTATTGTGCAATTCTAGATGCTGAGCTGAATTTTGTTTATCTGAACCAGGGATTTAAAGAACTCCTTATAGAGAAAGGGGTCCAGAGCTTTACGTCCTTGTCTTTGCTTGATGTTTTTAATGAATTTAAGAAAGAGCTTTTTGTGCTTCGCTGGAAGGAGGCATTTAAAGGACTAACTCCTGAAAAACCGATTGAAAGCTTTTCCTATGCGCAAAGGATAAAGGACCATGAGGCGCGAATCGATGCAGAGGTACACGCGTATTACCAGGAAGGAGATTTAGACTATTATGCCATTGGCCTTGATGAAGTTACCGATGTTTTTCTTGAACATCGATTCGATCAACTTAAGAGTGAGTTTTTGGTAAGAGCCCTTGGGGTTTCTGAAATAAAGGAACTCATGTGGGTTTTGGTAGATGAACTGTTATCCCAACTCTTTTTTGATGATGCGCTTATTCTGGTTAAAGAGGCGGAGTATCTGATACCAATTGCTGCGCATGGCAATCAGCGTGAGGGAGAACGCAGAGTGAAGTCAGTCCTAAAGATCCCATACAATATGGGAATTACTGGTCTGGTTGCCCAAAGTGGAAAACCTTATATCTGTAATGATTGCGATAGCGATCCCTATTATCTCCGCCGACATTTTGAAGCGAAATCCGAGATTGCCGTACCCATACTGGTAAATGGTGAGGTGTTTGGAGTAATAAACTGCGAAAGTCAGAAAGCTGATTTCTTCAGACCCATACATGAGAATCTTTTAACCAGAGCGGCGGAGGTTTTACAAATCAGAATTGAAGAAATCAACTACAAGCAGGAATTACAAGATCTGGAACAACGCCATTTGGCGATTATCAATTCTACCTCAAACAGTTTTTTGCTTTTCAACAAGAATTTCCAATTGGTATCATGTAACACAGCCGCAATTAAGGCTTGGAACTATTTTCTGGATGTCCAACTGCGAGAAGGTCAAGGGCATTTAGAAGCAATTCCCCCCGCTTTATTAGATGTGTTTTTAAAGGCAGGAAGTCGCAGTTTACAAGGGAACCATATGCAAGAAATTCTTCCCTGGAAGAAGGATGAACGCGAGTTTACCTTGAAACTCAATTTCGAACCAGCCCGTAATTATTGGAATGAGGTTTTCGGTTTTACGATGTTGGTGGAGGATGTAACCGAATTATATGAAGCTAATGCTGCGCTTCATGAGAAGAATGAAGTTTTGGAGCAGAGTAATAAGGAATTGGATCAATTCGTCTACAGCATTTCTCATGATTTACGTGCGCCTTTGTCCAGTATAATGGGTTTGGTAAATCTTATTGAGAATTCTCAACAGCTTCCAGAAGTGAAACTCTACACTAAAATGCTTCAGGATGCTACCGAGAGTATGGATAGCTTTATTCGGAATATCCTGGAGTATTCTCGTAACAAGCGATTTGAGCTGGAATATACTCGCGTTGATTTGAAAAACTTGATCCAGGAGATGACGGACAAGTTCCGTTTTCTTCCAGGTTACAGAGAGCTCGATTTTGAAGTGGATTTAGAGCTAGAGGAAATCCACTCGGATCCCTATCGTATCGAAATCATCTTAAACAATTTGATCAGTAATGCCATCAAGTACCGCGATCTATCAAAAGGTAAATCGTGGTGTAAGCTGAACATCTCCGAGAGCGAGGATACTTTTACCATCACTGTATCTGATAATGGTATTGGAATTTCTAAAGCTAAGATTCCTATGCTTTTCGATATGTTTTTCAAAGTGAAGTCCGAGCATCCGGGCTCAGGATTAGGGCTTTACATTTTGAAGGAAGTTGTTGATCACCTTCAAGGCAAGATTGAAGTCTCCTCTAAGGAGAAAAAAGGAACTACATTTACCATCATATTACCCAAACTACCCCCACATGTCGAAAGTTTATCTGCTCGTTGATGATAACTTCATCGATCTCATGATTAATGAGAAAACCGTCGAAAGATTTGATTCAGAAGTAGAAATTCATAAGGCAGGCAGCGGTAGCGAAGCTTTGGAAATGCTGATCTCCGGGAAGGTAAAACCTGATATTGTGCTCCTGGATATCAAAATGCCGATCATGAATGGTTTCGAATTTCTACATGAGTTAGAAAGTTCTAAGCTTCCAGTGAATTTTAAGATTCATGTGCTTTCTTCGAGCATTGACCCTAGTGATCTGCAAGAAGCGAAAGACAGTCCTATAGTTCAGTCTTACATTGAAAAACCACTCTCGGTGGAAAAGCTTAATAAAATCAATTAGCCTAAGGCCTGTACCTCTGCTCTGATTTTAGCACAAGCATAGTGTATCTCCTCCTCACTTATATTAAGTGGAGGAGCGATTCTAAAGCTATTGGGACAGCTCAGGAACCAAAAGGTTAGGATCCCTTCCCGAATTAGATTTTGTACAATCACCTGCACTTCTTCTGCGGTTTCAAAGTCTATCGCAAAGAACAGTCCTTTACGACGTATTTCTTTAATCCTCCTTTCGGGAGATAATAAGCTTTCAATTAATGCTCCTTTGGCCTCCACTGAGTCTAGAAGCTTTTCTTCCTCTATTGCTGTAAGGCTAGCTTCTGCTGAAGCACAGGATACGGGGTTCCCACCAAAGGTGGTAATATGGCCCAACATTGGGTTTTCCGTCAGGCAGGCCATTATTCCTAGGTCGCTAATGAAAGCCCCTAAAGGCAAACCACCACCCAGCGCCTTTGCGGTGCATAATATGTCTGGCACAATATCAAATTGCTCAAAAGCATACCAGGTTCCACAACGACCAATTCCACTTTGGATTTCATCGAGGATTAGCAAGGCGCCATGCTCTGTGCATTTTTGCCTTAGCGCTTTTAAAAAACTTGCATCTGGAATACGAACTCCGGCATCACCCTGAATAGTTTCAGCAATTACAGCAGCGGTTTTTGTGCTGATTTGATCGAGTTGTGCCTCATCATTGAAATCCAGAAAACGTACATCCGGTAAAAGCGGGCGGAAAGCTCTTTTCTTGGTTTCATTTCCACTTACACTTAATGCTCCATGCGTACTTCCGTGGTAAGCTCCCCGGAAAGCAAATATTTCACTTCGGCTGGTATACCGTTTAGCAAGTTTTAAGGCACCTTCAATAGACTCGGTGCCACTATTTACAAAATAGCAGGAATTGAGCTGTGGGGGTAGAATAGATACTAGACGTTCCGCCAATCGATTGGGAGCCGATTGAATAAACTCCCCATAAACCATAGTATGTAAATGTCGATCGACTTGTTCATGTATGGCCTTCCGAACCTTAGGATGTCCATGCCCTAAATTGCTTACTCCGATTCCGGAAATCATGTCCAACCATTTTTCCCCACTCGGGCCGTAAAGCCATGAGCCTTCCGCCCGTTCAATTTCAATTCCGATGGGAAAGGGAGTGGTTTGAGCAATGTGTTTGCGAAATGTTTCCTCGGAGCTCTTCATTTCGCAAAATTACACAGCTTGTAGGATTAGAGTCTCAACAATAGACTGCCGTAAATGAAAAAGCGAACAAAACGCGCCAGGGCATAGAAGGTATATCGTCGCCTGGAGTATTCAAGACTTCCACTGATGATTGAAATTGGCGAGAAGGGCAAAGGCGTTAAGGCTCCTAATACAATAACCAGGGCGCCGAACTTTTGAAATTGTGCGATGCTGCCCTCATACTTTCGATGTAACCATTTGTGAAAGCTTGGAATATGATTAATCCAACGTCCTAATTGAAATGATACATGGCCTCCGGCATAACTCAGTGCAGCCAACATCCCAATGGTAAGCCATTCCTGTGTATGACTCTTAGACCAGATAATGAAAAGATCGGGAGGGAGCAAACCCAGGAAACTTTCACTGGCAAAGAATACAGATAGCACCTGCACACGTTCCAAATGAGCAAGGTAATCGCTTACGATCGTGTCTATGTCTATCACATAGGTGTTGATGAGGTAAAGCCCCAGCCCTAAAACAACAATGGTGAGTCCTAGCTTTATAAAGTTCTGACGGATAAAGGTATAGCTGCCTTTACGCTTATGGTAATGGTGATGTAATTTCCCTTGCTCTAAAATGGTGCGCTTGCGTGCTGGATTAGCAGATTTAGAATTCATAGGTCAACAGAGTAAAGGCGACGAAAATACAAGACAACTAAGTAATCTGATTGTTTACATTAGCACAAAATCCGTTCCATGGCGAAAACTAAAATCGGCCTTTCGGCGATTAGCATTCTCTTTTGGCTTTTTACCCTTTCCCTTGCACTTTTATCCATAGAATCTCTTCAGGATAACACCCTGATCTCAAAGTTTATCGCCATGGGATTATTCGGTTTGATTCTGGTATTTATGGATAGAGGAATTTTTAAATCAAGCTTCCCAAAAACAATTTCAATCGTCTTGCTGGCTTTTGCCGCTCTTTCCCTCGCCAGTACATTATGGGCATACAATCGTTCTGAATCACTAGCGATTAGTGCCAGAGTTTTCACCTTCATCCCTGTTTTCTTTATTCTCTGGTACCAATTGCAGAGTAAAAGGCTTAGTCGGGATGAGCTTTTAAAGGGAGTAGTAGTTTTCGCCGCCGCAGCCGTTTTACCAACCTTGGTGCAGTTGCTGCAAGGCATGCAGAATGGTGCCTTCATTGATGACATTTATGTGATCACCGGAAGGTTTAGCCATAAAAACCTTTTGACCTCAGCCTTGATGTTGAGCTTTCCCTTTTGCCTGGTGGCATGGGCAATACTTAAAGGCGCATGGTCTCGAATCGCAATGATTCTCTCAATAATCATGGTATTCGAGATGTTTGTGCTCCGCACAAGAGGGGTATGGTTAGCTCTATTTGGAGCAGCGATCATTAGTGGCCTCTCTTTTTACACTCTAAAACCGCAAGGCGTAAAACTAAACCGTAACTGGCTGATTGGATTGAGTGCCGCAGCGGTGCTCATTCTTACCGCATTGTTTTTATCTCCAAGCATCAAAGCCGGGTTCACCAGTAGCAGCAATATCCAAAAACGATTGGCATTTTGGGACAATAGCATGGAAATGATTCAGGAGCACCCGGTTAGTGGTGTAGGAGCTGGTAACTGGAAGCTGGTCTTTCCAAAATATGGTTTGGAAGGGGTCGATAACAGCGTTATGCAAGGGCAAACCCACATTCAACGTCCCCATAATGACTACCTCTGGGTATGGGCAGAATTAGGTCCACTTGGATTGCTCCTGTATGTCTCCATCTTCGTCTTAACCTTTATTAGATTATGGCGAAATCTCAATTCCTTAGAAGAGAAGGAAGATCGCATTTTGCACTTGGGAGTCCTCTTTGGTTTAAGTGGCTTAGCCATCTTCTCCTTCAGTGATTTTCCCCTGGAGCGAGCGCCCCATACTTTCTTCTTGATGTTGTTCGCGGCAATTGCATTTTCGAAGGATTCTCAGTCTTCCTGGAAGGGCCTGGGTTATTTATTGCCCCTCATGCTGTTTTTCGCAATAATCGTAAACGGAATTCGCTTCAATCTTGAGCAAGAAGCTAAAACGATGTTAGAGATTGATTACTCCGGTGCGACATTGGGTCAACGAATGGCAGGGCAAAATCAACAGGCTATTAGTCGTGAAATCTCTCGTATTTCCACTGAGCTCATTGAGCAAACGGAGTTGGTTTATGATGAGACATTCTTTACAGTAGATAATTACGCCATGCCCGTAAAATACTTTGAAGCCAAAGGTCGGCTTTACGGAGGATCGCAAGATCTGGAAATGGTAAAGCAAGTACTTGGTGAATCCATGAAATCAGCTCCATATAATATTCTGAACTATCAGTTACTGGCAGAATATTATGCACGTAAGGGTCAAACGGATAGTGCCATGGCCAAGATAGATGAGGCGCTTCGTATTTCGCCTCAGTTTAATGCATTGATTCTTAAGAAAGCCGAAATCTTAATTGGTCAGAATCGCCATTTAGATGCTTTAGCGGTACTTAACCTATTTCCTTTCCAACAGAATGATCAGCGCTATATAAATATGCTTACTACCTGTCTGGTTAAGGTTATTCAAACTTACCCAGCTGAGCATCAGCGTTATCAACCTATGATGCAATACATGGGGCAATTTGATCTGAACTCTAACCAGAAATTAATTGCTGTATATCGCCGCTATCGGACGGAGAAGACTGCAAATCAGCTTAGAAATTAAAGCCAAGCGCATTAAGAATTCGTAAGCCTAAGATTTTTAAGCTTTTACTATCTGCTACAGAATAATAGTGATGCGCCTTGTGGTGGTTTCCTCTTTTATGATAAAACCTGGCCGCCTCATAATATTTACGGCGAGTGGCTTTTTCGTAAGACTGCTTGTTGATTTGGTTAGACTTGTAGAAATGGTCGTAAACCGAAATTACCTTTTGCAGGTGTTCACCGATTTCACTGCTCATTCCTCCATCTTCCCGATAATAGCTCAGCGCTTCAGGCCAATAGGTTAGTTCTTCTCCACTAAGCAGTAGTTCCAACCACAAGTAAATATCCTCAGCACCGTGAAAGCTGCGATCACTTTGAAAGGGATGAGCTCTTGCCATATCCGTACGGATTAAGGTTGCGGAGGGAACGAGGGGACAACCTTGTTCTATCAAATCCTCTAAGCCTTTCACGGGGAATGTCCGGCGCTCATAACTTTGATTAAGTCCAAAATTTTCTACTTGATGGTAGAGTACCACCGTGTCTGGCATGCTGGCGAGGTAGCTTTTGCAGGATTCTAATTTCTCTGGATGCCAAAGATCATCCGCGTCAAGCAAAGCGCAATATTCTCCTTGGGCGCTGTTGATTGCAGCGTTTCTGGAAGCTCCCAATCCCTTGTTTTCTTGTTCAATCAAAGTGTATCTCAAGCCAACTTTAGATTCGGCCCAGGCTTTAAAAAAGTCACCACTTCCGTCCGTTGAGCCGTCGTCACAAAGAATGATTTCATAATCCGAGTTAGTTTGCTCCCAGACAGATTCAAGGCAATCTTCTAAAGTCTCCCGAGCATTGAACGCTGGGATAATTATGGAAAAATAGGGCCGATTCATTCGTTCCAATATTTACCAGGAAAAAGCCTTTCCCGCAAACTTTTTAAGGGTTTAAGCAAACCGATCCATCGCAGGAAATCTCTCAGATAGGAAATAACATAAGTCAGGAAAATCCGCCAGGGAAGATTGTTTTTATACTCTCTGAAAGTCTTATAAAGTTGACGATTTAAACTACGGTTTTCCCGGGTATTACTATGATAAGGAAGATTACCTATCCACCAATTGGCAAATTCATCCATGGCGGTGTCCGCTTCCTTATGGGCGTCTTCTAAACCATCCCTTAAGAGTTGATTGATGCTGATTAATTCTTTATACACCGAGGCTCTCTTAATCGAAACTGAACGTTGGGTTTTCTGGTGTACCCGGAAGTAGTTTAAAATTTTAGCTTGGAAAGCCAGGTCATATTTCAGGAGGATTTTAGCATATAAATGCCAGTCTCCATTTAGACGCATTTTCAGGTCTGGTCCCTCTACTTCTAGTAAGGCTTGCTTCCGAAAAAGGACCCCGCTGGCATTGGGAATAGGATTATGATAAAAGAGCCATTTACGGCAGGCTTCTTTTCCATCGATTATAAAATCTGATTGCCATGCTTTTGATTTATAAATAAACTGAAGGTTCTCCTCATAGGAGTTCAGCTCATTACTGTCTTCATCGATAAGCATAGACTGGGCATAGGCCAATCCTACATTTTCATTTTGCTCTAGTAGGGGCACCAGGTTTTGCAACAGATTAGGGTGAGCGACATCATCACTTTCAGCTATCCATAGGAATTCTCCTTGAGCGAGGTCTAAGCCCTTCTTCCACTGTTTAAAAGGACTGCCGCTGTTTTCATCATTCTTCAGAAACTGGCAATTAGAGTGCTGATCGGCATAGGACTGAAGAATAGCTGCACTTTGGTCCTTACTGGCATCATCAAGCAGAATAACCTCATAATCAGTAAAACTTTGGCTAACAATGCTATCCAACCGTTTTTCCAGATAGGCTTCATGCTGAAAGTTGGGGACTATAATTGAAACCTTCGGCATTAGCGGAAATAGCTTTTTAGGGCAGCATCTACTGATGTTTTACAAAAGGCATTTAGCCTTTGAATGCTTTCCTCATCGTGTGCCTTTAACTTTTCGTACTGTAATTCTAAATAGGAATCTCCAAGAATCTTTTGGTAGCTTCTACCTTGATGTAAGTATTGTTCGTAAAGGTTGAGGCAGAAATCGGCACTTTCCAGTTCCTTGACCTGTACTTCGCCTGGCACTCTGTTGCGGTTTTGCAGGGATTGCACAACGGCTTGCGGATCTCTTACTAAGTGAATCACCTTTGCCTTGGGAAACTTGTTTAGCCACATCGGAAGGGTAAAGATGTTGCGCGGATCTTTCCAACCCCAGTTTTCATTCCGTAACCATTGCTTCCATTGTGCCAGTCGTCCGTTAAGACGAAAATGCTCTTGAAACAAGTCAGCATTGCTAATCGGATGCCAATTTTGCTTTTCGGGTACTCCTGGATTATACCAGTTGAAACCGGATTTCCAAAGAACCTGCTGATTAATACTTAAGAAATGCATTGCCTCGAAATTAGGGTCTTTTATCACCCCCATGAAGATGCCGGATTTCTCCAGTACTTTTGCTAGTATGGAGGTTCCACTGCGGTGCATGCCAATAATGATAAAAGGAGGGCGCATTCTCGAACTATGAGTGATCAAAGAAAGATAATTTTTCTGCACTTGCCTAAAACCGGTGGCTCCGCTTTGGTGAATATTCTGCATCAACACTATGGCTTAGATAATTCAGCTTTAATAGCGGGTGATGATCTATCTGCTTTAAGGAAAGCCATGCAAGCAGAAAAGACTTTTATTCATGGTCATTTTAGCGCTGAGCTCTTAGCTCATGCCGAAGGTTATTTCAAAGCCTGCATGCTGCGTGATGCTGCAGATAGAGTGATATCCAGATATGTACACCTGGCGCACTCCCAAGAAGATCGTCTTAAAAGTGAGTTTGCATCCTATTCCGGTTTCGAAGATTTTTTAGAAAGCACTTATGCCGATAATTGGCAATGCCGAATGTTGGCCGGCACCTGGCATGAGGGGCGAGTTAATGAGGAAACCTATATCAAGGCAGTAGATCAGCTCTTCGAATTCGATTGGGTGGCCACTACAGCAGATCAGCCTCAAGCTAGTTTGGATTTGAGCTTAAAACTAGGCTTCGAGTCTTATTACCAACCCAGATTAAATACCAGGGCTTCAGCCTCCATGTGGCAGGAGATAGATGCAAAGTATCGACAGAAAATTGAGGATCTAAATCGATTTGATGCGCAATTGGTGATTGAAGCCTCGGCCTTATTTAAGCGAAATAAACGTATTCCCTTTTTTAAGGCTAAAAAACTAAACCTTAAAACCTTACTATCATGAAAAGAGTATTATTAGCCGGCGCAAGTGGAATGGTTGGTGGTCATGTTCTAGAACTTTGCCTTGAATCTACGGAGATAAGTGAAGTTATATTACTCAACCGTCGTACGCTTAATCTTAGCCATCCGAAAATCAAGGAATTTATAGTTGAGGATTTTGACCATTTAGAATCGGAGCAAAGTATTTTTCAGAACATAGACCTGGCTTTTTTCTGCGTGGGAGTTTACACTGGTTCGGTTTCTAAAGAAGTTCTGGAAAAGGTCACCGTAGATTATGCGGTTAATTTTGCTCAAGCAATTAAGGATAATAGCCCAGGAAGTACTTTTTGTTTCTTGAGCGGTGCAGGAGCGGATCGAACTGAAAAGAGTCGAATGCCATTCGCCCGATTTAAAGGGAAGGCGGAAAACATCATTGATAATATGGGATTTACAGCCTGGTATTCCTTTCGTCCAGGCTACATCTATCCGGTAGTTCCCAGGAAGGAGCCTAGTTTTACATATCGCTTAAGTCGTTTCCTCTATCCATTAATTAAACTCATAGGCAAGAATATGAGCGTTCCTTCCACCGATTTGGCCGCGGCAATGCTCGCGGTTGGTTTGGAAGGGCATCCTATGAAAATCCTTGAGAATGCAGATATTGTAGATCAATATGAAGCTTTAAAATGAGCGAAGGTGAAGCCATTTTCATGGAGATTGCGGCTGAATTGGCGGAGCGGCGATCTACCACTATAGGTAAGATGTTTGGTAAAACCTGTCTAAAAACGGGTCCTAAGGCATTCGCCGCCCTGTATCAGGATGAAATGGTTTTCCGCTTGGGGAAGGAAACACTCACTCCCTTTTTAACCGAGTATCGCGGTTCCCAGAATTGGGACCCTTCCGGAAAACATAGACCAATGAAGGATTGGCTACAAGTACCTATTCAACATCAAGAGAAGTGGCCCACACTAGCCGAGCAGGCTTTGGAATTTGTATTGAATCAGACCTAATGGCAAGACATCAGTTGCGATGAAATACTTTAGACGTACCGAGTTTTATCTTATTGGTCCAGCCATCCTGATTTTGATTTTCAGTCTCTTGGTTGATAATAGTTCAATACTTCTTCGGTCCGGTCAAGAATCTTACTACATAAGACTGAGCAGCTTAAGTAATTATACGGCATTGTTTCTATTGCTTCTGGCCTTTGTTTACAGAAGGGCTCAGAAGATGAATGACCTGAATATTTGGCTGATCCGTAGTCATATACTTCTAACTATAATTCCCATCTCCTACTTATGGTTAACTCAAGTTATAGTGAGTGCCATGATTGGATCACCAAAGCGATACTTTTCACGAGCTACGGATACAGATGCGAGCTGGAGTAGCTTACAGATCTTACTCTTGGTGTTAGCTGTCGGTCAAATATTGTTGGTGATCAATTTAATTTGGTTTCGGAGTAGAAAATCTAATTCTTGAAACACCTAAAAACCATATCTGAATATTGCCAGGCAATAAATATTCCTGCTCCAATTCATCCTCACTTTGACATTCGAAGTTTTGAGGAGAATATGAAAACGGTTCACGAGCAGATGCCACCCTTTAGGCATGAGTTTTATGCTCTTGCAATTCGCGCCGAAGGCGATGGGAAGGTGATTACGGGAGAGTTTACTGATTTTCCCAAGGGGAGTACCCTCTTTTTTAATACCCCCTTCCAGATTTTATCCTGGGACATCATCCCGAACTGGACAGGTTATTACATCTTGTTCAGTCAGGACTTCATAGCGCAGTCAAACATTTTAGCCGAGATTTTGCGCTTGTTCCCCTTTTTAAAGATGGATAAGTCGGTACCCTTTACCATTCCTGATGAGGATTTAGAAACGGTGCTTTCCATTTACAAGAATATCTGGAGGGAGTATAGATCAGCAGAAGCAGACAAGTTCCAGATAATTGAAGCTCAGGTCTATTTACTGCTTAATTACATTAAGCGCTTTTTTGAGGAGCAGGTGGATGAACAAACAGCGGAAATCAGTCTTAAGGCCGCCGATTTAAAACTGCTTTCTCGCTATCAGACTTTGATTCAGACGAGTTTCTATCCTGAAACAAAGCTTGAGACCTTTGCCAATCTACATTCTACAAGCTATTATGCCCAGAAGCTAAGTGTACATCCTAACCATCTAAACGCAGTGGTAAAGTCCGTTTCGGGTTTAACGGCATTAAATCATATCCACAATCACCTGCTTTCATTAGCCAAGACTTACCTTGCTCAAACGGAATGGTCTGTTAAGGAGATTGCTTACGCATTACATTTCGCTAGTCCTAACAATTTCTCATCCTTCTTTAAGCGCCATACACAGCTAAGTCCCTTGAGTTACCGAGAGCAACGTCATCTTTGATATTTAGACTAGCTCCTTTGAAATTATAATTCGGCTCCATTCTGAGCTTTCAACCTTTGTATTGTCAAAAAGATACATCGGTATGAAAACTTACATCCTGGCTTTTATAAGTCTTGTTACGATCAACTTAAATGCACAGAAAATGGAGAATCCTAAGGATGTGGTCCATCAACTTTTTATTGCCACAGATAATCGGGACTGGTCATCAGTAATGGATTGTTTCGCTGCAGAGGTACGGTTGGATTATTCTAGTATGACAGGTACCGAGGCAGTAACCCTAAGTCCAACAGCAATAGTGGATTCCTGGAAAAAGATTTTGCCGGGCTTCAAATCCACCCATCATCAGATTGGCAACATGATGAGTAAAGAAAGCCTTGAATCCGCTGAGGTTTTCTGTTATGGCACCGCTAGCCATTATCTGGAAAATGGGAAGGGAAACCTTTGGATTGTGGTAGGCTCTTATGACTTTAATCTTATTAAGG
Source organism: Croceimicrobium sp. (assembly GCA_965279135.1). Taxonomy (GTDB): domain Bacteria; phylum Bacteroidota; class Bacteroidia; order Flavobacteriales; family Schleiferiaceae; genus Croceimicrobium. The sequence goes on along the minus strand of OZ257133.1, from coordinate 2,105,860 downwards.
ATGAGGGGAATAGGTGGAAAATCAGCGGTATGAAGTTCAATTACAAGTATCAAGATGGTAATACTGAATTACCAGTTTTAGCACAAAACCTTTTAAAATGAAAATCATGAAAAAAAGTATCGGCATGGCCTTAATGGCCTTAATCATCGGGAGTTGTAATAGTGCTCCTCAAAACAATCAGGTGGTAGCAGAAACTGTGCCCGAAAATCAAAAATCAAATCAAGTTGAAATGGAGAAAATCAGTTTTAATAGTGAAGGATCAAAATTGGTAGGAAACCTTTACCGTCCGGCAAACTTTGACTCAACAAAAACTTACCCAGCAATCGTTGTTTCCGGAAGTTGGACCACCGTTAAGGAGCAAATGGCGGGTTTATATGCTAAGGAATTATCAGAGGAAGGATTTATTACCCTGGCTTTCGATTTTAGGAATTTTGGGGAGAGTGAAGGTGAGCCACGCTTTTTTGAAAGTCCATCCTTAAAGAAGGTGGATATTGAGAATGCGGTAAGCTATCTTGAATCTTTACCTGAGGTTGATAATGCAAAGATTGGTGCCTTTGGTGTATGCGCAGGAGCAATGTATACCCTTATGGCTGCCTCAGAAGACGATCGCATTAAATCTGTTGTTACCGCGGCTTCATGGCTGCATGATGCAGAAGCCGTAAAACTCTTTTACGGTGGTGAAGAGGGGGTAAATGAGAAGATTACTGCTGCTCGTGAAGCCAAAAAGAATTTTGCAGAGAATGGTGTAGTAGATTACATCCCAACCATATCTACTGAGAATGCTGCCGCGGCTATGTATGGGCCTTATGATTACTATTTGAATCCTGAGCGTGGCGCGATTCCAGAATGGAGTAATGACCGATTTGCAGTAATGTCATGGGAGGATTGGTTAACTACTGATCCTATGGGATCGGCCAAAAATCTGAAGCAAGCAACTTTGATGATTCATTCTGACGGAGCAGTATTACCCGATTATACTCGTAAATACTTTGCTCAGATTGCCGCAGAGGATAAGAGATTACATTGGATGGAAACGGAATTGGAATCACCTTTTCACCAGTTTAACTACTATGATCAGCCTGCTGAGGTAAATGAGTCGGTAACTGAGGCCACTAAGTGGTTTAACGAGAAGCTCTAAGGATTTTTCTCTCAGATTGGTGAAGCGATTCGGGCTTAGGTTCGGGTCGCTTCCTCGTTTAAGGATCACGCCAAAGGTGATTGATAAACACACCAGGGTTTTGCCTTTGCACGGCTATCTCATTTTGCTGCCACTCTTCTGATACCACATTGAAATAGCAAGCTCTGCCCAGAAAGTCTGCCCGGATGCCATCAAGATAGAGATGGGCATTAAAGAAGAACCGACCTGGCATCAAATTGAGATTAGGGATGTTCAAAAGTGCTTCTCTTGCTTGACCATTTAATGCATGCTGAAAGCTGCTCAGGTAATTTCCGCGGCTATTGAACAGATGTAATTCGATTCGAATTTCCTTCGCTTCAGTGTGAGTATCCCAGCTTAGTGTTGTTTGTAAATCGGATCCATTGATGATAAGAGATTCTCCTTGCGCGCCGCTAGTCTTAATTTCCGTGAATCGTGCTCGGCCATCACCATCACGATCGCTGCGTTCGGCAACGGATTCCTCGCTTTGCAAAGCTTCCAGACCTTTAAGGTAGTTTTCAATTACTTCATTGGGCTCACCTAGAGCACTGAGCTTTCCTTGATTAAGCCAAGCCACTCGATCACATAGACTGTTTATGGCCCCCATATTATGGCTCACGAAAATGATGCTGCGCGCCTGTTCCTTGGAAATATCTTCCATTCGATTAAGGCACTTTTTCTGAAACTCAGCATCACCTACGGCCAACACTTCGTCAATGAGCAGTATTTCGGCATCTAAATGTGCTGCAACTGAAAAGGCCAGTCGAACGAACATGCCACTGCTGTAGCGCTTTACGGGCATATCTAGGAAACGACTCACCCCCGCGAAATCGACAATTTCATCAAAGCGCGATTTTATAGCCTTGCGGCTCATTCCTAGAATACTACCATTAAGGAAGATATTTTCCCGACCGCTTAAATCGGGATGAAAGCCTGTGCCCACTTCTAATAAGGAAGCCATCTTCCCATAGGCTAGCACTTCCCCTTTAGTAGGAGCGGTAATCCTTGAAAGAATTTTTAGGAGGGTAGATTTGCCGGCCCCATTAGCACCAATTAGGCCTAGTACTTCTCCTTGTTGAAGCTGGAGATTAAGATCTTCAATTGCCCAGAATTTTTCCTTTCCGGAAATGAGGTATTCCTTTGAAAGCCCTTTGATTTCTATGGCGTTACTCATATCAGATCCGCCATTTTTGATTCTGAAGCCTGGAAGTATAGCCAACCACTTACAAATAGGCCCAGGCAAACAGCGGATCCAATCCATAATCCTTGATGCCCTAAAAGAGGCTCAATCCCGAATAATCCATGTCGCCAGGTCTCTAAGATCGATTGCATCGGGTTGAGGTAGAGATATTTGTGGTAGGAGGAATTCAAGGAATTTGTCCAAAGCTCTGAGCTATATGCGATTGGACTTAGAAAAAAGAGCAACTGGCTAAAGAAGGGTATGATTTGTTGTAAATCTCTGAATCGAATACTTAGAGCTGCGATCCAGAGTGCAAGACCCTGCGAGGCAAGAAAGGCCAAAAGGAGGGCCCAGAAAAAGCTTATTAGACCGAGGCCGCCAAATAAAATATCTTCATATCCGATCACAATGAATATAGCCAGAACAAAGAGGAGATCGACAGCGGCTACCAGGCTTTTAGAAAGCACGAGGATGATTCGAGGAAAGTAAATCTTCTGGAGCATTGCCCGTGATTGAATTAAAGCACTTGCCCCTTGTCCAAGATTGTAGTTAAAGAAGCCCCAAAAGGCTAATCCACTAAGGGTATAGCTCAGGAATGGGATTCCGGAGGTATCTGCCTTTAATGCACGGCTAAAAACTAAATAGAGAACGGCGACTGAAATTAAGGGCTGTATAATTGCCCATAGCGAGCCTAAAAGAGTTTGCGCATAACGAACCTTAAAATCACGTCTTGCTAAGCTTATCCATAAGCCACGATATTGCTGGATTTCCTTGAATTGCGCTAACAAGGACCTTCTCCCGGCTTTGATCTTTATGTAGGCTGGCTTTGCGATTTAACAAATATAGCGGGCTATTCCTTAATTAATCGCAGGCTATGTCTTTCACCATCCTGAATCACTTGAAGGAGATAGATTCCCTTTTGGGGAGGCAGATGAATTTCGTGTCGGTTGCCATTACCCATTTCCCCTTGAAGCAGTATCCTACCCTGAAGATCGGTGAGCATGAACGGGCTCCCAAATAAGTTGTTGGAGGATTCGATGTTTACCAAACCTTTACTTGGATTTGGAAAAGCGCTAATCATTATTGGCGCCTCCTCTTCAGATATTCCGATAGGTTTCGAGAATAGAATACATGCACTGGTATCTACACAATTTTGGGTGCTTATGATGACCGCATAATTCCCGCTTGAATCTGGATAAAACTCTCGGTTGATTTCGCCTATGATCGGTAGTCCACTATCGCAATCAATCCATTGATATTTGGCTAAGGGCTGGGTAGCAATTAGTGTGCTATCATTCCATTGCGATGCGGTGGAGTCGATGAAATTCATGTTGAGGTGAAGGTAGACTAAAGAGTCGCAACCAGAAGGGCTTTGCATAATGTAACGATCCCCGCTACTATTGTCATTATAGGTAAAGGAATTAATCCAGGTATAGGAATTACAGGCATCAATCGTATCATAACCATATACTTCCTGGCAATAAGTGAGTTTTAGCATGAATGATTCTAATCCGACTGCTGATCCATTATCGGTGATCAACGGATCGGGATCAAAATCCATAGTTCCTCTAAAACGTCCGCCAACATAGATTTCTCCATTGCCATTAACCATTGCTAGCGCGGGAATATCGCTTTGCCCGCCTCCCCAGGTATGACCGAATAGAAGTTGCCCAGCCGAATCGAGGTGGGCTATGAAAATGTCCTCAAATCCATTAGAGCTGGCGTTGCGGGTTCCGTTTCCTGGATCTAAATCCATACTACCGGAAAAGGGGGCTGAAATTATGACTCCTTCATCTCCGGCTCGGCTTAGACTTAAACTACTCTTTCCAAGCTTAGCCTCACCCCACATGTTTGCCCATTTAAAGGTCCATCCGGTATCAATGTTCCAGGCGTAGTATGGCGTTTGATTACCTACGGCATTGAGGTTAAAGGACAAGGTGCTATCGGGGTCAAAATCCCGGCTACCGGAAAAATATCCCGAAAAGTAGAGAGACTGGTCATTAACTAATTCCATCTTTTGGGGAACAAGTGGACATGCCATTGCCGATTTGAAAAGCCCTTGCGGGCTGAGATGCAGAAAGAATCCTTCTCCGCTTACGTTTGCATCGAGGTAAAAGGTGGCGGTTGAAAGTGTATCCGGATTAAAATCAACCGAATCTTCAAAAAATCCTTGAAGGTAAATTTCTCCGTCATTACCCAATTCAATATTCAATGCCTGATCTTCTTTTGATGATCCAAAGTGCCGAATCCACCAGGGATTGCCACCCGGTGTAAGTCGGAAGACGAAAATGTCCGCTTGACCTCGATTAACGAATGGGAAGTATCCAGGTGTAGGGTCCATGTCACCATTCCCCCAGTAGAAGCCTGTAATTGCAATTTCACCTAGATCATTAACGGAAATGTCATTAGGGCTTTCTAAAGAGGCATCGCCAAATGCTTTTGCAAAATAGAGGTCTCCATTAGGTCTAAGGGCCCACAGAAAAATGTCCGCATAACCTACAACTTGAAGATTGCGAACTCCAGGTCCTGGGTCGAAGTCCATGGAGCGTGTAAATTCTCCAACGGCATAAATATTTCCACTAGCATCAATGTCTAAGGCCTTGATTTTCTCTGGATTGTTATTCCCTAAGGAATGCACCCATAGTAGGTTTCCATAGGCGTCATACTTCGCGATGAACATGTCGTAGATTCCAACGGCAGTATCTAAACGAACGTGAGGCCCATGATCGAAGTCGACGATTCCTGTAAAGGTTCCTGCGACTACGATGTTACCCCAGGGGTCCATTTCGCTATCTACGATATTTACATGATCATTTTGGGTGAACCAGGCTAATTGCAGATTTTGTGCAGAGAGGCCAATGCTAAGCATTAGGAAAAAGAGGAGTCGACTCATAAAAGCTAAATTAGAACATATCACTTATTCGGTGGCTTTCAATTAGCCAAAGGTGCATCTCCGCCTGCTAAAGGGGTTTTATATTTGTGGGATGTCAATTCTAAGCACTGCGATTGAATATTTAAAGGGGGTCGGACCGGCGAAAGCCGACCTTCTGAAGAAGGAATTAGGCATTTATCGATTTGCAGATCTATTGCAATTGTATCCCTATCGTTATGTAGATCGCAGCCGGTTCTATCAGATCAAAGAAATTGCGGGTCTATCTACAGAAGTCCAGCTAAAAGGTCAGATAATCCGAATGGATCTCGAGCAAGGAAAATCGAGGGCTAAGAGATTAAGAGCAGTGTTTGAAGATGAGAGTGGTTCAGTGGATCTGATTTGGTTTAAAGGTGCGCAATGGATTTCTAAGTCCTTAAAGCTAAATCAAACTTATGTGTTGTACGGAAAGCCGAGTCTCTATAATGGCACCCTGAATTTTGCGCACCCAGAATTGGAGTTGGAGGTAGATTACCAGAAGAGTCCACAACAAGGTCTGCAACCCCTTTATCCCAGCACCGAAAAGCTAAACCAGAGAGGTCTCAATAATAAGGGTTTGGCCAAGTTTACCAGGGTGCTGCTTCCACAGCTAAAAGCACAGCTTCCGGATTTTTTCCCTCCCCATTTTTTAGAGCGCTATTCATTAATGGGCAGGGAAGAGGCATTAATGCAAATTCACTTTCCTACTTCTTTAGAAAGTGCCGAGCAAGCTCGACTACGACTAAAATTTGAGGAGCTGTTCTTTTTTCAGATGGAAATGGCTGCTCAAAAGAGAAAGCATCATCGCGATTTTCAAAGCTATCCCTTTGCCGAAGTTGGTGAATTGTTTAACCGATTTTATGAAGAGGTATTACCCTTCCCTTTAACTGCAGCACAAAAGCGTGTTTTAAGAGAAGTACGACAGGATATCAGATATGGTAAGCACATGAACCGCCTCTTGCAGGGTGATGTGGGATCAGGTAAAACTATTGTCGCTTTAATGAGCATGTTAATCGCTATCGACAATGGATTTCAAGCTTGCCTCATGGCGCCCACTGAGATTCTTGCCCAACAGCATTATCAGGGCATTTCGGAATTGGTGAAAGACTTACCTATTCAGGTGGCCCTGCTTACAGGCTCCGTGAAAACTGCTCAGCGAAGAGTGATTCACGAGGGCTTGGAGAACGGTAACCTTAAAATACTCATCGGTACTCATGCTTTACTAGAAGACAAGGTTAAATACCAAAATCTAGGAATTGCCGTGGTGGACGAGCAACATCGTTTTGGAGTGGCTCAAAGGGCAAAGCTTTGGAAGAAAAATAAGTTGCCACCCCATATTCTGGTGATGACGGCAACCCCGATTCCACGTACTCTTGCCATGAGCATTTATGGCAATCTTGATTTATCAATCATTGATGAATTGCCGCCCGGTAGAAAGCCTATTACGACCAGACATGCTTATGATAAAGATCGGAATAGCCTTTTTGGTTTCTTAGAAAAAGAGATTGCGAAAGGGCGACAGGTCTATATTGTTTATCCCCTGATTGAGGAATCGGAAACCATGGACTACAAAGATTTGATGGATGGTTATGAGAGCATTTGTCGTGCTTTTCCAAGACCTCAATACCAGGTTAGTGTAGTCCACGGTAAAATGAAGCCGGAAGACAAGGAATTCGAAATGCAACGCTTTGCCAAAGGGAAGACGCAAATTATGGTGGCCACTACGGTAATTGAGGTGGGGGTAAATGTGCCCAATGCTTCAGTAATGGTTATTGAATCCGCGGAGCGTTTTGGGCTGAGTCAATTGCATCAGTTACGCGGAAGAGTAGGTCGAGGAGCAGAGAAAAGCTATTGCATTTTGATGACAAGCTTAAAGCTAAGCAGAGAGGCTCGGGTACGAATGGAGACGATGGTTCGCACTCAAGATGGCTTTGAGATTGCCGATGTGGACTTAAAGCTTCGCGGGCCGGGTGATTTATTGGGAACGCAACAGAGCGGGATGTTGAATCTTAGGCTGGCCGACTTAAAGCAGGATACCCCGATTATGGATTTATCCCGCAGGGCCTTGGAGGATTTGATAAAAGCTGATCCGGAATTCAAAGCAGAATCCCATCAATTCATACTCTCTGAATTTCAGAAGCGAAAATCCGGAAAGGTGGATTGGGGGAGAATCGCCTAATGAACTTTGGCACGATATTTTTATTAAGGTAATCAGAATCTAAAGACCACACATTATGAAAAAGCTAATCGTACTCCTCCTCGGCCTCAGTCTCGCTTCTTGTACTTATGAAAGCAACATCCCCGGTCCACAAGGTCCACAAGGTCCTCCGGGAGCAGGATTAAGCTATCGCATAATTGATGCAATCGCCCTTTATGAAAGCTGGTTGCCTTTTAACAATCCCGGAGATCCGGATTTCCAATACTATCAAGAATTCAACGCCCCTGAAATTGACCAATTCACTTACGAGAATGGGATTATCCTGGGTTACCATGTAGATGGCGGAACGACTTACACGCTCCCTAACACCATTAACTTCAGTGGTTACACCCGAGAATTTAGCATGTACTATGGAGTGGGATATGTGGGATTCATTGTAAAGGATTCCGACCTTCAAACTGCTCCACCAGATGTGGATCAACAGTTTAAGGTTTACATTATGAACCCAGCCCTCGGAAAGCGCGATTTAAGCAGCTTGACTCAAACAGAATTGGAGTTGTATCTTCGTGAAATGGAAGCCGAAGGTTCGGCTCGGGAGATTAGGTTGACTCGCAAGAAATGATTGTAAAAATGTGCTCTATATATAGACCGATGTTACTTAGCATCGGTCTTTTTTTTGCTTCCATTGTTTCTCTTCAATCCCAGGATTTTCTTTCCCTACATATTAAAGCGGAGTTCGATACCATCGAAGAGACAGTTATTGGCGAGGTAGAGCACCGTTTCATTATTCCAGAAACATTAGATACCCTTTGGCTAAATGCTGTTAGGATTGAAGTAGAAGAACTTCGGCTTAATGGTTCAGAGGTGCCGTTCATCCAGAATGATACCGCCTTGTTTATCCTAGTGCAATACAATGGGAAGGAACAAAGACTGCAGATTGCTTATCGAGCCAAGCCACGCAAGGGCCTGTACTTTATAGGTTGGAAGGATGAAACCTTTAAGGCACGTCGACAAATCTGGACTCAGGGTCAGGGTATTGATCACAGACATTGGATTCCCCATCGTGACGATCAGAAGGATAAGATTTTGTTTTCCGCCGAATGGATTTTTAAATCCGACTATGAGATAATGAGCAATGGAGTCTTAGATTCCGTGGTTCAACGTGATGATCTCAGGCATTGGTATTATAGAATGGAGCGACCTATGAGTTCTTATTTGATTGCTCTTGCCGCAGATCGATATGTGGTAAGCAAAAAGAACATCATGGGAAACCCGCATTGGCTATACCATTATCCGGATCGAATTGAAGATAGTTCCTGGTACTATCATCGACATCGAGAGATAACACACTTTTTAGAAAAGGAGATAGCTTATGATTATCCCTGGTCTAATTACAAGCAAGCACCCGTTATGGATTTCCGACACGGAGCGATGGAGAACACTTGTGCCACCATTTTCGGCGATTTCTTCCTGGTAGATTCCGTGGCCTTTAAGGATCGAAATTACACCTATGTAAATGCTCATGAATATGCTCACCAATGGTTTGGTAACCTAGTAACAGCGGCCGGGGCAAAGCATCATTGGCTTCATGAAGGATTTGCTACTTACTATCAATGGTTAAGCGAAAGGGAACTATATGGGGAGGAATTCTTTCAGTGGGAACTTCAAAAAGCACGTGAGATGGTTTTTGATGCTACTGCAGCCGGACCATTACCCTTGGCTCATCCCAAAGCGGGCGGTTCTCGTTTCTATCAAAAAGGTGGCTGGCTTTTATATATGTTGAGAGACTATGTGGGAGATGAAGTTTACCGCAAAGTCATTGATGAATACTTAAGAGTATATGCCTACCAGGTGGTTCGAAATCGAGATTTAATCGCTCTATTTAAAAAGCATAGCGACAAAGATATTGAGGGGTTCTTTGAGACCTGGCTATATGCGGAAATGGAGCCTGTACTGGATATCAGCCGGGAGGAAGGGAGTGATCGGATTCAAGTCAATTTACAAGGCAGGCTAGTCCAGCCGCTGGTCCTGGTCTCTGAGGATAGTGCTGGTGGTAATCGAGTTACGGAAAGCATTTTCTTAGAGGAAGGCTTGAACACTATTCAATTAAAGTCAAGGAATTCACTCTTCTTTTTTTCCAATTTACCAGCGCTACTTGTCAAGGTAAATGAGCAAAAAACTGAGGAGGACTGGCGTTTTCAAATTGAAGAATCAACTTCGATGCTTGGTCGGAGCTCCGCCTTCATCAATTTGAGGAATCCAGTGGGTGAAGAGGATAAAGCTTTAATTGAAGCGAGCTTGAAAAATGAGGGTTTACATTTTTCTGAGCGGACCAGTGCCTTGAAATCCTATCTGGAAAACTTTGCAACGGATAATAATGCTGAGAGTATCCTGTCGGAGCTTTTACTTTCCACCGCTGATGTCTACTTCCAAAAGGAGGTTCTAAAAATTGCTTTAGAATCAAGAATACTAATATCTGATAGCATTTTAAGACCAATACGGGAGACTGGTCAATCCTATGAACTTCGCCAGTTAGCGATTGCTGCCAGTCTCGAATTCCTGAGTAGGGCTAGTTTTGCAGGCGCTGAGACGTATAACTGGTTATGGGATAAAAGGTGGGAGGAACAACCTGGCGTAGTTGGGAAGGAGGTATTTCTCTTTACGCTTTACACTCGTGTGCTTTTGGGGGATCTAAAAGCTTTAGAGTCGATCTATAGTCTAGCCGGTATATCTTATGATTTTAACACTCGAATGGAAGCTTTAGACTATTTGCGTTCTATACCATCAGCTACCCTTTCAGAGGATTTGCATTACGAAGTTTTCTTTACCGCGCTTTTTGATAAGAATTGGAAGCTTTCGAAATTAGCCCGTGAATATTTGAAGGGAGAACAGTTGAACGTTCCAGAAAAGTTCGAGGTTGCCTATAACAAGAACCAGGACAAATGGACCGATTTTCAAAAGCGCAGAGCAGCGCGTATTTTTGAATCCAAGTAATATGCCGGCCTACCACAATCGATTAAGCCAATTTTTGGTGCTCCTTGGGGATTTTACCCTCCTTAACCTTGCCTTTTTTGGCGCGGCTTGGCAACGTTTCCATGATCTTCCTTTAATAGATACCCCCTATTATAACTACTACTTGCAGCTTTGGGTCATCCTGAATTTGTTGTGGTTAGTGCTAAGTCTGGTTTTTAGAACCTATGAGTTTGCCTTAAAGCCGGAGCCGAGGAAGTCGGTATCAAGAACCTTCAACGTCTTTATCACTCATTTTTTTGCAGTGCTATTGCTTTTAGTGGCCTTACAACGAGGGGAACAATACAGTCGACTATTCTTCATCTACTTCTATTTTGGCTTATTCATTACCATAATTCCCTGGCACTTTTTCTATTTGCGATTTTTACGTTCCTTTCGTCGGCGGGCAAGACCTTTGCGTTCAGTGCTGTTGGTAGGAGAGGGGCGTGCTTTTGATGATTTCATTCAACTGGTAATGCGCAACCCTGAATTGGGAATAAGCATTTCTCGCAGTTTCCGTACCGATGAAGAAGGTGAGATTGAGCAGCTCAGAGAATATCTCGGGAACACGGATTCAGAAGAATTATTTGTTGCCCTAAACCCGGGACACGAATTGTTTTCCAAATTATATCGCTTAGCTGATAAGCATCTTCTTCATTTCCGGGCCCTCCCGGACTTAGGTATGGCTCCTATTAAGAGTATGCGTATTGACTTTTACGATCAGCTTCCTGTTATCAGTTTCCGACCAGAACCCCTTCAACAGTGGCATAATCGCTGGCTAAAAAGAGTTTCGGATATTATAATCTCCCTCTTGTTGCTTTTGATTTGCCTTCCCACTCTTTTTCCATTACTCGCTTTAGGGGTGATGTTCTCGGGTAATGGACCCATCTTTTTTCGTCAGAAACGAAGCGGATACCGAGGTGAAAACTTTACGATTTACAAGTTCCGCAGTATGAAGCTTAATTCGGATGCAGATACCCATCAAGCCAAAACGAATGACCAAAGAATAACTCCTTTCGGAAGATGGATGCGCGCTTGGCATTTAGATGAGTTACCTCAATTGTTCCAGGTGCTCAAAGGGGAGATGTCTTTGGTTGGACCCAGACCTCATATGCTTGCCCATACTGAGGAATATCGTGATATAGTGGATCGATATATGCTCAGACATTTGGTAAAGCCCGGACTTACTGGCTTAGCTCAAGTGCAAGGCTACAAGGGTGAACATGATCTGGCCTCAATGGAAGCTAGAGTCCAGGCAGATGTTTACTACCTCGAGAATTGGAGCCTTCTCCTCGATCTAAGTATTATTCTTCGTACCCTCGCGGCCTGGAAGAATTAAGATTTCGACTTACGCGTGCTGATTCCCAGGGCCTTGTAAATGGGGCAGAAGTTAATCATGCTGGTAAGCAACAATACGCTACCTGCAATTAATGCAACCAATCCCCAGGGGGATGCCAGGATATCTCCAATAAACAGATAGGCGGCAAGAATAAAAATTAGCACTCTGATTATGCGGTCGGTTGTGCTCATGTTTTTAAGCATGGTAAACTGATTTAGTGTTAAACAAAACTAGTTTGGCGAATTAGTTTGTGCAGTAACCATGGTTACTATGCCATCACTTTTATTCCCTTGGAACTTTGTTCTATAGAACCTTCATGTTCCAGTTTCTTCATAACCCGACTAATTACTTCTCGTGCGGTACCAAGCTCGGAAGCGATTTCCCGATGGGGAACTTTTACCAGGCCATTGGGATTGTGCTTCGACTTTTCTCGCAAATAGCTTAGGAGCCTTTGATCCATGCGATCGAATAAAAGCGAGGCAATGGTCTTTAACAGATCCGAGTAACGCAGTTGATATTGATCGAAAAACAAGTTATTAAACTCTTCATGCTCTCTTGCCCAAGTTCGAATTGCAGCGCTTGGCAGAAGCAGGACTTCTGTCTCTTCTGCGGTTATCGCTTTAATTTGACTTGGAGATTCGTGCAAGGCAGCGGAGAAAGAAAGTGCGCAGCTTTGGGAGGGTCTGATGTAATACAGTAAAAGCTCCTTTTCATCAAAATCGGCAATGACCTTTAGGGTACCCGAAAGTACCACCGGAATAACTTTAACGTACTGACCTTCCCGCAGAAGTTCCGTATTTGGCGGGAACTTTTCCAGGCTACTTTCGGAAGCTATAGCGGAGATTAACTCGCTATTGAAGCCGGGTAAAGCATCTTTAATTTTTTGGAGCTTAGACATATACAAGGTGGGTAAGCCCCTAAGTTACAAATCACGATTTGCGAATCAAACCCTGCTGCAAGGTCACTTCATATTCTTCTGCGACAAGCTGCCAATTGTAGCGCTCCTCTATTTTACGGAGGTTTTTGGCGATCGATTCCCTGAAGATTTTCTCCTTATCGAGGTGATCGAGGTGATTAGCCACATCTACCGGATCTCTAAAATATTGGGCTTCTTCACCTAAAACTTCATAGTTAAACCTGTTTCGATGCGCTACTATTGCGCAGCGGCAGGCCATAGCTTCTAGAAGGCTAGGATTTGTTCCACCAACGCTATGCCCATGGAAATACAGGTGGCAATAGTGTCGTAAATTGTTGATTTTCTCCTTTTTATATGCGCCTCTTACAAAACGGATTCGGGAATCTTTAAATCGCTTTTTAAGGCTCTCACCATAAGCTGTATCATGATTCCCTACTACGAGCATTAACCTCTTACTTTCACTTTGAACCACTCCCTGGAGTATGACTTCCAGATTGTTTTCTGGTTCTAATCTAGCCACCAAAATATTGTACTCACCAGGTTCTATTCCATAGGATTCAAGAACGCTCGCATCAGGTTTCTTGAAGGGCTTAGCTCCATAAGAAATGAAAACAGTGTCGGTGGGATACTGAGCTTCCAGGTACTCCTGCATTACCCTTGAATCTGCGATGAGGATATCACTCCTCCTGGCGGCCCACTTTTCCGAGAGCTTTAAAAATCGCTGGACATAAGGATGATACTTGCTTCGCTTCCATTCCAAACCATCCATATTATTTAGAAGGAGGCTTCTGCCCGGTAGCAATCTACCCCAGATTGCGCTGCTGGTATAACCCATAAGAACTAAGGCATCAAAGCTTCTTTTCCGGCTGTCTATAATGCAGTTTAGATCATAGATAAACTGTCCGATCGTTCCGAAACGGTGTTCTGGATCATATTTGTGAATAATCTCCACACCTTCGAAATTCTTTTGATCATAAGGATGACGATGGGAATTATAGACCCATACCTGATGTCCCATAGAAACCAAACGGGTGCTAAGATGCTGTGCACATTCTTCAAACCCGCCGTAAAGATTTGGGATGCCTCTGGTACCGAGAATTCCAATTTTCACTTTCGCTGGTTTAATACTTTATCATAAACTTCGCGAATAGACTGCGCTGCCAGCTCCCAACTGAATTCCTTTTTTAACCAATCCCGGTGATCGGATTTTGATTGAAGAGCAGTATGAATTGTCTTCTTGAGGGAATCCGGATCTTGAACTTTTGCGTAAAAGGCATGCTCTCCAAAAAGCTCCTTGCTGATGTTAGAGTCGTTAACTACAACCTGACAACCGTAGTACATGGCCTCTAAGGTCGCAAGACCGGTGGTCTCATAAAGACTGGGAAGTACATGAACCTGCGCTTTATTATACATAGCGGCGCACTCTTCATAATTCCTTTGCCCATGAAATAGAACTTTTGGTCCGGCGGCTTTTTTACATTTTGCCAGATAGGAACCATGTGCTGGCGATGCACCGCCACTTAGGTGGAGTTTCCAGTCGCTTCCTTTTTGTGCTTTAATGAGACTCAATTGGTTTTTGATAGGTTCGATACGCGCAACGCAGAGCACATCTTTTTTCTCCTCTGCGGGGTTTAGGGGCGGTAAATGTTCAACTCCAAGTTTTACGGTTTTGTGTTTTCCTTCAAATGGGAATTCAGTTTTTATCGAATCATATTCTGCTTCGCTGGCTGTTATAAGGTAGTTGCAATTATCCAGAATCTTGCGGATGCTGCCCTTTTGACCTTCTAAGAGGTAAGATTTACCTGGCCACTGATCTCTGCCTTTACGCGCCCTAGCAACTAATTTTAAGTATTCCAGCGCATGTTGACCTAAACCTTTTTGCAGAAAAGCTCTAATACGTGATGTGGTTCGATCGGCTTCAGAATAATCAACATAAATGCTCGATACAACAAAGGGTTTCTTGGAGTTTAGAAGTGGGAGAACATTTGCTGGTCGGGTTAAGCCGTAGAAATGGATCAGATCAAATTCCTCTGGGTTTTGACTGCCGTCATACAGTTCGCTTCGAACCGCTAGTTTATCGAGATAGTGGCGATTTTGTTCGAGGTGTAAAGTATCTCCACCTGGCTGCTGATGGAGGTTAGGGCGTGAAACGAGGAGTACGCGTAATGGTTTCATTTGGGCTCCCTAAGCTAGTAAATCTAATCCTTGTGGATGGGTGAATTTCGCAATAGTACTGCAAGAAATCCACCGACGGTACTTTTTAGGATTAAGCCTGGTAGGAGCCCAACGGTAATAGACCAGATATGCAGTTCTGCCTTTAGGTGGTGAAGGACCAGTAGACCGGGGATGAGAAGAATCACATGCGCAGTTAGGAACACTGCGATAGCTTTCAGATAGCCTAATTCCCAGGCCTCGAATGCTTTAGACACTAGGACTGCACAGAGTACAAAGCCCCAGAGAAAGCCTGCTGAATTTCCGTACAGTTTGTCAACCCCCGAACTATATTCACTAAACACTGGTAAACCTAGAGCACCTAACAGGAGGTAAATCAAAATAACTAAAACTGAAATCCTCCAGGGGACTAAGCTTGCTCCTAAGAATATGACCAGGGTTTGGAGGGTGATGGATAGATGTTCCCGCTCAATACTAATTGGAGAAAGAATCAGAATTGAAATCAAAACACCAAAAGCAAGCTTATACCTGGGCTTTAGCTTCATGAGATCCTTTTAACAATTGACGGCTGCGTATCTCAAATCTCCAGGTCAATAAACAGGAGGCCACAATTAAGCCCAGAGCCAGACCATACCAAATACCAAGAACACCCAGATCCATTACAAAGCCGAATAGGTAGCAAGACCCCAAGGCGATAATCCAATAGGAGACCATCACAATAATGGTGGGGATTAAAGTTTCAGCCAGACCTCTTAAGGCGGCTAAAACGGCCACCTGCATTCCATCAAACAACTGAAAAGCAACGGCTACAATTAGTAATTGGGAGGCCAAAGCTATCACCTCCGGGTCTTCGCTGTAGAAAGTCGGTAAGTAATTTCGTCCAACATAGAAGAGGATTCCCGCAATACTCATTAGAATTATGATCAGCAGGAAATTGGTGTGAGCGGCCATCCTCATCGCCGGAATATTACCTGCTCCTAATTGATTACTCACACGCACATTTGTTGCGGCACTAATGCCACTCGCGGCCATATAGGATACCGAAGCAAGAGAGATGGCGATTTGATGCGCGGCTAATGATTCTGCATCGATCCATCCGGCCATAATTGCGGCGAGAGCGAATGCCGATACTTCAAAAATGAACTGTAAGCCTGAAGGCACTCCTATATCGATCAAGGTTTTAAAGTGGCTCCATTGGGTTTCGGCCCATCTAATCCCTTGCGTATACAAGCGGAATGCGGGTTTGCGAAATACATAGATTGCCATCCAGAGGGCCATAATTATGCGGGCCGTTAAAGTTGCAATTCCTGCTCCTTCCAGGCCTAAAGCAGGGAATCCCCAATTGCCATAAATCAAAAGGTAGTTTAGCCCAATGTTGAGCAAATTAGCGCCTAAGCTTACCAGCATGGCCATCCGGGTATCACTCAAGCCTTCAGCAAATTGCTTAAAGGTTAGGAAGGTGAGGAGAGGTACAAGGCTAAAGGAGATGATCCGAAAATAGCCCAGGGAAGCATCCAGAACTTCGGGTTCCTGACGCATTAGATGTAAAAAATTTTCCAGCACCAATAGGAGCAGGAAAATCAAGAAGGCAATACTAATGTTGAGGTAAATTCCGTGCTTTAAGAAGCTTCTTGCTTTTTCGGGTTTCTTTTCCCCATCCGCATTTGCTACGGGAGTAGTTAGTCCAAAGGCCAGACCAATCCCAAAAACCATGGGTACCACAAAAACAGAATTGGCAAATGAGGCCGCCGCCAGGGGAACAGTTCCCAATGCACCCACCATAATGCTATCGGCTAAACCGACCATTACATGACCAATCTGACCGAGCATCACTGGCCAAGCCAAACTTAGGTTTTTACGAAAGTGCTCCTTGCGGGTCATTAGAGTTGATAAAAAGCCCGCTAAAGTACTCATTCACCTTGGTAGAAGAGTACCTGAATTATTAAGCTTTTAAGGACTTTGAGATTTAAGCCTCGGCTTCATGTCTTTGCATTTCTCTCTCATAAAAGGCTTCTGCAGTTTCAATTAGAGTGGCAATTTCATTAACCAATTCTTCTTCATCGCCTTCCAATTCATCCAGCCATTCTATTTCATCACCTTGAATATCCCAAACAAAGCGTGGGTACTGGGTATGCACGATATAAAGGCTTTCTGGATGATCGGTATTATCGGCTAATAAAAAATGTGGGAGTTCCATTTTGGTGCTTAGCTTATTGATGTTAAGGTACTAAAAATCAAGTGGTCATTATTACTTGCGAGCAAATTTCTCGACATCTTCATGGTTCACTTCCGCCCCACTTAAGATGATAAGTCGTTCAACTACATTGCGTAACTCCCGGATATTTCCTGTCCAGTCAAGATTACTGAGGGCTTTCATAGCACTTTCCGAGAAGGATTTGGGTGCATTGCCATATTCCTTAGCAATTTGTTCTGCAAAATGCTTGGTGAGTAAAGGAATGTCTTCCCTGCGTTCGTTGAGTGGTGGCACTTTAATGAGAATAACGCTAAGGCGATGGTACAAATCTTCGCGAAAGCGTCCTTCATCAATTTCTTGCTGGAGGTTTTTATTGGTGGCCGCTAAGACCCGTACATCCACTTTAATCTCTTTATCGCTGCCTACCGGACTTACTTTCCCTTCCTGTAAGGCCCTAAGCACTTTGGCCTGGGCCGAAAGACTCATGTCGCCAATTTCATCAAGGAATAATGTGCCACTATTTGCTTGCTCAAATTTCCCGGCTCGGTCCTTAACCGCAGAGGTAAAGGCCCCTTTCTTATGACCAAAAAGCTCACTCTCAATGAGCTCGGAGGGTATGGCCGCACAGTTCACCTCCACCATTGGTCCTTTGCTGCGTTCACTTTTTTGATGAATCCAGTGTGCTACTAATTCTTTTCCGGTACCATTGGGGCCAGTGATTAGCACTCGGGCATCGGTGGGTGCAACCTTTTCAATAATCTCCTGAACTTCAGCAATTGCAGGACTTTCCCCAATCATTTGGTATTTGCGACTGACTTTTTTCCGTAGGGTCTTATTCTCCTTTTCGAGATTATGTCGATCCAAAGCATTGCGTACCGTACTTAGTAATCGATTTAAATCCGGTGGTTTAGAGATATAGTCATAAGCTCCCTTGCGCATGCTATCTACGGCAGTTTCCAAGTCACCATGACCAGATATCATAACCACCGTAGTTTCGGGATGTGTAGCAACAATATGGTCTAAAACCTCCAAGCCGTCCATTCCGGGCATCTTTATATCACAGAGCACCAGATCATGTTCTTCATTGGCGAGTAGATCGATTGCCGCTTTGCCGTTTTCGGCCTCAGAAACCTGATAGTCCTTATTCTCGTCCTGAAGTATGTTTTTCAGAACATTACGAATTGCTCTTTCGTCTTCTACAATGAGGATTTTTGCCATTGTTTCGCCTTGTTTTGGAGATCGAAATATAAGCCTTCTTTCAAAGCGAAATTGCACTGCTGAAGCAGTCGGATTCCCATCCTTTTAATGATGTAGTTTATTTCTAGACATGCCATCACGATCATATCCGCGCGCATGGGTATCATACCGGGTGTATTGAGGCGTTCCTCGAAAGTGGACTCCAGCATGCGTTTAGAGATTTGCATGTACTCGTGCATGGAAAAGGTATAGCTACTCTCGTCTGGATCGAAGCGTGAGGTCTGATAAATCTCAGCACACATTTGGGCTAATGTGTCAAAACTCCCACTACTACCAATAAGTACCCGCGGAAGGTCTTCGCCACAAGCTTCTTTTAGGCTAATCAGTTTATCATCCAAATAATCATCAATGGCGTGTATTTCTTCCTCAAGAATAGGATCAGCAGGCCGAAAACGATTGAGCATTACACTACTGCCAATTGGAAAGGAAGCTTGCCATACCGGTTGTTTATCGCGAAGGAGTATAAATTCGGTGCTTCCACCGCCAATATCCATAATTAGGGTAGGGACCTCATTAAATTCAATTCCTTGAGCCACTCCTTTAAATATGAGTTCGGCCTCCTTGTCACCGGTTATTACGTTGATTGAAATTCCTAATTCATCCTTTGCTCTTCTTACCAGTTCCGGTCCATTCGGCGCAGTTCGAACGGCTGCCGTGGCCACAACAAAGAGCACCTCAGCTTCCCATTTTTGGGCTTCCGCCTGATGGGTTTTTAAGGCTTCCAAAGCACGATTCATAGCGGCCTCGCTAATGCTTCGATCTTCTTCGGCGTCTTCAGCTAAGCGAACGGGAATTTTGGTGTTGTACAGATTCCTGTTCTCCTCCTGTGAGCGAACTAAGAGGTTGAAGGTATTGGTACCGCAGTCGATGACGGCTATTTTCATTATTAGTCTTTAGTGGGATTGTTTCGAAACCAAACGTCTCTTTGCGGAAAGGGAATAGTGATCCCGTTTTTACGGAATTTCTGGTCTATCGCAAATCTTAACTCACTTTTGGTGATCTCAATCTTAAACAGATTTCGGGAATAAAAGAAGAGCTCGAAATCCAAAGAGCTCTCGCCAAAATCTTTGAATAGTACAAAGGGTGCAGGTTTGGAGAGTACTTCAGCGTGTTCCTTTGCAGACTCGATTAAAACTTCCTGTACTTTTTGAGTATCACTACCATAAGCGACGCCTACCTTGATTTTAAAAATGGTGTTTTTTCCATTCTGGCTCCAATTGATAACTTCATCAGTAGTGAGCTTTGAATTCGGAACTATAAGGACTATTCTTTCTCGGGTAATTAAACTGGTTGTTCGTAGACCAACCGTTTGTACCTGACCAATCGTGCCTTTTAGTTCAATTATATCTCCCGCACTCACTGTTCTTTCAAATAGGATGATAAAACCGGCTACCATGTCTTTGAAAAGGTCTTGTAAGCCAAGCCCTAAACCTACTAGTAGCGCAGTAGAAGAGGCGATTAGAACGGTAACCTTAAACCCTAATGAGTCTATGGAAGTTATAATGGCTACAATAAAGATGATGTAGCTGGCCACCGAATATATCGCATAGGCTTTGCCAGGATCAATCTTTTTCCGCTCACATTGGCGGTCCATGAATTTCTTGAAAAGCCATCTTAGTAGGAGGGCGCCTCCAAAAATTAGGGCAATCCAAAGTAGATTAACAACCTGAATATGAAGACTCTCAGTTTTAATGAGGTCTAACTCCAAAAAGTTCCTAAATCGGTTCATTAATTCTTATACCGGGTCCAGCGATAAAGCTCTTTGAAAGTAGGTTTTTTCCCGTACATGAGAATGCCTACTCGGTAGATTTTAGCCGCAAGCCAAACGGTAAATAAGAAGGTCGCGGTCAGGAGAAGAATGGATAGAGCAAGTTGCCAAAGCTCAACGTCAAAAGGAACCCTAGCCATCATTACCAAGGGTGAGGTCAATGGGATCATAGACATCCAGGTAGCGATGGGTCCATGGGGGTTTCCCAGTGCTCTAATAATAACTAAGAGGCTTACAATCAAGGGGATGGTGATTGGAAGCATGAATTGTTGAGAATCGGCTTCTTTATCAACCGCAGAGCCAATGGCCGCAAATAGAGCAGCATATAACAGGTAGCCACCGATGAAGTAGAAGAGGAAGGATATAATAAAGGTACCCCAGGGGAGGGTTCTTAAATCATTGTAAATGTCTAGAGCGGCGGTATTATTTAAGGCTTCAATTTGAGCTGTACCTTCAACAGAGCCGGCCATTGCTGGATCAATAAAGGTTGTTGAGAAAAGGAGAAAGATTAGACTTCCGAGTCCAATCCACACTAAAAACTGTAGCAGGGCTAAAGAGCCAATTCCGATTATTTTACCCATCATTAATTCGAAGGGTTTAATGCTCGACACCATCAATTCCATGATGCGATTGGTCTTTTCTTCAATTACGCCTCGCATCACCTGAGCTCCATAGATGAAAATAAAGAGATAGATGGCAAAGGCTGCTACATATCCCATACCCATTTTGAATATGGTGGCATTTTCGGTTTCAATCCCTTCCTTGGTGTTGATGATTCTGAGATTCACGCTACTCTTAGTTCGAGCCAGAATTCCGGGATCAACGCCTTCCGCTTTGAGTTTTTCTTTTTGAATATATTTTTCCAGGCTGCGTTCCAGATAGGTTTCCACACCCAGGTTCAAATCTCCCTCTCGGAAGATTCTGATGTTTCGAGAAACAAAATCAGGGTCGCCACCTTCACTTTTAGGCACATGCAGAAAGGCATAATCTCCTTGTCCTTCAGAATAAGCTTGTGCGGTTTCAAAATCGAAATCTTTAGGATTCAGATAGCGTAGCTTAAACTCCTCGTTTCCTTTGTCCATTACATTCATTAGGATGGACTCATCCAACACGGTAATTACTTTCTCATCGCCAGGGAGGGTAGCAAGATAAGCAGGAAGGAACAGCAATACTCCCATGAGTACTGGAGCCAGGAAGGTCAGTATAATAAAACTGGGCTTTCGAACCCGAGTGATAAACTCTCTCTTTATAATTATACCCAGGTTCTTCATAGTTGGCTGGTGCTTTTAATGAAGATTTCATTGAGACTAGGCACTTCTTCACGAAAGGAAACCAAACCAAATCCCTTTAAACTTTCCAACAATTCGGCTCTTTTAGAATCATTGATTTTAACTCTGAAGTGTTTATGCCCGTCCTTGCGGCTAAGATGTTCTATTTGCCAGCCACTATCTTGTGGTGCATCCCATTCACTTTCCAATTCGATGCGGTACCAACCTTCCTTGAATTCTTGCTTGATCGTATTTAAATTTCCGTTGAGTAGCTTTTCGCCGTGGTTTATAAGTACGATATCCTCGCATAATTCTTCCACCGATTCCATGCGGTGGGTAGAGAATATGATGGTTGCCCCTTCCTTGTTTAAACGCTGTATTTCTGCTTTGATATGTTCGGTATTAACCGGATCAAATCCTGTAAAAGGTTCATCGAGAATTAAGAGTTCAGGTTCGTGGATAACACTGGCAATAAATTGCACCTTCTGGGCCAGACCTTTTGATAGTTCTTCAACCTTCTTCTGACTCCGATCACGTAATTCAAAGCGGTCCAGCCATTTCTTAACCCGTTCTCTGGCTTCTTCTCGGGATAGTCCTTTGAGTCGGGCCAAATAGACTAACTGTTCCCCAATTTTCATTTTGGGATAAAGACCTCGTTCTTCAGGTAAATAGCCTATTTGGCTGATATGCTTACTGTTGAGAGGTTCACCTTTTACAAGGACTTCTCCCGCATCAGGAGCAATAATTTGATTCAGTATGCGGATGAAGGTTGTTTTACCTGCTCCGTTTGGTCCAAGTAAGCCAAAGACGCTTCCTTCCTTGATATTCAGATCGAGGCTTTTCAATGCCTTGTGATCCTGGTAGCTTTTAGCGATTCCTCTGGCTTCAATCATTCTAGCTGAACATTTCCTTTACTTTTTCAAAGAAGGACTTATCACTGCGATCCGGTGCAGGTTGAAAAGATTCATCGTTTTGCATCTCTTCAAACATCTTGCGATACTTGGAATCCATGTTTTTAGGGGTCCATACGTTTACATGCACAAGCAAGTCGCCGGTTCCATAGCTATCTACACTTGGAAGTCCTTTATTTCGCAGGCGAAGAATCTTACCACTTTGAGTTCCGGCATCCAGTTTAATACGGGCTTTACCACTCACAGTAGGAACATCAATCTTAGTTCCTAATACGGCGTCCGGCATACTGATGTACAATTCGTAATGTAGGTTTTGTCCATCCCTTTGAAGTTCCTCATGGGGCACTTCTTCTATTTGAACGAGAAGGTCTCCATTCACTCCATCTAAGGGGCCGGCATTTCCTTTACCCGCTACTTTCAGTTGCATACCTTCTGCAACACCCGGAGGGATTTTCACCTCTACTAAATCCTCCTTTCGGATCATGCCATGTTCATCGGCTCCGGCAGGTTTTTTATTAATGACCTTACCCAAACCGTTACAGGTAGGACAGGTGCTAGCAGTTTGCATTTGCCCCAGGATAGTGTTGGTTACCCGATTCACCTGACCTCTTCCACCACAAGTTTTACAGGTATCAAAGCTTACTCCGTCTGCAGGAACAAGTCGCTTAATTCTTAGCTTTTTACTCGCGCCATTAGCGATTTCTTCCAGGGTCAGTTTTACCCTGATTCTGAGGTTGGATCCTTTAAATACCCTGCGACCACCTCCGCGGCCACCGAATCCGCCAAAACCTCCGCCGCCACCAAATGCGCCGCCGAAAATATCTCCGAATTGCTCGAAAATATCATCCATGCTCATTCCGCCGCCGAAACCTCCAGCACCGCCGCCTGCGGCACCACCAACTCCTGCATGACCAAAGCGATCATAGCGTTGGCGTTTTTGTGCATCACTCAGTACCTCATAGGCCTCAGCGGCTTCTTTAAATTTAGTCTCAGCTTCGGAGTCCCCGGGGTTTTTATCGGGATGATATTTAATGGCCAGTTTGCGATAGGCCTTTTTAATTTCGGCTTCGCTGGCACTCTTGGAGACCCCAAGTATTTCGTAATAATCTCGTTTTGTGCTCATGGTAAATGTTATTCTCCTACCACTACTCGGGCGTAGCGAAGGATTTTATTACCCAGGTGGAATCCTTGTTCTATTTCATCCACGACCTTACCTTTCAGGTCATCCGAAGGTGCTGGTATTCGGGTTATAGCCTCCATAGTATCTACATCGAAATCTTTACCGATGCTACTTTCCATGGGCTTTAGGCCTTTCTGCTTCAAGGTACTTTCAAACTTGTTGAAAATAAGGTTGATGCCTTCCTTGGCTTCTTTGTCCTTCAAGTTCTCAAGCCCTCGCTTAAAATCGTCTATAATTGGCAGTAGAGCTGACATTAATTCTTGATTTGCACTGCCAAAGAGTTCAACCCTTTCTTTTGCGGTACGCTTACGATGATTTTCGAAGTCCGCATAGAGCCTTAATTTCTGATCTTTCTCTTGCTTTAGCTCTTCTTCCAGTGCAGCAATTTGCTCCTCTAAACTAATTTCTGTGTTAGTATCAACTGATTCTTTCTCAGTGCTTTCAGCCTTATCGGCTTGCAGGTTTTCGTTCTGCGCCTGATCCTCTTGTTCGGTATTTTGTACTTTTTCTTCAGTACTCATTGCTCGCAAATTTGCTGCATTTAAGGCAAATTGTTTGCCATGACGGCCTCAAATGACAGTGTGGCGGAAGTAGGAAATCTCTGACTGAACAGCTTTAAGGATGGGTAGCTGCAAGAAGTCCAAGCCACCTAAACCAGGGAGATACTAGCGATAACCTTCGGCTTGTAAATTGAACAGTTCTGCATAAAGCTGATCATTAGCCAATAATTCTTCATGACTCCCAATCTCTAAGACTTCGCCGTCTTTTAGCACCATGATCCGATCTGCTATACGTACGGTGCTAAAACGATGGGAGATTATTACCGCGGTCTTTCCCGTAGTGAGTTTGATAAATCGGTTAAATGCCTCGGTCTCCGCTCGAGCATCCAGAGCTGAGGTCGGTTCATCCAGGATCATCACCTTAGCATTCTTCATATAGGCTCTGGCGATTGCGACCTTTTGCCACTGCCCACCAGAAAGATCCTTCCCTCGTTTAAAACGTTTTCCAAGCTGCTGATCAATGCCCTCTGGTAAGCTTTGGATGACCTCATTGGCTAAGCTCCGATCGGCCGCATCCTGAATGCGAGTTTTATTTTCAATCTCGTCGATAGCTCCAACGGCAATGTTTTCCTTTAGGGTGAGCTCAAATTTTACAAAGTCCTGGAAGATTACTCCGAAATAAGCTTGGTATTGATCCTGGCGATATTCTTGAATGGGAAGGTCTTCAAGGAGTATTTCTCCTTCCGTAGGCTGGTAAAACCCGAGTAAGAGTTTAATTAAGGTGGTTTTGCCGGCCCCATTTTCTCCTACAAAGGCGAGTTTCTCGCCCGCTTTTAGTTTGAAGTTTACCCCTCTAACCACCCATTGATCGGTATTTGGGTATTTGAATCCGACGTTTTTAAATTCAAATCCGTCGGTAATTTCATCAGGAAGTTCTAATTGTCCCTTGGCTTCATTCTCTTTTGAAAATTGAAGATCTAGGAAATCAAAATAGTCTTGTAAGTAAAGGGCACGTTCCGTAATAGAACTAAATCTCGTAAAGAAGCCCTGTAATTTACTGCGCAGTCTATTGAAAGAACCGGAAAGGAATGTGAGATCTCCCAGAGTGAAAACAGCGAGCACAGTTCGATATACAATTAGGGCATAGGCTCCATAATAAGCGCCGGTGCCGATAATGTTGAAAAGAGATCCCCAGCTTGCTCTCTGACCGGCTAGCTTTTTACTTGCTTGATAGTAAATATCAGATAGTTGTTGAAAGCGATCGGCAATGTAATCCGAGAGCGCAAAAAGCTTCACTTCTTTTGCCGTTAAATCGCTGGCCCCGGCATACCTCAGGTAGTCTAATTCTCTTCGTTCCTGGGTCCAACTGCGTGCTAAGGAATATCCAGTGCCATTGAACTTAATTTCATTTAAAATGGTGGGAATTACTGAGATTACCAGTAGGATAATTAACCAGGGCTCAAAGCTAACCAGACCACCAATCAGAGATAGAATGACAATTACATCTTCTCCCTGGCTCAGCACATTCGACATGAGTCCGACCCTTCCAGTGGTCTGTCGACGAGCACGCTCCATTTTATCGTAGAATTCAGCATCCTCCAATTGCGATAACTGGATTTCGGCTGTTTTTTGAATGATCGCTACTGATGATTTGATGGAATATTGATCCCCTAGTAAAGCATCCGTATAGGTTATTGCACGACGCAATAAATCAGAGCTAATTGCTAATGCGAATTCCGCTACTACCAAATAGATCAGATAACCGAAGTCTTTCACATCCATGTCTATTTGAAGCAGGACTTCATCAACGATGAGCTTCCCGATGTAGAGCAACGCTAAAGGTAGAAAGGCGCTTATAAGTCGAGCTGAAAGGTTGAGGTAAAAGAGATTTGGGTTTACAGAACGGATTTCTCTGAAAAATCGAGGTATCGTTTTCAGAGATTTAAAGCTCTCACCTAAGTCTACTTTTTGGGGTTCCAGAGTTGGTCTTGCCATGACCCTCTTCGAGCAAAAAGGTCTCCATATTTTATTTGCTGTCAATTAGTCACCGGACCTTCGATGAAGCATCTTTAATAGAGGGTCTGCGTTCATAAGATTTCAAGTGCAGTCTCAAGCTTATTTACGCACCCCTACTATGAGCCTGTAATTTAAAACCGAGCTCTGCCCATTGTCTTGATCAATAAACTTGTACTTGAATTTACGATCAAGCACAACTCGTATTTCAGGGAATTCTTTCAAAATGGATTTTAGGATACTTACCCTTGATCCCATGTCCATGATGCTGATCACAAGGTGGGCAGAAGGCTTCATCCCAGATATAATCTTTCTTAGAAACTTAGATTCATTCTCTCGATCCTTCTTTAGGAAATGGAACATACTGTCTAGCAAAATGAAATCAAACTCCTCAAAGTCTTCGAATTGATAAATGTCTGCTGTTTTACCCTCCAGATGGAGTCCAAGCTGATCAGCTTGTTGCAACATTTGCTGGATTCCGGTTTTTGATCGATCAATGCCAAGAACCTTAAATCCCATTTTTGCCAATGCTAGTGCATCTCGACCCTGACCGCAGCCTAAGTCTAAGACTTTAGCTCTTTCCATTGAGTCGAAAAAATCCAGGAGTTCAGGAGAGGCTTCTCCAAATAGATTCTCGGTTTCGTAATGCGAATCGTAAGGATCTGGCATGTCTAAAGCTTTTTTAGAAACCACAAATTGCAGCCAGGATGCTCAGAACTCAAAGGTTTGTCAATAGCTTTAAAGCCTTGCTTCTCATAAATCCGCACGGCTTTGTCAAAAACAGGTAAGCTTTCTAAATAGAGCTCTGAATAAGCCATTTCCTTTGCAGCGGATATACTTCTTTCCATTAAGGCCTTGCCGATACCTTTTCCGCGAGCTTCTTTACTAAGGTAGAATTTCACTAGTTCAGCACAATCCTTTGGTAGTCCTTCGGTAGGGTAGATGCCGCAGGAACCTAATATCTTATTCTGGCCTGTAGCTAGAAAGAACATGGACCTTTCATTTTGGAAAAGTTGATATAAAGCGTCTGTTTTTGGATCGGTATAAACGGTGCCTGCCTTGGGAGCGTCAAACTCTTCAAACACTTCAAGGATCATAGTCGCAACCGCGGAATTATCCTCAATCTCTATTTCCCGTATTTCGTATTTCAACCTTCTTCTTCTTGGACCCGATTCCAGATGTCAGCATAGATGAGCCATCTTCCTTCAACTTTCTTCCAGATAATAACATATTTACCGCGCCAATTGCTTTTTTCTCCTTCAGCGCTTATGCTCGATCCTTCATAGTAGCCAAAATCATAAGCTTCATTTCCGATCACTTTGATTTCTTCCGGATGAATTTTGTGGTAAGGTATTTTCCTATTATCGAAGAAACTCCAATATTCAGTTATTGCTGCTCGCCCAGCAATGATTTCACGATTATTGGGAAAGATTTTGGCATCTTCAGTATAGGCATTTCCAATAGCTTCGGCATCACTATTCATTACCGCCTCGGAGAAGGCCTGAATTTCTCCGTGAATGAGAACCAATTCTCCGGGATCGCCAATGAAGTTTTGAGCCATCACGGGCCCGGACATTGCTACAAAGCAGATGAGGCTAAAAAAGTGATATTTCATTTTACGTATAGTCAACATTGTATTTTCTTAAGTCATTAGGCCTCCAAAAACGAATATTCCTAGGAATGCTAAAAAATAGATAGAAAGGAGTATTATTAGAAAGATTCCCATAAACTTAAAACACCGTTTTAGGTTTACAAAGGCTTCTTCCAGAGTCAGTTCGGTGTTCTCGATTAATGCGGCTTTCATTTTGAGCGAGTAGTTCAACAAGAAGTAACAGGGAAAGAAATAAGCCACACCGCTTAGTATGTAGAATATGGCAACCATTCCAATTGGGAACATCTGTGGATTCTGGTCCCAATATTCAAATCCCCGAAATGTGGTTCCGATTACTAGCAGAGCAGCTACAATCAGTATTAGGGCTATTCCGACAAATCCGGCAATAGCGAGAAACATGGTCCAACCCGCCGATTGTTTCAGTTCATTTCTCGCTTTATCAGTGAGGCTAAGTGGTTGAGAAGGGTTTAAGAAGGATTCCATTTGTTGGTTTTTTAGTACTAGGAGGTACGTTTATAAAATCAAATATAGGAGCGTTAATCAACAAATGGGAAATTTGAGCTTTTAGCCCTATTCCTTGGTCCTATTCAAGCGATTCAATGTAAACCAATGCCAGGTTCCGAAGACTCCAATAGCCTAGCAAAGGATTTAGAATGAGATACATTATTCCAATTGTGAATAGGAAGCTACTTCCTCTATAGCCTGGAATTTCCAGCCAGTTTCTGGCGATAAGTAGTCCTCGAACAGATTCGGAAAGTATAAAAGCAATGGAAAGAAGGGCAAACAGTTGCTCGTGAATAATGATTGAGATCACCGAAGAAATCACCAAAATACTTGACACTAAAGTCATAGCTCGAACGCCATTGGACTTACCGGTGCATTCCGCTAGAGCACTAGTGTAAATGATTGGAATTACTATGGAAATGCTAATGGATAGGACCAACAATGGTTCAAATACAGACTCGTTTTCAGAATCCCGCAGAACTATTCCAGCAATCAATGCAGGAACACTGGCTAATACCTGAGCTATAATAACCTGTTCAGGTTTTAATTTTCTGATTGAAGGATACAAATGCACCAAAGAAGACACTTAGCAAATCAATATGTGCTAAAATATGTCCCTCATTTTTAATCACAAGGCTGCTTGAGTTTTATAGCCTCTTACCCAACAGCACTCTTTTTAAATCACCCTTTTCTTTATATAATAGATGTAGGAGAACAGGGGCGAAGACGATAATGCCTAAAACCATAGCTAGGAGGGCAAGCAGAATGGATCGCGAGCTGTACTTATCCCTCCAGGCTAACCAAAGAGCAGATAACATAAGATAGCATTGGAAATCAAGGGCGAATTGCCCCATCCAACTTAGTGATCCTGCAAATTCAATCGCTTTAGCTAGAAAGTTGCCACCATCATTCTTTATGGCAATACCGGTATAAATCAGTAGTCCAATTGTCTGAATGATTAGCAATGCTTTTAAGGCAATGTTTTTTTTTGGGTTGCTCATAATCTTAGTTTCAGGCAAAACTAGCTGAGCCACCTGCGCTATTTTAGACGCTGCCGTCTAATGGCACTCCCTGGTCCAATTGCCTAAAGGTTTTTACCATTTGACGAATGCCCGCGAAGTATTCGTGCAACCAGTTTTTGTTTAAAGTCTCATCGGTAATCTGTATGAAGAAGTTTTCCAGGCTCAATTGCAGGACCATTCCGGCAAGAGCGTTATTTTCTGGAAGTCCAATGATTTTCTTCCACAAGGGAATTGAGGTGGGTAAAAAGAGCTCGTTAATTCGGTTAAAGCATTTATCAAAATCCGGATTTTCGCGATGTACGCGCAATTGTCGATTAAACAGTAAATCGAGCTTGTGTTCCACCAGGACATTTACCAATTCCTCCTCACTGTTTGCCTTCGCTTCCTTAGCAACCATTTCTCCCGCCATTTCAAAATGATACTCTAGTAATCTTAAATTGAAAACTTCCAGATCCGCAAATAGATGGTAGAAGGACGATTTGTTTTTCCCTATAGCCTTGGCAATTCGCTCAATCTTTAGCTCTTTAGGACCATCGTAAGCAAATATGCGATACCCATTTTCTATCCAGGGCTTTTCAACTGCTTTCATCGTGCGTGGATTTGGCTGATCTAATATCTCGATTTAAATCGGTGATTAATTAATTCTTCCTGAATGATCAGATGACCACCACCGACCAGCACTAATACCCTGTTATGGTCTTCCAGAGCATTGAAGATATTGTCGACCATTGTTTTATTTCGAAAGAAGTCTGACTGACGATTGACTTCATTCATTGGACTAATGGAAAAATTCGGATAATACTCTTTCGGTTCAAAACTTCTCCAGTTTAGGTCCTTTTGCATCAGCTCCGAATACTTCGATTGCCAATAAGAGAAGTCCTTTTGAGTGGAGTTTAAAATTAGACCTTCCTGATTGAGCGAGTTTAGAAAGTGATTCATATTGTTCCTAAAATCCTCATCGCTTGTATTATATTGCTCTGCAAAGCGTTGTTGCTGATCTATCTGCCTGCACAGATACATAAGGACTACCCAATCAAAGTCAAAGCTTTCCAGTAAAAACCCATATTCGTCTTTTGCCTTAGGCTCAATTGATTGATATGGGATACCCCTATTTTGTGCGGCCTGAATAAGAAAACCTGGTTCTCCGGAGAAAAGAATAGTACTGTCTGGGTCAGCATAGATTGGCCAATTACTTGACCCTTCGTGGAATACAAAATCAGGATTGAATTCATCCAAATACTGATTGATTATTAAGAAAATACTGTCCTCCTGGTTATTGCTGTGATAGGTACCGATGTACAATAATTCCTTAGAATCTGATTTTAAGTGGAGGATTCTTGGAAGCCCCAGTTCATCCATTTTTGCGAATTCCGAATAAGGCATTAATTGAGGTTCCCGGCAACTAATCAGCGCTAATGAAACTATCACACAAGCCAGAACTCGTTTTTGCATGACCTTACTTTTCCGTTATGGATTTAATCCAATCCCGATGCTCCCAAAGACTAGCGTCACGGCAGTAGGGTACAAACCCCTCCGGAGTCTGACCGGAATCATCAAAAATTGTGGTGACGCTATGGATATGCACACCCGTGAGGTAGAATTGCTGATTCTTTTTCACAAATGACGGTCCGCCGCTATCACCAGGATGAATAATCCTTCCAAACTTTAAACTCCCTGTGAGGAACTCCTCTTTCTGGCGCATTTCGAAACTCTTCTCTTTTTCGATCAGCATCTCAGTTACTACGTTTAACCAAGGTCGCATATTGTTCTTTCCCAAGCTCTTATGACTTGCTAGTTTACTGTGTCCACTATATCCCAGGGAAAGAATAGTATCCCCAATCATAGGCGGTATTATTTCGATATTCCTGTTTTTTTCAATAGGGATAGGTTCAGATAACTCCAAAATTGCTAGATCATAGTAGCGGTGCTTAGCATATAAGGGGTGGATGTGAATTTTAGAAATGCTTATAAACTGATTACTATCTAAACCGATACTTATGGCCTTAAGGTCCGAACTGGAAGCGAACTCTTCCACGTAGGAAGTCATCTTAAAGCCCGAATAGTTAATTACCGTATCCTTCTTAGTGTAGTCCGATACCCCATGAGCGCAGGTGAGTATATGCCTGGGACTGAGAAGAAAGCCTGTAGAAACGACCATTCCTTCCTCTCGTTCGTTTCTCACGATATAGGTTCTTTCTTTAACTTGTTCTGCAAATTGCTCATAGCTGGTGGGTTCTCCAGTTTGACAGGTCAGTAAAGAGATACAGAGTAGAATGATATTCATATTCACTAAAATAGGTATTTCGAATACTTAGTCCTCTGTGGATAAATCAATGCTTAGATCGTTAGCAGAGTTCACGCAGAGTTCAATATCATGCAATCCAATTTTGCCTTTATAAAACCCATGGTCCTGGTTTACCAGATTTACCGCTGCACAGATCTCAGTTGCCTCTCCCAAAGCAACCTTTTCGACGGTATCATAACCTGCTTTAAGGAGCATAAAGGCAAAGGTGTGGTTTACCCAACGAATTCTAGAGAGATCAGAAAGCTTGGTTAGACTAAGAAGATCCTTTGGTTCAATACCCGTTTGCTTCACTATTTTCTCCCGATCAGCAGGAAGTAAAGCCTGGTTAAAAAGTTGCTGGCTATTTTTAATTCCAATCTCGGCCAGTTTATCAATGGCTTGCCCTGATTGATTAGGGAAGTCCTTAAGCCTATTTGGTTTTGGTCGATAACTTCTAATTTCTCTCGATAGAATAGTCAAATAGCCTAGATCAATTCCAGTTTCTTTGGAAAACATGGCTTCCTTATTTCTGGTATTGATTTTATCAAGAAGCTCTTCTAAATTCTTAATCCCAGCTTTCTTTAGATTGTGAAAATTCTCTTCCAGATTATCTTTTAATACTTGTCTGCTGGGTAGCAGTTCGGCTTCTTCCAAATAGGATTGATACTCGGTTATATCAATAGCGGTTAGATCGATATAGTAGGCCATCTTAATTGCTTAAAGAATTTAATCCCTTACTAAATTTAATGTCGTAAATATTATCGTTTAAAAAGAGAAATTCGGAATAGGGGCGGAAATGTCTAAGGTCATTCCATTAGGGTCTTTGATAAGTAGTCTTCTTTGACCATAGAAAGTATCTTCAGGAGGAGCGACAATTTCTAAGCCTTCCAATCTTGCGGTATCAAACACTTCATCAACATCATCCACAACAATTGTAAGATAGAACCCTTGAGCTTGCTCTCTTTGACCTATTGGAACAATTTCATGGTTCCTTGAAATTATACCTAATTCCAAAGACTGGTCTTCAGATATCAGATGTACAAACCAATCACTATCGAAATCCACCCTGAAGTCGAAGAGTTTGGTGTAGAAGTTTTTGCTTTCTACAAGCTGATCAGAGCAGATATTGCAAAGGAGTCGGTTTACAGTATTCATTTTGTATAGTGAGTTAAATACTAATGATTAGGGGGAAAGGAGAATGAAGTGCCTATGGCTTCGAACTACTAAGTCGTTTAAACTCCATTTCTGCCTCGGTTTTGGAAAGACGGGCATCAAAAAGGGGACCTCCTAATGATTCAAACATCCAGCTGTTTGGGAGCCCTCCAAAATCTACGGGATCAAATCCTGCTTCTTCAATCAAGGTAGAAACGAGCTTTCTATCTTCATCTCTTTCTCCAGCTAAAAGCATGGCGTATCTCTCCTCAAAATTTCCATTTGCATGGCTTTCAATTACTGCCGAACCAATCATACTAAAGGCCTTCACCAGGTATGTTGCTGGAAACTGATTGCTAAGCCATTCGGTTTGAGTGAGTGCATTCATTTCAATCGTTCCATCTCGGAATGGAAAATAGTTACTTGCACTGATTAAAGTCTTTCCAGCAAGCTCTGCTGTGGGAAGATCAATTACTTTACCGAAGGGTATGGCTTCGAATGCAATTTCACTTTCGCCTATTGCCTCAGCGGGTAGTCCTGCTTGGGATGCAGGGCCCGATTGCTTGAGTAAGTCTTCAAGTTTATTCGGAGATCGACTTCCGTAAAAGATTTCGTGTCCCTTACTGGCCCAAATACGTCCCAGGGGGGAGGCTATTTTACCACTACCGATAATTGCGATTTTCATAATAGGAGATTGAATGCTCTAAGCTAAGGCATTATAGCCCCTTGAAGCATTCCTGGAGTTCCAAATTTGCAATACAATTTACTTTGACTGAGAGTTATAGTGATTGGCGCGCAGCGTGCTTACCATTACTAAAGGTAGAAAGCTGAATAGGATTCAAATGGATTCAGAGATTTTCTGGAATTCGAGCACAAAATACTTCCCGTCCATTGTGGAAGTACATTACTCCTCTGGTCGAGTCGATAGTAATTCCGCTTGTAATCCAACCTAAGGCTTCTGTTTTAAGGGGATCATTTAGTACATCCCCAAGTAAATCATCGATTATTACGAGGTGTCCGGTAGAAAGGAAAAGCTTATTGTCGTATTGCGTAAAACGATTCTCTACGCCTGGGGGGAGATTTGGGTTGACATTTCGAAGACCGCCGTTATTTTTGTTTAGAAGCACCAATTCCCTTTCTGTTCCTTTAAGTACCAAAGCGTCTTTAGTAAGACACATTGATCCGAAAGTGAAATTGGCCTGGTCAGGACGAGAAACTATTCCTTCGAAATCACGGGTCCAATTCATCATTCCTGTTGCCAGGTCAATACTGAAGGCTTTCGAGCGGACCGTTCCAAAAACCGCCTCATCATCTATAAGTAACGGCATAATTCCGGAAATCTCATGTAAATCCATGTTTCTCCAAAGCAGGGTATCAGCGCTCAGATTAAAAGCAAAAATGTCAGTGCGGTCCGATCCTGATGAGAAGCTGCGATTTTTCCAAACGAGGACTGCATCTCCATTTTCTAGGCTCCCAAAGCCCATAGATTCAAAGTTGGGATCATATCGATCAGTTCGGGTGAAATGGTAAACAGTATCCCAGGAAAGATGATCCACCGGACTTCGAATTATAGCAGCGCTATTTCCGCCATTTAAATCAATTCCTGTGTATACAAACCCATTGTGAGAATAGTTAAAAGGACTATTTCCGGGCACCATTGACTGCCATTGAGTTTGTTGGGTTTTTAAGTTCACACAATCAATGGATGATTGAGTACTTAAAAGCAAATAGTTCCCTTCAATGCTATAAGTTTCGTCTCTTAAATATGCCGAACCATCGATAAAATCAGACCAATAATGCTGTACAGCACCCGTTGCACTATCTAGAAAAAGTATGGGCGTTTGAAAGCCATTAAGCTCTCGATCTGTGCTAGCCACGACGTATTGATTAAAGGGTATAGGATTCATGGCAATTGCAGTACTGTAGTTGAGATTCGATAGGATAGGGGTGCGCCAAAGTATTTCTAATTTATCCTTAACAGGCGGGTCCGACTCAGAACCTTTATCTCGTTTACAAGCGAAGAGAAAAAGGCTTGATAGTAAAAGCGGAAGTACCGGAATTAGCAATTCACTTTTTTTTAAGTCGAAACTTGACTCCATAGTCACCATCGAAAAGCTCATTTAGTCTATCCTTTGTCTTGTTATTGTTTCGCTCTTGCATGTGGTTCGTATGGAGCATTGGTATACGGATAGCTCTCGGGTAGCCTTTTTGCGAGGATATAGGTACAACTCCGTCATTCGGTTCCTCTATGATTTCGTGTCGAATGCGTGGACTGGCATTACAGGATAGGGCATTTCCTGCATTGCAATCATTCGTATTTTGGACTATGGTACTACTGAAAGAATAGCCTTGTAATCCGCCTAAATCAATTAGACAATCACATTGATACCCATCAATAAAGGAAGTGTCCCTTCTTGCTCCAATGAATCTTTTCCAAGCCGTGTTTGCGGTTAATAGCCATAGGTAGGCACGACGATACTTTTCTGCTTTGGCCTTTTCATTATCATCTTGTAAAACTGCCTGATACCAAAGGTGATTGGAATTGGCATTGTGAAACGCCCATTTGGCATTGTAACTAGATATTTGTTGATTGACTAAATCCGGCAGTTCCTGATCATCATTTAAACCGAATGGGTTATTAGAAAGGATATGACCAGCAAGGGATGAATCCTTAGTATAGGTCATGGTGTGGATGGTCCGCCATAGAACCGGTTCGGATTCAATCCCATAAAAGCAGACCACCTTAAATGTGGTATCTAACTGGGCCAGGCTGTCTAGCTGGGCCAGGTTCCTGGCTCCAATGGCGTAATCCTTCCCAACGGGTTTGCGAATAGAATTGACTAAAATGGGTAAGGCGATTTTATTAAGGCCATTACAAGCTTTTGATGAAAAGGCATTTACTGTATTAGTGCTTATGATCGCGTCTAACCACCATTTGGTGTTTATGAAGGTTTGTATTTCAGCGGGAGCAATGGCCTCGCAACCTCTATTAATCCACTTTTGAACTTCGCCGCCATTACGAGTGCTGTTAATGATTGCCGCTCCTTTATGAGGAGTGCCAAAAGTGGCAAGAGCGTTGAACTGTTTGTGGTAGCTAGAAGGGTCCTGTAAATTTTGAAAGCGGATTGCTCGAGAAACCATTCCCCCTTGGCTGTGGGCAATGACGAAATTGCTGTCTACATTGATAGTATCTCTTCTTGGAATAGCGGTCCGCCAGATTTCCATTTTAGAATTATTAACGAATCCAGCTAAACTGAAGATATCCAGGTTTTCATAACCCTCATAGCTTAAGGCTAGACCTTCTGTATGGCGAACCGGATATCCCGCTACCGCGGTTCCAGTCTGATCTTCGGTAACAGCTTGAACTAAATTCCAGGAGTGCTGATTGCCGGCGAGACCATGTATCCAAAACACTAGTTTCTTTTCAACGGCACTGTTATCCATAGTGCCGGAGGAAATTAGGGTTCCAGAATTACCTACTCCATTTTCAAGGCCCTCTAGCCGTATGGAATCAGTAGAGATAACATCAGTCTGTGCCAAACAGAATTTTATCAATAGGCAGAGATATGAGACGGAATTCCACTTTCGCATTCAGCACTTAAAGTTTAGTAAGGTTAGTGGTATGCATTCCATATTGAGTAGATACGATAATGATTAGCACTCCATCCGGATAGCTAGATCCGTCTAATGAAATGATACTCTGATTTACAGTTGGGTGGAGCTGAGTTTGGATAATGTTTCCCAAATGATCTCGGATTTGCACTTGTGATATTTGAGCATCAGGAATTCCTCGTAGTAAAACTTCGTAGTCATCCTTTATGGGGTTGGGAAAAACTTCAATGTGGGCCTTGTCGGTGTATTTCTCGATTAAGCCGCCAATATCTTCCATGGCATGATTGCGATAAACGGAGCGGCGGATGAATGTAACGGGTTTAGCCAGGTCCATTCGAGTGCGCCTTTCAATTTCAAGGGTTGGTACATAACCATAAGGGTCGAAGAGGCGGTATTCCTTAAGGTTTTCGATTCTTACACTATCCAAAACCTGAATCTGGATAATTCGCTTAGCTTGAGGTTCTACCAAAATGGATACCCCGGGTTTCTCAAGTTTAAATGCCCCTTCGGTTAGTAGAGTGAGGAATGCCCCATCCGCTACAGCAGATTGAACAGCAATGTCTAAATGACAAGGGAAGAACATTAAAACAGGCCGAAATCCATCTCTTTCATTGCTGTTGGCTTTTGCTTGAATGTCTTGATTTTCTGCATCTTTATGAGGTAAGAAGTATTCTTGAGTGCCCATGCTGTCAAATCCAAAACTCCCATTCGGACTAAGTAATAGTACATCCGGGGATTTGATCCAATCCTCAACAGAAGATTTTTTCAGGTCTAGAATTTGAAAGAAAGGCTCATAGGAATTATTAATACCCGTGCAGATTACTTGATGAAATGTCTGGCTTTGCAGCAAATCGCGTTCAGAAATGTCTATTTGATCAATTCCGGTTCCGCTTGGTATTTCGGCATAGCTCTTTCCAACTACTTCATAGCGATAGCGTGAGACGGTGCTGTCGTTTATTGGAGAAAAAAGCCCTTCTATTTGTGCATAGCTATCTGAATTCGCAAAAAGAAAGATCCCTACGCTCAAAACTTGCTTCGCAATGATCTTCATGATTAAGGTTCATTAATGTGTAGATCTCGTGGCAGAGACCTTAACAAGAATAGCAGACCTATATAGAAGAGCGCAGGCGTATTTTGCTTTCTATTATATACAGAATTGCAACTAGCGAAAGAAAGAGCAAAAAAAAAGCCTCCCTGACGGGAGGCCTAAAGGTTTCTATTACCCCTTTATGATTTCTTCATTTTCTCGAGCGCGTTGCGTAAAGCGCTACCGCGAAGGTTTTTAGCTATAATGGTGCCATCGCCCCCAACCAAATAAGTAGCAGGGATAGATTGGATACCATAGGCACGAGCCGCTGCATTGTTCCAAAACTTCAAATCACTTACATGATAATCCCAGGCTAGTTTATCCTGATCAATTGCTTTAATCCAGTCATTCTTGTTTCGATCCAATGAAACCGACAGCACTGTGAAGCCGCTTCCGGTTTTGAATTCAACATCTTTATACTGATTGTAGGTGGCAACAACATTAGGATTTTCCATCCGGCAAGGTCGGCACCAGGCCGCCCAGAAGTCAATCAAAACCACTTTACCTTTTAGTTCAGAAAGACTGCGGGTTTTCCCATTGGGGTCCTGCATAGATATCTCAGGTGCTTTTTCGCCAATTCCGGGTCCTCGATTTTGGTCCGCCGGCATCTTATTCAATCCTTCGACAAAACTTAGGCCTACAAAACTCAATGCTGCTAAGCCTAAAATAAAGAGGGGTTTTCTGAGGATATTCATAAATAACTTTTAGTTAACTCTTACAATTTGTGCGCCAATAGCTCTCAGGCGCTCATCAATATTTTCGTAGCCTCGGTCGATCTGTTCAATGTTATGAATGGTGCTCGTGCCTTCGGCACTTAGAGCAGCGATTAACAAGGATATTCCTGCACGAATATCAGGGCTCGTCATGGTGGTAGCCTTAAGGGGCGTAGCTTTATCCATGCCAATTACTGTTGCTCGATGCGGGTCGCAAAGGATGATTTGCGCTCCCATGTCAATCAGCTTATCTACAAAGAACAAACGACTCTCAAACATTTTTTGGTGAATCAATACGGAACCTCGAGCCTGCGTGGCTACTACTAATGCAATACTCAATAGGTCGGGGGTAAATCCCGGCCAGGGTGCATCAGAAATGGTTAGAATCGATCCATCAATAAACGTTTCAATCTCATAATGGTCTTGTTGCGGAACGATTAAGTCATCGTTGTCGCGTTCGACCTTAATCCCCATGCGGCTAAAAATGGTGGGGATAACTCCCAGATCATCAAAGCTTACATCTTTGATGCGCAATGGCGAGGATGTCATTGCTGCCATACCTACCCAGGAACCGATTTCAATCATGTCTGGTAGTA
This sequence comes from Croceimicrobium sp., assembly GCA_965279135.1. Lineage (GTDB taxonomy): Bacteria > Bacteroidota > Bacteroidia > Flavobacteriales > Schleiferiaceae > Croceimicrobium. The sequence continues at coordinate 2,067,349 of OZ257133.1, read as the reverse complement.
CACGATGTTCACAGCCGCCTAGTTCATTTACGCCTTCAATCTGTAAAAGGTTGGAGCCGATGCCTGAAATCTTGGCGCCCATTCGGTTTAACATCTTACACAATTGCTGCAGATAAGGTTCGCAGGCAGCATTATAAATTGTGGTTGTTCCTTCCGCTAGAGTGGCGGCCATTACAATATTAGCCGTACCGGTAACGGAAGCTTCATCTAAAAGCATATAAGCTCCTTTGAGCTTTTTCGCTTCAACTCCGTAAAAGGACTCGCCAGTTTTGTATCGGAATTTTGCTCCTAGTTTTTGGAAGCCAATGAAGTGAGTGTCCAATCTGCGTCGGCCGATTTTATCACCTCCCGGTTTGGGTATATAGCCTTTTCCAAATCGCGCCAATAAAGGTCCTACGATCATAATGCTGCCTCTTAGAGAAGCCCCTTTCACTTTAAATTCTTCGCTTTCGAGATAATCCAGATTGAGATCATCCGCTTTGAAGCTGTAAGTCCCATGTCCCTTACGTTGGACCTTAACACCAAGGTCGGCTAGAATATCGATGAGTTTGTTTACATCAACGATGTCCGGGATATTAGAAATGGTAATGGCTTCCGGGGAGAGAAGGGTGGCGCAGATTATTTGTAGTGCTTCATTTTTTGCCCCTTGCGGGGTAATGGAGCCGCTTAAGCGTTTACCTCCGGTGATCTGAAATGTGCCCAAGGATCTATTTTTTCTTGTTGTTCTTTCTTTTCGATCGATTGTTATTGTTGCGCTTACGCTTGTTGCTGTTTTGATGCTGGTGGTTCTGCATCAATTCGCGCTTTTCTGATAGGCTGAGACCATCGGTTTTTAGCTGACCTTCAGAAAGATCTTTTAGGTTATTCAAGATCACATCATCATCCACATTGTCTTTATTCCAGATGAGGTAATTCTTTTTCATCACATTGGCAATGCTTTCAGTGAGTGCAGTTTTCTCTTCTCCTTCCTCCAGGGTTTTAGCATAATCCACCATGCTACGGGTAATATTGCCGTAATGGCGATAGCGACGAGTAGTTTTAGGATACTCAACTGGTTTGGGTTTTTCAAAAAGGCTTTCTGGAGCCGGAGGGGGATAAGGAGAATCTACCTCTAATTTGAAATCAGACATTATATAGAGGTGATCCCATAACTTGTGTTCCGGGTCATCATCCGTTTCATAAACCTGAGGATTCAGATTGGCGATGATGGCTATGAGATTACGAGCTTGTTTATTGCGATCTTCCCGATCCTGAATGGTGAGAAGATAATCAACCATGCGCTGGACATTTCTCCCGTATTCCGGGATAATCATGCGGGGTCTACTGGTGTTGTATTCCATAATTTATGAGTGGCAATATAAAAATCGGATGTCAGAGTATTGCCAATGATTGAGATAAATAACAAATATAAGGTGTTGATATGTATTGCAGGCTTGAGGGGGGTACTTCAACGCAAAGGGGCAAAGTGTGCAGAGGATCGCAAAGCTCTATCCGGGTTTCTGCTTCTTACCCTTGGTAAACTAAAGAACCTCCAGTTTAGCGAATTTTATTAGAAGCTTCTTTTCTCCGACATTTTGGAAATGGATAATTGCTTTTTTGTTGGCTCCCTGGCCATCCAGTGCTTTTATCTCCCCAATTCCAAATCGTGGATGCTTCACTTTTTGCCCGGTATTTAGATCAGTGTGAATTTCAAAGTTCCCGCTTAGGTTTTGATCGGCCTGCAGTCTTTTCATTCCGGCCGGTGGTCTGCTCGGAGCGCTGCGGGGAGCATTGCGTTGGGGTTTCGGACTTCTTCGATCAACCTGACCGAGGGGATTTGCTCGGCTGCTCGAAGGGCTTTTTTGTCTAAAGCCATGTAGCTCTTCCGGAGATAAAAAGGGACTGAATTCCGGAATGCTCTGATCAAGGAATCGGTCATCAATTTCTTCCAGAAAGCGCGAAGGTTCACAATCAACCAATTTGCCCCAACGGTAGCGCATCTGGGTATAAGTAAGATAAGCCTGTTTTTCGGCACGGGTCAGAGCAACGTAAAACAAGCGACGCTCTTCTTCGAGGTCTGCCCGACTGTTCACCGTCAACATACTGGGAAAAAGGTTTTCTTCCATTCCCACTATAAACACCACTGGAAACTCCAGTCCCTTTGCAAGGTGAATAGTCATTAGGGAAACCTTATTGCGATCGTTTGGATCATCCTTATCCTGATCGGTTAGCAGGGCTACATCCTGCATAAATCCTTCCAGTTTGGGATTGCCTTCCTCAATTTCCTTCTGATCTTCAACAAACTCCTTCACGGAGTTTAAGAGTTCTTCGATGTTCTCTACCCGATTAACCCCTTCAGGAGTCTTATCCTCTCCTAAACTGCGCATTAAGCCCGATGTTTTCGAGATGTGATTTACGACATCAAAGGCATCCGACTTTTCAGCTAGAATCCGGTAGCTATTCACTTTGGTTACGAAATCTTTGAGCTTCACGATCGCTCCTCTATTGATGCCTAAATCGGGGAAGAAATCGATGTTCTCTAGAATTTCCCAGATCGCCCGGCTTTCCTGATTGGCTTTAACCGTGAGTTTTTCAACCGTCGTGTCACCAATACCTCGTTTTGGGTAATTGATCACTCGGCGCAGGGCTTCTTCATCCTTGGGGTTAATAGATAAACGGCAATAGGCCAGAAGGTCTTTAACTTCCTTTCGCTGATAGAAAGAGAGGCCGCCATAAATCCGATAAGGAATATTCTTGCGACGCAAATTATCTTCCATTGCTCTACTCTGAGCATTGGTCCGATATAGAATGGCAAAATTGGAGTAATCCAATTGCTCGTTCATCTGTTTTTCAAAGATGGTGCGTGATACAAAGGCTCCTTCATCAGAATCGCTAACCGTTTTATGAAGGATAATCTTTTCTCCCCCTTCATTATCGGTAAAGACATTTTTAGGAAGCTGGTTCTTGTTCTTTTCAATCAGGCTATTTGCGGCACCTACGATATTTTTGGTGCTGCGATAGTTCTGCTCCAGCTTATACACCTGCACTTCATCGTAGTCGCGCTGAAAATTGAGGATGTTTTGGATGTTGGCACCCCTAAAGGCATAGATACTTTGCGCATCATCACCTACCACACAAATGTTTTGAAAACGATTCGCTAATGCTTTTACAATTAAATACTGGGCGTGGTTAGTATCCTGATACTCATCAACCAGGATGTAGCGAAACCGATCTTGATATTTGGCCAGGACTTCCGGGAAGTTTTTAAGTAAGAGATAGGTATTGAGCAGGATATCATCGAAATCCATGGCTCCGGCCCGGAAGTTTTTTTCATTATAAGCATTGAACACATCTCCTAATTGGGGCATGCGTGCGGCGGCATCCTGTTCCTGCAGGTCTGGGCTATTGAAATACTCTCGAGGAGTGATTAGTCCATTCTTAAAGGCAGATATACGTCGGGCGACATTTCCAACCTTATAGATGTCTTTATCAAGGTTCAGTTCCTTGAGCACATTGTTGATGGCCTTCTTACTGTCTTCTGAATCGTAGATGGTGAAATTGGAGGGGTAGCCTAACAACTGACCTTCAACCCGGAGGATTCTGGCAAATACCGAATGGAAGGTACCCATCCAAATGTTTTTCGCTTCTGAGGGTCCAACGATTTTGCCGATCCGCTCCTTCATTTCACGAGCGGCTTTATTGGTAAAAGTGAGGGAGAGAATGTTAAATGGATCAATACCTTTATTCGCCATTAAATAGGCAATTCGCATTGTCAGCACTCGGGTCTTCCCAGACCCTGCGCCGGCGATAACCATTACGGGTCCTTCAGTAGCCTCCACAGCAGCCCTTTGGGGTGGGTTCAATCCTTCTAAAAAATCGCTCACGTATACTTAAATTTGAACCGCAAAGGTGCTTAATTGAACCCGAAAAACCACAGGGCAGGAAATGCTCAAATTTGATAGATTAGAAATGAAGGGATTAGGAATTTATTTGATGCTCGTTTTCGTTATGATGAGTAAGGGTTTATCTGCTCAGGACATTCAAATAATTGAATTGAGCCCCAATATTAGTGTTACATGGTATTCTGATTGGGAAATGCTTAAAAAGGACGATACCTTCAAAAAGATGGAGGCGAAATTTGAAGACTATGTGGATGAACTGCTGCTCCTTTTGACCGATACAACTATGACCTCCTTCGAGCTTTGTCGCAAGGAAGGTTTTTTACGACACGGCGATTTTGCCTGGATGCTTTTACGCGAACTAAGAAAGATTCCCAAGGATTGCCCCATCCGCAGATTCAATACGATCAAAGGTATGTGCCCTTATCCGGTAGGTCTGTTGGATTATATGGAAGAAAATCGGGAGGAAGCTGCGAAGGATTTGAGAGAGTGTGTGGAGAGGGAGTGATTAGTAGCTGGTAGCTAGTAGTTAGTAGTTAGTATAAAGTAGAAAGTAGAAAGTAGCGGTGATTCGTGGTTTTTAATAGATTGATTTTCTGGATTTGATTAAAATTTGCGATTTCTGATTGCTTTTGGGTGATTTTTATCGAAAATTCATTCTGTTTTGAATCGATTTTCAAAATCTCGAATTACCAGTGTTTTCCTTAATTCAGATCACTTCGCTAAGTCCCTGAACAAAAGCCTAAAACATTTTTTCTAAAGGCCTTGCCACCTTGTGTAAAACTTCTACATTTGCAGTCCCCAAAAATATGGGGTAGCGAATTTATTAAATAGCTTATATATAAAGGTGTATGCCAACGATTCAGCAATTAGTACGGAAAGGACGTACTAAAATTACTAAGAAGAGTAAGTCTGCAGCTCTGCAGTCTTCGCCACAGCGTCGTGGAGTATGTACGCGTGTGTATACCACCACTCCTAAGAAGCCTAACTCAGCCATGCGTAAAGTAGCGCGTGTTCGCTTAACCAACGGAAATGAGGTGAATGCCTATATCCCTGGTGAAGGACACAATCTACAGGAGCACAGCATTGTGTTGGTACGTGGGGGTCGTGTGAAAGACTTGCCAGGTGTGCGTTACCACATTGTGCGCGGTGCTTTGGATACCGCAGGTGTTAATGGTCGGATGCAGCGTCGTTCCAAGTACGGTGCGAAACGTCCTAAAGCGAAAAAATAATCCTTAAAGAGGTATTAAGACATGAGAAAGGCAAGAGCTAAAAAAAGACCCATATTACCAGATCCGAAGTTCGGTGAGCCTCTGGTAACTCGTTTTGTAAATATGATGATGCTTGATGGTAAGAAGAGTACTTCTTATCGCATCTTCTACGATGCCATTGATATCGTTTCCGAGAAGACCGGAGAGGGCAATGGTTTAGAATTGTGGAAAGAAGCCCTTAACAATGTAATGCCACACGTAGAGGTTCGCTCTAAGCGTGTTGGTGGTGCTACCTTCCAGATTCCTGTTCAGATTCGTCCAGATCGCAAGATTTCTGTAGCTATGAAATGGTTGATCTCTTATGCTCGCAGGCGTAATGAGAAAGCAATGGCCAATCGTCTTGCTGCAGAGATTATGGCTGCTGCCAAAGAAGAAGGTGCAGCGGTGAAGAAGAGAATGGATACTCATAAAATGGCGGAAGCGAACAAAGCTTTTGCTCACTTTGGCAGATTCTAAACCCCTCTAAATAGGAAGAACAAATCATGGCAAAAAGAGATTTAACATACACCCGTAACATTGGTATTGCAGCGCATATCGACGCGGGTAAAACCACCACTACCGAACGTATCCTTTATTACGGTGGTGTGAGTCATAAGATTGGTGAGGTGCACGACGGTGCTGCTACCATGGACTGGATGGAGCAGGAGCAGGAGCGTGGTATTACTATTACCTCTGCTGCTACCACTTTAAGCTGGCCTTACCGTGGTAATGATTACCATATTAATATTATTGATACCCCCGGACACGTTGACTTTACCGTTGAGGTAAACCGTTCACTACGTGTATTAGACGGCTTAGTATTCTTATTCTCTGCGGTTGATGGGGTTGAGCCTCAGTCTGAAACCAACTGGCGTTTAGCGAACAACTACAATGTTCCTCGTATTGGTTTCGTGAACAAGATGGACCGTCAGGGAGCTGACTTCTTAAATGTTTGTGCTCAGGTAAAAGAGATGTTGGGAAGCCACGCTTTACCACTTCAATTACCTATTGGTGCCGAAGCTGATTTTAAAGGAGTAGTTGACTTGATCAACTTCCGTGGAATCGTTTGGAACGAGCACGATATGGGAATGACCTTTGAGCAAATCGACATTCCAGAGGACATGTTGGATGAAGCGACTGAATACCGTGAGAAATTATTGGAAGCAGTAGCGGAGTTCGACGATACTTTGATGGAGAAGTATTTCGAAGATCCAGAATCTTTAACCGAGCGCGAAATTTTGGACGCCCTTCGTGAGGCAACTATTGCCAACAAGGTAGTTCCGATGATGTGTGGATCAGCCTTTAAGAACAAAGGGGTGCAAACCATGCTCGATATGGTTATGGAATTGATGCCTGCTCCGGTAGACATCGATGCTATCCAAGGTACCGATCCTGATAGCGGTGAGTCTATAGTGCGTAAGCCTTCTTATGATGAGCCTTTCAGCGCTTTGGCCTTTAAAATTGCCACTGACCCATTCGTTGGACGTTTAGGTTTTACAAGAGCTTACTCAGGTACATTACCTTCTGGTTCTTATGTATTAAACAACCGTACTGGTAAAAAGGAGCGTATCTCCCGTATTTTCCAGATGCATGCCAATAAGCAAAATCAGATTGATGAGCTAGGTGCAGGAGATATTGGTGCATTGGTAGGATTTAAGGACATCAAAACTGGTGATACCCTTTCTGCCGAGAACGCTCCAATCGTATTGGAATCTATGGATTTCCCAGATCCGGTAATCGGATTGGCGGTAGAGCCTAAGTCTAAAGCGGATGTGGACAAGATGGGTATTGCTTTAGCTAAACTAGCTGAAGAGGATCCGACCTTCCGTGTACACACTGATGAGGATACCGGTCAAACCGTAATCTCCGGAATGGGTGAGCTTCACCTCGATATCTTGATTGATCGTATGAGACGTGAGTTCAAGGTGGAAGTAAACCAGGGTGCTCCTCAGGTTTCTTACAAGGAAGCAATTAACGGTTCTGTAGATCACCGCGAGGTTTATAAGAAGCAGACTGGTGGTCGTGGTAAGTTCGCCGATATCGTTGTAACGATTGAGCCTAGCGATAGCGAAGAGCCAGGATTGGTTTTCGTTAATGAGGTGAAAGGTGGTAACGTACCTAAAGAATTTATTCCTTCTGTAGAGAAAGGATTTAAAGATGCGATGGAGACCGGTGTATTAGCTGGATATCCTATCGATAGCCTGAAAGTTACTCTTAAGGACGGATCTTTCCACCCTGTGGATTCTGATCAGCTTTCTTTTGAAGTAGCTGCTAAGATGGCTTTCCGTAACGCGGTTCCAAGTGCTAGCCCAATTTTATTAGAGCCTATTATGAAGCTGGAGGTGCTTACTCCAGAGGAGTATATGGGTGATATCGTGGGCGATCTTAACCGTCGTCGTGGTGTAGTTGAAGGTATGGGTGATCGTAACAACAGTAAAGCGATCAAAGCCAAAGTGCCTTTATCTGAAATGTTTGGATATGTAACCGACTTGCGTACCAACTCTTCTGGTCGTGCGACTTCTACAATGGAGTTCTCTCACTTTGCTGAGGCTCCTAAGAACATTGCCGAAGATGTGATCGCTAAAGTAAAGGGTAACGATTAAGATATTATTAGAAGATGAGTCAGAAAATTCGCATAAAGCTTAAGTCTTACGACCACAACTTGGTAGACAAGAGTGCTGAAAAAATCGTAAAGACTGTAAAGAGTACCGGAGCGATTGTTAATGGTCCTATTCCATTACCAACCAACAAGCGTATCTATACAGTATTGCGTTCACCTCACGTGAACAAGAAATCACGTGAGCAGTTTCAGCTTTCTTCTTTCAAGCGTTTGCTTGATATCTACAGCTCTTCATCAAAGACCATTGATGCTTTGATGAAGTTGGAACTACCAAGTGGAGTAGAAGTAGAGATTAAAGTCTGAGTTAGATAGAGTATTAATTTTAAATAGATTGTCAAATGCCTGGAATGATCGGTAAAAAGATCGGGATGACAAGCCTCTTTGACGAAAACGGTAAAAACTTACCGTGTACCGTCATCGAAGTAGAACCCAATGTGGTTACCCAGATCAAGAACTCTGAAAGAGACGGTTACGAAGCCGTTCAGCTAGCCTACGGTGAGCAAAAAGAAAGCCGTGTGCCTGCTGCAATGCGCGGACACTTCAAGAAAGCTGGAGTGAGCCCTCGTAAGAAGGTTAAAGAATTCGATGCTGACTTCGGCGATATCGAGCTGAAGGAAGGTTCGGAAATCTCAGTTGACCAATTCGTTGCAGAAGGTCAATTTGTAGACATCTCCGGATTATCAAAAGGAAAAGGATTTCAAGGGGTTGTAAAACGCCACGGATTTGGTGGGGTTGGTCAGGCCACTCACGGTCAGCATAACCGCTTACGTGCTCCTGGTTCTATTGGAGCTGGTTCGGATCCTTCACGTGTATTTAAAGGGATGCGCATGGCCGGCCGTATGGGCGGTGCCATGACTATGGTAGAAAACCTACGGGTTCTTAAGGTAGATGCCGAAAAGAATCTATTGGTTGTTAAGGGATCGGTTCCTGGTCCTAAGAACTCAATCCTATTAATCACCAAGTAATGGAATTAGCAGTATTAAACAAAGAAGGTAAAGATACCGGACGTAAGGTGACCTTGGCTGATGAGTTTTTTGCGATTGAGCCAAATGAACACGCTCTTTATCTTGATGTAAAACAGCACCTTGCCAATAAGCGTCAGGGTACTCACAAAGCGAAAGAACGCGCTGAGGTATCTCGTACCACTAAGAAGTTCTTCCGTCAGAAAGGAACTGGTAATGCCCGAGTGGGATCATTGAAGAGTCCAGTTCAGCGTGGTGGTGGTACCGTGTTTGGTCCACGTCCTCGTAATTACGGTTTCAAACTCAACCGAAAGTTGAAAGCTTTGGCCCGTCGTTCAGCACTTTCTCAGAAGGCCGCAGACCAGAATATTGTGGTTTTGGAAGCCCTGGAAATGGACAAGCCGAGCACTAAAAGTTACCTACAGATTTTGAGCGCCTTAGGGCTTCAAGACAAAAAATCTTTACTGGTACTTGGTGAGTCAAATAAAGCTGTATATTTGTCGTCCCGAAATTTTAAGGGTTCCGACGTTGTAAGTACCTCAGAATTAAACACTTACGCGATCATGAAAGCGCAGACAGTGATTTTATCTGAAGATTCGTTGGAGAAGCTTGAAACTGTTTTAAGATAGATAACCATGGGCATTTTGATTAAACCAATCATTACCGAAAAGGCTACCGCCGACAGCGAGGACAACAATCGTTTTGCCTTCGAAGTGGCTGTGGATGCCAATAAGGTTGAGATCCGCAAAGCAGTGGAAGAGCTCTACGGAGTAAATGTAGAAAGCGTGCGTACTATGGTAATGCCAGGAAAGCGAAAGTTCCGCTATACCAAACAAGGTATTACCCGTGGTAACACTGGTAAGTATAAGAAAGCCATTGTGCAGGTTCGCAGTGGTGAAACCATTGACCTCTATAGCGAAATTTAATTATGGCTGTACGTAAATTAAATCCGGTTACTCCCGGACAGCGTTTTAAGGTTGTAGGTCAGTTTGAAACTGTAACCGCCAGCAAGCCTGAGAAGTCTCTTGTAAAGGGGAAGTCTAAGTCGGGCGGACGTAATAATACGGGTAAGATGACCATGCGCCAACTAGGTGGTGGTCATAAGAAGCGCTATCGTGTGATCGATTTCAAGCGCGATAAAGATGGAATTCCTGCTACAGTAAAGTCAATCGAGTATGATCCTAACCGATCCGCTCGCGTGGCTTTATTAGTTTATGCAGACGGTGAAAAGCGATACATCATTGCTCCAAACGGTTTGCAAGTAGGTCAGAAAGTAATGAGCGGTGAGAAGGCTACTCCGGAAATTGGTAACACTCTTTTCCTGGAGCACATTCCATTAGGTACGGTAATCAGCGGAATTGAAATGCGTCCTGGTCAGGGTGCAATCATTGCCCGTTCTGCCGGTTCCTTTGCTCAGTTAGCAGCTCGTGATGGAAAGTATGCAATCATCAAGATGCCAAGTGGTGAGACGCGTATGATCCTAATTACCTGTAAAGCTACTATTGGTGCTATCGGAAACTCTGATCATCAATTGGAGCGCAGCGGTAAAGCGGGTCGCAGTCGTTGGTTAGGTCGTCGCCCTCGTGTACGTGGTGTAGCTATGAACCCAGTAGATCACCCCATGGGTGGTGGTGAAGGTCGTGCCAGTGGAGGTCATCCACGTTCACGTACTGGAGTTCCTGCAAAAGGTTACAAGACTCGTACACCTAAGAAGGCTTCGAACAAGTATATCATTGAAAGACGTAAAAAATAATTAGCTATGGCGAGATCATTAAAGAAAGGTCCATTTATACACCATAAGCTGGAAAAGCGTGTTTTAGCTCAGGCTGAAGGCGGTAAGAAGTCTGTAATTAAGACTTATAGCCGTGCTTCCATGATCTTTCCCGAAGCGGTGGGTCAGACCATAGCAGTGCATAACGGAAGAACTTTTGTACCTGTTTTCGTTACCGAGAACATGGTAGGTCACAAATTCGGTGAATTTGCTTTGACTCGTACTTTCCGCGGGCACGGAGGTAACAAGAAAGATAAAGGCAAGCGCTAAGAATAGGTTATGGGATCCAGAAAGAAACAAATAGCTGAAGCGAGAAAAGAGGCGCGTAAGACCGTGGCCAGTGCTCAGCTGCGCAATTACCCTACCAGCCCACGCAAAATGCGTTTGGTAGCAGATATGGTACGTGGAATGGATGTGGAAAAGGCACTTTTCCTTTTAAAGCACAGCCCAAAACACGCTAGTATTCCATTAGAGAAATTGTTGCGTTCTGCCATCAACAACTGGGAGCAGAAGAATGAAGGAGAGCGTATCGAGGATGCCGGTTTGTACATCTCAAGTGTAATGGTTGATTCCGCTCGTATGTTGAAGCGTATTCAGCCTGCACCTCAGGGTCGTGCGCACCGCATTCGCAAACGTAGTAATCATGTAACCATTGTGGTAAACGCTCGTAACCAAGCAGAGGTAGCCGCAGAATCTAACGAAACAAACGAATAAGCCACATGGGACAGAAGACTAATCCAATTGGAAATCGTTTAGGATTTATCCGCGGTTGGGACAGCAACTGGTACGGTGGACGTAATTATGGAGATAAAATCGCGGAAGATGCCAAAATCCGTAACTATCTCTATGCACGTCTTAACAAGGCCAGCGTTAGCCGCATCATTATAGAGCGTACCCTTAAACTGGTAACCGTTACCATTACTACCAGTCGTCCTGGTATTATCATCGGTAAAGGTGGTCAGGAAGTGGATAAATTGAAGGAGGAGCTTAAAAAGCTTACCAAGAAAGAAGTTCAGATTAACATTTTCGAGATCAAGCGTCCTGAACTAGATGCCAAATTGGTGGCTGATTCTATCGCCCGCCAGATTGAAGGACGTATCTCTTACCGTCGTGCTGTGAAAATGGCTATCGCAGCATCGATGCGTATGGGAGCTGAAGGGATCAAGATTATGGTTTCCGGACGTTTGAACGGTGCGGAAATGGCACGTTCCGAAATGTACAAGGACGGACGTACACCCTTACACACTTTCCGCGCAGACATTGACTATGCTTTAACCGAGGCACATACCACTTACGGTCGCTTAGGAATTAAAGTATGGATCATGAAAGGTGAAGTATACGGAAGACGCGACTTGAGCAATCCATTCGCAGGCCAGAAGAAAACCGGTCAAGGTAGTGGTAACGCTAATGCAGGTGGCGGACGTAACAGAAGAAAAAGAAAATAAGCTTAGCGCTTAAAATATTGTAAGATGTTACAACCTAAGAAAACAAAACACAGAAAGCAGTTTAAGGGCCGCATGAAGGGTAACTCCCAGCGTGGTGCAGAGATTGCTTTCGGTAGTTTCGGTCTGAAAGCCATGGACTCGGTATTTATTACTTCCCGTCAGATCGAAGCAGCGCGTATTGCTGCAACCCGTTACATGAAACGTGAGGGTCAGTTGTGGATCCGTATCTTTCCAGATAAGCCCATTACCAAAAAACCAGCCGAAGTACGGATGGGTAAAGGTAAAGGTGCCTTGGATCACTGGGTAGCGGTAGTGAAGCCTGGTCGCATTTTATTTGAGCTTGATGGTGTGAGTTTTGAAATCGCCCAGGAAGCTTTGCGTCTAGCTGCTCAGAAGCTACCAGTTAAATGTAAGTTTATCGTACGCCGGGATTATACCGGTGCCTAATATTTAGAATGATGAAGGCATCTGTAATTAGAGAAATGACCACGCAAGAGATCACTGAGCAAATTGCTGAGGAAAAGATCAATTACGACAAATTGCGCATGGCGCATCACATTTCTCCGCTTGAAAATCCAGCGGAATTGAAAGATAAAAGAAAGTTGATCGCTCGATTGAGTACAGAGCTTCGCGCTCGTACGGAAGTTAGCGCATCTTAATACGATTGTTAAAGATGGATCACAAAAGAAACTTGCGTAAAGAACGTATCGGGGTGGTAACAAGCAACAAGATGACTAAGTCAATCGTAGTTGCCGTTGAGAAAAAGCAAAAGCACCCTATGTATGGTAAGTTTATTAAGCTTACCAAGAAGTTTCATGCTCACGACGAGAAAGATGAATGCAATATCGGTGATACCGTTCGCATCATGGAAACTCGCCCATTGAGCAAGACTAAGAACTGGAGATTAGTAGAAATCATTGAAAGAGCTAAGTAAGCGATGGTACAACAGGAATCAAGACTTAAAGTAGCGGATAACACTGGAGCCAAGGAAGTTCTGGTAATTCGTGTGTTGGGTGGTACTGGTCGTCGCTATGCTTCAGTAGGAGACCGCATTGTGGTTTCGATCAAAGAATCTACTCCTTCCGGAAATGCTAAAAAAGGCCAGGTGTCTAAGGCTGTTGTTGTACGTACTCGTAAAGAAGTACGTCGTCCCGACGGATCTTACATCCGCTTTGATGATAATGCTTGCGTATTGTTGAATGCTCAAAATGAAATGCGTGGTACCCGTGTATTCGGACCAGTTGCTCGTGAGCTTCGCGATAAGCAGTATATGAAGATTGTTTCACTTGCCCCTGAGGTACTATAAAGGTTAGAACGATGGCTAAATTTCATATCAAGAAAGGTGATAAGGTAGTAGTTCTTTCCGGTGAGGATAAAGGCAAGGAAGGAACGGTTTTGGAAATGCTTCCCAAAGCTGGTAAAGCGATCGTGGAAGGAATTAACGTAGTAAAGAAACACAAGAAGCCAAGTGCTACTGATCCTCAAGGAGGAATCGAAGAGACAGAAGCTCCGGTGTATCTATCTAAATTGATGCTCGTTGATCCCGCCACTGGAGAACCAACTCGCGTGGGACGTAAGGCTGATGAGAACGGCAAATTGGTACGCTATTCTAAGAAAACTCAAGAGATTATTAAGTAATGGACTTTTCTACCAAATTAAAAGATAAATACCAGGGACAGATTGTTCCTGCTCTTACCGAAGAGTTTGGATACAAGAATCGCATGGAAGTTCCTCGCCTAAAGAAGATCGTGATCTCTCAAGGTGTTGGTGAAGCTACCGGCGATAAAAAGCTGGTTGAGCAAGCGGTAGAGCAAATGACCATGATTGCCGGTCAGAAAGCTATCGTTACTTACTCCAAAAAGGACATCTCTAACTTTAAGCTTCGTAAGGGTATGCCCATTGGAGCCAAAGTTACCCTCCGCGGAGAGCGCATGTACGAATTCCTGGAGCGTTTGCTTTGGGCGGCTTTGCCACGTATTCGCGATTTCAACGGTATCAAGAATAATGGTTTTGATGGTCGTGGTAACTATACTTTAGGTATCACCGAACAAATCATCTTCCCAGAGATCAATATTGACAAAGTGCCACGCATCACCGGTATGGATATCACATTTGTGACTTCTGCAGATACCGATAAGGAGGCAATGGCATTGCTTACAAACTTTGGTTTACCCTTCAAAAAATAAGTTATGGCGAAAGAATCAATGAAAGCGCGTGAGCGCAAACGCGAAAGACTGGTAGAGAAGTACGCCCAGAAGCGTGCTGAACTTAAGGCAGCGGGAGATTACGAAGCCCTTCAAAAGCTTCCTAAGAACGCTTCACCAGTTCGTTTGCACAACCGTTGCAAGCTCACAGGTCGCCCAAGAGGTTATATGCGTCAGTTCGGAATTAGCCGTGTAACCTTCCGTGAGATGGCCAACCAAGGTTTGATCCCCGGAGTTAAAAAAGCCAGTTGGTAAAAAGGAATTAAGATGATTACAGATCCAATTGCAGATTATTTAAACCGTGTTCGTAACGCCATGATGGCTGGACACAAAGTGGTAGAAATTCCATCTTCAAACTTGAAGGTTGAAATCACCCGCATTCTTCAGGATCAGGGTTATATCCTGAACCACAAAGTATTGGAAGAAGGTCCTCAAGGTACCATCAAAATTGCTTTGAAGTATGATCGTATTACCAATGAGCCTGCTATCCGTTCCTTGAAGCGCGTAAGTAAGCCAGGATTACGTACCTATAGTGGAAGTGCTACCATGCCAAGAGTTATTAATGGATTGGGAATTGCCATCGTATCAACTTCTAAAGGAGTGATGACCGATAAGCAGGCCCGCAAAGAAAATGTAGGTGGCGAAGTACTTTGCTACGTATACTAAAAACTAAGAAATGTCTCGAGTAGGTAAAGCCCCCATTAGTGTTCCCGCCGGCGTTGAAGTTAACTTCAAAGATGGAGTTGTAACGGTTAAGGGAAAATTAGGCGAGTTAATGCAACCCATTAGCGATGATGTAGAATTCAGCCTTGAAGACGGAACCATTACTATCAGTCGCGCCAATGACGAGAAGCAAACCCGTGCGAATCACGGATTGTATCGCGCTTTGATCAACAATATGGTGATCGGTGTTTCTGAAGGTTTTGAGAAGAAATTAGAATTGGTTGGTGTAGGTTATCGTGCCTCTAACCAAGGTCAACGTTTGGATCTCTCTCTAGGTTACTCTCACAATATTGTGATTGAACTTCCAAAGGAGATTAAAGTGGAGACTGTTTCTGAAAAAGGTAAAAACCCAATCGTGATCCTTAAAAGTCACGACAAGCAATTAGTAGGTATGGTAGCGGCTAAGATTCGTTCTTTCCGTAAGCCAGAGCCTTATAAAGGAAAAGGTGTTCGCTTTGTTGGTGAGTACATCCGTAGAAAGGCTGGTAAAACTGCTAGTAAATAATTAAGACATGGCACTGACTAAAACACAGAGAAGAACCCGTATCCGTCAAAGGATTCGTAAAAAGATTAATGGTTCTGGGAGTACCCCTCGTTTGTCGGTATTCCGTTCTAATAAGGAAATCTATGCTCAGTTGATTGATGATGTAAGCGGAAAGACTCTTGCTGCAGCTTCATCACTGGATAAGGACATCGCTTCTGAAGGAACTAAGTCTGACATTGCTAAAGCAGTAGGATCTGCCTTAGCGAAGAAAGCAAGCGAAGCAGGAGTAGAGACTTGCACATTCGATCGTGGAGGATACTTGTACCATGGTCGTGTTAAGGCTCTTGCTGACGGTGCCCGTGAAGGAGGATTAAAATTTTAAGGATATCCCATGATTAAAGGACACAAAAATATTCAACGTGTAAAGCCGAGTGGTCTGGAGTTAACCGATCGCGTTGTAGGCATTCAAAGGGTTACCAAAGTAACCAAGGGTGGTCGTACCTTCGGATTCTCTGCCATTGTGGTAGTAGGAGATGAGAATGGTGTGGCTGGCTACGGATTGGGAAAGAGCAAGGAAGTATCCGAAGCGATCCAAAAAGGTATTGAGGACGCCAAGAAGAACTTGGTGCGCATTCCATTAGTAAAGAACACTATTCCGCATGAGCAGAATGGTAAATTCGGTGGAGCGAGAGTTTTCCTTCGTCCTGCTTCTAATGGTACCGGAGTAATTGCTGGTGGTGCGATGCGTGCGGTATTAGAAAGTCTTGGTGTACATGATGTACTAGCAAAGTCTAAAGGTTCTTCAAACCCTCACAATGTGGTAAAAGCAACTTTCGACGCGCTTCTATCTCTACGTGATGCGGCAGGAATTGCTAAGGCCCGTGGTATTAGCGTAGATAAAGTGTTTAACGGTTAAGATATAGGTGATGGCTAAGATCAGAGTTAAACAAGTACGCAGCAAAATCAACCGTCCAGAGAATCAGAAACGTACTTTGGAGGCCTTAGGACTGCGTAAGATGAATCAGGTAGTGGAGCATGAAGCCACCCCTCAGATTTTGGGAATGGTGCGCAAGGTTTCTCACTTACTTGAAATAGAAGAGTTGAACTAAGCAAACGCATAGAAAGACATTAAGATGAGCTTAAATAATTTAAAACCAGCCGAAGGTTCAGTAAAAAGCACCAAGCGCATTGCTCGTGGAGAGGGTAGTGGACATGGTGGTACTGCAACCCGCGGGCACAAAGGTGCTAAGTCGCGCAGTGGTTACAAATCCAAAATTGGGTTTGAAGGTGGTCAGATGCCTTTGCAACGTCGCGTTCCTAAATTCGGTTTCAAAAATCCTAACCGTGTAGAGTATAACGGAATTAACCTTGATACCCTGCAAAACCTTGTAGACAATAAGAAGATTTCCGACACGGTTACTATCGAAAGCTTGATCGAGAATGGCTTAGTAGCCAAAAAAGATCGCGTTAAGATTTTGGGACGTGGAGAGCTAACCAGCAAATTGAACGTAGAAGCACACGCATTCTCTGCTAGCGCTAAGGCTGCAATCGAAGCGCAAGGTGGTGAAGCCAAAACTGTATAAAAGCGGAACATGAAGCGATTTATTGATACCATAAAAAATATCTGGGCAATTGAAGAACTAAGGGAAAAGATTCTATTGACCTTAGGACTCTTGCTTATTTATCGCTTGGGTTCCAATGTTGTACTTCCTGGTGTTGATACTGATAGTTTACAGAACCTGGCCAATCAGGCTGATGGTGGCTTAGTAGGACTATTAGATGCCTTTACCGGTGGAGCATTTTCCAATGCTTCCATTTTGGCATTAGGTATTATGCCTTATATCTCCGCAAGTATTATTATCCAATTATTGGGTATGGCTGTTCCTACCATCCAAAAGATGCAAAAGGAAGGGGAGAGTGGAAGACGCAAACTGAATCAAATCACCCGGATTTTAACTATTGGTATTACCATGGCACAGGCTCCGGGTTATGTAGCAAACCTTAGTGCACAAGGAGTGGAGACTACCCTTAGTGCCTCTATGTTCTGGACCTTAAGTATTATCGTTTTAACAGCAGGTACTGTTTTCGCGATGTGGCTTGGGGAACGTATTACGGATAAAGGAATCGGTAACGGTATTTCTTTACTTATTATGGTAGGGATTATAGCCAGCTTACCTCAGGCTTTCCTTCAGGAATTAGTTTCTAAGACTGATTCTCAGGGTGGCGGTATTGTACTTTTCATTATTGAGGTGGCAGTACTATTGATCGTAATTCTTTTATCTGTGGCGCTGGTACAGGCAGTTCGCAAGATTCCTGTGCAATATGCAAAGCGTACTACAGGCGGCCGCACCTTCACCGGTAATATGGCCCGTCAGTACATTCCATTAAAGGTTAATGCAGCAGGGGTGATGCCAATCATTTTCGCACAGGCGATTATGTTTATCCCCGTTACCATCTTGTCCTACACTACCGCCGACGGTGGCGCGAGCGCAGGTTGGTTGGTTACTGCCTTTAGTAATATTCAAGGCTTCTGGTACAATTTCGTATTTGCAGTCCTTATTATTCTATTTACCTATTTCTACACCGCAATTCAGGTTAATACCAATCAGATGGCAGAAGATCTGAAGCGCAATGGTGGTTTCGTTCCGGGCATTAAACCTGGAAAGTCTACTGCCGAATTCTTGGACACGGTATTGTCTCGTATCACCTTACCGGGTTCCATTTTCTTGGCCATTTTGGCCATATTACCAGCTTTCGCAATGATCGCTGGTGTTAATACTCAGTTTGCCTATTTCTACGGAGGAACCAGTTTGCTAATTATGGTAGGTGTGGTTCTGGATACTCTGCAGCAAATAGAAAGCTACTTATTGAATCGTCATTATGATGGTTTAATGAAAAATGGAAAACTAAAAGGAAGAGCGGTTAGCGCATTCTAAGGAGAATAATTATGGCGAAACAATCGGCAATTGAACAAGACGGAACTATTGTAGAAGCATTGAGTAATGCAATGTTCCGCGTTGAATTGGAGAATGGACACGTAATTACCGCGCACATCTCCGGAAAAATGCGAATGAACTATATAAAACTACTTCCAGGTGATAAGGTGAAATTAGAAATGTCACCTTACGATTTAAGCAAAGGACGTATTACTTACCGATACTAAGACTATTATGAAAGTAAGAGCATCATTGAAAAAAAGAAGTGCAGATTGCAAGATCGTACGTCGTAAAGGCAAACTGTACGTGATCAACAAGAAGAATCCCAAGTTCAAACAAAGACAAGGTTAATAAGAAGCTGATATGGCGAGAATTGCTGGTATAGACTTACCAAAAAATAAGCGAGGCGAGATTGGCCTTACCTACATCTTCGGCATCGGTCGTAGCCGCGCCGCTAAGATCCTCGAAGAGGCAGGAATCGATCCTAATATTAAGGTTAGCGAGTGGAATGATGATCAATTAACCACGATCCGTGGAATTATCTCAGATACCTACACCGTAGAAGGTGAATTGCGTTCTGAAATTCAATTGAACATCAAACGTCTGATGGACATTGGTTGTAATCGCGGTATCCGTCATCGTGCCGGCTTACCTCTACGTGGTCAGCGCACCAAGAATAATTCACGTACGCGTAAAGGTCGTCGTAAGACTGTTGCGAACAAGAAGAAGGTGACTAAATAATATTTGACGCATCATGGCAAAGAAGCAAGGTAAAGCAACCAAAAAGCGTAATGTAGTTGTAGAAGCTGCCGGAGAGGCGCACATCAACGCATCCTTCAACAATATCATCATTTCTCTTACCAATACTCGTGGTCAGGTTATCTCTTGGTCTAGTGCTGGTAAAATGGGATTCCGTGGTTCCAAAAAGAATACTCCTTATG
This sequence comes from Croceimicrobium sp., assembly GCA_965279135.1. Taxonomy (GTDB): domain Bacteria; phylum Bacteroidota; class Bacteroidia; order Flavobacteriales; family Schleiferiaceae; genus Croceimicrobium. The sequence goes on along the minus strand of OZ257133.1, from coordinate 2,048,135 downwards.
CTGCCCAAATGGCTGCCGAGGATTGTGCTACTAAAGCCGCTGAATATGGATTGAAGAAAGTAAAAGTTTACGTAAAAGGTCCAGGTAACGGTCGTGAGTCAGCGATCCGTAGCATCCACAACAGTGGAGTAGAAGTTACCGAGATCGTAGACGTTACTCCGATCCCGCACAATGGATGTCGTCCACCCAAGAGAAGAAGAGTTTAATCAACTATTTAGATTAAAGAGTAATGGCTAGATACAGAGGCCCCGTTTCCAAGATTGCACGTAAGTTCCAGGATCCTATCTTCGGACCTGATCGTGCCTTAGAAAGAAAAAACTATCCTCCCGGTCAGCACGGTCCTAACCGTCGTCGTGGGAAGAAATCCGAATACGCAATCCAGCTTGCTGAAAAGCAAAAGGCCAAGTATACCTATGGTATCCTGGAGCGTCAATTCGCTAATATGTTCGATCGTGCATCTCGTGCGAAGGGTATTACCGGTGAGGTACTACTTCAATTGTGTGAGAGTCGCCTTGACAACATCGTATACCGCTTGGGCATTGCACCTACCCGTCGTGCAGCACGTCAATTGGTAGGTCACCGTCATATCACTGTAAACGGAGAGGTGTTAAACATCCCTTCATACCAGGTGAAAGTTGGTGATGTTGTAGGTGTGCGTGAGAAGTCTAAATCACTTCAAGCGATTTCTGATTCTCTTTCTACTCGCAAAGAAACCCTAGAGTGGTTGGAGTGGAACGAATCTTCACACAGCGGTAAAATGCTAAGTGTACCTATGAGAGCTCAGGTTCCTGAAAACATCAAGGAGCAGCTGATCGTAGAATTGTACTCTAAATAATTAATAACCTTAATTCCCTACCCATATGGCGATCTTAAATTTCCAGAAGCCTGATCAGGTAATCATGAATCAAGCGACCGATACTGAAGGTCAATTTGAGTTCAGGCCTTTGGAGCCCGGATACGGTCTAACCGTAGGAAACGCATTGCGTCGGGTTCTTTTGTCATCACTGGAGGGCTTTGCCATTACTTCGGTACGTATTGAAGGCGTGGATCATGAGTTCTCCACTATCAAAGGAGTGGTAGAAGATGTAACCGAGATCATCCTAAACTTGAAGCAAGTGCGTTTCAAGCGTCAGATCGAGGAAAACGACAGCGAAAGCATCAATATGAGTATTAGCGGGCAGGAGCGTCTGACCGCTGGTGATATTGGCAAATTTGCCAGCTCTTTTCAGGTATTAAACCCTGACTTGGTAATCTGTAACCTTGATCCTTCAGTAAGCATCTCTATGGATGTAACTATCGAGAAAGGTCGCGGATATGTACCAGCAGAGGAGAACAAAAAGAGTGGTGCCCCTATCGGTACTATCGCAGTTGATGCCATCTACACTCCAATTAAGAACGTAAAGTACAGTATCGAGAACTATCGTGTTGAGCAAAAAACTGACTTTGAAAAGTTGATTCTTGACATCACCACCGATGGTTCTATTCATCCTAAGAAAGCGCTTACTGAAGCGGCTAAGATTTTGATCCAGCACTTCATGCTTGTGAGCGATGAAAAGATTTCATTAGAAGACAATTCAGCTTCTGAAGCAGATAAGTATGATGAGGAGATCCTTCACATGCGTCAGCTTCTTAAGACCAAATTGGTTGATATGGATCTTTCAGTTCGTGCCCTAAACTGCTTGAAAGCGGCGGAAGTGGATACCTTAGGAGATCTGGTTACCTATACCAAGAGCGACCTTATGAAGTTCCGCAACTTCGGTAAGAAATCTCTTACTGAGCTTGATGAGCTAGTTGAAAGCAAAGGTTTGAGCTTCGGTATGGATATCTCAAAATACAAATTAGACAAGGACTAGTTAACCGATGAGACACGGAAAGAAAATAAATCATCTCGGTAGAAAATCAGCGCACCGCAAAGCGATGTTGTCCAACATGGCGAGCAGCTTGATTGAACATAAGCGCATTAATACTACAGTGGCCAAGGCTAAAGCCTTGAAGAACTTTATCGAACCTTTAGTTACTAAAGCTAAAACCGATAATACTCACAATCGCCGCGTTGTATTCTCTTATTTGAAAAATAAGAATGCCGTTACAGAATTGTTCCGCGAAGTTGCAGCCAAAGTAGGCGATCGTCCAGGAGGATATACCCGTATCATTAAAACTGGAAATCGTTTAGGTGATAATGCTGAAATGTGCATGATTGAATTGGTAGACTTCAATGAGGTTTACACCAATGCTAAGAAAGAAGCTACTAAGTCTAAACGTCGTCGTCGTGGCGGATCTTCTAAAGCTAAAACCGAGGCTCCTGCTCCTGAAGCGGCAGTAGAGGAAGTAGCAGCAGAAGCAGTGGAATCTGCAGAGGAAACTGTAACTGAAGATACTCCTGCAGTAGAGGAAGCTCCAGCGGCAGAAGAGACGGTTGCTGAGGAAGCTCCGGCAGCTGAGGAAACCAAAGCTGAAGAGGAAGTGGTTGAAGAAGCTCCGGCAGCTGAAGAAGAGGCTCCCGAGACGGAAGCTTCCACGGAAGACAATGAAGAAGAAAAGAAAGGCGAATAGTTGAATTTCTTCTCACGATATCGAAAGGGATAAGGACTTTAGTTCTTATCCCTTTTTTTGTGCAAGAATGCTCTAGGAATTAACTTTGAAAAGTTTTTAGCAGATGGCCAATTTTACACGTAAGCAAGCAGTAGTAATCCTCCAGGATGGAACCACATTTTGGGGAAGATCGGTAGGTTTAGAAGGCACCTCGACCGGTGAAATTTGTTTTAATACCGGGATGTCGGGATACCAAGAAATCTTTACTGACCCGAGCTACTATGGCCAGTTAATGGTTACCACCAACGCTCATATTGGCAACTATGGGGTTAAGGATGACGAGGTAGAATCGGATTCGATTAAAATTGCGGGTTTAATCTGCAAGAACTTCAGCTTTCATCATAGCCGTTACGGTGGAGATGATTCTCTCTTAAACTATTTCAAAGAAAATGACAAGCTGGTAATTTCCGATGTGGACACCCGTGCTTTGGTACGTCATATTCGCAGTAAGGGAGCGATGAACGCCATTATCAGCACCGAAACTGATGATCTTGATGCTTTAAAGAAACAGCTTAGCGAAGTGCCTTCCATGGAAGGGCTGGAGCTATCATCCAAAGTTGCAACCAAGGAACCTTACTACTTTGGAGAAGAGAATGCGGAATTCAAACTGGCGGTGCTTGATCTAGGTGTAAAGCGTAATATCCTGCGCCACTTTGCCAGTCGCAATTGCTATATGAAGGTTTTCCCGATGGATACTTCTTTAGAGGAGATGAAAGCCTGGAACCCGGATGGACTTTTCATTTCCAATGGACCCGGTGATCCTGCCGCAATGCAAAACACGGTGTCGATCGTAAATGATATGGTTAATTCCGGTTATCCCGTTTTTGGAATCTGTCTTGGCCATCAATTGATTGCCATTTCTCAGGGCCTTGATACCTACAAGATGCATCAGGGCCACCGTGGAATCAACCATCCAGTATTAAATATCCTGACGGGAAAAGGAGAGATCACCACCCAAAATCATGGCTTCGTAGTTAGTATGGAAGCTGTTACTGAAAGTGCCGAGGTGGAATTGACTCATCAACACCTAAATGATGACGGTGTACAAGGCATCCGTCTTAAAAATAAACCCGTGAGTAGCGTGCAATACCATCCGGAAGCATTTCCTGGTCCGCATGACTCTGAATACCTTTTTGATCAATTCGTAAATCAACTCAAACAATCTAAATCTTAAAACATGGCAATTATTTCCGGCATTCATGCCCGTCAAATCCTTGATAGTAGAGGAAACCCTACCGTAGAGGTAGATGTACTGACTGAGAATGGAGGTTTTGGCCGCGCTGCCGTGCCTTCAGGTGCTTCAACCGGAGTTCATGAGGCTGTAGAGCTTCGGGATGGTGGAGACCAATGGATGGGCAAAGGAGTACAAAAAGCGGTGGACAACGTGAATGAAAAGATTGCTCCGGAAATTGTAGGTATGTTTGTTACCGATCAGGCCGATATTGATCAGCGTATGCTGGATATTGATGGAACTCCCAATAAGGCCAATTTAGGAGCTAATGCGATTTTGGCGGTTTCTTTAGCCGTTGCCAAAGCTGCCGCAAACGAAACTGGTCAGACTCTATATAACTATGTAGGAGGTGTAAATGCCCGCACTTTGCCCGTACCGATGATGAATATCCTTAACGGAGGGGAGCATGCGGATAATGCAATCGACTTTCAGGAATTCATGGTTATGCCTTTTGGGGCCAGTACTTTCTCTGAAGGTTTGCGTTGGGGAACGGAGATCTTTCATCACCTAAAAAAGGTTTTGAAGGAAAAAGGTTATAGCACCAATGTGGGAGATGAAGGTGGTTTTGCTCCAAATATTCAGTCCAATGAAGAGGCGATTGAAACGGTTCTAGTTGCTATCGATCGGGCTGGTTTTAAAGCAGGTGAGCAGATTTATATTGCTATGGACGCGGCAGCTAGCGAGTTTTACGATGCTGATGAGAAGATGTACCATTTTAGTGATGGCAGCAAGCGTAGCAGCGATGAAATGGTAGCTTATTGGACCGAGTGGGTAGATAAGTATCCCATCATTTCTATCGAAGATGGATTACATGAAGACGATTGGGCTGGTTGGACCAAACTCAATGCAGCCATTGGTGATCGTGTGCAATTAGTTGGTGATGATCTTTTCGTAACAAATGTGGAAAGAGTGCAACAAGGTATCGATCAAAATGCTGCTAATTCTGTTCTAGTTAAAGTGAATCAGATTGGAACATTGACAGAAACGATCGAGACCGTAAGCTTGGCACAGTCTAATAATATGACCTGTGTAATGAGTCACCGCAGTGGTGAAACAGAAGACAATACCATTGCTGACCTGGCAGTGGCCTTAAGTACTGGCCAGATCAAAACCGGATCTGCCTCGCGAAGTGATCGTATGGCTAAGTACAATCAACTATTACGTATCGAGGAAATGCTTGGAGAAAGCGCGAAGTACCTCGGTACCAATTTCAAATTCATTAAATAAAACCTAGATGGAAAATTTAAAAGAACACTTTTCTACCAAGATCGGCCCTGCCGCAGCGGAGATTAAGGAGTTCGTGGCTGCCCACGGAGATAAAGTGGTGAGTGAAGTAAAAATCAGCCAACTATATGGCGGTATTCGTGGCGTAAAAGCATTGATTACCGAAACCTCCAAATTAGATGTAATGGAGGGAATCCGTTTTAGAGGATATACCATTCCTGAGTTACAGGAGCTTTTACCTAAAGCACCTGGTGGGGATGAGCCACTTCCCGAGGGTATTTTCTATCTGATGTTATTTGATGAGCTTCCGACTGCAGAAGCAGTTGCGACCGTAACCAAGGAATGGCAAAAGCGTTCTGAGGTTCCGCAGCACGTGTTTGATGTATTGGATGCGTTGCCAACCAATACGCATCCTATGACGCAGTTTGTGAGTGGTATTATGGCCTTGCGCACTGAAAGCGAGTTCCAGACTGCTTATCGTGAAGGAATTAATAAGAAAGAGTATTGGAAGCCTACCTATGAGGATGTGATGAACTTAATTGCGCGCCTACCTCGCGTGGCGGCATATATCTATCGTCGTACCTATCACAATGGCGATCACATTGCCCCAGACAATACTTTAGATTGGGGTGGCAATTTTGCCCACATGCTCGGATTCAGTGATGAAGAGTTCCGTGAGTTAATGCGAATCTATCTTACCATCCACTCTGACCATGAAGGAGGAAATGTTTCCGGCCATACTATTCACCTAGTAGGATCTGCCTTGAGCGATGCTTACCAGGCCTTTGCTGCCGGAATGAATGGTTTAGCTGGACCTCTTCATGGATTGGCTAATCAAGAGGTGATTCGTTGGACCTTAGGGATGCGCGATGAACTTGGAGGCGGATTACCAAGTAAAGAAGCCATTGAAGGATATGTACGTAAGACATTAGATGAAGGGAAAGTAATTCCTGGATTCGGTCATGCGGTATTGCGTAAAACCGACCCTCGCTATACTGCGCAAAGAGATTTTGCTTTAAAGCATATGCCGGATAGCGAGCTTTTCCAGTTGATCAGCCGTATTTACGAGGTAGTACCTAGCGTATTACAGGAACTTGGCAAAGTGAAAAACCCCTGGCCTAATGTGGATGCCCATTCCGGTCAGTTGTTGATGCATTATGGTTTAACCGAGTATGATTTTTATACTGTATTGTTTGGTGTAAGTCGTTCTTTAGGAACCCTGGCTAGTTTGATTTGGGATCGTGCCTTAGGTATGCCTATTGAGCGTCCTGGATCTACCACCACTAAACTGCTAAAAGAAGAATTCGGATCTTAATTAGCCATTCTTCAAAATATATAAGCCGGTGCCTTGGGTACCGGCTTTTTTGTTGGGGATATTTCGATTATTTCGAATGTTTGGATTTCCTGAATCAAGTAGCATATAATAACTGATAAAAGCATGCTTTAACTAGTTTTATAAGTTTAATATGTTACTCGCTTATAATAATAACCTTTTTTGAAAGAGCCTAGCATAATACTAACCTTAGAATCTGTATACCCTAATCAGCAGAGCATCACTCCAGAAGTATTAATAGCGCCCGGTTTGGAGGAGGTTTACTTAATGGAATTGGTAAGCATTAACAATCAATTACGTGGTCAGAATCATATTTATGGAGATACAACCTTCAAGAGCCAATTAGAGATATTAAGACAATATGTATCTAAGTATCCAAGTCTTTATTCCGAACTTAAGAGATTAATTGATCCATTTCTTAAAGAAAGTAAGGATGTAGTGATCTTTTCCAGGTCAACTTGCCTTGTCGGGATTGAATATGTTTTATGCAATAGAACGGTGAAGGAACTTCCAGAGAATAATTTTTTCAATTCTTTAGAGCAAGTAAGAATGTTTGTACAATACTGCCTCAGTATTAATTCAATATTGACATTTGAGCATAAGGATATCCAACCAATGGCTCAGAAAATTGGTTTCAAGGCCTTGATACCGACTATAGCTCCTCTTAATATCTATTTCCTTCCAAGTTATTCTATTCTTACGTTCGGGTTTTTTGCGCGGCTATTAAAGAGGATAGAAGAGTCTGCAAATCTTGGTAGTAGCTTTACTCAATACATCAGGGATTCCTACGGTGTTCCACTTTCTAGTTTTTTAGGCAGCATGTGGAAATTGATTTTCGGAAAGATTCTTCACGGCGATGAAAGACAGAAAAAATTAGATCCAGTGTATTCTCCAGAAGAGGAGTTTAATAACCTTTTCGAATCATTGATAGGTCAAAGTCAATCTCCCGATCCAATGTTACTTAAAAACATAAGAAGATTCCCCTTTATTAAATTCAAACTGCAAAATGGTGAACCATGTTATTTATTAACCGATCATACGCTACTGATAGAGAGAATGGGATTTCAGTTATTACAAGACTTTCAAGAATCATATGGCGATCAAAAGATAAAGTATGAAGCTTTAAAAGCAGAAATTGGGCTTCAAGTGGAGCGAATGGTTTCCGATCTATTAAAAGTGTTTTACAACAAACCTTTCATTGAAGTAAGAACTTTGAAAGAATGCTTTTATCGTTGGGAAAACCAAAAAGTGGAGGCCTTCGATTTTTATGTGAGATACTCTGGTAATATTATTATCGGTGAAGTAAAAACCGCTAACCTTAATGCCAGTCGATTTGTCTCTGGTACATTAAACAGGTTCTATGACAGAGGTTTTGATAAGTTTTTCGATAAACGAGGGATTGAGCAATTAGCTCGTTCAATAGGTAGGGTTGAAATGATTTTATCCGATATTGATCCAAATGCGCTTAGTAAAAACAAGCTAAGAATTGTTCCGGTAATTGTTACTACAGATCCAACGTTGCAATTGCCACTTATATTAGAGCAATTTCAGATACGGTTTAAAGATCTTTTGGATTATAATTCAAAGAAGATATTTGTTGATAATCTTCAAATACTATCAGTGGAGGATTGCTATAGATTCTTTGATTTAGGTCAGCCGACCAAACCGATTCATTCTTTTAAGATACTTAGAAAGAGGGGGTCTAAATCTTCCTCTAACTTACCATTCTATCAAGTTTTGGATAACTTAGGTTATAAGAAGTATAGTTTATACCTGCGAAAACAAATGGAGCGTCAGAATTGGTTTCAATGAGTGGAATCTTCGAATCGGGCTACAGACCCTTTGCCAATTCTACCTTTTTTTGGAAAATCATTGCTTTCCGCTTATTGAAGGAATGACCTGATTGTAATAGACTGAATGAATACATCATTTAAATGATGGTTAAGGTTGGAATGCTTTTAATGTATCACAACCCTTTCCACTACCTGATCATTAACCTTTAATAGATAGGTGCCGCTTCCAGCATCAATCTTAAGCTGATCGCCAGAAAGCTCGAAAGGAATAGCACGCCCCTGCATATCCAGGACTTTCACCTCGTCTTCCTGATCTAGGCCAATTAACTGAAGAGTTCCATTATTAGGATTAGGAAATAGAGAAACCGAAGGAGTATGGTGTTGGTCCAGGTTTAAGCCCTTGGCATTTCCGATAGACACAATTAAGCTGGGTGCTTTATTAAAGTCAGAACCTGCAGCAATCCACTTTCCTTGATTATCACAAATAATTCCTGAGCCGATACAAGTAGGGGAACTAGCATAGCTATCTATAAATATTCGCTGACCTGCTGAATCGCTTTCCACTACTATCATCTCCGTTAAGCCATTTTCCGGAGCAATGTGATAACCCGTAAACAGATAAGTATCGTCCGGTGTGATGGCCATGTCAAAACAGGCATCGTTTAAGGGAACGCCGGGCCTGACATATACATCTGCCAATACATTCAGATTAGAATCTAGCAGACTTAAAGTGACATCAAAACTTACCGAAAATGCCGAGGCTCCTTCACCACCTATAGCTATTTGTCCTTTGGAATTTAGGCCGATGGCATTACCCCCACGGGTGTGTCCATTCGAGACGATAGTCTGTTTTAATTGGTTTCCTTGATTATCAATTTTGGTTACCAAAACATCAAAGCGGTTGGGTAATTCATAATCAGATACATACACCCATCCACCAGTAGGGATATCTACTATTTCATGAGCCACAAAATCTGTGGTATCTGTATTCAGGTGCCGTTGGTAAATGTTTAATGCCGTATCAAGAATGAGAACCTGGGCTCCTTGAGGTGTTCCAGTTTGAACTACTATTTGGTTGAGTAGGGCTATTTCTTCATTTGCATTGATGGCAATATCCTGACCCACTAATACAGTATCTCCCGAACCAAAATGCTTTTCATTTAGTAGGGCTCCACTGGTATCCAGTACCGCTACCCAGGCTCTACCAGTATCATTCCATACACGATCTCCGCATACAAAGAGTTTTTGGTCGAAATGGATAATCTGTGAAGCGGAGTAATTGCCTACCGAGCCATATACCTTCTGCCAAATAACATTGCCATTGGGATCGAGCTTATAGATTTGCCATTTATTACCCGGAAGCTGGCTAACTGCTTCATTGGCCAGCAGAAATATATTTCCTGAAGGGTCAGTGCAAAGCTTTGCAGCCGTTTCCAGTCGATGACCGGGTCCAAGGTTGTTCCAACTTGCATTTTGTGCAAGCATTTGACCACCTAAAAGTAGAAGTAAAAACAAGCGCATGAGGCGAAGGTATGAAGATGAAATTACTTCATTTTTTAGCCTTTATGTAAATGGGTCTATTTATACTGATTTTCAAAAAAATAAGCCTACCTTTGCACTCCTTTTTTCAGGGAGTGTAAAAGATTGGAAAAAGGCTTAGTATCAATTTTATGTAAAATAACTTTCGTTGCAGGTTCTCCCTTAATCTTAGCCGGACGAAATACAAATGATTTCTGCATGTCAGAAGAAAACAAAAAAGTAGAAGAGGAAGTAGTAAATACTCCTGAAGCTACACAAGAGGCTGCTCCTGAAGCAACTGAGTCCACTGATTCTATTGAAACCGCTGAGGAAGTAAGCGCCGAGGTTGCTGAAGAGACTACCGAAGAGGCAGCTCCAGCGGTTGAAGCAGAAGCCACGGAAACAGAGGAGCCAGCAGAAGCTGAGCAGACCGAAGCTGAATTTGACTGGGATGAATTCGAATATGGAATTGCATCTAAAGGAAAATCTCAGCGTGATGAGCTTACTAAGCTCTATGAAGAAAGTCTCACCAGTATTGATGAGCACACCATTACCGACGGTAAGGTGATTAACATGACCGACCGCGAGGCTATCGTTGACATCGGTTATAAGTCTGAAGGAGTTATCTCCTTAAATGAGTTCCGTTACAATCCTGACCTAAAAGTTGGAGATTCTGTAGAGGTATTAGTAGACAAGACTGAGGATAAAGAAGGACAATTAGTTCTTTCTCACCGTAAGGCACGTTCTATTAAAGCTTGGGATCGTGTAAACGAAGCTCACGACAACGAAGAAGTTGTTAAAGGTTACATTAAGTGTCGTACGAAAGGTGGTATGATCGTAGATGTTTTTGGAATCGAAGCATTCTTGCCTGGATCTCAAATCGACGTGAAGCCAATCCGCGACTATGATGCCTATGTTGATAAGAACATGGAATTCAAGATCGTTAAGATCAATCATGAATTCAAAAACGTTGTTGTTTCTCACAAAGCGCTTATCGAAGCGGATTTGGAAGAGCAAAAACGCGAGATCATTGGCAAGCTAGAGAAAGGTCAGGTACTCGAAGGAGTAGTGAAGAATATCACTTCTTACGGGGTATTCATCGACCTTGGCGGTGTAGATGGTCTAATCCATATTACCGATTTAAGCTGGAGCCGTATCAACCACCCAAGCGAAGTGGTAGAACTAGACCAGACCTTGAATGTGGTAATTCTCGATTTCGACGAAGACAAGACTCGTATCCAATTGGGATTAAAGCAGCTTGAAGCTCATCCATGGGATAACCTTGATGCTGAATTGAAAGAAGGTGATTCTGTGAAAGGTAAGGTGGTAGTTCTTGCGGATTACGGTGCTTTCGTAGAAATTATCCCTGGTGTTGAAGGTTTGATTCACGTAAGTGAAATGAGCTGGAGTACACACTTGCGTTCTGCTCAAGACTTCATGAAAGTTGGTGATGAGGTAGAAGCAGTGGTATTGACTTTAGACCGTGAGGAGCGCAAAATGTCTCTTGGTATCAAGCAATTGAGCACTGACCCATGGACTGATATCACTACTAAGTATCCGGTTGGATCTAAGCACGAAGGTGCGGTACGTAACTTCACCAATTTTGGAGTATTCGTAGAATTGGAAGAAGGTATCGACGGATTGATTCACATCAGTGATCTAAGCTGGACTAAGAAAGTGAAGCACCCAAGTGAGTTTACTTCTGTTGGAGCTAAGCTTGAGGTTGTAGTATTGGATATTGACGTTGAAAACCGTCGCCTAAGTCTAGGTCATAAGCAAGTAGAAGACAACCCATTCGAAACCTATGCTACTCTTCTTGAGGAAGGTAGTGTGATCGAGGGTAAGGTACTGCGCAAAGTAGACAAAGGTGCTGAGATCATTTTCGAAAACCTTGGTGTGGAGGCCTTCGTTCCTTCTCGTCATATGGCTAAAGAAGATGGTACCGACGTTGCTGCGGATGAGCGTATTGACTTCAAGATCATTGAATTTAATCCTGATGCCCGTCGCGTAGTTGCTTCTCACACTGAGCTTCACAAGCAAGTGAAAGCTGAAAAGCAAAAGGCAGATCGTGCCAAAGCTCAAAAAGCAGTTAAGGTGATCAACTCTAATGTAGAGCGTTCTACTTTAGGTGATCTTGACGCTTTAAGTAAGCTTAAAGAGCAAATGGAAGACGACGAGAGTAAAGGTTAATCCTTATACCTCTAAATATTTAAGGCCCGGTGCAATCTGCTCCGGGCCTTTTTTTTTGCGCTATAATTTTTTAGCCCTACATTCGACAGGGAGGAATTGTTATTAATGCCAAGAGTTGCATTTTTAGGCTTATTGCTCCTTTGCTCAACCTTGAGCACTGGACAAGATCTAAAGCCTAGCTTTAAAGATACCATTCAAAAGTATTTTGCATCGGAGAACTTCGAGCGCATTATCTATTACGGTAAGCAAGAAATTTCTAATTGGGATGATGATACTCTAAGTTTGGACTATGCCCGAGTGTATATGGCCCTTTCCAGATCATTCGCGGCCCTGGAGGCTTATTCTGATGCCGCCCATTACAATAAGCAAGCTTTAAGAATTTACGAGGTACTCGAGGATACAAGTGGTCTTAGGACTGCTAATATAAATCTCAGCGGGATACACTATTATCGTGGCGATTCGGCTAAAGCTTATCAAAGCTATCAGCAACATTTGAAGTATTTGCGGTCGGACGATTCGGAGCAGGAACGCCTGATGAGTAATTACATGAAGGCCTTGCTGACGATTAAATTTGAGAATCCCAGGAATGCCTTAGCTATATTGGATAGTGTCTTACCCTTACTTCATCTTAGCAAAGGATTAAGCTTGAGGGTTTGGGAGGATATCTTCAAGGTTTTAGATTCTTCTCAATACGAGAGACGCTATTCCTCATTTCTTAATTGGATAAGTTCCAAAGATTCATGGTCCGTTTCAGAGAAGTTTGATTCTTACCTCTTCTTAACGGAAAAGGAGATAGAGTTTGGAAATTGGTTGAGATACAATGCTTTTAGGGACTCCCTGGATTTTTATTTCAATTCGGCGCAGGGATCAATTAGTGATCGCCGAAAGGCTCGCTATCACGCGGTAAAGGCCAGGCAATTTGAGCAAAACCAGGAGTATAAGGATGCATTCCATAATCAGCTTTTAGCAAGCCAATACTTTCGGAAGGCCGATTCAGCGGATGGTTTCGAGCAAATTGAGCGTTTGGAAGCGATGGTAGAAGTGCGATCCCAAGAGCTGCGCACGGAACAATTAAGAAAAGAACTTCGAGCGGTACACTTTCAATTTAATGTTTTAATCATCGGCTTGATCATAATCTTGATAACGGTCTTTTTGGTTTACGGTCTGTATAATACCGCGCGAAAGAATAGTGCCGCAAGTAAGCAGTTAGCTCTCACTCGGGGCCAGATGATTTCCATCTTATCCCATGATTTAAGGACACCCTTAGGGCAACTCAAAGCCTTACTTGGACTTATTAATGAGGGAGCTCTGGAATGGGATGAGTTCAAGAAGGTAATGCCGGATTTAGAAAAGCAAAATGACCTGAGCCTCGAATTACTAGAGAATACCGTAAACTGGATTAATGTAAATCGCGAGGATTTCAAATTAAATCAGCAGGAGGTTAGCAGTATTGAATTGCAAAAGCATATTGCTGATTTCTTTGGTCAGCAAGCGCAGAAGTCTCAAATTGAACTGGACTTTTCCATCAAGAGAGATTCTTACTATACAGATGCCTTTCTGTTAAAAACTGTATTGCGAAACCTCTGCAGTAATGCGCTGAAATTTACTGGCGCTGGCGGAAAAATCAGGTTTCAATTTGCAGATTCCACCACCGGGCCGCTGATAGAAGTGATAGACTCTGGTCAAGGCATGAGTGAGGATACCATCGCCGAGATTCGTGAAAAATACAATGTGAGCAAGATGGGATTGAAGTCCCAAAAAGGAGCAGGGCTAGGATTGCTTATAGTACAAAGCGCATTGGATCGATTGGGAGCCGAACTTAAGATTGAATCGAAATCCGGAGAGGGCAGTACCTTTACCATTCATTTTGTGAATTCAAAAGCTGCTCTTTAAAAATGGTCTTAAGAAACATTTGCGACTGCCTTGAAGAATGGGCACCTCTCGGTTATCAGGAATCCTATGATAACAGCAGACTGCTGGTTGGGGATCTAAGCTCGGATCTAAGTTCTGCCTTGGTTTCTTTGGATGTAACCGAAGAGATAGTAGATGAGGCCATCGCTAAAGGAGCTAATTTGATCATAAGTCATCATCCTTTGATTTTTGGCGGCCTTAAATCTCTAACCGGCAAGAATAATGCAGAGCGGGCCCTAATAAAGGCAATCCAACATAAGATCGCCATTTATGCCTTGCACACCAATTTGGACAATGTATCCACCGGAGTGAATCAGGAAATTGGAAAGAGACTCGGAATTCAGGAGGCAAAAATCCTGGCCCCGAAAAGGGGTATTCTGAAGAAATTGGTGGTTTATGTTCCGGAAGCAGATAGCGCTAAGCTTAGCGAGGCATTATGGAAGGCTGGAGCAGGGACCATCGGTGAATACGATAAGTGCAGTTTTAGAACCTCTGGAACCGGTACTTTTAGAGGGAGTGTGGCCAGCAATCCCACCAAAGGAGAGCGGGGAATCTTACATGAAGAGTCGGAGTATCGCCTGGAGGTTTTAGTGGAGAGCCATCTTTTGGGAGCAGTCTTGAAGGCAATGCATGAAAGCCATCCTTATGAAGAGGTTGCTTACGAAGTGTACTCTATAGAGAATGAACATCCCTTAATTGGATCCGGAATGTATGGGGATTTGCCCGAAGCAGTAGATGTGATGGATTTCCTCGCGCGAATAAAGGATACTTTCGGCGGCACGGTGAGATATACTCATCCTCCAAAGAGGCAAATAAAGCGCTTGGCCTGGTGTGGAGGTAGCGGAAGTTTTCTGTTAAATGCAGCTAAATCAAAGCAAGCCGATCTTTTTTTAAGCTCGGATTTTAAGTATCATCAGTTTTTTGAGGCTGATAATGAAATACTTATTGCGGATATTGGTCATTTTGAAAATGAGGCCTTTACTATCGACTTAATCGCCGGGTATTTGCGGAAAAAATTCCCTAATTTTGCCGTTCTTTTAACGGAAAACAGTACAAACCCGATCAATTATTTATAGCTCTATGGCTAAAGAAGTTACTGTTGAAGAAAAGCTACGTGCCCTCTACGATCTTCAGCTGATAGATTCCCGAATCGATAAAATCCGTAACATCCGAGGCGAGCTGCCTCTTGAGGTTGAAGACCTTGAAGATGAGATCAGCGGTTTGGAAACTCGTGTTGATAAGCTGAAAGTAGATATTGAGGAGCTTGAGCATGAAGTTGGAGCCAAAAAGAATCTGATTAAGGAATCTGAGGAAAAGATTAAAAAGTACGAGACTCAGCAGAAGAACGTACGTAATAATCGTGAATTCGATGCTCTTTCTAAAGAAGTAGAATTTCAGGAATTAGAGATTCAATTAGCAGAGAAACGCATCAAAGAGTTCAAAGCTAAAATCGATACTAAGAAGGAGGCCATTGCCGGAGCGGATGAGAAGCTTAGTGAGCGTAAATCTCATTTAGACTTCAAGAAAGGCGAATTGGATAATATCCTTAAGGAAACTCAGGACGAGGAAGACGGTTTATTGAAGGAATCTCAGAAGCAGCAAAAGCTTATTGAGGAGCGACTTTTAAAGGCTTATACTCGTCTTCGTAATAGTGCCCGCAACGGATTGGCGGTAGTGCCAGTAGAGCGTGGTGCTTCTGGAGGATCATTCTTCACCATTCCTCCACAGCGTCAATTGGAAATTGCAGCGCGCAAAAAAATTATCACCGATGAGCATTCGGGCAGAATTCTGGTTGATCCCGAATTAGCCCGGGAAGAGGAGGCCAAAATGGAAAAGCTATTTACCTCCAAGCGTTAACAAAATAGAGGGATCAGATGATCCCTTTTTTTATGCGAAAACTCTGGACCTTCTTATTCCTATTTTCATTTTTTCTCGGCTCTGCTCAAAAAGTTGAGTTCAACCAGGCAATGGAAGATGGCATTGATGCCATTGCCAGATTGCGCTATGATAATTTGGAGCGAATCTTAAAAATGGAGCGTCGCACGAATCCCGAGAATCGCGTGGCGGATTATCTGGAGGCTTGTGCAATTTGTATCAGAGGCTTCTTTGCCGAAGATGAAGAATGGTTTCAAAAGGAAGAAGATCATTTGGAATCGCTCTTTGATCGATTGAAGGACTTACCCGATGATGAACCTTATAAAAGAGTGTTTCTGGCCGAAATGAGTTTGGGTAGGGCTGGGATTCACGGTAAGTTTAAACGCAATATAAAAGCGGCCTGGGGCTTTTATCGAGCTTACAATCTCCTAGACGACAACCTTAAGGAATTCCCCGATTTTATACCAACCCTTATTCCCTATGGGGTGCTTCAGACCGCTGTAGGAAGCTTGCCTTCCGATTACAAATCTGTAGCCTCCTTATTCGGTTTTAAAGGAAATATTGAGGAAGGCTTAAAGATGATTCGCAAGGCCTACTACTACAGTTTAGCCGACCCAAAGCTGAAGTTTCATCAGGACTATTTTGGCTTTGTATATTCCTATGTTAACTATGAATTAAAAACGGAGGAACAAGCCAGTCTAAATACCCTGGGACTGGATGTTAAATCCTCCTCCTTCTTCATTTACCTGGAGGCCCAGCAAAAATTGAGAGCCGGCGATGCCCGTGGGGCCCTTGAGCTTTTGCAAGAACGTCCGCAGGGACAGAATCATTTGACTATTCCTTTCTTTGATTATTATACAGGAAAGGTGGCTTTGATGGTAAAGCCAGAGGTTGCTAAGCAGAGTCTTCTGAAATTTTTGAAGGAAAGCAGGGATGCAGAGCATCGCAAATCGGCCTATCGCTATATGGCTTGGTATCATCTGCTCAAAGGGCAGAAATCAGATGCGGAGCAGTATCGAAAAAAAATTCTCAATGAAAAGGAAACCCTTACTGCTTCTGATAAACAAGCTTTGGCTGAAGCTAAGCGAGGTTTTAATCTTTTCTTGATTAAGGCTCGACTAGATTTTGATGCAGGACGATATTCTAAACTCGTTAAAGTGTTGAAGCCCGAAGAGATCGACCAGTATTGTAAACTGGCTTGGGAGAAGCAGGAATTCTATTATCGTAGGGGTAGAGCCCTTCAGGAGTTGGGCTTAATCGATCAGGCGGTTTTGATGTACAGAAAGGCGGTGGCAATTAAAGAGCCCGTTACATTTAGCCTGGCTAATAGCACCTTACAGCTCGCAAACATTTTCGAACAAAAGGGCAATTGGACCCGCAGTCGAAAGCACTTTGAAGCCGCCCTGGCTCTTGAAAAATATCCTTTCCATGAAGGGATTCAACAAAAGGCCAAAGCTGGATTAGAACGCCTACCGTAGGTAGTTCTTAATTTTATAAATTCCCCCGCAAATAGAAAGGATGGATCATTTGCTGAGCATCACTTGGGATCTGGGACGTGGACTGGATCTTGGATTTTTTACCCTTCGATATTACAGCTTGCTTTTTGCGGCCGGCTTTGTTTTCGGCTACTTCATAATGAAGCGCATCTTCAAGAATGAAGGCATAAAGCAGGAAAAGTTAGATACCCTTTTAACCTATGTGGTTATTGCCACAATTGTAGGGGCTCGCTTAGGCCATGTCTTTTTCTATCAGTGGGATTATTATTCCCAAAATATCCTGGAAATTTTCATGGTTTGGAAAGGTGGATTGGCCAGTCATGGTGCTGCCATTGCCATTATCATCGCCATGATCATTTACGCCCGTCGGGAATTGAAGAAATCCCCCCTTTGGATATTGGATCGCGTGGTTATTACCGTAGCCCTAGCCGGCTTTTTTATCCGCATGGGAAATCTTGCGAATTCTGAGATTTACGGTGATATCTCAAATTCAGCCTGGGAAATGGTTTTTACCAATCCAGTAAGGGAGCGCATTATTGGCATCAGCGATGGTGCTATTACGGAAGTTGAGTTTATTGAGCGGGAGGAATATCAAATAGAAGATGATCTTACTTATCCGCTTTACGATGTTCAACTCACCTTTAGTGAAAGCATTAAAAGCAGGGACTATGCAGCAAAGATCGTTTCGGAAAGCATTAAGCCCTATTTAGATCGATCACCCAAAGAGGATCTTAACATGAAGATCACTGGCTTGGAGATAATTTGGGATGAAACTCAAGCTATGAAGGGAAGCATTGAAGCTCGTGGCTATCCTCGCAGTCCTACCCAAATTTATGAGGCGCTGGCCTATCTGATCATATTCTTTATTCTGGCTCGTTTGTATTTGGTAGCTGACGTTCGCCAAAGGGTAGGACTCATTTTTGGTCTGTTTCTTATTCTCATTTTCGGTTTCCGTTTTGCGATTGAGTTTATTAAAGAGAATCAAGTGAGTACCGAGGAAGGTCGTGGTATCAACATAGGTCAGGGATTAAGCATTCCACTAGTGTTAGCAGGCTTGTATTTCAGTATTGCGGCCAAAAAAGAGAAGAATGAAGAATAGAAGAAATCAAATCATTGCCCTTGTCCTCTTGTTGGCATTTGCAGCTTGGTTGATCATGACCATTTTACCGGGAAAGCAATCTTCTTCCAAGAGCTCTAAGAAGCCCCATCCGGCCAGGGTAGAGCCGAAGTTTATAAAAGAAGCGGAGTTGGCTATCCTGGACTCAACTGCTACGGATACGGTTATGCTTTTAGATATTGAGTTGGCTGAGTCGGTTGCTGAGATTCAGTACGGAATGATGTACCGTAAATCCATGGATCGCAATATGGGGATGCTCTTTATAATGGGCCGAGAGAGACCTCAGTCCTTCTATATGAAGAACACTTATGTCTCCCTCGATATCATCTATATCAATGATAAACAGGAAATCGTTAGCATCCAGAGGAATGCGATTCCGCTTAATGAAACATCCCTTCCCAGTGAGGGTCCAGCCTCTTTAGTTCTGGAAGTGAAAGGAGGATTAAGCGATGAACTCGGATTGAAGAAGGGACAGCAGATCCGCTGGCAACGTATAAACTAGCTTTATGAGAAAGGCTGTTTTACTTTTTAGCATTTTCTTACTTCCCTTTCTTTCAACCGGACAGGTAAAGACGGATGAGCAGGGCTCTCAGTATTTTGAGATGCAGGAAGGTGATACTGTCTATGTCATGAAGAAATACTTTTTGGTATTTCTAAAAAGTGGCGAGAATAGAAGTCAGAACGAGCTTGAGACAGAAAAGATTCAGGCAGCCCATTTGGCGCACATGGACTCACTTGCTGCCATTGGGCAATTGGATATTGCCGGTCCTATGGCCGAGGATGGTGAGATTAGAGGAATCGTGGTTTTAAGAGTGCCGGATAAAGCTAGAGCAGAAGCCTGTGTTTTAGCTGACCCCGCCGTTAAAGCCGGAAGATTGTCTTATGAGATACACCCCTGGTGGGCAGCAGTAGGAAGTAAACTTCGCTAGTCATTGAAGCGTCCCCCTTTGAAGTAGCGTTTCGACCAATAAGGATTAGTTAGATTCGAAATCATCACTCCCTTACTGGAGCTAGTGTGGGCGAAATCACCATCCCTAAGGTAAATCCCAACGTGGTCTATCCTGCGTCCTTTCACTTTAAAGAATACCAGATCGCCATAGTCTAGATCTGACTTTTTTAAGGCTTTCATTTCTCCAAATAGATCTTCGGCTCTGCGACCCTGAAACTCCCGGGAAAAAACTTCTCGATAGGCGATAATTACAAAGCCA
The DNA here is from genome assembly GCA_965279135.1 of Croceimicrobium sp. Lineage (GTDB taxonomy): Bacteria > Bacteroidota > Bacteroidia > Flavobacteriales > Schleiferiaceae > Croceimicrobium. The sequence goes on along the minus strand of OZ257133.1, from coordinate 2,028,647 downwards.
CTGCAATCAACTCCTTTTTTGGTCATTCCTCCCATGCGATGCGGAGTGCCGTACCAATCGTCAATAAAATTCTCCAGATCGGAGGGTTCGGCCAGGGCTTCCTTTTTAGTTGGGTTCTCTTGTTCCTTGGCAGCCCTCGGGCTCTGATTACCCAGAATTTCATGCTCAACCTTGGGACCTGGTGCGGTTTTTTGATTTGGTTTGGAGCTCTTGAAAACGCCACAGGAACTCATCCCAAATAGTATTAGGGAACTAAAAAGTAGCAACTGTACAGCGTGGCGATTCATCCTTTAAAAGTCGTGATCAAAGCATTTAGAATTCAGGCTGAGAACAGGACTTATTCAATGCCCGGTGTGAAAAGGAAATAAAAACCCCGGATCGAAATCCGGGGTTAGAGGGGGGAATGGATTCATAGCTATAGCTAAATCCACTCAAAGGTCATTAGAGAAGGTCGATTAGGAAATAAGGCAAATGCCCTATTTATTCCTCCGCTTGTTGCATTCGGTTTTTTCCTCTGCCTGAACTTCGGGAACGATATAGGTCAAATCGACTGGCTTTTTGTTCCTCAGGCCAGAAATTATCATCGAAATCGGTATCTGCAGTTTCCAGAAAAGGATCTAATTCAATGCGTTCTACCACTTTTTCAAACACAAATACCTTTTTGAAGCGCTCTTCATTCTTAAGCCAGATTTCCGCAGGATGTCTGCTCACTTCGGTACTGCCATCGGTGAAAGTAAAACGGAGGATTACCGGCATAACCAGCCCACCTTGATTTTCAAACTCTAGTTCATAAAAGTTCCAATCCGCATCAAGGAATTTCTTTTCCTCCTCGCTCAAGCTTTCTCGGTACTTTTTATAGCGCTTCCGATCATATTCGAAGACGGTATAATCATCATTCTCATTATAGAAATCCGCCATTTGAGGATGAGCATCGCTATAATGCTTTCCCTTAAACTCCTTGGCATTTCGAGTCGCTCCAATGAATTCATTCATCGCTTCTTTGCGCTCTCGGGGCTTTTCTACATCCGGGTTCTTAGTATTCAGTTTGTACCATTGCACATTGGATAAAGCGATATCCACATGGTCTGTGGTGTAAAACCATCCTCTAAAGAACCAATCCAGATCAACTCCGGACGCATCTTCCATTGTACGGAAAAAGTCGGCCGGCGTAGGATGCTTAAACATCCATCGACGAGAGTAGGTCTTAAAGGCGTAATCAAAAAGCTCCCTACCCATTACTGTTTCCCGTAGGATATTAAGAGCGGTAGCAGGCTTACCGTAGGCATTATTTCCAAACTGAAGAATAGATTCGGAATTGGTCATAATGGGCACCATATCTTGCTTTTCAGACGACATGTACGGAGCAATCTTATAGGCTGGACCTCTGCGACTGGGATAGTTTTCTTCCCACTCCTGTTCCGTTAGGTATTGCACGAAGGTGTTCAGACCCTCATCCATCCAGGTCCACTGTCTTTCATCACTGTTTACGATCATCGGGAAGTAGTTATGCCCGACTTCGTGAATTATAACACCGATCATCCCATACTTGGTGCGTTTGCTGTAGGTTCCGTCTGCTTCAGGTCGACCTCCATTAAAGCATATCATAGGGTACTCCATTCCAATGCGGTTGGTGTGCACGCTGATTGCAACGGGGTAGGGATAGTCGAAAGTGTATTTGGAGTAGGTTTTCAGAGTATGCGCCACCACTCGGGTAGAGTAGCGCTCCCAAAGAGGATTACCTTCCTTAGGATAGTAGCTCATTGCTAATACGGTACGTTCCCCAAATTTCACCGCCATTGCATCCCAGATGAATTTGCGACTAGAACAGAAGGCAAAATCGCGCACATTGTAGGCTTTAAAATGCCAGGTCTTTTCCTTAGAACTACGTCCTTTTTCGGCTTTTCTCGCTTCGCTCTCATTAACAATAAACACTGGATCTTCAGTGTTTTCGGAAGCTTCTGCTAATCGATCTCTTTGTTCTTTGGTCAGTACTTCGTCCATGTTCTGCAGCGTGCCGGTTGCACCCACCACATGATCTTCGGGAACAGTGATCTCAACATCATAATTTCCAAATGGTAAGGCAAATTCTCCACTTCCCAGAAACTGCTTGTTTTGCCAACCTTCAACATCGTTGTAAACTGCCATTCGGGGGAAGAATTGAGCAATGGTGTAGAGGTAATTATCTTCATCTTCAAAATACTCCAGGCCAGAACGCCCCCCATACTTTGCCCGATCATTAATATTGTACCACCAATCGATACTAAAACTGATACTATCTCCGGATTTTAAAGGCTCATCCAGATTGATACGCATCATGGTATAGTTGATCTTATAATCTTGATCCTGACCTTCCTGATTTTTTACCTGGTCAATTTTAAAACCGCCATCGAAATCATAGAATAGATTCCGTATTTCGTAGGCACTCATATCACGACCAACATCACCGGTTCGTTTTAACCAGCGCTGGCTGCCCTTGGCACGCATATTTTGATCCAACTGAACCCAGAGATATTCCAGACTTTCAGGAGCATTATTGGTATAGGTGATAGTTTGTTCACCATAAATTCTTTGATTTTCATCATCTAGGCGAATTTTCATCTTGTAATTCGCTTTCTGCTGGTAGTAGAAACTTCCAGGTGCTCCTCCGCCAGTACGATACATGTTTGGGGTAGGTAGGAGGTCTTTCATTTGCCGAAATCGGCTGGTATTCACATTCTCGGTCTGAGCCAGTAGGAAGGAGCCTACAAGCATAAATGTGAATAGGAGGGCACGTTTCATAGAACAATAGTTTTTTTGGAAGGGGTCAAAAATAAAAATCTAAGCGAGATAGAGGTCTTTCAGCGCGGCTTCAAGGTTGGAAAAGCGATATTCAAATCCGGTTGCAACTATTTTAGCATTGCTGCACTTGGTACTTGCTAACGCAATAGCAGACATTTCTCCGAGATAAAGTTTGAGGACAAACTCAGGCACTGGTGGTAAGAAGAGTGGACGATTCAAAACCTTAGCCAGGGTTTTTGTGAGGTCTTTGTTTCGCAAGTTTTCCGGACCTACCGCATTGTAAACGCCGCTTGATATTTCCGTGTTTTCCAGAGCATGAACAAACATTGAGGCTAAATCAAAACGATGAATCCAAGGCATCCATTGGTTCCCGGTTCCTAAAGGCGCACCAAACCCCCATTTTAAAGGAGCTGCCATTTGCGCTAAGGCACCTTCATTTGAATCGAGTACAATTCCAATACGCATGCGGATGCTTCGAATTCCTAAGGCTTCAAACTTCTCTACTTCCGCTTCCCACTTCTGACAAATTAAGCTGAGGTAATCATCTCCCGGAGCTGATTCTTCAGTGTAAAGCGCATCAAAACTATTAGGATAATAGCCCACTGCACTGGCGCTTATGAAAGAATCAATTTTAATGGAATGCTGACGAATTTTTTCGAACAGTAAATGAGTGCCATCTACCCGGCTGCGAAGAATTAAATCTTTATAGTGCGGCGTCCATCGCTTGGCAATATTTGCCCCAGCAAGATGGATTATAGCATCTGCAAAGTTTAATGCTTCAAGATCGATTTCCATTTTATCGGGATCCCAGTAAAATCCCTGGATGTCTTTAGGACTTCCTGCTGGATTTCGGCTTAACCAGCCCACCTGATGACCTTTATCTATAAGTATCCTGCTTATTTCCCTGCCGACTAGACCGCTACCGCCGGAAATCAAAACTTTCATGGCTATTTAACTAATGGAGTGCAAGAAGGTTTTAATGTTGTGCCAGTAGTTTTTCTGCTACCAATCTGTCGAGAGGGAGATTGAGTTCATGGGGGTTAAGCTCTTCAATGGGTTTCCAGATAAGCTCCTGATCCCCGTGCTTGCTGAGGTCGCTAACTTCACTTCGATGGATTAAAGGACTAAGATCATCACAGGAAACGCGATAGTAGATGCTCATTACCTGCATTTTGCTAGAGAAGGCAGAGGGCACAAAATCCTCTGTAGTGTAAAAGTGTTCCTGAACCTCGATTTGTAAATGACATTCCTCCATAAATTCTCGTTTCAGACAATCTATGGTTCCCTCTCCGAACTCCAGGCCTCCACCAGGGTATTTGAGATAAACACCTCCGTAAATGTTTTCACGGGATAAAAGAATACGCTGCTCATGAATTAAAAGCCCGTAAACTCTGATTGTAAATGCTTCAATACTCATCGAATCAAATTTACAATACCGCGCAGGATTCGTTCTTCGCCTCCTGGAATTAATCGGTACCGTAAATAATATACATAGGAACCCCCTTTCAGATCACCGCCATCCCATTGCTTATTTTGCAATAGTGCTTGTTGCTTACCAAAGCGATCGAATACTTGTAACTCATAAAAATCTAAACGGCTGGGGTCAGGTCCAAAAAGGTCATTTAATCCATCTCCATTAGGGGTGAATGCATCTGGCATAAACAGTTGAAGATCTGCGAAAGTGGGAAAAAGAGTGTCTTGGCTTACACAGCCATTACTATCTACGAAGGAGGCGATAATTCCAGACGCCATAGTCGGATCAGAAATTATCGTAATTGGATTTCCTTGCACTGAAGTATCACCATAGCGCCAAAGGATATCTTCACTATTTATCACACTACTAAGCCTAATGCTATCTCCAGGTACCAGATTCTCCGGGTTCATGGTGGCCTCTAAATCTCCCTGACCACGGAAGCTAATCAATATGCTATCTCTATAAAGTTCAGCTCCACAGGCACTACGCGCTTCGCACCAATACAAACCGGGCCCCTCTACTAAAATGCTATCCGCCTGAGAATTGGTGCTCCAGGTGAATTGGTAATCGCTGGAAGGCAGATTCGGTTTTAAATAGAAGGTATCACTTGGGCAAATGGCAGTATCTGCGCCAAGGTCAAAACTGAAATTGGTATCATTTCCGCAAAAGCGGTTTTCAACCAGGCCCATATTCTTGATGGGAAAGTTGAAGTTCTGAATATTGAATCCAAAGTAGGGATTGAGGTTAAAGGCTGGAATTATAGTGTCTTCAGAAATATAGGTGGGTTGTGCGGGCAAAGTGGTAGGGGTAGTCGGACAATTTTGAAGGTCATTTAAATTTTCCGGGAGCCAACGAAAATTAAGGGCGTTATAATTGGCAGTTAGGAAATCAATAGACCCTAGAATTAAGGTTCTGTCATCGGGCAGGTTTTTAATGTCCTGTGCAAAAACCTGATCGCCAGTGCTAAGAGGCAGGACATCGGTTCGCATAATCTGTCCATTTTCATTAAACTCAATTATGCCCCACTGTACTCCGCTTGGACCGTAATTGGTATAGCTCATTAAGACATTGCCATTGCTTTTTAGTGTCGCCGCTGTGGGTAAAATCATGATGATCAAATCGCTGGACCAGAGCAGGTTTCCTTGCAGATCCACTTTGACTATGCCAGTTCGATCTATGGCTCCAATGTGCTGGTGGAAGAGGAGATATCCATCGGATAGGGCAATTGGTGGAATGGAACTTTGCTGAAAATTGATCATCCTTTTAATCCATTCAACATTCCCATTGCCATCCACCTTATAATAGGTTCGGCCGGTAGTATTTAATATTCCGCCGGAAGGTGAGGGAATCGACATTCCCCATATAAAGATATTGCTGTATTGATTTGCGTGAATGATATTTCCCTGGGGGTCAAGTTTTAGGATGGTATTGGAGGAACCCGTCGTACTGGTGGAATTACCTGTGAAATACAAATTTCCATCTCGATCCAGATGAAATTGATACCAAACAAATTCTAAAGGGGCGGTAATGCTCTTACTAAGAAGGACATTTCCATTGCGATCCATTTTTATTAAAGCGATTGCAGTATCTCTTGAAGGCCCGAGGCTGGCGGCAACCCAAAGGCTTAGCCCATCATTTTGAATGCGGATAATTCGATTGAAATCCAATCCTTCAAAAAGGGAACGAGTCCAGAGACTATCGCCACATGCATCGAAGTAGGCAAGCAAGGCTTCTTTATCGTTAAACTTATTCTTACTACCCGCTAGTGCAAAATCTCCATTAGGGAAGACGCTTATTTCTGAACCGACATTTGCATGAAAATCAAAATATACTTGTTCCTGGGCAACTGTTGCAAGAGGAATGAACAAGAATAAAATGCTGATATGTAGGATGCTACGCATAAAGCCTTCTCTTACAAAGAAACGCTAAAATTGCAGAAGGGGTTGAGCTTCGATTTGCGACTTCTTGCCTAAATGCTAGCTCTTAATCGCACGTGACATTTCTCGTTTTCCCGGCGGGCCCGGAATCTTTTCAACTTCAAATTGCGCGGCTTCCATAGCTCTTCGCACAGAGCCCTTTACGCAATAGGTAACCAGAATTCCATCCATTTTAAGAGCCTTATATAAACGGCTGAACACTTCCTTAGTCCAGAGCTTTGGCTGAGCTTCGGGCGAAAAAGCATCGAAATAGATAAGATCGTAACTCATACCAGGAGGCTCGAAATCGACTAGGTCGATCTGTGTTTTTTGAAGTTCGAAATGGTTGTTCAAAACCTCAATTTGATTCCATTTTGCTTGATGAGCCTGATTATAGAATTCATGATACTCCGGTGAAGCTAGAAACAATTCAGGCCAGTGGATAGCTGACCATTCCTCCTCCTCTAAAGGATACTTCTCCAGGCTGTGGTAATAAATCTTTTGATTTGGATTGGTCTTTTCAAAATGAGTCAGCAAGGCGTTTAAGCCAGTACCAAAGCCAACTTCCAGAATTTTCAACTCCGGCTTTTCAGAGAAGTGATGTAGACCCGACTTAATAAAAACATGGCGCGACTCCTGGAGCGCGCCATGCAGTGAATGGTAATTCTGTTTAAGTTCAGGAACATACAAACTAGGGCTACCGTCCTTGGTTTTAACCCATTTACGTTCCATCCTTAGGACTCAGTATCCTTGATTTTCATCTTGTTGATTTTCACCAATGGGCCCTGGCAATAAATAGTATGGCAACTGGCGCAGGTGGAAATCATTGTATTGTAAGCTTTGATGCCTTCCTCTTTAGTTTCAGCTTCTGTTATAGCTTGCATATTCTTGATGTACTCTTTGGCAAGTGCATCATAAGTCTCATTGAGCTTCTCGTCTGATTTAGCAGAATGAATAGTAAGCCAATCCTCGGGGAAGCTTTCAGGTATCTGACCTTCTTTAATTTGCTTTTTCAGAGCCAGATTTTCTTCATACATATCTCGCATGAGCAAGGCTAATTCGCTAGGCTCATTCATGTCTAGCTCCTTGTCCTCAGCTGCCGCGGGTTCCGTCGAGTTTTCACTTTGTTCTTTACCGTCGGTCTCAGTCGCAGAAGTCTGCTGTTGACAGCCGACAAAAAAGGATGCCCCGATAAGGCATCCTCCGATTAGATATTTCTTAAATGTCATCTTTAACTCTTAATGATCACGCCATCGGCTGTGAAACGAATACTAACTTCTGGTTCGGTGATGGCAGCAATCTCTTCTTCAGATTTTCCTGCGTCATCGGCCAGGTGTTTTAGGTGCTCTACACTAAAGGTCTCAACATAGGCTACCCCTTCAACAATTGCCTCTTCTCCATCAAGGTTTTTAGGAACAAAGAATTCGTAATCGCGAAAGCGAACGAAGAGTTCTTCGTCATTGCCCATATCCATGCGCATCCAGCAACCTTTTTTCTGGCAAGAAGAGTTTACAGTGCCGGCGATTTTAACTCGTACGGAATCTTTACCTTCCATTAGGGCCATTAACTCACCTACGGCTACGGCATTTTCTTCGGTAATGGTGTCCCCATAGTAGTGGCTTTCAAGGGTTTCCATACTTGCTTCTACTGCGGTGGAATCGGTGCTTCCGGAGGTTTCGCTATCACCTTCGTTTGTTGTACTTTTGCAAGCGCTAAGCAGAGCTATGGCGGAGAGGAAAAATGCGAATTTTTTCATGGTTTTTTTAAATCACTTTTTACTGTAGCAAAGATAGCATTCTCTCAAAAGCGCAAAAAACAAGAATCTTCTTTAGATTCTTTAAACATTACAGAATGAAGATTACCAAAACCACTCAGTCACGCATTAATGATGTTGACTTTTCTAATCTGGTTTTTGGGACTCAATTCAGCGATCACATGTTGATTGCCGAATACAGCGATGGGTCCTGGTCTGAACCAGAGATTAAGCCTTATGGACCACTTAGCTTTACGCCTGCCATGCACACCTTGCACTATGGCCAAGCTATTTTCGAAGGTCAGAAGGCTTATTATATGGAGGATGGTGAAATTGGTATTTTCAGACCAGAGGCGAACGCCAAACGCCTGAATCACTCGGCACGTAGGATGTTTATGCCAGAGTTTCCGGAAGAGTGGTTTGTTGAAGGAATTAAGGCCTTGGTGGATATTGATCGCGAGTGGGTTCCAAAGGCGGAAAATCACTCTCTATATCTACGTCCTTTTATGTTCGGAAGTTCCGAGTTCGTAGCAGCTCGGCCTTCTGAGAAATTCATCTTCTGTATAATCACTTCTCCGGTAGGACCTTATTATGCCGGCGATGTAAAGGTGAAGGTAGAAGAGACCTATACCCGCAGTGCTAGCGGGGGCGTAGGATCAACCAAATGTGCTGGTAATTATGGCGGTGCATTTTATGCTACAGATCAGGCACGTCAAGAAGGCTACACTCAGGTAATTTGGACAGATCACGCCAATCATGAATTGGTAGAAGAGTCGGGTACTATGAATATTGCCTTTATCATAGATGATACTTTTATTACTCCTCCTCTTAGTGATCGTATTCTTGCCGGAATTACCCGAGACAGCATCCTTACCCTCCTGAGAGATCGGGATATTGTGAAGGTTGAGGAAAGACGGGTTAAAGTGGATGAGGTAATCACTGCCGCTAAGGAAGGACGCCTACAGGAAGCCTTTGGAATGGGGACTGCTGCTGTGATCAGCCCCATAAACATGATTGGCTTCCGAGGGACCGATTTCAATATTGCTACCCCCGAAGATGGTTATGCGATGCGCATCAAGAAGGAATTAACGGAATTACGCAGTGGAAAAGCTGCCGACCCTTATGGGTGGATGCTTAAGTTTTGATGGGGGCCTAGAAGCCAGAGCATAGAATTTAGAACCTAGAACCTTGTACGTACCTGATATAGGTTGACCACATTAAATGTTGTCAACTATGAAAGCGAATGTACAATCAATCCGAAAGCACCGGCATTACAGTGAAGAGTTTAAACGTTCCATTGTTAAGGACTTTGAGTCGGGTAAGTTCAGTGTGCTTCAGTTAGAGCGTCTTCACGGGATTTCTAATGTTACGATTTACACGTGGATTTATAAATACTCTACCTTTAACCAAGAAGGTTATCGAGTCGTGGAGAAACAGTCCAGCAGCCAATCCAAAGTCAAGGATTTAGAGAAGAAGATTAAGGAGTTAGAAGCGGCCTTGGGTCGTAAACAGATCCAGATCGATTATTTGGAAACGATGATGGAGGTGGCTAAGGAGGATCTGAAAATCGATATCAAAAAAAACTTCGCCACCCCACACTCCAAAGGTTCCGCGAGCGGCAAGAGCAAATGAGTTATTCTTTAAATGCACTCTACCGCGAAGTACGCATCAGTAAGCAAGCTGTTCTGCAGTACCAGCAGAGACAACGGGCTTTTGATGAACGTGTAGCGCAGCTGATCATAGAAGCTGATGATCTACGCAAAGAACACCCGGGCTGTGGGGTTAAGAAGATGTATGACAGTTTACAACCTGACTTTATTGGCCGTGATCGCTTTATTGAGATGATGATGGATTTAGGGTATCGTTTAAAGCGGAGTAAGAACTACCGCAGAACTACTTATGCCGCAAAGAAGTTCTACCCGAACCTTATTCAGGGGCTCACCCTAGATGGACCTTCACAGGTATGGCAGAGTGATATTACCTATATCCGGATTGGGAATCGGTTTTATTACGCCACCTTTATCATTGATGTGTATACCAAGAAGATTGTAGGCTACTACCTTACCGATCACATGCGGGCTACCGCCAATCTCCAGGCATTAAAGAGGGCACTTAAGCAACATCCACCTCCCAGAATCCATCATTCTGATCGAGGGAGTCAATATACTTACCGTGCATATGTACAGTTGCTAAAAGATCAGGGCTCCGCCATCAGTATGGCCACAAGTGCACAGGATAATGCTTATGCCGAACGCATCAACCGTACCATTAAAGAAGAGTACCTAGCGCACTGGCATCCTAAAGACTATAACCAACTTAGAAAGATGCTTAGCAAAGCAGTTTTCCACTACAACCATTATAGACCACACAATCATATTGGTAAGAAAAGTCCAATAGAATTTGAAGCGACTCTCTTGACCCATCATACGCCAAAGAGACTCACTATCTTTAATCATGAATTACTAACCTAGAAACGGTCAACCTTATTCAGGGAAGTACACCTAGAAATATAGACTACCGAAAGGGGTTTAAAAGCTAAGAACCGAGATGAGGAATACTCAATCTCGGTTCTTTTTTTGTTCGCACTAAAACTTCTTAGGCATTACCAACTACCAACTACCAGCTACCAACTACTAGCTACAAGCTACAAGCTACCAACTACCAATTACCCCAAACCAAAAACCCCCTTAACATCATCAACCCGGTCTAATTTCTCCCAGGTAAAGAGCTCTACTTCTACCTCTTTGCTTTCGGTACCGGTACCATTGGGGCGACTGAATTCAGCCTTAACTATTTCATTGGTACGCCCCATATGTCCATAGGCAGCGCTGCGCGAGTAGATAGGATTGCGCAGTTTTAAATTCTTTTCAATAAGACCGGGACGAAGATCAAAGAGCTCCTTCACCTTAGCGGCAATCTGACCATCACTTAAAGCAACTTTGGAGGAACCATAAGTGTCTACAAATACCCCCATAGGTTCTACAACGCCAATGGCATAGGAAACCTGAACTAGAATTTGATCAGCCACTCCTGCTGCTACCAGGTTTTTAGCAATGTGGCGCGCAGCGTATGCAGCAGATCGGTCCACCTTACTCGGGTCTTTACCACTAAAGGCACCTCCACCATGGGCACCTTTTCCACCGTAGGTGTCAACAATAATCTTGCGGCCAGTGAGCCCGGCATCACCATGCGGCCCGCCAATCACAAACTTACCAGTTGGATTAATGTGGTATTTGATATCATCTCCGAACAAGGCCTGTAGATCAGTACCGAGTTGAGCCTTTACCTTTGGGATGAGAATGTTAATGATATCATGACGAATCTGATCAAGCATTTCCTGATCCGCTTGATCTTGATTTACCTGATCACTAGCGGTAACGAAATCGTCATGTTGAGTGGAAATCACAATAGCATCTATGCGTACCGGTTTGTGATCATCATTGTATTCTATTGTAACCTGCGCCTTGGCATCAGGTCTTAAGTATTTAATTTCATTTCCTTCTCTACGTAAGTCGGCCAGAGTCTGTAAAATTCTGTGGCTGAGATCAAGAGCCAAAGGCATATAGTTCTCTGTTTCATTAGTCGCATAGCCAAACATCATTCCCTGATCTCCAGCTCCTTGTTCTTCTAGGTTTCCGCGATCAACTCCTTGATTAATATCTTGACTTTGCTCGTGGATAGCTGATAATATCCCACATGAATTTCCCTCAAACATGTACTCGCTTTTGGTGTAACCAATCTTATTGATCACGTTCCGGGCGATTTGTTGAAGGTCTAAATAGGTTTCAGACTTAACCTCTCCGGCTAATACTACCTGTCCGGTAGTAACCAGGGTTTCGCAAGCCACTTTTGAATTGGGATCAAAAGCTAAAAAGTGATCCAAAATGGCATCAGAAATTTGATCGGCGATTTTATCGGGATGTCCTTCGGATACGGACTCAGAGGTGAATAGGTAAGACATAGACTTCTTTAAGGGTTAGAGTATGAGTATCAAGAAGGCTAATCGCTTACGCTAATCTGGTTTAGCATTTTTTTTGGTGGTTGCAATCAGCCAAATTTTTCCACTCAGGCGGCAAATGTAGAAAAATTTCCATCTGCGCAAAGCACGCCCCAAGCTTAATTATGGCCTAACCTTTGTTTTAAATCTGAAAACTGGAAATGCGAAAACTCTGTACTCTTTTCAAGTGGACTTTCCGTGGCCATCGGGTAGGGCTTTTACTCTTTTTAAGCTTTTCGATTTCAATTACTTCCTGCCGGACTTTTGAGTCTGTTCCCGCGGTATCCAAAGATCAGCTCTATAGTCCTTCTTATTCGAGCAGAGCTGAGGTATATGACCACCCCGGAAGTCTAAAGGGTCCCGTGGTGCTGGGAGGGTCAGAAATAATTAGTGGGTACGATACCGATTTTAATCAGTTAAGGGCTGAAATGATAAATCAAGGCTTCGATGGGGCTTTGGTACTAGACCATTATTCTGAAGTGCATGAAGAAGAAAAGCGCAATGGGCCCAATTTGCTCGATGTGCTTTTTATGGTCTTCGATTCCGCTTATGAATATGTTCCCAGCTATAGCACCTATTACAATACCTGGTATCAGATTAATTATCTGCCCTTTATCTATCTGGATTCAGTGGAACAGAGGAATTACCTTCATGATGTGCGCATTCGAGTGGAAGGCCCAACTGGGAAGAGTAGGGCCTTTCATTTGGAATTCGATTGGCAAGGACAGATAAAAAGCCTTCCTCAATTTGAGTATAAGGATATTTTCTCCATCCTTATTCAACCCTGGTTCTTCCTGTTGCAAAAGGGTAAGGGCTGGGCGAGGGCAAATTCTCACAATCCTTATGGACTTGACTATCGAAGATTTAGTTCATCCCAAACTCCTGATAAAATTAGCTATCGCCCTTATGCAAATACTTACACCCTAAAAGCTCTGAGTGAGAAATGCGAGCTTAAGCTGGATGTAAGTGGAAAAGAGCGACCGGTTCTCATGGTTAAGTATGATAAGTCCTGGTTTGATTTTGAAAGGGAAGAATTACTAGGTAGAATTTTAAAGGAGGAAGTGGCCGGACCAGAAGGCAGTCGTTTTTTCTATCAGTACACTTACAAGCGAAAGGAGGATTTGCCAGCAAATTGGATTGCTGAGCCAAAAGACTTGCTTCATTAGATTTCCACTCTTACATTTGTCATCACTTATCCAGAAAGACGGAGGGATTGGGCCCGTAGATGTCTTAGCAACCCCTTAGGGCGGGTGCTAATTCCCACCTCGGAAAAGCCGAGGATAGATAAGATTCGTCTACGCACAAATCCTTATCATCTCTTTTTTCTGGATAGGTCTTAGTAAATGAAACTATGACCAAAGAAGGGATTTTAAAATTGATGGAGGAGCGCATCCTTGTTTTGGATGGCGCTATGGGAACCATGATCCAGAGGCATAAGCTGCAGGAAGCAGATTATCGTGGAGAACGGTTTAAAGATTTCCCACATGATTTAAAGGGGAACAACGACCTATTGAGTCTAACACAACCCGATATAATCAGGGATATACATCGTGAGTATCTCGCCGCTGGGGCCGATATTATTGAGACGAATACTTTTAATAGCACCCGAATCTCCATGGCTGATTACCACATGGAGGATTTGGTGCCTGAATTAAATGAAACAGCTGCTCGACTTGCAAAGGAAGCTGCTCTGGAGTTTAGCGCAAAGGATCCAGGCAAACCTCGTCTTGTTGCAGGTTCGATGGGGCCAACAAACCGAACTGCGAGTCTTAGCCCCGATGTGAACAACCCGGGGTATCGTGCGATAGATTTCGATACGCTGGCCGAAAACTACAAAGAGCAAGCCCAGGCCCTCATTCGCGGTGGAGCTGATATTATTTTAGTAGAAACAGTATTCGATACTTTAAATGCGAAAGCAGCTCTTTTTGCCCTGCAGGAATTATTTGAGGAGCTAGGGCAGGATTATCCCATAATGGTATCGGGTACTATCACTGATGCATCCGGTCGGACTTTATCGGGTCAGACCACAGAGGCATTTTTAACCAGCATTAGCCATGTGCCCTTATTATCTATCGGTCTAAACTGCGCATTGGGTGCAGATCAGTTACGACCCTATTTGCAAATCCTGCATCGTAAATCTCCGTTTGCAGTTTCGGCTCATCCCAATGCCGGATTGCCTAATGCTTTTGGCGAATATGATCAGGGTCCGGAGGAAATGGCCGGATTAATTAAGGAGTACGTCGACCAGAATCTGGTTAATGTAATTGGAGGATGTTGCGGTACCACCCCTGAACATATTAAACAAATTGCGGAACTGGTAAAGGATTATCAACCTCCCAAACTAGCCCTAATTTCATGAAGCTATCAGGATTAGAGCCCCTGAATATCAGCGGTGAAACCAATTTTGTGAATATTGGGGAGCGTACCAATGTTACTGGTTCCAGAAAGTTCTTGCGCTTAATCAAAGAGGATCTTTACGACGAGGCGCTTGAGGTTGCGCGCGATCAGGTAGAAGGTGGAGCGCAAATCCTTGATGTCAATATGGATGAAGGAATGCTCGATGGTAAAGCTGCCATGGTGAAGTTCCTAAATCTCATTGCTGCTGAACCGGATATCGCCCGGATTCCAATAATGATCGATTCTTCTAAGTGGGAGATTATCGAAGCGGGCCTCAAGTGCGTTCAAGGTAAATCGGTGGTAAACTCCATTAGCCTCAAAGGAGGTGAAGAGGAGTTTATTCGTCAAGCGAAGTTGGTACGTCGCTATGGTGCGGCGGTGATTGTGATGGCCTTTGATGAAGAGGGACAAGCCGATACTTATGAGCGGAGGATTGAGATTTGCGAACGCTCTTATAAGATTCTAACTCAGCAACTCTCCTTTCCACCTGAGGATATCATTTTTGATCCAAACATTTTTCCGGTTGCTACCGGAATAGAGGAGCATCGTTTAAATGCTCTTGACTTCTTTCGAGCAACCAAATGGATAAAGGATAATCTACCCAGAGCGAAAGTCAGCGGTGGGGTGAGTAATGTTTCCTTCAGTTTTAGAGGAAATCAGCTAGTACGCGAGGCGATGCATTCTGCCTTCTTATATCATGGAATCCAGAATGGGATGGATATGGGAATTGTAAACCCAACAATGTTGGAGGTATATGAGGAAATCCCCAAGGAGTTACTGGAAAGGGTAGAAGATGTATTGTTAGATCGTAGGGATGATGCCACGGAAAGACTATTGGATTTTGCAGAAACCGTTAAGGGTAATGCAAAGTCTAAAGAAAAAGATCTTAGCTGGCGGGAGGCACCTGTTGCCAAGCGGATCGAGCATGCATTGGTTAAAGGCATTGTAGACTATATCGAAGAGGATGTAGAAGAGGCGCGTCCTCAGTTTGACAAGGTTCTGGGTTTGATAGAAGGACCTCTAATGGATGGGATGAATGTAGTAGGTGATCTTTTTGGATCCGGTAAGATGTTTCTCCCTCAAGTTGTGAAATCAGCTCGGGTAATGAAACGGGCAGTGGCCTATTTAGAACCCTATTTGGAGGCCGAAAAAGCGGCCAGCCCAGGAGCTCAGAAAAAGGGCAAAATATTGTTGGCCACGGTTAAGGGAGATGTCCACGACATTGGGAAAAACATTGTTGGAGTGGTTTTGGCCTGCAACAATTTCGAAATAGTTGACCTTGGTGTGATGGTGCCTTTGCAAAAGATTTTAGAAACTGCCAATGCCGAGGATGTAGACTTAATCGGACTGAGTGGCTTGATTACACCATCGCTGGACGAAATGATTGAAGTGGCCCGAGAAATGGAACGCGAGTCCATGGATCTTCCATTAATGATTGGAGGAGCTACTACTTCCCGTGCGCATACAGCGGTGAAGATTTTTCCTGAATACTCAAATATCGTAGTGCACGTAAATGATGCGAGTCGGAGTGTTCCGGTGGCGCAGACCTTGGCCAATAGGTCCGCAAGGCCCAAGTTTAAATCGGACCTAGCGAAGGAATACACCAAGTTACGGGAAGGTTATTTGAATCGGGCTCGTTCTAAAAAGCTGCTTTCAATCGGGGAGGCTAGAGATAATGCCTGGCGATTAGATTTTGGTTCTGGAGCCATATCCAAGCCTAAAAAACTAGGTCGCCAAAGCCCAATCACTTTTGATCTTGCAGTCCTTTCCAGATATATTGACTGGACTCCTTTTTTCCAGACCTGGCAATTACACGGTAAGTTTCCAAGAATATTGAAAGATGAAGTGGTGGGAGAAGAAGCCACAAAGCTGTATGCTGATGCCCAGCAAATGCTCAAACAGATCGTAGAAGAGGAATGGCTGCAGGCTAAAGGTGTTTTTGGAATTTGGGAGGCCGAACGCAAGGGAACTGACGATATTCAACTCTTTGAAGGAGGTAAACCGATAGATGCGTTCTTCACCTTAAGACAACAAACTCAAAAAGCCAAGGGAGCCCCCAATATTGCTCTGGCCGATCTGATCGCTCCGAAAGATGATCATGTGGGGTGTTTTGCAGTTTGTGCGGGATTAGGAATTGAAAAAAAGCTCACTGAATTTGAAGCTACTCATGATGATTATTCTTCAATTCTTTTAAAGGCCCTCGCCGATAGACTAGCTGAAGCGGCAGCAGAATATTTACATGAGCAGGTGCGTACAAAGCACTGGGCCTACGCGGAAAACGAAGACTTCAGCAATGATGAATTGATTTCAGAATCCTATCAAGGCATTCGTCCAGCACCCGGTTATCCTGCCTGTCCGGATCACCTGGAAAAGACAACCATTTTTAAACTGTTAGCAGCGGAAGAAATTGGCATGGAGCTAACCGAGAGCCTGGCTATGAATCCTGCCGCTAGTGTTTCTGGTTATTACTTCGCCCATCCTCAAGCCAAATATTTTGGGCTGGGTAAAATAGATCGAGATCAGGTAGAAGATTATGCGAGAAGAAGAGGTATCACTATTGATGAAGCGGAGAAGTGGCTTCGACCAAATTTGAATTACTAGAATGAAAGTTACCGAACATATTGAAGCGGCGAAGGATACCTTGTTTTCCTTCGAAATATTACCTCCGCTCAAAGGGCAAAAGATTGAAGACATATATGAGGTGATTGACCCTTTGATGGAGTTTAAACCGCCCTTTATTAATGTTACCTACCATCGGGAAGAGGTAATATATAAGCGATTGTCAAATGGACTTTTAGAGCAAAAAACGGTAAGAAAGCGTCCGGGTACGGTTGGAATTTGCGCGGCATTACAATACCGCTATAAAGTGGATACGGTTCCCCATATCCTTTGTGGCGGCTTTACAAAGGAAGACACAGAGAATGCGCTTATCGATCTCGACTTTCTCGGGATTCACAATGTTTTGGCTCTTCGGGGAGATAGCATGAAGAATGAGCAGTTCTTCGCTCCAGAGGCCGATGGGAACAAATATGCCAGGGATTTGGTAGCTCAGATTCGAAATATGAATGAAGGTCGCTTTCTGGATGATGAATTGCAGAATGCGGGCAAAACGGACTTTGCGATAGGCGTGGCGGGATACCCGGAAAAGCACTATGAAGCGCCTAGTTTAAACAATGATATTGAGCACTTAAAGCGCAAAGTAGATGCGGGGGCTGACTATATTGTTACCCAACTCTTTTTCGATAATCAAAAATACTTCGACTACGTTGAGCTTTGTCGCAAGGCAGGCATCACTGTGCCAATAATTCCAGGCATTAAACCAATAAGCACAAAGAAGCACCTAAGCTTTTTACCGCATTTTTTCAAAGTAGACTTGCCTGATGACCTGGTAAAAGCAGTAGTGGCTTGTAAGGACAATCCTGAAGTGCGCCAGGTGGGTATAGAGTGGGGTATTCAACAAGCCAAGGAGCTAAAAGCTGCTGGAGCGCCAGCCATTCACTTTTACAGCATGGGTAGGCCAGACAATATAGCAAGTATTGCCCGAGAAGTGTTTTGATTTTTTCAACAGGCGATCGTGATTTTTGTGAATAGAAGATCATGGTCTTTGGTGAAAGAGTTCAGGGGCTTATTTAACTTGTAGAAGTTTAAAAGCTAAAATTCTTTTATGCCTGCAAAAGCTAAAGCCTCTACCCAGGGCAGCACTCCCTCCAAAACCACAAAAGCCACCGCTACTAAAAGAACTACTAAGCGCGCCAAAAAGGAGTGTAAGGTCTTTGTTTTGGATACATCGGTGATCCTTTTTGATCACAATTCAATAATGAATTTTGATGAGCATGATGTGGCTATCCCGATAACCGTATTGGAAGAACTCGATGAGTTTAAAAAGGGCAGTGATACCAAGAATTACGAAGCGAGACAGTTCATTCGTCTTTTAGATCGAAAGGCGGGCGAGCAGAATATAAATGAATGGATTTCCTTAAATGGCGGTAGCAAAGGAAACTTTAAGGTGATTATGGATACCCGCGGTCAGGGAGAAGATGCCCAACGCATTTTTGGAGCAGGGAAAAATGACCACAAGATTCTCAATGCCGCTTTGAACATGGCTGGGGCAGAGCCTGACCGAAAGGTGATACTGGTAACTAAGGATATCAATCTAAGACTCAAAGCCAAAGCACTTAACATTACAGCAGAGGATTATGAGACCGGAAAGATTAAGGACGTGGAATCTCTTTATACCGGTAAAACCAATGTGGATGATTTCGACCAGACCTTAATTGATACCCTATACAAAAAGAAGAGTCTTCCCATTGAAAAAGTGGAGAAGGATTATCCTGATTTCAGTAAAAAGAACAACCACTTCTATATTTTAAAGGCTAGTAAAAGCAGTACTCTTTCTTTTTACAATGCGCATACGGAGAGTCTGGATCAAATTGAAAAGAAGAGCTTTTATGGTATAAAACCCCGTAATGCAGAGCAGGCCTTTGCCTTACATGCTATTGCGAACCCCGAAGTTAAATTAGTTACGCTAAGTGGGGTAGCCGGAACTGGTAAAACCTTACTAGCCCTTGCCGGTGCCCTCGAACAACGTCGGGACTTCAAGCAGATTTACCTGGCTCGACCTATAGTGCCACTTAGCAATAAAGATATCGGATACTTGCCTGGTGATATGAAAGCAAAGATTAATCCCTACATGCAACCGCTTTGGGATAATTTGAAATTCATCAAGAACCAATTTAACGAGCAGGACAAGGAGTACAAGCAGATTGATGAAATGGTGAATTCTGAAAAGCTTCTGGTAACCCCTCTAGCTTATATTCGAGGTCGCAGTCTTTCTAATGTGATTTTCATTGTTGATGAGGCTCAAAACCTTACTCCTCATGAAGTGAAAACTATTATAACCCGTGCGGGAGAGAATGCGAAATTCATCTTCACTGGTGATGTGAATCAGATTGATACACCCTATCTCGACGAACAATCGAATGGCCTGAGCTACCTTATTGATAAGATCAAGGGGAATAAACTATTTGCTCATGTTCTGCTAGAGAAAGGGGAGCGGTCAGAATTAGCCAATCTGGCTAATGATTTACTCTAGAGATTATCCTGTTTAAAAGCCAGGAAACTATATATCCCGAGGATTAACTCAATAGTAGAATAAAGCATGAGTCCCGGGTTTGCGAAATCTACAATCAAGAGGGTAGTGAAAAAGGCGGGTTGTAACATCCGGTAGTTGATAATCCAGCGATACAAACCATCCACGTTGTAAAAGCTACTCTTGTAGGATATCAGGCCTTCGATAAACATGAAGTAGCCTAGGGTGCGAAGCCAAAAGTCGGCGACGGTATCTTTCCAGAAAAACAAAGCGATTTGCTCTGGTAGAAAAACTAATACCAATCCAGCGATCATTAATACCCAACCAGAGTGGTTAATGGTTTTTGCAGTTCTATTCATCCCTATCAGCACACGAAAATATCAATTAGAAAGCTTTTATAACGAGAACAGGCCTGATTTAAAATTTGAGCAATAAAAAACCCGACCTCTTAGCGAGATCGGGTTCTGTATTTCGCTCTGGTAAGATTACTAACCTACGTTAGCGGAAACCTTAGGCGCACCGGCCATGATTTCATCACTAGCATAGTCAGAGAACTTATCAAAATTCTTCAAGAATTTTTTCGCTAATTCATTAGCGGTACGATCGTAGTCATCCTTATTTTCCCAAGTGTTACGAGGGAATAGGATATCATCCGGAACCTCTGGACAAGTTGTAGGCATTGCTAAACCAAACACTTCGTGAGTGCGGTAATCTACATTGTCTAAAGCACCTTCCAATGCAGCAGTAATTAGTGCACGGGTATATTTAAGGCTCATTCGCTCACCAATTCCATAAGGTCCACCAGACCATCCGGTGTTCACTAACCAAACATTGGCACCAGAGCTTTGCATTTTATCGCTAAGCATGTCGGCGTACTTGGTAGGATGTAATGGCATGAAAGGTGCTCCAAAACAAGCTGAAAAAGCAACTTCCGGATCTACAATACCTTCTTCAGTTCCAGCTACTTTGGCAGTGTAACCACTAATGAAGTGGAAAGCAGCCTGACCTGGAGTTAGCTTTGAGATAGGAGGTAATACTCCGTATGCATCACAGGTTAGGAAGAATACATTTTTAGGATTTCTTCCGATGGAGGGGCTTTCGATATTGTCAATGTGGTAGATGGGATAACTCACCCGAGTATTCTCGGTTTTAGAACTATCTGCATAATCTACTTCATTGGTACCTTCCTTAAATATGATGTTTTCAAGGATAGCCCCCTTCTTAATTGCACGGTAGATATCGGGTTCTTTCTCCTCGCTGAGATCAATCGCCTTTGCGTAACAACCACCTTCGAAGTTGAAGATTACATGATCTTCAGTCCATCCGTGCTCATCATCACCAATTAACTTACGGTGAGGATCTGCACTAAGAGTGGTTTTTCCGGTACCAGAGAGCCCAAAGAAAAGAGCAGTGTCACCTTCCTTTCCAACATTGGCGGAACAGTGCATGCTAAGAACATTTTTTTGATGAGGTAAAATGAAATTGAGGGCCGAGAATATTCCTTTCTTGATTTCTCCGGTATAGCCTGTACCACCAACGATCGCCATTTGATCCGTGAAGTTTAGGATGGCGAAGTTCGCCTGACGGGTATGGTCAACCTCAGGGTCAGCCATAAAACCAGGTGCATTAAGAACTACCCAATCAGGTTCGAAGTCTTTTAACTCTTCTTCGCTTGGACGAAGGAACATGTTGTAAACAAACATGTTAGACCATGGTAATTCGGTAACTACACGGATTTTGATCCGGTAGCGCTCATCAGCGATAGCATAAACATCGCGAACGAAAACTTGCTTACCGCTGAGGTAGTCTGCCAGTTTCCCTTTTAAGCTACCAAAGTGCTCTGGTTCAAAAGGCATATTGATATTGCCCCACCAAACGGCATCTTTGGTGATATCATCTTTTACGATGAAACGATCTTTAGGAGAACGACCTTTGAATTTACCGGTGTCGATCGACAAAGCTCCATTGTCTGCAATATCACCCAGACCCAGGTCTACAGTGATTTGTTCAAGATCATGTGGGGAGAGGTTCCACTTTGCGTCGGCATTTTTAATTCCGTAACGCTCCAGGGAATCCTGAGCTGGTCTCACTTCTTTGAAACTCATAGTGCTTAATTTTGATCAGCAATTATTTGAGGACAAAATTAAGACTAATCATGGGCTTTTCATCTGATTTTTATCATTAAAAAACCTCAAAATAAAAGCGTAAAAAGTACACTAAGTAAAATCTACTTTTTTCTTAGGGCCCCTATAAGCAAAGCGATCCAACCTGCTATCAAGCTCAATCCGCCTAAGGGTGTAATAGGTCCTAGAAATGATAAATTTATATTAATTAATTCATCAAGGTTAAGAAGATAAATACTTCCCGAAAAAAGAATTACTCCTAGGAGCCAAAGTCTAAAAATTAGCTTTGTATTGGTGATGTGATCCTTAAGAAAAACCAATGTTAAGATGCCTAAGGTATGCCACATCTGGTAGCGCACCGCTGTATTGAAGCTATCGATCTGCTCTGGGCTTAACACTTCCTTAAGAGCATGAGCACCAAGGGCACCAGCAATAACGGCAACTGATCCAAGTATTCCGACGGTGCTAATTATTGATTTGACTTTCATTATTTAAGGATGTTTTTTGCTTCTTGTTTGCTTAAATCATAGTCCAAACAATTGATCAGTTCATTTACTGAACCTTTGAGATGTTCTTGCTTTGAGTAAAGACTAGCAAGAAAACTAAGTCTACTCTGATCGTATTTTAATCCTTTCAGTATTTCGATCGCTTCAGACAGATTCACTTTTTGACTTTCATTGTAAGCAGAAGCCATTTGCAGCTTATCAAACTCGAAGTCACTCGCGTCAAATTTCTTCTTGAATTCATCATAAGGATTCGTGTTTGCCAGAGGTTTTGCTATCTCCTGTGGTTTAGCTTGTGAATCAAGCGTTTTTATGCTGTCCTTAGAATTCGTTTCATTTATCACGAGGGTACTGGCGATAGGCGAATCCGAAATGACCAGGCTATCTGTTGGATTTGGGATTTCGGCAACAATCTCTTCCTTAACATCTGGTTGTACAGGGATTACAGCAGAGGAATCAGAGCTCGTTTCTTGCAGTGCAATGTGGTTTACCGGAGTGCTATCAACTATCGCCACGGAGCTGCTTTGTACGCTGTCAATAGGTTTAGTCGAGCTTAGTAATTCTTCCTCTTTAAGCCAGCTTTGATATTGAGAGCTACTGTCATTCAAAGCAATTTGGTCGTCCTGCGGATTGACGGTCGACCATTCTTTGTGTTCGGAATAATCGAACATGATTGCCGACTGGCCTAAGTCGTTATAAATGCCTCTGTAGCGCAGGCGCACTTTGCCTTTATAATCCCGATAAATAACATATTTATGAATCCCTGTTTCCAGCTCAGGTAATTTGCGGCGGATTATGGTGCTATCTTTTAAAATGATGAGCAAGTCAGGTTCTCCGCTAGGAATGTTTTGCAGATTAAGTTTGGGGAGGTCGGTTTCATTTTGGAGGTAGTTATTTACAACCAATTTAAATCCGTTTTTAGTTTGATCCTCAAACATCAGAATAGTCTGAGCCTGCGATACTTGCTGAAGTACAATTAGAACAATGAAGATTCTTTGCCAAAAGGGCATTCCAGAAAAATTTGATCAAAGGTAGGGCGCAGCCCGATAATTATAAATTTGTCGGCCAAATTCACCTCATGCAAAACATCCTTCTCATCGGAGCCGGAAGATCTACTTACTCTTTTGTAGAGTACATTAAAAACCACAGTGAAAGCGAAGATTGGTATTTAACCATTGCTGATCAGAGCCTCGAATTAGCTCAAGAGAAAGCAGGGAATCACCCTCGAATGGAAGCAGTAAGTTTTGATGTAACTGATGAGATAAGTCGGGTGAATGCCATATCAAAAGCAGATGTTGTGGTAAGCATGCTTCCGGCTCATATGCATATCCCAGTAGCTGTAGACTGCATTGCCTTGGGTAAGCATATGCTTACCGCCTCCTACATTAATGAAGAGATGAAGGCCCTGGATGAACGAGCCAGGGAGGCCGGAGTGGTTTTAATCAATGAGATCGGTGTAGATCCGGGAATTGATCATCTAAGCGCTATGAAAGTACTTGATGAGATTCGTGAAGCAGGGGGGGAGATGCTTCTTTTTGAGAGTTTCACCGGGGGCTTAGTGGCTCCGGAGAATGATGATAACCCATGGAACTATAAGTTCACCTGGAATCCAAGAAATGTTGTTTTAGCAGGTTCCGGTGGTGCCGTTAAGTTTATACAGGAAGGTAAATACAAGTACATCCCTTATCACCGTCTCTTTCGTCGTACCGAATTAATTGAGATTGAAGGCTACGGTCGTTTTGAGGGTTATGCTAATCGCGATTCCTTGAAATATCGGGAGGTGTATGGGCTGCATGATATTCCTACTATTTATCGGGGAACTTTTAGGCGCCCGGGATTTTGCAGGGCCTGGGATGTTTTTGTGAAATTGGGAATGACAGATGATTCTTATCGCTTAGAGGTAGATCCGGAAATGACCTATCGCGATTTCACCAATCTTTTCCTGGCCTACAATCCCAAGGATTCCGTAGAGCTAAAGTTGATGCACTATCTGCAAATTCCGCAGGACAGTGATCTTATGGCCAAATTAGAATGGCTGGGATTGTTTAGCGATACCAGGATTGATATGGTCCAACCTACACCAGCTCAGGTGCTGCAGAAAATATTAGAGTCGAAGTGGACATTGAGGGAGGATGAAAAGGATATGATTGTGATGTTCCACAAGTTCGGATACCGCCTAAATGGAGAAGATCGAATGATCGAATCTTCTATGGTTACCCTTGGTAAAAACAGCAAAGAGACTGCCATGGCTCGCACCGTAGGCTTACCGTTAGCTATTGCCGTAAGACATATTCTGAATGGTGATATCCATACTCCCGGAGTTCAAATTCCAATCAGCAAAGAGATTTACCAGCCTATGCTTGAAGAGTTAGCCGAGTATGGAATTTCCTTTACCGAAAGGGAGGTGCCTTATCAGGGATATTGATTTCGATCGCTTAGGATTTGTGGTTTTCGATTCCGGGATTAGTGGTCAAGAAGCAATTCTTCAACTAGGGCCTGAAAAGCATCACTCCTGTGCAAATGCCCCTCATTTCTATAAAGATCAAGCTTAGATACCACAGCACTTCTTTCATCTTTATCCAGGGATAGAAGTACTCGTTTGTAGGCTCCTCCTGGTTTGTGTTTTACTAGGCATATTTCCTCGGCAAATAGACCAATATCTTCAAAGGCATTGTTTTGACTGGTCCAGAATGAGTAGGGCAGAATGAGTTTGAGAGTACCCGAATCACTTAAGATTGCATTGAGCTTCTTCAGCCATTTGTAAAAACCCTCAAAATCTATACTACGGGCTCTGGCCCTGCGCTCGTCGGGTGCTAAGATCTCCTCTGAATAGTAGGGAGGATTACTGATTATGAAATCAAATTTCTCAATCGGATTAAAATCAAGCAGATCGATATTCAGAAACTCAATTTGGTTGGAGAATGAACTGGCCAGACGGTTTTCTTCGCTCTGTCTCCAGGATTCCTGATCTATTTCAATACCCCAGATTTTGGCTTGGGGAAAGCGTTGGGCCATGATCAAACTTAGGATGCCGCTACCACTGCCAAAATCCAGAATGCGGCTTGGATTTTCAGCCTTGGCCCAGGCCCCTAATAGTATGGCATCCGTTCCTACCCGATGGGCTGAACGATCATGCGCAATTTGAAATCTTTTAAATTGAAAAGGGGAGATTTTGGCTGACATCTCAGAAAAGCTCTAGAAGACCATCAGGTAACTTCAAGCTAATTCGAGCTTCTTCTCGATTTACTTCTAAAATGAACTCGTCTACCGCAGGGATTAGTATTTCTTGATCCTTACTACCCCTTACTTTAAAGAGAGGTTGTGCGCTATTGTCGAGAACTTCCTCTATAATACCCACTTCATTATCCGCGTCAAAAAGCTTAAATCCAATCACCTCATGGAAATAGAAGTTCTTGCCTTCAAGTGGAGGGAGAATTTCCAGTGGGAGCCAAAGTTTATTTCCAACCAGCGATTGAGCGGTTGGCTCGTCCTCTACTTCTTCAAATTTCAGTATAAAATGACCCTTGGAATTGCGGCTAAGACCCTCAATAAAAAAAGGAATCAGTTCCCCTCGATTTTCGAGAAAAACTGATTCCAATATTTCGTAGGCTTCCGGGCGGTCTGTATCAAATACTGCTATTACCTCTCCCTTAAAGCCGTGCAATCTGCTGATGTGCCCTAACTGAAAGCAATCATCAATGCGCATTTTCTAGCCTTCGGTTTCCTCAGAAGCCTCCTCTGCTGGAGCTTCTTCGGTAGCTTCTTCTGCGCTAGCTTCAACTTCAGCTTCAACTTCAGTTTCTGCGGGAGCTTCTGCTTCAACCTCAGCTTCCGCCTCTACAGCGATACGCGCTTCCTTAACTGCTTTTTCAGCTTCTAATGCTTTGGCTTTAGCCTCTTCATTGGCCTTGCTTAAGCCTTCTTTCTTCGCGTCGATTTTGCCGACCTTTTCTTCCAACCAAGCTTCAAAACGCTTTTCTGCTTCTGCTTCATCAAAAGCACCTTTGCGTACACCTTCCAAAAGGTGTTTTTTCATCATTACACCTTTGTAGCGAAGAATGGCACGCGCAGTATCACTGGGCTGTGCACCTTTCATAACCCAATCCAAAGCACTGTCGAAGTTTAATTCAATAGTCGCAGGATTAGTGTTTGGGTTGTACTGTCCTAAACGCTCAATGTATTTACCATCACGTTTTACTCTGGAATCAGCTACTACAATTGTGAAGATGGGACGACCTTTGCGGCCGTGACGTTGCAAACGAATTCTTGTTGCCATGATTAATTGTTAAAGGGTTCCCGACCCGGTTAATTAATTATTAAATAAGGGGGCGCAAAGATAAAGTTTTATTCCATTGAGACTTAAGTCCCTGATAAAAATCTTAAGGGCCCAAAAATAGGGATTGTTAAGGGTGAAATAGGTCTTTGCCCAATATAAATTGTCTGACCGTTAAGCTATCAAAGTCAACCGCTTGTCGAAATAATAGTCGCACTTAGGGGTACTTATTCAAATTTTGAACTAAGATCCCCGAAGTCTATGAAAAAGCAAACTATACTCCTCCTTCTGTTTTGCCTTTTGAGCAGTCTTGGCCTTTTTGCTCAGGTTAATTTTAGTTCTACCGGATTAAATGGTGTTTCCATCACCAATCCAACATCTTTGGATTTTGGTCCCGATGGTCGGCTCTATGTTTCTGTACAAAGTGGAGAGATATATGCCTATACCGTTCAACGCCAGAGTGCAACTTCCTATTCTGTTGTTGCAACCGAACTCATTCTGGACATACAGCAGATACAGAATCACGATGATGATGGTGCTTTACATTCAGTTATAAAGCGTCAGGTTACGGGTATTTTGGCGGATGGAACCGCTATTAATCCAGTATTATATGTGAGTTCAAGCGACTACCGTATCGGTGGTGGTGGCGGAGGATCGGATAAGAATCTTGATTCTAATTCGGGGATGGTGAGCAAGCTTAGCTGGAATGGGAGTCAGTGGGAGCGCGTGGATCTAGTACGGGGATTACCACGCTCTGAGGAGAACCATGCGACAAACGGGATGCAATTGGATAAGGTGAATAACATCCTTTACCTAGCAGTTGGTGGGCATACCAATGCCGGTGCTCCCTCCAATAATTTTGCTCTGATTACCGAGTATGCTCTATCAGCGGCAATCGTATCGATCGATTTAAATGACCTTAATTCTCGTCCGACCCAAACTGATGCTCAAGGCGCGGAATACATTTATGATCTTCCTACGCTGGATGATCCTACCCGGGCAAACGTAAATGGGATCACCGATCCTAACCAGGCCGGATATGATGGTATTGATATCAATGATCCTTTTGGTGGGAATGATGGATTAAATCAGGCTAAATGGGTGGTTAATGGACCAGTACAAGTTTATGCCGCCGGTTTCAGAAATGCTTATGACATTGTCCTTACGGATGACGGACGAATGTACACCTGGGATAACGGGGCCAACCAGGGTTGGGGAGGTCATCCTGATAACGAAGGGGTCGGAACAGCTACGAACAATTGGGTGCCGGGTGAGCCGGGATCTACGGGTCCAGGTCCTAACGATGCTAAGGTGAATAATAAAGATGGTCTTCACTTTATCGATGCTGCCGGATACTATGGAGGACATCCTAACCCGATTAGAGCCAACCCCCTTGGCGCAGGACTCTTTACGCATGATCATGCTAACGGTTCTGGTGGTACCAATGGAGTGTGGCGGACTGCGGTCACGAATAATATTAATACAACCTTACCGGTAGATTGGCCTCCGGTTGACCCTAGTTTGGCTCAACCCATTGAAGGGGATTTCCAGAATGCTGGGGTAGATGACCTATCCCTATTTACCATAACGGCATCAACCAACGGAATGGTAGAGTATCGGGCATCGAACTTCAACGGTTCCATGCAAGGTGATTTATTGGCGGCAAGTTTTAATGGAAACATTTATCGGGTGAGCCTTAATGCTCAGGGAAGTATTAATAGCGCTTCAGATGTTACGGTATTAGCGACTGGTTTTGGTGCTGTGCCATTAGATGTTACGGCCCAATCCGATGATGATATTTTTCCGGGAACAATCTGGGCGGCCACTTATGGCTCTAACTCCATTACCATTTTTGAGCCTCAGGATTTCAGCAATTGCTCCGGTATCTATGACGCTTCGATCGATGAGGATAATGACGGCTATACCAATGCTGATGAAATTGACAATCAAACCAATCCCTGCAGCGGAGCGAGTTTTCCTACCGATAATGATCAAAGCCTAATCAATGGCTTCAAAGTAAGTGATCTTAATGATCCTGATGACGATGATGATGGTCTATTGGATACCCAGGATCCCTTTGCTCTTGATGCTACCGACGGGCAAAACCTGAGTTTGGTTTTTGACTATCCCTTATTGAATGGTGATCCAGGATTTGGACTTTACGGTTTAGGATTTACCGGCTTAATGACCAATTTGAATGATGATTATCTAAATCTCTACCTAAATGAAGACAATAGCAGTGTAGAAATTATAGCTGGAGGAGCAGTAGGTCTTTTATCCTTTAATAATGCCGCCAATGGAAGTCCTTTAGGTAATGCCAATGACCTCACTAATGGATTTCAATTCGGTTTAAATGTAAGCTCAAGCACCCTCCCCTTTGAAATAGAAACAGCTTTAGTAGGCCCACTTTTTCAAGGAAACCCTCAAGCCGACCAATACCAGGCATTTTACATTGGAAATGGAGATCAAGATAATTTTATCATGATCGGTGCACATGCGAATCAGGGCAGTATTGAGCTTCGAGTATGGGTAGAAGAAAATGGAACATTTAATTCTTCCAGCCACCTAATAAGTGGATTAGGATCTGCGCCTGAGATCAGCTTCTTTTTGGAGATCAATCCCTTGAATGCTACGATTCAGCCCAAGATCGACCTCGGTAACGGTGTTCAGAATGTTGGAGGGGCAATTAGTTTCCCTTCGTTCTTAAATCAGATTTTCAGTTCAAATGAATCTCTCGCTATTGGTGTTGCCGCCGGTAAAGAGTCAGGAGATCCCAGCTTTAATGCCACTTACGATTTTATTAAGGCCAACTACGTACCAAACACCTTAGCTGGTGACTGGACTTATTTGCATGATGGAAACAATTGTACTGTTAATGGCAATCATAGTTCTTGTCCACAAGGGCGACATGAGGCATCCTATGTTGAGGCAGGCGATCAGTTCGTGCTAATTGGTGGTCGTGAGCATGGAGCCAATGTGAATTTTTACGATCCTATTAATGGAACCTGGAAAGTTGGGGCCGCCCCACCCGTTGAATTGCATCATTACCAAGCTGTTGAGCATGAGGGATTGATTTATGCTTTTATGGGTATGACTGGGGTATTCCCTAATGAAATACCGGTTGATCGAGTTTATATCTATGATCCGGTGGCTGATCAATGGCACGAAGGACCAGAGATTCCCGTTACTCGCCGCAGGGGTAGTGCAGGGGCTGTGGTACGTAATGGGAAATTCTACATCCTGGGTGGTATTCAAAATGGACATGTTAGCGGTTGGGTTCCCTGGTTTGATGAATATGATCCGGCAACTAATACTTGGACCGTGCTCACCGATGCCCCTCGGGCTAGAGATCACTTTCACGCCACCATCACTCAGGACAAGCTCTATGCAGCTGGAGGTCGTAAATCTGGTTTTAGTGGATTCTTCGGGGGAACCGTTCCGGAGGTAGATATATTTGACTTTAACACCAATACCTGGAGTACCAATACCAACAATATTCCATCTCCTCAAGCAGGCGCTTCTGTTGCAGTAATCGGTGATGAACTATTGCTAATCGGTGGTGAATCTTCGGCAAATCTGGCTAGTAATCTTACCCAGGCACTGAACCTTAGTAATGGAACCTGGAGGAACTTAGATACTCTTAATACGGGTCGCCATGGTACTCAGGCTATAGTTAATAACCAGACCATTTATCTACCAACAGGGTCTGATGTGAAGGGGGGAGGCCAATTATTGAGTCAGGAGGTTTTCTCCTTTGGAAGTCCGCAAGCACTCAATTTAATTGCCATTAACAAGTCTAACCTCATTGCCCCTGGCGATATTGACTTTGGCACGCTTGCAGCTAATCAGATTAGTCAGCAAAGTTTCTATTTAAAAAACAGCTCGGGAACACAGGCTATTCTTATCGATTCAATCCAATGGGCAATCGGAATCAATGGACTAAATTTCAATCCAGCGGTGAGTCCCCCCTTTGTTTTATCAGCAGGTGATAGCGTATTAGTTAATTTAAGCTTCAATGCAAATGCGGATGTCAATGATACCATTGAAGTATACAGTATTGCCAACAATAGTTTTTTACAGATTCCGGTTAAAGCTGAGGTTCTTCCTGCGGAGGCTATCCGAGTGAATTGCGGAGGTCCGGCTCTAACTGCTCAGGATGGAGCTGAGTTTGATGCTGATATTCATTTCTTAAATGGCAGTACTTATTCAAAGGTTATCGGAATTAGCAATACTAACGATCCTGAACTCTATCAGACAGAACGTTGGGCTGCGAACCTGGCCTATTCCGTGCCCTTAACGGCCAATGGAACTTATGAAGTCAAACTCCATTTCGCTGAAATTTATGGTCCAAACTTCAGCACCGGAGCCAGGGTTATGAACGTTTCTTTAGAAGGAAATCTAGTACGCCCTTCCTTAGATATTTTTGATACGGTTGGAGGCTATGCCGCTTTGGTATTATCCTATACTGTTGAAGTCAATGATGGTAGTCTGGACTTAAGTCTGGAGGGTCTAGTTGAAAACGCGAAACTATCGGCTTTTGAGATTAGCCCACAGAGCTCAGGCTTACAATTTGTACCCGGAAGTCATCACTTCCAAAGCAATCCGATCGGAAATACCGATAGTATAAGTATCGATTTAGTGAATAGTAGTAATGGATTGGTTAGCATTGATTCGGTTAATCTGGTGGGTCCACAATCCCCCGATTTTACACACGACCTTCAGGCTGGCACGGCAATTCCTGCTTCTTACACGAATTCTGTAAAAGTATATTTTAATCCATCCAACGCGAATCCTATTGTTCGAAATGCACAATTGCAGGTATACTTTGACGGAAAGTCATTGCCCGCCATTTTAAACCTTTCTGGTGAAGCGGCTTGTCCTATTGCTGGATTAACCTGTGATGACGGAGATGCGAATACAATCAATGATACTACCGATGGCAATTGCAACTGTTTTGGCGAAACGCTTAGTACCCCTAATTTCAGTTTGCATATTAATGCCGGTGGTCCGGCCTATACTGCTCAAGATGGCAGGGAGTTTACAGCAGATCAATATTTCCTTAATGGAAATGTAGCGGGAGCAGCTCAGAACATTGCCAATACTAGCGATCCCCTAATCTACACAAGTGAAAGGTGGGCAGCGGATTTAGCCTATGCCATCCCTGTTCCACAAGCAGCTACCTATCGCGTAACTCTTCATTTTGCGGAAATCTGGACTGGTGCTTTTAGTCCTGGCAAGCGAATTTTTAGCATGTGGTTAGAGGATTCTTTAGTGATACAGGATTTAGACTTGTTCATTCAAGCAGGATCACAAACAGCTTATGTTGTAAGCTTTGACATTCCCACGGACGATACCCTAAACCTTACCAGCCTTGCTACAGAAAACAACGCGAAGATTTCTGCGATCAGCATTGAAAGCCTCAGTGGACCTGCTCCATTGCAAGGGCCCAGTTTAAGTGCAACGGCATTAGATTTTCCAGCTAGAGTTTCGACTAGCCTTGATAGCCTTAGCATTTATGTGCGAAACCCTGATAGCCTGACTTATAGCCTTGATTCGGTTGTGATTAGCGGGAGCGATGCTCAGTATTTTGCGGCTATGGATGGCTTTAGTGTCAATCCGAATGATAGCAGTTTAGTATGGTTATATTTTCAGCCTCAAGGTGCAAATCCAGGGCAATACTCTGCTATAGCCAGCTATTACTTTAATGGACATGCTAATGCGCTCAATCTAAACTTAGGCGGGGAAATCCTCTGCCCAAGCGCGGGTAGCTCCTGTGACGATGGTGATTCTACCACTATTAATGATGTTGAGGATGGTAACTGTAATTGTTCCGGAACTCCAGTTCAGACACCGGCCTTTAGCTTAAATATAAACTGTGGCGGTCCGGCCCATACCAGTCCGATAACCGGTAAGGCTTATATCGCTGATCAGTACAACATCGGGGGTTACACGCATACCTATAATCAGAGCATATCCGGAACTCAAGATTCCGTTCTTTATAGCACGAGTAGAATAGGTAGGAACATGAGTTACGTTATTCCAATTCCCGATCCGGGGACCTATCAGGTAACCTTGCATTTTGCGGAAGTGCAGAATTGGTTGATGTTCCCTAATAAGAGAGTTTTTGATATTTCTGCGGAGGGACAATTGATGCTTGATGATATTGACATCGTATCAATTACCGGAGGTGGCGCAATTGCGCATAATGAAACCTTTACGGTTGATGTACTCGATGGAGTGTTAAATCTGAATACCGCTGCAAGCAAGGATAACAGTCTGCTTATTGCAATTGAGATCAGTTCTTATAATCCGATCCCAGAGATTCTTAGTCTTGATCCTGATCAATTGAATTTGAGCAGTCAGATTAACCTCTCAGATTCGGCCTCTTTCCATCTAATCAACCTGGATACCATCAATCGGTCTATTGATTCGGTTGTTATCAGTGGAGCCGCAGCGACTTATGTGCAAACCAGTTTGATGGCAGGATCAACTGTAAATGCAAGCGATAGTATAATGGCTCAGGCATATTTTAATGCACCGGCTCAAGCATTTGGACCATCGAAGGCAATTATCACCTATTACAGTGATACCACAGTTTTGATACAAGAAATTAATGTGGAAGCCACCTGCCCTCCAATCGGTACAAGTTGTGATGATGGCGATTCAAGCACAGTTAATGATGTAGAGGACGGGAATTGTAACTGTGCGGGTACTCCAATTTCTAATCCTAATCCTGGTTTTAGCCTTAACATCAATTGTGGTGGTTCAGCCCTGGTAAGTCCGATTACAGGTAAGAGCTATATCGCTGATCAATACAATATTGGCGGTTATACTCACACCTATTCCGATGGCGTTGCTAATACTTTAGATTCAGCCTTGTACAGCACAGCTCGGATTGGCCGTAATATGAGTTATTCCATCCCAGTGCCGCAAGCCGGAAATTACCAGGTAACCTTGCATTTTGCCGAGACGCAAAAGTGGTTGATGGGACCTAATCGAAGGGTTTTTGATATCAGCGTCGAAGGACAATTGCAATTGGATGATATCGATATTTTCGTTTTATCAGGTGGAGGTGCAAGCGCTCATAGCGAGACCTTTGTGGTAGCTGTAAATGATGGTGAACTCGACATCAATACAGCTGCTAGTAAGGATAATAGCCTATTGGTAGCGATTGAAATAGAGGAGCAACTAAACCCTATAACTCTAGTTCCACTTTATTTAAGTCCGGCAAATGCTCAGTTCAGTGTGGAGGTGAATCAAGGTGCTCAGCAGAATTTCTTGTTGATTAATTCAGATTCAGTAGATCGGGAGATTGATTCCATTCAGTATTTCGGTACTCACGCAAATCTTGTTCAGTCTAGTTTACAGGCAACGGCAGTGGTTAGTGCCGGAGACACCCTAACTGAAACACTGAGTTTTAATGCTCCGAACTCGGCTATACAGAATGCTTCGGTTCATATCTTCTATTTCAGTGATCAGGATACCTTAATCCAAGAGATAAGCCTTAGTAGTGTGTGTCCCGCTGCAGGTACCCCATGCGATGATGGAGATTCTACCACCATTAATGATATTCAAGATGGAAGCTGCAATTGCGCAGGTACCCCGCAGAATGCTGCCTTTAGTCTCAATGTAAATTGTGGTGGACCTGCACATGTATCTCCAATAACCGGCATTAGCTATGTCGCTGATCAATATAACATAGGAGGGTACACCCATACTTATACAAAAGCTGTTTCCAACACTTTAGATTCGGTACTATACAGTACTTGTAGAATTGGCCGTAACATGGGTTATTATATCCCAGTTCCAAACCAAGGACTATATGAAGTGACTTTGCACTTTGCGGAACTACAAGGATGGTTAATGGGACCAGGACGAAGAGTCTTTGACATTTCCGCTGAAGGTCAGTTAGTCCTTGATGATGTTGATATCTTCAGTATTACAGAGTCAGGTGCCACTGCTCATAAAGAAGTATTTACGGTTCAGGTATCAGACGGAGAGCTTGCTTTGAATACTGCTGCTAGTGTAGATAATAGTTTGTTGGTCGCAATCGAAGTGAAGGAAGTCCCAGCTAATGCTAAAATGTTGGGTCAGTCCTCTAGCGAAGACAGTTTCGAATGGAGCGTTTATCCTAATCCATTACAATCGGGTCAATCTCTAATATTGGAATTAACTTCCGGAGAATCTTCTCAACTGGATATTGTAAATGGTCAGGGTCAGTTGGTTTACAGTCAAAAACTGGAGCCGGGTGATCGTCATTATTTGGAGAACCTATCCCTAAATCCGGGAGTATATATAGTTTACCTAAAACAAGAAGGTAAGAGCTATCAGAAAAAGCTTTTAATCAATTAATTCATGGTTGCGGGCCTGTCCAGAAATGGACGGGCCTTTTTAGTAGTTGACCGCCTTCCAGCTTTCCTCAACCTGCTCTGTGTAGGCGTTTCGGCCCACTTTAATTAGATCAGCCGCCAAATGGAAATCGAAAAGCCCGCAAGTATTGCGTGGGATACGGATGAGATAGTCTGGACTGTATTTCTCTAAGCTCTGCTTGATGATTTTGTTTTGCATGTGTTCGTAGCTCGCTTGAACAACATCCATTAATCCGGGATCTAATTGACGGGTTTGGGAGCGAAAAAAGTTCAGGTTTAAGTTAAACCAAGAGCGTTCCGAAGACACTTCATCTTTCATGAGGTCTGGTTTTTCTCCTGAAGCATTGATATCTACTGCGATTACAATATTTCCTTCGCGTCGGTGAATTCTGTTTAGGGGTAGGGGATTAATTACACCACCATCTACCAAAAGTCGATCCGGTAGATCTTCATGGTGAACCGGAGTGAAAATGCCAGGGATGGAAACTGAAGCTCGCATGGCTTGATACAAATCACCGGAATCAAATTTCACCTCCTCACCAGTATTAATATCGGTTGCCACGGAAGTAAATGGGATTCTCAGTTTCTCGATTTGCTGTGGACCGATAAAGTCCATAATGGTACTAAAGATTTTTTCTCCTTTTACAAAGCCGTGTCGGGCAAGCGTAAAATCCAATTGGCGGAATACATCTGATCTTTTTAGTTTGAGAAGCCATTCTTTATACTCCTCTAATTTACCCGCAGCATATAGACCTCCAATCACTGCGCCCATCGAGCAGCCAGCCACTTCTACAATTTCACAGCCCGCTTCCTCCAGTTTTTCAATTACTCCGATATGAGCAACTCCTCTTGCCCCTCCGGAAGCTAGCACCAGGTGTACTTTTTTGTTTTTGAGCTTCATAAGGCGATTAAGATTGGCAAGTTAAGCACTAGTAGATTTGGAACTATTGATCCCCACAATTTTACTAGCTTACACCTACTAAACTATTAAGAAAATTTAAACGGTTTATCCCTTAAGTTCCTTTTTGTAAGTGCATTACCTCTTAATTAAAAATCCCTTTTCCTGGTTCGTTCTAATCGGCCTGGTCCTGTTTTGGTCAGACATGGATGCAAGGCCCGGGCGGACACGTTTAACCAAAGCGGAGCACAAGCAACGGATGATTCTAAAGAATCTGAAGGGGAGCCGGGATTTAGCGCTTTACAACAAGGCAATTATCCATGCCACCGAAATCGGTTCTTATGTTATTGCTGATTCTCTGGTCGACCGAGCGCGTCCTATTCTAAAGAGTAACAAGGATTCGCTATTGCACTATGAACATTTGAGAATAAAGGCAAGGCTTTATACTATCCTTAATCGCTATCCGAGTGCATTGGAAATGTTTAAGGACGCCTTGCTCTTTTATCATCGCAGTGGTTTATGGGAGGAGGAAGGTCAAGTGTTGGTGAATCTAATTGAGTTTTACCGCAGTAGCCATCTTTTTGATGAAGCTATTGCTGAAGTGGAGCTATTGATAGGCCATCCCAGCTTTGAAGAGCTAAGCCCAAAGGTGAAGGCAGGAGCTTACCACCGTTATGCGGCTGTATTAAATGAAGATGAAAGGGATATAGATAGTGTAATTTTAATGTCTCAGAGATCGCTTTCCTATTCAGAGCCGGATTCTCTGCTTGATCCGATGGGTACTTCCTATTTAGAATTAGGTTATGCTCATGCGCAAAGAAAGGAAAGCAAAGCAATCTATTATTTTGAAAGTGCATTTAAGGTTTTCGAAGAGCAGGGCAGAATTCACTACATGTGCAATTCACTGCTTCATATCGCTTCCTATCTCATGCGTGTCCAAAGTAATCAGCAGGCCTTATTGTATCTGGATTCTGCAATTGCAATGTCCAAACCCTACTTCTTGCCAGGATTCCTTAATGTGGCTTTTGAGAAAAAGGCTAAAATCTTGAATCGGATCGGTCGATCGGAGGAGGCTTTTTTATACCGCGATTCTGCAGCTATTCTGGATCACGAAGATGCATTGAAAAGGTTTAGTGATCAATTAGCAATTCAATCTCGAAAGTTTAATACTGACATTGCCGAATCAAGGGTACGGGAATGGGAGAGTGAGCGTAAAAAAGTCATTCAACAAACTAAAAGTCAACAATTGATGCAGAGGGTGATTGTCTCTTCATTGGTTCTTCTAACAATTATACTCTTGGGGCTCTATTATTTCTTTTCCCGCTTGAAACGCAGTAAGGAGCATTTAGAGGAATCGGAGAAAGCATTATTCGCTGCAAATAAGGAATTGATCAACACCCTAAAGGAAAAGGATGGATTGATTGAAGAAGTGCATCATCGGGTAAAAAACAATCTGCAACTCATAACATCTTTAATCCGTGTACAGCAATTTCAGCAGAAGGATCATATGTCGGAAGGATCGATGCAAATGGTCGATGATATATTAAGTCGGGTCACGGCTATGGCAGTAGTGCATGAAAAGCTATATTCGCAACAGCATATTTCTCAGCTACGTGCTAAGGAATACTTTTCAGAATTGTTGGGGGAACTTAAAACGCTGGGCGGAAAGCTCAACGCTCCATTGGTGGTCAACATTGATGCCACGGATGAACAGCTTGAAGTTTCGCACGGTATTGCCTTGGGTATGATATGTACCGAGTTGGTCTCGAATTCCCTCAAATACGCCTTCGATGGCGTTGCGAATCCGCAGATTGATATCCGTATAAACAAGACTCTTATAGGCGAGAAGGCTAAAGTTTTTTTTAGCTACCAGGACAATGGTAAAGGCTTTAAAAAAGGAGCTAAAATGGGTATGGGAAACCGTTTGATCCTACTCTTTAGTCGGCAATTAGAAGGAGAATATGAGCTAATCAGTGATGGCCGATTTTTCTTCAGTTTGGAATATATGGAAGAATAAACAGGAGAATGAAAAGGGTACTAATTGTTGAAGATGAAGCCATAATTGCGGAGCACCTTCATCTTATTTTGCAAAAGGAGTTGGGTTTAGATGCGGATATCGCTTACAAAGCAAAGACGGCAAAAGCTTTACTACAGGAGGAGCATTACGATCTGATTTTGCTTGATATTAATCTTGAACGGGAACGTAGTGGGCTGGAGTTAGCAGAGGAGATTGAACGTGATGGATTAGGGAATTACATGTTTCTTACCGCTCAAACGGATCACGGTGTTCTTAGTGAAGCTCGTAAACTAAACCCAGAGGCTTATTTGGTTAAGCCATTCAATGATGTGGAAATTAGCATGGCAGTGGGCCTTGCTTTAAAAACGGAGATGGATGAGCTGGGAGACCTTGTTTTTAAGGATGGCTGGACTACTGTGAAATTGCCGATCTCTAAAATTCGCTATGCAGAGGCCGATGGCAATTACATCAAATTGGTTAGTGAAGATCGTAACTATCTAATCCGTTATTCTCTTAGTTGGTTTTATAAAGAGGTAGCAGACAAGGGATTCCTAAAAGTGCATCGGGCAAGGGTGGTGAACTCCCGGATTATCAAACGCTACAATCGCAGTAGCGTAAATATTGAGGATCAGGAATTGCCGGTGTCCAAAAGTGGTTATCAGACCCTTGTGCAGCATTTTGAAGCATAAAAAAAGCCGGCCCCTTACGGAACCGGCCCTCACCTCTCAAAAAAGCGCGCTAATTAACCCCAGCGCAGGGTTATTTCTTTAAAGTCTTCCGGTATGCTAAAACTGAATTGAGATCCATTCTCTTCAATTTCGGTGGTGAAAGTCTCATTGTCTACTTCAACCTTAACTGGAATCTGCTTAAATCCGTGGAAAACCATTTTAAACTCTTCCATTGGGCTAGGCATACGACCTTCCTTATACTGAGTTATTCGATAGGTCTCTTCTGAAGGAAGTACACTAAAGTTTCGATTAATGTAATAACCTTGTTTATGGTTATAGCCGTCTCCGGGATCATCGTACAAGGTGCTATCGACGCTCTGGTCTCCGCGGTAAACATGTAATTCCTGATCGCGTGATTCAGCCTCTACATACTGGGTAACCGGACCCATTGGGATAATAGCTCCAGCCTGAACTAAGACAGGAATTTGGTTAAGAGGAGTCTCCATGAAGAGTTCTTTGCCTCCTTCAATAAGTTCATCGGTGAAAAAGTGGTACCATTTTCCGCGAGGGACATACAGTCTACGACCGGGTCGATCTGGACCAAGCACCGGACAAACCAGCAGGTGGTCTCCAAAGAGGAATTCATCTTGGCGGTACCAGGTTTGAGAATCCACATGATCAAAGAAAGAAAGGGGACGCAACATCGGCTTTCCTTCTCTTACATATTGGTGAAAGTTGGTATAATGGTAGGGCAATAATCGATATCGCAGCTCTATTGCTTCACGCACTAAATCAGTCGCCTCTTCTCCAAAACTCCAGGGTTCCTGTTCCCCGTGATCACCGGATGAATGGGTCCGCATTAGAGGATGGAATACGGCTAGTTGCATCCAACGAACGTAGAGTTCCATGGTTGGATGTTCAGTAAATCCACCAATGTCAGTACCTACGAAAGAAAAACCGCTGATACTTAACCTTTGGCATTGCACATTGGCAACCCAAAGATGTTCCCAGGTTGCAATATTGTCGCCAGTCCAAACAGAGCTATAGCGCTGACCACCGGAATATGTACTTCGGGTAATGATGAAGGGACGATTCGGGAAGGCGAATTTCTTTACTCCCTCATGAGTAGCTCTACTCATTTGCATCCCGTAAACGTTATGTGCCTTGCGATGGCTACATGGATTGCCATCAAAGTCATGTCGAATATCCAGTGGGAAGGTCTTGGTCGGAACATCCATAATGGCGGGCTCATTCATATCATTCCAAACCCCAGCCAGGCCAACATCTTCGATAAGACCCTTAAAAAGACCGGTCCACCATTCCCTTACCTCTGGGTTGGTGAAATCCGGAAAGTAGCAGTCTCCTGGCCAAACTTTACCCTTGTATAAGGGTCCGTCCGCATGTTTGCAGAAATAGTCCTTTTCAAAACCTTCTTTACAAACCCAGTAATCCATATCTATCTTAATACCGGGATCTATGATCGCTACAGTTTTAAAGCCCATATCCTTGAGCTTTTTCACCATCGCCTTGGGATCCGGAAAATTCTCCTTATTCCAGGTAAAGCAGCGGAAACCATCCATGTAGTCGATGTCCAGGTAAATGGCATCGGTAGGTATTTTCAAATCGCGCAGTTTAGTGGCGATTTCCATTACTTCCTCTTCCGTACTGTAACTCCACTTGCATTGATGATAACCGAGGCTCCATTTGGGAGGCATTTCAGGTTTGCCAGTTAAACGGGCATAGCGCTGAGCTACATTCATTAAGCTGGAACCAGCAATGAAGTAGTAGTTGATTTCTCCGCCTTCGGCCCAAAAGCTGGTTACGTTCTTACGCTCCTTGGCGAAATCAAAAAAGGTACGGTAGGTATTATCAAAAAAGATCCCGTAGCATCCGTCCTTGTGAAGACCATAATAAAAAGGGATGTTACGATATAAAGGATCACGCTCTTTAGCGAAGCCGTACTCATCGGTTCCCCAATTCTGAAAACGATGGTCGCGCATATTAAGATTGCTAGCCTTGTCTCCTAAGCCGAAGTAATGTTCACCATTTAGGGAACGCTTACTCATCTTCACAATATTATCTCCACGCTGAGAATCCTCTTCCCAGTGAAAACCTTTCTCATCTTCATTGAGGAGATTTCCCTCCTCATCGTATAAGCGAACCTTAAGGCTGTCTTTGCTTACAACACATCGCAGCTTTGGAGTTTGTAACTCATAGGCATCTTTTCCTTCTTCTACCTTGAAAGAGCTAAAACCGCTACGATGATCTTCATCCATAGCGTAAGAAAAGTCTGGTGAGAAATAGCCCTTTGCGCTATATCGGAACCGAAGCACGTGATTGGTAATGGCTTCTACCTGTAGCATTACTCCATTATAGGCGTGAAATACTACCGAGGATCCGTTTTCCTCAATCTTTTGAAGGCGGTCAGGAAAATGTTCGTTGACGAGTGTCTGCATGTAAACCCTTTGCTTAAGGAAGGACGAAATTAGTAATAAAATAACTTCGTGTATTCTTTACACTTAGTTTTTTTCGGAAAATGTTAAGTGGTAAATAATAAGTGTAAGGATGACAACTAATTGATAATGAAAAGTTAACATCAACTATTTACTTAGTGTTAATTTCACACTATCTTTGTTTTTTCAAAACAATTCTATGGCACTTCGAAAAAAATTCCTCAAGTCTAAACCTCTTTGTAAAGTAAGTTTCGATCTTAATTCCGACCGATTTGATCAGGAGATCAATAGTGTAGAAGTATTAGGTGATTTCAACGGATGGGAGCCGATTTCCATGCGCAAGGTAAAGGGAAGTTTTACCCGTACCGTTGACTTAGAAACAGGTAAAGATTATCAGTTTCGCTATCGTTTAAACGGAGAAATCTGGGAGAACGATGAAGCTGCTGATGCATACATCAGCAACGGTATTTCCGGAGACAATTCTGTTCTAAGTATCTAAGCGTCTTTTAACTTATAGACTACCGCCCCCAGGGGTGGTAGTTCCAATTGAAGAGAATGGTCCCTGCCATGCCAGGGCTCTTTAATTGATTTAACAGTAGCGGGAAGGTCATATCCG
This sequence comes from Croceimicrobium sp., assembly GCA_965279135.1. Lineage (GTDB taxonomy): Bacteria > Bacteroidota > Bacteroidia > Flavobacteriales > Schleiferiaceae > Croceimicrobium. Next base: position 1,987,323 of record OZ257133.1, on the reverse strand, counting down.
CTACCCCAATATTTGGCGTCATCGCTATTGAAGATTAGTTCATAGCTCCCTGATTTAGGTGCACCGACTTGATAAGCGCTGCGTGGAACCGGAGTAAGGTTGAGTAGGCAAACCAAATCTTCATCCTCATTTTTACGAATGAAGCTCAGTACTGAGTTTTCATGATCATTCAATTCCAGCCATTCGAAACTCTGGTATTCATAGTTTTTCTCGTGCAATGCGCTTTCCTCTCGGTATAACGCATTAAGAGTTTTTATGGTTTCAAAAATTCCTGAATGGGATTCGGAACCGGCTTCCCACCAGTTTAACTGGTTCTCAAATTGCCATTCCTGGCGTTGACCAAATTCTCCACCCATGAAGATTAACTTGGCTCCGGGGTGAAGATACATCCAGCCATAAAGCAAGCGCAGATTGGCGAATTGTTGCCAGGAATCACCCGGCATTTTCTCTAGTAAGGATTTTTTGCCGTAAACCACCTCGTCGTGGGAGAGAGGCAACATAAAGTGTTCCGTGAAGGTATAAGCCAGGCTGAAGGTAATTTCATTGTGATGATGCCTTCGGTAAACCGGATCTTTTTTGAAAAATTGGAGATTGTCATTCATCCAACCCATCATCCATTTTAAACCAAAACCCAGCCCCCCTTCATTGGTAGGGAAACTCACCCGGCTATAGGATGTGGACTCTTCCGCAATTGTTTGAACATCGGGGAAATGACCGTATACAGCCTCATTAAACTCTTTAATAAAGGCTATAGCTTCCAGGTTTTCATTGCCACCAAATTGGTTAGGTTCCCACTGACCTTCTTCTCTGGAATAATCCAAATACAGCATGGAGGCAACAGCATCCACCCTCAGTCCATCGATGTGAAACTTATCCAGCCAATACAGGGCATTGGATATTAAAAAAGATCTTACCTCGGGCCGGCCATAGTTAAAGATTAAACTCTTCCAATCAGGATGGTAGCCCTTCCGGGGATCGGGGTGTTCATAAACACAAGAGCCATCGAAGTTGCCCAGTCCATGCAGATCATTTGGAAAGTGAGAGGGTACCCAATCGAGAATAACCCCAATCTCCTCTTTGTGAAAAGCATCAATTAAATGCTTAAGATCTTCAGCGGGACCAAAGCGGCTACTTGCAGCAAAATAACCTGTGATCTGATAGCCCCAGGAAGGTTCATAAGGGTATTCCATTACGGGCATGAACTCTACATGGGTAAAACCAGCTTCCTTTACATAGGGAACCAGTTCTTCTGCCAATTCACGATAACCCAGTACATCACCATTTTCCTTGCGCTTCCACGAGGCCAGATGAACCTCATACACACTCATTGGTGATTGCAAGCTGTTTTTGCTCTTGCGATCCTTCATCCAACGTGCATCATCCCATCCATAATCGCCCTCGGATAGGACAACCGATGCAGTTTTTGGAGGATGCTCAGCCTGGCGAGCATAAGGATCAGCTTTTTCCAGTACTTCTCCCGTATCGCCATTGCGAATGCGGAATTTATATAAGTCACCTTCACTTACATCTGGAATAAACCCTTCCCAAATTCCGGAGCTGTCCCAACGAACTTCGAGCTCGTAATTTTCGCCCTGCCAATCATTAAAGGAACCGATTACCTGCACCGATGAAGCAGCGGGAGCATAAACGGCGAAGTAGGCTCCATTTTTATTATTAAGCTGGATTAGATGTGCTCCAAAGTGTTGATATAGTTTATAATGTCGCCCCTCTTTAAAAAGATAGATATCCTGATCGCTAAAGAGTGAATGAGAGATTGTTTTGTTGGCCATTTTCGCGCGTGGCTATTTATTCAATTACTTTAAAAAGATGAACTGGTCTGGCAGGATCTAGTCGAACGTAGTTCCACTCTTCGCGCCAGGGATAGTCGGCACCTGAAATATAATCATGCATTCGATAACCTTTCTCACCCAAAGGCATTAAGTCGGTGGGTAGTTGCAACCAGCCTTCATGGGGATTATAGGGGTCTAAGTTAACAACACAAACAACCCGATCCTTTTCATCCCATTTAATGTAGGCGAAGAGAGCCTGATTTTCCATGTCTAAAACCCGGAAGTTTCGGTTTTGCTGTAAAGGACTGAGTTCTTTTCGCGCTTCATTCAAGGTTTTCATTAACCAGGTGACCTTGTTTTCCGTATCCCAATTATGTGTCTTGAGCTCGTACTTTTCAGAATCGCGATACTCCTCAGTTCCGGGGAGTGCCTCGTTCTCCAGGTTCTCATAAACTGGTCCATATACTCCATAGTTCGAGCTTAAGGTTCCTGCCATAAAGAGTCTACTCATATAGGAAGAAATATTACCACTCTGCAATACTAAGGGTAAGCAATCGTGCGAATTAGGCCAGAAACCAGGTCGAATAAAATCGATGTAGGGCTCGGCAAAAATGCTTTCGGTATAGTCGATCAGTTCATGCCGGAAATTCTTCCAAATGAACTCTGATCCCATTTGGGCAAAACCGAGCTTTACTAATTCAAGGATAAAGCCCTGATTACTTTGGGTATTGGTTAGGAATAGTACATCTGGGTGTTCAATACGTACTGCTTCGATTAACCATTCCCAAAATTGATAGGGTTTAGTGTGAGCATTATCGGCCCGGAAAATTTTTACTCCTCGTGCTACCCAATAAAGAACAATATCTTTCAGGGCTTCCCAAAGCTCCTGCCAGTCCTCACATTCAAAATCAAAGGGATATATATCCTGATATTTAAAGGGAGGATTCTCGGCATATTGTAGGCTACCATCTGATCTTTGTGTAAACCATTCTGGATGCTCCTTTATCCAGGGATGGTCCGGGGAGACATGGAAAGAGAGGTCTAATGCCAGTTCCATCTGATGTTTCTCCAATACCTTGATTAGAGCATCAAAGTCCTTATCGGTTCCCAATTCAGGATGAATGCTTTTATGTCCACCATCTTTTGCACCAATGCCCCATGGTGAGCCAACGTCATCTTTTTCCGCTACTGTGCTGTTATTTCGACCCTTGCGATGGGTAAGTCCAATTGGGTGTATAGGCGGGAACAACAGAGTATCAAAACCAAGATTCGCGATGCGAGGAATTAAGCTAATAACATCCTGGAAGTTTCCGTGGCCTTCAATTCCTGCACTTCGGGGGAAGAGCTCATAAAAAGCGGAAAAACCGGCCTTCTGCCGATCGTAATAAGCTGTATATATCTGTGATTCTGCGGCATGATCTATTTCAGGGTAATCCCAAAATGCTTCAACTACTTCTTCTTTCAGCAGGAAAGCTGCTGCCTCCAGATAATTGTTATTGGCCTTTTCAATCCAGGCCTCAGCAGAGGCGAATCCTTTGCTCTTCAGTTCTGACAGGAAGTACTGTCCATCTTTAATGAGGATATCAACATCCCTTTCTCCATTGTATTCCAGTCGCAGTCGTTCTTGCCAGCTTAGCGCTTTATCCACCCAGGCCCTTACCTTGTATTCATAGCCTCCTATTTCCTCAAACTTAAGCTCACAGCTAAACTCATTCTCTTCATCTGTTTGCAAATCTTTGCTATTCCACTTTTTAGCTCCCTGCATACGCCACATAACCTGCGCTCGTATCACTTCATGACCATCGGCATAAAGGGTGCACTGAAAATCAATACTCTCGCCTATTACCCGTTTTAGGGCTTGCTTACCATCATCAATTGCCGGGCGTACATCTGTAATTAAGACGCGACTGCGTCCGTGTTGAGGTATTTTGCTCATAGTCTATGAATCGGCCAAATGTACTAAGTGTAAATGATACACAAAGTAGTGTAGATCAATCTCGAGTCTAAAGATAGGGTAAAGGCAATTGCCTTGGTCATTTTTCTTGCTAGCCTCGAATCAGATGATTTTTCCAATCTTATAAACATAAGGCTTGTTGTCTGAGAGGGCTTACTAAATTTAGATTTACAATTCCGTTTGACTAAAATTCTCTGGCTCAGTGTTTTTAATATTTGATACCGAAACTACCGGTCTGCCAATTCGTGATGATGCGCCATTAAGCGACTTTGACAATTGGCCCAGAGCAGTTCAAATTGCCTGGCAGCTGCACGATGAACAAGGGCAATTAATTGAAGCCAAGGATTTTGTCATTAAGCCGGATGGATTTGATATTCCCTTTAATGCAGCCAAAGTTCACGGAATAACAACCGCGGTTGCAGAGGCTTATGGAGTCCCTCTGGATGAAGCGATGGCTGAGTTTTCCCAGGCCGTAGAGAAGGCTGATTTTTTAGTTGGGCACAATCTGCAGTTTGATAACAATATTCTAGGTTGTGAGTACCTCAGACTAAACCAACGAAACATCTTAGAGGGATTGCCGGTCCTTGATACAGGCGAAGAAACCCGAGAGTATTGTCAGTTACCGGGTGGTAAAGGGGGCGGATTTAAAATGCCTAAACTTGAGGAGCTTCATGAAAAGCTCTTCGGAAATAAATTCGCTGAAGCCCATAATGCTGCCGCTGATGTAGAAGCCACCACGCGCTGTTTTTTCGAAGCTGTTCGCATTGGAATATTTACTGATGACCACCTGGCTTGGACTGATCTGCAACGACAGGCTTTTGATACAGCAAATCCCGGCCAGATTCAACCCATTGGCCTCAAGGTTAAAAGCTTTAAAAAGCTGGCCGAGGAGCTTGAAGCCAAGTCGGCTATTGCTGGTGCAGGAAGCGATAGTGGCACCCCGGAGCTAGATGCCGACTTAAAGTTTACCCACCTCCATGTTCATACCCAATATTCCATTTTGCAGGCGACCTGCGATATTGGAGCTCTGGTGAAAAAGGCTGTTGATGAGGGAATGCCTGCAGTGGCTATGACTGATATCGCAAATCTGTATGGGGCATTTAAGTTTGTTTCCTCGGCGCGAGCAGCGGGGTTGAAGCCCATCGTAGGAGTTGAGTTCTACCTCTGCCGTAATCATACTGATAAATCAGTGAAGGATAATGGCTATCAGATTGTCGCCATTGCTAAGAATAAATCGGGCTATCACAATCTGGCCAAATTATCCTCCCACGCCTTTGTAAGTGGATATTACTACGTTCCGCGAATAGACAAAGAACTACTCTTACAGTACAAGGATGATCTGATCGTTACCACTGGAGGATTGAATGGAGAAATTCCAAGGCTCATTTTAAATGTTGGGGAGAAGCAGGCTGAAGAGGCATTTGTATGGTACCTGGAAAATTTCGGGGATGATTTCTATGTAGAAATGGTAGATCACGGCCTAGAAGAAGAGAAGGTAGTGAATCAAACCTTGCTTCGCTTTGCTCAGAAATACGGAGTAAAGTACTTCGCAAGTAATGATGTCTATTACCTGGATGAGGGAGATGCTAACGCCCATGATATCCTTCTTTGTGTAAAAGAAGGAGAATATCAAAGCACACCAATCGGTAGGGGTAGAGGTTACCGATATGGCTTTCCGAATAATCAATACTACTTCAAGACGGATGCGGAGATGAAACAGCTCTTCGCTAACCGCCCCGAAGCCATTGCGACTACTCAGGAAATTGTGGATAAGGTTGAAGCCTATGATCTGGCTCGAGATGTCTTGCTACCCGCCTTTGATATTCCAGAAGAGTTTAAAGACCCCGAAGATGAGAAGGATGGGGGAAAACGAGGCGAGAACAACTACTTAAGGCACCTAACCTATGTCGGTGCCGAGAAGCGCTATGGAGAGCTGAGTGAAGAAATTCGTTCCCGGCTTGATTTTGAACTTGAAACAATTGCCAATACGGGCTATCCGGGTTATTTCCTGATTGTTCAGGATTTCACCTCTCAAGCTCGGGAAATGGGTGTAAGTGTCGGCCCGGGTCGAGGGTCGGCCGCTGGATCTGCTGTAGCCTACTGCATAGGGATTACCAATGTTGATCCTATTAAGTACGATTTACTTTTTGAGAGATTTCTTAATCCGGATCGGGTGTCTTTACCCGATATCGATATTGACTTTGATGATGAAGGCAGATCGAAGATAATTGACTGGGTTGTTAATAAATACGGCCAAAACCAGGTGGCCCAGATTATCACTTATGGGACCATGGCCGGTAAGTCTGCGATTCGTGATGCTGGTAGGGTATTACAATTGCCTTTATCTGATACAGACCGCGTCGCGAAACTGGTTCCCGATACTAAGCTCAATAAGCTTTTTGGTTGGAGCGATAAAGAGATGGGAGAGAAACTAAATGGGGACCTCTACCAATTAGGAAAACAACTTAAAGAACTAGCCAAGCAAGAAGATCGCCTGGAGGCGCAAGTGGTTAATCAGGCCCGAATCCTCGAGGGATCCGTACGTAATACGGGAATCCATGCCTGTGGGGTGATCATCACACCTGATGATATCACCAAATTTGTTCCGGTAAGCGTTGCTAAGGACTCCGACTTGTATGTTACCCAGTTTGATAACTCGGTAGTGGAAAGTGCAGGAATGCTTAAGATGGATTTCCTGGGCTTAAAGACCTTGAGTATCATTAAAGATGCTATTGCGATCGTAAAGGATCGTCATGGAGTGGAGATTGATACGGATGAAATTCCCTTAGACGATGAAAAAACATTCGAACTCTATCAGGAAGGACATACCAATGGAACCTTCCAGTTTGAGAGTCCGGGAATGCAGAAACACTTAAAGGCATTAAAACCGGATAAGTTTGCCGATCTCATTGCAATGAATGCCCTTTATCGTCCGGGCCCTCTAGAATACATACCCAATTTTATTGCTCGAAAGCATGGGCAGGAGGAGATTTCTTATGATCTCCCCGACATGGAGGAATACCTGGCAGAGACCTATGGTATTACCGTATATCAGGAGCAAGTAATGCTCCTGTCGCAGAAACTGGCTGGTTTTACCAAAGGCGAAGCCGATGTACTGCGGAAGGCCATGGGTAAGAAAAAGCGCGATGTACTGGACAAGATGAAGCCTCAATTCATTGACCAGGGAAAAGAACGCGGCCATGACGAGGAGAAATTGAATAAGATTTGGAAGGACTGGGAGGCTTTTGCGGCTTATGCCTTCAATAAATCACACTCTACCTGCTACTCAGTAGTTGCTTTTCATACCGGCTATCTGAAAGCCAATTATCCCGCGGAATACATGGCTTCGGTTCTTACTCATAACATGAATGATATAAAGAAAGTGACTTTCTTTATGGAGGAGTGCAAGAGAATGGGGATTGCCGTTTTAGGACCGGATGTAAATGAATCTCAATTTAAGTTTACAGTAAACGACGAAGGGGCTATTCGCTTCGGATTGGGAGGTATGAAGGGCGTTGGTGAAGGAGCAGTAATGGCGATAGTAAATGAGCGTTTAGAGGAAGGGTCCTTTAAGAGCTTCTTTGATCTTTTAAAACGTATTGATCTACGCGCAGTAAATCGTAAAACTCTGGAGAATCTGGCTTTAGGTGGCGCTTTTGACGGCTTCCAAAAAGTGCATAGGGCAACTTTCTTTCATGAAGGCCAGGATGGTAAGACTTTTCTTGAACGAGCTTTACGCTATGCCCAAATGCATAAGGCACAGGAAGAATCGGCTCAAGTATCACTTTTTGGAGAAAGTCAGGATGTAGCCATGCCTGAACCGGAGGTTCCCGTGGCCCAGCAGTGGCCCAGGATGCTTTTATTAGGTAAAGAGAAAGAGGTGAATGGACTCTATCTGAGTTCTCATCCTTTAGATGATTTCAAATATGAGATGGCTCATGTTGTTAGCAATCAGCTTTCTGAATTCCAGCAAATCGAAAGGATGAATGATTTTACCGTGGCGGGTATAATTTCTGATTCCCTGCATTTAACGGCCCGTAGCGGTAAGCCTTTTGGGAGATTTACCCTCGAAGATTACAGCGGTAAGCATGAATTTGCGCTCTTCGGAGATGAATACCTGAAGTTTAAATCTTTTATTGAGACCAACTTGCTAGTGCTGATACGCGGTAAAGTATCACGTTATACTCCCAGATGGGAAGGAGCATCGGAAAGGGTGGAGGCTAAGATTCATCAGATTAGCTTAATTCAGGATGCGTTGGACCGTCATGCCAAAGGAGTGGAATTACAGGTCGCCATTCAAGATTTGAGTCCGGAAAATATAGAGGCCATCAATAGTCTTATCAATGAATATCAAGGAGAGAAAAGTCTAAACCTGGTAGTCTATGATGCTGAAAATCCGAAGATAAATCTTCGTATGCCCCGTCGATCCAAGGCTGGAGTCAGTTTAAGTAAGCAGAGTCTTGATGCCTTCAAGGAATTGAACTTTGTACGTATGCAGCTAAAGGCTTAGTCAGGTTAGATGCTTCGCCTCGTTTTATAGATGTAAAAACTAATTTTGTAATCCTAAACTAGATATAAGCAATGGCACAAGAATTTACCGAAGCCAATTTTGAGGAATTGGTATTGAAATCCGACAAACCCGTATTAGTTGACTTTTGGGCAGAATGGTGCGGACCATGTAGAATGGTTGGTCCAATCGTAGAAGAATTAGCCCAGGATTTCGACGGAAAAGCTGTAATTGGTAAAGTAAATGTTGATGAGCACGGTGAGATCAGCATGAAGTATGGCATCCGTAATATTCCAACTCTATTGGTTTTCAAAAACGGTGAAGTAGTAGACAAGCAGGTAGGCGTTGCAGCAAAAAATGCCTTGGCCGCCAAATTGGAAGCTCAGATGTAAGTCATTTATAAAGCATAGGAAAACCCCGGTTCAATTGGCCGGGGTTTTTTTATGGCCTTCAAGGCCTTTTTAGTATTATTGTTTTAATCCTAGCTCCCAAGGAAGTGGCTGATATTCACGAATTAGAACCATACGAGTACCGCGATTTTGAGCATTTAGATCTCTTGGCCCGTCAGGTTGTGGAAGGGTTCATCACTGGCTTACATAAAAGTCCCTTCCATGGTTTCTCCGTTGAGTTTTCTGAACATCGTATTTACAATCCAGGGGAATCCGTGCGCAATATCGATTGGAAGCTATACGCTCGGACAGATCGACTCTACACCAAACGGTATGAGGAGGAAACCAACCTACGTTGTCGTTTCTTGATCGATACTTCCGGCAGCATGTTCTATCCTCGAGAGCGCATGCGTCAAGTGCATAATCCCTCCAAATTCCTCTTTTCCGCTACCAGTGTTTTAGCCTTAATGAATCTGTTAAAGCGCCAAAGAGATGCGGTGGCTTTAAGTTTATTCGGCCGTGAAGATTACCATAGCCAAACTGGTTCTACCTTTCAGCATCATAAAGCACTAGCGACGAAGCTATCTCAGGTGCTCGAAGAGAAGTCCTTAGAGGCAGAGGAGAAAATATCTCTTTCGGATCAGTTGCACCTGATGGCCGAACGTACGGATCGACGTTCACTGGTAATTATTTTCAGTGATTTATTGGAGGTGCAGGAAAACCCAGAAGCATTTCTAAATGCCTTGCAACACTTGAAACATGGCAAGCATGAGGTGTTATTATTTTGGACTTTAGATTATCAGACTGAATCGGATTTTGACTTCAATAGTGGTCCTCATAAGTTCGTAGATCTGGAGAGCGGAGCGGTTCTTCGCTTAAATCCAACTGAAATTCAAGCCGAATACAAGCGTCAAATGGAGGGTTTTCGAAAACTCTTAAAAGAGAAGTGTCTGCAGTACCGAATTGATCTTTATGAAGTAGACGTTGCAGATTCTTATCAGAAAGTCTTACAATCATACCTCATCAAACGTAAAAAGCTCTATTAATGAACCTTACTGCCATTTTTCTAAGTGCTCTTTTGAGTTTCACTGTACCTTCAGAACCGCAGGATTTTTCAACGAAGGCTGAGCTTGAAAATCCCCCTAACATCATCCTGCTTATTGGTGATGGCATGGGACACAGTCAACTATCATCGGCTCTGTTTTACGGGGATAAAGAGCCCAATTACGTTCGTTTTCCAATTGTTGGTTTAAGTCGAACTTCATCCAGTAGCCATAAGATAACCGATTCTGCGGCCGGAGCAACAGCTTTTAGCTGCGGTGTGAAAACTTATAATGGAGCAATAGGAATGGCGGCTGATACGACTGCCCGCGAGACGATATTGGAATATCTGGCTAAAAATGAATGGAAAACCGGGCTCATTGCAACCTCTTCAATTACGCATGCAACACCGGCATCATTTTTTGCGCACGTGCCACTTAGAAAACAAGAGTTTGAGATCGCTGAGCAGTTTTTGCAAGCCCCGGTAGACTTTGCAGCCGGAGGTGGACAACAGTTTTTTTTCAATAGGCTTGATGAGCGGAATCTATATTCGGATTTCATCAAATCAGGAATAGTATTAGACACCACAAACCTGGTTTCTAAAAAATGGAACCCCGAGAAGCGCTATGCTTATTTGTTGGCAGATAATGGAATGAAGCCAATCTACAAAGGGCGAGATGAATTTCTACCCAAGGCCACAGAAATGGCATTGGAATACTTTGATCAAACCGCTGATGATCAGCCCTTTTTTCTGATGGTGGAAGGATCGCAAATTGACTGGGGTGGTCATGCTAATAATGGCGAGTATATAGTTACAGAGATGATCGATTTTGACAAGGCTATTGGGATAGCCCTGGATTATGCGGCTAAAGATGGAAACACTTTGGTAATTGTTACGGCAGACCATGAATGCGGAGGCTTCGATTTGGTAAGCGAGGAAGTAGAAGTTCCTTTTAGAGGCAAGCAAAGAGATTATGATTCTCTTAGATTTAGTTTCGGGAGTGGAGGCCATTCGGCAGCAATGGTTCCCGTGCTGGCATTTGGACCGGGAGCAGAGTCCTTTAGTGGGATCTATCAAAACAATGAGATATATCACAAGATGATGGCGGCCATAAAGCAATAAAAAAACGCGCCGGTAAACCAGCGCGTTTAGTTGAGTATATACCCCCTCGAATGTCGTTTCTGTTCGTCTATCTATTACCCACTATAAAAAAGATACGAACCCACATTCACAGGTATTACTGCAGAATGAATCATTAATGCTACACTGCAGGGCGCAGTAGGATGCGGTTCATCGAATCCAGCGCCATTTGAATTTGAAATTTCAATTCATAATCCGGCATCTCGATATCTAATCTTTTGTACAAGGCATCGTTTTCAGACACCGTGTACTCAAAATGATGATCTCCGCTCCTAATTTCTCTTAAGCGAACAATTAACTCATAGTCCCGATCAGACTTTCGGTCTTTAATGTGGTAAAAAGAGTACCTGGGCATTTTGCCCGATATATACTCTGCTTCCCTCTCTTCACGTGAAAGCTTTGGAATTGCTTGCACTTGATCGAATCTTGCGGTTAATAGTTCTAAAGCTTCTTCTTTAGCTATTACCATAATTTCCCTCTATACGGATACAAATATATGCATTTCATCACCAAAAATCATGAAGCTGGGATTCTCAGAAGGGTAAAAAAAAGTGCCTGCTATACATAATGTGTTGTTTATAAGGTATTTAGACTTACAATAATTGAGTAGGCTGATAGCTTTGGCGATTAAGCGAATGATCAACCGAGCGGTCTCATAAAAAAGCCCTGATTGCAAGAACCAGGGCTTAGAAATCTTTTAGAAGAAGGATTTATTGTATAACTAAGGTCTCGTTTAAAACGCTAGCTCCTCTTACTACACTAAGCTGGTAAACGCCTTTCTTAAAAGCACTTACATCAATTTCCAAATACGCTCCGGCATCATGATTCTTTAATTCTGCTTCCAGAATTACTCTACCGCCCAAGTCTGATATTCTCGCGATTGCCAGTTGCTTTGAGCGTCCATTTATTTCAATGTTTACAAAATCATTGCTTGGATTGGGATAGACCGCGATTCCTCTTTCGAGTAATGGGTTTTCGCCAAGGGAGATTGTGCCCTGAACTTCTACCTTTTTACTGGTGTAAAGACGATACTCTCCGGCTTGTAAGCTAATTAAGGCATTCACATCGCTTACGTTTAAGCTATCTCCGCTAAAGTATTCATACCACCAACCAGTAGACTGGAAGAATGGATTTACCGTTTGGGTGCTCATCCCAAAATTTCCCAATACCACTGCGTCAAAATCATTGTGATTCAGGTTTATCCTCTTGGCACTCCCATTTAATGAGTAACTGAAGTTATCGCTATTGAAAGTTGGATTCTGCACTCTTAAGCGGATAATCTCAGAAGTGATTCCATATAATCGGGCGCGATTTGGATCCTGCTGGTAGTTCCAAAGAATTGGCTTATTGCAAACACGACAAGGGTCGTTTATACCAATATCATATCCCAACTCACCAAACTGCCACAACATCTTTGGACCAGGAATCATGTACAGGAATAAGGAGCTTAGTTCTTTTCGCATGAGCGCCGTGGCCAGATCCTGAGTATTATAAGCTCCTAAAGTGTTACCAAAGTTTAACAACTTGTACAGAATGCGCTCCTCGTCATGACTCTCTTGATAACCGATTAGGTGCATATCATTCCAGCCTCTGGCACTATGAGATACTCCTGAGAAATTGGAGCTATAACCCATTGCTCCTTCAGCATATTCATGGTTCATATTTCCCCAAAGCATAAATCCGTCGTCAGATAAGGCTCTTTCTTCATTGTTGTCGGCAAAGTGCTCTAACATCATATAGGTACCTGGTCGAGCGCTCTCCATTTCTGATTTAAGGCGGTTTAGGATGTTTACCCGACTTTGATCATACTGTCCCCAGGCACCAACATTACCTAAAGTATTGTTTTGGGTAAAGCCCTTAGAAAGATCCATTCGGTAGCCATCAAGGTGATACTCATCCACCCAATAACGTACGATGCGATCCGCGAACTCCTGAGTTGCCTGTGATTCGTGATTGAAGTCGAAGCCAACGTTAAAGTCATGCTTAGGGTCTTCATTTAACCAGGGGTTCTGACTCGTAGGTTTGCCAAACTGACCAGCAGTAGGATCAAAATATAATTGTACAAGTGGACTTTGACCAAAAGCGTGATTAAGCACCACATCAACAAATACGGCGATGCCTCTGCCATGGCAGGCGTCTATAAATTCTTTGAATTTTTCTGGGGTTCCATAGTATTTATCAAGTGCCATATGGAAACTAGGATTATAGCCCCAGCTTTCATTGCCTTCAAATTCATTTACCGGCATTAACTCAATAGCATTGATACCGAGTCTTTGCAAATAGTCCAGAGTGTCAATTAAGGTTTGATAATTATGATCGGCAACGAAATCTCGCACTAGTAGCTCATAAATAATGAGGTCTTCTTTAGCTGGAGGTGTGTAATTGGGATATTGCCAATTATAAGGTTGACGATCCATTTCGATCAGGGTTGCGATGCCAGTAGTTTTCCCTGTGGGATAGCTAGGCAGGTTTGGCCAGGTGTTAGCGTCGATAGAGGGATCGTTCCATGGATCAAGAATTAATTCCGAATAGGGATCGGCAATTCGGATATCTCCGTCAACCCAATACTGAAATGCATAAAAATCACCGGGATTTAAACTGTCTATAGATAACCACCAATCTGCACCATTGGGATCTCTTTTCATAAAGTAATCAGGGTGTGGAGCCCAATCATTAAAGTCTCCAATTACATAAACGAAGTTTTTAAAGGGGGCATGAAGCTTTAGTGTGATTTCACTAGAGCTATTATAGTTAATACCATATTCGGTTCCATTAGGTACTGCTTGAGTTTGTACGGCACTATTAACTACGTAATAAACAGTATCGCGTACCACAGTGGTGCCATCATCAGCCACTAATTCAACCAGGTGGAGACCGGCGCCTCCTGCGGCATAAGTGGTATTCAAATTTTTTCCGTTTCGAACGGAGTCCATGTGAACCCCATTATCAAACAGATCAATATCGCAGTCGATGCTCGCAGCACCTTTAAAGCTGAGGTTTTGTCCTGCACTCGCGATCATGGTATTGGTTGGACTTAGAAACCTGGCTAGTAAGCCGGCATTTGCAGGATAAATGGGGTAGAAGATATCACTGCCATCAGCAGCACGGCCCACAGTACTTCCGTTTGCATTGCGGAAAACAAATGACAATTCATTCACTACCGTGCCCGGACTTACATTATAATAAGTAGGAATATGGTAGGTAAGGGTATGCTTGTTATTACCAATGGCTGTCATCAGTACAGTTGGATCGGGAGTTCCCCAGTTGCCCTGCACGTTTTGCCAGTTTCCTGGTCCACCAGATTGCGTGATTATTCCGGTATGCGCATAAATGGGCACAAAGCCGGTCAAAGCACCATTTCCTTCGGTTGCATCGAAAGTAACAGTGATAGTATCATTTTGAGTAGGGAAGGCAGGGTCAATACTTACTACCTGTGCGCTGATCCATATTGGTGTTAGGAGCAGCAACCAAAGTTTCAGATTTTTCATTTTGTAGGATTTACGGCTGCAAAATAGTGAAAAATAAAATGTAAATCGGGCTGTATCCCTTTATTGGTCGAATTTGTGTCATTTGTACACTTAAGCTAGCCTAGGCTTGGGATTCCGCGATTTTAATCTTTAGTCATCTAGCTAAATTGACTTTATTAAAGGATTTGGTCTGTCTATTTTTTGGCCTAATTGCTTTCTTTGGGAAAAAGTTTTTAGCGCATGGAACTCATTTTTGCCTCGCATAACGAGAACAAGTGTCGGGAAATAAGAGCCCTCTTACCTAATTATACAATTAAGTCTCTCAAGGAGCTTGATTACAGTCATGATATTCCGGAAACCGGCTCCAGCCTGAAGGAAAATGCCGCTATAAAAGCATGGACTATATTTAAAAAATTCCATCTACCGGTATTCGCCGATGATACCGGATTGATAGTTCCTGCTTTAAATGGCGCCCCAGGTGTATACTCGGCTCGATATGCGGGTCCTCAGGCAAATGCCGAATCAAATATGGCCAAACTGCTTTTGGAATTAAGAGGGGAGCAGAATCGAGGAGCGTACTTTGAAACTTTGATTTGCTACATCAATTCCGATGGAGATGAGTTCTATTTTAGTGGTAAAGTAGAAGGGGAGATTCTAGAAAGTCCAAGAGGTTCGGAGGGATTTGGCTACGATCCAATTTTCAAACCCGATGGCGAAGAAATAAGCTTTGCAGAAATGCCCAGCGCTATAAAAAATAGAATGAGCCACCGCGGGAGGGCATTAGAGAAGTTTATTCACTATCTGCATTCCAGCTGAAAAAACTGAAAGCAACCTTTCCATATTTACGCATTTCGTAGAAGTGTTCCTCAGGGGAGAGATCAGTTTCTCGATCATGCTCAATAACTAATAGTCCATCTTTACTCAATAGCTTCTTGAAGAACACCTGCTCTATTAAACCCACGTACTCTGAGTATTCGTAAGGTGGATCAGCAAGGATTAAATCATAAGTCCGGTAATCCCTTTTAAGAAACTCGATCGCATCACTACGATGCACTTCAATAGCGTCAGAAAATCCCAGGCTTTCCGAGGTTTTTGAAATGAAATTGCAACACTTTGGATTTTGATCCACCGCGCTGATTGACTCACAACCTCGACTGGCCAATTCATAACTTAGATTACCAGTTCCGGCAAAAAGGTCCAAGACCTGGATTTCATCCAGATAGAAGTGGTTATTAAGGATATTGAAGAGAGCTTCCTTCGCAAAATCTGTGGTGGGGCGCACCGGTAAGTTTAACGGTGCTTTGATGATTTTTCCGCGGAATTTTCCGCTGATAATACGGGTCATAGAACACCAAGCAGGTTAATATTTTCCCTTAATTCTTGCTCACTAATTTTTGGGGAAACCTTAAAGGCTGAGGGTATAGAAAGATCCTTTACATCTGAAATGTAGCGATCAAGAAGAACTCTAAGTTTGTCTCCCTTAAGGCTAATTCCTCCAACATTTAGTTGTAGTTCAGTTGGTAAAAATCGGTTCTGTTCCAGGCAATAAAGTATGAAATAGAGCAAGTCCTCATCGGTTTGATATTCGAACTTATTATACCATTGCAATTTCCCTTTTTGAGCTAAATAGAAATCTGCTTGATAAGGGTTCACGAATAACAATCCAAAGAAGTCACCACTGGGATAAAGTCGGTACAATCTATCAATCGCTGTGGCTTCGTGTTTTAAGTGAACTTCGCCAAATTTCTTTTTGATCCAATCACTAATTTTTTCAGGGATAGCATGCACGAGAATCGCTTCACTAGCCGTCCAGTGGTCGGTATATATGCGGTCTCCTTTAGTCAGCTTGGCCGTGTAAGAAAGTATCTTTTGGCCACTTCCTTTCTGATAGTAATCCTCTGGAACCAGGCTGAATTTCTGAAAATTGACTAAGCATTGCAGGCTTGCTGAATGGTCGGGACTAATCGGTAAGGCATCAAAGCAGGACTCAAACTTTTGAATGAGTTTAAGAGTATCTTTTTCAGCTGGCCAATAAGCGTGAGCACTCAAAAGTATCTGACGTTTATCACCATCCGATACAATAATGGAAAAGCCTGTCTTGGACAGGCTTAACACAGTATGACATTTTTTTATGCGATCTCTATCTAAGTTGGAATCAACTTTTAGAGAAAGAGCATCTGTTTTATCTCCAGTTACCACTTAGTGTTGGTTCGTTCATATCTCCAACTTTCAATAGGCCATCCGCTTCAATGTACTGCTTGTATCTTCTCATTACATCATGAAAAATAGCTGCATTAGGAGCTCTGGCTTCAAAAACTGGAACTACGACATCATTTACTTCAAGTTTGCCGGCTTCAATTTCAAATTCACTTTTTTCACTGTAAGGAATGTACCGCAGGCTCTCGGGATCGAAATCAGCACTGAAAAGCTTTTCTTTTACTGATTCATAACCAATAATTCTGGTGATGATCGTGTCAACCTCCATGTCTTGCTGATATACTTCGTTGAAGCGCATGAATGAAGAATCTTTACGAGTGATGATTGCTGCTCTTCCTGTATCAACAAAAGCAATTACTGCATTTAAATCTGGTGCAAAAGCACGATACTCCGTTCTGTAAGCTTTTTGAACATCACGAATCTGTTCTAACTTGGTTTTGGTCGCATCATAACGACGCTTCTCCAGTTTCTCGAAATTAATGGGGTCCAGAATGATGGAGTAGAGATTATATCCTAAGAGAAGGATCACTGCAAAAAGGACCGCTTTAATAATTTTGGAAATGGTTGAATTCATTCTATTTACGGACGTTTGGTGTTCGTGTTTGCGACAAATCTACAATTTTTTTCAGTTGGCAATCTCCTTTTTTCCGCCCTACTTTTGAAGGATGAATAAGGAGTGGAAAAGGGCCTTTTACAACACCTTGAAAGGGGCTTTTACCCATCAACCAACCGCAGGTCAATTAGAGGCATTTAAAAATATAACGCTGTTTGTTGCGGAACCGCGTGCGGATTTAATATTTCTACTGAGGGGCTATGCGGGGACTGGTAAAACAAGTCTAATCCAAGCCCTTGTACAAAGCCTGTCTAGTATAAATCGAAAAGCGGTATTGCTTGCCCCAACCGGAAGAGCGGCCAAGGTGATGAGTAATTATGCTAACAGACCAGCATTTACTATTCACAAGCATATCTACCGATTGCAAACCGATCGACGGGGATTTGCTGTATTTCGTTTAGCACCAAACAAGTCGAGAAATACCCTTTTTATAGTCGATGAAGCTTCCATGATCAATGATGATCGCAGCGAGTGGTCAGGCTCAGTTTTGGCCGATCTTTTGGAATATGTAAATAGTGGTCATCAGTGCCAGTTGTTATTGGTTGGTGATGGAGCGCAGTTGCCACCAGTTGGGAGTGAGGCCAGTCCAGCTCTGGATGCAGATTACCTGGCACGTTTATATGGTTTGGACAATTTTGGGGTGGAACTGAAGGAGGTGATGCGACAAAATCAGCAATCTCAATTATTGGTCAATGCCACGCATCTTCGCAATCTTCAAGAGGATTATCCTTATCATCAACCTCATTTTGATTTAGGTCCGGACTTCATGAGGCTGCAGGAGGGCTTTGAAGTGGAGGATGCTTTAAATCAGGCCATATCAGAAGTCGGTAAAGAGGAGATGTGCATCATTGTTCGCTCTAACAAAAGGGCCAATCTCTATAATCAACAAGTTAGGAGCAAAATTCTTTGGCAAGATGATGAGGTTTCGACCGGCGACTTTTTGATGGTAGTGAAGAACAATTATCATTGGCTTCCCGACGGTCATAAAGCCGGATTTATCGCCAATGGGGATATCCTGGAACTTCTGGAAATCTATCAATTCATTGACCTCTATGAGCGACGCTTCGCCAGAGTGAAACTCAGGTTTACCGATTATCAGGATGCGGCTCCTTTTGAAACCATTATTATGCTTGATACTCTAAATCACCCAGGACCTTCATTGACCTGGGAAGAGCAAAAAGCATTCGCAGATGAGGTTGCCCTGGATTATCAGGATATGCCAAGCAAAGCTGCCATGCTGCGGGAATTAAAGGATAATCCTTACCTCAATGCTATTCAGGTGAAATTTGCCTACGCCATTACTGGTCATAAGGCCCAGGGTGGACAGTGGAAGAGAGTGTTTGTTGAACATCCATGGAGGCCCGATTCTGAGATTGATTTGGACTATTTACGCTGGTTGTATACGGCCATTACCCGCGCTAGGGAGCAAGTCTATTTATTGGGATTTCCTTCCGATTATTTCGGGTCTCAAATCATTTGAGAGGTCTCAAATAAGGATTTGAAACTTCTGTTAGCCCAGACTGTTCTTGCTTTGCTGGCAAATCGAAAAACATCATGAAAAATTTAATCCTTTCTATTTCCCTTATCAGCTTTCTGTCCTCTTGTGCTTTTATGAATATGGGCTCATTTAGATCTGGAGTGCAGATTCCTCCAGGAGAAGAGTTTCTACTAGGTGAAAATACAGCCACTAGTTTTGAATTGGAATTAAAGAATACTTGCTATTGCGATGTACCGGTGCAAACCCGTAATGCGAAGGGTGAGGTAACCAGTAGTTTTGGCCTAGCTAAAAGAGGAAATGTGAAACTTACCGTAAATGCTGGTGAACATGCGGTTTTGCAAAACCCCTATGAAAATACTATCGCCGTGAATGCCATAATGAAGGATCAGGTTTATGGGATGCGTTATCAGGCTTTAAGTGATTCGGTAAAGTTGGAGTAGCTCATTTAGGTTTTCTGACCCTAATGGTAAACCGAGGTATGCACTTAACTTGTTCAAGAGTTTAATTTGTCCGGCCTCCTTCCGGTAGATTTCTGCCGCGGGGGAGGCCTGACTTTTAGAGAGCTTTTGGCTGCCTTTTTGAATTAAGGGATGGTGGTGAAAGCGAATTTTGACAAATCTATCATGACCTAATTCTTGAGCTAATGCCAATTGACAGATGCTCGAGTTCCAAAGATCCCTTCCTCTTACTATATGCGTAGTTTTAAAATGTTCATCATCTACTAGTGAGCATAGTTGATAGGAAGGATAATTCGCTTTTGTCCATAAAATGGGGAATCGCATAGAATCGGGGAGTTCATTGGATGAAATCCTGCCCTGCCAATCAATTAATTCCACCGTGGCTTCATTTTTATTCCAGCGGATGGCAAAGTCCGCATTGCTTTTTGGTTCCTTAAACTTTTTATCAAGGCAAAAGCCATCGTAGAACCCTTGAGGATTACGCTCTAATATTTCTTTCCGGCTACAGCTACACTGGAAAACGTTTTCAAACTGCTTCGCGGCATTTTGATAAAGCTCCATTCTTGAATTTTGACTCCAGTTTTTTTCAAAGTCTTCAACCCCTGCTGGTCCCTGATCATAATCGATACCCAAGGCATCAAGACTGCGGAAAATGTCCTCCAGGTATTCAGGTCTAAAGCGCGCTCGATCCATATCATCGATGCGCAATAAGATTTGCAGCCCTTCCTTACGGGCCATCAACCAGCATAGGGCGAAGGCAAAAAGATTCCCTTCATGTAGATATCCGGAAGGGGTAGGTGCAATTCGGGTTAGCTCAGCCATATCTCAAAATAAGTCAATTTCAGAACTTGTTTTTACCCTAATTTAGACCCATGAAAAAAGCCCTGGGCCAATTTTTCTTTTACCTGGCCGGATGGAAACTCAAAGCTCACATTACCGAGGATATGAAACACTCGGTGATGGTTGCTGCTCCCCATACTTCAAACTGGGATTTCCTCTTTGCCCTTGCAGCATTTTGGATGATGGGTATTGATTTAAAGTATTTCATTAAGCGAGCCTATACCACTGGTTTACATGGATTCTTTTTTCGCTGGACCGGAGCGGTGGGTGTAAACCAGCGCAAGCACGGGAAGCTTACCGACTATGCCATTAATCTTCTCAAGGAGAAGGAGATGGTCGTGCTAGTTCCGGCCGAGGGCACCCGTAAGCGAGTTGAAAAATGGCGCACTGGCTTTTATCGAATTGCAATAGAAGCTAATGTTCCTATTAGTCTAGGATACCTCGACTATGGTAAAAAGGAAGCTGGAACCTTAGGTTGCTTTAAACCTAGCGGTGATTTTGAAAAGGATATGGCGCATATCGAGGGCCTTTACAGCAAGATCACAGCTAAGTTTCCTAAAGACTACAATCCAAAAATTTTCTAGGACCCGGGAGGTCGACTAGGTCTAACTTCAACTTTGCTGGGGAGGGTCCGCGGGTGCATTTTAAGCAGGTCTACCACCAATTTGCCGAGGTCTTCAGGTTGTATTTTCCAAGCATCGGATTCAACCGGTTCGTGATTATTGAAGTAGCTTGTTACCGAGCCGGGCATTATCGTACTTAACTTAACATCATAAGGTCGGAAATCGAGCATTGCTGCCTGACTAAATCCGGTAACCGCAAACTTGCTGGCATTATAGGCTGAGCCATTAGCAAAGAAGTTAGTACCGGCCAGGCTGCTGATGGTGAAGATGTAACCTTTGCTTTCCTTCAAGGCATTGGCGCAGGCCCTAATGCTGTAGAAAACACCATTTACATTTGTTTCAATTACCGCATTCCAGTCTTCGATGGACATCTGATCAACTGGTGCGAAATGACCAATTCCAGCATTTGCAATCAGAACATCCAACTTACCAAAACGCTCCATAATCCGGGCATTGGCTTCAACCTGTTGTTCATATTCTCGAACATCTACAGCCAGGGGAAGGACCTCGCCACCATGGTCTTGCATCAATTGTTTGGATGCGCTTTCAGCACTATCTAAACTGCGGGAGCTAATGGCCACCTTCATGCCTTCCTTCAATAAGGATTCCGCGATTCCATAACCAATACCTTTATTGCCTCCGGTGATGAAGGCCACTTTATTTGAAAGACTATTCATTTCCATTTTTTTAGAATAACTCCATTTGCTCATTATCGTTCGACCCTGAGTCATCTAATTCAGGGTAGTTTACTTCTTCCATGGCCTCAGCAACGTTGCCGAGGGCTTTTTTACCCCGAATTGCCTGGACTGGGTGTGCTTTCAAATCATCGCTTGCATAAGGTTTACAGAGATGGCGAATGCGTTCTTCTGGATTTTCTTCCCAGTCTTCCAGCCATAGCTTTTGACTTTCTTTATTAAGGATCACAGGCATTCTAGGTCCTTTAAGTTTTGGGTTGTTATGAATCTCTGAAAGCAAGTCATTTCCTTCAGTCGTAACAATTGTAAAGGTTCGCCAATGTTTATTCGTTTCGGGATCAACCCAATCTTCCTTTAGCCCGGCCAGAATCATTGGTCCTTCGTCAAGGTGTTGAATAATGAAGGGGAAGTTTTTTCCGGCTTTATGGTGATGTTCGTAGAACCCATCCGTAATTACTAAACAGCGGCCCTTTTTCGCCGCGCTTCGAAAAGAGGGTTTTTCCAAAATGCTTTCACTCCGCGCATTTATAGTTCGATTCCAAATACTGGTCGCTTGTTCTTTATCCTTTACCCAGGAGGGAATGAGACCCCATAGGTGTCCTTCAACCCGGGGTTTTTCAATATCACCAACAATAGGAAAGGTAGGATGAGCATAAGCGCTAGCATGAAAAACTGGTCCCTGAGTTTCTCGAATTCGGAGAAATTGTTCCTCTAATTCCTGGATGGTTTCATCACTATAACCAATGCGATGAGCGTAATCTAGGGCCCGCCTGGTGAGGGATAGTGAGTCGTAGCACATAAAAATGATTGTAATTCTACTAGCGTTTATTTCGGATTAGGCTAAGCTTTATTCCCGCATTTAGCAAGGCTGGAGAACCCCTGAAAATGGGATACCAATGAAGCCCACCAATAAAACCAATTGCAAGGTAACCACCTTGCGCGAGTAGGGATGAATTGTATTCAAAATTGAAAGCCAGGCCCCAGCGTCTTTGTAGGAAATCAAAATGATCTCCATCATCAAAGGGCAGGGGTTCCAGGTTTATATCATCGAATAAGTATTCTCCACTAATTCTGCTTCTTAATGGCAACAATAGAAGGAAGCTGTAACGTTGATCCACGACATGTGACCGATTTCTTCCATCAATACTAAAATAGCTGCGCTCCAGGATGCGACGGGAAAAACCTACTTCTAAATGGGTAATGTCAAAGCCCTTAACCGCGATCCCTCGAAGCGAATTTCCACGAGGGAGATTACTCAATTCATCACGATTGAATTCATCTTCATAAAAGTGCTGCCATTGATTGATCCCTAAACTAAACTCCCAGAGATAGCTTCTGGTAACCGGGGCAATAATTTGGTAATTGACCCACCGGTTGATATCAATATCTCGCGATCCTACTGGGATTCCTTCATCATAGTCTTTGGTATTTCGGAAAATGGCCCAATGTCCATTTAGTCCCATCCGCATGGTGGTATAAGCATCATCAGAGGTTTCAAATAGACTTCCCGAAGCGAAATGAGCCTTAACCTGAAAGTCATTATGTAGTTGATAGAATCCTTCCAAGCCAAGGATGGTTCTTGGGCCTTGGATAAAATCAGAAATGCTTCTAAGGGAGGAGTAAACAGATACGGTGGTGTAAGCACTTAAACCCATGGAGATGGGTTCACGTGATTTGTCCTCGAAAAACTCAAAGTATACCTGCTGACCATCTTCGAAGGTATAGAGTTCTTCCTGCCCCTGAATCTGATAAGATACCAGTAATAGAAAACCAAAAAAGAAAAGCGGCTTCATAGACACTAATTTAGGGCTGGCGGTTATGACCGATGCCGATTATTAGGCCCATCTGCACTACCACCGGAAGACTTTCTAAGGCTGGATATGCGATTCCATTCATTCTAAATCCCAAAAACAGATTGGAGTTTTGATGATTGCTAGACCAGTATCCTTCATAGCCCAAGGAAAATCCTATGTTTTCAAATTGATCTTCGAGGATATCTGACTGGTCGATGAATTGGGTTCCAGTAGTAGTGAGATAGCTGATATCGGCAGTTTGGCTAAGCGGAAGGATGGTTTTAAAAATCCATCTTTGATCTGAGGTTTGATTGCTCTTCTGCTCACCAATAGTGAAGAAAAACCGCTCGCGAATTCTTCTTGAAACACCCATTTCGATGCCATGAACCTGAGTGCCATAGATTTCTATGCTGTTGTTTATAGCATCAGGTAAAGAGCCAGGGGAATTGAGTTCCTGAGTGTTATTGTTTTGATGTCGAAAGCTGCTTAATCCCAGATAGGCTTCCCAACTGTAGTGGGTCTGTAAATCTCTATCAATTTTAATTCTTTGCTTGGGTCTTCTTCCACGACGTCTTTTGAGCAAATAGATAGCTTCATGCTTTCCCATTTCAATCTTTTCATGAAAAGTATAATAGCCACCAAACTGAGCACGATAGGCGTTTGCTCTTTCATTTCCGGAGAAGCCATGTTTGTACACGCTTTGTAATCTGAACCGATCACCAATTTGATTCTCGAGTCTCAGACCAAGCAAATACTGCTCAAAGGTTTCATCTTCTCCAATTCCTATTTCAACACCTCCATCAACACCGATGATCCATGGAACAGGCTTTTCACTGATATCTGCATCGACACTGTAGTACAGGGGTTTCTTTTTGGTTTTGGTTTGCGCTTGACTAAATGAAATAATCAGGCAGGTTAGGATGATGGTGAGCGAAGTTTTGTGGGGCATGGGGGGGCGAGCTATGAGATTTGAGATTTGAGATTTGAGATTTGAGATGTGGGATGTAAGAACCTAGAACTTGGAAATTAGAACTTAGTTGGGTGTACGTACCTTCTACTTTCTACTTTCTACTTTCTACTTTCTACTAGCTACCAACTACTAACTACCAACTACTTGTTACCAATTTCCCCCGCCCTAACCCTAACAAGCTCTCCCTCCTTGTTTTCGAGAATGAACTGGCCTCGGCTATAAGCCACGATGATCCAATCTCTTTGACGGAAGTTTTTGATTTCCTGTCCAATTTTGAGTTTATGCAGAGCAATATCGTTTTCGGTCATTTGGGTGAAAAATAGGAAGCCTAAGGGCATGGTTTTCTTCTTAAATCGAGGTCTTTCGTTAGCCCAGATGAATTCAACTCCAACAGTATCCTTTTGAGTATCTCCATCGTAGTTAATGAAAATTGCCTTTTTTACTGTGCCGCGGCTGGTGGCATTTAGGAGGTAAATAGGATCACCGTTGCGTAAATCCTTTACGGGATCGAAATTAGAATTGGAAACAGCTATGGACCTGTCCCGGATAACATCAGCACTTAAGGTTAGCTCGGTACGATCGCCAAACAGAAAGAATTTATGCTTGTAATCGTAGGTGTAGTTGATAAAATATTCCCCTTCTTTTAGGGGGTGAAGGTCATGCAGTTTTTGCTGGGCTTCCATTAGCATTCCATCAGTTCCCAGGCCGCCCAGAAAAAGGATTCGGGTGGTGCTTACTTGTGCGTAGGCTTTACCGCTAGTTTCGAATCTTGGATCGGGATAACCAGCATGAGACATATCACCATAATGGTAGGCTACACAGGAGGAGAAGAGCAAGGGAAGGAGCAGGAGTAATCTCTTTATCATCAAACTTGGATTTAGGTTTAAATATCCAAAAATTATGCCTCCGAATGTCTTTCTCAAGCGTTCTCGAAATTCACATAAGGGAGCCGTTCGATATATCGAGCTTCTACACTCACAAAATCATATTCTTCAATCACGATACCTCTAATCAGGTAGATTCCTTTTCCTTGAAAGGGATATTGTTCGGCCACCGGAGGGAAGTGGACGGTATCAATAAAATGTCCCTTTTGATCCAGGAAAGTGCCAAACATCATATGGCGAGCTTGTTTGCCGCGGGTGGTTACATTTTTTACATGGATCAGGTATCCGCAAAGGCGTACTTCCTGACCAATAAACTGATCAATATCCTCTGCATAAATACAAGATTCGGGCAACTGGGGCACCAGATTAAAGGGTGAGCTGAGGGGGAAACCCAATAGCTCAATTTCATCTATAGCCTGTTCATGTTCGCCACTCTCTAGCTCAGGTAATTCTAGTTTTTCTCGGGTATTGCGAAAGAGTTCATTTACCGGAGCTGATTTTTTGGCGTTCCCCAAAATGAAGTGCGCTTCCCAAAGCAATTTCTTTTTGTCTTCCTCCAGGCTTCTAAAGCCGTTAATGCGTATTAATAGGATAGTTTGTTCCAGAGATATTTCTACCCTTTCGAGGAATTCACTCAGGCTTTTGAAGTTTCCACTCATGTGTCGTTCCCGAAGAATGTTCATGGTGGTTTTTTCCTCTAGTTCTTTTAGCATATTCAGTCCCAGGAATATTTCTTGATCTATGAGCACCGATTCCATTTCTGAACGATTAATGCATGGAGCTTCAATGCTTCCTCCTTCCAATCGAGCCTCGTTAAGGTAGGTTTCTACTGAGTAAAATCCTCCTCCATTGTTAATGGTAGCGGTCAGGTATTCTAAGGGGTAATAGGCTTTTAGGTAGAGACTTTGGTAGCTTTCCACCGCATAGCTCGCAGAATGGCCTTTGGCAAAGGCGTAGTTCCCAAAGCTTTCTATTTGTCGCCATACTTCAGTACTGATCTCTTCGCTGTAGCCTTGCTCTAAACAGTTTTGAAAGAACTTGTCTTTGATAGTGTGAAACTCATTGCGCTCCCTGAATTTCCAACTCATTCCCCGACGAAGTATGTCGGCTTCCTCCAGGCTTAAACAGGCAAAATAGTGGGCTACTTTTAGTACATCTTCCTGATATACCATAACCCCATAGGTTTCCTGAAGGATTTCTCCAATTTTAGGATGAATGTACTGTCGGCGTTCGGGTTCGCGATACCTTTTGATGTATTCGGCCATCATGCCACTGGCCGACACCCCGGGTCTGATGATGGAACTGGCAGCAACCAGACCCAGGTAAGTGTCGGCGCGGAGCTTACGAAGCAGAGCTCGCATGGCAGGTGATTCTACATAGAAGCAAGCCATAGTTTGCCCTTTACTGAGCATGGCTTTAATCTTTGGATCTTCATAAAAACCTTGTACTTGATGGATGTCTAAACCTTTGGTTTCCGGATATTTTTCCTTCACGAGTTTCACCGCATCTTTGATTTTAGCTAAGCCGCGTTGTCCGAGAATGTCGAATTTGTGCAGGCCTACGTCTTCCGCGGTATACATGTCAAAATGAGTGGTGGGGAAGCCTTTAGGGGGTAGAAAGGTGCTGCCGTAGTGGTAAATCTCCTTTTCTGGAATAAGGATGCCACTCGCATGTATTGTAAGATGATGCGGGAAGTCTTCAATCCTTTTGCCATAGCGCAGTACGAGCCTTTGCATATCATCCCAATCCTTGCCTTCCCGGCGACGAGCTTTGCTTAATTCGTCGATATCGCGGGAGGGCAAACCCAACACCTTTCCGAGTTCGCGTACTATTGCCCGGTATTTGAAAGTAGTATAGGAGCCGAGTAGAGAGGCCTTGGGGAAACGCTCAAAGATGTAGCGGGTGATATCGGTCCGATCGCGCCATGAAAAGTCGACATCGAAGTCAGGAGGCTGCCTGCGGGAGAGGTTGATGAAACGCTCGAAATAGAGGTCAAGTTCAATGGGGTCTACATCAGTAATGCGGAGCAGATAGGCTACCAGGCTATTGGCCCCGCTACCGCGCCCCACATAGAAGTAGTTTTTGCGTCGGGCATAGTTTACCAGGTCCCAATTGATGAGGAAGTAACTGTAGTAACCTCGCTTTTCGATAACATCCAGTTCTTTTTCGAGGCGTTGGTGTACCTCTGGTCCAGCATTGGGGTAGCGGTATTCCAGGCCATTGTAACAGAGTGAGCGGATGATTTCCCGATCACCGGTCAGGCTATCAGTGTAATAGATCCGGTTTAGGCTTTTAGAATAATTCTTAAACTCGAAATCGAGATTACAATCTTCGAGTATTCTTTCCGTATTGGCGATGATTTCCGGGTACTCGCTAAAAAGATCTTTCAGTTTCCGGGAATTCATCAAGCCCCATTGGGCAGAGGCTTGTTTGTCAGTACTCAACTTGCTGAGCAAGCAGTTTTCTCCGATAGAGCGTAGGAGGCGATGCGTATTATAATCTCCCTTATCTCGAAAGCTGTTGGGATGCAAAATCACCATTTTTTGAGTCTGATTTTTCAGTATCGAGAAGCGCAGCTTGCTCAGGTCTTTAGGCTTTAGTCCGATGTATTCGTTTTCGCGTAAGCGACGCTTGGGCACAAGGTCGAAGGGATAAATCACATAGGCTTTTTCCAATGGAGCTTCCGCTTCTGGTTCCAGATTTTGGTGGAGCTTTTCCGACAGGTATTGATTCATTTCGGCATAAGCCGTTTCATCACGGGCCAAAGCGAGATATTGGCGCTCGGTACCACGGCAAAAGTCAATACCCACTACAGGCTTTATGCCTGCTTCTTTAGCCAGGCGTATAAACTCAATACATGCTGCTGAGGTATTGATGTCGGTAAGTGTGAGCACGGTTTCGCCTTCTTCCCGGGCCCATTCTACCCATTCTGAAGGAGAGAGTACTCCATAGTTGAAACTGTAATAACTGTGATGATTAAGCATGGGGGGAAATGCGTAGAGTGGGTTTATTATTGACGACGGTGGGCCATTATAGCGGGGGCTTTGCCATTAAAGGGGTTGGCTCGGTTCAGGCCTCCTGATTCGAGGGTTTTAGCTCGCTTTACTGCTTCGGTCCCAAAGCGTTTTCGCATGCGATCCATAGCTTGATAGAGTCGGATTTTTTCCGCGCTGTCTTCAAAGAGGTTAATCTGGTGTCCACCACCTACCAGATGGCTAAAGCGTACACCGATAAGCCGCACCAAAAGTCGCCGCTCGTAGAGTTTTTCGAAGAGCTCTTTACTGATGTCAATTAGCTTATCATCATTACTGGTGTAGGGAATGCGTTTTTGTAGGGTGTAGGTGTTGAAATCGGAATAGCGGATTTTAACGGTCACGCAAGCAGTAAGCTTATTACCCTGCCGTAGCTGAAAAGCCAGGCTTTCGGCCATTGCAACGATGAGAGTGTCGAGTTTTTGTACATCAGTAGTATCCCTCTGAAAAGTGCGTTCCAGAGAAATTGATTTGCGCTCCTGATAAGGTACCAGAGGAGAAGGGTCTACGCCATTGGCCTTATGCCACAGACTTACGCCATTTTTCCCCATGGCTTTTTCCATCACCGGAAGGGGCATTTTTTGTAAAGTGTGAATGTGGCGTATCCCCATGCGATTTAGTAGCTGACCGGTTTTATCGCCTACCATGGGAATTTTCTTTACCGGAAGTGGGGCAAGAAAAGGTTTTTCGGTTCCCCGGGGGACTTGTAAACGATTGTTGGGTTTGGCTTCTCCTGTAGCAACTTTAGCTACGGTTTTATTGCTCGATAAACCAAAGGAGATAGGGAGCCCGGTCTCTTTAATGATCTTTTCCCGCACTTCAGTTGCCAATTTGTAACAGCCAAAAAAGCGGTCCATACCACTGAGGTCGGCATAAAATTCATCAATACTGGTTTTCTCAAAAAGCGGAACTTCTTCTTTGATGATTTCAGTAATGATGTCGGAATATTTACTGTAACGACTGCTGTCTCCTTTTATCAAAATTGCTTCGGGGCAAAGCTGAAGTGCCATGCGCATGGGCATACCCGAATGCACCCCAAAGCGACGCGCTTCATAGCTGCAAGAAGCGACCACCCCTCGGCTACCGGTTCCCCCCACTAAGATCGGTCGGTTATTCAATTCACTGTTATGCAGGCGCTCTACGGAGACAAAGAAGCTGTCCAGGTCCATATGGACAATAGTTTTGGGGGATAGTGGGGGCATTATGATATTTATTTTAGAATGATAACAAAATTAGAAAATAGAATTGTTAGTTCGAACATAATCAGGTTGATAAAATGCCAAGACACTGATTTATAAGCGACTTAATTTCGATCTATTTCTAAATGAGGGGATGGAGGGATGAAAAGTGTAACTTGCGGAAAAGCAAGCACATGCAAACTAAACAGGTCCATCAAATGCTTCAGGCTCAGCATGCTGAACTCATGGCCTATCTGCATAAATTGAGCGATGAGGAGATTCATAAGCAGATAGACGGGAAGTGGTCGGTTTTGCAGAATATGGATCATCTGCTTAAATCTGTGCGCAAGGCTAATCCAGCTGTGCGCAAACCCGGTTTCTTATTAAGGCGAGCGTTTGGAAAGCCCAATCGGGAAGCACGCAGCTATGAGGGTTTGGTGGAACGCTATAAGGAGCGTTTAGCAAGCAGCACCGCCCAATCGCCAAAAGAGTATCGCGCGGCAGAATCGCAAAACTTAGATCGCTCAAAAGTTCTCAAAGACTATGATGTGGAAATGAAAAAGTTCTTTCACTTTGTGCAAAAGGTAAAGGAGCCGAAACTCGACCGTACTTTACTTCCTCATCCACTGTTGGGAAGGCTCTTACTTAGGGAGGTGCTGTACTTTATGCATTACCATACCGATCACCATTTTAAAGCCATTAAAAAAATCTAATTCACCACACACTTCTTCGCTTTTTCTTCGTTATTATTATGTATGCATAATATTACCCCTCATAAAGCCGCCCGTCAATCGAAAGAAGAACTCTGGAATAGCATAACCCATGGTATTGGGATACCAATTGCGATTGCGGGAATCACCCTCTTAATTATCAATGCAATAGATCGGGAAAGCCTTACTTATTGGGTGGCAGCCCTGGTTTACGGTTTCTCCATGTTGTGGACCTACATTACTTCCACAGTCTATCACATCTTCCATAAGGTAAGGCCAGGCGTACGACACTATTTGAATTTACTGGATCATACTGCCATTTACCTTTTTATTGCCGGAACTTACACCCCAATAGCACTCTTCGTTTTATCAGGGTGGTGGAGTACCGTAATTCTCATATCCGTATGGACCCTGGCGCTGGGGGGAATTGTTTACAAGCTCTTCTTTTTGGGACGCTATAGAAAGCTTTCGCTCGCTATTTACATCGCAATGGGTTGGTTGATCGTCATAGCCTTTAAGCCATTTTACGAATCAGCACCAAGTGGCTTACTCATCTGGATTCTTGCCGGTGGAATTGCCTACACCCTGGGAACCATATTCTTTAGTCTCCAAAAAATGCGCTATGCACATAGCGTTTGGCATGTACTGGTGTTGATTGGCACCATTTGCCATTTTGTGGGGATATATCTTTATGTGTAGAGCTTAGAGCCTGGAACTTAAAACTTAGAGCTTAGTTTTTAGATGGTTGAATGTCGATGATTAGGGGTAGGTGATCGCTAATCTTACGCATTTCTTCCGGGCTGAAAGGCTTAAAGACCTTGGTGCTGCCAGAAATCACTTCCCCAGCAAGGTTCTGATTGTATAGAATGTAATCCAGGCGCTTTTTTGGTTGATCCGCGGGATGAGTGTTTACGGCAGGGTCTAATGGATCAATCATTTTAACCTGCGCAATTTCATAGTCTAAGAGAGCGGCAATTTCAAGGCCATCGCGGTAAGAGTTCAAGTCTCCTAAGAGCATCACATTCGCCTGAGGATCCGCCTTTAATAAGCGTTCCATCTCCATTTGCCAATATGCGATTTGACCTAGGCGCATGGATCGGTTCCGGTCTCCTCCGCCCGCTTTTAGATGAGCCCCACTAAAGTAGAGTCCATAGTTTTCATTCACCAATAACTCACAGGTCCAAAGCCGGGTGTTAATGTAATTCTGAGTTTGGTAAATCTTTTCTCCTTCCTTTTCAAACTCTACCGGAGTATGCACATTCCCGTAAGAGGTGATCTTCCCCAGTGGAAGTTTACTCATGATTACCACATTCTGATACCAGTTTCGGCTGCGAGCATCTGCAAAGTATCGATAACCGAGATCGGGGAAGAAACTGTCTTGCAATGCTTCAATTGCATTAGCGCTTTCAGCTTCTTGAAAAACAACCACATCTGCAGATGCTAGCTTCAGGGCTTTAGTAAGTAACTGCATTTTCTCTGGCTCAACTTTCCCTTCGTTTTCCCGCTTGTTGTTCACATAAGGATCATCAAGGTGATCAATCAGATGTTCCACATTCCAGCTCATGATCCTTAGGGTATCACCAGTTTGGTAATTGTGTTTCTCAGGAAATACAGCGGCTTGATTAAATGGGCTTTGTTGAGCCCAAAGCCCGAAAGGGAGTAGGAGGTAAACAAGCAGTTTTTTCAATGTGGAGGTATTTTTTGCTAAAGTACAATGGAGAGTAATTGGGGCTTGGTTTCAAGCTTATTTTATCCCGCTTCTTCTTCGAGTAGCTTTTGAATTTTCCGTTGCAGCTCTTTCTCCTGAGCTTCTTTTTGTAGTCGGATTGGCTCGGCGGCTCTTAGCTCACAGTCTTCAATGGCGCAGGATTCGCAACTGGTACCTACAGTTTGTTTACGCAGCTTCGGGTCCTTGTGAAATTGAGCTACTTTACGGAAGGTCTTATTCATATCAAGACCAATTACCATACTTCGACGCGCCTGATCATCAAAAGGATCCGTATCGCTGGCTCCTATCATTAGGTATTCTTCTCCGGTATCGTGATAGATACTTAGCTGGGCACCAATCCGTAGTTTGTCGGCGGCATAATGTTCTTCCGGATTTAAGAGCAGTCCTGTGCTAAGCCATCTGCGGCAGTAGTTAATGGTTCCGCTAAGAGCTTTGGATTGATGCTTTCGGCTTAGATGTAGTTCTTTACTTAGATATGGAGCTTTATCCTTAGCCAGATGCAGCCGCAGGAAGAATAATTGATTGAGACCAAAATGGGCAGGTAAAATATTGGTCAGTCTTTGAAAGAAGGTTTCCGCGGAATCGGTAAACTCACTCATCAGCTTTAGGAAGCCAGCACTATCCCAGGTTTTGTTTTCGAAAAATCGATCCAGTTCCGTTTTGATACGCTTTTCGGGTATAACAAGGGCACCGGCAAAATAGGAGGCCTGGAAATTGTGTAATACTTCCTCAAACCTCTCGAATTTAATCCAGCTAAAGCTTAGGGGGCGATCACTGATTTTTAGAAAGCAGTAACCTAATTCCTTAGCAAATATGAAAACCCTTTGGGCTTCATTGATGCCTGGACTAAGTAGTAGTTTTTTGCTTTTTGGAATAAAAACAGAACGCAGGTTGGGAGGGAAGTCTTCATCCAGCAAACCCGCTTCTATAATTTGATATTGAAATTCTTCTTTGAGGATTTCGGCCAAATCCTGCGATTTGATTTTACTCTGCAAATCGATTTGATAGCGTTGGGCGAACTCTTCAACCGCTTGTTCCAGTTCTTGAAAATAGTTTTGACGACTTTCCTGATAGGTACGTAGGGCGGCTAAATAAAAGTTTTCCCGACCTACTTGATAGTGTCTTGCAATTTCGAAGAGCGTGCTGATGAAGGCAGTAACTTTTTCCGGTGCCCCGGCAATGATGTCGATTAGGTTATTTTCTTCAATACCGAAGAGCTCTAAGGGGATTTCTTTCAGAATTCCACTGAGAATAATATCGCTTAAGGGAGCCATACTACCGGTAAGCTTCATGCTCACCATCTCATCGTACTCTACCTCCAGGGCTTGAGCCAGAGATAGGATTTTATCCGGCTTGGGATACTTCTTTC
The DNA here is from genome assembly GCA_965279135.1 of Croceimicrobium sp. Classification (GTDB taxonomy): domain Bacteria; phylum Bacteroidota; class Bacteroidia; order Flavobacteriales; family Schleiferiaceae; genus Croceimicrobium. The sequence goes on along the minus strand of OZ257133.1, from coordinate 1,954,425 downwards.
CCTTCTCAATTTCATTTAAATAGCTCTTGCTTAAGCCGGTTTTTTTAGACAATCCGAAGAGCGACAATCCCTTTTCGTTGCGAATTTGTCGAAGTTTTAGTCCAAATATTAAGCGGAGCTGTTCTTCCTGAAGTACCATCTATAAAAGACTTTGGACAAATCTAAACATATTTGAGAATGGTCTCCAAAAAATAAATATTACAATTTTAGCGAACGTTCGCTATTTTGTATTGGTTTGCTTTTTATATTTGATTCGTCAAAATCAATTACTATGGACAAGGAATTACTGAACCTGGCTTACGGATTAAAGTTTGAAGGCTTTTGGAAATCCGATTTAGAAAAAGTGTTCTCCACAGATGCATTAAAGTTTATTCAATCTTTAGAGCAGAAGTTTGGAGCGCAGCGTAAAGCACTTCTTAAGGAAAGAGCGGGTAAGAATGAGCAATGGGCTTCTAAGGAACCCGCTTTTCTGCCGGAAACTGTGGCGATTCGTGATGAGAATTGGAAGGTAGCTCCGGTTCCAAAGGATTTGGAAGATCGCAGGGTTGAGATCACCGGACCGGTTGACCGGAAGATGATCATTAATGCCTTGAATTCGGGGGCTAAGGTCTTTATGGCCGACTTTGAAGACAGTAATGCTCCTTCCTGGGCCAATGTAGTATATGGTCAATTAAACCTTTATGATGCGGTAAGGGGTCAAATTTCTTTTACCGATGAACAAAGGGGCAAGCATTATGAACTGAAGGCAAATCCGGCTACTCTAATGGTGAGGCCTCGGGGAATTCATATGCATGAAAAGCACTTTATCTATGATGGAGAACCAGTTTCCGCCTCATTATTTGATTTTGGACTCTATTTCTTTAATAATGCTAAAGCTTTAGTGGAGAAGGGTTCGGGTCCGTATTTCTACCTCCCCAAAATCGAGTACTATCAGGAAGCCGCCTGGTGGAATGAGGTTTTTAGTTTCAGTGAAGCATTTCTGGGTATCCCCTACGGGACGATTAAGGCTACGGTGCTAATTGAAACTATCAATGCCAGCTTCCAGTTGGATGAAATCCTATACGCTTTACGCGATCATTCTGCCGGCTTAAATTGTGGTCGCTGGGATTATCTTTTTTCTTACATCAAGCGCTATAAGGATGAAGAATCCTACATCTTCCCGGATCGAGATGCGCTTACCATGGAGACAGACTTTATGCGTGCATATTCCCGTCGGGTAGTTAAGGTTTGCCATAAACGCGGTGCCCATGCTATGGGAGGTATGGCCGCCCAAATTCCGGTAAAAGGAGATGAACAAGCCAATGAACATGCATTTGCCAAGGTGCGGGCCGATAAACTACGCGAGGTATTGGATGGGCATGATGGAACCTGGGTAGCGCATCCCGCTTTAGTTCCGGTTGCTAAAGCAGTGTTCGACCAGTTCATGTTATCGGCAAATCAAGTAGATAAACAGTTTCCTACCTACCAAGTAGGTCCGGAAGATTTGGTGGCTAAGCCGCAAGGGGAGATTACTGAAAGTGGTCTTCGAAAAAACATTTCAGTGGGAATCCAATATCTGGCGGCCTGGTTAAGTGGTCAAGGTGCAGCAGCAATCAACAATTTGATGGAGGACGCTGCAACTGCTGAAATCTCCCGTACTCAGGTATGGCAGTGGTTAAGGATTAAGGCCAGGATGACAGACGGTCGCCAGCTCAGTGAAGAACTGTTTGACCAGATTATTGAAGAAGAAAGAAACATCTTGGAGACAAGCATTAATCCCGCCTGGAAAGAACGCCTACCCGTTGCAGCCCGCGCATTTTATGATCTAGTGAAATGTCCGGAATTGAAGGAGTTTCTCACCACGGAATACTACGACACTCTTACCTAGTTAAACATTTAAATATCAAATAATTAAAAACTGAAAAGATCTTCAGTTAGGGAGCTTCTTTTCTTAAATCACCTCTAAATCGACAATTATGGACAAGCAAACACAGATTAACCAGATTCGTGAAGATTGGGCAGTTAACCCTCGTTGGAATGGTATCACCAGACCTTACGGCCCTGAGAAAGTAGTAGAACTACGGGGTAGCTACAAAATTGAGTACACCTTAGCTAGCTTGGGTGCAGAAAAGTTTTGGGATAAGGTCAATAGCCAGGAATGGTTAGCTGGATTAGGTGCACTTACTGGAAATCAAGCCATTCAGGAGGTTTCTGCTGGCTTGGAAGCGATCTATCTCAGTGGCTGGCAGGTAGCGGCTGATGCCAACTTAGCCGGTCAGATGTTTCCGGATCAAAGTCTTTACCCAGCCAACTCAGTTCCAGCGGTAGTTGAAAAAATCAATAATGCTTTGCTACGAGCAGATCAGATTCAAAGTGTTAAAGGAACTGGAGATGTAGACTATTTAGTACCTATTGTTGCTGATGCAGAAGCAGGTTTCGGTGGAAATCTCAATGCCTTTGAATTGATGAAGGAGATGATTAAAGCTGGTGCCGCAGGAGTACACTTTGAGGATCAGTTGAGTAGCGCAAAAAAATGTGGGCACCTCGGTGGAAAGGTCTTGGTACCTACCCAGGAAGCCATTCAAAAACTTGTGGCAGCTCGTTTGGCCGCCGATGTTATGGGGGTTCCCACTTGCATCATTGCTCGTACCGATGCAGATGCCGCTAATCTAATTACTTCCGACGTAGATGAGCGAGACCGTAAGTTTATCACCGGAGAGCGTACGGTAGAAGGCTTTTACCATGTAAGAAATGGAGTTGAGCAAGCTATTGATCGCGGATTGAGCTATGCTCCCTATGCCGATCTATTGTGGATGGAAACATCTAATCCTAGCATCGAAGAGGCAAGACAGTTTGCAAGTGCCATTCATGCCCAGTTCCCTGGAAAGCTATTAGCCTATAACTGTTCCCCAAGCTTTAACTGGGCGGCCAAGCTGTCTGTTAGTGAAATGGAAAGCTTCCGTGAGGAACTGGCTGCATTGGGCTTTAAGTTTCAGTTTATTACTCTGGCTGGTTTCCATGCCTTGAACAGTAGCATGTTCGAATTGAGTAAAGCCTACAAAGAGCGCGGTATGGCTGGATATTCAGAATTGCAGCAAAGAGAATTTGCTTTGCAAGCCGACGGTTTTGCTGCGGTTAAGCATCAAAGCTTTGTCGGAACAGGTTATTATGACGAAGTACAAAATACTGTAAGTGCGGGTTCAAGTAGTACCACCGCTATGAGCGGTTCTACCGAAACAGCGCAGTTCGCCTGATTTATTTTTTGGTTATGGGGCCTGCTTCGAATAATGGAAGGGCGGAGCAGGCCTTTTTTCTTAATCGATGTATTCCTCCTCATCCTCTTCCGGCTCTACCACTTTTATAGGGCTTAGGATTAAGAGAAGGGCATTCGCGGATTTTGCAAGAAGCGTCATCGTTAGCGTACTCACAATGGCGATTATAATCCATAGAGATATAGTATTTAACTCTATGATGGCCGAAATACTTTCGTTGATGAATTCGGGTATCGGATTGATAAACAGAGCTACTACAAAAGCGATAATAGCTAACAGCAAATAGTAGAAGAAGTTAACCCGAAGCTTTGGCACCAACCCGGCAAGAAAGGATAGACCAAGAAACAGCCACTGGTTAGAAAGAATCAGAGCACCAATAAAAAGGCTTAGATGCAAAAAGCTAAAGCGATACAATCCTTTCATTACTTAAAGATATAGGTTACAGACCAGGGGCTCTGTTCAGGACTATCCACCCAGTTTACTTTATGATATTCCACATTGTACCAATCCTGAATTTGATCGGTATAGTGTTTATGACCCGGAATCCCCGACTGTCCTCCCGCCAGCACAGTTTCGGCAATTGGCGCCCCGGGAGTTAATTCCACTAAGGTCCGCATGGAAGGACCATGAGTACCCGGTAGATTTGTAGATACATTAATAGTTCTAGGGCTTCCTTTAGCAGGGAAGGGAGTGTAGTTAAATGGCATCTTCCGGGTTAAGTGCCGGAAATAAATCTTATGATATTTTCCGTATTGCCACAGCTTAGGATTATAGCCATAATAATCACCCAGGTATTTCACGGTTCCAGCCCAGGCGGCATCAATCAAGTCTTCTCGAGAAAGGTATCTTCCGCGATTTATAGGGAGAGGACGATTGTGATTTAGTAAATAGAGAAGACGTTCATCGTGGGGGGTGAAATCGAAATCGCCAAGCAATCGATCATTAATACTATCTAGAATAGCAGATTTAAATACACTGTAAATCGTGGCTGCTTCCGAGTCTTCTTCACAACTACCATCCCAGGCTTCTAAATAGGGAAGGAAAATTTCAGGACTGCTTTCCAGCATTAAATCCTTCAGCATGGGCCATTCGCCGTCAATCACATTTCCATGCATCGACTTTAGATAATCCCGGTCAATTTTATCCCTTTCCAACATCATTGCACTAATTCTCCTTCCTCTGGCACTAGGAGAAAACATAGTGTTCAGGTAGGGGGTAAGTTCACTCTTCACCTGATGCTGATTTGCGGAATGATTCCAGCCCTTCTCCGGATTTAGAACGTAAAGTCTACGTCCCATATGGGTGAATCGTGCCTTGTCTTTACTTCTACTGGCCTTTACGATTCCCCGGCGAGGTTGATCATGCATCAAAGCATAGCCAGAGGTAACCATCCCGATGTTTCCGGCACGGTCGGCTAAGACAAAATTCTGCGGAGGATGACCAAATTTTTGCAATGCTTCATAAGCTTCACTTACACTATTTGATCTTCTTAGGTCTAATAGTGCCCGTAATTCGTTTGATTCAAAATTTTCGGCGATCCATTGGGTAGCCAAGTAATCTCCCTTAAGGCTATCTAAAGGACCAAAATGAGTATTGTAATAGGTGAATGAAGCATTTTCACGATCTCTTACCGGAAACTCCACCAGCTTTGGTTCCAGATCCACCCATTTGCCATCTAATTTATATTGGCGTTCATCATTGAGCTCCAGTTTGTAAAACTCGGTAAGATCCCAGGTAGCATTGGTCATCCCCCAAGCTACTTTATCGGTAAATCCAGAGATGATGAAAGGCGCTCCGGGAATACTAAAACCATGAGCCACCTCACCAGCTACAACTTGATGCACCTCATACCAGGTTCCGGGTAGGTCCAGGGCCAAGTGTGTATCATTACATAAAAAAGCATTTCCGGTACTCGATTTTTTAGAAGCAACCGCCCAGTTATTGGAACCTACTTCATTTGCTGATCCCCGACGCACTTCAGCGGAATCAAAGTCGGTTGGAGCCATGTACTGCGAGAGGCCTTGTTTGGGATTTATCGTATCAACCTGACTAATTTCAGGGTAGATAGGGAAGATGTAGTCTTTTTCCCAAGGGTAGTAGTATTCAATAAGTTCATCGCTAAGATGACGTTTCAAAGCCGAAAACTTTAGATCGTTCTCATTATAGTTTAGAACCTTATCCATATATCGAATTAATAGGATAGGATCATGAGGTTCCATTGGAGTAGGGTTAAAACCCAGAAGGTGGAATTCTGGCGGACGTTCCCCTGTTTTCTGCTGACTGATATAAAAATTGAAACCTTCGGCATAAGATTCAAAGATGGAGGCTAGTTCGGGATCCTCCCGTTTAAGCTCTTCATAGGCACGCTTGCTCTTAGTTTCCAGATCAAACTTTAGCCAGAATCGGTCCCTCTTTACGGCATCCCAACCTACCACTTCACAGAGTCGACCTTTTACGGTGCGGCGCAACATTTCTAATTGAAATTGGCGATCCTTCGCATGGGTGAAGCCCATTCCATAGGCTAATTCATCTTCATTATCGGCGAAGATGTGGGGAACACCACGTTGATCGTAATTTATTTTCAGCCCCGGGTATTTACTACCGCTGATATTGCGATCGGAATCTTCCATGCTTACTTGCAAGACCGAGGTGGGATAAATCAAAAACTCCCTCAATTTGGGAAGCCCAGGCCAAGGAATGCTCAATACTAAAATCCAAAGGGCTGTAATGATCAGCCAGATCCAATTGCGCATGGTAGTAAATTTCGGTTCAAAATACACAAAAGCCTTTATACCAAAGGCATCTGACTCAAATTTTCAATTCCTCGAAGGCTGATCAAAATGGGTCAGAAGGGAGAAGTTTTAAGCTAATCTGTTTGCAATGAGCTTTCCGGACGATCGATTTGCCAAAGGAATTTAGAAGCCTTTTCCTTTTCGGGGGCAATTCGATCCAAGGTCTCTCCATTATATACTCTTCCATTTTTAACCACCATACTTATGGTGTTGGTATTGCGGATATCATCAAGAGGATTCTTATCCATTATAACCAGGTCGCCGAGCTTTCCAACTTCTATACTGCCTAAATCGCCATCTAAACCAAGAGATTCTGCTCCCAAAATAGTGGCCACTCGTAGCATATCCATGTTGCCAATTCCTCCGCTGGCCATGGCCCACAGTTCCCAGTGATAACCTAAACCTTGAAGTTGTCCATGAGAACCCACTCCAGCTAGACCTCCCGCTTCTACCAGATTCTTGATGAATTCCGCATGACGAGGAAAAACATGCTCTTCCTCCATAAACCAACCCGCACTTACCCTGCGGCTCTTGGAGGCCAATTCTTCATAGGGAGTGAAGTACTGCAGTTTGGGGTCATGGTAAACATCCTCTGTAGCATAGAAGTAGTTTTCGGCAAATGGACCACCATAAGCAACGAGCATCGTGGGCGTAACGGTTGTTTTCGATTGCGCTACAAACTGCACTACATCTTCTTGAATGGGATTAATCGGCAAGGCATGTTCATGGCCGGGATAGCCATCCATAATTTGCGTCATATTCAACTTATAATCCAAACCTCCTTCTGTGGTAGGTTTTAGCTTCAGCTCTTTGCAAGCCATGATTATCCATTGGCGTTGTTGCCTGTTTCCGGTTAGGTACATCTTAATGGTCTTCGTATTGAAGTACTCTGAATATTGCTTCAAAACGGAACGAGCGTGATCGAGTGATTTTATCTTGTAGGACCAAAAGCCTACCCCCGGACCAGTACTGTAGATGCGAGGACCATCAATCATTCCAGCGTCTACCATGTCGCCATAAGTAAGTACATCGGTGGTTGCGGTTTGAGGATCGCGAGTGGTGGTAACTCCATAAGCCAGGTTAGCGGAATAGAGCCAAACCTGATTTTTATGGATCCCCCAATTAGGCCACATATGAGCATGGGTGTCTACAAAGCCGGGCACTACCGTTTTACCCTTCCCATCGATTGTTACGTATTCTGCTGGGAGCCCTTTTAGCTCTTTACCCACCGCTTTAATCCGGTTGTTTTCTATAAGAATACTTCCATTTTCAATAATTTCATTTTCGGCATTCATGGTAAGGATGCGAACATTCTTTATCAGGGTGTTCCCTCGAGGAATATCCCTTTTGAATTTTAGATCGATTTTGATTTCCCTGGCCAGATATTGAGGGCTTTCCTTTTTCTTCTCTTTCGACCCCTTTTTATCGTCAGTACTATCTTTTTTAGCCTCTTTCTTTTCCGCTTCCTTTATCTCTGCTATACTATCCGCAAAGGCCTCTGCCTGCTTAACATCATAAATGAAATGGGCCGGACCAAGGGACCAATGCACTTTTGAGCCGTCCGCCGACCAGGAAGCAAATTCACCGCCCATAGTAGTAATCTTCTTCGCCGGAAAGGCAGCCGACTCCGGATTCGAAACCGAGATTTCAGCCTTCTTGCCAAAGCGTGGCAGATGAACTATGTAGAGATCATTGTTGATTTGGGCCAGGACCGACTGTTCATTGGGAGAGACGTGTAATTCAGATGCGCTGGAAGGTTTAGTTTTCTCTCGCCAGGCTTCTTGTGCAGCCGGTAAAAGGGCATGTTCGTGGTCATGGTCATGGCCCGAACCGTGATCGTGAAACTCTTCCAGGCTGCTGCCATAGGTAGTTATGCCGGTAAGCTTTAGGTGCTCTTTTTCATCACTACCGTCGAGGCGAATGGAGACCAATCCTTTTGAAGAATGATTTAAGTAGATTCTTTCTCCCTTTTCGTTAAAGTGTGGATTAGCACGGCCTTTAGCAAGGTCTACCACATTGCTGCTTTTAGCCTGGAAATCATAATAGACAATTTCTGCATCAAAATTGGAAACAAAAGGGCTATAGGAATCGCGATAACTCCGGGCACTTTGTCTGATGAAGATTAATTTCTTCCCATCCAGGCTGTAGGCCAAACTGTGGTACATCCCTTCCTTGCGTAGTTCAAGCTTTTTTGGTGATTTTCTTCCCGGGATATATTCATAGATATGACCTTCGTCTCCCTCCCAGGTGCAGAAGGCCAGCTTGTTATCCGGAGACCAGGTAGGCATAGCTTCTGTAAATTCGTGATTACTTACCCTTTCACTTTTACCCGTATTGAAATCGTAGAGGTACAATCGATTTAAAGCGGTATAAGCCAGCCATTTTCCATCGGGAGAGGGTACTGCATCTCGAATTTGATTAATGTCTTGTTCCGGACTATCGCTAATAGGATATTTAAAATCCAGCCTGGGTCCAAGATCAAGCTTTAGCTCAATGTCCAGGGGGATCTCCACCGGTTTCTTTTCCTGAATATTCAAGCGCCAAATCTTGCCCTGAGCGCTGTAATAGAGGTTTGCTCCAGCTTTGTCAAAAGCCATCGAAGGCAGTACACCAATGGTAGCGATTGATTCTTGTTCATCCCTTTGTACCGGATAAGCCAACCATTCATCGGTTCCGTTCTTAAGGTTGCGAATGCGCAGTCCCGTTTCAGTTTCAAAGCGCGTACCGTAAACCAGAATTCCCGATTGATTGCTGAGGGCAGGGGTAAAAGCGGAACCATAATTGGATACCACGCTCTCTATTTCCCCATTGGTCATATTATAGCGTTGAATACTATACTGCGGCAGATCTGCATTGTACTTCCAGGCTCCTTTTCTCGAGGAGAAATAGATGTATTTACCTTCGGGTCCAAAGCTGGGGTCTATTGCTTTTAAGCTCTCCGGTTTTTTAATGAGTTGAACGCCACCGCCTTTCTCAACATGGTAGAGATGGAGTTTGATATTTCTCCTTCCTTTAGCAGCGACGATATACTGTCCATCAGGACTCCAATCCGCAGAGAAGTAGTTTTGGTTTTTGTCTTTCGTTAATTGCCTTTCCTTTTTGGTTTCTAGATCCATGATCCAGACATTCTGGGCACCACTCTTATCCGAGATGTATAGGATGCTTTTTCCATCTGGCGAGAATCGGGCTTGCACCTCATAAGCCATGCCTTGGGTCAGCGCTACTGCCTTGCCTCCTTGAGCTGGAACCAGATAGATATCTCCCAGCGCATCAAAAACTAGATGTTGGTCATCAGGACTAACATCCACCGACATCCAGGTTATCCCCGGATTTTTAAGAATGATCTGACGCTCCGGCTCCAGAGGAAGCTCTTTGGTTGCTTTTTTGGTAGAGTCGGATTTCGTTTTGGTGCTATCGGAATAGGCGGAAAGATTGGAATACATCCCCAAGACGAGGAGTCCGATTATGACTTTGAATTTCATTTGGATGGGTTTACGGGCCTTGAAATTAGTCTTTAATGGATAAACTCTATTTGATTTTTCTATATCTAAATCCTACTTGGTTCCTGATGTCCTATTTCTTTACATATTTGAGCATTGATTCCGCTATGAAGTACCGATTAATCTGTTTGCTGCAATTCGTTTCATTCTTAGTCCTATCGCAAAATGAAGGATCTCGCCCGGATTGGGTGCGAATAAATGAAGTTCCACAGGCCTCGAGAAGTTTATTGGATGGTGGGACTCAGCATTTGCTAAGTGATTACCAGGTGAATTTCGAAACTCAGGAATTCTACAGTCATAATGCGTTTTTACTGGAAACACCAGATGCGGTAAGCTATTACAGCAATATAGAGGCCTCCTACGATCCTTCCTATGAAGAATTGGTTTTCCATAAAATTGATTTAATCCGAGGCGGGGATAGGATTTCGCTTTTAGAGAAACATCAACCGGATTTGATCCGCATGGAAAGCAGTAGCAATAGGCTTATATATGATAGTACTATGACTATGGTGTATCGCTTAAGAGATGTGAGACCCGGCGATATCATTGATTATGAGTATACTATTAAAGGAGTGAATCCAGCCTTTCGGAATCATTGTTACGTATCAAGGTATCTCAAGCAGTATTATCCAATGGGGCTTTCCTATTTCAGGATTTTGGTTCCAAAAGGGCAGAAGGTTTACATTCATTCCGCTAAGGATGTTAAAGCTGAAAAGAAAAGTTTTAATAAAGGGTCCATAGAGCATATCTGGGAACTAAGGGATACCAAAACTGCCAAGTATGAGGAGGGTAAACCATATGGACAGGATCCACGACTATGGGTAGCAGTTAGCGATCTTCTTAGCTGGGATAGTTTGTTAGATCAGGCGCTTCCTCTATATGATCTTGAGGCACTTCCTTTAGATGAAATTCGTGAAGAGGCTATTAACTTAACCAGCAGCAGTAGTGATCCCTGGAGACAAATGCTTAACCTCACTCAATTCGTGCAAAATGATATTCGCTACTTAGGTTTTGAGTCTGGGGTGCATGCCTTTAAGCCTCATAACCCCGTAGATGTGCTGGAGCAGCGATATGGTGATTGTAAGGATAAAAGCATATTGCTTATTTCACTTATTCGTAGTTTGGGTTATAAGGCTTATCCCTTGTGGGTTAATACCTATTCTACTGATCAATTTGTGGATGACCTTGTGAGTCCATATCTCTTTAATCACTGCGTAGTAATGGCCCTCCATGATGGAGATACCGTTTTTGTAGATCCCACAGAAACTCTTAAAGGGGGAAGGCTAAAGGATATGGTATTTCCATACTATAAAAAGGGCTTGCTCATCAAAGAGGGGCAAAATCAACTCATCGATTTACCCCGCTCAAACTACGGTGAAACAGAAATAGAGGATGTCTTTAATGTTGCAGAACGTAATGGAGAGGTATCCACCCTGCGTGTTACTACTATCTTTAGTGGTAAGGATGCTGATGATATGCGTAGCTACTTTACTACTAATAGCCCTGAATCGATTTCTGAAGACTTCACGAACTTTTACGAAACCTATTTTCCCACAATCAGCGCCACAAAGCTTCCAGAAATCAATGATGATTTTGTCCCAAATGAGATTCGGGTAGTGGAGCATTATGAGATAGACAGTATCTGGACTGTTGCCGAGAGTGGTCGACAGGAGCTCTATTTCAGTAGCAAAGGAATTATAGGCTTGGTAAGCTATACGGAAGACCTGAAAAGAACTGCACCACTTAGCCTCTCATTTCCTGAGAAACTTAAGCACAGCATTAAAGTGAACTTACCGGAAGGCTGGCCTATAGAGGAGGAAAGAATTGTAATTGAGGATGAGGAGTACCGCTATATCTATTCTATCGAAACACCAAGAGGAGATGACTATTTTCAATATGTACAGAGCTATGAAGTGCTAAAGCCTGAGGTAGCAGTGCGAGACTATGCCCGGTTCATAAAGGACCACGAAAAGATGTATGAGTATACAGGATATGAGATTTATTGGCGAGGTTCTTCGAAGGATTTTGCTGGCGTGGATAGTTTTAAAGCAACCTTCAGTCAAAAGCGATCGAACCTACTTCGAATTATTGTTATTCTATTGAGCTTGGTCTTCTTTATTCAACTACACAGAAAATTTGATCCTACACCAATTGATTTGCCGGATCACCTCTGGCATTATTCCTTAAAAGGGAGGCCTGTTTCCGGATGGTTGATCATACCGATTATTAATTTGTTCATTTATCCTCTGATTATCTTGAATAGTCTTTTCAATAATTCTACTTCAGTGGAGGCGGTTTTAAAAGGTCTTTTTTCAGAAGATGGTCTGTCAAATTACAATGCCCATGAAATCTGGAATTTCTTGTTTGGAGATGTTTTGGATACATGCCTCATGGTATTTAGTATAATGTTAATCGTGCAAGTTTTCCAAAAGCGCTCTAGTCTTCCTCGCCTTATGGTATTCTTCTTTGCTGCGATCTTCTTTGGGGAGGCCGTTCACTGGATTTTAAGCCTGGTTTCAAATAGCAATGACCTCATGAGTATTTCAAAAGAAATCGCATTTAATGTATTGTTCTTTGGAACCTGGATCACTTACTTCATTATGAGCCAACGGGTGACGGAAACTTTCATAAGAACCAGGCGCTCAAAAATTCCAATGGAACCGTTTCCGGAGCCAAAACCAGAAGGTGAGGCCCTTAAGGAATAGGCACCGCCAAATCATCAATGCTCTTCATATAGAAATCCTGGAGCTTCTTACAGATATTTCCTTTTTTACCGTCGCCAATTTGTCGGCCATCAACTTCCTTTACCCAGCTTAGGCCGCCCATACTTCCAGTAGTAAACATTTCTTCTGCAGTGTACATTTCAGCAATGCTGAGATTTTTCTCCATTGAGGGTATCTCTAGTAAATGTGCGATTTCCAGCACCCTCTTTCTGGTTAGACCCGGTAGGCAAGCATCGGCAAAAGGAGTATAAAGCACTCCCCGGCGGAAAAGGAACAGGTTGGTTGCATTGGTCTCGGATAGAAACCCATGTTCATCCAGCATGACCGCATCATCTGCATTAGAATGATTAGCCTCAATTTTCGCCAGAATATTGTTTAATAGATTGTTGTGGTGGATTTTGGAATCCAAATGAGCCGGAGAGTTTCGCCTCACAGAGCTGGTTATGAGCTTCAATCCATCTTCCCCATAAACCATTCCCTTGTATTCAGGTAATACGATAAGCGTACATCCAAAGGTGTTCAGTTTAGGATTCATGCCCGAAGTGCTCTTTACTCCTCTGGTAAGGGTAAGGCGGATATGAACCCCATCTTCCATGCCATTGGCTTTTAGCGTGTCGAAAATGGCATTGCGGACTTCATCTCTTCCGGGAATATTTTCAAACTTCAAGACATGCGCGGAATCGAACAATCGATCGAGATGTTCCTCCAATTGATAAATCTTTCCCCGGTAAACTCTCAAACCTTCCCAAACCGCATCGCCGCCCTGTACCACGGAATCCAGTACCGAGACCTTGGCGTCTTTACGCGGTAATAATCCATTTACATAAACCAGGGTTTCTTCATTGCGGGGATCCGGCAAATTGTACTTGCTCATCGTGGGCTGTTTTTAAGTATTCATAATAGGGGAGACAGTTTTGAAAAAGCGGGTCTTCTAAAATGTCCTGAGGGTATTCCGTATTTACAGGTCTGGCTTCAAATCCTGTACTCTGATGAACCGTGTCGTACCACCATGGTGCCCACACTCCATCCTCTGGAATTGCTCCTGAAGGCCAGCTAAGCATTTGGCTTCGAAAAGGTATCTGTAACCAATCACAGAGTTTTTGGAGTTCCGTTTCGGGGTCTTGCTGTAAGCGATGAGAATCCAGTAGATAATAGTCCTCACCTCGTTCCTTTAAGCGCTTAATCCATTCTACTTGTTCTTTGTAGGCTAAATCAAAAAGACTGATTTCATTCATCTGCTTCCGGTAACTCTGAATAACCGCCGCAGGATGTCGATATTGGATGATATGCTTCCAGGTTTTAGTGCTGTTTTCATCGATTATCGGCAAGTGATTAGCCATGTTTTTCAGGAAGAGGGGACTGCCTTTGGACTCAAGAACTATTTGCTGATGAATGATTCTTGGATCCAATTCCATCTGCTTTAGAGCCAACTTTCTTGAGGGTCTCCACACCTCGAATTCCTTGAGAAAAGCGCCAAAGAAGGGTTCATCTAACACCTTGAAATCACCGCGATGAGCGAAGAAGTACATAAGGGCTGTAGAGAGGTTTCGGGGCCCTGACCAAAGTGAAACTATCATAAGCGATTAACTGAGCTCTAATTTCTATTTTTATAGAATATGTTCTGCATTATCTATCGATTTGAAGTGAAGTCCGGCTACGAGGAGCAATTCATCGCATCCTGGAAAGGTCTTACCAGGTTTTACCGCGAGTTTGCCTCTTCCTTAGGTTCTAGACTACACCGTTCAACTGCCAATGAGTACATCGCTTATGCACAATGGCCAGATGAGACTACCTATCTGAATTCAAGAGAGCTAAGCAATACATCAAGTAAAGAGTGGAGTAAACAGATGAAGGAAGCATGTACCAAGATTGAGCGCCTCCCAGAAATAACCCTTGTTGAAGATATGCTAATCCATTAGCTGCTTCGAAAAGAGGTGAGAATCGGAGCGATTAGTTCTTTAATGAATTCTTCAACTTCAGACTGCTGTCCAATAGCTGGTAGAGCGAGGATTGCACCCTCCCATTTGTCAGTCTTAATCCAGCGGCCAAATGATAATTCTCTTTCATTAAGGAAACTATTGCCTGAATCTTCCGGAGTATGGGTCCTGAAATAGAAGTAGGGTGCTCCCAAAACATCATCAGCCATGGCAAGTCCAAAGCCGAGGCTAAAATCATGGGAGAACTTGAGGTATATTCCAGTATCAAAGTGATGTGGCCAAATGCGAATCTCAGCATCAGATTGCGTATGATTCAGAAGGTTAAAGCACACGATTTGCGCGAAAGACCGCCAGCTCTGCCAAAGGTTTAAGCCCTTATTACCTGGAGCAATAAAAACCTCACTTAAGTCATATCTGGGAATATCGAAATGGAGCTTTTGTAAAGTTTTACTGCCGTCTAAACCAAGTGAACTACTGCAATGTGCAAGGGCTTCAAGATTATCATTAAAGCTCCGACCAGCAAGACCAAAGGAGTTTTTGATCTGCATTTTATCATTTAAAAACTCAAAGCGAAAGTTGTGAAGATTTAAAGCTCCAATCAGCTTTTGATTCCCGCAATTAACCCAACGGCCCAATATCCGCTTTCCTAGCGGGTCGAGGATAAAGTTCGTGTGGCTATCATCCTCCTTTGCTTTGGCAAATGCCCGGTTAAAATGGGTGAGAATTTGTGCCCAGTAATGAAGCATCTCATCGCATTGGCGATAGGCAATTAGTTCGTCCTGATTCATATTAAGAATGGACTTTTATTCCAAATACGCTTAAAAGGCCGCCGAGGCTGGATTGCGAAAACTGTGCTCCTTTGAGCTGGTTAATCCGAGGATCGATGTTAAAAGATTCTGAGCCGCGCCAATCGCTATTTTGTAATTGGCTTTGATCGAAAATGGCGTTTTCTAGCAGGGAGTAGGTGAATTTCACTCCTTGTAAATTAGCTTCACCTAAATCTATTTCCCTTGCTTCACATCCTTCGAAGCGACAGTTTCTTAGATCGAGCTGGTAGAAGTTGCTGTGGTCAATTCGGCAATTGATCATAGTAAAACTCAATCCGAAACTACTAAGCTCATTGAATAGAATACCGAGCATCTTACAATCCTTGAAATAGGCTGATTGTAATTTAGTTTCTTTCCACCTGCTATTGCTTAGGTCGCAATCAATAAACTCGCAATCGCTAAAGTGATAACCGCTTAAATGTTGATCTGTAAACTGGCAATTCTGAAAAGTGCAGGATTCGTATTCCCCTTTTTGGAGTTTTTCGGTATTAAAGTTTTGATTTTCAAAAACTTGATCGGATGTGTATTCCATTTTAAGGCTTAAAAAGCAAAGATGCATTTTTTTGAAGGCCCCGGAACCATTTGCCTTCCTTACCGTTAATCGAAGAAAACCGTCCATTCAACGATAAAAATTGAGCTGAAAAATGAAATCACTTTTTCTTCGGCTTTGATTTTCATATATTTACAGCAGGAAACATGAAATTATCTTGCTTTTGGGGTAATAGAAGGCAAGACATCATCCCGAATCTCGGTTCAACCAGGGTTCGGGATTTTTCTTTGGGCGATAATCCTCAATTTCAGACCTTTGATCGAATTATAACTGGAAGGAGTCAATTAGCAGTCTAGTTTTGGCTCAGATAATACAATCATGAAAAAGTCAGCCAACATAAAATTCGCTTCCTTCCTGATGGCACTTGCTCTAGTTTCCTGTGAATCGGATCGAGATTCAATGCAGGAACAGCCTTTAGTGGATCACATGAGCGAGATGAAAGTTAGTTCTGCTTTCGATTGGTCGGCCAGCCTAAAGGGTCAGGTTCGGGTGAACTTCCAAAACCCGGATAACATTTCGGTTGATCGGGAAATGCTCTATTTGGTGGATGATCAATCGAATGTGCTCGATAAGGTGCGCATTTTAGGAACCGAGGCTAGCTTTAAAGTTGAGTTACCGGCGAACGGTGAATTCTACATTCAATTTCCATATACCGGTCAACAGATGAAGATAGATGGTCCAGGGGCCTATGACTTTTTGGTTGCTCAATCTGGGGGTAATAAGGGCTTTAAACAAAATTCTTCTAGTAGCTGCACAGTTTGTGCAACACCTATCATCAATAATTTAGCGGAGCAACCCGTAATTCCCGCCTCTTCATTTACCATTATTTCTGAAAGCCAGGTGCCGGGCTGGGAAACAACTGCTCCTGACGGTAAGATTGAAATCTGGTCTAGTGGCTTTAACGGAGTTCCGGCGCAGGAAGGCAATCAGTTTTTTGAGATTAATGCTAACAATTATCCCAACGCAGCTTTGTATCAAACGCTCTGTTTGGAGCCGGGATCCACTATTCGATGGTCTGTTTATCATCGCGCTCGTCAGGGAGTTGATGTAGCCAGAGTAAGCATCGGGGCCACCGTAGCCACTGCAGTTGAGCAAGGGATTATGGCTAATGGTACCAATGCCTGGGGATATCATTCTGGAAGTTATCAGGTTCCAGCCAATCAAACTACCACGGTATTTGTATTTGAAGCCGTTTCAACCGGGAGTGGTAATGCTTCGGTAGGTAATTTCCTCGACAACTTTAGAATTGAATGTGATGAGGATGGCGATGGAGTAGTGGACGTTGATGATGACTATCCTCAAGATCCTACCCGTGCTTATCGCAGCTATTATCCTAGTTCAGGCAAGCAAGTGGTTTCCTTTGAAGATTTATGGCCTGGAAAGGGTGATTATGATTTCAATGATTTGGTTTTAAGTCAACAGGTAGAGATTGCCCGCAATGCTGATAATGAATTAGTAGATGCTAAGTTCAAGGTAAGTATTGATGCTATTGGAGCAGGATTGGATAATGGTATTGGCCTGATCCTACGCAAACAGGATAAAAGCAACATTACCGGTGAAAAGGTAAATAGCTTCAGTGGCGATTTGAATAATGATACGCAAAATGACAATGGCTTCATTGTGAGTTCAGATGTGTATGCAGATATCAGCGATTATTATCAAAATAATGGTGTAGGACCCACGAAAAACCCGGATACCCTTAGTTTCACTTTGAATTTTAAAAGTGGAGTAAGCGTAGATTTTATACCGGAATTGTATCTCTTCCGCAGCAATGATCGTGGTTTAGAAGTACATAGACCAGGGTTTGCCGGAACCGCAGCGTTTAATAGCTCCCGATTGAATACGGTGGATGATAATGGAGATTTCCGAACCGCAGACGGTCTACCTTGGGGAATAGAGATTATCACCACTGGAACTTATGAGCATCCATTGGAGCGCATTGACATGGTGGAGGCCTTCCCTCAGTTTCAAGTATGGGCTACTTCAGGAGGAGCACAGAATCAAACCTGGTATGACTTCCCGGCCGTAGAAAAGATTTTCGATTCCTCGAATTAGGAAATTAAAAACGATTTTAAATCCCGGTCTTCTTTTAGATGACTGGGATTTTTTTTGAATGCTAAGCATCTTTTAGTTGAAAGCCTCGTCCAGCCCTCTACCATCGTCAAAGGTCCAGAGTAAGCTATGAATCCACCAGCGCTCTTTATACCAAACCATCTGGTAGGAATTAATGCCCTGAATTTCCGGGCCGTTTTGGGCTTTACCCCTGAAAGCTTGCCATAGATTGGCAATTCCCTGAAACTGCTGTATCTCCTTCCGCACTTCCCATTCCTTAAAACCTTGTTCGTAAGAGGGGTCGGTAAGGAATTCCAGAAATTCCTCGAGGTTTACAGACTCCAGATTACCATCACCAGGATTTAATACGGAAATCAAAGCTTGAGGGTGAAAGAGCATTCGAATTGCTGCAGTGTCCATTTTTTCACCAGGCTCTAAGGAAACTTCGTCCAGGAGTTTTTGGGCGATCGAGTCAATCCCTGCTCTATCCTGAGCGACCATTATGCTCGAATTAAATAGAAGTAAACTGATAAAAATGATGCTTGATTTCATGCTTAAGAATTGGATGGAGAAGTTACAATCTCTCGGGATCAATAAGGTCCTCCTTGCATCAATTCTGTAGTTACTTAAGCCTTTTTAGGAAAAACATCAATTTTAGTTGAATGGATAGTTCAATTAAACGATATTTTATATTCAATATATGAATATTATTATTCTTATATTGAATAATTCATTCCGTATTTATGATAAATTTGAATTTTTATTATACATAATAAAGGTTTGTAATTAAGGTGTTTATGTTTGAGTGTTAGCTTTATTTGAATAGGTAAGTTCCAGGTCTTTTTCGGTTATTTAAAACCTGTTTATAGATTTGAAACAAACCATAAATACTCTTGTTTTGAAAAATCTAAATCTTGTTTTTAACACCTTATTTCTTAGTCTATTTCTTATCGCCTGCTCGAAGAGCGAGCCTGATACGGAACAAGCAAAAATCTTTGAAAGTGATCAATCGAGTATTCCTGAGACCCTGGCGAAGTCCGGTCCAGGTTTGGAATGGATGATCTATTGTGAAGGCCTGTGTGAAGAATGCAGCGGTAAAGGTTTGAAGGTACGTCCTTTGGTTTATCAATGTCCTTGCGAGGAGGATTGTGTCCTTAAGGTCACCCGGGTTCAGGTAGGAGGAGAAGTTGGTGAAGGAGAGCATTCGATGCTTGGCAAAGCTCAGGTAGATAGTCTCCTAGGGATCTACGGGACTTTTGGAGATCAATTAGAAAGGACCATGGCCTCGAAATATGGTGGAATAAGCTATAGAGTTAATCGCGTAGCAGTGTATGCTAGCCCAAGTTCAATGGCATTGAAGTACTATGTGATTACTTCTGATAACGAAGAAGTTAGCCTTACTTATTTCAGTGATGGGGAAGGAGATATAGCTTATGAGATTGATTGTAATGGTTCTTGCATTGCCGCGAGTGCGAAATGTACGGAGCAAGTTACGCTGAGCGACCCCATAAAGATTCAATGTACCTGCGAAGGAGATTGTCATATGGATGTAACGCCGGTAGAGACGGGAGAAGAATGAAGAGATGAAAGGTTTAAGTAGAAAGATTAGTTTAATAAGCCTGGCCCTTAGCAGTAGCGGACTCAATGCGCAGATAGCCTTGGAATTTGCCCGGATAGAGGAGCGGCTTACCTCTTTCCCTTTGATCGAAAAAGGCGGAGAAGAGGCAAGCTCTGATTACAAATCAGGACTTTATTACAGTGATAATTTCGAGGCTCGAAGCATGGATTTGCATGATCCGGTTTGGGTGGAGTTTTTTCTTAATCACTGTACATTATTCCAGGCTCATGAAAGCTTTGAAGTACTTTACTTGATTCCTGAGAATGAACTGGAAACCCTGGTTATATGTCGGACTGATGAGCGACTGGGCTATTTCAGGATAATACAGATTACCCGATCCGAGGAGGATTAATTCTCTACTTTGGTTTTGAGCAAGGCGGTCCGGAGAGTCCTCTGGACTGCCTGGCTTGAGAATCATTCTTTGGGTTTTTCGTATTCCCTTAATTGTAGTTGGCCATCCTTAAAATCCAGAATAACCTGAAGAGAATTGATCCCAAGCTTTTGGAGATTACCCTTGACTATAGCGTAGTTATTGTCGAGGTTTAAATAGATTTCATCTAGGCCATCCTTGTCAAAGTCTCGGACTGTGAAATATGGAAAGGACTCGGTGATTTCGCCCTCCCAGGGATGAGGGAAATCAATAAGAAAGCTTGGGTAGTTTGTCCAAGATTGATCCGAACTTAAACCAATTTTAAGGTGATAGTAAGCGTGTGCTCCACCATTACTGGTAAAGCAAATGGTGTCCTTTTGTTGATCGCCATCCAAATCCCAAAGATCATACCTATAGCTCAATAGATTGGTTTGTAAGGTAGAATCGTAAGCATAGGTGGCATAGTCCATATCCACAGGAACTACTGGTTCAGTTTGGCCATGGGTAAAGAAGCCGAGAAGCCCTAGAAAGAGTAGCATGAGTCTTTTACGCGAATTGATAAGGCCTGCCAAAGATTCTGGTCTTTTATTCTTAATCTTTATCTCTTTCATCTTGATCCTCATCGTCCGAAAACAGGTCCTGCTTCGCTTTTTCAAAACTGTCGTCTATGCTCTGAAAGGCTTCTTGTAGGCCACCCCAATCATCGTTCTCCGGTCCATACTTCTTATCCAAAGGATCCCATCCATAATTCAAGTCCATGAATAGAATCTCCCGTTCAATAAGCAAGATCATTGTGTACAATCGGGAAGAATAGAATTGCAAGTGTTGTTGAGTCGGAAAATCATCCTTCTCCAGGTCTTTACCTTGCCAGGAGAGCTCCCGGTACTTATCTTCATAGAGATACCCTAAGGAGTAAAAATCATCAGTCGTATCGCGGACCATTATTCCGGAGTCTTTGTTGTCTCCTTTGCTTAATTCTGTTCTATCAATTTCTTCTTTATTGTAGATGTAAAAGTCCAGGATGTTTTGAAATACCCCAGACTCTCTGCTCGATTCATAATAAGCAGTGACTTTCTTAAAGTAGATACTATCGCTTTGCTTCCAGAAGATTAGGGCAGTTTCACCAATGTTTTGGAGGTCTTCCGATTGATAATAGTCATAGTAATAGGGTACCTTTCGATATAAGAAGATGGTGCTTACCCCTTTCGATTCTAAATCTTGAAAAAGACTGTCGCAGCGTCTTTCCACGTCTATATAGGCAGTACTGTTTTGCCCATTTAAAGATCCGAATGCGCTAATGAAAATGAGGAGGCTGAAAACGCGAAGCGTGCTTAACATGGACCAGGATTTTAGTATTGATTTATCCTTTCGAAATTACCAGTTAATCTTATATCCTTTATTAAAGGAGAAGACAATTTAGCTTCGGATTAATTAGGATACTAAAGCTGGTGGGTCCCGCTTTAATTACTTCACTGGCCCTTCTTCTTTACCCCAGTGTAAATCCGCGATATTGCGGTAATAGTTCATTCGGAAATTCCCCAAATGATGCACATGAAGATAGAGCTCAAAATCGGGGGCAAGCTTGGTATAAACCTGCTCGTACAACTGTATAATTTTCTTACCGCTAATACCGGTATACCATCCGGCCAAATCCTCAGACAGGAGGTTTACGATCCTCATCTTCAGCACCTGCTCTACTAGTTCGGCCTGCCATCTAAAATTGTATTTCCGGCGCAGGATAACCTGGGCGTCCCGACTTTTTAGATCTGAAGCTTGAATGGTATTCAGGCGTTTTACCCAATTGGAGGTAATGCCAATATTAAAATAGGCATCGCACTGAAGTATGAACACCTCCACATTGTCCGACCAGTATTCTTCAATTAATCCCCCCATAAGCATTGTGTAGAAGGCGACGAATTTATAACTATTTGAAGGCTGAAATCCTTTGTGAGAAGCCTTTTCCGAGCGATTGGGGGTAGACAAGTTGTGTACCTGCTCAGGTGAAATTGACCAATAGTAA
Source organism: Croceimicrobium sp. (assembly GCA_965279135.1). Lineage (GTDB taxonomy): Bacteria > Bacteroidota > Bacteroidia > Flavobacteriales > Schleiferiaceae > Croceimicrobium. The sequence goes on along the minus strand of OZ257133.1, from coordinate 1,932,785 downwards.
AGACCATAGAGGGAATATCTCTGTTAGCTATGTGTCTGTCTGTCAGTAATGTAGGTCTTGTTTCCCTTGTATTTCAGCTAATTAGCCATTTATATGAAACTTTCACTACAACTATTAGGTGTATGAATGCTCCTTAAATGCTGTTTGTCAATAGTTTGTGTTAACCTAAAAAATTGGAAGTATCAGAGCCTTTAACATTTAAAGACTTCTTCTTGCTGCAACATTTTGACTCGAAAATCATATTGTATCCTCAAAATCAAATGTTTAAGATTGTTTTATTTCCACATTCATGGATAGGTGTTGATGATCTCTGGAGGATTTCTCCTTAGAAAGACTTTGGAAAAGGATGTCGAAACCAGCTTATTGAGCATCGAATAACTTCCTTCTCCGATAATTTCGAAGGCAAATCCATTCTCAAATGATACTCTCATAGGTTGTGAGGCCTATTATTATAACGGTACATATGAGTAGATAGATGACGACAAAGGCCAAGCCTTGGGAGCGACCACGATAAGACATAGAGGACGATTCTTTAACATTTTAGGTTTATTCGTGGTTGCTTTGGCGAATCTATCTATCGAATAAAGAATAATCCAAATGGTTATAACGGCTAGGAGCGCTATAATTCATCATTAGTCTTATCTGTAATTATGTTTTAAAAATTCCTTTTAATTGATTTTTGGCGGGTTACAAGTGATCTTTTTCTAGCTATTTATTGTAAAAAAATACTGTGAGACAAATAGTGTACAGCTCAAATTTAGCGACTAATTAATGCATTCTTCAAGCTTGTTAAGCTGAACCATGTTCGCGTAGAAAACCCTTTTGCAGAAGAACGAAATTGAGTATAAAGGCCCCTATGAGGGAAGGGGCCTTTAATTGATCTTAAGCGGGATTAATTAGAAGATTGTCATTAACATATCCTGTATCCTGCGGGTTTAAGTTGCTCGCATTCCCATAGGCCGAAACGCCTTGGCCGCCAGCCATGGTCATTTGAATGCCCCAGATACGAATACAGTCCCTTTGTAGAGCATCCTGGAAAATAACCCACAAAGCGCAAGTGTCTCCATTCCAGGCTTCGCCCCAAACGATACTTCCCTCAGATCCTCCATTAGGCTTGTAGGTTCCTTGGGTAGTGTCTGATAAAGTTAGGACTCCCTTTGATCCGGATCCTTGATAAGTAATGTTCCAAGTAGTGTTCCTTAATGTTGCCATGATTGCTTTAAGTGTATTTAGTTAATAATGTTTCAATTTAGAAATATATCAATCAACTAATTGCACTAACAGTTATTAATTCACACTCTATTCGCTTTCAATGATTCTTAATAAAATGTCCTTGGAATGACTATACTCTAATCAACTACCCGCGACAAAGCTGCTTATCAGAGGGAGTTGTTAGGAGGGGAGTATCGATTTAAAGTGCGGTTTTTTTAATTCCTGTTTAAGGTAAAACCAGCCATAGGAAACTTCGCTCCCCCCTCAGTAAGGCGTAATTCGGCTTTGATGCTTTGGTCCCCGATTTCATGAAGCCAGATTGATACCTCCTTTTGAGCAATGGGATCGGAAGGGAAAATAGAACCAGTGGAATCGCAAACCACCCGATAGATGTTGGTCTTTTTAAGCTTCGCATTGCTAAATGTATGGTTCCCAATAGAGCCAGATACCGTGCCGTTGGGTTTAAAGTTTAGCTCAATTGCGCCTTGGCCAGAATGAAATTTGAAATCATTGAATCCTAGTCGTTCCCGAACGGAAATTTTAATTTCTTCGGTTCGCCAGCTTCCTAATAATTCTTCAGGGGTGTCTACAATTTTACCCGTCGTACGACAGGAAGGAAGTAGTAAAAAGGAGCTGAAAACAAGTATAATTATACTGCGCTTGTAAAGGGTAAGGGCGGTCATAGGGATTGGTTTTAAGGGTTTTAGAATCAGTAATCTTAGTTTCTTCAACTAAAGATAAGAAGATTTTCAGCTTAGCCTTTATGTTCATAAAGCTTTCAGGAGCTCGAGCTTTAGGGAGTGCCCCGTGTGTTTAAGAATCCCAGCCGGGACCATTTCGTTCGGTACAAGGATCGGCAATTTTATGCCAATCCGATCGCTCCAGAGGGGGTTCCCCTATTTCCGAAAGTCTATGCATCTCCATCAAATCATTCAACATCTCTAAGTCTATAGCGGCATCATTTTTAGGTTCGTTTTCGAGCTTTTCCTTAGTTCTCTCAATTGCTTGCCAAAAAAGACTTTGACTGTTTTGGCTTAGGCTCCTTATGTCTAAGGATCGATTAACCCATTTCTCTTGCCTTTCATCATAAAAACCCCAACCGGCATCCGCAGCTGCTTCTTCATTGGGATTGGGAATTTGCATGGATAGCCATTGTGCCAGCTCCGTTCCTCCGGTTATTTGATTCAATTCCTCAATTGCCGATTTCAGTATTTCTTCATAAACCGTCCAGCGCCGTGCGAAACATCGGCCATCCTTAAAAATGATAAATCCACTTGCCATTTACAGAGATAGGAATTGTTAGACGCTAATATCCGGTTTTGAACACTAAATGCTTCAGTCATTGAAGCGCACAGGGTTTTTATCTATGTTAAGCATTACCTGCGGTCCCTAAGATCGGAAAGGAATTTAATGCACTTCAAGCAAAACCAGATTTCTTCCTTTGGCACTCATGTTTTCTAGCTTGCTTTTATAGATCAACCTGACTATTTCTTCCTTAGATACAGCCGTAATAGTATCCCTGGAGGATTCAATTCGTAAATAGTCGGTTCTTAGGTTTTCTGCTTTGATCTTAGGGTTGAAGCCTATCCAGGTGAAAATGGATAGAATGGTCATAGAACTATCTGGCTCTAGATAAGTGATGGAACTGTCTGGCATTATTCCGTTGGGATAATTACTTATCAGCCTTGTATCAGAATTTGTTAGACCCGGTTTCACAATTACTTTTGTTTTCTCCTTTGAGCTATTCTTAATGCTTAAGATTTTAAATCCTTCACAGCTGGTTAACAGGACTGAAAAAAATAGCACGCGTATTAATTTCATAGTCTTAATAGTACTAATTGCATATTTAATCTCAGAAGTTTGATTCTTGAATGGATTGGTTCAAACTTACTCACTTATTCGCCATTAAATATTCAACTGCCTTATCCAGCGTGGGATCTCGACCCTCCATGAAGTCCTGATAAGATGGCTCAACCAGGATATCCGGTTGTATACCATAACCGACAAATTCCCGGCCATCCGGGTAAGTATCTTTCTTGGTGCATACTCTAAACAATCCACCCCCAGGTAGATCAAAGAACATGGCTAATCCAGTACTGCCAAATGTGGGCTCACCAATTTTGGTCATGTGTTTTTGATTGTCTGCGGCGATAAGAAAATCTTCGGCGGCTGAAGCGGTGTTATGACCAATTAAAAGAACTGTAGGAACGACTATCCGTTCATCTTTGCTTAGTTCGACTTTTGTGGTTTGGTAAGGAAAGTGATGCCAATAATCATCCTGAAAGGAAAGTAAGGCCTGCTTATTCCATCGTTTATCTTCCTCCGAAACGTTCACGGTATCCTCTGCTTTAGTGTATTTACCCCAAGCTTTATATGTGGGAATATGGAGACGACTGTGATAGGCTGATCCATATAATTCCTCATCAGGGCTGAGGTATTTCAGAATATTGGTTCCAATTCCCGTCATACCACCGGAATTATCGCGTAGGTCTACAATTAGCTTTTTAGCCTTTTTAATTTCGGGCAATTTTGAAATAAACAGAGAGTCGATTTTCGCATCATAGAAGCTGTTTAGGGATAGATAGGCGACTTCGGGATTAATCCATCTGAATTCCAGCAATGCTTTATCCTCATAGGGTGGAAAGAGCTCTTTTTCTGTGCAATCTTCATGACTGATTTCTAATTCAATGATCTCTCCATTTGGTTTCTTCAGCTTTAGCTTGTACATGGTTCCTTTAGGAGAGGCAAGTAGTAAGGCAGCGGTATAATCTTCCAGAATGTGCTCGGTGGAGGAGGATAGATAGGGTCTCACATATTGGTTACCATAATCCCTGGTGCTTAAGCCATTAACCTGAATTAGTTCTGAACCAATAGGAATCTCTTCTTTTTTGCTGGCATTAATCCTCGAAACAATAGTTTTTCCATTGATATTCTTGAGGTAGATTTTATAAGGTCCAAACTCTGTTGTGTATATAAGCTTTAGAATAGACTGCGGAGGTACCACGTTGGTATGGCCATCTTTAAGGGTAGCACAGAATTTCTGTAAGAGTTGATAGTATTCATAGTCGTTCCTGGTCTCGGTAACTTCGCTTATCAATCTTTTATAGTCATTCTCCCATACTTCACGATCAATCTTATTGATGTAGGCAAAATTGTAATTGACCTCTTGCCAAAATTTGGAGAGGCCATATATCTTATCTGCTTCGCTTAGGGTATTCGGTATATCGACTTGGGCCATAGACCACTGAAAGCCTATACAGCCGAGAAATAGGAATAAGTTTTTCATTAAGGGTTTGGTTAATTTTTAAGCTTCATTAATTAGCCCCAAATTAGTTCAGAAGCGGATTTAATAGATGCTGTTTTTTTAAGGCTAGTGTTAAAGAATATTTGAGCTTACAATAACGCAATCTGCTTTGGCTAAGCTAGGTTCTTTATTGCTAAAGGGGTATTACAATTCCATTGCAATTTGGTGGGGAGAGATCTCAGATTCGAACTCCCTTTTTTTCCGCCATTAACAGAAGTGCTCTTAAACCGATGAGGTGTTGATTTATACTGATATTCCTGCTCTTTGCCCGAATTAGATATTGACTGGTCAAGGTATTCAGCTTAATTGATTGGATTTCATCCCACTGTAGCTCTTTCAATTTGTTCAAAGCGCCGTAAGCAATTATGGAGTTCTGATTGAAAAGAACCCGATGGTTCCTTTGATACAATAGGGTGTAGGTCCCGGTAAGAAGGGTAAGTAGAAAGATGGAGCACGTAATTGCCAGGGACTTTAGTTCAAATCCAAATTTGAAAACCCCAATGAGCACCACTATGAAGCCCAGAGCTATAAGTACATAAGCTAAATACTTGTAGGCTATCGGGACTTTCAGTTCTAAATCATTTTCAAACAACTTGGCATAATCGATTTGACCCCTGGCTAGCCTTTGAAGAACTAGTCCGTTTAAAATGGAGAGAAGGATTATGAGTGGTATTAGGTAATACATGGACTGGAAATAAATTTGAAGCTTTCCGTGGCTTAATGTGGGTTTTGATGGAAGTCGTCTACATAATCTGCCAACTCTGTGAGGGGATAAGTGCCTTCCAGCTCTTGTTGATTGCCTGGCATCGGATGGAAGTCATAGGCATCAACCTTCATGACGCAGTCATACTCACCCAGGATATTGTCCAGGAGTAAAAGGCAGCCATAAGCCATGGAATCTCTATTCGCCTCATTTAATCCTTCCATATAGACGATGATATCTAATTCTTCTCCTTCTGAAATGGGGAAAAACCGCATGTCCTTAAGAGCAATCTTATGGTCTGGGCCGTTCAAAGACAGCATTTCGATTTTATCCGCGGCGAGCCTTTGCCGAAAAGCAAGGAATTGCCATCCTTCAATCGAGGGAGCTTGATTCACCATGTCTTCCACGACCGGAAAGAGATTGATATCTCCATCCGCAGAAATGGTCATTCTAATGGTTCCATCTTTTGGTGCTTCTAACTCTAAAGCCAGACCATGACTCACTCTTTTGGCTTGGGAGATTAATTCCTGTAAATAGGCATCTGGATTAGTCTGGAAATTGCTTAATCGATTAGCGTTTTCTGCAAACCAATCCCAAAACCTTTCAATACGGTTGGGCTTTTTAAAGAGTTTTAGCATATCAGAGTTTTTGGGCCTATGTCTTCCTGTAAAACTAAGTATTGATAGAGACTACTGTAAAGGAAAAGGGAAGTGTAAATGGAAAATGTTAGTCTGATTATGCCTTGTTCTTGGGCAGGAGGCCACCGTTTACATCGATTATTTGTCCGTTGACGAAAGAATTCATCATAAGAGAAACGGCCATTTTTCCGATATCCTCTGAAGTACCTAATCTGTTCACGGCTATTGATGATTTAGTTTCTTCAAACAATGCCTCTCGTTCTCTTTCCTCCATAAAATCCCAAAAACCGCTATCGATAAAACCAGGTCGGATCACATTGAAGCGTATTGGAGCCATCTCAATTGCCATTGCCTTTGCAAATCCCTCCACCGCGTGAAACGCGGCTGATACCAATACCGTTCCTTTAATGGGGTTTTTAGAAAAGCCACCGGTGATAAAGGTGATTGAGCCTTGCTTAGAGATATGATCTACCGCTTTTTTTGTAATCATGAATAGACTCCAAAACTTCCCGTAGATATAGGTATCCCTAATTTCCAGGGATGCATCTTTAAAATCGCCTGTCCCTCCAGGAGCCGCGGTTACGAAAAGATGGTCTATAGAACCAATTGATTCAAACAGGTCATTTATAGAATCTGGGTCCACCACATCTACAAATCTGCCTTCCGCTCGCTTGGAAAGACTATCTAGAGCTTTTTGATTCTTTTCCGGATTGTGTCCGGCTATAATAACCTGACCTCCCAGTGATTCAACTATTCGGGCAGTTGCGTGGCCCATTCCTGTTGCGCCGCCTATAATCAAGACTTTTTGGTTTTCTAAATTCATTACACGCGGTTAGGATTTTAGGAAAATCCATTGCTTTAGTCTCAATCTGAAAAGAGCCAGCAATGGTATTATGGTTTTTGGATAATAAGCGATTTCAATATAACCTAAAAAGAAGCCCTTTGCCTCAGTTCAGTTGCCGCTCTTTTAAAACCTCTTCCAAGGCCCTGTTCTTTTTTGAATTCTTGAGCATTCTGTAAATCATCACGATGGGAATCAACATAGGGATGAAGAAGCCGATCCGCCTTTCGGGAGATAGTAGCCAAGCCACAGTTCCGAAAATTAGTACTCCCGCTAAAAAGCCAATCAAAGTGGCATGAAGAGTTTTAGACTTTTTCAGTTCTTTCTTTTTGATGAGTAGTTCTTCGTCTGAGAGCTGAGAGAGTTCACTTTTTTCCATATCAGGCCTTTTTGATCTAACCGTCAGATTCGCTTTTATGTTTTAGTTCTAATCGGTTTTCCAATCATAACCTTTAATCAGAATATCAAATTACTCTTCGCAGGTTTTTGAATAAGTTGGTTTTAGATGGTTTTCAAAGAGTTTTAGTCCAACTCTATGATTGTGATTGATGATTGAAAATAATAAAGAATAGAGTTAATCTGGTTTTTGGATTTCCGGACTAAAGTGAAACAACCGGGAGCAAGTTCTAGGTCCTAATTAGTTCAATTTGACCTCTACCGATGTCAAAAACCATTTGTTGAACAGTTATTCCCATCATCACATCTTTATCTTTCAAAACATTGAAGCAATCTGCAGTAGTTTTTGGGATATCTTCAGCTATTAGCTGGACCGCTCTTTCAAATCTACTGCATGAGGTCGATTGCAATTCACTGCCACTGAACTCTTCATTTTCTAATAGCTTGTAATCGTTTGTAACCGCTATGAAATGATTGCTTGCCAACCTTGTAGCATACCTTTTTGGAGTTCGCTCGATCACAGCCATTTCTCCCTTATTTGCTCCAGCAATTAAGAGTAGACAATCACATGCGATTCCAGTGTTTTCAAGTATCCCCTTTGCATTTTCATAGGAATCTGCATTCTCTAGGACCTCTCTTAAGAGGAATGTGATTGGAGTTGCAATTTCAGGAGGATCATTACTTAATATAGAATTCAGGGTGATTGAGAATTTTTGTGGGCTAACCCCTGATAATGCACCTATAAAACCAGGCCACCCAACCGTTTTGAAGACGGTAGCATTATTCTTTCGAAAATCAAAGATCTTTGAATACTCACTAAGAATGTTGTTATCCGTCCACCAATCTAGATTCCTAGCGTGAAGGATAACTCCGTCGCTTTCAACTGCAAATGCGGTACAACCAAAGTAGAATTTTATAACATCATAGTAAAGATTCGCGACTAGTACTTCTTGAGCAGTAAAATTGGATATAGAAGCTATGAATTCAATTTCTTCAAGGAGTTCAGCAGATACTACTTCTGTTTTGTATTGGTTTATATCATCAAATAGGTAACCCGCTTCTTCAAAATCCGATAAATAGCATTCAAGAAGTTCGTTTACTTCTTCCCTGTAATCCAAAAGGAATTTCCAGCGTTCTTTTGCAGGTAAATCAAGGTCAATTATATGTTCCGTTCTTATGGTTTCCAATCAGGGTAATTTGGGTAGCAGGTGAAGGTTGATCTTTTAAAATTGAACCTGTGTTTTCAAAAGTATGGTGTTGGTCTGATTAAAAGTATCAAACCACCAAAAATGGAGCTATCCTTTCTTAGAGATCCACTTTAAGCTTAGCCTGATTCCAAGCAATATTCCTAGACCATAGAAGATTGAAACCAATGCGAAACTATTTAGGATATGATCCTTTATTCCAGACCCAATAACCATGCTCAATCCTATGACTATAAAGAAATAAGCGCCGAAATGGAAGAATGATAAGGGTCTTTTAAGGTTTAGAGGATTATCATTCCACATTGGCTTGCTGATTTCGCTTTTGAAAAGGGCCAAATTAAACTTGGCGATTAAGGGAATTATTAAACACCCAAACACCAAGATTATGAAAGATGCAAAAACCAGATTAATTTCAGGATTTGCACCTATAGGCGCCAGCAGATTAGGTAGGCTTAATAAACCCAAGAGAATGGCTTTGAATTTTCCGGTTCTATTCCAGTTTTTCATGTAAATCAAATTCTTCCTTTAAGCTTTTTATTTCGGCCTCCGCTCTCTCGATCCATTTTTTAACCATTTCTTTCTCTTCTTCAGCAGATAGATACTTTAACTCAAGAGGTAACCAGCGTTCGTTAATATCCATGTACATTATTTCCTCCTCGATGATCTTAGTCCATAGGTATAGTTTGGAGGAAAGCGAGAACAGATAAGCTTGGGGATAATCTTTATGATATTCGAGATCATTATCGTACCAACGGATCCTTCTTTCGGTCTTTCCGATATTGAAGAACAAGGAGTAGCTCCTCGCGTGGGTTGATACAGGGGCAATGGATACGATCGAACCATCTGACTTGGGTTTTAACCGAAGCGTAGTCGTATCAATTTCCTCCTTATTAAAATCATAAAAGTCAAAAACGAGCTGAAAATTTCTAAGCTCGGCTTGGGACTCGTAGAATTGATTGATTTTTTTAAGATAGACTGTATCGTTTTTTCTCCAGATCAACACTGCTGACATATGATCATCGGTGTTGTTATCCGGGTGGAAGTAGTCATAGTGATAGCGAAGTCTGTAATAGGAGATGATGGAGTCGATGCCCTCATTTTTCAAGGTATTCACTATACTGTCAGTGCGCTTGGTTACGTCAATCCAAGCTTTGGGTACCCTTTCAAGTTGCCCGAAACTATGAAGGGGGCCAATAAGAGCCAAAATGAAAAGGAGTTTCTTCATATTGGGTACAATATAGAATAAGCTCGAGATCAAATGAACAGATCTCTTGGACTATTGCCTGGCTATCTATGAATTTGCAGCCTGTGGAACGCCTGGTTTTCACTCTGCTTGATACTCACCAAATAGAGCCCGGGATTTATCTTCGATAAATCAATTTCAACCGTGTTTTCAAGTTCATAGCTTTCGATCACCTTTCCCTGTAAATCTAGTAATCGTAAAGTCGCGGGACCTTTATTTAGGTCGAGATACCCAATTCTGAGCTGCCCTTCGCTCGGATTAGGGTAGAGGGTCCAGGCAAAATTGCTTTTGTCTTTATTGGGCAGAGCTAGCGATCCAGAGCCAATCACATTTAATGAAAAGCCTTGAGCATTTTTGAAAATCAAGTTTCCAAGGCTATCGATGCCCACCGTATCGCAAAAGGTATGTAGGCAAGTATCTCCAGTAGTTTTGTGAATCGCTTGAATACTTAAGCATAACAAAAAGGCGCCATTGCTGGCATAGGTGTGCTGAGGGTAAGGATGAGTAGAAGATTGACCATCACCGAAATCCCATAAGTAGCTGATCACTAAGTTTGTATCGGTTAGGGCAGGTGCAGAGGTGTTTTGGACAACCAGATTGAAGTTGGTGGATAAGCTATCTCTGACTACAAATGAAGCCTGGCATTGATGAGAGTTAGATGGAATTAGTACTGTTTTCAGTATGGAATCGGAGCAGATAAGCATACCACTACTGTCTAGAACTTCATGAATAAGCTGTACTTGATAAGCACCAGAGTTGGCGTAAATATGAGTGGGATGGGGTTGAGTGGAGCTTGATCCGTCTCCCAGATCCCATCGAAACTGACTACTGGTGTTCAATGCGTGTAGATTAGCGCTGAAGTTTTCAAATCGGATCATCCGGCCATTTATTCCGGTAGGCCCTTTTGGTAAAAAATTGGCTTTACAAGTGTTTGCTTGCAGAACGGTAATTGAATCCCATTCCAGAATCCCTCCCAAGTATTGATTATTGAGGGTATCCTTCACATAAAATCCTCTTCGGTAATAATACTTGCCAGGACGGTAGAGAGATGCACTTTGATTATTACCTATCAAAGTCATTTTCAAAGACGGAAACTCCCAAAAATATTCCAGTACATGATTCGCACTTAAGGGTGGATTAGTGTTGCCATTCATTACAAGATGCACCACACCGGTATTTGAATTAAAAAGGGATTGGTCAGAAACTGATACCGAATAGGGCACATCGACGAAGACCTCCTTGCAATCGAAACACTCATAGTGAACTGAATCATCAGAGTCAAATAGCTGTAAACCTAAACAAGCTCGATTTACTCCCGCTTTAGGTGCAATCCCACCCCGAACATCGCCGGGCTGATGCAAATTAGTCGCACTGCGGGTTGCAATTCGGCTAGTATACTCATAACCACCAAAATTGAAGGTCAATCTTTTACTCAGGGCTTGAGAACTGCTGAAGGCGGCACTTGAATCGGTCATGATGTAGACCATCGATGTAATAGTATCCCTACTGTATAGACTTGCAGCGCAATTTTGAGTGTTGTTTCCTACCAGGATGTACCTTGTAAAGGTGTCGGTACAAGCAATACTACCATCCGGACGTCTTGCACGCACGAGTCTACTTACTTTATATGTCCCAGCTTGGTTGTAACGATGTTCTATTTTTCTGGCCCATGATGAATAGCTTTGTGTACTACCATCTCCAAAGTCCCACTGATACTCATAAAACAGATTGAGATTCCTGGCATCGATCACCGGTCGACCGAAATTCACAAGCAGGGTGCTATCTGGATAGCGATTAAACCGAGCGGAACATTGCGCTTGAATCTCTGAGCTTAGAACAAAAAAGAAAAGGACGGTTAAACTAGCGGCGAAGCTCCTTCCCAACATAATTCAGGTTATTTAAGATTAGGGAGCAATGATAGCTAAAGTAGGTAGGGGCTTCAAAGGGTAATTAGTGTAAGAGGAGCATTGATAAATGAAAGTATACTTTGACAATCCCTAAATCCCAATTGAATTGTTTAATGGGATATTGACTGGTAGTACACAGGACCTGGGCTACTTTGTCATTCTTTAATATGGCTTGGGATTTTTAGCCATTTCCAGCTTAGGAGGAATTCAGTTGATCGGCCATTTCCTTTCACTTATCTAGATTCCGCTCAATATGAATCCAATGACTATTGCGATCAATGAAGAAATAAGAGATGCTTTTTGTGATTTATAGATGTTTGAAATTAGATTCCAACAATAGAGATAGATGAAAGTGGGAATCATGAATCCCAAAACAGGGAAATCTTTTTCGATCGTTAATTCGACTCCTGCAAAAAACCAAAACATCCTTAATAGAAAAAGGAGGGTACCGAAGAAAATCCATATTGGGTTTACCTGAGCCATTCGTAACCTCAAAGTTTTTCGTCTGATTTTGGCAAATGGATTGCTCATCCACAGATAGGTCGTGAAACAAAAAGAAAAACCAACAGCGGCAAATCCAGACAGAAAGCGGTAATACCATGATACTTCATATTCAGGGTTCCACTGATTCAAGAATCCCCCTAAATTGCAGAGCCTCAGCGTTATCAGGAATAGGGAATTGAGAATTACACTAAACCCGATTCCTATAAGTATTCCGCTATAAAACCGGAATTTGCCAATTTCAATTATTGAGAAGTCAGATTTAAGCTTTTTCACTTTGGCATATGTCTCGCTTATAGAGAGTTCTAGCGTTGCACCCAAAACAGACTAGGCTTGCAATGGATTTCCCTTAAATACTTTACTGGATCATGAATTTACCATTTCCCATAAACTTCTGTCCATTTTCCGATACTGTTTTCCGAATGGAGAACATAGAATTGGTTGAATTTCAAAGTATCAGTGTTTTCTGGATATTTTTCTGAGTATAGATACCCATTGAAATCTCCATTAAAAGAGTTGACTACGAAAAGATAATCTCCATTTGCTTCAATTACCTTTTGGGCATTGGACTCCGCTAATAATGCACCGTCAAGTACTCCGGTACTTAAATGCTTATCAATTAGCTCTTTTCCTTTTGTTTTGTTTAGGTCCTCAGATAAACCGATATCACAACTTAGAACCAATGGAATCATGAGGTACTTGAGTCTTTTCATTAATCTATTGCATTTATAATCTGAACACGTCTTACATAGAAATAGGCTTCCCTCACCGCAGCGCTTACTCTACTAATTTCCTCCTATCAATATGAATATTTGCACAGAATTGCATTTTCTCATCAATAGAGTTAACTCTGTTAGATTGGGTATTGATTTGGATTTTACACGCAGTGAAACAGGTTGACGCCACGCGCTGACCCTGCCCTTAGAGAGAAGCGATATAAAGCCATCATAATAACCGTACTATTAGAAAGTGATCGTTTGAAAGGTGAGCTTAAAAGTAAGTTTTATGAAAAAGGGATAACCCCAAAGATGATAGCCGAGAAACTCGGAATTTCCCAAGGGAATTTCTCTCAAACTTTGGCACCACACTACAACATTAGCCTGCACTTATTCTGCTTAATTGCCGAAATTGCGGAATTGGAACTTTAACTTGAATGAGATGGAGAAAGTGGTATACCTTTTAGGCGCAGGTGCTAGTTATGGGAAGCATAATCGCCGTACACTTCCTGTAGTTGATGAAATTCCGGAATATTTGCTTCAAGTAATTGAGGACTTGATGATTTATAAAGCCTATCTAAATCCAGAAGAAGGTGTATCCATAGATGGCTTTCCAAAGAAATCATATCTCGATGGTTTAGACCAAATTATCGAGGATTTAAAATGGTTGCATGATAAATCGAAGAACCATACAAGTATTGACACTTTTGCGAAGAAATTGTCTATAAAGGAAAAGTGGGGCGCACTTAGGAAAATGAAAATAGCAACTTCGATATTTTTTACCATACTTCAAGCTAAGAACCCGGTGGATCTTAGATATGGTGCATTTCTTGCTTCAATTTTGAACAACGTTCATCAATTACCACCAAATATTAAAATCTTAAGCTGGAATTACGATCATCAATTAGAATCTGCGTTTTCCGATTTTGCGGAAATTCCCTCAATTCAGCAGCTCCAATTTCAATTAAATGCCTATTCCAAGTATAGTTTGAAGTCTAAAACTCATCATCCGAATGAGTTTGGATATTATAAACTTAATGGTACCGCTGCTATCGGTGATCGCAACGGCTCTCACAACATTTTTTTTATCGAGGATACCGTAGCTGAGCTTAGCACTCCTGTAATTAAGGAAATTATCCATGAATTTGTAAGAGCAAATTCCCAAAAAGAGCTTATGCCAAGGTTGTCCTTTGCATGGGAAAATGAAGGAACTGAGTCAGTTATTGAATATGCTACTGCTGCTATTGAAGATGCCACTGTTCTGGTTGTTATCGGATATTCATTTCCATATTTTAATCGAGAGATAGACAGAAAGCTTTTCTCTCGATTAAAGTCTTTAAAAAAGATATATATTCAAGATGTTAGGCCTGAATCTATTAGTCCAAGAGTTAAAGAGTTACTCTCAAAGCAATTTGGGTATATAGAGTCCAATGGACCTGATATAATTCCTTATAAAGAGACGGAGCAGTTCTTAGTTCCGCCAGAATTATAGTCTGTCCTGTAAATAAACAATTGCTATAGAAATCTTGCTTCCAGGAAAGTGTAAAAATAGCCCTATATAAATATGAAGGGCAGCTTAAAGAGATCGGGGCCATATGAGGCCCTCCAAGGAGAAACCTACGTCCTTTCAACTTTAAAACATCACTATTTCCTAGGAATACATTAGGAATTGCGTTATAGCTGAACAGGTGTTTTGTGGAAATTTGAATTGTGAGTTGAAGGAGCTGATTTGTTGAAAATGATGACCAGAACTAGCAATACCTTTATTTAAAAAAGCCTATAATTTTTCTAAAGACATTGAGTACTAGAACTCCAAGTATGGAGTATGAAACCCCAATAATTCCAGACCATATTATTAGCGATTTTTGTTCTGGGTTGTTATAGACCATAATAGAAAATATGCAACTCACAATAAACAATCCAATTCCTATTCCCATCCATAGATTTTTTTGAGCCTTTTTTTCATCCATATTGTCTTCGGTAAAATTCACCGATTTATGAACTATTGACGGAAAAATGATAATCTCTGAACCATCATGGGAGTCTTCAATTAGAAAATTGAAAATCGCCTTTTCTTTTCGATTAAATACTGGGATAAAGTAACTTCTATTGGATAACACAAAATCAATTTTTGCCTGTAAATGGTCATTTATTTCTTTGAAGCCAGTCTTCTTATCTACGGGAGCGCTGTTGTTTTCTTGCAGTGTTTGATTGTAAATGTCTGTAAATTTTAAATCCCAGTATAACCAAGCAAAATTATTTTGGAGAAAGCCCTCATTTCCTTGGAAAAGTGCGCCTTGTTCTAAGGTGAATTTCACTACTACATCTTCTATATCAACACTGCTCTTATTCTCAATTTCTACAGTTACTACCTTCAAAGTATCAATCTCTCTATCCCCAAGATTAATTTTAAGATGTCCCCCCAGGTTTTCCGATAATGAAGGCTTTACTTTTTGACTAAAAATGGAATATGTTATTGTTCTGTATCTGTTCTTAAATTTCTCGATTAAAACCCCGATAAATAAGCCAAATATTGAGGTCACAATTAGCGAAACAGTAGGAGGGATTAATTTTGTCAGGGTTTCACTATCCATGGAGTTTTGTCTTTATGATTATGCTGGGATCAATGGTATTGCAAAGTAGATGTTTTCTGTTCTATAACCACATTTAACTCGATTCTGCCTTCCCGAAATGAAAATTGCCATGCCCTAGCTCAAGGCCTTATTACTTTACTTGACCATCCACTTGGGATGAGATATCATTACTAATCCTTCATGATTTATTTCCTTTAGTCTAAGAACCTCAAGTCGCTTTAATCCCTTACCGAGAATATTATGAACTAGAGCAGGCTGATTTAGTCCTGCTGGAATTCCAGTTTACTTTGAATTGGAACTTTGTGGGATCGATCAGGAAAGCCTGGCTTAAGGAGCCGGCTTTTTTTTCTCTATGGACTGATGAGTTTAAACGTCTTTAACTTCGCCATAAGGTGATGTTGTCTGCGAGGTATTTAGCCTGTTGAGTCCCTGGAAGGAGTCGAACCCTCAACCCCTGCCTTCCGTCAGGCAGGTTCTGATCTTGGCTAGATATAAAAGAAAAACCCCGATGAAATCTCACTGGGGCTTAGAATGTGACCTTGGAAGGAGTCGAACCCTCAACCTTCTGATCCGTAGTCAGACGCTCTATCCAATTGAGCTACAAGGCCAGTATGAATACCGTTTCTCGAACGGGGCTGCAAATATAGAGAAAATTCAATCTTGGCAAGGCTTTTTTTGCATTAGTTGATTTCGGCGCTGAGGCCTCGATCTAAGAGACTGGAACAACGTGGCTCTAACTCGGCATAAGAGCCGGATTTCACACTGCATTTCCCTTTATAATGGGTGATTACAGCGCATTGCTCGGCTTGCTCCGGACTGTGTTCGCAAACTTCGATTAGGCAAGAAATCACCCAATCAAAGGTGTTTACCTCATCATTGAAGAGTACAATCTCATGCCAGGAATCCTCCTGCACTAAAATGTCTCCCTCTTCCTGGCCTTTCCATTCTTCTTCAAACCTCATTGACCGTCAACACTTTTACGTTTGAGTTTTACTTTTTGCTCTTCACCCTTCAGCAAGCGGTTGATGTTCTTGCGATGGGTAACTAAAACTAATAAAGCAATAGCAAAACTAAAAATGATCAATATCTCTGATGGTTCCTTGAACCGATAGATTAACCAAAGGGGAAGACTCAAAGCAGCGGCCATACTGGAAATGGATACTATACGAGTGCTTAATAGCAAAGCGATAAAAACACCTAGAGACAACATGGCTGCACCGGCGTGAAGTGCGATAATTACTCCCAACAAAGTGGCAATTCCTTTACCGCCACGGAAGCCAACGTAAATCGGAAAAAGATGCCCTAAGACAGCCATAAAGCCCAAGGCTAACATCAAAATCACGGATTGTGATTCGGTTGGCAGGAGAAAAGCAAGTTTCACCGCGGCAAAACCTTTAGCGGTATCCAAGAGTAATACCAGCACTCCCACCTGATTTCCTAAAACCCGAAAAGCATTAGTAGCTCCGGCATTACCACTGCCATGATCTCGTAAGTCGACTCCGAACATCCAACGACCGATCCAGACCGACCAGGCCAGGGAACCGATAAGATAGGCTGTAAGAAGAAGAACTATTTGCATAGGGCAAATTTAGGAAAGACTGGGAATTGCCTATAGAGAGATTAGATTTTAGAAACTAGAGCTTAATTGAGTACGCGTACCAACTACCAACTACCAGCTACCAACTACTAATTACCAGCTACCAACTCTAGCCCTCCACCATAATCTCACCCAAGGCATTATCATAAATGGCTCGGTAATCCTCTACATGACCCCAGTCGATATCATCAATACGAATGCTGCCCTTGGTAACATGACCCAAAAGGTCGAATTCTACCCCATTAAGCATCATCAAATCGATGAACTCATCTTCTTTATCAGGGTGAACACTAACGATAATTCGGCTCTGACTTTCGCCAAATAGATAGGCATCACGGCGGATTGCAGAATCTGAGGTGATATCAAATCCCAGGTTTCCGGCCATGGCGCTTTCCATCAAGGCTACAAATAGTCCACCTTCAGAAACGTCATGGGCAGAGGCTAATACACCTTTGCGGATCAACATCTTAACTTGTTCTTGCTGGGCATATTCTTCTTCCAAACTGAAGAATGGAGTGGTACTTTCTTGTACACCATGGATTTCTACCAAATACTGACTGGAGGAAATATCATTACGGTTTTCACCTATCATGAAAATCAAATCGCCCTTATCAGCAAAGCCTAATGAGGTGATGTGCTTCTTGTCTTCAATGATTCCAATCATACCAATGGTTGGGGTAGGGAATACCGGCTCAGTTTTATCCTTACTCACGGTTTGGTTGTAGAAACTCACATTTCCACCGGTAACCGGGGTTTGGAATTTCTCGCAAGCTTTGCCCATACCTTTAATGGCATTTACAAATTGCCAGTACACTTCCGGGTTATAGGGATTTCCAAAATTCAAGCAATTGGTGATAGCAGAAGGAATTCCACCGGTAACGACAATATTGCGCGCCGCTTCAGATACGGCAATCATCGCACCCACCTCAGGATTAGCATGTACATAACGTGCATTACAATCAACCGTCATGGCCAAAGCGCGATTGGTATCCTTAAGATTTACAACCGCCGCATCTGTAGCCTTATTGGTACTCATGTTCACGGTGCCTACCATTGAATCATACTGCTCATAAATGAAGCGTTTGGAAGCGATATTTGGATGTCCCATTAATTGTTTAGCCACGGCCTGAAGATCCTCAGGAACGGTGATACTATTCATATCAAATTCCTGATAAGCTTTGAAATAAGCGGGTTCCTTATGCTCACGGTAGTAAACCGGGGCACCACCACCTAGTACTAATGGATTAGCTGGGGTTTCTGCAATTAATTCGCCTTCCCAATAGTAGGACAATCGATCTTCTGCGATAACTTCTCCAATCTGAGCACAAGGCAAATCCCATTTATCAAAAATGGCCAGTACTTCCGCTTCACGACCTTTTTCGATTACTGCGAGCATGCGCTCCTGACTTTCAGAGAGAAGGATTTCCCAGGCCTTCATATCATCCTGACGGGTTGGTACTTTATCTAAATGGATAACCATACCTACTCCGCCTGCAGCACTCATCTCGGAAGTAGAGCAGGTAATGCCTGCTGCTCCCATGTCTTGCATGCCAACGATGGCTCCGGTTTTGGCCAGTTCCATGGTAGCTTCCAAGAGTTTCTTTTCCTGAAATGGATCGCCAACCTGTACAGATGGGATATCATCTGCAGAAGCATCGGTAAGGTCTTTAGAAGCAAAAGCTGCTCCCGCAATACCGTCTTTACCTGTATAGGATCCAATAATGAAGACCGGATTTCCAGGACCGCCACTATTGGCACTAATCATCTTATCTTCCTTGGTATTAAGGATCCCTGCAGAAAAAGCATTTACCAATGGATTTTGCTCATAACATGGATCAAAATATACTTCACCGCCTACGATAGGCACCCCGAAGGAATTACCATAATCGCCAATGCCTTTGGTTACACCTTTCACTAACCATTTGGTACGCTCAGTGTCGGCTTTACCAAATCGCAAAGAGTTTAACTGAGCAACGGGACGGGCGCCCATAGTGAAGATGTCGCGGTTGATACCTCCAACGCCAGTGGCTGCTCCCTGGTAAGGCTCAAGAGCAGAAGGGTGATTGTGAGATTCGATCTTGAAGGCACAAGCTAAATCATCACCTATATCCACCAAACCAGCATTCTCCTCACCGGCTTTTACCAACATATGGGGACCATCCTTGGGTAAGGTTTTGAGCCATACGATGGAGTTTTTATAGGAACAGTGCTCACTCCACATTACGGAGTAAATACTGAGTTCGTTAAAATTGGGGGTGCGACCCAGGATTTCTTTGATTTTATCAAATTCTTCAGGTAAAAGACCTAATTCCTGTGCAGTTTCGACTGTGGTCGCTTCTAGACTTTGATCCATATTTAAGGACTGTAAAATGAGCGGCAAAGATAGATGATATACCCTGTCCTAATTCCTGGTTGATTCCTTTTTTGTTTACTTCGCGGCATGTGGTGGCGCAAATCAAAAGGGATGGAGCTTCTGGTATTAGGAGCAGGCCGGGGAGGAACCTCTTTATTGGCAACCTTACTGGATGCTCACCCGCAATTGGAAGTGCACATGGAGGAATTCGTTCCTGAATTCCTGGTGCAACCTGATCCTGCGAAATATCCCGATGCTCAAAGTCGATTGCAGGCTTTTGTAAAGGCTTGTGAGCAATTAGCCAGCAAGAGCAAACTCCGTTTCGGGAATAAAATCACCACCGAGCAGTTAGGATTTGTGGATCGGTTCGGCAAGGATACGGAGGCCAGTGGTCAGCTCAATAACATTCTGTTTCAAGGGCGTAAGATTTTGTTTATTACCCGTGATGGGCGTACCTGTATCAGTTCTAAGATGGAACGTACCAAAGCGGATTACCCGACTGCCCTGGCATATTGGAAGCATTCAGTTTCTATGCTTCAAGATTTGAAGAAGGCTTCCATGAACTTACATGTCCTCAAGTTTGAAGATTTGTTGGAAAATCCTCGAAAAGAGCTAAAAGCGGTTTGTGATTTTTTGGAGTTGAGTTATTCCGAGAGTATGTTGAGTGGCACGGCTTCGGATCGGATATTGGTGGATTATCGGCGTAAGGGTCTGGATTCTGAAAGGGCGAGGAGAGTGGTTCATCCTGAGGTGAGGGAGGAGGATATTCGGGAGGAACTGGAGAGCTTGGGGTATCTGTGATTTTTGCATCGGGTAACGAATTACCCTTTGCGCTCTTTGTGCCTTTGCGTTGAGGTAAAATTTCTTCACCGCCCGTCTGCCTGGCGGCAGTCTCAAGGCGCAAAGGACGCCAAGCTTCACAGAGCTGCAGGTAACCCTTTGCGGTACTTTGCGTTCTTTGCTTCTTTGCGTTGAAGTAATCGAGAGTTTTTTCACCGCCCGACTGCCTAGCGGCAGTCTCAAGGCGCAAAGGACGCCAAGTTTCACAGAGCTGCAGGTAACCCTTAGCGGTACTTTGCGTTCTTTGCTTCTTTGCGTTTAAGTAATTCACCGCCCGTCCGCTATATACGTTCTTTTCTTCTTTGCGTTGAAGCAACAACCCAATTATTCCTAGAGGCTGGTCTTTATCCGGACAGTTAAGGTCTTACACACACAAGCCATAGAATACTGCCGCTAATCTGAGTTTTCAGCCTGCACAGCTAGTTCATAAACCTCAATCTGGAAATGGCCTATTTCCGTATTAACCTTAAACCGCATCCAGGCATACCGCGGTGGATTTTTACTTCCATCTTGGAACACAATGAAGTGTTCGTCCTCAAGGCTATCGTATTGAGGCATAATGTAAGTTACGATTTGACTGCTGTAGTAGTGATGATAGAGATGGATTATGGCTTCATCTGTGAAATCAGTATAGTTAATCGTTTGCCCTTCGGTAAAACTGACTTCAGGGTCAAATCCAAGGGTATCTTGTCTTACAAAATTCAGGTGGTTCGAGTCGCATACTTTACCGGTTCCTTTATTATAAATTGAGGAAATCATCGGGTTTGAGCTACAGATAAAAATACTATCCACGAAAGGCTTAGCGGCGAGCTGCCAGCCGTTGCTGCCTGAAAATCTTAACTCTTTTAAGGTCCGAACATTTGCCAATTCAATCTGACAATTGAATAAAATATCATCTATACCATCCTGATCCAGATCCCAGTGTACGCTATGGTTTCGTCCGGTGATGATAATAGGAGAATTGTATTTCTTGTAATAGTCATAGGCATCCCGGTTTCCTATGGTGAATGGCTCATCGCTGGGTAGCGGTATCTTGGCTTTACGGCCTTCGCATGAAAGGAGTAAGAAAACAATCGGGGCGAAGTAGAGGTAAGACTTCATAATTACAAGTTAAGCAAATCCTTCCTGCTTAGGGCGTAGTATTGTTTGTGGATTTCTTCACCGCCCGACTGCCTGGCGGCAGTCTCAAGGCGCAAAGAACGCCAAGTTTCACAGAGCGCATGAAACCCTTTGCGAACCTCTGCGTCCTTTGCTTCTTTGCGTTGATGTAATGAGAGTTTTCTTCACCGCCCGTCCGCCGGTGGCGAACTCAAGGCGCAAAGGACGCCAAGCTTCACAGAGCGTATGAAACCCTTAGCGAACCTCTGCGTCCTTTGCTTCTTTGCGTTGAAGTAATCGAGAGTTTTTTCACCGCCCGTCTGTCTAGCGGCAGCCTCAAGGCGCAAAGAGCGCAAAGCTTCACAGAGCGCATAGTACACTTTGCGAACCTCTGCGTCCTTTGCTTCTTTGCGTTTAAGTAATACACCGCCCGTCCGCCTACGGCGAACTCAAGGCGCAGAGTGCACAAAGTTTCACAGGGCGCCTAGTAAACCTTAGCGGTACTTTGCGCTCTTTGCGTCTTTGCGTTGAAGAAAAACACAACCCTACCAAAGATTATCCTCAGCATAGCTATTTAACTCCGCTTTGAGACCAGTCCAAGTGCTATCGCTCAAAACTGGAGTATAATTACCCCCACCAGTTTCTTTACCGTATTCAATGATGTATTCAGCTCGTTCCTCGAGTTCGGGATGAGTGCTTACCCATTGAAGTATATCCGGATAAGCATTGCCTTCATTGTCCAATGCCATTTTGAACATGAAGTCAGCAAATGGTTCGGGATCTATTTCACTGGCAACGAGATATTCTACTCCTTTAAGATCGGCTTCCCTTTCCATGCTGCGGTCAAAGGCAGAAGAGGATAAGCTCCGCATTACCTCCCTCATCACTTGAGGTCCCGCATCTCCAGCCGTTCCGGCAATTAAAACGCTCAGACCAATTTCTTTTATCAGCTTCTTCATTACGTGATTGAGCTGAATATGTGCCAGCTCATGGCAAATCACCCCACTCAATTCCTCGGGATTTTCAGAAGCCTGGATTAAGCCGCTATAAATTACCAGGTTTCCAGCTGGCATGGCAAAGGCGTTAATCTCATCCTTCAGTACTAAGTGGAGGTGAATTTCTTCCCGATCGATATCATTGGCCTTACAGACCCTGTTTAAAATGCTATCCAGAGTTTCGATCATATAAGGGTCTTCGATGATAACCTCACTCTCCTCAAGCATATTGGTCAGCAGTTCTCCTAGCTTTTCTTCCGTTCGGGTTTGAGCTTCTTCCACTCTGAAGAAATTCATAAGATCTAATTGGGAAAGCCCTTTCCAGGCCGCCATAAAGATCAGTACGGTAATGATCGCCTGTCCGATTGCTCTACTCATAGCTCTTGCTAGTTAAAAGACTTTCCGTAAGGGTTCCATAAAGCCACCATTGAACGTGAATTCCTTTTCTAACCTGAATCGCCGTGTAAATAGTAGCGATGAACTCGGTCAAATTGAAGAGGAAGGCTACAATCAAATAGGCGATGTAATCATTGGTGATTAACTCACCGTAAAACAGAATTGAAATAGTCCACCAGAAGGCCACCGAATTGATCACCAACATGGAAGCCTGAGAAAGTAGGGCTTGGGTACAATGCCATCGAACAAATGGACTGGACCTAAGATTTCCAAGGAAGAAAATGAAGGTGGCAATCAGATTTACTATAGGTAGAGGCATTCCTGCTACAAAAGCAATGAGCGACATGAGGTAGCTGTTGGAAGCGCGCTCCGTTTCATGCTCACCTGGCTTGTAGCTAAATGGTTTAATGTGAATCATAGACCCTTATAAAAATTCCAAATCCAATTTGCGAGAATCAGGATAATTAAGGGCCAGGCAAAGCGAGGCTTCTTTATCTGTTCTTCGAATTTTTGGTAAAAGAGAAATAGAGAGCTGCTTTTACGCAGTACGTCGGCCAATAACCAGAGCGGTCCAATAATTAGGATAAGACTTATCAGATAGCCCAGAGGATTATACTTTAAAGCAGCTTCAGTAGCATTTCCTTCACTCAAGGCAATGACCGAACGGGTCGTGCCACAAGAAGGACAAGGTACATCTGCAACCTGCTTAATGATGCAAAAATCTGGTTGCGCAGTTTCCTGAGTATCGATAAAATGAAAGCCCAGATAGGTATAGGCTCCAATAAAGGCCACTGAGAGGAGCAGGTATAGTTTGTTCCTCCTCGCGGTCATTATCCATTACTGGTTAGAACCCTCTGAAGTTTTTCGATATTCTTATCACGGGTAGCCCCCATAATCATAAACCAATCGATAATAG
The DNA here is from genome assembly GCA_965279135.1 of Croceimicrobium sp. Lineage (GTDB taxonomy): Bacteria > Bacteroidota > Bacteroidia > Flavobacteriales > Schleiferiaceae > Croceimicrobium. The sequence goes on along the minus strand of OZ257133.1, from coordinate 1,909,330 downwards.
CCCAAATGCCAAGGCCACCGCAGGTAAGAAGTTTTCCAATTCCCATTCCGGTATCACCGATCATAAAGCGGTCAATACCAAGCTGTCCGGCTAAAATTGAAATGATTAGAATGGTAGTAGGATCCTTATAGGTTGAGGTCAGCACCGTATGCCATTGGGATTCATCCATTTCAAGTAATCGCTCCCGAATACCGGGAATGTGATGACTTTCGAAATACTTGCTATTGGCTAAAATGAACTGATCAACTTTTGCAGAATCCATGCGTAGCTTATTTGGTTGTTATGGGTTATCAGCCTTGATTTTTTCAAGGCCGCACAATTATACGAATTCTGCTCTGGAAATAGGAAGCTCTGCTACACCTTATTACTGAGCTTCTTGAAAACCAATCATCCAGTTTATGCCGAATTGGTCCGTGCACATTCCAAAATAGTCACCCCAAAAAGTGGAGTCCATAGGCATGGTAACTTGACCGCCTTCAGAGATTCCCGCAAAAATCCGATCTGCTTCCTCCTTAGAATCCGTACTGATTGAAACGGAGAAGTTCGTGCCAATAACCATATCATCACCCATACCTGGGATTACATCGCTACCCATTAAAGCTGTTTCCTTGCTTATCGGTAGGCTCATATGCATAATTCGATTCTTAAACTCATCAGGAATGGGAGGCATTCCCTCTTGGGCTGGCATATCGGCAAAGGTTCCAACATAAGGGAACTCTCCTCCAAATACCTTTTGATAGAATTCAAACACCTCGCGGCAATTGCCATTGAAAGTGAGGTAGATATTAGCTGTGGTCATTGTTAGTAGATTAGATTTGATTCCCAGCAATTTAAAAATAAAAAGCCCCGAACAGAGATGCTCGGGGCCGCAAAATATGTTAAAGTATTCTTAGTTCTTTACAAAGCGTTTAGTGCTTCTTGAACCATCATTGAGCTCCAGGTAGAGCACATATACTCCTTCAGGAAGGCTTTCAATTTGGATACTTTCACCCGCTACATATTCACCGCTATTGAAGAGGGTACCACTTAGATGGTAGAGCTTATAGGCCCCTGGTTGATTGACATCTAATCGAATCTCTTTCTGCGCAGGATTAGGATAAATCTCGAAATCAAAAGCTTGCGCGTTTTCAACCATATTAAAGAAGGATTCGGTACTCAGTACATAGGTATCGTAAATGCTCCATTCATTATTCATATCGCGCTCATAAAGGCTGAACTCATAGATCTTGCCATTAGCATCGCTCTTTGCCCGAACCTGCTCTTCAATTACTCCGGTTAAATTGTTTAGCAGATTGATACTATCCAGATCGCCATTTGCATTTTCGAAATAGATGAGAGTTTGAATGGGATAGGCGCTTCCCGCAAAGGTGATAGCCGCAACTAGCGAATCTAGTTTACCGGTTGCATTACGGCGGAAGCTGTAAAATACCTCATTCCCGAATCCACCTGCTCCGTCAATAATAGCGGCACTGTCCAGGCCATAACTGTTGTAGAACAGCTTAAAGTCCTGGATTTTTGTGAGACTACCCGGAGTTGAGGTTTCAGCATAAATCTCAATCAAGGTATCATTTCCGTTAGCGTCGAAATGGATTTCATCGCGCTGGATAACAGACCCTCTGGCCAAATCCTGAATACCCACGATGTTCTTATTAGCCATGCTGCTGCAAATCCAGTTGGAAACTAAGGTGTCATTGGAAAATTCCCTTCCTGCCGTATAGTGCCCAATGCCATTTCGATAAATCTCTACCACGCCAAAAGTGTCTAATGGATTGGTATTAGGATCAATATTCACCATCTTATTATAATCAATAAGATAGTTGTCAAATAGCATTTCCAGATTGCGATTAATTGCTGGGGAATAGTTGAAATCCTGAGCTAATAGCGATAGGGGGATTAAAAATAGCAGCGTATATATTTTTTTCATTTCCAATATAGTTTCAATTGTAAGACGTTGGTCTATTACTGAGGGTTGGAAGTCTCTAAAGATAAAAAAAACCCTCTCGGCTCGGCCGAAAGGGCTTGTACTAACATGCTGAAAATCTTAGGCTTTGTTATCAGCTTTTATCTTGTTGAGTGCACTGCCGGCACGGAACCAAGCAATTTGACCTTCATTATAGGTGTGGTTACAGGCAATAACATTTTCACTCCCGTCGGCATGAACCAGTTTAAGGTGAACCGGCTTTCCGGGTTGAAAGTCATTCAAATCAACCGTGCTAATGGTATCGTCTTCCTGGAATTTGTCGTAATCCGCTTCATTAGCAAAGGTTAAGCCTAACATACCTTGTTTTTTAAGGTTTGTCTCGTGAATACGCGCAAAAGACTTCACTAGAACTATGCGCATTCCTAAGTGCCTTGGCTGCATTGCGGCATGCTCTCTGGAACTTCCTTCTCCGTAATTGTGATCTCCTACCACGATGGTTGGTATTCCAGCTGCTTTATAAGCGCGCTGCACATCCGGTACCGAACCATATTCTCCACTTAGTTGGTTTTTAACTAAGCCTGCTTCTTCGTTGAAATAGTTAATGGCCCCGGTTAAGGTATTATTAGAGATATTATCGAGGTGACCACGGAATCTCAACCAAGGTCCGGCCATCGAAATATGATCCGTGGTACATTTTCCCTTGGCCTTAATGATCAGCTTCATTCCCTCAATATTAGAACCGTCCCATGGCTGGAAAGGCTCCAGGATTTGCAAGCGTTCTGATCCGTCAGCAACCACGACATTAACACCGCTGCCATCAGATGCTGGGGCATGGTAGCCATTATCCTCAACGGCGTACCCTGCAGGTGGCATTTCTATACCTAGAGGCTCCTCTAATTTCACTTCCTCTCCATTCTCATTGGTAAGAGTATCGGTAAGTGGATTGAAACTCATCTTACCGGCAATCGCCAATGCGGTAACGATTTCGGGACTAGCTACGAAGCTGTGCGTATTGGGGTTACCATCATTACGCTTTGCGAAGTTTCTATTAAAGGAGGTGATGATGGAGTTTTTACGATCAGGATCATCAGTATGACGAGCCCACTGACCAATACAAGGTCCGCAAGCATTAGCCAGTACGACACCTCCCATAGCATCAAACTTGTCTAATAATCCATCCCGCTCCGCGGTGAAACGCACCTGTTCCGAGCCGGGTGTAACTGTAAATTCCGCGCGGGCTTTTAGTTTTTTATCAATGGCCTGTTGAGCAATAGATGCTGAACGGGTAAGATCCTCATAAGAGGAATTCGTACAAGAGCCAATAAGACCAACTTCTAGCTCCTCTGGCCAGCCTTCTTCTTTTACAACCTTGGCGAATTCGCTTATTGGAGTAGCACGGTCCGGAGTATAAGGTCCGTTAATATGTGGTTCAAGAGTACTGAGATCAATTTCAATTACCTGGTCAAAATACTGCTCGGGGTTGGCATATACTTCAGCATCCCCGGTAAGATGTTCCGCAATACCATCAGCAAGGTCCGCGATCTCTGCGCGACCCGTTCCACGAAGATATTCGCCCATCTTTGCATCGTAACCAAAGGTGGAGGTAGTGGCACCAATTTCAGCGCCCATATTACAAATGGTTCCCTTACCGGTGCAACTTAAAGACTCCGCACCAGGCCCAAAGTATTCTACGATGGCTCCAGTTCCGCCTTTTACTGTTAAAATACCTGCTACCTTAAGGATTACATCTTTAGAAGCTGTCCATCCACTTAGTTTACCGGTAAGCTTTACTCCGATCAATTTGGGGAATTTGAGTTCCCAAGGCATTCCTGCCATTACATCAACCGCATCAGCTCCGCCAACTCCCACGGCCACCATTCCTAGTCCACCGGCATTAACCGTGTGAGAGTCAGTACCGATCATCATTCCTCCGGGGAAAGCGTAATTCTCGAGTACTACCTGATGTATAATACCTGCTCCGGGTTCCCAGAAACCGATTCCGTATTTATTGGAAACAGACTGTAAAAAGTCAAATACCTCAGAGCTCTTTTGCTTGGCATTGGCCAAATCTTGAGCAGCGCCTACCTGGGCTTGAATAAGATGATCACAGTGTACAGTGCTCGGTACAGCGGCCTTTTTACGACCGCTTTGCATGAATTGTAGCAAAGCCATTTGAGCAGTAGCGTCTTGCATCGCCACCCGATCTGGAGCAAAGTCTACATAGCTTTTTCCGCGCGTATAAGGGCTTTCAGGATTAGCTTCCCAGAGGTGAGCGTAAAGAATTTTTTCTGCAAGCGTGAGAGGTTTTCCAGTGAGTTCCCGGGCAGCTTTTACCTTAGAAGGAAACTTGCCGTAAACCTCCTTGATCATTTCAATATCAAATATCATAGCATGGATTTTTCGGAAGGTCCACAAAAATAAAAAAGAGCGATTGCATTAATCGCTCTGATAGAGTACAATTATATCTATACCGATTCTAAATTTATAGACCGGTATAGTTCTGGGGAGTGATTGCGCGCATTTCTACTTTGATAGATTCTGCCACGTCTAATTTTTCTATGAAATCAGCAATACTCGAAGCATTTATGCCGTCATTAGTGCGAGTAAGTGCTTTAAGTGCTTCATAAGGTTTAGGATAAGCTTCCCGTCTTAATATATTCTGAATAGCTTCTGCTACCACAGCCCAATTAGCCTCAAGATCTGCCGACAAAGCGGATTCATTTAAGAGTAGTTTGCCCAAACCCTTAATGGTAGAATTGATGGCTATCACAGTATGAGCCAAGGGTACTCCAATATTTCGCAATACCGTGCTATCCGTAAGATCTCTTTGCAATCGGGAAACGGGTAGTTTAGCGGAAAGATGTTCAAACAGAGCATTGGCTATTCCCAGATTTCCTTCGCTGTTTTCGAAATCAATTGGGTTTACCTTATGAGGCATGGCAGAGGATCCCACTTCTCCTTCTTTAATCCTTTGCTTGAAATAGTCCATGGAGATGTAAGTCCACATATCTCTATTCAAATCAAGAATAATGGTGTTGATGCGCTTTAAGCAGTCAAAGAGAGCTGCCATATGATCGTAATGTTCGATCTGGGTGGTGGGCCACGAATGTTGTAAGCCCAGGATATCACTTACAAACTGATCGCCAAAGCTTTTCCAATCCATTTCCGGATAGGTAACTCGGTGTGCATTGAAGTTTCCGGTGGCTCCTCCGAATTTAGCCGCAAAGGGTATATGCCTTAGCAATCGCATTTGCTGATCTAATCTTTCTACGAAAACCAGGATCTCCTTACCTAAACGAGTAGGTGAAGCAGGTTGACCGTGGGTACGGGCCAGCATAGGTATTTCTGCCCAATCATTCGCCAATTCACTGAGCATCACAACCAGGTCTCCTAAAAGTGCCAGATAGTCTTGCCCGATGTATTCCTTGAGTGAAAGAGGAACCGCCGTATTGTTAATGTCCTGTGAAGTGAGACCAAAATGAATGAACTCCTGATACTTCTGAAGATCTAATTTCTCAAAATGCTCTTTTATGAAATATTCTACCGCCTTTACATCGTGATTGGTGGTTTTTTCGATCTCCTTTATGCGTTGAGCATCTGCAATACTGAAATCGAGATAGATATCTCTCAATTCAATAAAATGGGCTCGGTTGAAGTTGCGCAATTGGGGTAAGGGAATCTCGCAAAGAGCAATAAAGTATTCAATTTCAACCCGCACTCGATACTGAATCAGGGCGAATTCGGAGAAGTAGTTCCCTAGCTTTTTACTTACTTTGTGATAGCGACCGTCAACCGGCGATATCGCACGTAATTGCTCTTCCATATCTAATTTATCAAGCTGCAAAAGTAAGGATTCTAAATGGTGAAAATCTTCCGGAATTTAGCGATCAGTTTAGGGGCTTATGGTGAGGCTATGCCTCAAATGTTTCGCAAAGGATATCGCAGGTACCTGGCCCTTCCGATCGTGGTTTATCTCGCCTTGTTGGTGGGGCTCATTTGGCTGCTCATCAACAATATAAATCGATGGCTTAATATTATCCTCGGCTGGTTCGGCTACAGTATGGGCGAACTGGAAACCTGGGGAATTGTAGTAGCTGTAATTCTGCAAATTCTCATGATATTTTTCATGAGCAGCCTGTTCAAATACACGGTTTTGATTTTACTCGCACCGTTTCTGGCCTTTCTTTCAGAAAAAGTGGAGAAGGATGCACAGGGAACGGAGTATGATTTTTCATTAGAACAGATGTTCAGGGATATCCTTCGTGCGGTTCGTATTAATGCCTTCAACTTTTTAAGAGAGATGGGACTCACGATTCTGCTGGCCCTCTTTGCTTTCATCCCGGTAATTGGTCTCATTAGTCCGATTTTACTTTTTATGATTCAATCCTATTACCTGGGTTATGGTTTGATGGATTACAATGCTGAACGTTGGAGGTGGGGCTTTAGTCAAACGGAATCCTGGATGAAAAAACATCGCTCCGCGGTTACAGCGGTAGGGATGGCTTTTCATGGTCTCTTTTTAATTCCTTTTTTAGGATGGATTTTCGCACCTAGTTGGGCGGTGATTGCTGGTACTAAGGTGGCTATGAACCTACGTGATCGAAATGAGTGATTGATGGTCCAACGGTTCCTTGAGAAAGCTTAGTCCGTCCTTAGTTTCATTCACCTTAGCCCAATAGGTCTCCAGACCATTACTGATAAGAAGAAAAGGCACCTGATAATGCAAGTTGTAGCGACAGGCCTGATCGAAAGTGTCCTGACTTATTTTCACTTGTGGGGCCTTGCACTCTCCGATTAGAATCGGTCGACCCTGGTGGTAAATCAATAGATCTGTCCTTTGACTTTTCCCAAGTAATTTGAAACCTCCTTCCAAGGCAATGGAAGTAGGGGGATAAGCAAGATCATTAATCAGATAATGCACTAAATGCTGTCTAACCCATTCCTCCGGACTAAGCACCAAATACTTCTTGCGCAATGGGTCCCAAACAAGCACCTGTTCTCCTTTGCGACTCAGTTTTAAGGGGGCAGGTGGAAGGTTTAAGGGAACTAAATGTTTCACTTTACAAATATAGAGGCAACCAATACCAGCGGGGCCTGTCCAAGGAAAAGATATTTATATCTTGCGTCGCCCTTTTTTCAAGCCCAATAATGGACTATAACGCCCTGGTGGCCGAAATCAAAAAAAAGCAATTCCGTCCCATCTATTTCTTAATGGGAGAGGAGCCTTTTTTTATAGATCAACTCAGTAAACTGATCGAAGAGCAGGCTTTGCAAGAAGAAGAAAAAAGCTTCAACCAGAGTGTACTGTATGGATCGGATGTCAATACCAGCCAAGTGATTTCTGAGGCCAAACGATATCCTATGATGGCCGAGAGGGTAGTGGTGATGGTTAAGGAGGCCCAGCACCTTCGTGATTTGGATAAGTTGGAATCATACTTGGAAAACCCCCAACCCAGCACGGTTTTAGTTTTTGCTTACAAGCATAAAAAACTCGATAAGCGCAAGAAGATTAGCAAGCTGATTGCCAAGGATCATGTTCTCTTTGAATCTAAAAGGATTTATGATAATCAGGTTCCTTCCTGGGTGGAGCGAATGTTGAAAGGGCAAGGTTTTGAGGCTACTCCTAAAGCGGTGCAAATGATTGCCGAAAGCCTGGGAACCGATATCGGAAGGATTTACAGTGAGATTTCCAAGTTAGCCCTAATCGTTCCTAAAGGTCAGTTGATCGATGAAGATGTAGTAGAAACCAACATCGGCATCAGTAAAGACTTTAACAATTTCGAATTGTGTAATGCGGTAAACCGTAAGGACTTTAATAAAGCTATCCGCATTCAAAAGTACTTTGCTTCCAATCCCAAGGACAATCCGCTTGTAGTTACCACGGGCATACTATACCGCAATTTTCGCATCTTGATGTTAATGGCGCAGGCCAAGAAAAATGGGGTGGCCGAGAACTTGTGGGCCAAAGAGGCGGGTGTATCTCCCTGGCAGGCGAAGGACTATCTTCCCGCTTTAAATTTCTTTGATATTCGAAGAATTGCCCGAATAATGTCATATTTGCGCGAAATGGATTTAAAGTCCAAGGGCGTGAACAACCAAGCCACTTCTGATGGCGACCTTTTAAAGGAAACTTTGTTTAAGATTTTTTACCAATAGACTCTATACTCTGCACATGAATCAACCTAAAAACTATCTATTGTTATTGCTCCTATTTGTAGGATGGTTTGCTCAGGCTCAGAATGGAAATGCGACTATTCGTGGTTTTGTATATGATAATGAAACCCAGGAGCCGATTCCATTTGCCAATGTTGTGGTTGAAGGCACCACCAAAGGAGCAACGGCATCGGATAATGGTTTTTTCCAGATTAATAATGTAAAGCCTGGAAGCTTAAAAGTTACGGCTAGTTTTTTGGGTTACCAGTCTAAAACGCTCGATATCACTTTAAAGGCAAATGGTATTGAATCCTTGAATTTTTATCTGAGTGAGTCGAGTGAAATATTAGATGAGGTTGAGGTTTCGGCTGAAAGGAAAGAAAGAGATAAAAAGGTATTGACATCGGTAGTAAGTCTTGATCCTAAGGAAATTACCCGTTTTTCGGTTGGTGGTGATGCCGATGTGATAAAGGCTGTGCAGGTTTTGCCAGGGGTTATTACCACCGGTGATCAAGGGGGGCAACTTTACATTAGAGGAGGAGCGCCTATTCAAAACCTTATTCTTCTAGACGGGATGATTGTTTACAATCCCTTTCACAGCATTGGCTTTTTCTCCGTTTTTGACAATGATATCATTCGGTCAGCGGATGTATATACCGGAGGTTTCAGCGCGGAGTACGGCAGTCGTAATTCTGCGGTGATGGACATCCGAACCAGAGCAGGAAACCGCAAAAGACTCTCAGGAAAGGTAAGTGCCAGTACCTATACCTCTAAACTTTTATTGGAGGCGCCCTTGGGTAAAAAGGATGAAAGAGGGCTAGCCAATAGTTCCTTCTTGATTTCTGCCAAGACCTCCTATCTCGATCAGAGTTCTGAAATTTTCTACCCCTATGTAGAAACAGAGTTTGACGGTCTGCCCTTTACCTTTACTGATATCTACGGAAAGTTCACTTCGCAATCGGAAAATGGATCACAGTTCAATGCCTTTGGTTTTAGTTTCGATGATGGTGTTCGATACGGCGAGAATAACAGCATAAACTGGGATTCACAAGGTGCCGGTTTTAACTTTTTAGTACTACCGTCTGCCTCTAAGGTGCTCCTTTCGGGAGATGTGAGCTATTCGATTTATGATATCAATTCAATTGAAGGCTCCTTAATTCGCGAATCGTCTATTACGGGCTTTAACGGTGGATTGGATTTCACCTATTTTCTTAGGGAAAATGACGAGTTGAAAGTAGGTATGGAAGCGATTACCTATTCTACCTTTTTTGATGTTGACGCCCCCTTAGGAATCTCGGTAGAGCAAGAAGAGAATACCACTGAATTGGGAACTTATGCTCGCTACCGTTATTCTTCCAATCGATTGGTAGTGGAGCCTAGCCTTCGCTTGCACTATTACGGGTCTCAAGCGGAATTAAGCTTTGAGCCTCGATTAGGGGTTAAGTATAATGTGAATGATTGGTTGCGAATTAAGGCTAGTGGAGGTCAGTATTCCCAGAACCTGGTGGCAGGTAATTCTGATCGGGATGTGGTTAATCTTTTTTACGGTTTCTTAAGCGCCATTCCTCAGGGTGATATTCCCAATACCTTTAGAGGTGAGGAAATCACAACCACATTGCAGATGGCCCAACATTATGTTGCCGGTTTTGAGGTAGAGCTAACTCGGAATCTTACCGTTAATATAGAGGGATATATCAAAGACTTCAATCAGATCACGAATCTGAACCGGAACCAAATTTATGATGAGGGAAGTTTTGCGGCCATTGGAAAACCGGATATCCTTGTTAAGGACTTTATTGTAGAGCAGGGTATTGCTCGCGGGATCGATTTCCTATTCAAGTATAATGACAAGAACCTTTATCTATGGTTAGCCTATTCCATTGGTGAGATTACTCGTGATGATGGAATTCGCGTATACAATCCTAACTTCGATCGTCGCCATAACCTCAATTTCGTTGGGAACTACTCCTTTGGAAAAAACAAGGATTATCTCTTCAGCCTGCGTTACAATTTTGGTACTGGTTTCCCATTTACGCCTACTCAGTTGTTCTATAGCGAGCAACCTTTTACGGATGATCGTGGTCAACCTGCTTTGGATTATGACTACACTACCGAAAACGGAGAACCTGGGATTCTCTATGGTGAGTTGAACACGCGTAGATTACCCAATTACCACCGGGTTGATATAAGTTTGGCGAAGACCTGGGATATCACTGAAACTCAACAATTGGAACTTACCGCCGGTGCAACGAACATCCTGAACTATCAGAATATCTTCTACTACGATCGTGAGGCCAACCGCAGGGTTGATCAGCTACCGATTATGCCGACCATTGCCTTTAGCTATTCTTTCTAGAAAAGGCTATTTGAATAGGTTGTATTTAAGGATGCAGTAGATGGCTCGAAAGCCGTCCTTCCAGTTGATCTTTTTTCCTTCTTCGAAAGTTCGACCGTAGTAACTAATACCTACTTCATAGATGCGAATCTTTGGGACGCGCGCAATTTTGGCGGTAACCTCAGGTTCAAAACCAAATCGATTCTCCTTAAGCTCGATTGACTTTAGGATATCCGTGCGGAAGAGCTTATAACAGGTTTCCATATCCGTTAAGTTTAGATTGGTAAACATATTGGATAGGAAGGTGAGGAATTTATTGCCGATGCTGTGCCAGAAAAACAGGATGCGGTGAGCATTACCGCCCATAAAGCGTGAGCCATAAACCACATCAGCTACTCCTCTTATGGCGGGCTCCAGGAGGATATTAAACTCCTTAGGGTCATATTCCAGGTCAGCATCCTGTACAATAGTGAAATCACCGGTTGCCGCCGCAAACCCTGTATGTAGGGCCGCCCCTTTGCCTTTATTTTTAGGGTGACTGAGATAGTTGATTGGAAATTCAGGATGAGCTTTTTGATACTCAAGAACCGCTTCTTCCGTGTTATCCGTTGAAGCGTCGTTGATCACAATAACTTCTTTCTCAATATCATTTACCAGTTTAACGGAGCGTAAATGATTTAGAATATGGTGTATGGTAGGTCCTTCGTTGTAGGCTGGAACTATGATGGAAAGCTTTTGGATATCCATTTTGAACTTTAGTTGCCCAAAAGTAGAAATAAAAAAAAACCATCCCGGCTTGGCCAAGATGGTTTTGAAGAGTGATTTAAACTCCTAGATTTTCCGATATTTTTTAACTCGATTTCCTACCCGAACTACGTATACACCATCGGGCATTGGTCGAAGATCGACTTCTATTTCACGTTTAGCCAGAGGGTCTAGTTCAGAGTCGAAGTAAACTCGTCCGGTAAGGTCATAGATTAAAATTGCTGTTCCCGGCTCCTGAGCACCTAACTTGATTTTTAACAAGCCATCACCTGGATTGGGATAGATGCTTACTTCTTCAATTTTCGTTTCGCCTCCACCAAGCAACCCGGGAGGGGGCGGAGAGTCTAAGTCTTCAGGGTCCTTAATCGGTACGGAAAGATTTTCAGTATCCGGTGCTTCATACTGTTGTGATTGAGCTTGTAAACCGGAACTAAGACAAAGGCCGAGGCCCAGGGCAAAAAGGTACTTTAGTTTTTTCATGATCGAGCGTTTTTATGTTTTCGTATTCGTTGAACAAAGTTCATTGGTATGACCCTCCAGCTATTGTGATTAGTTGCCTGTGTTTTGTTAAAGAAGCGTTAAAGGCTAATTTTCAAGAACTAAGCACTTTATTTTTGAGGCATGTCGAGATTTAAGCAGAGGGGAGCCAAGCGTTTAAATTGGTTAATACTTCTTATGACGCTCTCCCTTTTAGGGGTTACCGGAATTCAGGCTTATTGGTTGAAGAATGCCTACGACTTACGGGAAGAGAAATTTGAAAGCGAAGTAGGGCAGGCTTTGGCCGACATCACCGAGCGGGTTGATAATATGGCCTCGCTAAGATTCTTGTTCAACAATTTCGGTATCCAGCCTTTCTTCAGTGAAAACCTTGCCCCACATCTCGGCATTCCGGCCCGTGATAGATCTTCGGGAGATTTAAGCTTAACGATGCAATTGGGTCCGGATACTTTGATCCTTTACAATGCTGATCCTGGTGACTCCATCCTTGAAGCCATTGAGGAGCGCAAGGGATTGGTGCTACAAACCAGGCCCGATCAAATGATGCGAAAAGGGGCTCAGCTGGATATGCTTTTGCGTAAAATGGTGCGCTACGAATTGAGTCGCCGCAGAAGCGATAGCAGTTGGATGGACCATGGAACTCTGGATTCCTTAATCGATTTTGAATTGAAATCACGGGGCATAAACATACCCTACGAGTTTTCAGTGTCTAATGATAAGGAGATCATTATCAGTTCGCGTTATTGGGATCCACATCATCATCAACATACGGCCAGTCTCTTTCCCAATGACATTCTTACCAACGAAATATTATCTCTCTCTTTTCCTTCTAAAGCCAATTACATTTTCCAATCCTTATGGGTGATGCTGCTGGTATCATTGTTGTTTACAATCGCAATCGTGTACACCTTTTACCGCACTTTGAGTTTCTCGCTAAAGCAAAAGCGGATCAGTGATATAAAGACCGACTTTATCAACAATATGACCCACGAGTTTAAAACTCCTATAGCCACGATTAATCTTGCGATCGATGCTCTAAGAAATCCCAAGGTTCGGGGCGATGCTCATCGGGTAGAGCATTACAGCAACATGATAAAGCAGGAGAATCAGCGGATGAATCTACAAGTGGAAAGTGTTCTGCGTATGGCGCTTCTGGATAAGCAGGAATTGGATCTCGACTTCAAGCGAGAGGATGTTATGCAACTTATTGCCGGCTGTATTGATCATATCAGTCTACAATTAGAAAGCAGGGGCGGACGTTTACAAAAGTTCTTCAACGAACAGAGTTTAGAATTGAGAATTGATCCTAATCATTTGTCGAATACCATTATCAATATTTTGGATAATGCCATGAAGTATTCCATTGGCGCACCTGAAATAAAGGTAGTAACTGAAAGTACTCAGGACCATTTTATTCTGATCATTTCCGACAAGGGATTAGGAATGACTAAAGAGGAGCAAAAGCATATTTTCGATCGTTTTTACAGGGTTAGTGCAGGCGATCTGCACAACATTAAAGGTCATGGATTGGGCTTGAGCTATGCCAAAGGAATTGTTGAATCGCACGGGGGGCGAATTGAAGTTGAAAGCGAAAAGGGTAAGGGAAGTAAATTTTACATCTACTTGCCCATTAATACATAAAGATGAAAACAACCAAAGTACTCTTAGCAGAGGATGACCCTAATTTCGGGGCAGTTCTGCGCGACTATCTGGAGCTCAATGATTTTGAAGTTCATTTAGCAACGGACGGCCAGGAAGGTCTAAGGCTCTTCAAGTCAACCGATGAGTTGGATCTCTGCATTCTGGATGTGATGATGCCTCAAAAGGATGGTTTCACCCTGGCCCAGGACATCCGTAAGATTGACGCCGACATTCCCCTTATTTTCCTTACCGCTAAATCCATGAAGGAGGATATGCTAAAAGGATTCCAAATCGGGGCGGATGACTATCTCACCAAGCCTTTCGACTCTGAGGTATTACTCTACAAGATCAAGGCTCTGTTAAATCGCAAACAAGACGATGGGGACACCTTAGTGCATTACAAGATTGGTCGCTACGAATACGATTCAGAAATGCGTATTCTAAAGATCGGTAAAGATGAGCGGAAACTGAGCCCAAAGGAAGGTGCCTTGCTGAAGCTTTTAGCTCAGAACAAGAACAACCTGGTTAAGCGGAGTACCGCTTTAAACAAGATTTGGAAGGATGATAATTACTTCACTGGTCGCAGCATGGATGTTTATTTGGCTAAGGTGCGCAAGTACTTAAAGGAAGACCCTAAGGTGGCTATTATCAATGTGCACAGTGAAGGTTTTCGTTTGGTAGACGATCTCTAAGGCCGACCAACGATCTCCCAGGTATGATCAGCCAAAAGGCGTAAGCTGTATAGAAAGGATTTGAATTTAGGCTTAGCCCATTCATCAGGTCCGATCATCGATAAAACGTGTTCGTCTTGCTCATTAAGATAGAGATGATACACATGGTTTATTTCCGGCTTGAAACTAATTTTTGCGGCATAGACCATCGCCGCCAACTCCTTACGCTCCTGGATTTCCTGGGCTTGCCGGGCTAGGAGATCAATCTGTTCCTTTATTTGCGAGAGTTGCATATCCGTTTGCTCCTCCATCGCATTGAGGGCTTTACTGCGGATCACCCCTTGCTTGCTTGGCTTAATAACCGCTCCACCTACAGTATGTGCATAGGGTAGTGTTGAGGGGTTCTCAGCGATCTTGTCGGGATCAATGGGGTTTACAAAGTCTTTATTAGGCTCCTCCATTCCTTTTCATTATCGTCTTTGTGCGACTATTAATATCTCGGTTCGCAACAGTATGTCTTTTCAATATGCGTTTGTTCTCAACAAGAACTTCGGGATCTTGTTTCATTTCCCAAAGTTGACCACGGGCAAAGTTCGCAGCTTTATGAACATCTACCAGAGGATGGGGATAGTCTTTTCCAAGTTTGAAATTATAGAATTGAGATTCTAAGGCGCTAAGATTCCAGGGTTCATGCTGAAAGGCTAAAGGAAGCGAAGCTAATTCAGGAACCCATTTAATGATGAATGCTGCATTAGGATCTTTTTCCAGCGACTGTTTTACCGGATTATAAACTCGGATAATATTGATCCCCGTTACGGAGCTCTGCATTTGAAATTGGGGATAATGAATTCCAGGAATGAAGTCTGAAAAACATCTCGCCAAGTGGTGGACCGCTACTTGCCAGGGCTGCCATAGTATATGGCTCCAGAAACTTACTACCATAGCTCGCATTCGAAAGTTGAGGTATCCGGTGGCTTTTACTGCGCGCATACAGGCATCAACGATGGGTACTCCCGTCATACCATTCACCCAGGCATCATAGTAGGCCGGATTGCTTTCCTGTCTAATTTTATTATAGCCTTTATTAATGTTTTCGAACTCCATCCGCATTTCCATTTCAAACTTTTGGATGAAATGGGAATGCCAGTGCAAACGTGAAATGAAGGCGCGTAAATCGGAGCGGTAATTGGCATTTTGGTGGGCCTCTATACTCATTTGATAAACTTCCCTTAAGCTCAAAGTGCCCCAGGCGAGTGCCACAGATAAACGAGAGCAATGCTTCTGACTGGCCAGCGGATCTCCCATATTGCCCTGATAACCTTGTGCCTCTTGGGCCAGGAAATCCCTTAGTCTGCTTAAGGAATTCTTTCGGTTTAAGCTCCGTTTGATTGAGTCTTTCGGGATAGGGCTAAGCCGGAATTGCTCGCCAATTGCTTCGGAAATTTCTTTCAGGTCATCTCCATTGAAACTGGGCCATTCGGCGATATTTGCCTTACGCAGAGGTCTTTGCATATAGGCCCGCCATTCTTCATCCCATCCGCTGCGATCATCTTTTCCACGAAGAACTCCATTGTGATTGAATTCATGCCAGGAAACTTGATGCTTTCGGCAGATTTTAGTAAGCCGTTTATCCCTTTCATAAGTGCTTAAAACTCCATGCTCACGATGGGAATAAACTTCGGCTAAAGGGAAGTGGGAGGCAATAAAATCGATAACCTCATCTGCATTGGCTTCAATAATCAAAAGGTGATTTCGCATCGCTCCGAGCTCACCTCTTAAACCTTGCAAGGCTTGGATTTGCATTTTACGATGACGAGATGAAGAATCGGGATGATCGCTAATTAAGGGTTCAAAGCAGTAAAGGGCTAAGAGGGGCTTTTCTGCTTTAATAGCCGCCCAAAGAGGATCATGATCTTGCCAGCGCAAATCTCTTTTCAGCCAAAGAATGTGGAAGGGGGGCATCATACATAGATGAGACCTTCGCAAGGGTCGCCATAGGTGGTATAATCGCCGCAGTCGTAAGACATAGCGCTCATCAAGGCTAGTAAGGCATCAAGATGATGCCAGGTAAGCACATCACCGCATTTGAATTGAAGGGGTTCACGAAGGCAGTTTTTAATCTTGAGGGTGCAATCCTGCAAAGAACCCCGATTGGTTTTATACCCGTGTTTAACCAACTCAAAACGGTTGGCCATTAGCTTAGGGTAGGTTTCCTTAACATCAATAGATTGCTCCCTCATCCAGGAGGATAGTTGCATTGCCCGAGCTGCCAAACCTCCTAAAAACATGGGGGACATCGCTTGAGTTTCGCGGTCTGCAATTCTAAAATGGTAATCGCTAAATCCCTCGCAATGCTGATATACTCCTGGTAAACTTAGCGGCGCATCAATAAAGACCAATTCTGGATTAAAGTGCTCTACGGCATTGCGAATGAATTGATCAGCATCTACTTTTCGATCTACGTCCATGAAGAAGATCCGATTTTCTTTAAAAATCGCGATCACTGTATTACCGGAAAGCTTACTCCCGTAGTCTATGCCAAAAACAGTTTTCATGCCCGACCAAAAATCTCCTTTACCACCACCTCGCGATGCTGAAACATTTTTTCCAATTCCTTAGCCACTAAAAAGGGATGCAGCACTTTACTAAAGGGTTCAAGGGGGATTTTATAGTGTAGATCATCTATAATCAAAGTACCTCCCTTTTCTTCTTCAAAACGATGTAAATGGTGCCAAAGCTTAAATGGACCTTCGATCATTTGATCCACGAAGTAAGACTTTTCTTCAACTGCTGATATAAGCGAAGTCCAGCTAAGGCCAATACCAAATAGAGGACTTACCCGGTATCGTAAAATCATCCCTGAGTACATTTTACGGGGTTCGGCCTCTAAAATCTTCATCTTCATTTCCCTGGGTGTGATCTTCAGAAGGTTTGCTGGGTTTGAGAAAAAATCCCAAATCTCACTCTTCGGAACGTCCACCCATTGTTCCTTTCTCAAGTGATACATAATTTATAGAACGCTAAGAGCTCGCTTGGGTTCAATCCTTTTCTGGAATTTTTGGCGAATGGAAAATAAAAAACCCTGATTATTCAGAATAAGAATAATCAGGGTTTGTATTTCGATTGTAAAGGATACCTAGAATGAATCCCACATTTGTTCGTACTTCACGGCTTTTGGCGTAATAGACATCACCGGAATCTCACTGTGATAGATTACGGCCTGCATCTCATTACCCAAGAAGTAATCTGTGATATCACCTCCTTGAGCCGGATCTTCAGTAATAATTACTAAATCTCCTTTCGATTCGTAGGCACTATTGAGGATGTTGCGCACGACACCGCGGCGTTTTGGGTTCTCAAGAATCTCATGGCTGCATTCTACACCATGATCGCGGATAAAGCTTTCAACCTGGTTCACATGACCACGTAAAATGTTCATATTGGTTTCGGCTTCCTTAACCGCAATTACCTTCACTTTAGCACCAAAAAGGCGGGCATACTCTAGGGTAGGGCCTACTTTCTCTTTCGAGTGTCGGTTGTTCATGAAGAGTGGGAAGATGATGGTTTCGATCTTATCAATTAATCGCTCCCCTTTAATCGTTACTACCGGTGGTTGTACAAGGGCAGCAGTGCGATAAGCATTAGAACCAATAAATCTCTTTCTTAGGTTTTGAGGCTTACCGTTAGTACCCATGATTACCAAATTGGCATCAATCAGGCTGCTAACACGAGCGATCTCTTCATACACAACCCCTTCGGCAACCATGGTCTGGGTAGGGATATTGTGCTCTGCTTGGAATTTATCGGCAATCTCTTTTAACTTCTTGCCCGCTTCCGCATGGATAGCGTCGGAATCTGCATTAGCAGAAAACATTTTGCTAAAAAAACCACCTTCTTCAAGCACGGATAGCAAAGTGATGCTAGCGTTTTCAATAGCTTTGGCGAAGATTGAGGCTTGGTTCAGTGCGGTTAGTGATTGTTCAGAGAAACCAACCGGCACAAGGATCTTGAATGATTCAGACATAACAGGAACGAATTAGTGCCCCAAAGTTAATCTTATAAGCTAATTGCGCAATTATGCCCGCTTCTGAAATAATATTAAATCCAGACAACAGCGTTTACCACCTTCATCTCAAAAATGGTGAGGTTCCTTCTAAGGTAATAACGGTAGGAGATCCCGATCGAATTGATTGGATAAAACCGCATTTCGATAGCCTCTATTTTGATCGTGCTTTTCGTGAATTCCGAAGTCTTAGTGGCAGAATTGGTAGCCGTGATATTCTGGTTATCTCAACTGGAATTGGGACAGATAATGTAGATATAGCTCTCAACGAATTGCACTTGGCTTATGCCTGGGATCTAAGCAGCCGTAAAAAGTTTTGGGAGTCTCCGGAAGCGATGCAAGTCTTGCGCTTGGGAACCAGCGGCACCTTACAGGAGGACATTCCGTTGGATTCCTTACTGCTCTCCGAAGCAGCACTTGGTTTTGATTACCTGATGTATTTCTATCCCTGGCAGGACTTTGAGCTTTTACCGGGATTGGAGGATTTCCCCAAACCCTATTTCGCCGAAGCGTCAAGAAGCCTTAGTGATGGTTTCAGGGATCTAGTTGACCATAGCGGAATTACGGTTACCGCAAATGGATTTTATGGTCCTCAAGGCAGAACGCTGCCCCTTAAATCCAAGAATCCTGCCTGGCTGGACCTTTTAGCTCAGCAAGAGATTCACCATTACCGAATCACTAATCTGGAAATGGAAACAGCCGGCATCTATGCATTAGGCCGGCTGCTCAATATGGAATGCTTGTCGATTTCTGCTATTCTCGCTAACCGACGTCATCAAGTATTTAGTACAAAACCAGAGGCTACCGTTAAGAAGATGATAGATCTGGCTCTAGAGCGTTTTAGCGCGCTACATTAACGGCTCGCGTTTCCCGAATCACGGTGATTTTTACCTGACCGGGATAGGTCATTTCATTCTGAATCTTTTGACTGATATCGAAGCTGATTTTTGCTGCATCTGCATCGCTCACCTTTTCACAGTCTACTATAACTCTTAGCTCACGACCCGCTTGAATGGCATAGGCTTGAATTACTCCATTTTGTGATAAAGCCAATTGCTCCAAATCCTTTAGACGCTGCATGTAGCTCTCTGCAATCTGACGGCGTGCCCCAGGTCTTGCACCGGAAATTCCATCGCAAACCTGAACGATTGGTGAGATAAGACTGGTCATTTCAATTTCGTCATGGTGAGCCCCGATAGCATTACACACTTCGGGTTTTTCGCCATATTTCTCGGCCATCTTCATCCCTAAAATCGCATGCGGTAATTCACTCTCTTCTGAGGGAACTTTTCCGATATCATGCAGTAAGCCAGCGCGTTTAGCGATTTTTGGATTGAGCCCAAGCTCCGCAGCCATAATTCCGCAAAGGTTAGCTACTTCCCTGGAGTGTTGCAGAAGGTTCTGGCCATAGGATGAACGATACTTCATCCGACCTACCATACGTACCAACTCAGGATGTAATCCGTGAATTCCTAAGTCGATGGTAGTGCGTTTTCCCACCTCAAAGATCTCCTCTTCAATTTGCTTGCGGGTTTTATTGCATACTTCTTCTATTCGCGCTGGGTGAATCCGACCATCCGATACCAATTTATGAAGTGATAATCGCGCTATCTCACGACGAACCGGATCAAAACAGCTGAGGATAATCGCTTCCGGTGTATCGTCTACTATGATCTCTACTCCGGTTGCTCCTTCAAGTGCGCGAATGTTTCTTCCTTCTCTACCAATGATTCTTCCCTTAACGTCATCATTCTCGATATTGAATACAGAGACTGAGTTCTCAACCGCTTGTTCGGTAGCTACCCTTTGGATGGTTTGAATGACCACTTTACGAGCCTCGCGAGTCGCGGAAAGTTGCGCCTCCTCCATGGTGGTTTGGATGAATGCTGCTGCGTCGGTTTTCGCTTCTTCTTTAAGGGCTTCGAGCAATTGATTTTTAGCATCATCAGGACTTAATCCTGAAATTACTTCAAGCTGCTCCACCTGTTTGCGGTGCATTTTTTCCAGTTCCTTGCCTTTGGCCTCATTGGCCTCCAGCTTTTTATTGAGTTCGTCTCTCAGACGCTGGTTTTCCTTGTATTCCTTCTTGTTCTTTTCAGTATGCTCTCGTGCCCTTTGTTCCTTTTCCTTCACATTGTTGAAGCGATCGTTAAGCTTTTGCTCTCTCTTGTTGATCACCTTTTCATGCTCGGCTTTTAACTCCAGGAACTTTTCTTTCGCCTGAAGGATTTTCTCCTTCTTAATGCCATCTGCCTCTTTCTGAGCCTCGGCCATGAAGTGCTTGTGTTTCTTTTTTAACACAGCAGCATTTATGATCATCGCCAGACCAAATCCCCCAGCCAGCGCTATTAATGCCGCAATAATTGTTGTTGTTGTTTCCATTTCAAATTTCGGTTCATAAAAAACCCGCACCCTTTTCGTGTTTCGTCTAAACTCCGTTTAGACAGGATCGGAGTCCACCAGGCAATTTCGACCTTCCACTCGAGGGAGGCATGGTCTAGAAAACCCAAGCTAAACTCCTATTGTATTAGTGTTGAGTTTAGCAAATACAGGAAAGGATGCGGGAAAAAATAGTTAAAGAACGTTGTTGCGCTAATTCATTGCTTGCTTGATCTTCTCCGAGAGTCGATCTAAATGCGCGCCTACTTCATCTCCATTTACCAAATTATTGCTTTGGATTTTTTCAATTCGCGATGCTAACTGCAATGCGCACATGGCGAGCAAGTCTTGTTTATCACGAACGGCATATCCGTCTTCATATTTTTGAAGAATGGCTTCAATGCTTTTAGCCGCCTTGCGAATATTCTCTTCCTCATCTCTGCGGATAGTAAGAGGATAAACCCGGTCGGCCAGGGAGATTTTTATTTTCAGTAAATCTGACATTTCAATTAACTCTGGGAATCATTCGTTTAGCAATGCAATGCAGCGATCGATTTCCCGCATTAGGGAACCCAGTTTAGCCTTTGCCGCTTTCGCTTCCTCCGGATCACCGGCTAAGCCACGAGCCAGGCGAAGGCGTTCTAACTGAATTTCCAAATTCCTGACTTCCTCCGATCTCGATTGCGAATGCTCTCGCAAGTTTTCCAGTTCTGCTTTAAGCTTAGCATTCTCATTCTGCAAAACCAGGTTATCGCTGATGACTCTGTTAATCAGATTTTCCAGTTCCTGGATCTTTGCTTCAAGTACCTTCATTGATCGGAAAAAACCAATGTCCAAAGTTAGAAAGCCCAATCACTAATGCAAACTCATTTTTTAAGTCGGATTAAATCCTTTTTGCGCAGTATTTTTGAGACATGAGATACACCCGTATTCCTTTTACCATCTGTATATTCTTCTGTTTCTTATCCTTTTTAACACAGGCTCAACATAAGTATCCTCAGGATTATTTCCGCAGCCCATTAAATATCCCGCTCTATTCTTCGGGCACTTTTGGAGAATTACGCAGTAATCATTTTCACTCGGGTCTCGATATTAAAACACAAGGTAAAATAGGTCAACCGGTGCTAGCCGCTGCCGAAGGAACCATTGTTCGCATTAAGGTGTCACCTTACGGTTTTGGTAAAGCGCTCTATCTAAAACACCCAGATGGCTATACTACTGTTTATGCCCATTTGCATGAATTTGATGCCCAACTTGAAGCTTATGTGGTGGAGCAGATGCGCAAAAAGGAACAAAATGAGGTGAACCTCTTTCCGCCAGCAGGCCGATTTAATTACCAGCAGGGTGATCAAATTGCCCTAAGTGGGAATTCCGGAGGCAGTGGCGGACCCCATTTACATTTTGAAGTGCGCGATACTCGAACGGAAAAAATCATTAATCCGCTTTTATTTGGATTTAAGGTGGCGGATAATCTACCGCCAGAGCTCGGAGCCTTACAGGTATACTTTCACCAAAATGGTCAATTTTTAAAGCGGGAGGAATACAAAGTAAAGAACACCGCTAAGGGGAAATATGTCCTGGAGACGGGTGATAAAGTAATGGGAAGTGCCGAAATATCCTTTGGACTGTATGCCATCGATAAGCAAGACAAAACCCGTAATCGCAATGGTGTATATGAACTGAAACTTTTTGTTGCGGATGAACTGCAACATGTATTTCGAATGGAGACTTTTGCTTTTGCGGAGACGCGCTATATCAATTCTCACATCGATTATGAGCTTAAGGCTTGTTGCCGCAGATCTTCCCATCGCCTTTTTCAAGAACCAGGCAATCGTCTAAGCACCTATCCGGTTAAGGCAAAAGCGGGACATTTAAAGTTTAACCGCGATACTGTTTTACCCGTTCGTATTGAAGCCCGGGATGCAGCCGGAAATCTCAGCACACTGGATTTCGATTTAGTCTATAAGGCCAATGCTGATTTAGAAATAGAACCTTTAGAAGCGTCAGACTACCTTGTTAAATCCGTCCCTATCCAGCGATCGAACCCCGAAGTAATCTCTGACGCTGATTATGAGCTAGGTTTTAAAGAAGGAAGCTTTTACCGCGATTTTCAATTAGAAGTGAAGCAGAGTCCTTTTAGCTCCGCATACAGCGATCTCATAACCATTAATAGCCGCAAGGTTCCTGTGCATCGTTATTATGATCTCAAACTTCGTTTAAGCAAGAAACCCAAAGGATTGGATCCTTCAAAACTGTTTATCGCCAGTTATCGCAATGGGAAGTATGATGATTATGAGGGAGGTTATTATAAAAACGGCTGGGTAATCAGTCGTACGCGACAATTAGGCGAATTTGCAATTGCCATCGATACCACCGCACCCGAAATAAATGCCCATAATTTCCGCGATAAGGAAAAGCCTAAGGTTTCGACCATAATAATAAAGGTGAAGGATGATATAAGTGGAATCGAGAAGTATGAACTTAGGGTGGATGGAGTTTGGGTTCCGGTATACTACGATGCTAAAAAGAATCGCTTATTGTCTAAGATGAAGTATTGGCCTAAGGCCCAAGGCTCTAAACAAGTGTTAAAATTGCGTGTTGAAGACGATAGAAAGAATCAAAGCGAGAAAATTTGGGAACTCTTTGTTTCCTAGATGCTATTTTCGCCAAATGGACGTTTCGCTTATGATGCGTAAAATATTACTCAGTTTCACCATACTAATACTTGGATTCACGCTCAAGGCTCAAGATTCCGATCCTGTGCAGATGAGTGGTCTGGTGCTTAGTGGTGACAGTATTCCGCGTCCAATCCCTTTTACCCATGTTTTATTGGCGAACACCGATCGAGGAACCATGACGGATAAGGATGGTTTCTTTTCTTTGGCCGCTAAACCGGGTGATACCCTCGTTTTTTCATCCTTAGGTTTTAAAGAGGAGCGTCTTTATGTGCCGGATACCCTTTCTAAAAAGGCTTATTTAGCACGCATTGTAATGGATAGAGATACCACCTTATTAGAGGAGGTTACCCTGTATCCCTGGCCTAGGCCCGATCAGTTTAAAGAAGCTTTTCTCGCTACCAATGTGCCAACAACCGAAAATGACATCGCGATGCGTAATCTGGCCATTCAGGCCTTACAGGATCGTGCGGCGTCAATGAACTTGGATCCGGATGAAGCACGAGATTTGGCGATCATGATGCAAAATCAGAGTATCTATGATTATGGCCGGTATCAGGGATTTGGTAATGGAGCCACTGCAATCTTAGGTGCCTTGAGTAATCCCTTCGCTTGGCAACGACTCTTTCAATCTTTCAAGAAAAATTAAGCTTCAATGCGCTTAGCCCTATCGGCCTTGAGCCTCTTCCTTATTTCTCTTTCTGCTCAAGCCCAAACCCAAATTTTTGGGAAGGTTAGTGATGCCGCCGGTAACGGTCTGGATGGCGTACGGGTCAGCCTCGGCGACTACTACACTCTAACGAATGAATCGGGAGAGTATAAACTAGATGTTGGTCCGGGCAAACGGCTATTGGTTTCTTACTTAAGCTTTGGCTACCAGCCTGATACCCTCTACATCAGTTTAGAAAAGGGGCAGAAAAAGCAGATTGATCGAAGCCTGATCCTCCTCGAAAATATTCTTACCGAAGTGGACATCGTGGATCGAAAGGGTCGATTCGATAATCAGATTGAGGTCGATGTAAAATCAATAGAAAACTTCGTGGGACCAAACTCAGGAGTGGAAGGGATTATTAAAACCTTACCCGGGGTTAGTTCTTACAGTGAACTATCGAGCCAATATTCTGTGCGTGGAGGAAACTTTGATGAGAACCTGGTTTACGTTAATGGTATTGAAGTTTACCGCCCCTTTTTAGTGCGAAACGGACAACAAGAGGGGATGAGCTTTGTAAACTCGGCCATGGTTTCCAATGTGCGTTTTTCCGCAGGCGGTTTTGAGGCACGCTATGGAGATAAGATGGCCTCTGTACTCGACATAACCTATCGAAAGCCATCTGATTTTGGCCTTAGTATGGAAGGAAGCCTTTTAGGCGGAAATCTGGTTTATGAAGATCGTTTTGCTAAAGATCGAATGACGGCCTTAGTTGGGGCACGCTATCGTACTAATCAACTCCTGGTTGGGTCATTGGATACTGAAGCTGATTTCCTACCTCAATTTACCGATGTTCAGGCTTTTTTAACCTATGATCTTACTGATGAATGGGAACTAAACTTTTTGGGTAACTACTCTCGCAATCTCTACCAGGTTATTCCTGAGACCCGCACTACAGATTTTGGAACCATTCAAGAAAGCTTGCGCCTAAATGTCTTTTTTGATGGTCGAGAGGATTACGATTTCACCACTCGGTTTGCGGCGCTCGGTGCTAAATACCGTCCCTCTAAAGGTTTACAGTTAAACTTCCAGTCTTCTGTTTTTCAAACTACCGAACAGGAGTACTTTGATGTGGTGGGAGCCTATCGCCTGGGAGAACTAAATACAAATTTGGGAAGTGATCAATTCGGTGAAATAAGCTTTACCAGGAGTATAGGGGGATTTCAGAATTATGCCCGAAACTACCTGGATGCTATTGTAGCGAATATCAGTCATAACGGGATTTACGATAAGGATGAGGTTACCTGGCGTTGGGGTGTAAAGCTGCAAATGGAAGATATCATAGATCGCTATAAGGAATGGGAGCGAATTGATTCCGCAGGTTTCAATGTTCCCAATGGTAGCGGATTCAACTACGATTCACTAGTTGTTACACAGCGGGATGATCAGGGTAATCCTTTAGGCGGAATCGTGTACAGCTCCGTTTTGCAAGAAGATGAATTGGAACTCTTTGAAAGCTTTGCCAGTAGAGTTGATTTAAACAGTTTTAGGGTTACCGCCTATGCGGAGCGCAGTGAGATCATCCCACTGGATTCTGCAGGAGACCTCTTTTACAATGTGGGCCTGCGTAGTCATTATTGGACTTTCAATAATCAGAATGTGATTAGTCCCCGAGCCAGTATCAGCTATAAGCCTTCCTGGTCTTCCGATATGGTTTTCCGTTTTGCAACCGGATTCTACTACCAACCTCCATTTTATCGAGAAATGAGAAATCTTGATGGCGGGGTGAATGAAAATATACGGGCCCAAAGGTCGATCCATTTTGTACTGGGTAACGACTATCAATTACGAATTTGGGACCGACCTTTCAAAATGGTTACCGAAGTTTATTACAAAGACTTTGATCAACTTATTCCCTACGATCTGGATAATGTTCGGATCAGATATCGGGCCGAGAATAATGCCCGTGGTTTCGCTACGGGAATTGATTATCGCATTAATGGGGAATTTGTTCCTGGTATAGATTCCTGGGCTTCTCTTTCCATAATGACCATTCAGGAGGATATTGAAGGGGATGGAGCGGGCTTCCTGGCTCGTCCTACCGACCAACGCTTCAACTTCAAAATCTTTTTCCAGGATTACCTACCTAATGATCCTAGTTTTAGAGTGAGCCTTACTCTGGCTTATGGCACCGGCTTGCCGTTTGGTCCACCTCAGGCGACAGCCGATGAAAGGGTATTCCGTTTACCCGATTACCGCCGGGTAGATATTGGTTTCTCCAAGGTATTAAAGAGTGAGTCCCGGGAATATGACTCTAAGTTC
This sequence comes from Croceimicrobium sp., assembly GCA_965279135.1. Classification (GTDB taxonomy): domain Bacteria; phylum Bacteroidota; class Bacteroidia; order Flavobacteriales; family Schleiferiaceae; genus Croceimicrobium. The sequence continues at coordinate 1,883,258 of OZ257133.1, read as the reverse complement.
CTCAATCAATTCCGAAGTCTTTGGATAGGGGTGGAGGTCTTTAACCTTCTCGACATCACTAATACCATAAGCTATCTCTGGGTGAAAGACATTAGCACCGCCCGTGAATATGCTGTACCGAACTTCCTTACCCCACGATTGCTTAATGTGAAATTGGTAGCTAAGATCTAAGCTGCTTTTTTGGGGAAATAGCTCTATTTTTGCGGCCCAAAATTGAATAAATGCTCAGTAAATATTTACGTCTTGGCTTAACTGCAGTTTTCGTTGGACTATCAGTTTGGCAGTTTATCGACGGTGAGATAGGCAATGGTATCATGTTTATCATGTTAGCCGGTTTGGTCATCTTCACTTATTTCCGAAATGAGCGCATCTTACAAGCCTTTTGGTTCTTGCGTAAGAATGACATGGTAAAGGCGCAAAAGGCCTTAGATCACATTAAAAAACCGGAAGAGTCTTTAATCAAAGGACAGCTGGCCTATTACTATATGCTTCAAGGGATGATTCAGTCTCAAAGCGGTATCGGCAAAGCGGAATCATTTTTAAGAAAAGCCCTCAAGACTGGTTTACGTCAAAAGCATGATCAGGCCATGGCTAAATTACAGCTGGCCGGAATTGCTTTGGCTAAAAGGCGTAAGCGTGAGGCTCAAGTCCTGCTTACCGATGTTAAGAAATTGGATAAGCGCGGAATGCTCAACGATCAGGTAAAGATGTTGAAGCAACAGATGAAGCGCATCTAAGACTGCCAGCCAAACACTCTTTTTAGGATAGCACTTACTCTTGCTGCAGGATCTTCTCTGATCTTGGCTTCTTCTTGAGCCATAAGCAGATAAAGGCCATCCAAAGTTTCTTGCATTACATAGTCAGTTAGGTCGGGATTAACCGGCTTAACGAAAGGTATCTTGTTGTAGGTGCTCGCAATGGGACTCCAGTACCGAGTTATTTCAACCTGATTCAGGGCTTCATTGATAACGGGTCGAAAGGCGGCTTTAAGCTGATTATTGGTTTTTGCTTTCAGAAATTGGGTTGCCGCATCCTGATCTCCTCTCCAAATGCCATAAACATCTTGCAGCGTCATGCTGGTAATTGCATCTACAAAAATGGGAGTTGCTTTCGCAGAGGCCTGTTCGGCTCCATGATTGAGAGTTTCTACAAAATCGTCTACTACTTTGTCCATGCCCAAATCGCGTAAGGTTTTTGCAGCACGCTCAGCTTCGGGAGGAAAGGGAATCCTGATAAGAGGATTTCCATAAAAGCCATCTTTCTTAGAGCTTTTATTTACAGCGTTGGTGATGCCTACTCTAAGGGCCTCTTTGATTCCCTGATTTATTTCTGATTCAGAAGGCTCCAATAATTGATTGCTGGTCTCTGCAATTTGAAGCAAAGTATCGCAGGAGCTAAGCAGAAATAAGAAGCTAAGACTGAAAATAAACTTGCGCATGGTTGGGGGATTTATTCGGTTGCTCAAGTTAGCATTTGACATATTCTGCCGCAAGCTTCCATGAATAAATTAACTTTGTCCGAGCCTATTCTAGACACCCATTCATGCAAGCAGAAATCATAGCCATTGGCGATGAGATTTTAATCGGTCAAACGGTAGATACTAATTCCGCTTTTATAGCTAATCAACTCAATCTTCAAGGTATTCAGGTCTGGCAAAAAAAGGTGGTGGCCGATACTGCTGAGGCCATCCGAAGAGCGCTGAATGAGGTTCATCCGGATACCCGGTATGTCTTCATGACCGGCGGCTTAGGTCCAACCAAAGACGATATCACCAAAAAGACGTTACTGGAGTATTTCGGGGGGGAGATGATTTATCAGGATCACATCTACGATCATATCAAAAAGCTCTTTGCCAGCTTTAACCGTGAGCCCAAAGAGGTGCATAAAATGCAGGCCTATGTTCCTTCCTCTTGTGTAGCCATATTAAATGAAACCGGTACCGCTCCAGGAATGCGGTTCGAACGCAATGGATGTTACTTTTTCTCTACTCCGGGCGTTCCCTATGAGACGGAGCATTTGGTGGGAGATAAGATTGTTCCCTGGATTACTGAAACTCAAATGGAGGGCAAGCTCTATCATAAGACCTTAATTACTCAGGGTAGAGGAGAAAGTGATATTGCTGAGATACTCAAGGATTGGGAAGAAGCCCTGCCGGAGGAAGTTAAACTGGCCTACCTTCCTAGTCCTGGTTTGGTACGATTGCGCCTAAGTGGTTACAGCGATACCAAACGGAAGAGCAAGGCCCTGGTGGAAGAGGGGATTGCATATATGCGAGAAGCTTTGGGCGATCTCATTTTTGGCGAAGATGCCAGTTCCCTCGAGGAGATTGTTGGTAAATCCCTTCAGAGAAGGCAAATGACTATGGCTACTGCCGAAAGCTGCACCGGGGGCTATGTAAGCGATTTAATAACCAGTATTCCCGGTAGTTCTGAATACTTTTTAGGAGGGGTGGTTGCTTATAGCAATGATCTTAAGGTGAGGTTTTTAAAAGTAAATCCGGAATCCATCCAAACTCATGGTGCCGTAAGTGAAGAGGTGGCCTTACAAATGGCTAAAGGGGTAAGAGAAGTTACCGGAAGCGATTTTGGGGTAGCAACTACTGGGGTGGCCGGCCCCGGAGGAGGTAGTCCCGAAAAACCGGTAGGGACAGTATGGATTGCCGTATCCGGACCCCAGGGCGAAAAAGCCAAATGCTATCACTTTGGTAATCACCGTCAAAGGAATATCCGGCGCAGTGCTCTTATGGCCTTGGACCGCCTCCGAAAAGAAGTGCAGAAAATTGATTACTAGGTTTGTGTGGGAGTAAAAATTAGCTACTTTTGCAGACCCAAAATTTAAGAAGCGAGATCCATGTCAAGAGTATGTGAGCTTACCGGTAAAAAAGCAATGAGTGGAAACAATGTTTCCTTCTCTAATAAAAAGAACAAGCGCAAGTTCAATGTGAACTTGATGAAGAAGCGTTTTTATTTACCCGAGGAAGATCGTTGGATCACCTTGCGCGTGTCTGCTTCTGCTTTGAAAAACATTAATAAGAAAGGATTGGCGACGGTTATCAAAGAGGCCCGTGCCAATGGATATCTCACCAAATAAGCATTTAGGCAATGGCTAAAAAAGGTAACCGAGTACAAGTTATTTTGGAGTGCACCGAGCACAAAGACAGCGGTATGCCCGGTACTTCACGTTATGTGACTACCAAGAACAAAAAGAACACTCCAGATCGTATGGAGCTTAAGAAATACAATCCTATTCTGAAGCGTCATACTCTTCATAAAGAAATCAAGTAAAACACTAAGCAATGGCAAAGAAAGTAGTAGCGACCCTGAAGTCCGGAGATTCTGCTCAGTTCACCAAAGTGGTAAAAATGGTGAAGTCTGAAAAAACCGGAGCTTACAGTTTTGAAGAGAAAGTGGTAAACAAGGAGCACGTAAAAGACTTCTTCAGTTAATCCTTTCTACACAGTTTTAAAATACCCGCTTACTTCTATGGTTGGCGGGTTTTTTTATTTGGTGGAGGGGTCAATATTCTTGCCTTTCCATTTTTAGGATATTTGCCGATATTTTGAAACATGGGTCTATTTGGAAAGCTCTTTTCTAAAGAGGAGAATAAAGAGGAAATAGGACAGGGTTTAGAGAAAACCCGAGAGAGTGTATTTAGTAAGCTCAGTCGTGCCGTAGCCGGAAAGAGCAAGGTAGATGATGAGGTACTCGATGATTTGGAGGAAGTACTTATTAGCTCTGATGTAGGAGTTGATACAACCGTCAAAATCATTGAAGCCATCGAGGCTCGGGTTGCAGCCGATAAATACTTGGGCACCTCCGAATTGAATCAGATTCTTCGTGAGGAGATTGCTAATCTTCTTAAGGAGAAAAGGGACGGTCAGAGTGGCTTTGAACTGCCCGAGAAGAGACCTTATGTATTAATGGTAGTCGGGGTAAACGGAGTGGGAAAAACCACCACCATCGGAAAGCTGGCCTATCAATTTAAAAAGGCTGGTTTGAACGTAGTCCTAGGTGCTGCTGATACTTTTCGCGCTGCGGCAGTTGATCAGTTAGAGATTTGGAGCCAAAGAGTGGATGTGCCAATCGTAAAGCAAGCAATGGGCTCTGATCCGGCTTCAGTAGCCTATGATGCGGTGCAGTCGGCAATTTCACGAGATGCGGATATCGTTATTATAGACACCGCAGGTCGACTTCATAATAAGGTGAACCTGATGAACGAGCTATCCAAAATCAAAAGAGTTATGCAAAAGCTTTCGCCGGAAGCCCCGCATGAGGTTCTATTGGTTTTAGATGCTTCTACCGGTCAAAATGCGCTCGAGCAGGCCAGACAGTTTAGTAAAGCCACCGAAGTTTCGGCTTTAGCCCTCACCAAGCTTGATGGAACAGCTAAAGGGGGAGTGGCGATTGGTATTTCGGATCAACTGCAGATTCCGGTTAAATACATTGGCGTTGGAGAGGGAATTGAGGATTTAAGAGTATTTGACAAAGAGGCTTTTGTCGACAGTTTATTCGAAAAGTAATGCGTACTAAGCACCGAAAAAAGAATAAGATCAATATCGTTACCCTGGGCTGTTCTAAGAATCTTTATGACAGTGAGGTTTTGATGGGCCAGTTAAAGGCCAATCAGAAAGAGGTGGTCCATGAGGAAGAGGGTAACATAGTAGTGATCAACACCTGCGGTTTTATTGAGAATGCGAAGGAGGAGTCGATCAACACCATTCTTGAATTCGTTGAGAAAAAGGAAGAGGGCGAGGTAGATCAGGTATTCGTTACCGGATGTCTTTCCGAGCGCTACAAACCTGATTTGCAGAAGGAGATTCCCAATGTTGATCAATATTTTGGTACTCGTGAGTTGCCTTTATTATTGAAGGCCTTAGGTGCTGATTATCGCAAAGAATTGGTGGGAGAGCGCTTTAGTACCACCCCACAGCATTTTGCTTATCTGAAAATATCGGAAGGCTGTGATCGGCCTTGTTCCTTTTGCGCTATTCCATTAATGCGTGGTAAGCATCGCTCAACCCCGATTGAAGAATTGGTGATTGAAGCTGAAAAGCTCGCCGCGAAAGGGGTAAAAGAACTCTTACTCATAGCGCAGGATCTCACCTATTATGGTTTAGATATCTATCGTAAACGAGCCCTTGCTGATCTTTTACAAGCCCTGGTGAAGGTGGATGGAATTGAGTGGATACGCTTGCATTATCTGTTTCCTACCGGTTTCCCTGAAGATGTTTTAGATCTGATCCGGGAAGAACCAAAAATCTGTAATTATATAGATATTCCATTACAGCATATTGCCGATCCCGTATTGAAGTCTATGCGACGCGGTACTACTAAAGAGCGCACTGATCGTTTGTTGCGCTTGATGCGTGAAAAAGTGCCCGGCATTGCCATTCGTACTACCCTCATTGTGGGCTATCCAGGAGAAACCGAAGAGGATTTCGAAGTACTTAAAAACTGGGTTTCTGAAATGCGTTTTGAACGTTTAGGAGTCTTTACCTATTCGCATGAAGAAAACACCCATGCTTTTAATCTTGAAGATGATGTTCCTTCCGAAGTGAAGCAACAGCGTGCGAATGAGATCATGGCCATTCAACAAAAGATATCTGCCGAACACAATCAGGCGCTAGTGGGTCGGAAAATGAAGGTATTGATTGATCGTCGCGAAGGAGACTTCTTTGTTGGAAGAAGTGAATTTGATTCTGCAGATGTGGATAATGAGGTATTGGTTGAGGCCGAATACCTACCCATGGGTCAGTTTGTTGAAGTGGAGATTACCGGGGCCGAAGACTACGATCTCTTTGCTGTTCCGGTATAACTACCCGAGCACCTTTTTAAGACCAGCCATTTTTAAGGCCGCTACAGCCGCCTCAATTCCCTTGTTGCCATGTTGACCTCCCGATCGGGCTCTGCTTTGCTCGATATTATTATCAGTAAGCACACAGAAGATTACCGGGGTATCATAGGTGAGATTGAGTTGGGTAATCCCTTCGGTAACGCTTTGGCATACGTAGTCGAAGTGCTTGGTTTCCCCTTGGATCACAGTTGCAATCGCAATTACAGCATCGTATTTACGGCTTTGACAAAGTCTTTTGGCAGCGAAAGTGAGTTCAAAAGCACCCGGTACAGGGATATGAACAACATCGTGGCGAGCGGCTCCACAATTAATCAGCACTTCTAAAGCTCCTTTGTAAAGAGCAGAAGTGATTTCAGAATTCCATTCCGATACCACGCAAGCAAAGCGCATTCCCCCTGCTTTAGGTAAAGATTCCGGATCGTAATGTGAGAGGTTAGTTCCTTCGGTTGCCATTAAAGTTTTGCTTCGATACGACCAATATAACGATCAATATCGAGACCCTGGCGAGAGTCTGGGAACTCTGATTTTATTCTCTGGAAGTATTCTAATGCCTTAGCATTTTCTCCCATGATTTCGGCTGTTAATCCTGCTTTTAACAAGTAGAAAGGAACCACAAAATTGTTGCTGTTAATCTTAGCCGCTTTACTGTAGTATTCTAGGGCTTCAGCATTTTGGCCTAATTCGAGGAAAGCATCTCCAATAGATCCTACGGCGATTACGGATAAGACGGGGTCATTAGTATGAAATTCATCTAAAAGACGGATGGCATTCTCGTACTCACCTAAACGCAGGTAACTGATTCCGGCGTAATAGTTGGCCAGGTTACCGGCATTGGTTCCGGAATAGTCTGCAGCGATGTCTAAAAAGCCTAGTTTGTCGCCCATACCATTAACCGCTTGCTGAAATGAATCTACTTCAAACCAGTGCTGAGCATGATAGATTTCTGTTTGGGCTTCTTCTTCTAGAGGTTCTTGATAGAATTTGATGAATCCAATGTATCCACCAACTACCACAAAGATTCCAATCAAAGCAATAGTGATGTTGCGACCATTTTCCTCAAAGAATTTTTCAACTTTGCTGATAGATTGCGAAACATCTAATAGTACTTCGTCCTCCTGGTTTTTCTTTTTAGCCATCTTGCCAATTTCTAATAGGCGGCAAAAGTAAAAAAAATCCTTACTGTGATGTTGAAGCAATGGCGCTATACATGCATTAATTTAGCCAAATGTACCTGGAGCATCTTCATTTATTGAATTTCAAGAGTTGGGTGGAAGCAGAATTGGACTTCAGTCCGAAACTGAACTGCTTTGTAGGTTTAAATGGTGGTGGAAAGACAAATCTCTTGGATGCGGTTCATTACCTCTGTTTAACCAAGTCTTATTTCAGTAATCGTGACGTTCGAAATATCCATCATGGAACTGATTTTTTCATGATCGAAGGCGTCTTTAATCGCAAGGATGAAGCAGAGCATCTTCATCTATCCTTAAAAAAGGGAGCCAAGAAGGTTCTTAAGCGAAATAAGAAGGAGTATGAGAAATTGGCCGAACATATCGGGGCCTTTCCCGCGGTAGTTATTTCTCCTTACGATCGAGATTTGATACTAGATAGCTCCGAAACCAGAAGGCGCTTTTTAGATTCGGTTATTAGCCAGGGGAATACGGAGTATCTGTTTCATCTCATGCGCTACAACAAGGCCCTACAGCAGCGCAATCGCCTGTTGAAGTTTTTTGCTGCCAATCACCAATTCGATCCTGAGTCTATAGATCTGTATGATCAGGCCATGGTGGAACACGGACAATACATTCATAAGGCCCGTCTCGGATTTTGCGAAGAGCTCAATCCCAGGATATCCTACTATTATAAATGGCTCAGCGATGGGAGGGAAGAGGCCTCTATTCAGTATGAAAGTCATTTTGAGGGAGCAGATCCCCTTAGTGAATTGCGCCATAGACACGAAAAAGATCGCGTGCTGCAGTTTAGTTCCTGGGGAACCCATAGAGATGATTTGCGCTTTATGATGAATGGGGAGTTGCTTCGGGAATACGCTTCTCAAGGTCAACAGAAGAGCTTCTTAATTGCTTTGAAATTAGCTCAATATGAATTTATCCGAGATCATCAGCGCATTGTGCCGGTTCTCTTATTGGATGACATTTTTGACAAATTGGATGAATCCAGGGTGGCCCGATTGGTAGAACTAGTCCATGATTCCAACTTTGGACAGATATTTATTACTGACACTCATGAGGATCGTACCGCTGCTCTGGTAAAGCAAATTGATCCTGATGCAAGGATTATCAATGTAAATAACTTGCAAGGTGGAGCAGAATAGTTACAAATTGGGGGATGCGATTGGTGCCTTTTTAAAAGGTCATCAACTGGAAGAACGCTTTTTTGAAGCTATCCTCAAGGCCGACTGGCGTAAAATAATGGGAGATAAGGTAGCTGATAAAACCAATGATCTCAGTCTAGATAAAGGATGTTTGATCCTCTATTTGTCGAGCGCTCCCCTTCGTCAGCAACTGCGCTTAAAGCAAAGTAAAATGATTGCTTATCTCAATCAAAAGATCGGGCGGGGCCAGAGACCCATTCGGCAGGTACTAATACGCTAAAAAAAATCCCGGCACATTGGCCGGGATCGATATTCTAATAGCGCTCTCTTTCTGAGAAGAAGAAGTTGCCTTCTATGTTCGCGTTTTCATCAGAGTCGCTTCCGTGAACCGCATTGGCTGCAATTGAAGTAGCATAGAGTTTACGGATAGTTCCTTCCGCTGCCTCAGCTGGATTGGTCGCGCCAATTAAGGTGCGGAAATCTGCTACTGCATTGTCCTTTTCGAGGATAGCCGCTACAATATGTCCAGAGGTCATATAATCTACCAACTCACCAAAGAAGGGACGCTCCTTGTGAATTGCGTAAAAAGCCTCAGCATCCTTGCGCGATAAAGCAGTCATTTTCATGGCTACGATGCGGAATCCGCCTTCGTTAATTTTAGCCAAAATTGCACCGATGTGGCCATTCTCTACCGCGTCGGGCTTAATCATTGTAAAAGTTCTGTTGCCAGCCATTACCATTGTATTAATTGGGCGGCAAAAATATTTCATATCCCTTGGCTTAACAAGTATTTTTTAAAATCATTCTTACTGGTATTTAATTGTAATTTTGCACCGCTTAATTAAAAATGATCACACATGAAATTCCGTAATTTCCTGCGCTTTTCGGCCATCTTCGCTTTGGCCTTGGGTTTTACCGCTTGTCAAGATGACGACGATGATCCATCCTTAGGAGCTTCTCTTTTAGTTACTGAAACCGGTACTGGTTCTAATGGTGGTGCGATTACCATCAATCAGGGATCTAGTTTGGTTTTTATCTGGGATGCTCGTAGAGGAGACTCAGACATGGAAACTTTTGCCGTTAGTGCGGTTGGAGTAAATTCTCCAAACCCGATTCCTACTAGCCTTGCTGGTAACACTTTTCCTTACGATATCGCTAATGCGGATGACGAGACTTACCTCGATACCTTGATTTTCCCTAATGCAGGAATTAATACCGGAGTTACTTCTTATACTTTCACCGTTACAGATCGCGACGGAAACACTTCTTCAACCAGTTATACGGTTACCGTTGCTCCTAACGCGACTCCTATGACCAATGAGGTTACCGGAGCTTTCTTCCACATTCAGGGATCTTTGGAAGGTGCTTATGACCTGGTAACTGAAACTGTAGTTGCTGCTGCAGGTTCGGATGCTGATAAGGACATGAAGAATACCGATGATGCTGGAGTTACCTTTACCGGTAGCTGGGAAGCTGGAAACTCTACCCTATTCGTAAAAGACAATTCTTTCGATTACACTAATGCTACTGTAGAAGCTGCTATGGCTTCTTTCAACTCTGGAACTTCTACTGCTACTGTAAGCAATCCTGCTAATGGAGATATTTATATTGCCAGATTGCGTGGAGCGAACAACTATGCAGTAATCAACGTGGTAAATGTTGATCCTAACGACAACACTTGTAACTGCGGAAATACTGGAAAAATCACTTTCGACTTTAAAAAGTAAGATGATTTAAACTTTTTGAGCTTGTTCCGGGTCTTTGATCTGGAACAAGCTTTTTTATTTTTAGACCTATGAAGCTGGATATTTTGGCCTTTGGTGCCCACCCTGATGATGTTGAATTGAGTTGTGCCGGTACCCTGGCAAAGCAAACCGCTCTTGGTTATTCTTGCGGAGTTGTAGATTTAACCAGAGGAGAGTTAGGTACACGCGGTACTCCGGAATTAAGGATGGAAGAAGCCAAGGCAGCCGGTGAAGTGATGGGTCTTAAAGTTCGCGAGAACCTGGGTTTTCAGGATGGTTTCTTTAAGAATGACCAGGAACATCAATTGAAAGTGATCCAGCAAATACGAAGATTTCAGCCAGAAATAGTAATTGCCAATGCCCCCACTGATCGACATCCGGATCACGGTCGAGGATCTTTCTTACTTAAAGAAGCCAGTTTCCTGGCCGGTTTAAGAATGATTGAAACCGAATGGGAAGGAGAGCAACAAGAACCCTGGCGCCCTCAGATGGTGCTCTATTATATCCAGTTTCAAAACTTGAAGCCTGATTTCATCGTAGATATCAGTGAGCATATCCACACCAAGGTAGAGGCTATTAAGGCCTATAAGTCTCAATTCTATGATCCGGATAGTGATGCGCCTAAAACCGTGATCAGTTCTAAAAACTTCATGGATTCTGTAACCTATCGCGCTCAGGATATGGGCCGTTTGATAGGAGCGGAGTACGGCGAAGGATTCATTTCTGCCCAGGATATAGGCATCAACGATTTAATGAGTCTTAAGGGCGTACGCTAGCATAGAGCCCAGCGAACTTTTTTCCAATCGCCACGTAGGAATAGTTTTCTATCGCTTCCTGCGATATATTTTCCAAGGTGTACTGAGAGTAGTTTCTCTTCATTTCCAGAATTGCCTCCGCCAGACCTTCCTCGTCCCGGGAGTCGACCAAAATTCCGTTTTCCTCATCTAATATTTCTGGGATTCCTCCCACCTTACTGGCCAAAACTGGTCTGCCTAAACAGAGAGATTCTAAAATCACCACCGGTTGGTTTTCTACAAAGCTGAAAAGCAAGAAAGCGTGATTAGCGGCCATGGTAGCTTTCACTTCCTCACGACTCATCGCTCCCAAAATTTCGATCTGGTTCATATTGATCCTCTTTTGCTTGATCAATTCTTTTAATCGCTCCAGATCTCCATCTCCGCCTATTGCAAGCTTTAGATTAGGTTCTTGTTTCAGAGCCATTTCAAAGGCTCTAAGAATGCCTTTGATGTTTTTAGTTTTTTCCTGAAGGGAGGAAATATGGCAGATTTGAAAGGTATCCGATTCTGTTTTTGGGCTAAAATGGAAGAGGTCGGTATCAACAGTATTACCTACTACCACCTGGGGGGTTTTTACCCCAAATTCATGAAACGCTTGTCCCAATTGATTAGATACCGGACAGACAATTTTCGCACGATTTAATACTCTTCTGGCTAGAGCTTGCGCGAAACGGCTCCATTCGCTTCTTCGATAGCTTTGATAGCCGGAATAATGCTCGGTAACTATGAAGGGTAACCTTTTTAGGAAGCCTAAAAATACGATTCCCGATGGCCAGCAAACATGTAAATGAGCTAGATCAAAATTGTAATCACGATCTAATAAGACTTGGTAACCTTTTTTAAGCGCTTTGTAGTGGCTGTAAATGGGCCACTTTTTACGGTAAAGGACCTGCACCTCCAGAAAGGGCTCTTCCTTTATATTGATTTCATCGGTCTCGTTCTCGAAAGCAGATAGGACCACAACAGGATGGTGTAGATTGATCGCCTTCAAATGTTCTTCCACAAAATTCCCTAAACGTTCATCTTGCGGATTAGGGTACCAACTGGCGATATGGAAAACAGACTTTTTGATAATGCTGGCTCGAAATTAGGAAAAGCTTCGTGGATTATAGCTGGTTTTAGGGGGACAATAGGTTTGAGATTTATTATGCTGGCGACCAGACCTTCATCCATGGGAAAACTCATTAGTTCTCTTTGATGATTAGCCCGTGAGCTATTCATAGGTTTGCACTTGGCTGCTGATTCCAATTTCATAATGCTTTTTGGAGAGGGATATGCTTTGTAGCAATAGAAAGGAATGAGCTAGCAATAAAACTACAGCAATGAATGAAATCCGAATGGTCAGTGCTAATGACCTGCCTGACTTGAAAGAAGTATTAGACTCCATCGACTTGTTTCCTTCTGATATGCTTGAGGATATGATTTCCGATTTTCTAGATAATCCTGAAACGGAAGATATTTGGTTCACGGAAGTTGAAAATGATAAACCCATTTCCATTGGATTTTGTGCTCCGGAGAAGTTGACCGAAGGAACCTATAACCTCTATGCGATAGGCGTTAGGTCTGATCTGCAATCCAGCGGAACAGGTTCCAGGATGATGGCCTTTATTGAGAACTATTTAAAAGGAAAAGGCCACAGGATTTTAATTGTGGACACATCCGGAACGGATGCCTTTGAGTCGACTAGAAGGTTTTATGAAAAGCTTGGTTATGACAAGGAGGCCGTGCTTCGTGATTTCTGGGCCGATGGAGACGACAAAGTGGTTTACAGAAAAAGACTGAATTAACAATAGTGGGCTGAGCTATTAAGACTGTTTCCTAATCCTTGAGGAAGCGGGTCATCGTCGATTCTACAATAACAATTAAATCCATAAATGGGGAAGAATAAATTAAAAGCCTTCAAGGAGGCAAGACTCTACTGGTTACTAATAAGCATTTTCGTGTTGCTGTATTTTACCTTCGATAATTTGACTTATAGAAGATATATCTATGAAAATGATATTAATGATTTTGGTCTGGCAGCGAATGGGACCAACTTCTTTTCCGTTTTCGTATTCCAATTATTCTATTTCATTTCTGCGGACTATGATAGGGAGAAGTTCAAACATTATTGCTTAAAGATTTGTGGAATCTTAGTGCTTTATGAAGTATCTCAGCTTTGGATTGAGTATTTAACCTTTGATTGGTTTGATATCCTTTCTACACTAATAGCATCTGCCATAGCTTACGTCACCTTGAGATATCTCGCCGAAAGAAGAGGATCGAAGGAACAGTTGGAAAGCTGAGTGTACCATTATTGCCAGGTTTAGCAATACAAGAATCAAGAGAGCTAGGCCTACTTCTGTAGTTGGTTTAAATGGAAAAAACATGAGTTACGATTTGATGGTATTCAATCCGAATAAAGCTCCACGAAGCGAGTCGGAATTTAGGACTTGGTATGAGAATCAAACCGAATGGGAGGAGGATCATGATTATGACGATCCGAATGTATCCAGTGAGGAATTGAGAAATTGGTTCCTGGAGATGATCAAGGATTTTCCAGCTCTGAACGGGCCTTATGCAAGTGAAGATGTTGATGTCCCCAGGTTGACCGATTATTCGGTAGGAATTGACATCATTTATGCCGCCTTTCCCTGGTCGGAATCCGAGAGGGCCTTTTCAAGAATGCGAGAACTAGCGGAAAAGCACCAAGTAGGTTTCTTTGAGGTGAGTGGCAGCGAAGACATTCTGTTTCCCGATGAAAATGGCAAACTCCAAAAGGCTTCAGGAGCAAAAGCCTGGTGGAAATTTTGGTGAGGCGAGGACCGGTGGTTAGTAGCAAAATTCACAGGAAACTCTAAATGCAAAAAGTTGACTATGACAGCAAAATGAAGAAACTCACGATCATTATAATGGCATTTCTTCCCATAATTTCATGGGCACATCAGGACAGGTACTATATATATGAGTATGACAATGTGATCGTTAGATTTAGAACCGGTTTTTTCTTTGAAGAGATTAATAATGCAAGAATAATCGGACAATACGCGGCGCTTCTTTCAGATAGCATTGGCTATGACAAACCTATCCTCCTTGATTTTATTCATGACTATGGCTATTCTTACCATGGCAGAACTTTTAGTTTTTTGAACTACGGGTCCCAAGAATATGATTTAGTAAGCTATTACATGCAGGATTCTATAGAAGACAATGTCTACCATATGGTTCCTTTTTCAGACACTGTTGAAAGAATAGAGAATGTGGAGAAAGAGATATTTACGGTTCCTGCTGTAAGTAGACAGCAAACTATTGTTGTAAGGCAGTTTGGATTCCATTTTGATTTAATAGAGACAATCAATCTTCTATATCATGCGATTACCAATAAGAGTGAAGTAAAAAAGCTGTCAAGAAAGGATACTCTTTCAAGCTACTTAAAGAGTATGTATTACAGTTTTGAGTCAATTCCAGGAAACTTGATTGATTCGATAAAGTCTACAAAAATGACTTTTGTGGAAAGTGTATTAAAGACGAAAGTTTATTGCGAAGTGGATTCTATTGATAAAAACCGATTGCGTTATTCTTACTTCTCTCAAAATGGCACTTACCATCTATTCGCCTCTATACACGATAGGGAAATACTACTTGATACTCTTGAGCAAGTTTATTCATTCAATCCATGGGAATATTTACCTGAAGTACTCTTCGTCTTTGAAAGACCTGATCAGATGAGGAGCTATTCTGTAATGCCATTTACGAATAGTAAAGCAAGAAGATCAAAAGAGCATCATTTAGAAATCGACCCACTCGAGTTCTTAAAAAGTATAGATATTGATTGGCTTGGAGACGACATATACCTAATCGACTACAATGATGGTTTTGGATTGGCCCCTGTGAAAAGATTTATTTATCTGGAAAAAGACGATGTTATTATTGATGATTTTGAAGATTATATAAACTCACACAGAAAAGAGGAGGAGTAAAAGTAACTTCCAATAACCCCTACAGGCAATGCATCTTAGGACTCTGAGTATCACAGATTGAGAAATAACCACCGCTAGCATTAGCTGAATTGCATGCCTCGGCTTTCTTAAAGCACAACACTAAAGAACACCTTAAAACAAAAAAAGCCCTGCTAATGCAAGGCTTTAGGGTGACTAATGGGGTTCGAACCCACGACCTCTGGAACCACAATCCAGCGCTCTAACCAACTGAGCTATAGTCACCATGACTTAGCTTTTCGCTAAGGGTCGGCAAATTTATGAATTGTGTCTTAATCGCAGGCTTTCTAAAGGGAAAAAAATTAAGGCCTTTTACGCCGTCGCTTACCCAGCATTTCCATAAGGTGACGGTGGAATTCCACTTCGGAGCGGTAAAAGGTAGAAGCCTTTCTAGAGCCAACCGCTTCTTTAAACTTGGGATAATAGGAGATTTTTAAATCCGCAATCTTCTTTTGGTTCTCCAGTTCATTCAGAACGACCTCTTCCAATTGAGCGTCATCCATCTTTTCCCAGCGATCGCGAATCTCCCGTCGACTCATGTTTTCCATGCGATTCTTAAAAAGCTCCTGAAGCTGTTTATTGTACTCATTATAAACCGGCCAGAACCTTTGAGCTTCTTCGGTGCTTAAATCCATCTTCTCGGTGAGAAAACGGGTTTTATAGGCTTCGACCTTTTTAAAGTCCCTCGGGGGATGATCCGGTTGGGCAAGGCCAGAGAAACCTATGAGTATTGCAATTAGGAGGGTGAGTTTATGGTACATCTTATAGATAATCTATGCTGTTTTCGTTAAGGTAGCTTTCAATTAATTCATCATCAAAAGCTTGAGTGTCAAATAGGCTGTCTGCCTCGGTGTAATCAATAAGCGACTCAGGATAAATTCCATGGGGATCTTCGCTGAGGTATTCGATGATATCCTCTTCCGGTAAATCACTGTAAGTCAATTGAGGATCCAGTTCTTCGGTTGGGATAAGAAAAACCGCTATAGCCAAAAGTGCCGCCGATGCTAACCAATACCAGCTCTTAAGCTTACGCGCAGGCTTTTCGTTCAAAGGTTCGGCACCGGCAATTTCCTTCAATGAAGCTTTTTTGCTTTCAAAGTAATTATCCGGTATTTTAAATCCTTGCTCTTTCATCTTACTATATATTGACTAACCAATGTCTTTAAGGTTTAAACGTTGTTTAATTTTTTCATTCGCATGATGGTAGGAAGCTTTTAAAGCGCCTACCGAGGTATCAAGCATTTCACTCATCTCCTTGAAGGGCATATTTTGAAAATACTTCAGCTTAAAGACGGTTTGCTGTTTGTCGGGTAGTTCTGCGATGGCATCCATCAATTGTTTCATGGCAGCATCCCCATCAAAATAGGGGTCGGCACTTAGTTTAAAATCCAAAGGGCCTTCATGTAACTGAAATCTCTTTTCCTTCTTCAAAAAGGCGAGCGCTTCATTGGTAGCG
Organism: Croceimicrobium sp.; assembly: GCA_965279135.1. Classification (GTDB taxonomy): domain Bacteria; phylum Bacteroidota; class Bacteroidia; order Flavobacteriales; family Schleiferiaceae; genus Croceimicrobium. Next base: position 1,867,101 of record OZ257133.1, on the reverse strand, counting down.
ATGCGATACATCCAGGTATAGAAGCTGGACTCGGTTCGAAAATTGGGTAGAGCCTTCCAGGTTTTAATAAAGCATTCTTGCAAAACATCATCCGCCCAATCATGACGCAGGAGCATCGATCTGAGATGCCAATACAAACGCTCCGTATAAGCATCAACCAATTCCGTAAATAGCTTTTGGTGGCCCCGATTATTTAACTGCTCCTTCCAATGAGCGGGTTCTTGCATATCTCAAAGTTCGGGAATTAGAGTGGGTCGGAAAGGAAAGGTTTAAAAACAAAATAACATTGTAATAATTAGCGTTTCCAGCGAAAATACTTTGAAATACTTTAAGTGTAAAAGTCTGAAAATTAGTGTTGAATGATAGAGGTTGCTAGTTCTGTTATAATAAAAATGCTACTTTTGTAGCTCGTTCTATTACCCAAAAATTGAAAGAGATGAAAAAAATTCTTTATTTCTTGGCCGCTGGCGCCTTCTTGGCCAGCTGTAACCGAGATGCTGGAGATGATACTACGCAAGGAGCCCAGGAGGGTCGTACCAACGTGGTTCATTTTGAGCAAAGTGATCTTGACGGAATGTTGATTGACATGAACCAGTCTTTTAACATTAACGCAAAAGCTGCTACTCAGCTTAATTACACTTATCGCGCATATGCAGAGCCTGTAACTATCGGAACTCACGATATGGCTGCTTCTGCGATTTTCGCGATTGATGATTTGGTATTTGTAACCTGGCATTCAAATGCCGGACCAGTAGATCCAGGTGCTAGTTCATCACTAGCGGGTTCTATCTGTGCTTACAAATTATCAGGTATCGGACAGTACACTTTTATGGATCGTGTAGACTTTACCGATGCAGATTATCACGAAGTAACTGCTCATCGTAACAGCACTACCGGAAACATTGAGGTGTTTGCCGTTGGTCAACGTAATCCTCAGTCTAGTGGTTATCTTCTAGCTAGCCACAATGGTGCAGTTGTTACGCGTATCGACTATGACTACATCAATGACGAGTTCTGGGAGCCTTCCGTATTAGAACTTCCATTACCAGGTGTTTCTGCAAACGATATCGTTGCTGGTGCTTCTCACCTTTACGCTGTTACCGGTGATGGTGAAGGCGGTTCTGACGGTGGTGTTTATGAGTTTGACCGTTCTATGAACCAGGTGAAAAAGCTGAACACTTCTATTAATGACGGTAAAGCAATTGTTGCTGACGAGACTAACTTAGGTACCGGATTCGCAAATCTTTATGTTTTAGATCGAGTAGGAGCTAGTCCTGCCCGTTACAGAATTCATGCTTTTAATACTACACTTGCGGGTGATAATACTACTTGGGGAAGTTCTTTATCCTTTATAAGTGATCTATCTGGTGTATCAACTTTCAATGATGAGCGTGCAGACCTTACCTGGGCGCAACGTCCTTTTGGTGCTTCTAACGCACCTGATTCCTTAATTGCTTCTTTTGGCTTTGAAGGAATCTACAGTGCTGGATCTGGATCCAACGGAATGACCAATGTGAAGAACTTAGGACCATGCTTATCTACTGCTTATGACGCAAACTTGGCCGTACTATACTATGCTGATGGTGATGACGGTGTTAGCGTTTTAGCTATGGATGCATTTAATGGTGGTGCTTTAATCAACACCTACGATGTGATTGGTCAATTTGCTCCTCCAACTGGTGGTTTATTTCCTTCTGATTTCTTGATCAAGGAAATGACCGTGTTCCAAACTCGTAACATTGCCCTTGCGGCAGGCGAGGCAGGAGTATACTTCATGCAACGCGATAAGTTCTAAAGGAACTAATTCTCAATATTTCAAAAGCCCGAACCTGGATGATAAAAGGTTCGGGCTTTTTTTTGATATGATTAATTCAAACTCATAAGTTGAATTTTCATCATTAATTGAGACACATTTCATCTGATAATGAGGCGATTTTAATCAGATCCCCTTTTTATCTACTATAAATTATTAAATTTGTAAGACTATTACCCATTTAATTCACACTATGAAAAAAATTGCAACTCTTTTAGGCCTTGCTATTGTATTGGTAGCTTGTAACCGGGAGTCTGACGATGTAAACAACACCGGACCTCAAAACAGTAGAGAGGCTGGAGTAGTACATTACGACGCTGATGATTTACCCGGAAGTGTTCAGAACTTGAACGAATCATTTAGTATTTCAGCTAAAGCAGCTGGTCCTCAACTTAACTATACTTACCGTGGCTATGCCAAGCCGGTAGATGGGGATGCTACACCATTCAACAGCGATGATCTTGCAGCTGCAGGTATTTTCGAAGTTGACGATGTTGTATTTGTTTGCTGGCATACCAACGGAAATGCAGGTAGCCCACTTGGAAACACCAGCCCTTATGGTGGTTCTGTTGCTGCTTACAAGATTTCCGGTATTGGTCAGTATACTTTTATGGACCGTGTAGATTTCGCGGAGCATGACTTCTTTAAGATGTCTGCCCACAAGAATACTACTACTGGTAATATTGAAGTATTAATTGCTGGTCAGCGTGATCCCGATCAGTCAGGATATTTATTGTCTAATCACGCGGGTGCGACCATTACTCGCATCGACTATGACTACATCAATGATGAGTTCTGGGAGCCTTCATTCCTTGAATTACCACTTCCTGGTGTAGCCGCAACAGACGTTATTGCTCTTGCTGGACAGTATTATGTACTTACCGGTAACGGAGAGGGTACTAATACCGGCGGATTGTTTGAGGTAGATCGTGCTCTTCAGTTTGTGAAGAAGGCTGATCAAAGTAATATTGAGGACGGTATCGCTCTAGCGGTAGATCCTACTACTCTTTCCCCAACTTCAGGTGATCTTTATGTACTAGATCGTGCCGGTACTGAGTACCGCATTAAGAAAGCCACTGGGGTTGTTTCTGCTGGTTCCAGCACTAACTTCACTGGTGTTTCTTCGCACAGTGATAATAACGGTGGAGGTGCAGCTATTACTCCTATTAACTATGAGCGTGGCGACCTGCTTTTTGCTCAAGGTAGAACTGCTACTACCGATCATGACTCATTGATTATCGCTGTTGGTCGTGAAGGTATATTTGAAGCTAACACTGGTGCTGGTCAGATTTCCGCTGCCGTAGATCAGGGAGCTTGTACAGGTATTGCTTTCGATGCTGGTTTAGGTGTACTTTACTATTCTGCTGGAGAATCCGGAATTTGGGTTCTGGCGATGGGAGAATACGCTAGTGCTAGTGGTCCTTTAGTGAATCTATATGATAATATCGGACGCTTTGTTCCTCCTTCTTCTGTAGGTGGTGTTGGTGGTCCTATTCCTTTCAACGTGAAGGATATTACCGTATTCCAATCTCGTAACATTGCACTTTGTTCTGGTGATGGTGGTGTATACTTTGTACAGCGCGATAAGAACTAAGTAAACCTTTGGATATAATATTCGAAGCCCCGACCTCAAAGTCGGGGCTTTTTTCTTCCATAGAGGGAGGTAGATGCAGTGTTATTTAAGAAATGATTAATTTCGTAATCCTATTACCCCCAACATGTTACAGTTTAAAAAAATATCAGGCTTTCTTTTAGCCGGTCTCCTCTTAATCGGATGTAACCGAGATGTAGAGGAGGATGTACAGGATGACAATCCAATTCCTCAGCCGAATGGCGTTGTAATGAACGGTTACACCTTCGGCGAATTGCAGGGTCAGATTGTCGCTCTAAACGACACTTTTGTACTTAATAATAAGACAGGTTCCGCTCAGTTGGAGTACCTCTATCGGGCTTATGCTGAGCCAGTAACATTTCCAGCAAGTGGAGGAGGTACAGTTACTCTAAGCGCGACTGCTATCTATGCCATTGCTGATATGGTTTTTGTAACCTGGCATATCCCTAGTGGGGATTATGGCGGTGCGATATGTGCCTATAAACAAAGTGGTATCGGTCGATACACCTTTACTGATCGGGTAGATTTCCCTGAAGCCGATTATATAGAATTAGCGGCCAGTGAAAATTTAGCTGATTCATACTATGAGGTGTTTATGGTAGGTCAGCGTGATCCGGATAAGTCCAATTACGTACTCGAGGGGCACCGTGGCGCAGTGGTAACCAGAATTGACTATGACTTCATCAATGATGAGTTTTGGGAGCCCTCCGTTAAAGAACTGGCTCTACCTGGCACAGCCGCTAATGATATAGTTCCCGCCGCCGCTCATTACTTTGTAATTACCGGAGATGGAGCCGGAGGTTCAGATGGTGGTTTGTTCCAGGTTGATCGGAACCTTGCCTTTGTAGAAAAGGCGGATCAGTCTTCGATCGATGATGGGATCGCCATTATCACTGATCCATCTACTCTATCCGTAAACGCCGGAATAAACTCCGATGCAACTATTTATACTCTGGATAGGAGTGGAAGTAATTATCGTATTAAGCGGGCTTCTTTAAGCTATAACTATACGAACGATGAAACCAATTTCACCATGCTTTCTGACTATTCGGAAAATGCCGGAGGCCCTACCATTACTCCAATAGATGGAGAAAGAGGAGATTTAACCTGGGCTCAGGGATTCAACGCTCCAGTGAGTAAAACTGATTCTTTAATTATCGCGGTTGGGTATGAGGGCATTTTTGAAGCGGGATCGAATGTAAATGGAACTTTTAATACTGCTGCCAATTTTGGTCCTTGCTTAGCTACAGAGTATGATGATGCCCTTGGGGTTCTTTACTATGCTGATGCTAATGATGGGGTTAAAGTCCTGGCGATGGGAGCTTATGCCAATGGCAATAGCTTAAATGAATATGACCTGATTGGGAATTTCGTGCCTCCGACTGATAATAATGCAGGTACGGTTTTACCGAGCACCTTTTACATTAAGGAAATTTCTTTGTATCGCTCCAGAAACATTGCGCTTGCCACGGGTGATGCTGGGGTTTACTTCCTGCAAAAGCTGAAGTAAATACCTTGGAAAGAAACGATACTAAAGAGGGGGAAGCTTAATGCTTCCCCCTTTTGCATTTCATCGAAGAAAAACGACCGTTCGTCTTAACATCGACTTTTAAAGACCACTTATCTAAAGCTCCGGATCAGACGCCTATTTAATAAGGACTTTAGCCGTACAACTTAGGATGGGAGTATAGTAGGGACATACCAAAATCAAAAAGTTGTACGATGAAAAAGTTAGTCTACCTCCTTGCAGCAGGCGCGTTTTTAGCCAGTTGTAACCGTGATGTATCCTCACTACAGGATCCAAACGCAGAAGATCGTATTTCAGTGGCCTCTGGCGCTGCATTAAGCGGTCAATTAAAGCCTATGGGCGAAAGCTTTACCGTTAATGGTAAGGCCGCGCATACCTTAATTTACACTTATACCAATTTTGCTGAAGCTCCAGCTAATCTGGCCTTCACCGAGGAAACTCCGGGCGGAGTTATCACCGGTACCTCAGATTTAGCTCAGGCTACTTCTGTAACCGCTTCAGGAGATATGGTGTTTGTTACCTGGCATTTAGAAGGACGACGCTACGGCGGTTCGATCTCAGCCTATAAACTTTCAGGAGGTACTTACCACTACACTTCTCGCATTGACTTCGATGATACTGATTGGCATGAGTCTGAGGTTCATCGTAATAACCTCACTGGAAACTATGAGATTTTTGCCGTAGGGCAGAGAGCTCCTTCAGCTAGTAACTATGTACTAAACGGTCACCGCGGTGCAGTCGTAGGTAAAATCCTTTACGATTACATCAATGATGAATTCCGTAGTCATGGTGCATATAAAGAATTACCTCTTCCCGGTTATGGTGCGAATGCCATCATTACTTCCGCAGGGAAGTACTATATCCTAACTGGTAATGGTATTGCTACCAATACTCGTGATGCGCAGAGCGGACTTTATGTTACAGATTACAATCTTACCAACGTATCTGAAGCAATGACCATCACCGACGGTATTTTCGTTGAAGCAGATCCTTTTAACAGCAGCCCATCAAATGTGGATTATGCCTTATTTGATCGTACTGCTTCTGATCGCGTTCAAATCCGTCGCGATATGAATACCGCGCAAACCGTATCCAACTCAATGCATTTCATAATCGATTATATCAACGGAAGTGGAATTCCTTCTCTAGAGCGTGAGCGTGGCGGAATGGCCTTTATTCCTTACACTTTCTCCGGTTCAACGGTAACAAGCACTGAGTATCTCCTTGCTTTGGCGGAAGAAGGTTTATATGGACAATTCTCCGGACACATTCGCAATGGGGTACACTATTGCTTAGCCGTTACCCATGATAATTCAGCTAAAGTGATTTACGCTGCTGCCGGAGATGGCGGATTGAAGATCATCGCGGGTCATGGTTACCCTGGTGGAGCTTTGGTGAACGCATTTGATTTGGTTGGACATTTTGTTCCTCCTACCAATGCTTTCATCTCAGGATTTAACGTAAAAGACGTCTCGGTATACTTCTCAGACTACATTGCTCTTGCAGTAGGTGGTACCGACGGATCAGGAATTAACCCTCGCAAAGGCGGCGTGTACTTCGTTCGCAAAACCGGATGTTAATCCCCAAAAATATTTAGAACCCCTTTACTTTAGATTTGGTTGTTTTAAGCGCGTGGACCTTGGTCTGCGCGTTTTTTTTTGGGGGGGACGGAGGGATGAGATGGTGAGAACCTGGAACTTAGAACATAGTTTGGTAGTGTGCCATAATCAATAACCGGAGCTAATAGCATTGGGGTTAGGAGAATCAAGTATTATCTACTAACTACTAAAAAGTAACTAGAACTGAGAACCTAGAACCTAGTAGCTGGTAGGCATCATTCCTCGAAGCGACTAGTATAGGTTTTATGAGAATCAAGTACTATCTACTAACTACTAATAGCGTAGCGTACCTACTACTAATTGGATGTGAGACTGTTAGAGCTTAGAGCATAGTCTGGTAGCGTGCAACGATCATTAACCGGAGCTAAAAGCATTGGAGTTGAGAGGATTAAGTACTTTCTACTTACTACTAATAGCAAAGCGTACTAGCTACTAATTAGATGTGAGATATGAGACTTGAGACTTGAGACTGTTAGACCTTAGAGCATAGAGAATAGTTTGGTCGCGTGTAATGATCAATAGTTGGAGCTACAAACATTGGAGTTAAGAGAATCAAATACTATCTACTTACTACTAGCAGCGAAGCGTACTAGCTAATAATTAGATTTTAGACTGTAAGAGCTAAGAGCTTAGATCATAGTTTGGTAGCGAGCCACAATTATAAATTGGATATATAAGCATTGGATTTAAGAGAATCAAGTACTATCTACTAACTACTAATAGCGAAGCGTACTAACTACCAAAAAGTAAAAAGAACTTAGAACCTAGTAGCTAGTAGGCATCATTCCTCGAAGCTACAAGTATAGCTATTAAGAGTATCAAGTACTATCTACTAACTACTAATAGCGAAGCGTACGAACTACAAACTAGATGTGAGATGTGAGATTGTGAGATCCTAGAACTTGGAGCATAGTTTGGTAGCGAACAAGGAGCATTAACCGGAGCTAAAAGCACTGGAGTAAAGAGAATTAAGTACTATCTACTAACTACTAATAGAGAAGCGTACTAGCTACTGTTTAGATGTGAGATTTGAGACTTGAGACTGTTAGACCTTAGAACATAGTTTGGTAGCCTGCAATCATCATTAACCGGAGCTAAAAACATTGGAGTTAAGAGTAAAAAGTACTTTCTACTTACTACTAACAGCGCAGCGTACTATCTACTAATTAGAGCCTATACCCAATCGCCAAACCCAAAGTGATAATCCCCAAATAGTCATTCTGGCGACCGAAGTTCTCCTGGCGGGTGAAGATGATATCAAAGCGGGTGTAGAGCTTTGGATTAGCCAGTTTTTGGTAAGCGATTCCAAAGTACTGGTTGTCGAGCGATACATTTTCGTCAGAAGTAAGGCTTCCCGCTACAGAAAGTATCCTTTCATCTGGCACCAGTCCATATCCAGCGGTAAGCTGAAGGAAGTCTCCCTTACCACTAAAGAATTTGCGGTAAAGGAAATTGAAGGTAGTTCCATAACCGTATTGATCGGCAATAAAGAAAGGACGGAAACTGGCATATTCATTCCCCCAATAGTAGCCAATAGAGCCGGTGTACATTGAAACCTGATTGATCAAAAAATCCAGATACCTATAGCCTAGCGATCCTTCAAATTTGGAGTTTCCTAACATCGTGTAGTACTCCACCCCAAAGCGGAAGCTTGGGAAAATCTGAGAAGGGGAATACCCGAGGTTTACATAGCCATAAGACTTTCGGCTGATTCTGGGATAAATATCAATTTCTCCCTGAATTCCAAAATTGGTGAAATCCTGATTTCGATCGCCATAGTTGACACGACCGATCAAAGCGCCAATTTTCGTTTGACGACCATATTGAATATAACCAAAATACCAGGGGCGATAACCTTTGGTGAAGTAATCGATAGTACCGCCAATCACCAGTCCATCAACTATTAATTGATTGAGCAAAAAGGTTTTGAGCTGTTTCAGTTCATTATTATCCGGATACTTAACCAGTGCTTCATCCACCGTTTTGGAAGCCTCACGGAGATCATTACTGTTTACTAAGGCCTGCGCCTTATTGACATAGAAGAACTCGTTTTTATCTTCAAAGCGCTTAATACCATCCTCGCAATACATGATGCAAATAGGGTATTGCTTGGCAAAGCGTTCATTCTGAACTCTTAGCGCATAGGGCTCATAGGCATTAGTATCTTCTACAATCAGATTACGGATCAGATTACGGGCATTATCATGCTTACCATCCCAAACGTAGGTTCTTGCTTTAAACAAGCGGTACTGGTAATTTCCTGGATCATCTAGAAGGAGTAGATCCAATACTTTCCTTGAAGTGCGATAATCTCCATCATAAGCTAATTGCCGAGCCTGAGAAAAGGCAGAATCGGGGTCAGCTGAAATCATTACAACCGGAGCCTCCTCAATAGTATCATTTTGAGCAAATGCGCCTAAGGAGAAGGTAATCAGAAACAGAAAAAGACTAATTTTTTTCATGACTCATCTTTGGACTTATAAAAGTACAAGCCTTCCTATACGCAGCTTCAGGCTTTCGCTAAACGGCTGATATCCTTCGGTATAGTGTTATTTACGGGCTAAAACAGCCTGTGCAGCCTCTTTAATGGCCGCAGTACTTAAGCCGTACTTCAATAATAATTCTTCTGGTTTACCACTTTCACCAAAGCTGTCTTGCACGGCAACAAACTCCTGAGGAGCGGGGTGCTTACGTGCTAAAACTCCTGCAAGACTTTCTCCAAGACCACCCGCCATCTGATGTTCCTCGGCGGATACTAAAGCGCCGGTTTTCGCTACAGATTTCAATAGACAATCCTCATCCAACGGCTTTATTGTATGGAAGTTGATTACCTCTGCCGAGATTCCAATTTCTGCCAGTTCTGCAGCAGCTTCAAGCGCTTTCCAAACCAGATGGCCGGTTGCTGCGATGGTAAGATCAGTCCCTTCCTGCAGTACTACTGCTTTTCCTATTTCAAATACCTGATCTTCCGCTGTAAAGTTGGGAACCTTAGGGCGACCAAATCGAAGATAAACCGGACCATTATGCTCAGCAATTGCGATGGTGGCTGCTTTGGTCTGATTAAAATCACAAGTGTTTATCACAGTCATGCCTGGCAACATCTTCATCAAGCCGATGTCTTCTAAAATCTGATGGGTTGCACCATCTTCCCCTAAGGTTAGTCCGGCATGGCTAGCACAGATTTTAACATTCTTACCAGAGTAGGCGATCGACTGACGAATTTGATCGTAAACCCTTCCGGTTGAGAAATTCGCGAATGTGCCGGTAAATGGAATCTTCCCGCCAATGGTAAGACCCGCGGCAATGCCCATCATATTGGCTTCGGCAATACCCACTTGATAAAAGCGTTCAGGATGAGCATCGGCAAATGCATTCATCTTTAAGGATCCCGTTAAGTCTGCGCAAAGGGCAACGACATTGGGGTTAGTCTCTCCTAGTACACTCAGTCCAGCGCCGAATCCTGATCGGGTGTCTTTAGCTCCTTGGTCGGTATATTTCATCATTTTAATTGAGCTTAACTATGGTTGTAGTGCCTGAGCTAATGGTAAATTCCTCAGCCACTGAATACAAACTTTGTTTTGAAGATTTAGTACGAAAGATTACCCGATAGGTTCCGGGTTGCAATTGAAAGCTTTGTCTCGATTTTTTATCATTTAAATCGCAAACCCAGGTCCATTCCCCTTCCACTAAGTGTAAAACACTGCCAAAACCCGGAGCGCTACTGGTGAAGCTCGCCGTGCCGGGAGGTGCGATAGACAGGGTAGTTGTTTCTCCCGCTATGACCTCAACATTGGAAAGGTAAGTGCGAGGTAAGCTTAATATTTCCAATTCATAAGTGCCTTGCAGATATTCTACCGAGGTATTGAACTCTTGTAAGTGTAGAGGTCTGCTTTCTCCTTTTTCATAAATCAAAGCATACATAGCCTGACCTCCGCGTTGTTGGTTTTGCAGGCGTAGGCTACCCCTTGCCAGATCCAGTCCAACAATGTTATGTTGTCCAGCTGAGATTTTTATGCCTTCCAATCGTTTTTCGGGAATAGAATGAACGGTAAGATCATAAGTGAGAAGTGGATCGAGGTATAAAGTATCCGGGTATCCTTTCGAATTAAGGGTATGCACCATTTGGTGTTTTATTTTACCGCTTACTACATCCCTAAAACTCATCGCTACATTTGTTTCGGTAGGCAGACCGTTGCCATCTAATAAATTCACCTGAGCGGTGGTATTATCGAGGGCCTGGGAAATCACGATTCCCAATACATTTTCAAAGGTTTCTTCATCGGCAGCGTCGAAAAAGGTTCCTACACATTCGAAGGTCTCCTTGAAATTCTTGTCCAGCCCAATTCCAATTACGAAGGGCTTTAGTGCGATCCCTTTCTTCTGTAAGAGGCGCGAGGCGGCACAGGGGTCTTCATCGCAGGCCTCTACACCATCCGTAATTAAAATGATAAGATTGCGGCAATTATCGCATTCGCCAAAATCATAGGCTGCTCTTTCCAGAGATCGAGCAATTGGGGTGGTTCCTTTCGGGCTTATGGCTTTAAGCTTACGCTTGATGGCTGCATAGTTATTCTCCCGAAATGGAACTTCCAATCGAGTATCATTGCAGTCCTGAGGTGGTACCGGTTTTTGATGACCGTATACTCTTAATGCCAGTTGGAGGTTTTCCTGTTTGAGGCTTTTAAGACTATCAAGCATCTTGCCCATAAGGCGTTGTGCAACATCGATCTTCTGCCCGCTTTCCCAGCGCGCATACATACTTTGGGAACCATCAAACACAAAAAGAATCCGGGTGATTACCGGTTCTGGCTCTTTCTCCTTTTGGGCCGAGAGGTTCAAGCCGCTAAGCAGCAGTGTAATTAAAAATGCAGGTATGAAGGATTTCTTAGTAATCACCCAGAGTTTCTTCCAACTGCCCCAAGGCTAGCTCTAATTGCTCGTCATTAGGGGCAATTCCATGCCATTTATGGGTACCGGCCATAAAGTCTACACCTGCCCCCATATCGGTTTTTAGAATAATTGCTACGGGTTTGCCTTTACCACTTAATTCACGAGCCTGTTCCAGGCCAGCAATTACTGATTCAAGGTTATTGCCATTTTCTACATCAAGGCAGGACCATCCAAAAGCTTCAAACTTGGCTCGGATACTTCCCATGGGCAGTACATCATCTGTGGCCCCGTCAATCTGTTGACCATTAGCATCGATAGTTGCAATAAGATTGTCCACCTTATGGGCAGCGGCAAACATGGCGGCTTCCCAAATTTGTCCTTCCTGCAATTCTCCGTCTCCGTGCAGGCTATAAACACGATGATTTTCCCCATTTTGCTTTTTGGTAAGCGCTGCACCAATGGCCACACTCATTCCCTGGCCAAGGGAACCACTGGCAATACGCACGCCTGGTAGGCCTTCGTGGGTGGTGGGATGTCCCTGAAGTCGGGAGTCTATTTTTCGGAAAGTGTTCAATTCTTCTAAAGGGAAATATCCTGCTCTACTTAAAACGCTGTAGTAAACCGGACTGATATGTCCGTTAGATAGGAAGAATAAATCCTGATTTTTCCCATCGGGATCAAAAGGTTGAGCCTGGTGATCCATGATGTGGTGATATAGAGCTATGAAATACTCAACACAGCCTAAACTACCCCCCGGGTGCCCGGATTGAACCGCGTGAACCATGCGAACAATATCACGTCGGGTTTGGCTGCAAATCTTTTGAAGGTCTTTGATCTCAGTCATTTAGCTTATAAAAAGGCAAAATTATTGAATCTCAAGCTGGTGGGACTGCTCATGTTAATAAATTGTGAAAAAGCGAAGCCTGCTTTAAAAAGGCCGAAATCACTCACAAGCCCAGCGAAAAATTATCTTTGCCGCCTTAATTGTTTCAGGATGAAATGTGGCATTGTTGGACTGCCAAATGTTGGTAAGTCTACCCTCTTTAATTGTTTGTCGAATGCCAAAGCACAATCGGCGAATTTCCCTTTTTGCACCATTGAGCCAAATGTAGGTATGGTGAATGTTCCAGATGAACGATTGGACAAGTTGGAGCACCTCGTGAATCCAGAAAGGGTGGTACCTGCCACGGTGGAAATTGTCGACATTGCTGGATTGGTTAAAGGAGCCTCGAAAGGAGAAGGACTGGGTAACAAATTTCTGGGGAATATCCGCGAGTGCAATGCTATTTTACACGTCCTGCGTTGCTTTGAAAATGATAATATTACTCACGTTGATGGCAATGTTGATCCAATACGCGATAAAGAGACCATTGATATCGAGTTGCAGTTAAAGGATCTTGAGACCCTCGAAAAACGCCTCGATAAGCATCGTAAAGCAGCGCGTACCGGGAATAAAGATGAAGTAAAGAACGTCGATTTTCTGGAAGGACTGAAAGCGCATCTTGAAAGTGGCTCTAGTGTGAGAGGTTTTGAGAGAAATGAAGAAGAGGAAGAGCTCCTGAAAGAGATTCAATTTCTTACTGATAAGCCGGTACTCTATGTTTGTAATGTAGAGGAATCATCAGCTAAAGAGGGCAATGCCTGGGTAGAGCAGGTACGCGAAATGGCCGCTTCCGAAGGAGCGGAAGTAATGCATTTAGCGGCGGCTACCGAAGCTGATATTGCGGAATTGGAAAGCTACGAAGAGCGCCGAATGTTTTTAGACGATTTAGGGCTCGAAGAGGCTGGGGTAAATCGCCTCATTCGCAAGGCATACAGTCTGCTTAATCTCCAAACTTATTTCACGGCCGGACCCAAAGAGGTAAAAGCCTGGACCATCAAGAAAGGCTTTACCGCCCCTCAAGCGGCAGGGGTGATACACACCGATTTTGAAAAAGGCTTTATCCGAGCTGAAGTTATTCGCTACGATGATTACCTCGAATTAGGTTCTGAATCAGCGGTTAGAGATGCCGGAAAACTCAAAGTAGAAGGGAAAGAATATTTGGTAGCTGATGGTGACGTGATGCACTTCCGTTTCAATGTCTAATTATTGAAAAGTTGTGTAAAAATCTGTGGAGCCTACCTTAGGCTGAACCCTTGGTATAGTTAAATTTCGGGTTTCTAATCCTCGAAAATGGCAGATCACAGCAGTAATTACAACGAAGATAATATCAGATCCCTCGATTGGAAAGAGCATATCCGTCTTAGACCGGGTATGTATATCGGGAAATTGGGAGATGGGTCTTCGCCTGACGATGGGGTATACATTCTGCTGAAGGAGATTCTCGACAATTCCATTGACGAGTTTGTAATGGGTGCGGGAAAAACGGTGGAAGTGAGTATCCGTGATGGTGAGGTGATGGTTCGCGATTACGGTCGGGGAATTCCACTGGGAAAGGTTGTCGACGTTGTATCTAAAATTAATACCGGCGCTAAATACGATTCTAAAGCCTTTAAAAAATCGGTAGGGCTGAATGGTGTTGGAGCTAAGGCGGTAAATGCCTTGAGCGACTACTTTCAGGTACAATCAGTTAGAGATGGTCAAACTAAATTAGCTCGATTCGAAAAAGGGGAGCTGATCCAGGACGATGCTATTACCGAATCCGGCCTGAGAAGAGGAACCAAGATTCTCTTTCGCCCGGATAGTTCGGTGTTTAAGAACTACCGTTTCGTTAGTGAGTACATTGAAAAGATGCTTTGGAATTACTGTTACCTCAATCCAGGGCTTACCATCGTATTCAATGGCCAGAAGTTCCATTCGGAGAATGGTTTAAAGGATCTTCTGAAGGATAATATTGACAGTCCGGTATTGCACGAGATTATTCACTTACGAGGTGAAGATATTGAGATAGCTCTAACTCATAGCGAAAGAAGTCAAAGTGATATGTACTACTCTTTCGTTAATGGTCAACATACTACTCAGGGTGGAACGCATCAAGCAGCCTTTCGCGAAGCCTTAGTGAAAACTTTACGGGAATTTTACAATAAAAGCTTTGACGCTTCAGATATTCGCGACTCCGTGGTTGCTGCTATTTCTGTAAAGGTCATTGAGCCCGTTTTTGAATCTCAAACCAAAACAAAGTTGGGTTCGAATGATATTGGTCCTGAAGGGCCAACGATCCGAACTTTTGTCAATGATTTTATCAAGACCAATTTGGATAACTACCTCCATCGAAACGAGGAGATTGCCGAAATCATTTACAAGAAAATTCTTAGAGCCGAGAAGGAGCGCAAAGAGTTAAGCGGCATCAAAAAGCTAGCTCGCGAGCGTGCAAAGAAAGCTAGTCTGCACAATCGCAAGCTGCGTGATTGTCGTAAGCACTATAATGATCAGAAGGATGAGCATCGCCTGGATACCACCCTTTTTATTACCGAGGGTGATTCTGCCAGTGGATCAATCACCAAGAGCCGGAATGTGAATACCCAAGCGGTTTTTAGCCTTAAAGGAAAGCCCCTTAATTGTTATGGATTGACCAAGAAGGTGGTTTACGAGAATGAGGAATTCAACCTACTCCAGGCGGCCTTAAATATTGAAGATGGCCTGGAAAATCTTCGTTATAACAATGTGGTAGTTGCCACGGATGCGGATGTAGATGGTATGCACATTCGCTTATTGTTAATCACATTCTTCCTACAGTTCTTCCCTGAACTGGTGCGCGAGGGCCACCTATACATTCTACAAACCCCACTGTTTCGGGTTAGAAACAAAAAAGAAACGATTTATTGCTATAGCGAAGAAGAGAAGAGAGCCGCCCTTCTTAAATTGGGCGTAAAAGCAGAGATTACCCGTTTTAAAGGACTAGGTGAGATTTCTCCGGAGGAGTTTAAGTTTTTCATTGGTGAAGATATCCGTCTCGATCCCGTGATGCTTTCAAAAGAAGCTACAATAGAGCAGATTTTAGCTTTTTATATGGGTAAAAACACACCTAAGAGACAAGAATTTATAATCGAAAACCTGCGTGTAGAACGCGATCCCACCGAAGAAGCGGAAAAAGAGGAGCTCATTCATGAAAATTAATGCTAAATCCTATGTCAAGGTCAATATGGTGATCCTCACCTTTGGCTTAATGGCAATCCTGGCGAACTTTATCCTATCCTTCTTTCAGGGTTCCTATACGGATAACTGGTATATCGGATTAGGTGGTATTGTGGCTATCCTCTATCTAATTTATCGCGGGCCCAGTGAGTTTCGATATGATTCTGAAGGTGAGGTGCTGAACTTCACGACCAATGATCCTATTTGGGCTCGTTTTTTAGGAAGCTTTAAAAAACACTATGAATTCCCAAAACGTCGCTTACATAGTTATAAAGTGAAGCGAGGCTTATTAAGGCGTCGATTAATCATATACATAAATAGTCGCAGCGGAGGAATTAAAGAACGTTCTCTTCTAATATCCTATTTAAGCACTGCGCAAACCAAGACATTGGTTAACTCACTTAAGAAATATTCACATAAGGGCAAGCATGACCGAAGAAAGTCTAAATCCAGAACAGAATAATCAGGAACAAAAGCCGCACATAACCAGGGTTTCCGGGATGTATGAGGATTACTTCCTGGATTATGCGAGTTATGTGATTTTAGAGCGTGCGGTACCCACATTAGGGGATGGTCTTAAACCGGTGCAGCGTCGTATTCTTCACGCTTTAAAGGAGATGGACGATGGTCGCTATCATAAGGTGGCTAATGTTATTGGTCAAACCATGAAGTACCATCCCCATGGTGATGCTTCAATTGGTGATGCACTAGTCCAATTAGGACAGAAGGATCTACTCATTGATACTCAGGGAAACTGGGGTAATGTCCTTACGGGTGATAGTGCCGCTGCTCCACGATATATTGAAGCGCGCCTTTCAAAGTTTGCTTTGGAGGTGGCTTACAGTCCCAAGGTTACCGAATGGCAAAGTAGTTATGACGGTCGGGGCAAGGAACCTATTGAGTTTCCGGTTAAATTCCCACTACTTCTCGCTCAGGGAGTCGAGGGGATTGCGGTTGGTCTTTCAACCAAAATAATGCCCCATAACTTCAATGAACTGATTGATGCCTCAGTTAAAATATTGAAGAATCAGCGCTTCGATCTGATACCGGATTTTCCAACTGGCGGTATTGCCGATTTCAGCAATTATAATGAAGGTCTTCGTGGCAGTAGGATTAGAGTAAGAGCACGAATAAACATTCGTGATAAAAAGACCTTGGTGGTAGAAGAAATTCCTTTCGGAACTACCACTGGCTCTTTGATTGATTCCATCCTCAAGGCTAATGATAAAGGCAAAATCAAGATCCGTAAGATCGAGGATAATACGGCTGAGAAGGTTGAAATCCTGGTCCACCTACCTGCCGGGGTATCGCCGGATAAGATGATTGATGCCCTTTACGCTTTTACAGATTGCGAGGTGTCTATAGCTCCGCTATGCTGCGTTATTGAGAATGATGCGCCGCAGTTTCTATCCGTTAAAGAGATTTTGAGACGCAATGTCCAAAACACTCTGGACGTATTAAAAGCGGAATTGGATTGGGAACTCAATGAACTGCAGGAGAAGTGGCACTTTGCTTCATTAGAGCGCATCTTTATTGAGAATCGAATTTATAGGGATATCGAAGAGGCCGAAACCTGGGAAGAGGTTACTGGCAATATCCGAGAAGGCCTGCAGCCTCACATTTCCCATCTCCTTCGCGAAGTAACTGAAGAGGATATTGTTCGCTTAACCGAGATCAGAATAAAACGTATTTCCAAATTTGATAAGGACAAGGCTGATGCTCATATTGAGGCTCTGGAAGGAGATATTGAGCAGGTAAAATATCATCTCAATAACCTGGTGGAATATGCCATTGATTGGTATAAGAACATCAAGAAGAAATACGGTGCAGGTCGTGAGCGCAAAACGGAGATTCGCATATTTGAGGATATCGTTGCCGCTAAAGTGGCGATGGCCAATGTAAAGCTCTACGCTAATCTGGAAGAGGGATTCATCGGCACCAGCCTGAAGAAGGACACCTTTATTGCAGACTGCTCGGATATTGATGATATCATCGTTTTCCTGGAGGACGGTAAGATGATAATCACTAAGGTGGATCAGAAAACCTATGTGGGTAAAAACATCATGCATGTTTCGGTCTGGAAAAAGGGCGATAAGCGCACTACTTATAACATGATTTATCGCGATGGAAAAAAAGGTGCCTCCTTTATGAAGCGCTTTCAGGTTACGGCCATAACGCGGGATAAACTATATGATTTAACGGCTGGAACTGATGGATCGCAGGTTTTACATTTTTCGGCGAATCCCAATGGAGAGGCTGAACGAATCACCATTCATCTTCGGGCTTTACAACGTTTAAAAAAGCTCAAATTCGAGATTGATTTTGCCGATCTTGCTATAAAAGGTCGCAGTGCCCGTGGTAATACCGTAACTAAGTATCCCATCAAAAAGATTGAGGTGAAAGAGGAGGGGGTTTCCACTTTAGCAGCGCGAAAGATCTGGTTTGATGAAACAGTGAACCGCCTTAATGCTGAGGGCCGAGGAAGACTTCTGGGCAGTTTTAAGGGAGATGAGAAGATTTTGGAAATCACCCGCAGTGGACATTATCGATTAACGGGTTACGATCTTAGCATTCACTTTGATGATGATTGGGAGATCATCGAAAAATACAATCCGGAGCGAGCGGTTAGCGCGGTTTACTTCGATGGCGATAAACAGAAACATTTTGTAAAGCGCTTTATCCCGGAAGTACCGGATCGCATTGAGCCATTTGTTAATGAACATCCGGAAAGTAAACTGGAATTTGTAAGTTATGACCATTCTCCTCGTATAGAGATTGTATATCGCAAGGTTAAAGGCAAGCAGAAGGAGAATGAAGAACTAGTACTAAGTGAGTTTATCGCTGTAAAAGGAGAAAAGGCGCAAGGCAACCAACTTAGTAGGGATGAGGTTCGTAAAATTAATGCTCTAGAACCTTTAGAAGCGGAGCAAGTTACAGATGAGGAAAACTCGACGGAAAATGAAATTCAATCTTCAGGGGAGTCAGATCAAGAAAACGACGGCCAAATATCTTTGGGCCTGGACTAGCAGCTTCCTATTACTCTCTTTTTATACCCACGCTCAGGCAAGTTTAGACATGTCTGAACTAGGGCGTTTAGGTTACAACCAAACCATCAACGATGTTTGGGGCTGGGTTGATACCGCCAACGGAAAGGAATATGCTTTGGTTGGAGTACAAAATGGACTCTCCATTGTAGATGTATCCAATCCTGCTAATCCGGTTCAAACCAATTTTTTCCCTGGGGCCAGTTCCATTTGGCGAGATATGAAGACCTATGGTAATTATGCTTACACGGTTCATGATGTGTACAGTGGTACTAGTAATGGAATCTTCATTGTCGATATGACGACTATCGGGAATACCTTTCCTACGACTTATACGCGTAATCCAGCCATTACTTTTGGAGGGAATACCACCATTTTAAATCGTGCTCATAATATCTATATCGACGAGGAAGCGGGTCAGCTTTTCCTATTTGGTTCTAACATTGGAGTAGGAGGGGCCTTAATATTTGATGTAGCTGCAGATCCTACTAATCCGCCTTTGCTTGGGGTTTTCGATACTTATTACCTTCACGATGGCGTAGCTCGTGGCGATACCCTTTGGGGAGCGGCCGTGAATAATGGGCTGTTTGCTCCGATTAATATCACCAATCCATCCAACCCAAGTGTGATGGCTACTTTCAATACGCCATTTAATTTCACACATAACATCTGGTTTAGTGATGACAATAGTCGCGTATTTACCACCGATGAAAAAACCTCTGCTTTTGTGGCGGAGTATGATGTAAGTGATTTAAATAATATTTCGGAACTGGATCGTATTCGTACCAGCTTTGGCACTAATGTGATTCCCCATAATGCCCATTTTTTCGATGATTTCCTTGTGAATAGTTATTACACTTCAGGAGTACAAATTGTGGATGTTAGTCAACCCGGCTTAATGGTGGAAACAGGTTATTACGATACTTCACTGGATACCGGAGATGGCTTTAGTGGATGTTGGGGAGCCTATCCTTATCTGCCCAGCGGGAACATTTTGGCGACCGATCGTCAGCGAGGTCTCTTTGTTCTGAGCAGCGATTATACCAGAGGTTGCTATCTCTATGTTTCGGTAATCGATTCGATAAGCGGTCAAAATCTGATTAACGCTCGGGTACGAGTGCAAAACACCAATATGAACGGAACTACCAACATTTTCGGGAATTTCCGTGATGGTCAGGCGGCATCTGGTAGCTTTCAAATGGTCGTAAGCAAAGCGGGATATTTAAATGACACGGTTACTGTAAACCTGGTGCATGGTGTGCCCTTCAATAAGCAAGTTGCTCTAATACCCGCCAATATCGATTTGGTGAACTATGGACCATTGAGAAGTATTGAGCCCTATCCAAATCCCATTTCTCAAGACGAGGCGGTAATTCGTTTAAGCAATTGGCATGAGGATTTAGAAACTGCTCAGTATGAATTAGTAGAATTGAACGGTAGGCATGTGGCCGAAGGGCTTCTTTCAACTTCATTCATTGACCTAAGAGATAAGGGTCTGAATGCTGGTTCATATATCCTTCGTTTACGCAGCTCTAATTTTGTTCGTACTTATCCCTTAATCCTTCGATAGGAATTAAATATTTCCCGTAATTTGAGCCTATTACCCAGGCTTAATGCTCAAAGGCAGGAATATTGTTTGCTACAGCAGAACCAATTGGTTTGATGAGTATGCAAAGACCGTAATCGAGATTACCAAGGTTTTTTCGGAAGACAATCAAGTACTATACGTCGATTATCAGTTTACCTGGAAAGACGCTTTTCAGAGACTTTTAAAGGGCTCTAAGGACCCGGGTTTTACGCGCATTTTAGGTTGGCAAGGTCGAATTCAGAGTTTTCCTCATGAAAAGGGCGGAGTATTGCATTTGCTTACTCCTCCGCCAATATTCCCTACTAATTTTCTCCCCCAGGGAGCCCTGTACGAATGGTTCCACAAGCGCAATGTAAAAAAGTTGAATCGTAGCATTAACCGCGCTTTGAAGAAGCTGAAGATGGATAATGATTTGATTCTGATTAATTCATTTAATCCTGATTTTGGAGCTTATTCCAAGGACGCTATTCCCGCTTCAGTAGAGATTTACCACTGCTACGATGAGATTTCAGCGGCGGATTGGGCGGCGAAGCACGGTGCACCAGCTGAGGCAAAATATTTACCTATGGTGGATGCGACCGTAGTAACATCCCAGGGCTTACTAGAAACAAAGAAGCCTCTTACTTCAAAGTGTATGTTGGTGAAGAACGGAGTGAATTTCGACCTCTTTCATCAAGGCTACACCGAAGAGGCCAAAAAACCCATTATTGGATATGTAGGTGCCATAGATTTTAGATCCGATTACGATCTGCTGGAAGCCTGTTTTAAAGCCTATCCTGATTATGAATTCCACTTTGTAGGCAAGGTAATGGAAGATCGCATTCTACAGATCTTAAAGGCATATGACAATGTGAAACTCCTTGGGTCGAAATCTGTGAAGGAGCTTCCGGAATTCCTTAAAATTTGTGCAGTTGGGATTATTCCCTTTGAGATTAATGAGTTTACTAAAGGAGTTTATCCTCTAAAAATCAACGAGTACCTTGCAACTGGCATACCGGTCATCTCTACTCGATTTGGTCAATTAGGCGATTTTGAATCAATTGCATCTCTTCATGCCAATGCAGAGGACTTTGTGAAAGCATTGAAAACGGAAATCGATACTGATAATCCTGAGAAAAGAAAAGCAAGAGCTGAATTTGCCAAATTAAATTCCTGGTACGGAAGAGTGAATGAGTTTGGAAAGATTATCGAGCAATTAGAAGAAGAAAAACATGGAACAAAAGCATCTACTCCCTGATTTTGTTGTGATTGGAGCCGGTAAGTCTGGCACAACCTCCCTACATGAATACCTTAATCAACATCCAAAAATCTTCATGGGAGATAAGGAGCCCAATTTCTTTGCCTATGAGTTGCTTGACCCTGAGACCTTAGATGATCCGACCGACAAAGAGCATTACTATCAGTCGGTTTACAAGCTTGAAGACTATCACAAACTGTTCAAGGCGGCGAAAACAGGTCAGCTAAAAGGGGAGGTTTCTAATACCTACATCAGTAATACCGGGGCCTGGGAGCGCATTAAGCACTATGTCCCAGATGCAAAACTAATGGCCATACTGCGCCATCCAGCTGATCGTATCTTTTCACGTTATTTCCATTTGGTAAGGGAGAATGAAATTCCTCAAGGTGGTGATTTGAACGAAGTGTTTAATCGGGATTCCATCTGGTGGCGTCGGCCGGATTTGGTAAATGAGGGCTTTTACTATCGGCAACTTAAACCCTATTTTGAGAATTTTGATCGAGATAAAATTAAGGTCTTTCTCTATGAAGACTTCATTGGTAAAACAGATGAAGTCGTTCGCGAAGCATTTGAGTTCCTTGGAGTTGATCCCGATGTAAAGGTGGGCACAGATGTGGTTTATAACAAGAGTGGTAAGGTTAAAAACAAATCGGTGGACGCTTTAATTGGTCAGGACAGTGCGCCAATTGTATTTATGAAACGCACGCTGCCTGGTTTGCACCGAAGTCTTAAAAAATCGGTAGCCGTGAATCGCTGGTTAAACGGTGTTCGGAATAAGAACCTGGAAAAGCCAGATATGGACACGGGATTAAAGAAGCGAATAGTGCAGGATATCTATCAGGATGATATCCGAAATCTTCAGGATCTTCTACAACGAGATTTAAGTCATTGGTTAGCCTAACACTTTGCTGCAAAAACTAAAATCCCAAAAGTTCTTAAGTATGCTCACTTCCGTGCTGGGAGCGGGTTTTGCATTACTCACTTTTGGGTATATGGCCCGAGCGCTTACTAAAGAGGAGTTCGGGATTTTCGGGATCTTCCTCGCAATGATCACTACCTTCGAGATGCTTCGGAACGGTTTGGTAGGTAAGCCTCTTATTAAGTTCATTGCAGAATCAGATGATGACAATGAGAAGCGGGAGATTTTAGCAAGCTCCTGGGTTTTTGCATTCTGGAGTACTCTGGTTTTTGCCGGACCACTAACATTGGCAATGCTAATCTGGTATTGGTTTCAACCCAGTGAAGAGGTATTGATTTACGCCATTTTCATCCCTATTCAAGCCTTTGGGACTATCCCTTCAAATGTTGCTCAGTGGCGCCTTAATGCAGATCTTCGATTCGATCTTCTGATCTGGTTACGACTGAGTAATCAGTTCTTCAATTTCATTGGTATAGTATGGGTTTACTATGCGGGGTATGGTTTGTGGGAGGCCATGATCGTTTCCGTTATTGCCAATCTCAATCCCAGCTGGATCGCCTTGATTTTCGATTGGGATGGTCTGCGTCAATTAAAACATCAGAGCCGGAAACGTTTAACTGAGCTTTATCGCTTTGGTCGTTTTACCATGGGCACTTTGATTGGAGGGACCTTGCTACGAGGGAGTGATGACTTCCTTATTCGAATATTTCTGGGCCCGGAGGCTGTTGCTATTTACCAGATTCCCAATCGTTTGGTAAACCTGATCGACATTCCTTTAAGAGCACTGGTTAGCTTTTCCTTTCCCAGTTTGGCAAAGGCCAATAAATCAGGTGATGAAGAGCAGTTTAAGCGCGAGTTTGAGGCTTCCACTTCCTTCGCATTTGTAATCCTCCTGCCAATGGCAATTGGTAGCTTCATTTTTGCAGAGCCGTTGGTGGTTTTGCTGGGTGGAGCTAAATATGCCGATTCGGCAATCATCCTGCGGATATTCTCCATTTTTATGGCTTTCTCCGCCTTGGACCGTTATGCAGGCGTTGGTTTGGATGTTTTAAATCGCCCTCAGATCAACATGCGAAAGGTCATCTTAATGTTGATAACCAATATAGTAGGCGATCTTGTGGTTCTCTATTTCTTTGAGAGTCTTCCTTGGGTGGCCGCAATATCTATCCTCACCTTCGGGGTAGGTACTTTCCTAGGATTTTTCTACATGCGCGACCGAGTCCCATTGCGACTACTCTTTTGGTTTAAACTAGGCTTCATTCAAATTCGAAACTTTGTTAAAAAACCTGTGAGAAACTAGGCCTTTACAAGGTGGAACACCTTTCCCAAATGGAGAGTAAATACTAAATTTGGGAGAAGTGCTGCGCTTATGTCGTTGATGAAAATCTTTGTGGTAGAGGATAGTATTCCTTATGCCAAAGTTCTGGTTCACCATTTGGGATTAAACCCCGATAATGAGGTGGAGCATTTCAGTGATGCTAAGTCATTCCTTAACTCGCTTCATCGTATCCCCGATTGTGTTTTATTGGATTACTCTTTACCCGATCTTAGTGGTATTGAGGTGCTTAAACGCATTCGCAGTCAAATGCCTGACCTTCCGGTTCTCATTGTTTCCGGTCAGGAGGATGTAGGAACCGCGGTTGATCTACTCAAAGAAGGGGCCTATGACTATATCGTTAAAGATGTAAATGCCAAGGAGCGTATTTGGAATGCCTTGAACAACATCCGTGAAAACGCCAGACTTCGAAAGGAGATTGATGTATTGAGGGAGGAGGTAAATCTGAAGTATGACTTTAGCAATATCATTGGGAGCAGCGCAGGTATTAAGAAGGTTTACAAGCTGATTGAAAAGGCGACCAGAACGAACATAACGGTTTCCATTACTGGTGAAACCGGGACAGGTAAGGAATTGGTCGCCAAGGCCATTCATTATAATTCCAAATATCGCGACAAGCCTTTAGTTTCGATAAACATTGCTGCAATACCAGCCGAGCTTTTGGAAAGTGAGCTCTTTGGCCATGAGAAGGGAGCATTTACCGGCGCAGTTTCCAAGCGAGTTGGAAAATTTGAAGAGGCAACTGGAGGTACTATTTTTCTGGATGAAATAGGAGAGATGGACCTCAATCTACAGGCGAAATTACTCAGGGTTATTCAAGAAAAGGAACTCACTCGTTTGGGTAGTAATAAATCCATTAAGGTGAATGCCCGAATTCTGGTAGCTACCAACCGCGATCTCAAGGAGGAAGTGCGATTGGGGAATTTCAGGGAAGACCTTTACTATCGACTTTTAGGCCTACCTATACACCTTCCACCCTTAAGGGATCGAGGTGGTGATAATATGCTCCTGGCCAAGCATTTCTTACAAGCCTTTATCAAGGAAAATGGCTTTGAAGATATCCGGATTAGTGCGGAGGCACAACAGCGAATTATGACCTATCCCTGGCCTGGTAATGTGCGAGAATTGAAGGCTATAATTGAATTAGCTGCCGTGCTTTGCGATGAAGGTATTATTGAGGAAAAAGACCTCAATTTTAATTCAGTTAGTGATGAAATGGATACCTTAGTATCCGAGGGTTTAAGCCTTAAGGAATACAATCGTCGGCTTATCGAACATTACCTCAGAAAAAATAACAACAATGTGGTGGAAGTGGCAAAAAGGCTGGATATCGGCAAGAGTACTCTATACCGCATGATAAAGAATCAGGAAATCAACCTAAATTAAATTCAAAACATGTCAGACAAAGTATACAATTTGGCCCAACTGGAAGAGCTTGGTGGCGGGGATGCGGAATTCGTTAGCATGATGGTGGATACCTTTCTTGAGCATACCCCGGGACAATTGGAGGAAATGAAATCGGCACATGGCAGTGGCGATTTGGCAAGTTTGGGGGCCATTGCACATAAGATCAAGCCAAATGTGGATATGTTCGGCATCGATGCAATCACGCAGGATATTCGTGATTTAGAGCAAATGGGGAAGAATGGAATTAATAACGATGAAACAGTAGCTAAGCTGCAGAGGGTGGAAGCAGAACTCAACAAAGCATTTGAACAACTCAAACAACTCTAAATGGAAGCAAACAAACGCGAAGAGGTCCTCGTCATTGACGACCAGCCGATAATGCTAAAGCTCCTGGAGCAAATCCTAAAAGATCGCTATGAAGTAGTAGCTCTTGAAAATGGTAAAGAAGCTCTGGAGTGGATGTATTCTGGAAATATCCCCGATTTGGTGGTGGCAGATTTGAACATGCCGGAGATTGATGGATTCGAATATATACAGCGAATTCGCGAAAGTGGTTTCTTTTACGATGTACCTTTAATCGTTTTGTCTGGTGAAGAGAGTAGTACCGAGCGTATTAAGTGCTTAAAACTTGGGGCTAATGATTATTTGATTAAGCCCTTTAACCCGGAAGAACTCCGATTGCGAATTGATAATTTAATTCGACTGAAGGGGTGAAAAAGGTTATTTACATTGGTGACCTGGATGAGGTATTTGAAATTCTCAACTCGAAGTTTAAAGACCGCTTAGTGCATGTGCGCAACGTAGTAGGTTTCTACAATCAACTGGAAAACCTGGATGAGGTGGAACTGGTTATTTCCGAAACCAAACTAAAAGGTCTAAGAGGAGATGAGGTTTTCAGTCGCTACTCCAGTTTACTAAACGAAAAGGGTATACCTTTTATCCTCGTGGGTAATTGGATATCGCCGGTTATCCGAGAAAAATTCCTCAAGCAAGGGATAATGGAAGTGGCCTGGAACAAGGAGCAGCTTGAAACGGTAATCGATAAGATTCCATTCTATCATTCGATGCTGGATTGGCGTTTACATCAGACCCGAGAATGGAGCCGAACAGAGTATAACATCCCATTTGCAAAAAGGGTATTTGATATCGCAGTAGCCAGTACGGCTTTACTGTTACTATCACCCTTACTAATCGTAATAATACTGGCCATTCGCTTGGAATCGAAAGGAAAAGTCTATTACATCTCAAAGCGGGTAGGTACCGGATACCGGGTGTTTGATTTTTACAAGCTTCGTTCGATGTACACCGATGCGGATCAGCGTTTAAAGGAATTGAAGCATTTGAATCAATACGCCGAGGAAGCCAATAAAGAAGATGAGAAGGAAGGCAGCGGAATTCCAAGGGAACGCCCTGCTCCGAGTACTGCTCCCCAGTTGATCAATAAGGATGGCTCCCCAATGACGGAAGAAGAGTATCAGGAACTTCGTCGCAAACAGGCAGCGGGTACTTTTGTGAAATTCAAGAATGATCCACGTATCACCAAGGTGGGTCGAATTATTCGCAATACGAGTATTGACGAATTACCGCAGTTGATTAATGTGCTTAAAGGAGATATGTCGATTGTGGGTAACCGACCTTTACCATTGTACGAGGCAGAGCAACTTACTTCCGACGATTGGAGTCAACGCTTTCTTGCACCTGCCGGGATTACCGGTTTGTGGCAAGTTGAGAAGCGCGGTGGTGGTGAAATGAGTGAAGAGGAACGCAAGGGATTGGATAATAAGTACGCTGAGAATTTCAGCTTCTGGAATGATATCAGATTGATCCTAAGAACCGTACCTGCGCTTTTCCAAAAAGAAAACGTTTAATGCAGAAGAGGCTAATTGTAATCTTGGGCTTAGGCCTGTTCCTTATTTCATCAAATCTTAGTGCCCAGACTTTTGGTAGAACAGAAGGTGCGGCAAATGAGGATTCTTTGATCATCGATTTGGCGGATTACCTGCCGCCTTTGAATCTCCTTATTGATTCAGCGGTGGCTAACAATCCCCAGATTGAGTACTATCGTCAGAGACAGTTGATGTTCGAGTATGAGATTGGCATTGGCCGGAACCAATGGATGGAAGGCGTTCGTGTTTTTTCCAACTATAACTTAGGAACCACTGGCTCTGCTGCAGACGGAACCATTTTTGTCCAGGGTTTCCAATATGGTATAAATGCGCAGATTCCGCTGAGTATGTTCTTCGGACAGAGGGATGCTGGAAAGATGTCCAAGGCGGCGAGTATGGCGGAAGAACAGCAGAAGAATCGAACTATTATTGAAATCCAGACAGAAGTGGAGGAGACCTACAGTCGCCTCTTTATGTTAAGAGATTTAATTAAGGAGGCTACAAATGCAAAGGAATCAGCTCAGTTCATTTATGAGCAGTCGGAGGCGAAGTACATACGCGGTGAAATCTCCCTGGATGAACTAGGGCAAAACGCAGATTTGCGTACCAAATGGGCGACAAATTACATTACCCTGAAAACGGATTTTTATGATACCTACCGGAGATTAGAGCGTTTGGTGGGTGTGCCTTTCAGCAAGTTTAACGATAACTAGGAATGACCTTAATCCAGTTTTTTAGACTTCTCAATAGGAACCTTAATTTGTTCCTGCTGTGTGCTATTGCGCTGGCTGTGGTCACCTATATCTTCACCAATAACTTACCTAAGACTTATGAGAGTCAGGCTGAGGTCTTCACCGGAATCGCCTCAGGAATAAACATCGATGCGGTTGAAAATGTAAAGGTGGACTTCCTTACCTCGGCCACTGAATTCGATAACCTAATCAATATCATCAAATCCAGAAAGACTCTGGAAGAGGTGGGAATGCGCCTTTTGGTGCAGCACATGATGCTTGATTCCGCGCATCCCGCCTATATAAATGAACAGAATTGGGGAGACTTCCAGTATAAGATGCCCGATAGCTTGAAACAGGAGTTATTGGATCCTTATTCAGTGGATAATACCCTACGAAAGGTTCGCAATTACAAAGAACGCCACTGGGATGAAGAAAGGGTAAAGAACACTTTTGAAGTGGCGGGCTCTCCCTACAGTTGGAAGCGCATCGCCAATATTGGGGTAAGTCGGATTCAGAGTTCAGACCTTCTGCGGATTTACTATTCCTCTAACGATCCTGGAATAACTCAAAACACCCTTTTAATACTAATCGAGGTATTTACCAAGAACATGGCCATGATTAAATCGGGTCAAAGTGCTAGTGTAGTAGAGTATTTCCAGGCTAAAGTAGACGAGGCCGCGGATGAATTAACCGCCGCGGAAGACCGCCTTCAAACCTTCCGTATTCAAAACCGGGTAATTAATTATCAGGAACAAACTCGTTCTCTTACCATTGAGAAGGAGCGCATGGAGGATGAGTACCAGGCTGAGATCGCCAAGCAACAAGCGGCCCTGGCAGCGCTTCGTAAACTAGAGCAGCAGTTGGCGCTTAACAATGTAATGATCCAGCTTGGCAATGATATTTTGGCGAAGAAGCAGGAGCTGATTGATCTACGTTCTAAAATTGCAGAGCTCGAGACTTACCTCAATGATGCAGACCTCTTGCAAAAGCTGCGTTCCAAAGCTTTGTTGTTAGAGGAAGAGGTACGCAATATGTTGGCTCAGCGCTACTCTTACAGTCGCACCACAGATGGAATTCCGGTTTCTACCATTATTGATGCCTGGTTAGATGCCACCCTGTCTCTGGATGCGGCAAATGCAAGGGTTCAGGTTTTTCTTAAACGAAAGGAATATTTCCGGGAGCAGTATGATAAGTATGCCCCTTTAGGATCTCGTTTTGCCAGACTAGAACGAGATATTGATATCCGTGAGGCCAACTACCTGGAGTTATTAAACAGTTTAAATCAAGCCTTATTGAGGCAGAAAGGTGAGATGGTATCCAGCGGAGGTCAAGTGGTAACGCAACCACCACCATTCCCGCATACGGCGAATCCGAGCAAAAGGAATATGCTCATTATGGTGGCCTTTGTAGTAGGGTTCATTGTGCCCTTACTCTTTGTTATCCTCAAAGAATTGTTGGATTCCACCATTCGCACTCCGGAGAGAGGAGAAGAGCACACCGGGCTTAAATTGATTGGTGCCTATCCTGATCTTACTGCTAAAAGTGAAGTGAAGAGTGTGAACTTCGAATGGCTTCACGAGAAGTCGGCCGCTTTAATAGCACAAAACATCCGTTTGGAATCCAAGGATCGTGGTTCGCGGCAAATGGCTAAGAACATATTGGTCTTCGGTACGCGCCCAGCGGATGGTAAATTGCTAACCACCCATGTGATGGCTAATGAACTAGCCAGCTTGAATATGCGGGTTCTGGTTATGTCGCCTAAGGAATTACCAAAAGCGGAGACGCCATTTTATGACTTCATCCACTATAAGAGCGATAAGGATTTCGTGAATACCGAGCACGTTACAGAGCTGATCCCAATGGGATTTGATCCATTGCTCTATGACTATGTATTCCTCGTTTTAGGGGCGGTTCTAACCAATCCCTATCCACTCAATCTATTGGATCAATTCAATGTTTCCATTTGCGTTACAGGTGCCTTTAGAAACTGGAATCGAGCAGACGCCACGGCCCTCAAGGATTTTACTGAGACACTAGGATTTGAGCCTCGGCTTTTGCTGAATGGAGTTGAACCTGACTATATGAGTTCGGTGCTTGGTGAAATTGAAAAAGACCGCAGCTGGTTGCGTAAATTCATTAAGGGAATATTGAGCCTACAGCTTAAAACCGCAGGCTTTGGTAGAGGGCGTAAACGCGATACCAAAACTATTAAAGGGCGATTGTAAGATTCTTACTTGAAGATTTTCTTCCGTCGTTCTTCCGGAATCTTATAGATCCCATTCTCATCCCAGTATTTCATGGTAAACACAAAGGCCAGTGGCACCATCACGGAGAAATTGACCGGCATTTGGATCAAGATTTCATTGCCGTATGAGGCCGCCAGTATCCCGGCATAGTTTGCAAGGGCGGCCATAGCATAGTACTGCCGTTCTCGATCTTTAAACATCCAGCAGGTGTAGGAGCCGTAGACCAGCAAGAATATCCAGGTATAGACATAAAGTGTATAGCCGATTACTCCTGTCTCCGCTCTAACCCTGGTATAGAGTCCATCAGTCGGGAAATTCGCCATCCAGGTCCAGGGAGTAAACCTTTGCCCCCAGAAACCGGCACTTCCGATGCCCGTTCCCAAGGGTTTATCCGATAGATAAGACCTGAGCATTTTTCGGTTTTCAACCCTAACATTAAGGGAGGCATCATTGGGATCAAGTGCCGATCGTAAGCGCTGAATATCATAATTGCCCGAGCCAATAGTCGTATACTTAAGGAATACGAAAGCAAAAAGCATGATACTCCCACCTGCGATTAATAAGCGTTTATTCTTTATCAGAATTAAATAGAGAACGCCCCCTGCTCCTGGCACCGCTAATGCTCCCCTTGTACCCGATATCAACATTCCATACAAACAGAGTACTGCAATGATGCCGTAGAGAATCCGCTTGCGCAGGGACCAGGGCCCCAAGGCCATGATGCCGGCAAAAATGGTTACTGAACCCATGGCCGGTCCAAATATTCCGGCATCGGTATAGTAGGAGAAGATTCTAAGTTTCCCGAAAAGAAGATGCGTAACGTAAGCCCCTGACATCAGCCATCGGTTTTCGGCGGCATCTAATCCAAAAAACTTCTGCTTTAAACCCCAAAGGGCTCCGATAACCGAGAATATGAGCCAAACCCGGATAAATGTCTTCCAGTCGCGCTTGTCTCTAAAAAGGACGAAGCAAATCAGCACCATTAGCATCTGATAGAGAGATAAGCCTCGCATCGCATAAAACCAGGCGGGTAAAGAGAGCGCCATAGGGTTTACAATCTGAAAGATCGTGAAGCCCATCCATACAATCATTAAAAGGGAATAGATGTGATTCCAGCCTGAGAAGTCAACTTTTTTCCAGTCCCGTAAAATCATCATTATCAAGGTGAGAACCAGGGAAATATCTACCCCTAGTCCAAGCGGAATATTAGCTGGCACATAACGTCCTACCGTAGGAACCAAAAAAGCTATAATGAATGCTGTATAGAGCCCGAGTTTGGGATTAGTGGCGAAGTAGTACAGGAAAACGATAATTAGCGGAAGCACTAAAAGCAATAGGGCCCCTGCTATTTCCATCTTAGCCAGGAATATCCCGCCTACTATACCAAATAGAATGGCATAGAGGTATTTGAGGTAATCTCGATACTTATGTGGTATTTCCAGCTTCATCAGAGCTAGTCGAAATCAAGAGAGTCTAAATCATCATAAAGGCTATCTGGCGCTGATTGAAACACCGGATCCATCTTCTCTTGTAAGAGCTGATCAAAATTGGAGTCCAGGTCCAGGATCTCAAAAAACTCCTTTCGGTTCATTTCGAAATAGACGTAATCAAAAAGCCGCACTGAACCATAAACCGATCGACCTCTTTTAGTGAAATTCTGACGTACGCCCTCTACATCGGTGAAAATCACGTGCAGCGAGCAAAGGTGCATACGGATAAGATTAGGGTCTTCGCTACTTTGAATGGTGAGCACCAGGTTTCGGTCAAAATCGGGTTTAACGATAGTGCTATTCATGATTTTCTTGAGCACCGTTCGTTCATCTTCAATCTCCTTTATGGATCTTCCTTCCAAAGACTTTATTCTCAATACAAAAGCTTCTCCTGTATCTTGCTTTTCAAAATAGTTGAGAGCCTGTTTCAAATCCCGATAGCGAACCAGCCAAAAGTAGCCAGCCGTAAATTCCTTCCAACCCTTCCGGCGATTGGGATATTTAAAAGCTCCATCGCGATAAATTTTTAATAAGCAGATTAAGGTATCCTTGCCGTATTTAACCTTATAAGCCAGAAGCTTTTGGATATTATCAATCCCTAAGCGGTTCGATTCTCTTTGATAGAAATCCTCATTGCGTGAAATCCCGATCATAGGGATAGTTTTTGGCCTTGAAATCCACTGGCCATCAGAGCTTAGACTCCATCCTTGCAGAGAGTCTCCGGCTTCAAAGTAGGGGATGGGCTCAAAAATTGGGAGTTCTCGATTATTCCTGGCTTGAGAGAATGCTAGAAGGGGTAAGAGAAAACAAATCAGAAAATAGCGCATACTAAGGAGCTTCCTACAAATTTAAATTTCTCGATTGCTTGTTTTAGGGGCTAAACAAATTTATTTTTACCCAATAGCTAACAACCAAACGTGCACCAGCCCAAAGTTTCCTTTCTTACTGTAAACTACAAGCAGGCCGAGGTCACCATGGCCCTGGTGAATTCTCTGGAAGGGTTGGAGTATTCTAATTGGGAATGTATCGTCGTGGATAATGCTGCTGAGAATGATGTATTAGAGCAGCAGTTAGAATCCCGCACCCATTTTAAATTTATTAAGTCGGAGGAGAATCTAGGATTCGCAGGTGGGAATAATCTCGGATTACCGCTCTGCGATGGGGATTACATTTTTCTAATTAATAATGACACCGAAGTACCAAAGGATTTTTTAGGTCCTATTATAGACTTTGCGCTTAAACAGGAAAATCTAGGGGCATTGAGTCCCAAAATCCGATATTTCGATCAACCGGACACTATTCAGTTTGCAGGATGCACGGATATGAATAAGGTAACCATCCGCAATAGCGGTATTGGCGATGGTGAGAAGGACCATGGGCAGTATGATAAAAGCTATCCGGTTCCCTTCAATCATGGTGCGGCAATGATGGTTCCCCGTGAGGTAATTGATAAGGTAGGTTTAATGCGCGAAGACTATTTCCTCTATTATGAGGAGCTTGATTGGAGCGAGAGAATTCGGCAGGCAGGCTATACCAATTGGTATTTTGGACATTCCTACATCTTGCATAAAGAATCGGTTTCTACCGGTCGCAATAGCCCACTTAAAGTGTATTACTTAACCCGTAATCGCCTGCTTTTTGCCCGCCGTAATTACGGGTGGAGCACCAGACTAATTAACTACCTTTATTTCACCTTTGTAGCCTTACCCAAGAACCTTTTGTTCTTTGCGCTCAAAAGGGAGTTTGGACAGGCACAATCTTTTTGGCGAGGCTATTTCTACAACTTAACACACAAAGCAAGCGATAGTGCGGATAGGTATTGAAGCTCAGAGAATTTTTAGGCAAAAGAAGCACGGAATGGATTTCGTGGTTCTGGAGTTGATTCGGGAATTGCAGCACATTGATTTGGAAAATGAGTATTTCATTTTTGTAAATGATGGCCCTGATGATCAGGTTATCAAGGAGACCCAGAATTTTAAGATCATTCGTTTTGGTGGTGCTTATCCCCTTTGGGAGCAGATAAAGCTGCCTCGATTGGCTAAGCATTATAAATTGGATATTCTCCATTGCACCTCTAACACAGCGCCTATTTCCTGCCCGGTGCCATTAATGGTTACCATTCACGATATCATCTATATGGAAGTGAAGAATGTCCTGGGCAAAGGATACACTCCATATCAGCTATTTGGCAATTTGTACCGCAAGTATGTAGTGAATCGAATTGTAAAGACGGCAAAAAAGATTATCACTGTCTCCAACTTTGAGAAGGGAACCATTCAAAACTACTTCACCCGTTTACCCTCCGAAAATCTAGTAGCAGTATACAATGGAGTGAGTAAACACTTTCAGCCAATTGAGGATTCCTCCGAATTAGAGCGAATTCGTACCAAGTATGACCTTCCAGAGCGATATGTACTTTTTTTAGGGAACACCGATCCAAAGAAAAACACAGCCAATACTTTGGTCGCCTATGCTAAGTATTGTAAGGAGCATGGTACGGATATCAAATTGATGGTAGGTGATCTCGATCGTGAAGTTATTCGCAAACATCTAAGTGCAGCCGGCTTGGAAGAATATCTTGATCAGATTCAGAATACTGGATATATCCCTAATTCAGAAATGCCTGCGCTCATTAGTATGGCCGAGGTATTTTTATATCCCAGTTTAAGAGAAAGCTTTGGTATTCCTTTGCTAGAAGCCATGGCGTGTGCTACTCCGGTGCTTAGTGGTTTAAAATCAAGCTTACCCGAAGTGGCTGGCGAGGCTGCCTTGTTAGTAGATGTAACGAAACCTGAAAACATCACTGCGGGAATGCACAGCTTGCTAAGCGATGAAGCATTGCGTAAGGACTATATTGCAAAAGGTCTGGAGCGCAGTAAGAAATTCAGCTGGGAAAACACCGCGAAAGACACCTTAAAACTATACCGAGAACTAAATCCATCTAATGCCTAATTTCCTTCCCTTACCTTCAGTACAGGAACTGGTAAAGTATCTATCAAAAGGTATAGATGAAATTACACCTCAAGATTGGCTGGATCGTAAGGCTAGCTTGAAGCGCTATACCATAGAGGATCCGGATGTAAGCATTGTAATGATTGCTAGAAATGAGGAACGCTATCTCTTTGCTTCACTGGCCAGCATGGGTGAGCAATTGAGCAAGGAAAAGGTGGAGCTCATACTGGTCAATAATGGTTCTAGTGATCGAACTCGCGAAATAGCAGATAGATTAGGGGTTAAGGTTGTGGATGAATTTGAGCCGGGATGGGCTGAAGCACGGCAACGCGGTTTAGATGAAGCCAAGGGAAAGATTGTACTAAGTGCTGATGGTGATAATCTGTATAATCCGCATTGGATTGATGCATTGCTAGGTCACTTTAAGGACTCGGAAGTGGTAATGGCTTGCAGCCAATATTGCTTTTACACGTTTGATAATAAGTATAGCCTTGATTTACAGATTTATCAGAACCTCCGATGGGTTAATTCTAAAATCCGTCACCCTAAACGCCCCCATCTTAATTGCTTAGGGGGAAGCCTGGCATATCGCGCTGATCTCGCACGTGAGGTGGGAGGCTTTACCATGGGAGTAGGGAGAGGTGAAGATGGAGATTTGGCTTTTAGGATGATGAATCACGGCAAAATCATTTTCGATGATAGCAGGGAAGCTTTTGCCCATTCTTCGCTTCGGAATGTATTGGTGGATGAATCTCTGATAAAAACTTTGGGACAAAGACTTTCTACTCATTTAAGACGCATCCCGGAATATTTTAGCAAACAGAAGGATTAGATATGGAACTACTATTCTGGCTGGCATTAGCCCTGGTTTTTTATACCTATCTGGGATATGGGATTTTACTTTTTATACTGGTTAAACTGAAGCGAATCTTTGTTAAGAAAGAGACCTTTCCAGAAGGTTTCGAGCCTGAAGTGACTCTAGTTATTCCGGCCTATAATGAGCAAGACTATATAGCTGAGAAAGCGCAAAATAGTTTGGAACTTGACTATCCCAAAGAAAAGCTTCGCATCCTTTTTATTACTGATGGATCAACCGACACAACCCCAGACATCATCCGAGGTATAGAGGGTGTTGAACTTACTCATGAGGATATTAGGGCAGGGAAGTCTGCTGCAGAAAATCGCGCAATGACCATGGTCGATACCCCGATTGTAGTATTCTGCGATGCTAATACCTACCTCAATCCAATGTGTATTCGTAATCTGGTAAGGCATTATAGTAATCCTAAAGTGGGGGCAGTAAGTGGGGAGAAGCGAGTGCTTAGTAAAGGGGCCGATACAGCAAGTGCAGCAGGAGAAGGATTGTATTGGAAATACGAATCGACCCTAAAGAAGTTGGATAGTGAGTTATATACTATTGTCGGCGCTGCAGGAGAGCTCATTTCCTTTCGTAGTGAACTGGTTCAGGATCTGGAGCATGATACTATTCTCGATGATTTTGTGCAAACCATGCGTATTTGTCAACAAGGATTTAGGGTTAAATATGAACCGGAGTCTTTTGCCGCTGAAACAGCTAGTGATAATGTAAAGGAAGAGCTTAAACGTAAAGTCCGCATCGCGGCAGGTGGATGGCAATCTATGGCCAGACTTTGGCCCATTTTGATTCCGATACCCAACCCTGTGTTAAGTTTTCAATACATCTCCCATCGTGTACTTCGATGGTCTATTTCAGCCTTGGCTTTACCATTAATTTTTATCCTCAATTTCTTCCTGATCGACAAATCACCTATATACGAGTACCTATTCTATGCTCAAATCGCTTTCTATCTATTGGCTCTTTTAGGCTGGTTTTTAGAGAATCGGGCCATCCGGGTTAAAGCTCTTTTTGTGCCCTACTATTTCTTGATGATGAACTATGCGGTTTTTGCCGGATTTTTCCGTTGGGCAAAGGGTTCTCAGAAAGCGACCTGGGAGAGGGCGAAAAGGGCAAAGGCCTAATGCGAAATGCTATGGTTCTTATGGTTTTACTGCTCTCGGCTTGCGGTGGAGCTCCCGTTAATGATGAAGCTGAATTACGGGAAATTGCCGGAAACTATTTCGGGGTACTAAAACTGGGTGAGGAGTCTAAAATGGAATTGCATCTGCAATTAAAACCCAATGGTTTCTACCTCATTACTCATCAGGATTTAAAGGATCCCAAAATTCTGGTGCGAGAGAATGGCGTTTTTACCCTTCAAGATCAAGAAATTCAATTAGCCAGAAAACAAACCGGCTTCCGTTATTTTCGTTATGAGGCAGGTATGGTATTCGTTTACAATCTGTTTCACGAGCCTTATACCAGCTTTTCCGATTCAAGCTTCTACCTTAAACCTCGTTATAGACCCGAATCAGATGACCAATAGAGAGGAGTATCTAAACTCCATTCGCATTGAGGCGGAAGAAAAGACCAGGCACTATAAGAGTCGAGCGCGTATTTTAAGTTGGACCCGCCTGCTTATAATTCTAAGTCTGGTGCTCATAAGCTATCTGGCGATGCAACCTA
Source organism: Croceimicrobium sp. (assembly GCA_965279135.1). GTDB lineage: Bacteria > Bacteroidota > Bacteroidia > Flavobacteriales > Schleiferiaceae > Croceimicrobium. Next base: position 1,830,183 of record OZ257133.1, on the reverse strand, counting down.
CGGCCAGTGCTCAGCTTCTTTGGGCCTGGCTACCCGGTATTCCCTTGTTTCTATTCTTTGTGAAAATGCACGAATCGACCAAGGAGCAGCTCGCCTTTTACCTTTCCCTGTCCTCGATTTCTAAGGAGGAGATTAGTAGTTTAAAAGGAGTCTTAGAGCGGGAAGTGGTATCTATTAAGGTCGATCCAAAACACAACTATGCCCGGGAATTAGATTTGTTTGGTAAGCATTCATTGCATCATCATTTAAATCGCTGCTGGACTAAAACCGGAGCTGAGGTTTTAGCTGATCAAATGATGAACCCACCCTACGAGGAATGGAAGGAGCGTCAAAACCTTTTTAAAGAGTTAGAAGCAGAGGCCGATTGGGCGATGCATTATCGGGCACAAGGAGAATTAGTTGAGGATCGAGAAGGCTTGATAGCCATTCTCCAGAAATGGAAACTCCAGCCCTTTAAAGCCTTCCCCAATTTGTATTGGCCTTTAATGATTGCCGGTATTGTAGGGGTCTGGATAAGTCTTTGGTTTTTCACAAAGGAGCCGTCCTCTGAAACCTTCATGCCGATTTTTTACTCCTTCGTTTTCAATCTTGCGCTGCTCGGAAGCAGAGCAAAAGTTCTTCGTACACAATTAGAAAGAGTAGGTAGGATTAGCGGAGTAATAGAATCCTTTTCCCAATTACTTGGCAAACTGGAAGCAAAAGAATTCACGTCTGATTACGGGAAAAGTTTTAAGGCTAAGTTCAAATTGGACTTGGGAGTATCTAAAAAGCTCAAACAGTTATCTGAACTACTTAGTAGCTTAGATCAAAGTGCTAATGTGGTGGTATTGATATTTTTAAATGGGCTCTTCCATTACCATCTATTCCGACTGCGGGCACTAGAGAAGTGGCATAAAAGAAATGCCGGTGATTTAGAATTTTGGCTGGAGGGACTTTACCATATGGAGTCCTATTTAAGCATTGCAAACTATCATGCAAATCATCCCGAACTAAATTGGCCACACCTTAATGATGAGGAGCATTTTGAAGCTTTGGAGCTTTCTCATCCTCTAATTCCAGTCAGTGACAGAGTAGCTAATGATTTGGTTTTCAATACCGAGAAATATGTTATTCTCACCGGAAGCAATATGAGTGGAAAGAGCACCTTTCTGCGTTGTATTGGGGTAAACCTAATCCTTGCTCAAATGGGAGCTAAAGTTTCGGCCCGATCATTTAGTGCTTATCCCTATCGCTTGCTCTGTAGTATGAATCCACAGGATGATTTACGGGCAGATACAAGTTACTTTCAAGCGGAGATCTTGCGTTTGCGGGACTTGTTGAATCAGCTATCTACTGAACGTACAAGCTTCTTTCTGCTGGATGAGATTTTACGTGGGACGAACTCAAATGATAAGCAGGAGGGGACCAGGGGTTTCTTGAAAAAGATCGAAGCCGCACCAGCAAAAGGCTTTATAGCGACCCACGATGTAGAGATCGCCCATATGGCGGATGATAACCAAAACTTCCGCGCCGCTTATTTCGAGTCGAAAGTTGTAGGGGAGGAATTGCTTTTTGACTATACCCTTAGAGAGGGAATTTGTAAGACTCCAAATGCTGGTTTACTGATGCGTCAACACGGTCTTATTTAAGGCTTAGGCTAATTAGTTATTAGATTGTTTTATAGTCCGGCTTACCCCTTGTTAATAGTAATACCTTCGCGCCCTCATGGCGAATGCTAAACAAGATTTTGGAAAGGAAGCTTTAGGCTCTTTGCTACGGAAGCAGGCGATACCTGCCTCGGTCGGTATTTTGATGATGTCGATTTATGGTATCGTTGATACAATCTACGTTGGGCGCTATGTTGGGAGTTTAGGCATTGGAGCCATTACTGTGAATATGCCTATTACTTTCCTTATCTCCAGTATAGGGATGGCGATCGGTATTGGAGGAGGGTCTGTACTCTCGAGAGCGATGGGAGAAGGGCAAACGAGCAGGGTTCAGCGCATTTTTGGGAATATGATCTTCATGACTATTTCCTTGTCTCTCTTCTTTGTTATTCTAGCCTCGTTTTTTCAGGTCCCTATTTTAAGTCTGTTTGGCGGTAAAGGAGAGGTTCTTGGGCCTTCTGTAGCCTATTTTCAGATTTTGCTACCATCGGTGCCCTTTCTAGCTTGGGCTATGATGAGCAATAATGTCATTCGGGCCGAAGGGCATCCCCGCTTGGCCATGTACACCCTGATCATACCTGCCATTCTCAATTTTATTCTGGATCCAATTTTCATTGTAGTCTTGGATATGGGAATAGAAGGGGCGGCGCTGGCAACCACTATTTCTTACATCAGTTCTGGTCTGTATACCTTAGGTTTTTTCATTTTAGGGCCTTCAGAGATGAGCCTTACCTGGTCTTGCATACGACCATCCCGATCTATCATGTTGGAGATCGGAAAGCTGGGCTCCGTTACAATGGCTCGTCAAGGAACCATTTCTTTACTCAGTATTGTACTTAACAATTCTCTTTTCGCCTTTGGTGGCGAGATGGCTTTATCCTCCTATGGAATTATCAGTAGGTTATTAATGTTTGTCAATTTCCCGGTGCTGGGAATTACGCAGGGCTATGTACCCATTCTCGGGTTCAACTTTGGTGCAAAGTTGTATGAGCGCGTTAGGAGTTTAAGTAAACTGGCCTTTCTTTGGGCAACCGGAATTGCTTCCGGTATTTTTCTCTTGTTAATGATTTTCACCCGACCGCTGGTGGGAATCTTTACCGAAGATCCAGAGCTTATTGAGCAGACAGTTCCAGCAATGCGATGGGTTTTCGCTGCGAACCCCTTATTGGCGACATCATTTCTGGGTTCGGCCTATTTTCAAGCCATCGGGCAAGCGCGTAGAGCCCTTATACTAGGCTTAAGTAAGCAGGGATTCTTCTTAATTCCGTTAATCCTCTTGCTTCCACACTGGCTTGGGATTAATGGTATCTGGTTCTCATTTCCCATTGCAGATATAGGGGCCGCCTTATTATCCTGGTGGTTTATTGCCAGAAACCCTCATCTTAATCCCGCAAAGCCTTAAGGAAGCCCTAATACCGAGGATTCGTTACCCTATGCAAAAAGAGTACTTTCGTGCTATGAAGCGACTCTACCTAATTTTACTATTGATGACCTATGGCCTTCAGGCGCAGCGAACTTTAAGTCCGGGGGCAGAAATATCTTTAATCACTTGCGGACCCGGTCAGAATGAACTCTACTCAGCTTTTGGGCATTCTGCAGTAAGAGTCAGAGATCCAAGAAATGGCTTAGACTGGGTATTCAACTATGGTACCTTCGACTTTGACCAACCCAACTTCTATTTAAACTTCGCTAGAGGAAATCTGCTTTATCAACTTACGGTTAGCGAATGGACCAGGTTTTTTCAGGTTTATGCCCGCGAAGGACGTTTTGTGCATCAACAAGTGTTGGATTTAGATTCGGCTCAGGCCCAGCACTATTTTGACTTTCTATTAGATAATGCCGCCCCTGAAAACAAGGATTATTACTACGACTATTTCTATGATAATTGCGCTACTCGTATACGCGATGGATTGGAGGAAACTTTGGGCGGTCAGAATCTACTTTTACCAGAAGAAAGTCATTATCAACCATCCCTTAGTATCCGTGATCTCTGTGATGAGTATTTGAAGTATCAAGCCTGGGGCGACCTTGGAATCGATATATGTTTGGGTATGCCGATGGATAAGATTGCTGACCTGAGGACAGAGATGTTTCTACCTGACCTTCAGGAATATGCATTTGCAAAGGCTCAGATAAAGACAGGAACCGAATCCAGACCACTGGTAAGGGAGTTTAGGGTTCTTCGGGAACAAACAGCGATAGAAGAGGCGGCCTTTTTCACACCTCTTTATGCTTTTAGCTTGTTACTGGTTATTGTGGTTGGTCTTACTGTAACCTATTATCAGAGTTTAAGGAGACTTCGGTGGTTTGATACCCTGTTTTTCCTCTTGAATGGTCTGTTGGGATTGTTCTTGATGGGATTATGGTTTTTAACTAACCATCAAGCTGCAGCCTGGAATTTCAACCTTCTAATTTTCTTGCCATTTCATCTTTTAGTGTTCCCTTCAATCAGGAAGGCTAGATTTGGAAAATGGTCAAGACTATACTTACAGGTTTTACCTTTTTTCTACGCCATAGTGCTCGCTTCATGGCTCTTTCTTCCACAGGAATTGCATTTGGCTTGGCTGCCTTGGATTGCCATTCTCATGTTGCGATCATGGCATATATCGTATAAAACTCCTAAAGCTTAAAATGCTTCTCCGATAAAGAAGTAAAAGCCTGGGCCTTCTTCTGTAAAGGCTACATCAAGGCGGGTGTATATGTCTTTTTGGGGAAAGATTAAAAAACGGATTCCGCCTCCACCGGCAAGCTTAAAGTCCTGTAAATTAAGTTGATCCCAACTAGGATATACTTGCCCGGCGGCCATAAAAAATGAGGCCCCCCATCTTTTAGCAAAAGGAAAGGGAAGCATCCTAAACTCACTTTGCAGTGCGAGGTAATTTTGATCCCGAAATCGACCGTAATAATAGCCCCGCATCATACTCTCACCTCCCATTAAGGAAAGCATGTGAAAAGGAGCATTACCATTCACAAACTGACCTAAGAGCTGGTTAGCCCATATATTGCGAGATCCAACTTTTTCGAAATGCCGCGAATCAATCAGAAAGCTAGTAAAGTTAAAATCTGATCCCCAATAAGGGTGATAGCGCAAGAAGCTTAGCTCGGTGAAATTACCCTGACGTACATTCAATACATTTCGACGATCGTCATATACGGCAGAAAGTCCCAAACCAAAGTTAAATGAGCCATCAGCGCCCCTGGGAAAATCATAGTTTACCTCCCCTTGATCTACAAATACAGGTCGAGGTAAATTTTGGATATCGGTATATAATCCAGCATAAAAATATCCTCGGATTTGCCGCAGGAAATGTTCTTTCCAAAGCAGGTATTGAGCATCTACTAAAGCAAGCGGCTCAGCTGGTGTCTCCTTACCAATGCCATGATAAAAGAGTGGGAAGGATTGAAAGCGCAATCGCCCCAGGAACATGTACTTATCCTTATCCCCGTAGTTTGCGTGATCCAACCATAATCCATACTGATTTTCAAGGGTATAGAAGGTAAAGGCATTGAATTCACTTAGGCGATTATTAGTATCTCCCTTGGCATAATAAAGGTAAAGTGAACTCAAGCCAAACTCCCAGGAAGTTTCCGGGGCAAAGGCGAGGGTGGGGTAGACGATAAAACTTGGTCTCCCGTCATTCGATTCCTCTGCTGTAAGGCTTTCCCAGTATCGTTCCCAAAAATTTTGAGCCTTAGTCTGAAACAGAAAAAGGCTCAAAAAAATGATGTAGAATTTTGTTCTCAAGAATCTAAAGATGGATTCCGACCGGTAATAGGGATTTAAGCTCCGGATGCGATTTGAAATAGTCCTTCACAAACTTGGTCATAGGAACAACTCGCATTCCTGTTTCTTCAATCATACTTAAAGAAACTCCCAACATTTCTTCCGCTCTGCCATCTTCCTTAAACTTATTTGGAAAATCTACGCGGGTAAGGAAATACTTCCTTTCCTGTATTTGATACTCAATGATAGCGAGTCTCTCACCCACTCGCACTTCAAAGTGCCGCATTTCTTGATTATCAATTACTTCCATGCTAATAAAATTGGTCAACAAAGGTACGATTTCTATACGTGTAAATAAACCGTCAGATTAGTTGATTTAATAGGCCTTCTTTATCAAAAGGTTTAAAGGCTTAGTGTTGGACAATCAGTTACTTGCTTTCTCTGAGATTGTTCAGCCAGGACCTTGTTTTTTTTAACTTTTTTTTTGCAATAACTATTTAGGTTTAAGGCGCTGTAATTCAAATATATATGATTAATGCTTGTGTAGCTTATTCTACCTAGATCGGGCCACGTGTACAGCCTCGGTTTTCTAGTTAGGTATTTGATCGATATTTTAGTAGCTGCGAATAAATACTTTTCTATGAAACGAGTACTACTTTCTATTTTCCTAACGATGGCCTGGCTCTTCTCTGTAGGGCAGGGTACCATCACAACATCGCCGCCCTTGATTAATAACAACGGGCAAAACGCGATTACCTTTAATGTAAGTTCTACGGTACCCACTGAGATCACAGGCATCAATAGCCTGATGAACAATGGGGTAACAACTGCAGATGTTTGGATTCGTATTGGAGGCGTTACCCCTGGCGGTAACCCTAACGTTTCTGCTGCTGGTGGTTGGACTCAGGTTGTAACTGGTGGCGCCGTTACTGGTGCTAATGGTACCGCCTTAGCGCCAATTACCATAGCAACGCCAATTCAGATTCCGGCGAATACCATTGTTGGTGTTTGTGTATCTGGTGGTTTGAGTTACCAATCTGGTACTTCAGCGGATCAGGTTACCTATACTGATGGTACTTTTACCGTAAGTGTAGCTGACTCTGTTGGATACGGTGGAACCCTTCCATCTTCTTTAGTAAACAACCCACGTCGATTCTTAGGATCTGTAACCTATGCTTTGGCTGTAACAGGTAACTGTACGCCATTCACCGGTTTCCAGATTGACAGTATTAGTGCAACTGCTGCCAAAGTAAACTGGACTCCTGGTACAGGTAACACTGGTTACCGTTTGGAGTATGGAACAGCAGGATTTACTCCTGGCACAGGCACAGTGGTTTCAGGAACTTATCCTACAAGCCCGGTTACTCCTCCAGTTGTGCTTTCTGGCTTATCTGCAAATACCAATTACGACGTTTATTTTGAAGAGTATTGTGCCGGTCCTGATACCGTTGGATTCCCAACTCCTCAGACCTTTCAAACAACTAAGCTTTGTGCAGCACCTACTGCTTTCACCGATTCGAATCTAACTTCAAATACTGTTGATTTAGGTTGGGCGCAGGCAGGTTCTTATAACTCAGCTTTAATTCTTTACGGTCCTGCAGGAACACTTCCTGGAAGCACCGGATGGTTGACAAGTACTGTTCAGTCTCCATTTACTACTACAACTCTTACTGGTTTAAGCCCATCCACAGCTTACGATATTTATATCGCAACCAATTGTGGTGGCGGTAATGGCGTTTCTGATACAGTAGGTCCTATCTCTATTAATACGCCTATTCAAGGTCCACAGGGTATTACTTGTACTACAGGTTCACCTGGCATCCTTTTCGCGGATGACTTTGAAACTCAAGGTGGCTGGACCGGAGACTTTGGTTCTGGTAACACTGCTTCTAACTGGAACTACAATTCCGGTGGTACAGGATCTGGAGGTACTGGCCCGAATGGTGCTCATTCAGGTAGTTTCTATATCTACACCGAGACCTCTGGTACTGGTGCAGGTGTGAATATTGAAGCCATTTCTCCTCGAATCGATCTTTCTAGTTCATTCAATAGTGCAGAGCTTTCTTTCTGGATTCACGCCTTCGGTGGCGGTATTGATACCGTTAGGGTTCAGGTTGGTTCTACTACTACAGGACCTTGGAATACAGTATTCACTAGTGTCGATCAGATTCAGACTGCAAATGGTGATCCCTGGCAAAATGTAGGTGTCAATCTCGATAACTACGTAGGCTCTGCGATTTATCTGCGCTTCCTGGTAATCCACGGTGGTGGTTTCCAAGGAGACGTTGCGATTGATAACATTGAAATTAATTCTTGTCAGACCTGTCCGTTCCCAGGAAGCCCACAGGTAACTTTCGTATCTAGCGACTCCGCTTACGTAACCTGGACCGGAAGTGGTACTGCCTACAATATCAACTGGGGTCCGCGTGGATTCACCCAGGGTTCACCAAGTACCAACTTCGATAGTACTACTGTTAATAGCATCGGTCTTGGTGGTTTAACTGGAAACACTGCTTATGATATTTATATCCAGAATGATTGTTCTGATTCTGCAAACGGAACCAGCGGATGGATAGGACCGGTAAGCTTTGTTACCCTTTGTAACCCGCTTACTGCTCCATATTTCAACGACTTTGATTCAGACTCTATTGATTCTCCTCCTATTTGTTGGGATAATGCAATAATTGGAGGAACAAGTACCACAGCACCAAATGCTGATGTAGAACTGATTCCGACTTTCTATACTCCACAATCGGCACCGAATGTGGTCCGGTTCTATAACTTTAACGTAGATACCCTGATGCTCTTTACGCCGCAATTCTCGGATATGTCGGTAGGTGATAAACGCATCAATTTCTATGCAATGACTACGACCACTCTTACCACAGGTAATGATCTGGAAGTTGGTACTATTGCAAGTATCGGAGATCGTAATTCTTATACTCCACTAGATACCTTCAGTTTAACTAACACCATGCAGCAGTTCTTCATGGAATTAACTACGGCTGCTGGTTACAATGGAACTCACGAGTTTATTGCTTTCCGTCATATTGGAAACAACTTCCGTACATTCTACATCGACGATTTCACTTATGAGCAAATCCCAGCTTGTAATCCTCCATTGGCTAGCACACTTGGAGTTAGTGGTGTAGGTGTAAATGTTGCCGTAGGTGTTTGGGGAAGTGGATCTGCAGGAGATGCCACGGTTATCGAGTGGGGTCTTAACGGATTCACACCAGGTGCCGGTTCAGGTATCGGTCGCGATACAGTAGGCGGTAATGTAGATATGTATACTATGACAGGTCTGGTAGCGCAAACTACCTACGATTTCTATATACGAGACAGTTGTGCTGCTAGTGGCTTAAGCCCATGGGTTGGCCCATACACCTTCACCACTGCCTGTAACGTATTCAGTGCTCCATTCTTGGAAAACTTTGATGGCGCAAGCTGGGTTGCCAGCGGAAGTAATGCCAATAACGCCTTAGATCCATGTTGGAGTTCTGACCCTGATGTGAACTTTGGTTCTGAGCCATTTAAGTGGATCCCTCGTTCTACTGGTCCATCTAGTGGTAATGGTCCATTGAATGACCTTACTGGTGTAAATTATATGTATGTTGAGGCTTCAGGTTCCACTTCAGGAGATTCAGCCTTCTTATACTCTCCGATTATTGATGTTAGTTCTCTAACTGCACCAGCGCTTTATTTCTGGCAGCACCGTTCTAATTTCAATAACACTATTGCAGATTTACGTGTAGATGTAACTAATGATAATGGTGCTTCATGGACTACGGTTTATAATATTTCCGGAGCCCTAAACAGTGCTTCTTCTGCACCTTGGGAAGATGAATTCGTAAACCTGCCTCAGTTTGTAGGTGATACTATTCAGGTTCGTTTTGTTCAGCTTGGATTAGGTTGTTGTGGTGATGCGGCTATTGATTCTGTTGCTATTGCAGAGGCCCCATCTTGTCCAGATCCTAGTACCCTTGTTGCTAGCAGCATTACTGATACTTCAGCTTCTTTTAGCTGGTTATCTGCCAATAATGCTCAAAACAATGAGTTCTGGTTCGGACCAGCTGGATTCTTCCAGGGTACAACCACTACTGGCGGAGTTAAGGTGAACTTAGGTACTGGTACTTCTACAAGTGTTGATACTCTTGATCCTCAGACTTGCTACGAGTTCTTGGTTCGTACAGCTTGTGGTCCTGGCGATACTTCACTATGGGTTGGTCCTATCCAATTCTGTACTCAGTGTGCTGCGATTTCTGCACCACATCTTGAAGATTGGGATGCCTTGATCAGTGCGAGTAAAGATCTTGGATGTTATTCTGGAATTGAAGGGGCTTCTTTACAAAGTAGTAACTTCTTAGGGGTAACTATTCAGTCTTCTACCTTCTACAATCCTCCGACCCCTCCAAATTATGTGGAGTTGGATAACAGTAGCAACGTTACAGATGATTTGATTCTTGTTTCTCCACTTACCAATGATTTGGATGCGGGTGATAAGCGAGTACGTTTCTTTGCTCGCGATTTGAGCACCTTTAATACTGCTCAATTATTAGTAGGAACTATGTCAGATCCTTCTAATGGTAATACCTTCAGTGCATTGGATACAATTGACCTTGGTGGTGCATTTGTAGAGTATATCGTAAACCTGGATGCCGCAAATGGTTACAATGGAACTGATATGCACTTTGCCTTTGCTCACGATTTAGGTGGTACTTTCGACGCACTCCTTATCGATGAGGTACGTTATGAGCGTATTCCAACTTGTCCTCGTCCAAGTAATAATATCGTAATCCCTAGCTCAATTTCTGATACTTCTGCAACCTTCACTTGGTCTGCAGCAGGTTCTGGAACCAGCTTTGAGGTTGAATATGGTATTAACCCATTGGGTGATCCTGGTAATACTAGATTACTAATGAGTACTGACAGTTTAGCGCTGTTCACTTTAACTCCTGGTACCGCTTACTGTTACTGGGTACGTGAGATTTGTGCTCCTGGTGATACCAGCTTCTGGGCAGGACCAACTTGTTTCTCTACGCTATGTCCACTTAATGGTTACCTAGCGCCTTACTTCACCAATTTCGAAGGTATCAGCATTGGTACTGCTAGCGGATCTCCTGCTGGTTGGGAAAATTGTTGGACACATACCACAATTAGTGGTTCGGTACGTTGGGAATCTGAGGATGCTACAGGCTCAAATGAGAATAGTACAGGTACAGGTCCATTCTTCGATGCTACCTTCTACCCTGTATCAGGTGGTACCTATATGTACCTTGAAACTTCAAGTTCAGGCGGACCAGCTGAGTTGAAATCTCCATTGATTGATATTTCTGCTCTTAACAATCCTGCCTTGAAGTATTACTATCACATGTTCGGAACAACTATTAACTACATGTTAGTATTTGCAGAGGACGCCAATGGTACGCGTACCTTGGTTGATAGTATTGCCGGTCAACAACAAGCTCAGCAGATGGATCCATTTGCCTTGCAAGAGATTCCATTAACTAACTTAACTGGTTCTACTTACTACTTCGTATTCCAGGGACATCGTGGTACTTCGTTTACCGGTGATATCTCTATCGATGATGTAAGTGTAGAGGAAGGTTCTACCTGTCCTACTCCAATTGCCTTGGCAGCTACTAACGTAACCGCTACTCAAGTTGATCTTTCATGGACTGCCGGTACAGGTACTTTTGAGATTGAGTACGGTGTAGGTGCTTTCGCTCAGGGAACTGGTTCAGTAATTACTACTACTCAGAATCCTTATACGTTAACTGGTCTTTCCGGTTCAACCGCCTATACGTTCTACGTAAGAGAGATTTGTGCACCTGGCGATACTTCTGATTGGAGTACTCCTGGATCATTTATCACTCCTTGTGTTACGGTTATGGCTCCTTATTTCACCGATTTCGAGAATATCCCAATCGGCGTAGGAACGGGAACACCTCCAAGCTGGAACAACTGTTGGGAGGCTTTCAACACTACTTTCAATTGGGAGTCTGAGGATGCAACCGGAGCAAATGAGAACAGTTTAGGTACTGGTCCATTTACCGATGCAACTTTACATCCAGCTAGTGGCGGTACTTATATGTACATCGAAACTTCGGCTTCAGGTAACGGACCTTCTGAGTTACTATCTCCATCGATAGATATCAGTAGTCTTACCACTCCAGAGTTAAGTTTTGCTTATCACATGTTTGGAGCTACTATTAACAAGTTGGTTATCGCTGCTGAGGATCCAAATGGAAACCGTACGCTATTAGATAGTCTTGTGGGTGCGCAGCAGACTGCTCAGGCAGATAGCTTCTTTATCCATAACATCAGCTTAAGTAACCTTTCTGGTACTGTTTACCGATTCGTATTCTTAGGATATCGTGGTTCTTCTTTCACTGGTGATATCTCAATTGATGACGTTCGCGTAGATAATGCTGGTTCTACAGGTACTCCTTGTTTAGCGCCTACTATGCTAGTTGCAACTGCCAACATAGGTTGTGATTCTGTAGAAGTTGACTGGATGTCTAACAGTGGTGGTTCTATTATCGAATATGGTCCAAGTGGTTTTGCTCCTGGTAGCGGTACCTTCACTGGTATTGTTACGGCTCCATATACCATTACTGGATTGAGTCCTAATACAGCATATGACATTTATGTTGCCGATACCTGTACAGGTGATACTTCATCTTACATCAATGTAAGTGCAACTACTGCCAATGCTCCTCAGCCTACTGCTGCATTCACTACAAGCAGTACTATTAATGGTAACCAGTTTATCCTTTACGTAGATGCTACTGGTTCAGCGAATGGAAGTAGCTTCACCTGGGACTTCGGTAATGGTGTAACCGGATCTGGAATGATGGATACCGTTGTATTCCTTGGAAACGGAACTTACACTGTACTTTTAACCGTAACTAATGCTTGTGGAACGGATACCATTAGCCAGTTAGTAAATGTGAACATCGGTCTTACCGATAACCCACTATCTAACAGCTTAAATGTTTATCCTAACCCTGCAAGTCATAAAGTACAGGTTAGCTTCCGTGAAGTAGGAAGTGGCGATGTTGAAATTCGCTTACGCGACGCTCAAGGTCGTGAAGTAATTCAGATCAACGATCGCATGGAAAGTGGTAAATACACCAAGGATATTGATGTGAGTAGCTTAGCTCGCGGCATCTATATGGTAGAAGTTAAGTCCGGCGGACTTACTGCTCACCGTCGCTTAAGCATTCGCTAAGAGTCCTTAATTAGATAATTATTACTCCGACTCCGATCTCGGCTAAGCCGAGAAGGGGTCGGAGTTTTTTTTATGCCTGCAAATCAGTACCTTGAGGAGGTCAACTAATCAGAATCACCTCAATTTGCTGCTATGAGAAAACTGTTATTCCTTCTCCTATTTTCCTTACCATTCATTTCGTTCAGCCAAGGCACTGTTACTACTTCTCCTCCTTTGGTAGCTAACAACGGTCAGGCTGGTATTACTTTTCAGGTTAGCTCAACCAGTCCAATCAATATCACCAGCATTAGTAATGTGTTTACGACAGGGACTACCAGCGCTAGTGTTTGGATCAGAATTGGCGGAACTCAGAATCCACCGAACATCACTACGGCTAATGGATGGGTAGAAGCTATTCAAAATGCAACCATCACCGGTGCAAATAGTACTACGCCAGTCGCAATTCCCTTCGGGACAAATGTGATTGCGATTCCTGCAAACACTCCGGTGGGGGTATTTATTGCGGGGAACACCCGCTATCAAACGGGTACTTCAGCCGATCAGGTGACTTTTGGTGATGGTACCCTTACGGTTAACGTTTCAGATAGTGTTGCTTTTGGTGGAGGTATGCCCAGTCCACCCAATAATCCTCGCAGATTCTTAGGTTCGGTTACCTATACTCTAGGTCTGGGTGGGTCATGCCCCAATCCGTTTTCGAACTTCATGGTTGATAGTATCCGCGTCGATAGTGCGCGCATTAGCTGGACTCCAGGCTCTATATTGAATACCTATAAACTAGAATATGGTATCAGTGGATTTACCCAAGGTACAGGGGTGATTTTTCAAGGTTCATATTTTGGCCCTAGTCCTTCGGTTTTTGTCACTCCATTACTACCTGATACCGATTATGATGTTTATCTCACCGAGTATTGCGGAACCGATTCGGTCTATTTTCCTGCACCGCAAACTTTTAGAACTCTTCCGGTATGTCCGGCTCCGTCTAACGTGCAGATCATCACTTTAGACAGTAATAGCATTACTTTCACCTATACAGCTACTACCGATTCGCTTTCCTGGGAATGGGGGCCGCGAGGCTTTACTCAAGGGACCGGAACTACAGGAACCTCGGTCGGCGATACAATCACAATCGGTGGTTTAAGTCCAAATACGGGATATGATTTGCGCCTTATTTCCGATTGCAGCGATCGGGGAGACAGTATTTCCAGAATCACCAATTTGTCCTTTACCACCGATTGCGGTTATGCAAGTGCTCGTTTTACTGAAGACTTTGATTCCACGGCCTTCCCCTGTTTAAGGGCTTTCTTAAATACAACGACCGGAACGCCAGGAGTTAGCATAACTCCGGGCTTTAGCCCCAGCAGCCCACCACAACAGCTATTGCTTACAAATAGTAGCGCCTCTGGCAGTGGACAGGATGTGATGCTCATATTCCAACCTTTCTATGGTATGCCGGCCTTGAATAAAATGGTTGAATTCAATGCAAAGACATCAGCTACCAGTAACACAACCATCGATGTAGTATCAATTCCTGATGCAGATAATCCTGGCGTCTATAATGTAATTCAGAGCTTTACCCTAAGTACTGCCGATCAGCGATTTACCTTGTTTCTCGATGCCAATTCTAATTACAATGGAAGCGATGAGGTGATTGCCTTGCGGCATGGAGCACAGAGTACTTTTCAAAGCATCTATGTAGATGACTTCGTCTTTGATGTCATACCCTCTTGCCCGGCAATCAATCCCTTCACTACTCAGGTGAATGCAGTGGGAACCGATGTATATCTAAATTGGTTTGGTAGTGCATCCTCTCTAGGTGGAAATGTGACCTGGGGACCACCAGGATTTAGCCCTGGAGCGGGATCTGGTAGCATTGCTACTCCAGACACTTTCGCGGTGGTAAGTGGCTTAACTGCTAATACCCTCTATGATTTCTATATTCAGGATTCTTGTGGTGCGAATGATCTCGCGGTTTGGGTAGGTCCATTTAGCGTGTTAACCGGTTGTGCACCGCTCGCTCCGGCTACTCTTCCTTTAGTGGATGGATTTGAGCTTTATTCCTCAGGCCCGACTTTTAATGGTACTACCAATATATGTGCAGCCACACATAGCTGGCGTTTTGATGCTTCTGATGAAACCAGTTCAAGACTTCGTTGGCAAGCGGGAGCAGCCTATTACAATAACGGACTGCAAGCCGCAACTATTGATCATTCCCCATCGGCTCCTTCGGTCCAGAGCAACTTCTTTACCATGACGGTTAATCTAAGTAATTATACCACCGCTGGTGGAGTAGAATTAGGTTTCTATGTGATGTCGCATGGGCAAGAAGCAAATCCGGATAATCGAGTTTGGGTGAGGGGAAGTGCTGCTGATCCCTGGATAGAAGCTGTGAATTTGGATTTAATCCGGAATGGACAAGGGATATATGACTCTGTTCAGGGACTGGATATTAAGGGACTTATTACTGCAGCTGGACAAAACCTAAGTGCTACCACTCAAATTCGATTTGGTCAAAGTGGTCGTTTTGGTTCCTTCAGTACTACTTTCTCTGATGGTTTCACTTTTGATGATGTAAGCCTTGACGTAGTGAGTTGTCCGATGCCTCCGGGACTAAATGTTAGTGGACTGTTTGATACTACTGCAACCTTGAATTGGACGAGTGGAGCAGGGCAGTTTCAGTATTGGTTTGGGCCAGGTGGATTCTTCCAGGGTACTACAACTACTGCAGGCACCAAAGTGGTAACTACTTCAAATTCGGTGGTGATAGACACTTTAAATCCTCAAAACTGCTATGAGTTTCTAGTGCGTACAATTTGCGCCAACGGTGATAGCAGCGGTTGGGCCGGACCTTTCTCTTTCTGCACACCTTGTTCGCCGATTAGTGCTCCTTATCTGGAAAATTGGGATGCTTTGGCCACTGGTAAGGATTTAGGTTGCTTCAGCCCAATTGAAGATCCATCATTTAATAGCAGCGCGTTTGCTGGTGCTTTGATCACTCAGTTTGGATCTCCCTTTTCATCAAATAGGCAAGTAGAGCTAGACAATAGCAATTCGCTCTTACCCTTGATGATTGTTTCTCCTCCCACCACTGATATGACGCTGGGAGATAAACGAGTCGTTTTTAGAGCGAGAATGAGTTTCGCAGCCTCACCTCCGACTCAAATTGTGGTTGGAACGATATCCAATCCCAATGATGCCAGTACTTTTCATCCACTGGATACATTCGATCTTACCGATGCGAATCCTCATGATCGCTATATAACGGATATCACGGTTGCGAACGGTTACAATGGCACAGACCAGTACTTTGCGATAGGCCATGGGCTCAATTCACTCTTCCGTACGCTATACATTGATGATGTGAACTATGAAGTGATTCCTTCTTGTCCGGAAGTATCTAATTTGGCGGTTTTGGCTGTAGACACTATGAATGCCACTTTAAGCTTTCAACCTGCGTCTGGTTCTAGTGGAAACTTCCAAATAGAGTACGGATCAGGTAGCTTGGGGAGCTCAGCAAATACAAGCATATTAGTGAGTAATGATACGGTTAATCTGAGCAGTTTGACTCCTAATTTGAATTACTGCTTTTGGGTGCGTGAGATTTGTGCAGCAGGGGATACCTCCAATTGGACCGGGCCATTTTGTTTTAAGACCCAATGTTCGGCTATTAATGCTCCTTACTTTACAGATTGGGATAATTTAAGTTTTGGAACGGATGTAGGTTGCTTCCAGAAGATTGAGGACCCAGGACTCGCTTCAAGCAATTTCCAGGGTATCACCATTCAGACCTCTAGCTTTAATCAACCCTTCTCAGCACCAAACGTAGTTGAGTTTGATAATGCTGCATTACTAGGAGCACCACTGATTCTCATTTCACCGAGAACCAATGATCTTACCGCTGGAGACAAGCGGGTTCGTTTTTATGCAAGAACTAATAGCACTTTCAATGTACGCTCCCTGATTGTTGGAACCATTGGGAATCCAGTGGATGCCACCACTTTTCATCCGCTTGATACGGTAAATATGACAATCAGTATGACCGAGTATATCGTTGACCTCAGTACGGCAGCGGGTTATAACGGTACTGATGCCTTCTTTGCTATCGCGCATGGTCAGAACTCAACCTTCCAGACGATATTCGTTGATGATCTGAATTACGAGAAGATTCCAACCTGTATTCGTCCAAATGGCCTCAGTGCTACCGGGATTACTCAGAATTCCGCCACTGTAAGCTGGATGAACACCAATGGTAACACAAGTCCAAATTATCAGGTAGAGTATGGTACTGGTCCATTGGGTGATCCAGGAAATACCCGAATTGCATACAACAGCAATTCAATTAGTCTCACAGGCTTAACAGCCGGCACTGGATATTGCCTTTGGGTTCGTGAGATATGTAGTGCAGGAGATACCAGTTTGTGGCAAAGTCCGGAGTGTTTTTCCACTCCTTGTCCAACGAGCTACAGTGCTCCCTATACCACCAATTTCGAGGGTATCAGTATTGGTATCGCTACAGGTACACCGGCAGGATGGGAGAACTGTTGGACTCACACTACAATCAGCGGCACCGTAAGGTGGGAATCTGAAGATGCTTCCGGTGTAAATGAGAATTCCACTGGTACAGGCCCTCTAAATGACAATACCTTTTACCCAAGCTCAGGAGGAACCTATATGTATTTAGAGACCTCTTCTTCAGGTGGGCCAGCCGAGTTAATTTCTCCGGGAATCGATATTGGAACCGTAACGAACCCTGAATTGGAGTACTACTATCATATGCATGGTGCGGCAATTAATAAGCTGGTGGTATATGCTGAAAATTCTTCCGGTGTTCGTACTGCGATAGATAGTCTGATCGGCCAACAACAGCCCTTACAGGGCGATCCCTTCCTGCGCCGGAACGTTTCTCTTGGGGGGCTTACGACCGGTATCTACAAGTTTATTTTTGAAGGTCACCGTGGAACCTCCTTCACCGGAGATATTTCTATTGATGATGTTTCCGTACAACAAGGTTCAGCTTGTCCATCTGTGTTAAGTATTAGTGGCGATCCTGTTTCCACTACTTCAGCAATTGCCCGTTGGGGAGGACCAGCGCAAGCATTATCCTATGAAGTGGAATATGGGGCTACCGGCTTCACACCGGGCACGGGAACTACGGCAATCACCAGCGTTGACTCCATAACCCTCAATTTTGCTCAACCTAATAACCTGTGCCAGGATATTTATGTGCGATCTATTTGTGCAGCTGGTGATACTAGTGCCTGGGTTGGTCCGGTTGTAGTTTGTCCGGAGGAGGTTACCTGCGATAGTTTGGATCAGTATGATGCCTCAAGTAGCGCATCACCAATTTGGGATCAATCGGCCCTATTTGTAGAATGGGCGGGAGCCTTCGGAGGTGATACTGAAATAAGCACCGCTCAAAGCGTATCCTCGCCTAACTCCATTCGAATCCACGATTTAGGTACGGCAGGTTTAAGCGACATAGTCGCCTTGTTTGATACGATAAGTAGTGGGACCTGGGAAATTGCTTTTGATATGTATATCCCATCCGGTAAGGGCGCTTATTATAATGTGCAGCAGAACTATATTGGAGGTGGAGTTGGAAACCTTTGGGGTGGAGAAGTTTACTTCCTTGATAATGGTAATGCAGATATCGTTTATACCACAGGCTCTAATCTTGCAGGTACTTTTACCTATACCCAGGGTCAGTGGTTTACCATGCAAACCATTATTGATCTGGATAATGACAGTATTTGGTTCGAGCGTAATGGACAAAGCTTAAATATTGGTTATCAGTATTCATTAGCCAACCCTGGAGGTCCTGCACAGTTTAATGGAATTAACTTCTATTCTGGTGTACGTCAGGGTTTTACTTATGATTGCGATTATTATTTCGACAATTTCTGTATTTCACCGCGAGCAAGTTCAAATCCTTGTCCAGCACCGACCAATCTAATGGCGACTGCCAATGTAGGATGTGATAGTGTAGAGCTGGATTGGACCAGTACTAGTGGTACATCTCTTCTGGAATATGGAGTAAGTGGTTTCACGCCAGGCAGTGGAACCTTCGTCACTGTTAACTCTACGCCCTATACGGTTACTGGTTTGAGTCCGGTGACCACCTACGATTTTAGAGTAGCAGATTTATGTGGAGCAGATACCAGTGCTTTTAGAACCGTTAATGCTGTAACCGCCTCTGGACCATTGCCAACTGCGTCTTTCACTTACAATATCACGAGCAGTGGAAACCAAACACAAGTAGTTTTTGATGCTAGTTCTTCGAGCAATGGTTCAAGTTTCACCTGGGATTTCGGAAATGGGGTAACTGGCAGTGGCGAAAGGGATACCGTAGTTTATTTAGGTACTGGTGGAACATATACGGTTGTTTTAACGGTTAGCAATAATTGCGGAACCTCTACTGACACTGCTGTTGTCCAATTTTTCAGTAGCCTGGAAGAATCTTTACTAAGTCGAAGTATAAATGCTTATCCGAATCCTACCTCAGAATTCTTATGGATCGAAGCGGAGTTAGAAGGTTCTAAGGACGCCGAGATCAATATATTGGATGTTCAGGGACGAAAGGTGATTCATAGACTGGTAGATGGACACAATGGTCATCTCCATGAGGAATTAGATGTTTCAGAATTAGCCTCAGGCTTCTATTTATTAGAGATTCGACAAGGCACAGCAAAAGCCGGTCGAAGAATATCAATAAAATAGTTAAAGATTAAGGCCCGACCCCAGTGTCGGGCCTTAATTTTGTAGCATGTCTTTTAAGATCGGAGATACGGTTAGCCTTATCAATAGTACTGAGACCGGAACCATTCTCAAGATAGAAGGGGATCAGGCAGAAGTGCTTTTAGAGCATGGTTTTGAAGAATGGATTCCATTAAAGGAGTTGGTTCAAAGACGAAGTATGGCCATTGGAGAGGTAAGAGCTAAGGATCGACCCAGAACTTCTTTGGAAAGAGGTGCCGCTAAATCCCATGCACCGGAGCAGTTGGAAGTGGATCTTCATTTTGAGGCACTCGTAGATTTTCCCAAGAACTTTTCGTCGCATGAGAAACTACAGATTCAATTAAATGAGGCGAGAAAGACTATTGAAAAAGCGCGAAGAGGAGGAATTAAACGTGTGGTTTTGATTCATGGAGTTGGGCAGGGACGATTGCGAGATGAAATCTATGCGCTTTTAGAGCGAATGGACCGCATCGATTTTTACGATGCTTCTTTCGCCCGTTATGGAAAAGGCGCAACCGAAGTTCACTTACGCTAAAAACTGTTCTAAATTTGCAGCAAACAGGCCGCCTTATCGCTTCGGCTTAGCCGAAGAGGAAAGTCCGGACAACATAGAGCACCGTACTCCCTGAAAGGGGAGGTGTATGATGAGAGATCGTGATACAACAGATAGTGCCGCAGAGAATATATTTCCTCAAATCGGCTTGCCGAAAAGGAGGTAAAGGTGAAAAGGTGCGGTAAGAGCGCACCGCGCTATTGGCGACAATGGTGGCAGGGTAAACCTTGCGGGTTGCAATACCGTGTATACCGGGGATTGAGTGTTGCTCGCACGATCCCGGAGGGTAGGTAGCGTAGATAAATGATAAGGGTCTCGGCTTTGCTGGGATACAGAATCTGGCTTATAGGCCTGTTTTTTTAATTAGACCATGGCAAAGAAGGGTTGGAAATACTATAAACAAGTCCGAAAGGAGCAAGGCTGGAAAGGTCTTATAAAAGAGGCCGGTTGGCCTGTGGCGATTGGCTTGTTTTTGTTTTTCCTGATTAAGGGATTGGTTTGGTTGGCTATTTTTTATGGGGTCTTCGAGGCGGTAAGCTAATTCGTTTTGTGTTTGCTTCATCGCAGAGGCACAAAGTATCGGAGGACGCAGAGTTAAACCTGATCAATTGAGCAATTAAGTCTAGAGTTCATAAATCCTTCACGCCCTCTGTAACTCCGTGCCTCCGTGTTGAAGTAAAATAAGTCAACATCAATTAGAGCTTAACTCTCCACAATAATCCCAGGCTCTACAAATGCCTATCTGGTTCCACAGCTTCCTTTCACCTTGAGCTGTCTTATTCGTTTTGTGTTTGCTTCAACGCTGAGGCGCAAAGTAATAGAGGGCGCAGAGGCAGGTTTAAGTTAATAGATAATCAAAGAGGTTATGAGCTTTTTTGTCCTTTGTACCCTCCGTAACTCCTTAACTCCGTGTCTCTGTGTTGAAGTAAGAAAACCATTATCCATTGGTCCATAATTCTCCTCAATGATCTCCTGCAGATACCCTCCCGTTTCTACAGCCTCCTTGCACCCGGAGCCGTCTGCTGATTCGTTTTGCGTTTGCTTCATCGCAGAGGCACAAAGTATAGGAGGACGCAGAGTTGAAGCCTATGAATTGAGCGATTTAGTCCTGAGTTCAGTTAACCTTCGTGCCCTCTGTAACTCCGCATCTCTGTGTTGAAGTAAGAAAGTCTACATCAATTAGAGCTTAACTCTGCACAATAATCCCATGCTCGGCAAATGCCTTTCCGGTTCCACAGCTTCCTTTCACCTCGAGCTGTCTGATTCGTATTGCGTTTGCTTCATCGCAGAGGCACAAAGAACTGGAGGACGCAGAGTTGAACCCTATAAATTGAGCAATTAAGTCCTGAGTTCATTAATCCTTCGTGCCCTCCGTAACTCTGTGTCTCCGTGTTGAAGCAAAAAAAAAAGCGGCCACTGGCCGCTTAAAAAAGAAATCTATATCGAAGAGAGCCTAACTCTCCACCATAGTCTCATGCTCCTGCAGGTACCTTTCCGCTTCTAGAGCTCCCATACACCCTGTACCAGCAGCAGTGATAGCCTGACGGTAAATTTTATCCTGAGCATCACCAGTGGCAAAAACTCCAGGAAGATTGGTGCTGGCGGTCCCTGGCTTGGTTTGAATATAACCTACATCATCCATGTCGATCTGTCCCTGGAAGATTCCTGTATTCGGTTTATGTCCAATGGCCACAAAGAATCCTTCAGCTTCAACCACCTGCTCTTCACCGGTTTGATTGTTTTTGACTCTCACTCCCGTTACCGTTTTATCTCCAAGTACCTCTAAGGTTTCAGTGTTCCAAAGCACTTCGATGTTCTCAGTATTGAGCACGCGTTGCTGCATGATTTGTGAGGCGCGCATGTGATCCTTGCGTACTAACAGGGTAACTTTAGGACAGAGTTTCGCCAGGTATGTAGCTTCCTCAGCTGCGGTATCACCACCACCAACAACAACCACATCTTTTCCTTTGAAGAAGAATCCATCGCAAATGGCGCAAGCGGATACTCCATGACCCATCATCTTTTTCTCAGACTCAAGGCCTAAATATTTAGCGCTGGCTCCGGTAGAAATAATTACCGTGCGGGCTAAGATTTCTAAATCCTCATCGATGGTAAGCTTGTGGTATTCACCAGGGATTTTACTCAGTTCAGTTTTGGTAACCATTCCAAAGCGGATATCGGTTCCAAAACGCTCTGCTTGCTTACGCAATTCATCCATCATTTCCGGACCGGTAATGCCCTCAGGATAGCCAGGGAAGTTTTCCACCTCATTGGTTGTAGTCAACTGACCACCAGGCTCCAAGCCAGTGTACATGATAGGTTTAAGATCTGCGCGGGCAGCGTAGATTGCAGCAGTGTATCCGGCAGGACCGGAACCAATGATTACGCAATCGTGTTTTTCCATCGTATTAAAAATTTCGACAAAGTTAGTTTTTCAGTTTTTCCAGCGAAGTACTCATTGGTCACCTTCTATATTTTTATAGAATTGAGGGAGCCTTCAGCAATAGATTTAGGTATTTAAACCTCTATTTATTGTCGAAAGAAAACTCCAACCTGACAAGACATAGTTCCTTGAAACAATATTGGAGATTCCTTAGAAATTCGGTTTCAACATATATTTCAGATAGAAGTCTTCAATCACATTAACCGCTTCATCCGCGGTATCCACCAACTTGAAGAGTTCCAGGTCTTTTTCGCTAATGTTGTTTTCCTGTTCTAATAGTGTGCTCTTCACCCAATCAATTAATCCTGACCAGAATTTTTTACCTACCAAAACAATTGGGAAACGACCGATTTTGTAGGTCTGAATGAGGGTTAAAGCTTCAAATAGCTCATCAAGGGTTCCGAAACCACCGGGCATCACTACAAAACCTTGAGAGTACTTCACAAAGATCACCTTCCTCACAAAGAAGTAATCAAAATCAAGAGACTTATCCGGATCGATGAAGTGGTTTGGCTCCTGTTCCATCGGCAGGTCTATATTCAATCCTACCGAGTTCCCATTGCCTTCTTTGGCGCCTTTATTTCCGGCTTCCATGATTCCTGGTCCTCCACCAGTAATAATCCCGAAGCCACTTTGGGTAAGCTTGTGTGCAATTTCCTGAGCTAATCCGTAATAGTGATTGTCTGGCTTAGTGCGGGCGGATCCAAATATGGAAACACATGGACCCATTCGTGCCATGGACTCATAGCCATTCACGAATTCACTCATAATTTTAAAAATACCCCAGGAATCGTTGGTGCGTATTTCATTCCAGCTTTTAGGCTCAAAAGCTCTCTTTAACTGGTCGTCGGACTTAGCCATGGTTGCTCCGTTTTAATTCTGTTTCCAGGAAACGAGCGGTATGCCCCTTCCTCTTTTTTATTAGGTCTTCAGGTCTACCCTCAAAGACAATAGTTCCTCCTTTTGCTCCTCCTTCCGGGCCAATATCTACAATGTGATCCGCTAATTTGATCACATCCATATTGTGTTCGATAATTAAGACGGTATTGCCCCGCTCTACCAGTTTATTCAATACCTCCATCAGAACTCGCACATCCTCAAAATGCAAACCGGTAGTAGGCTCGTCTAATATATAGAGGGTTTTTCCTGTATCCCTCTTACTAAGCTCGGTTGCTAATTTAACCCGTTGTGCTTCTCCACCTGATAGGGTGGTGGATTGCTGTCCAAGAGTAATGTATCCCAAACCAACGTCTTGCAAGGTTTTAAGCTTTTGGTAGATCTTAGGGATGCTTTCAAAAAAGCTTACTGCGTGGTTAATGCTCATGTCCAGAACATCAGCAATACTCTTTCCTTTATAACGAACCTCGAGTGTTTCACGATTAAAACGCTTTCCCTGACATGTTTCGCAGTCGACGTAAACATCGGGAAGAAAGTTCATCTCGATCACCCTAATTCCAGCTCCTTCGCAGGTTTCACAGCGGCCACCCTTCACATTAAAACTAAAACGTCCAGGTTTATAGCCGCGTACTTTTGCTTCTGGTAAGTTGGCAAAAAGGTCTCGGATATTTGATAATACTCCAGTATAAGTGGCGGGGTTAGACCTTGGAGTGCGTCCAATTGGACTTTGGTCGATATCAATCACCTTGTCAATATGCTCCAATCCCTTAAGGCTTTTGAAGGCCAAGGGCTCCTTTACAGATTGATAGAAGTGTTGAGATATAGCAGGGTAGAGGGTTTCATTAATCAAGGTTGATTTACCGGAACCGGATACACCACTTACTACTATCATCTGTCCCAGGGGAAGCTTAAGGTTCACCTTTTTAAGGTTATTGCCGCTCGCTCCTTTGAGTTCGATGAACTTTCCGTTACCGGCCCTTCGCTTGGGCGGAACAGCAATTTCTCGTTTCCCATTGAGGTATTCGGCCGTTACACTATCGCTATTGCGAATAGCCTCCAAATCTCCTTGGGCCACAATTTCACCACCGTGCCTTCCTGCGCCTGGACCAATATCAAGAATGAAGTCCGCCTCTTCGATCATATCGCGGTCATGCTCCACTACAATAACTGAATTGCCTAGATCACGCAGCTCTTTTAAGCTGTGAATTAGCTTTTCATTGTCCCTTTGATGCAGTCCGATACTAGGTTCGTCAAGGATATATAAAACGTTTACCAATTGTGATCCAATTTGGGTCGCCAAACGGATTCTTTGGGCTTCACCGCCGGATAAGGATTTAGCAGGACGATTGAGGCTGAGGTAATTTAAGCCAACATTTAGTAAAAAGCTGCTACGGGTGGCTAGCTCTTTTAGTATCTCTGTGCCGATTCGTTTTTGCTGCGCATTCATCTTGCCTCCAGCACTTCCTAGCCAGGCATTTAAGGATTCAATATCCATATCAGCCAAATCCGCTATACTCTGATCGCCAATTTTAAAATGAAGCGATTCCTTGCGGAGACGTTTTCCCTCGCATTCCGGACAACGCACTTCATTCATAAAACCTTCCGCCCAACGTTTAATGTTTCTGCTCTTGGTTTCTTCACTTTGCTGGGAAATGAAGTTTACTACCCCTTCAAATTTTAGACTATACTTTCGGGTAATGCCTAAAGTCTTGTTGGGAACTTCAAATACTTCATCTGCACCATAGAGTATCGTATCCAAACCTTCCTGGGGGATATCTTTTATCGGCGTAGTTAATTTAAAGCCATAGCGATCACCAATAATCTCAATCTGATTGAAAATCCAGTTGGCTTTAAATTCTCCTAATGGAGCAAGTCCTCCCTGCTTTATACTCTTTTTTGGATCAGGGATAACCTTTTTTAAATCAATCTCGTTCACCTTTCCCAAGCCATTGCATTTAGGACAGGCGCCTTTTGGGCTGTTGAAAGAAAAAGTGTTTGGCTCTGGTTCGGGGTAAGCAATACCGGTGGTAGGACACATTAAGTTCCGACTGTAGTAGTTTACTTTTTCCTCTTCAAAACACTGAACCATGAGGATGCCATTTCCCTGAGATAAGGCAGTCTGGATAGATTCAAGAATTCGCTTTTCCTCTTTGGGATCAATTCGTAAACGGTCAATGACCACTTCAATGTCGTGGGTTTTATAGCGATCTACGCGCATCCCATGGGTGATGTCTTTTATCTCCCCATCCACGCGTACCTTCAGAAATCCCTGTTTGGCAATCGAAGCAAAAAGCTCGCGATAATGTCCTTTTCTTGAACGGATTAAGGGGGCTAGGATATAGACCCTTTCGCCTTCGTAATGCTCCAGGATCAGATTCTTAATTTGATCTTGAGTATAACTCACCATTTCCTCTCCTGTTTCATAGGAGTAAGCGGTAGAGGCTCTTGCGTACAAAAGGCGCAAGAAA
This sequence comes from Croceimicrobium sp., assembly GCA_965279135.1. Lineage (GTDB taxonomy): Bacteria > Bacteroidota > Bacteroidia > Flavobacteriales > Schleiferiaceae > Croceimicrobium. The sequence continues at coordinate 1,804,486 of OZ257133.1, read as the reverse complement.
TCATAAATCTCCGTTACCGTTCCCACGGTAGAGCGAGGATTTTTACTGGTTGTTTTCTGTTCAATAGAAATTACCGGACTCAAGCCGTTGATTTTATCAACATCCGGGCGATCCATATTACCAAGAAACTGACGGGCATAAGCTGAAAAGGTTTCGATATACCTGCGTTGACCTTCAGCATAAATGGTATCAAAAGCTAAAGAGGATTTTCCACTACCACTTAAACCGGTAATCACTACCAGTTCGTCGCGGGGAATCTCAATATCAAGGTTTTTAAGGTTATGTACCCGAGCACCGAGTACCTCAATCTTATCAGCGTCCAAAGGGAGAAGGGTTCAAATTCGAGCAAAAATACATTCTTTTTAACCCTCTGGATTAGGCTAATGTTTTTAATCTTTCTGGCTTAGCATCGCAATTTTCATAGGAAGTTCATTTACAAGAGAAATGACTTAAAAGAATGCTCTGCTATTTCACCATCGGCTGTGGAATACTTCTTGCTGCATGGCGTTCTTAGACTGGGAAAGCCCGTACTTTAGCATCTTAAACTCTTTCATTACATGCCCCGTTTTTTAGCTATTTCCTTTTTGCTTCTTGTTGGTGCCTTTAGCCAGGCGCAAAATGCAGTGATCTACCAGGCAGATTCCAATTGGGTGCAACAGAAGATGGCTGCAATGTCTATGGAAGAAAAGATTGGTCAGCTCTTCATGGTTGCGGCCTATTCGAACAAGGGCAAAGCTCACGAAGATGCTATACAAAAGCTGATTGCCGAGGAGCATATTGGTGGATTGATTTTCTTTCAAGGCACACCCTCCAAGCAAGCACAGTTAACCAATGCCTATCAGGGTAAATCGAAAACTCCCTTAATGATAGCTATGGATGCCGAATGGGGACTGGCGATGCGTTTGCCCGAAACCTTCAAGTTTCCCTGGCCAATTACGGTGGGAGCTTTGCAGGATACGATTTTGGCTTATGAATATGGTAAGGCAATTGGGGAGCACTGCCGCGCTTTAGGGGTGCATATAAATTTCGCACCGGTAGTAGATATCAATACTAATCCTAAGAACCCCATTATTGGCGCTCGATCTTTTGGTGAGAATCCCCAGCGCGTAACCCGTATCTCTGCCGCAGTGATGCGAGGTTTACAATCCCAAAAGGTATTGGCTGTTGCAAAGCATTTTCCGGGACATGGTGATACGGATAAAGATTCTCATAAAACTTTGCCCTCTGTTTCCTATCCTATGGATCGGCTTGAGCAAGTTGAGCTCTTTCCCTATAAAGAGCTAAGTAAAAGTGGCCTGGGTGGGGTTATGGTGGCCCATTTAAATGTTCCAGCTATCGAACCAAGTGGCAAGCCCACTTCCCTTAGTAAAGCTGCATTGCAATTACTCAGAAAAGAGATGGGCTTTGACGGATTAACTTTTACGGATGCATTGAATATGCAAGGTGTAGCTAAGGACTACAAGCCGGGAATGGTTGATCTAGAGGCGATTAAGGCAGGGAATGACGTACTTGTATTCAGTCAGGACGTCAAATTGGCTAAGCAGAAGATTATTGAAGCGCTTAAAAAAGGGGAACTTGACACAGCCAGTCTGGAATCCACTGTTAGACGCATTTTAGCCGCCAAGCATTGGCTAGGCTTGCATCAGAAGGAGTATATCGAGTCGAGCTTGTTGCCAGCTCAATTAATGAGAGAATCTGATCAGATCTTAAATCGGAACATTTTTGCGGAAGCCTCAACTTTATTAATCAATAAGAATAAGACACTTCCGGTTAAAGACTTAGCCAAGCTTAAAATCGCTTGCGTTAGCGGTGGAACGGAAGTAAACGGCCATTTTGCAGAAATGCTAAAGAAGTACACCCAGGTCGAGTATTTCGAGTATTCTGAGAGCCGGGAAGAGCAAATTATCGCGGCTCTTGCAGATTATGATTACGTGGTTTTAGGAGCCTATACTTCCAATAAGAATCCCTGGAAGTCCTATAAAATTGATCCTGCCTTTCGTCGTTTTACGCGAAGAGTAGGATTACAGAACAAATTGATCCTCACGGTATTCGCCAATCCCTATTCGCTGATTGATTTTCCTGAAGCGAGGCAAGCTGAAGCGCTTCTAATGGCCTATCAAAATCATCATGATGCGGAGAGTGTAGCTGCTCAAATCATATTTGGAGCCTTAGGAGCAAAGGGAAGGTTACCGGTTTCGGCAGGTGAGCCATTCGAAGCAGGCTTTGGCTTAAATACCCAGGCTATAGGACGCTTAGGTTATCATTACCCAGGAGCGGTAGGGCTAGATCGGGAAACTCTAAATGGAATCGACAATCTGGTAAGGGAAGCCATGAATCAGGGTGCCACACCGGGTGCTCAGGTTTTAGTAGCTCGTAAGGGGCAAGTGATTTACAATAAGAACTTTGGTTTTATCGATTCAAAGAAAAAGGTAGCGGTTAAGACTGAGCATATCTATGACTTGGCCAGCATCACTAAAATCGCCGTAACCGTTCCTCTGCTTATGACTTTAGTGGAGGAGGGGAAGATTAATCTTGATAAGACTATCGGACATTATTTGCCGGAAGCAAAGGGCACCAACAAAGAGGATTTGGTTCTTCGCGAAATTCTTGCCCATCAGGCCGGTTTAAAACCCTGGATTCCTTTCTATACTGAAACCTTGGAAGCGGGAAAGTACAAGGAGGGCTACTACGGCAAGCAACGCGATTTTAATTTTCCGAATGTAGTTAGTGAAGGCCTCTATAGCCAGCGTTATATGCGGGATACTATCCTGAAGCGTGTCTTGGATTCAGATCTTAGGAAAACTAAAGATTATAAGTATAGTGATCTGGGTTATTACCTTTTTATGCAGATCATTGAAAAGATTGAAGGAAAGCCTTTAAACGAATTGATTCATCAGCGTCTTTTTGGACCATTAGGTGCCAATACGATGGTCTATCATCCTTTAGAGACTTATCCGGTTGATTTGGTAGTACCTACTGAAGATGACAAAGTTTTCCGTCGTTCCCTGGTACGCGGATATGTGCATGATCAGGGAGCCGCTTTATTAGGAGGAGTAGCTGGACATGCAGGGCTTTTTAGCAGTACTAATGATTTAGCAAAGTTGATGCAGATGTACATGCAGAAAGGGGAATATGCCGGAGTACGTTATTTTGATTCCGTTACCGTAAATGAGTTTATCCGTTGCCAATACTGCCAAACTAAGAACCGTCGGGGTATTGGTTTCGATAAGCCCCAGCTAGAAGGCCCTGGACCTACTTGTGGATGTGTTTCCGATCAAAGCTTTGGACACAGCGGTTTCACCGGCACTTTGGCCTGGGCCGATCCCGAAGAACAAATCATCTATATTTTCCTTTCTAATCGTGTTCATCCCGATGCCGGAAACCGTAAACTTTTAAGTTTGTCAACCCGAACTAAAATCCAAGAAGTAATTTATAATGCGATTAAAAACGACGATCCTTCTGCTGAGCTTATTGGTGTCCTTCCCTAGTCTAACTTCTGCTCAAGAAGTTGAAGATAATCCTGGATTCAGCGATACAACCATAGTCAAGTATCATCCCAATGGAGTGCCTAAACTCCTGGAGAGCTACAATGCACAAGGTCAACTTGAAGGACCTCGATTCCAATATCGTAGTTCAGGCGGTATTCAAAAGATGGAGCATTATAAGGCGGGCGTTCTCGATGGTCCACATCTAAGAATAAACAATCGTGGAAAGATCAAGGAGGAAGGTGTTTACAAGGATGGATTGCAAGAGGGAACCTTGATGAAGTATTATGGGGATGGAAAGAAACAGGAACAGTCTGTTTTTAGTGCCGGTAAGAAGAATGGAAAAGCGATCTGGTATTTCACCAACGGAAATATGAGCACGGTTTTGAATTATGAGATGGACGTTTTACAGGGTGAGGCAAAGAGCTTCTACAAAGACGGTTCTGTAAAGTCTATATCACAATATGAAAACAATCTCAAAGTAGGCCCCTACAAAGAGTTTTACGAAAGTGGAAAGCTAATGATCGAGGGCGTCTACAAGGATGGTGAAAAAGATGGTAAATGGGTCTATTTCACCGAGGAGGGCGAGCAGGAAAAGACTGAGAAATACCGTAAAGGAGAATTGCGATAAAGTGAAGATTGGTATAGTTGGATACCCTACTTATGGGGGAAGTGGAGTTGTAGCCACAGAATTAGGAATGTACCTGGCTAAACAGGGGCATAAGGTGCACTTCATCTCCTATTCTCAGCCAGTGAGGCTAGATGTTCTGGAACCCAACATTTACTACCATGAGGTAAATGTGCAGGATTACCCCCTTTTCGAATATCAGCCTTATGAATTAGCATTAAGCAGTAAAATGGTAAATGTTGCCCTCAAGTACAAGCTGGAGGTAATACATGTACATTATGCTATTCCGCATGCCTACGCTGCTTATATGGCGAAAATGATCTTACGTGATAAAGGGGTTCATTTACCTATTGTAACGACCCTTCATGGTACAGACATTACACTGGTAGGCCGAAATCCCAGTTATAAGCAGGCGGTTAATTTTAGTATCAATCATTCGGATGTGGTTACCTCAGTAAGCGAAAGCTTAAAGCAGGATACTTTGGCATTCTTCAATATCCGCAAGGACATAGAGGTGATTCCCAATTTTCTCGATTTAGGTCTTTATCAACCTGATGATTCGTGTAAGCACAATTTCGCGGAGGAAGGAGAAAAGATTATCACCCATGTATCCAATTTTAGGAAGGTAAAGCGCATTCCGGATGTGATTGATATTTATTACCGAATCCAACAGAAGATTCCGTCTGTTCTCCTAATGTTAGGTGACGGGCCTGAAAAGGAAAGGGCTCGGAAGCAATGCCAAGACCTGGGTATTTCTGAAAAAGTAAAATTCCTGGGAAAAACATCGGAAATTGAACGTTTACTCTGCATCACTGATCTATTCCTTCTCCCTTCAGAAAAGGAAAGTTTTGGATTGGCGGCTTTGGAGGCAATGGGTGCCGGTGTGCCGGTTATTTCATCCAATACGGGTGGCTTAGGAGAGGTGAACCTGCACGGTCAAACGGGATTTACAGCTGATGTATCAGATGTTGAGACTATGGCCAATGGAGGAATTCATATTCTAGAGGATAATGATCGCCATTTGAAGTTTGCCAAGGCCGCCCGTCGTCAAGCCGAAAAGTTTGCCATTGATAAAATCATCCCTGATTATCTAAGGGTTTATGAGCAAGCAATGGAATTAAGTCATGCCTGAATTATTGATCCAGCGTAGGGATCGCAGCGCATACTTTGAATCTTACCCCTTGTATGTTAATCGTAAACAGGCTGGCCGAATTGCTTTTGGTGAAACTTTAAGTTTGGATTTAGCCCCGGGTCGATACCAAATTAATTGTGGTGGACTTTTTGGGAAAGAGGCTGAGATCTGGTTGGACCTGAACGAACATCGCAAAGCCATTTTCTTGCATTCGGAAGCTTTGGCTTATCGTCAAAGACCTTTTCCCAAATATTACCAATGTCATTTTACAGAAACCAGCCCATTGCAATTAAAAGGAGAGGAGAGTCAGGCCCAATTGAAGGCCGAACAAAACCGAGCGCTGGTGTTTGCCTTTGCCTTTGCAGCTTTGTTGTCTCTTGCTTCGGCCTGGTCGTTTTGGCAATCCAAGGCCTGGAATGACAATCTCTTTATTTACCTAGGGATAGTCTTACTTTTAATTATCCCCTGGGCTTATCGCGGGGTATTAATTAGTCAGTTGAAGCGCAAAGCTTAACCACCAACTCTTTTGGTTTTATAACCCTGCTTTTGCAGATAGTCGAGCACTTTAGGGCGCAGATCACCCTGGATGATAATCTCGCCATCCTTTACTGAGCCTCCGGTGGCACAATGGGATTTGAGTCCCTTGGCCAAATCCTTCAGGGCTTCATCGCTTCCTTCAAACCCCTTCACTATAACGGCAGTCTTTCCACCTCGGCCTTTCTTTTCAAAATGGACCTCAAGAAGCTGATCTTCAGGATTGACTTCCTCTTTTTCCTCTTCCTCATCAAATCCTTGAAAACCAGAATTTCCGGTTGAAAATACCATTGATCCTAAATCTTCTAAGGAATTGGATTTCTTCTTTGCCATTTCGGAGTTTTAAGCAAAGGTATTAAAGGGTCATTTTATAAGCACTTTCTTGGTGAATTGCTGCTGATCGGCATTGATTTTAAGACTATAAAGTCCTGCACTAAACCTTTCACATGAGATTCGAATTTCCTCTTCGCCCTCAAAGCTCAGTTCCTGAACTAGCTGACCGACCGGATTGTAAATCTCAACTTCAATTTTGGACGAGTTTATCTGATTTGGATGCTGTTCGATTTCCAATATGATGAAATCGGTTGCAGGGTTCGGATAGACTTTGAAATCCCAAGTTCCAAATTCATTTAGGTTTATTCCAGGATTAATATCACGAACACAGCGTACAAAGTTGAATATGTAGCGAACATCACCCTGGGGTCCAAAATAGTCGGGAAAATCGCTGGGATTGCCCGTTTTCGGATCATTGCGTTGAGCCCCGGCTCCATGTACATCCAGGAGTTGGTAATTACCTGAATTGGGGGGTGTCTCCATTCGCCCCTGGGCAATACCGAAACTGATATAAACGGCATCACTGTACTGTTCCGGACCATCCTTTAGTGGAGATCCCGTCCAATAATAACCATATTGACCACTTGCTCCATTTGGATCCAAAATACCGGTGCAACTGAAGAGAGGATCAATGGCAGGGGAGTTGCTGGTGCTTGGACTGCGACTGTAATCAACGATACTGTGTAGCTCTTTGGCATTAGGTAAACGCCAGTCGGAATACCCAGCTAGGTTTAGGTTTTCCGCATAAGCCAGAGCATCTTCCCAATCGTAAGTATTTCCATCATCTGCCTGTTGCCACATTAATCCGGTAGCTTGATCGGATATTGTTCCATCGGCATTGTCAGTATAATTGTTAATCCCGTATTGGCTGGATCCTCTTACCATCCGGAAGTACCAATTGTTAGCAGTTCCAGTCATAGGATCATATTTCGGATAAGCTTTTAACCTGCCATCCACGAAGTTGTAACCAAAAAGCGCGGTATCGCCACCAAACACAAGATCGACATACTGGGTATTGGATAACACCTGACCGTCTATCTCCCGTTCTCCCTGGCTAACATCCCCAATGGGTTGAATGAAGTAATTGGTGTCTATGAATTTGTCGATTGCAAAATCTCCGAAACACCGGCCGGTGAATAAGGCTAAAGAGTAAAGTTCTTTAATGGTTGGTAAGCGCCAATCGCTGTATCCCCCTAAAGTAGAGGTGTCTGCTTTCTGGAGGGCTTCGAAATAGGTCATTTTAGAGCCCATATCTCTGGCCCACATTAAGCCAGTGATGTTATCTGAAATGGTCCCGTCTCCGTTGTTCGTATAAGAAGGTTGAAACCCGGAATAAGATCCATCCTGACCATAAAAGGCATCTCCGGGATTTAATGAGTTCAGGATTCCGGTATTGCTATAGAGCTCTTGTACATCGGTATCAACAATGGGATAGGTGAGAGCAGTTTGCCCATTGGCAAGAGAACAGGCCATAATGAGTAGGGCCAGGAGGTAGGTATTTGGTTTCATGTTTTGCGTTTCTTTTCTGATTCCAAGAACCGCAAAAGGTTTAAGGAAGGGAATGATATTAATCACTCATGCCTCTACTCATGACTACCTTACCACGAGTTCTCATCTTTTCGATAAAAGCGATGGCTTCTGGTATTTCCTCCCAGGGATAAATTCGCTCAATATGGCTTTGCAATTTCTTTTCGGATACCAGGGTCGCAAGCTTTTGCAAGTCCTTGGTCTTAGCCTGAGCCGTAAACTGTTTGAGGGAGAATTTACTGAAGGCATTGCTCAAAAGCACTCTGAACATATTGCTCATTGTGGTGAAGCCAATTAGTACGCCTCTTTTACCTAAACGTTTTAAATCACTGTGGCTGAGGTTCCCATGAGTATCAATAATCAGATCATGTTGCTGGGAGTATTCTTTAAGATTTATCTGGTCATAGGGTACGACTTCATCGGCCCCCAGGCTTTTTACAAAATCGGCATTACGGGAAGAGCAAACTCCGGTAACCCTCGCACCTAAAGCTTTGGCTATTTGTACCGTAAAATGTCCTACTCCTCCAGAAGCGCCATTAATTAGGACTGATTCTCCATTAGAAAGATTACCATGGCTTGTTAGTCCTTGTAAGGCCGTTAATCCGGCAATGGGCAGTGCGGCCATTTCCTCAAAACTTGCCTCATTTGGTATTTTGGCAATAACCTCTGATTCAACAACACAGTATTCTGCAAAGGCGCTATCCAACTTCTCACCAAAAACCCGATCGCCAATTTTGTAATCCTTCACCTCAGAACCCACCTCCTGAACGGTTCCGGCGAAGTCTCCTCCGAGAATAGGTTCTTTGGGTTTAAATAATCCAAAGCTAAAACGTGCCAGGAAGGGTTTGCCCCGAAGGATGTGCCAATCAGCTGGATTTGCTGAATTAGCTTGCACTTTTATCAGTATTTGATGGGCATTGGGTTGAGGGGTGAGAAGATCTTTCAACTTGAGAACTTCCGGACCACCATAAGAGGATTTGGTAAAGGCTTGCATGTGTCGAGCTTGTATTTGAATGACACTATGTTAAAAGCCCAGGTTGCTTTTAGAGTTTAACTATATACGGTTTTTAAAAGAACTGCAAGGCTGAAGAAGCTGGAACTTCTCAAGGAGCTTTGAATTCTACCTTAAGAGCGACAATACGGTCGATAGTACCCCTAATAAGAGTATGATACTCGTAATCATAAGCGACAGTTTGTTACTCACCTTGTAAAGCTTTCTCAGATCCTCTCGGTTTAGAAGCCAAAATGTTCCAGCGAAGAAAAGGGCTAAGAGAAATATACTTAGCGAAGATGGTTGAGAGAAAACACTGTCAACCGCGGGTATTCCAAGTGGTTCCAGGTCCCAGGTAATAATTAGCAATTCAAGTTGGCTAAAAGCCGCATATCCCAGGTAGATGGCTAATAGTAACCAACCGACCTTCTTTCTAAGCCAGAACAGTAATAAAGCAACTGGAAGAAAGACTAAATCCAACAGGTAAAAGAAAATACTGAAATCCCATCCGGGAGAATCTTCGGTAAACGAATATTGGACCAGTGCAAACTCATTGTACCATTTTTTAATGGTAAAGAAGCCTAAGATAATGGTGATAATTGCGATCTGTCTTTCTGGCCTTGATAAGCTCTTATTCATGGGGTTTATGCTCTCCAGAGCAGAAGTTCCTCCGGATCGAATTCTTTCTTGAACATCCGCTTTTCTCCTATTCTTTAATTCATTTTTTTCCTGCTCCGCTTCTAATTCGGTCTTGGCGGCTTCTTTTTCATCATCTGTCAGACTTCTATTTTCTAACTCCAGCATTGCGGCTTTTACCGCATCGGGTTGATAATCCGCCTGGTTTTCTACTATTCTAAGTAATTCGAAGTTAGAAAGAGACTTAAACCGATCCGTGAATTCATTCATCGTTCGAAGGAAAATTTAGGAGTAAATCTTGAGCTACTCATTGCGGAGCATGGTACAAAGGTTGGTTCTTAAAGGTAAAAATAGAATAAAAGAAGCCTCTTTTATTCAATCAGAAGTTTATTAAAAGCAGGCCCAGGAGGCGCCATAAGTCTTTCTAAGTTCATCTAAGACTTGGCCCTCTGAAACTGGTACAGAATTAATCCGGATTTCAGGGCTTTATCTTCCTTTTAGACTCATAAGGAGTGCTCTCATCAAGCAGAATAGCTTCGTGAATAATTTCCTTTATCAGCTCTAATGGCACCTCTTCAAGGTGAGAGAATTCAATACTTTTTAGCTGTTTCCGGCCCTTACTCTTTAACAGTCCTTGCTCATTGGATAATTCATTGCCTCGCATAAATGCGATTTCCACTTTTCCATTCTTTAGTGGCTTTAGATAACAAATCCAACTCTTATTGTAGTAGCAAGGGTTTTTAAAAGTGATTTTATCGGTTAGGGAGAATTCGGTTCTTAACAGTTTATCAAAAAAGAGCATGATTTCCCTTTGATCGCCCTCAAACGAATAAATCAAGTTTTCTACCTCGGTCATTTTTCTGATAATTTCAGCGTGTTTTGGGCTTGTGGTTGTATAGAATTTATCGCGATCGTTGAAGCTACTGCTTAGAGGGATTCGGCATGTTTTTTAAAGTTGTTCAGAATAGCTTGCCATCCTTGCTTTTGAAGATCGATGGAGTTTTCATCCTCTACTTCGAAGGATTCGATTACCCTGGTGGAAGCATTTTCCTCCTGAAATTTGATCGATACTTTTCGTCCATCATCCAGGGCGTATTCCAGTAGATTGGGTTCACTAATTCTTAGAAAGGTGCCGGTATAGTCAAAAGCCATACTGCCATCCTTCGCAGCCATATGATATTTCAAACGTCCTCCTTCTTTAAGATCGTGCTCGGCAGACGGACAATGCCATTCCAGGCTTGCGAAGTTCCAATGGGTAATGTGTTCTGGACTGGTCCAATATTTCCAAACCAGGTCAATATTTTTCTCAACGGTAGTTTCTATAGTGACAGTTTTCATTTTTAGACTTTATGGAGTTTTGTTAAGAGTTTATCGAGATTCTCACATGCTGCTTCCAGGCCTTCTTTCATGCCCATTTTTAAGACCATTTCAATGGCTTCTTCGGATTCGTATATGAAGTCCGAGATGATCTTAGTATGATCTTCGAAATCAACGAAACGATTTACAAACTGAGAGGAAGGTAATTGAGGATTTGAAATGCCTTGTTCATCACAAAAGGAGTCTTGACCACTAAATTCTTGATGAATGATTATGTCGTCGTAGTCCATTCTAGACCAGTGTGTAGTACCATCTGGCCCTACCATAGCATAAAGTCGATATCCACCCGGTTTGAAGTTCATGAACTTGGTTTCAGATTTCCAGGGTTCTGGAGCCCACCACTGGTCGAGCAGCTTAGAATTTGTCCAGGCCTCCCATACTAGTGGGAGAGGAGCGTCAAATAGCCTCTTTATTTTGAGCTTTTGCCCAGATACTTCGAAATAGGTTTTATTCATTTTTTATCCCTTTTTGCCTGGAGTTCATCTAATACCTGGTCCAATTGATCAAAGCGTTTTTCCCAAAGCTTTTTAAACGGTTCTAGCCAATCTGCTATCTCTGAGAGCCTGCTTGCTTCCAGGTTACAAATTCTCTCTCGTCCTTCTTTTTTGATGCTTATTACTCCACATTCCTGTAGGTACTTTACATGTAAGGAAACGGCCTGACGAGTCATTTCAAACTGATTGGCAATGGCATTTACATTCTGCTCCTTAGCCATTAAAGACAAGAGAATATTTCTTCTGGTTGGATCAGCTATGGCATTAAATACATCCCTGTTCATAGATCTTTACGCAAGTAATTGCTTGCAAATATATATGCAAGAAACTGCTTGCGCAAATTTTTTTATCATCAGCCAAGGAGCCTTATTTTCTTTTGCTCGATTTAGCGTGGTGGTTGAAGGCGAGGCAATCTAGGATCCAGGTTTCCAGATCGCTTTCCAGATCGATTCCTTCCGGTTCTACGAAAACATAGCCTTTCATTGGGCGTCCGGTGAAATCCATATCCCTGGCTCCTTTGCGTTGAAGAGCTTCTTCAAACTTATCAGGTCCCACTCTCGCCATAAGTTGATCGCGCACTACTCCGGCCAGCATTTTATCGTCGACCATGAAGCAAAGGGCACCAAACATTTTTTTCTCTTTGAATGGAATGGATTGGCGAGTGAGAATCTCACTTATACGTTCCGCTAAATGTTCATCAAAGGCCATTTACAGGATAATTTTTAAGCCGGCGTTGAAGAAGAAACCATCCAGCGGTGCCCAGATATCAGTTAATTGAGGGGTATCAAATGGACCACTCCTTATATCATCGAAACGGGTTTGACGGGTATCAGTGAAGTTTTCGGCATTGAGAAAGATGACGAAGTTTTCAATGGTGCGCTCTACGATTATGCCCGAGGCAAATAGCTGTCGGCTCCTGGAGTCATTGCTTAAAAGCTGGCTTGATTTATATTCATAATCAAGGCCGATTCGCCATTTTTTATCTTCCACAAAGAGTAAATCTCCCTTAATATTATGACGAGGAGTGAGGATCAATTCACGATCGAAATCTCCATTTTCGAAAGCAGCGTAGCTATAGGTGTAGCCCAGAAACCAGGTGAATTTCCATAAGCTCATTTTAATCTGGGATTCAAAACCTCGACTACTTTGAAAATCCTCAATCTGTAGATAGCGCCAATTTAGCCCGGTTGGATCAGCTATAAGGGTGATAGGAGCATCAATTACATTGTAAAAGAACATCAGATTGTAACTCAGGACCGCCCAATCTGTGCCAAAATTGGTCAGGTATTTAATATCGAAATTGGCTCCATAAGATCGCTCTGCTTTGAGATCGGAGAAATCCAGAGGGACAATCGCGGCATAGCCCAGAGGTTCGGCTTCCTCATTAAACAGGGTGGGCATACGATAACCCATGCCACCACCTAAACGAAGGCTGATATTGCGGTTTAGCTTATACAGGCCATTAATACGAGGCAGAACAAAGGTTTCGCCATTATTGGCACTGTTAAGGCCATCGGCCACAGCATAATCGGTACGTAAACCGCTTTCTAGTGAGAAGTCATCGGTAACATCCCAGAGGTGATTAGCAAATACTCCCAGGGTCAAATAATCTTGATCGCGCAGGGGTAAACTGCTGAGGTCATCCTCATCGAAGTTATCGGTACTTAGGTTAAAGCCGACATTTAGATTATGCTTTAAGGTATTGACGCTGTAATTAAGCTCATTCCAGGTATTAAACTGTCGTCCGGCGAACTGAGTCTCAGAGCCAAAGGCATTTTGACGGATATTGATGTATCGGTCAAAATAGCTCAGCGAGTTTTTAAAACTGATCGCGGTAGTTTCGCTCAATTCATGGCGAATTGATAATTGAGAGGTATAGCGATTACTATTTTGACGATCGAAATAGAAGTTTTCATTGTCGGGACTTTCATTCGCAATAAGACTCATATCGCCCCCCATTCTTTCTTCCACGGTGATGCTTGCCCCTAAGTACATTTCTGTCTTTTCACTTGGGTTGTAGAAGAATTTTGGATTAAAGGCGAACTTGGCGATTTCCGGTACATCTGAATATCCATCTTCATCAGCATCATAAGCGTTGTGAATATGCAATGAAGCCAAATTGGTAAAACCGAATTTTCCTTTTCTCCTTGAAACAAATGCATTGAAGTCACGCGCTCCAATATGGGAATAGTTGAGATGGAGTAGCGTTTCGTTCTTGTCTGCTTTTTTAGTTAGTAGGTTTACCAAGCCACCAATTGCGCCACCGCCATAGAGGGTTGAGGCGGATCCTTTAACAAACTCTACCTGTCGCAGATCTAAAGGTGGAATCTGCAGAACATCCAAACTACCGGAAAAGCCGCCATAGAGCGGGAATCCATCGCGTAACATTTGAGTGTAACGACCATTTAAGCCCTGAATTCGCACCACCGCGCCATTGGATGAGGCGGATGTAGTTTGCACTTGGATACCAGTGCTATGGGTAAGAAGGTGAGCCACTTTACTGGGTTCCATAGAGGCGGCCTCATCAATCTCATCGGTTAGAACTTCTGTTCTGGTAGGGAGGTTCGTAATAGTTTTGTTTGCTCGGGTAGCTTCTACTAAAATTTCATCCAGGCCAGATTCCATTTCCTGCAGAAGTATCACCTTCTCTTTAAGATCTCGAAGTGCCTTAAGACTAATACGCTTAGGGTAAAACCCAACATAAGAGGCCTCAAGAATATGCTCACCCGCGGGAACATTGGTGAGATGAACTATCCCATCTAAATCTCCAGCCCATCCTATTTCGGTACCGAGAATTATCAAGTTAACCCCGGGGAGCGGTTCGCGCGAGGCGCTATCAAGGATTTGAACTTTTAATTCATTTTGTGCCAGAAGACTGACGCTCAGAAGCATGAAGGCGAGTAGTGATCGAAACATTCCAGAATTTAAGAATGCTCAAAAATATGGAATGCCTTTCCTGAATTTCTTTTGAATGATTTTAGATTAAAGCAAAAGGCCCGGTTTTGAGCCGGGCCTGTTTGCTATTTCTTTACCTTTTTCTTCTTGTATTGGTAGTTCCGCATCTTATTACTCTTCTGCATGATTTTTAAGTCGGAGTCTTCCATTTCTTCTACCTCCTCCAGACTTTCTGAATATTCTTCATAGCTCTTTAGTTGTTCTAGAAGCACACTGTCCTGACTGCTATCGTAGTAAGCGTTGCTCTTCATGAATTTCAGGTTTTGCTCCATCATCTTACGAGCTTCTTCATACCTGCCTTCATCAATGAGTCTGGCCGCTTCTTCAAAACGATCAATGGCATTAAAAGCAACAATGTTTTTAAGCACGTCATCATTGGCACTCTCTTCGTAGGCAACTTTATCTGAAGTAGGCTCAATCTTTAGTTGGAGCTTTTCATTCTTTCGCTCATAGGAATTAAGCACATCATCATATTGCAATTCGGAACTGAAATTGAGGGTTTCACTAACTCCTGCTTTTAATCTGAATTTTATCAATACCACTTTCTCCTCCTCAGCAAAAACATCATTGAAAGGGATATTAATCTCATTGCCATTGATCGAAGCCTCGTAGCCAAAAACTTTTTCTAACTCCAATTGATTTGATGGAAAGTTTAGTTTAAGGGTGGCATTTTGCGCGACTACTGAAAGCAGGCCAGTTAACTCATCTTTAAAGATATTGGGAATTTGGTCTGGAGAATCGATAAAGTAGTAGTTCCCACGTCCATATTCGGCGAGATTGGTCATCAAGTCTTCATGGAAATCACTGCCAATGCCAAAGGTGGAAATCGCAACTTTATCAAGATCGAATTTTTGACGTACGATCTTTTGTAACTCAATTAGATCGGTAATCCCTTGATTGGCTAATCCATCTGAAAGTAAAAGAACTCGGTTTACCGCTTTTTCAGTTTGCGTGCTTTTCACCTGGTTATATCCTTCCAGCATTCCACCACTTAGATTAGTGGATCCTCCACTTTGAATTTGTCTAACCTTGTTTTCAAGGGCAGTTTTATACTCCACCTGACCCGATGCTTTAACTAGATTCACTTCGTCATCGTAAGTTACAATAGAAAGCTGATCGTCCTGATTAAGATTGTTGAGCACTAACAAGGCAGCTTCTTTGGCCTTTTCCAGTTTGCTTTCGGAACTCATGGAGCCACTGCGATCCAATACCAGGGATATATTGAGTGGGCTGCGTTCCTTTTCTACCGTGTCCATACCTCCCACAAGACGGGCCATGAAGTAGATTTCGTTTTGCCCCTCACCCTGGAAATAGAAACTATGATCACTTAAGATCTCGAAACGTGTTTGGCTGGGACTGATACCTTTAGGAATGGAGTCCTTGTCATTAAGAATAGCTGCTCCACTTTGGTTGGCTGAAGTCTGATTTTGGCATGCGGATAACAGTAGGATAGCCACGATGCCAGATAGGCGTGTGATTTTTCTCATTGGTTTAGCAATTAATTAGTACCTGGTTCCAGTGGATAACGTAATTGCTCCCGATGACATGCATGCCAACCGTGGCTACTGTCCTAAAATATTCTTAATTCTTTGGCTTGCGCCTGATAAGGTAGCCATTGAAGGCGCTTGCTGCAGATAGTTCTGACCGCCAAACTAGTATTGGAATTCCAAAGGTTATTGCTGCGATATAGCCATACCAAATCATTAAAATCCCAGTGCTCGCTGCTCCGGCTATAAGTCCAATGGTCACCTTCACGGGATTCACTTGAGCCTGAATATCATTGATGTGTTTTTGCTGCTGGCGAGCACAATTGGGACAGTTAAGATTGAGGTAATCACCATTTTTCATTTGAAGATCGGGCCGTGTGCGAGCCCTCTTACTAATCTTGAAACTCTTAGCACAAGATTCGCAAATTGTGGTCAAAATCATTTTAGCAGATGTTAAAGCTTTGGTATTTAATTGTCCTCAGGAGTACTTCGATTAAAGCGATAGATATCAAAGAGATCTTTCAATCCAAAACCTACTGGAACTGATAGGATTAGTAGTCCAATCCAGTTTGAGGAAACGGGTGTTGTATTTGCGGATAATAGGTTAACCGAGAAATAGAAGAAAAGATAGACCAGAATGAGTACCGAGGCACTTATTCCTATCCACCATACCCAATTAGGCTGAGCCTTGATATGGCTAACTTTAAGCCAGATTTTTTCATTACACCAATCGCATTTCTGTTGGATAGGGTTTCCCTTAAGAATCTGTAAATCCAAACGATTAGCGGCCCAAAGAGAGGTTTGAAATTTTTCCTGGCAATTAGGGCAGACCGCAATTAGTTTCAATCGGAAAACTGCTTTACTAACCAAAGGATGAGATATAAGCCCAATCCGGTTCCGAAGAATAGAAAAGCAACTACAAAGCCAATACGGATCATGCTAACATCCCAACCCAATTTTAAGCTTAACCATTCTGCAACTCCTAGTATCATTCCCCTGATTTAATTAGACCTTAAAGATAATATTTCCTCAGTCTTTTTCCTCCATCTCAATCCTCACCGGTTCATAACCCTCAACAAAAGAACGATACCCAGGACTCCGTCTCCAACTGCTCATAGAGGTACAGAGGGGATAAGGCATTAAATCCCAGACCCGAATCTTTTTGCTTTCAAACTCACCTCCATTTTCGGGCCCATCGATATCCTCAATTAGCAGCCAAAAGCTTTCACGCGGAAAGCGTAAAGTAACATAGTTATCTTCGGCGAACCAGAAGTGTACTTTCCTGGGCTGTAAGGGGTTAAGATTGTCAATTAATCCTTTGAAAGTTGTTTGACCAGGATTCTGCCACATGCGAAATTCATAAGACTGCAGTTTATTGTTTTCATCCCAATCTTCATAAAAGAGAGTATTGCCTAATGAATCTAGGGCGGTGATTTTAAGTCCGTTAATGACCACGGTGTCTCCAACCGCCGTGGGCTTTAAAACATGAATATGGGCCATGCAATAGGGGCAGTGTTGGGCCAGAAGGGGCAGGCTAAAAACACTTAGAAGAAGAGCATTTACTAATTTCATAGTTATTCAGGCTTAATTCGGGTTAATACAGAGGTATGCACTGATCCCCAGTCGGTTTGGTTTCCAACTTGGGTGATTCTTATTCTATCAAGAATTAGAAATTGACCATTTCCAAAGCTTTGTAATGCTGTTGCTGAGCTATTCAAAAATTGCGAGGGAGGTATCCCGAAGCCTAATACCTTGCTTTCTGGATGGGTGAACTCAATTTGCCTGGAGAATGCATGAAATCCCCAGAAAGAAGGCTGTGTGCTTATGCTAAAACGATCACTTAAACCCGGCCATTCATTAAGTACTGTCTTGGGAATTCCATGATAAAAGGACCTTGCATCCATTTGGGCTTTTTCTCTTAGCTGCAGCTGGTGAACGACTATCGTATCCGTGCAAGTCTGGAGCTGTTCCGGCTCAAAACTTCGGCTCATTAAACTTTTATGATCACTGATCTTACCGCTTATTTGATAAAGGCATCGATATGTCGCAATCGAGCCAATATTCTTCAAAACAGTATCATGTCCCAGCTTAGTGATCATCTCCAACACAACTTTGAAAGTTTCCAGTCGATTGGCATTCAGACTGTCCTCCATAATTTCCTTTTTACTGAGAAATGATTTATCACCATTAATCTTCAAGATTCGTAGAATTTCAAAATCGTCTTCTGATTCCACAGCAAGTGTCTTAAACCAAACTTCTTCTCTTTTATCCCTTTCCGGAAGAATAAGTTGAGAAGCATTAGGATGGAAATGAATGAGGAAGCGTTGGCCTTCAGGGTTTTTCAACCCTAAATAGTGCATCACACTATCATGGGAATAGATCAATTGTGTTCCATAACTCAAGCTAAGGGTACTGTCAATAATCTCTTCTCCGGTAAGAAAAGGGTATTCATCCTGAGCATTTACCTGGACCACGGATAGTAGGAAAATGGATAGGATTAAATAGAGCCTTAGCATGGCCCTCATGAAACAAAAAGCATTCCGAAAACCAAGCTTAGCTTAGTGATGCTCGAACCTTATTTGCTTTTTTAGATACTGATTTCCGACTATCTGCACTGAGCCTATCCAGGTGAGGAATAATCCATGCTTTAAGGGTGGAATCTTCCCTGGCCCAGCTTCCTAGAGTGTCCATAGTTTGATTAAGCACAATCCAATCCTCATGCTGGGCCAGATTACGCTGCATGATTTCAGTGGCTTCTTTTTTCTGCTTAGGGCTCAGGTCTTTATCTAATGCCTTGAATAATTGCGCTAAGGTCCATTGGGTGGAAGCCTGATTGATCTCAGCGATTTCTTTGATAAATCGATCCAGATAGGGAAGAAGCAACGCAGAATTGGCTTTGCAGATGCGTTTCATTCCGTTCGAAACTCTTAAGCGTACTACTTCATCATCACTGAAATAGCAATTGAAAAATTGATCAAAGAGAGAAGGATCCTTTAATACCTGCTCTACCACCTTGATAGTATTGCCTAATGAATTAGGATGGCCTCCTTTTAATTGCTCTTCAAATGGAGACATCTTTATCGCAGTCCAATCTCACGTAATCTTTCCTCCAGAAAGCCACCTGCAGTAATATCCTCATATAGCTTAGGATGCTCTTCATCTATACATTGAGGAAGGCAATCTAAGGGCATCTCACTACGAGGATGCATAAAGAAGGGGATACTAAATCTGCTTTCGCCCCACTTTTCACGCGGTGGGTTCACTACCCTGTGAATGGTGCTACGAAGTTTGTTATTGGTATGTCTAGACATCATATCTCCTACATTCACAATAATCTGTCCGGGTAAGGCAGTTACCGGAATCCATTCGCCGGCTTTGTTTAAGACTTGCAGACCATCTGCGGAAGCACCCATGAGCAAAGTAATAAGATTGATGTCCCCATGCTCTGCAGCCCGCACTGCATCATCTGGTTCCTCTGTTATTGGAGGATAGTGAATAGGCCGTAGGATACTATTTCCGTTATGGATATGTGCATCAAAATAGTTTTCTTCCAAGCCAAGGTATAAAGCAATAGCGCGTAGCATATCTCTTCCGGTTGCTTCGAGGGTTTGATAAGCTTCCTTACCAACCGAATTAAAATGGGTTAATTCTTTAACCTCTACATTATCGTGATACTCAGAAGCGATAGGATCCTTGTCCTCCACGTATTGACCAAAATGCCAGAATTCTTTTAAATCTCCGGTATTGCGTCCTTTGGCATGTTCCTTACCAAAACCGGTATAACCTCTTTGTCCGGCTAAGCCTTCAATTTCATATTGCTCTTTTGTTTCGGTTGGGAGTTGAAAGAAGGCCTGTACTTCACGATATAAAGATTCTACCAATTCATCACTCAAACGGTGATTCTTTAAGGCCACGAAGCCAATTTCCTCGTAGGCCTTACCCAGTGAATCTACAAAAGCCGCTTTGCGTTGCGGGTCATCACTAAGAAAATCCTTGAGGTCTACGGAGGGTATGGTTTGAGCCATGATTCAATCTTTTCCACAAAAATAAGTATTGATCGACTTTAGGCAGGCGATCAATGGTATTTTATACCCTAAAGATCCGAATGAGAGACTCTAAATTCTCCGGCTCTAAACTATTAGCACAAGGAAAGCTGGAAGCAAGAGATAAAATATAAATTTGGCCCACCTTATTGACCTCGACATGAAATTCAATCGTAAAGGATTGACCGATCAGGAACTGATCGATTTTTATAAAGCCCTCCTTTTACCTCGGTTAATTGAAGAAAAAATGCTCATTGCATTGCGGCAAGGGCGTATATCCAAATGGTTCTCAGGTTTCGGCCAAGAGGCTATCTCTGTTGGTGCCAGTTTGGCCATGGAGAAAGATGAGTTCATGTTACCTATGCACCGCAATCTTGGGATTTTCACTACTCGTGGGGTGCCCCTGTACCGCCTTTTCTCTCAGTTTCAGGGAAAGGCCAATGGTTTTACTAAAGGAAGGGATCGTTCATTCCATTTTGGTACCAAGGATCATCATTTGGTTGGTATGATTTCGCATCTTGGTCCACAAATGGGTATTGCAGATGGGATTGCTTTGGCCCACAAAATCAAAAAGGAGAATAAGGTTTGCCTGGTTATCACAGGAGATGGAGGTGCTAGTGAAGGCGACTTTCACGAGGCCCTCAATGTAGCGGCAGTTTGGAAATTGCCAGTGATCTTTTTGGTGGAGAACAATCAATGGGGACTCAGCACCCCAAGCGATGAGCAATTTGCCTTTAAAAGTTTTGTTTACAAGGCCATGGGCTATGGTGTTAAGGGTAAAAGTATTGATGGAAACAACCTTCTGGAGGTGTATCATACCATTCAGGAGATCAGTGAAGAG
Organism: Croceimicrobium sp.; assembly: GCA_965279135.1. Classification (GTDB taxonomy): domain Bacteria; phylum Bacteroidota; class Bacteroidia; order Flavobacteriales; family Schleiferiaceae; genus Croceimicrobium. The sequence continues at coordinate 1,784,023 of OZ257133.1, read as the reverse complement.
ATCAAGAAAGACTCAGTGCCTTTTATCCTTGAATGTCGCACCTTCCGTATGCGTGGACATGAAGAAGCCAGTGGAACCAAATACTATCCGGAAGGCTTGCAAGATGAATGGGCAGAGAAAGATCCGGTTGAGAATTATAGGGGCTTCCTTCTAAATGAGGATATCATAAGTCCGGACGAGAATGAGAACATGACGCAACGCATCAAGCAGGAGATCAATGCAGCATTCGAAGAGGCATTTGCGGAAGAGAAGATTGAATTTGACGAGGAAACAGAACTAGCGGACCGTTTTGCGCCGCACGAACATATAGAGCGCATCCCTTCAGAGGAAAAGGAGGATCGCCGCCTTGTAGATGCTATTCATGACGCTCTTGATCAAAGCATGCAGCATCATCCTGAACTGGTGATAATGGGTCAGGATATTGCCAAATACGGTGGAGTCTTTAAGGTTACAGAAGGTTTAGCCGATAAGTACGGTTATGATCGGGTTCGCAATACGCCCTTATGTGAATCTGCGGTGGTAGGAGCAGGACTTGGTTTGAGCATAAGCGGAATGAAAGCCATAGTGGAAATGCAATTTGCAGACTTTGTTACCGAGGGCTTTAATCAGATTGTAAATAACCTGGCAAAGATTCATTACCGCTGGGGTCAAAATGCAGATGTAGTAGTGCGGATGCCGACAGGGGCTGGAGTGGCGGCAGGTCCTTTTCACAGTCAGAGTAACGAAGCCTGGTTTACCCATGTGCCGGGCTTAAAAGTGGTGTATCCCGCCTTTCCGGCAGATGCCAAGGGCTTATTAATTAGCGCTATTGAGGATCCAAATCCGGTGCTCTTTTTTGAGCATAAGGCCCTTTATCGATCGGTTTCAGAGCCAGTTCCAAATAACTATTACAATACTCCTCTGGGGAAAGCCCATATCGTTCGGGAGGGACATAAGGCCAGCATTATCTGCTACGGAGCAACAGTGCATTGGGCCTTAGACCTGGCGGAGGAAGAAGGTTTGGATCTCGAGATTATAGACCTCAGATCACTAATGCCTTTGGATGAAGAGACGATCTTAGCTTCGGTGCGAAAAACGCATCGGGCCTTGGTGCTTACTGAGGACACAGCTTTTGGAAGTATCATTAATGATATTTCTGCAATCATCAATGAGAAAGCTTTTCAAGCTTTGGATGCACCGGTTCGAAGGGTGGCTAGTTTGGATACTCCGGTACCCTTTGCTGCCGAATTGGAAGAAGGTTTCCTGGCTAAAAGTCGCTTAAAGCAGACCGTTTTAGAATTGCTTGATTATTAATAGAAGGCATACAATCATTCCATTCCGGCCCGCGGATGGAACTTTAGAATGGTATCTCTTAATTGCTGCTGACTGAGATGGGTATAAATCTCAGTGGTAGTAATGCTCTCATGTCCTAACATTTCCTGCACAGCTCTTAGATCAGCTCCGTGTTTTACCAGGTGAGTGGCAAAGCTGTGCCGGAAGGTATGCGGACTTATATTTTTGCGAATTCCCGCTGCGATCGCCGCATCTTTTACCAGATTGAAAATCATGGCTCGACTCAGTTTGGCCCCACGGCGATTGAGAAAAAGAATGTCTTCGGCTCCCTTTTTAATGGGAAGATGGATGCGAATTTCATCGCGGTAAATTCCAATCATTTTTTGAGCGAGCGAATTGATTGGTACCAAACGCTCTTTGTTGCCCTTACCTACCACCCTAATCAAATCTTCTTTGAAGAAGAGATCAGAAAGTCGCAAGCCCACCAATTCTGAAACACGCAATCCACAGGCATACAGGGTTTCAAAGATGGCTACATTGCGCATACCTTCAGGTTTTGATCGATCAATACTGTCAATCATGGCCGATATTTCTTCTTCCTCCAGATACTCAGGAAGCTTCTGATCCAGTTTCGGTCCTTCTAATAGCTCGGCAGGATTCTGATCGAGATAGTCTTCTAGTAATAAGTACTTGTAAAATGCTTTTAGGGAAGAAATCAGTCGGGCCTGACTACGTGGACTGAGGCCTTCCTCCTGCAGATCGCGCAAGCATTTTTCTAATCGAAACAGGTTGATTTGCAGGGGACCTAAGCCTTCTTCCTCAAAATGCCTTGCTACTTTGTTAAGATCCCGGATATAGGCCTTAACGGAATTATCCGCCAGACCTCTTTCAAGTCGCAGGTAATTCTTAAAATCTGCCAAAGCTGCTTTCCACTGCATTTCCTTAATTTCGACAGCATAAAGGTAGCTAATGAAAGTAGGTATTCTCAATGGTCCTAACCTTAACCTATTAGGGCAAAGAGAACCGGAGATTTACGGTGCGGAGGGATTTGATAATACCCTTCAAAATCTACGTTCTGATTTCCCTGAGATTGATATCGACTATTTTCAATCGAATGAGGAGGGAGCGCTGATTGACGCACTTCATCGAATGGCCGCTGAATCTCAAGGAATAATTATTAATCCGGCCGCTTTCACCCATACTTCTTTAGCTTTAGCCGATGCGGCAAAGTCAGTTAGCTGTCCAATCATTGAGGTTCATATCTCCAATGTTTATTCCCGGGAAGGATTTAGGCATAAGAGTTATATCTCACCCGCAGTAAAAGGGGTTATAACCGGTTTGGGTTTGAAGGGATATGAGCTCGCTTTGAGAGCATTAATAGAGGCTTAAAGCTTTAGAAACTTTACAGTCTCCGCGAAGTCATGCCAGCTGGCGTTTGCTCTTAAAATGTAGAAGCCATACTCAAGATCGCTTAAATCCATTTGCATTTCCGCTCCTAATTCAAACTGAATGGTTTTGATCAAAGTGCCGGAAACATCATAGATAGCCACCTGATCATAGATTTCCGCTTCGGATAAATTCGCTTTATCTCTTACCGGGTTAGGAAAAAGTCCAAGTGTTTTGACTTCAAAGTCCTCGTCCTCAAAGTCAGTATAGTAGTAAGGAGGAGTATAATGGCTAAACCGTCTGGGTGCTGGTTTTTCCAAGCGGGGATACCAAATCGTAATGCCCTCCTCTAAAACTACGTTACGAATGATTTTCGGTTCGGGGCCCCAGGAATTACAATACAAATTGTAAACTCCAGGTTGCAATCCTCTGAATTCATATTCTTCTGCAAACCAGAATTCCTTTTGAACAAAGAAGCTATCAAATTCATCGGCTGATTCAATCCTGATGATAAAAAATTCCAGGGTATCATGAGTGAAATCGTCTAGGGCTATCCCGGTTAAGATGGCCTCGCCATTTTGACCTTGTAGGGGATTGATTAGGAAAAAACAGAGACTAAGCAAAGCAGTGCGCATGAGTAAGGGATTAATGGGTTCTATATTTTAGATGGTCTTTTTAGACTTGGGTTGCCTTGGAATCTGTCCTTCGCTTTTCGTATTTTGGAAAAGAATTCTAAAACCCTATAAAATGATATTAAGCACCACTGAAACTATTCCCAATCGCGAGACAGTTGAAATAATTGGTATTGCTCGTGGTTCAACGGTTAGAGCTCGAAATATTGGTCGAGATATTTTCGCTGGATTAAAGAATATAGTGGGAGGTGAGATCGATGAATACACCAAATTGCAGGCTCATGCTCGTGAGCAAGCTTTGGAAAGATTAAGTCAAGATGCGGCCCGAATGGGAGCAGACGCCGTCGTAAATATTCGGATTACTACCGCGATGGTGATGCAAGGTGCAGCAGAGATTCTAGCCTATGGAACAGCGGTTAAATTGAAGTAGCTATGGAAAATTGGCCGATATATATCAACCTGGGAATATGGGCAGTGCTGCTCATATTAGTGATCTATTTAATTTTCCGACGAGTGCGTATTAGCAAGGAAGAAACTTTTGAGAAAAGAGATAACTGATGGAATTGATTCAGAAACTGCAATTCAAAGAACCTGAAAATGCCTTTATCACTGGAATTCCATCAGAGCTAGAAGAGCCTTTAGCTCTTTTAAAACAAATCAGCTTAGCTGAAACAGAACTGGCCAATCTGGATTTTGCTTTGGTTTTCGTCCAGAAACAAGAGCAACTTAATGAGTGGATTGATAAAGTAGCTCCCCAATTAAGAGGCGATGCTTTACTGTGGTTTGCCTATCCTAAAAAAAGCAGCAAACGCTACAGCAGTGAGATTAATCGCGACAGTGGTTGGAGTCGGATTGGCGATCACAAGATGGAGCCGGTGCGCCAAATTGCTTTAAATGAAGATTGGTCTGCTTTGCGCTTTCGAAAGCTAGATTTTATTAAAAAACTGACCCGGCGCGATAGTATGCGTCTCACTAAGAAATGAAGAACCAAGATCAAATGGCGATTCGGGAGGTGATGAAGGGAATGATTGAAATCAGTGAGACCGAGTTGGATGGTTTTTTAGAACATGCTATACTTAAGAGTTTTAAAGCCAAGAGTTTTTTGAGCCGAGCTGGTCAGATTCCTAACGAGATTTTTTTCATCAATAAAGGGATCCTCAGGGTTCTCTGCTTAGGCGCGGATGGACAGGAGCACAGTATCCATTTTGCGGTTGAGAATCAGTTTATAGCCGACTATTCTCATTTCATTCAAAAATTACCCGCACAGTACAGTTTACAGGCCCTTGAAGAAACGGAGGTCATTGTGCTACCGAGAAGACAAATTGAATGGGGATATGCCAACCTAAAGGAAGGCCAAAAAATGGGGCGTCTGATTGCGGAGTTCTATTTTATCTACCAGGATAATCGAATCAATAATCAGTATTTGTGGAGCCCTAAACAGCGATACGATCATCTTAGCCAGATATTTCCCAACATCCAACAAAGGGTGCCGCAACACATGATCGCTTCCTATTTGGGAATAAGTCCTGTTCATTTAAGCCGGCTTAAAAAAAACGATCTCTAAACATTTGTTATCGTCCTTCAAGTATGAACTTTCTTCCTTTGAGCCATTAATTAGGATGATAATGGCAAAAGGAATAGAGGATTTACAGTTTTATGGTCCCTGGGCTTTAGTTAGTGGAGCTAGTAATGGAATTGGTAGGGCATTAAGCCGAGAATTAGCTTTTTATGGCTACAACTTGATTATTCAAGGCCGTAACGAGTCGCGTTTACAAAATCTCACTGATGAGCTGCATAAGACTGGCATTGAAACAAAAACGGTTGTCTGCGATCTTAGTGGAGAAGAGGGTATTGAGCTTTTGCTAAATGCTTGTGAAGGAATGAATATAGGATTGGCAATCCTATGCGCCGGCTTTGGCACTTCGGGTTATTTCCGCGAAAGCAGCTTAACAGAAGAGATTAATATGGTGGATGTGAATATCAGCGCTGTACTAACTCTAAGCCATCATTTTGCCAATCGATTTACGGCCCAGCGAAGGGGAGGAATAGTATTGATGAGTTCGCTGGTGGCTTTTCAGGGAGTGCCCTATGCCGCCAATTATGCTGCTACTAAGGCTTATGTCCAGAGCTTAGCTGAAGGTCTAAGGAGGGAATTGAAGCCTCATGGCGTTGAAGTTCTTGCTGCCGCACCAGGCCCTGTTGAGTCAGGTTTTTCGCAACGAGCAGGAATGAAAATGGGCTTTGCACTTAGCCCTGAAGACGTGGCCAAACCTATCCTAAAGAGCTTAGGTAAGCGAGGGACAGTTGTACCGGGTTGGTTAAGTAAGCTTTTGGTGTATAGCTTAAAGACTGCGCCACGAAGCATCAAGGTTCGTATTATGCAAAAGGTAATGGGGGATATGGCACAGATAAGCTAGCCTATTATGGGGGACTTGGATGAATTTTTACCCTTCGATAAACCCATAAACCTAATAAACCAAAAACCCTTCAGGCAATTCCAAGCGGGATCATTTCAATTGGGTTTAATGGTTTATTAGGTTTCTCCTTTTCAATCCTACTGAAAATCTCTTGTTACTCTTTCGCAATAGTCGAATAAGGCCTTGGCATCTTCCATATTGCGAGCGCTTTCCGTTTCCTCTGCCACTTCACACTCAATGTAATAAGCGCCATTATTAATTTTTTCATCGGGAATAACCGATAGCATTACTTGGGTTGCTGCTCCTTCTTCCGGTTCTACCATATTCATGATAGCGATGGGATGACTGAGCACAAACTTCACTTTTTTCCAAGTCGACATATGACGACCTAAATTGGTTTTAACCACTCCAGGATGTAGGGATACCGCCTTGAGATGAGGATAATCTTTTGTGAATTGTTTAGCCAATAGAATGTTTCCAAGTTTGGCCTGCTGATAGCGTTGTCTGGTTTGATAGGTCTCGGGGTCCACCTGGGTAATTGCCTCTAGGTCAATTCGAGGAGAGCCAAAACGAATATGTCCGCGCGAAGAAAGCCAAACCTGCCTTTCGGTAATCTCGACCAGCATTTTAGCCAGGAGGAAGTGTCCAATAACATTGGGTCCCATTTGGATTTCAAAGCCATCTTTGGTTTTACCTGGAGGAGTAAACATTACCCCTGCGTTTAAGACAAGGCAGTCAATCTTTTGGTATTTAGACAGAATACTTTTCGCAAAGCTTTGCACAGATCTTAGATCGCCTAAATCCAAGGTTTGATTGGTGTCAATTTGTGAAGGACTCAGATTTGGGAATTCGCTTCTCAATTCATTCCCGAAAGCTATTTGAGATTCGTTGTTTCGTCCGGCTATAATCACTGTTGCACCTGCCTTTAATAGGGCTTTGGAATGAATTGCACCTAGTCCTGAATAGGCACCAGTAATCAAAAAGGTCCTACCGTCAAGGTTTAAATCCTTGACGAAATTATAAGCGTTTAATTTCATAATAGTCTAGTTTAAATTTCGGTACTCACTAGGGCTAAGGCCGACCTTTGCTTTAAAGAGTTTGCTAAAGTTTTGAGGGTATTCAAAACCAAGGCGGTAAGCCACTTGGCTAATCGAGTCTCCAGAGTTTAAAAGGATGGTCTTGGCGTTCTCGATCAGATAGTTATAGATATGATCCTTTGCACTTTTGCCGGTTTCATTGCGAAGAAGGTCGCTTAAATAGGCACCGGAAAGATTAAGTGCGGCTCCGCAAGTATCAATGCTGGGTATGCCTTTTTCAGACCATTCCCCGGAAGTGAAATAGCTATGAAGGAAACGCTCAAACTGACCTATTAATCCTTTATTTAAATTACTCCGGGTGTAAAACTGACGATCATAGTAGCGATCGCAGTATTTGAGGATGGTTTCAATGTTTTGAATAATCAGTTCTTGGGAGTGCCGATCCATGTTTTGATTTATTTCCTGTTCTATGGTATCGACCAGTGTATTTAAGAATTGGCGTTCCTTTTCTGATAGATGCAAGGCCTCATTAATTTCATAATTGAAAAAGGAATAGTTTCGAATCGATTCCCCCAATTTGCTTTTTCGAATGAGGTCTGGATGGAAGAGAATCGTCCAGCCATGTGAACCTGGGGCCACTCCTTTCATGGTGAAGGAGGCAACCTGACCAGGAGCGATAAAAACCATAGTACCTTCCTGGTAATCGTAGGAATTCCTTCCGTACTGGAAACTCCCGCTTATATTGCGCTTTAAGGCCATATAATACAAATCGCTGGTGAACTTAATGTTCTTAAATGCCTGTACATTATCTGGCCATTGCCTTATAATTGTAATAAGGGGATGAGGTGCTTTTCCCGCTCCCATAAATTGGTAGGCTTCGGCAATACTTGAGATGTGATAGATTTCCTCCATTGTTAATCTGCTCTTAAACAATGAGGTAAAAGTAGAAAGACGGAGACGGCTTAAGCTATTCTAGTCGCGGAAGCTTGAATACATTTCGCTGTTGTTTCTATGAACCGCTAAGAAGTAATTCATCAAACAAGCGTTTAACCTGCAAGTCTCCCAAACCATAAATGCTTTCTCTCCTTTGGAATTCCTGAAAAACTTGCCCAAAGTTTTCGGTGTCCAAATCTTGCATGATTTCTTTGAGACTTTCTTTAGGGCGACCTAGATATCCATTATATGGAATACTCTCCAGGTGAGCTTTAGCTGCCTGGTTGATATATGGATACTCATCGTTCAACTCTTGAGCTATAAGCTTTAATTGAGAGAGATTATGACTTTGATAGCAAGACCAGAGCTCTGCAAGCTGATTCTTAATTCTGAGGGCTGCGCGTCTTTTAAAAGCATTTAGTAAACCTTCTGTATCCAGACCACCAAAGCCATATTGGATATCAGTTCCAGGTAAAACCAGATTTAGCTTACTTGAATCTAGTAGGGAGCATACAAACCAAAGGTTAACCTGGCAGAACAGATCCTCTTCAAACCAAAGATTTACTTCCGAATCGGAGGGAATAGCCAATACCCTTTTAAACTCATTCGCACTTTCTTCAAAGTAGCTTTCCTTACTAATACCATAGTTTTCTAGAAGGAAGCTTGCGCGGATAGAAAACAACTCTTCTAAGCTTCTCGCATTAACCGGTCCATCAACCAAACACTCACGGGCTACAATTATTTCTCCATCAATGTCGCTTGGCAATTGCTCTCGCAGAGCATCGCCATTTAGGATATGATAGACGGCTGTCATTTGCTACTTCCTCTTTGATTTAGGATTCCTAAATAGGCCTCCCATACTCCAACTTCCGAATGATATTGCTTGGCCATAACCCGACTTATTTGAGCAATATGCCCCAGATCATGTGCTACCCAGGCCGCTAGTAGTTCTTTTAGATTGACCGCCCCCAATTCTGGGTGATTTCCTTTTGCCTGTAATTTGGTTTCATCGATCTCCAGATTCCTTAAAGCTTTCAGATTCTGAATCCTTAATCGCTTAAAGTCGGATAGCAGTTGATCCATACTTAAGTCTTGGTTTTCTCTTTCCTGAGCAAAGCGATCGAAGGGTTCAAAAGTTTTAGATTCGCGATCAGAGAGAATGATCTTAGCCCTGATTATCCAATCGGTCTTCTCCCCGTGAATTAGGTGTCCAACAATTTGGTAAGGACTCCAGGTATCCTGACCTTCATTGTTGTGTAGCCAAGGATTGGAAATTCCACTTAAAAGAGCTGAAAGAGTTTCAGGCGTGCGTTCGAGAATCTCTATGGCTTGTTCAATTTCAAATTTCATGCTTAGTACCTAATAGTACCGCATGAAAATAGAAATTAGTCGGCAGTTCTAAATAGCTTCTTATCCGCCCAGAAAGTGCCAAAAGGGATAATTGCGGCAAGCAGAGCTAAAAAGTGCTTTCGGAAACTCCATTTAAAATCACTTCCCACAAGAAATACTGCCAGGATGTAGAGCAGAAACAGGACACCATGTAACATACCCATCACCTTATTGGGCATTGGCATGTCATACAGGTATTTAAGCGGCATGGTTAAAAAAAGCAGTAATAAGAAAGACACCCCTTCAATAAAGGCGATAATGCGCAAACGGCCCATTGCAGTCTTAAGCATAGGGAAGGATTTTGACCCCAAAGTAAATCCATAAATACTTTTGGTAGTCAATTGATCGATCCAAATTGTCTATCCGGTTCTTAATAAACTTAATGAGCCTTTTCCAAATGCGATTCTCTTAGGTAAAGGAATAAGGGAAGACCACCAGCCAGTCCGAAAATCATAGTATAAAGCCAGACCCAGATGGGGCTTTGCATTTTTAGATTCTTTGATTCCCGATATGACCAGAGGAAGAAGAAAACTACTAAGACCAGTAGATCCGTAGCAAAAGCAGAGGCGACATGGTTGGCAAACATATCCTGTATGGTATCAAGCGGACGCAGGTAAAGGAAGTAGTTTCCACTCTCCATCGATTCGAGAACCATAAAGATGTTTGGCATTATTGTTCCGATAACCATTAAAACCAGATATACTCTTTTCATAATTTCTTTTGAAACAAAGGAAAAGACTAATGGAAGATTGACTGGTTGACGAATGTCAAGAAACGATCCTGCGGCGAATGCGACTTAAGGTTTCGGCACTAACCCCTAAGTAAGTGGCCAGTTGGTGTTGAGGAACCCTCTGAATGATTTCCGATTGATCTTTTAAGAGCTTCAGGTAGCGTTCCTCTGCGCTTAGAGTGATGAAGGAGGAAATTATATCTTGATATATGATGAGCTCTTCTTCCATCATCATTCGAGCAAGGAACTCGAATTTGGGGAATTTGTCCAAAATCTCATAGGCTAGATCATAGCTGATCACTGCCAGATGTGTTTCTTCAATAGCCTGAAGGTTATGTTTTGCAGGGCTTTGCCGGATAAAGCTCTCATAAGAACTCACAAAACTGTTCTCCGTATAAAAGAATGCCGTTTTTTCGGCCACGTCCTTTAAGTAATAGAGTCTTACAATTCCTTTAAGCATGAAATAGAACTCCCGCGAGATTTGACCTTGAGAAAGTAATATTTCGTTTTTAAGCACCCGACGCAATTCAATGTGGTCAATTAAAAACTGCCGCTCCTCAGCACTCAATGCCGTTTGGCTCTCAAAGTATTGGATTAGGTTATTGATCATTAGAAGATCATTTTAACCTCAAGGTAGTAGCTTAATGCTTTCCATCCAAGAATCTGGTCATTCGGCTCTACCATCCAATCGATACAAAATCTCTTTTAAGCGAAGCCAATTCTGATAGAAGAAGGGGAGGTTCATCACATTTTCCAGGAATTGAAATACATACATGATCAATGCAAACAAGGCTCCGTATTGAACATTTTCAACCTGGGCACTTAGTATAATCGCGGCGATAAGGAATATAATTAAGCTTAGCCAGGAAAGCGAGAAGTTCAACGCTTCAAGGTCGGATAGCTTAATGTTCCACTTCATCATTTTATTCAAATGAAGCTTAAGTGCTTCTTGATTATTGCTACTCAATACTTCAACCTGCTTTTCCAATTCATCATTAGAGGCCTTATTTAGGGTGTAGGTCTTTTTACGACTCAACCAGTAGGTTAGAAAAACAGGGATGGTAACTATGAGACTTCCTATGAAAACCTGAATGTTTAAGCTACCAATAATTGCTATTACCCCTATTAGGCTTATCATGGTGCCAATAAGTTCTGGGCTAGAGTTTTCCAGAAACTCCACCAGTTCTTTAAGCATGCTTAATCGAGCTGACTTTTGCGACTCTTTACCTTCAGGTAGTTCTCCAACAATTTTAGATCCTAGTCGCTGGTATATGCGGGCATAAAGTCGAGAGTCAAAAACTCTCCGAGAAACACCTATAATCAGAGTTAAGAGACCAAGGCTTCCCAATAGCATTGCACCTTCATACTGTTGGTTAAGTGCATCGTCAATGGCAAAACCGATGAAGAGTGGAAAGAGTAAAGCAAGCAGAGACTCAATCAGGATAAGACTAAAAGTTAGGTAAAGTCGGCCGCTATGCGCTTTGAAAAGGTTTTTAAGAATCATCGCTATGAGGTTTTTGAGGTTTCCAGCCTGGTGCATTCGTAAGATAACCAAGGGCATCTTTAAAGCTTCGGGACTTTTTAAGATCCTTATAGATGTTCTGAAATTCTGAAAGGTGAATCTTTATGGGGTTAATGGTGTTTATCGGTTTGGTAAGCCCGTAGGTAGGCCTCTGTTTCTCTTCCTGGTAAGTGCCAAATAGCCGATCCCATATACTAAAAAGGGCCCCAAAGTTCTTGTCCAGATACTCAGGGTCTGATCCATGATGTACCCGATGTTGAGAGGGAGTCATGAAGACCTTTTCGAACCATCCTAGTTTACCAATAATCTCAGTATGCAACCAAAATTGATACACTAATACCAGAAAGAAACAGATGAGTACGATGTAAGCATTAAAACCAACTAGGATTAATGGGAGGTAAAAAATCCAAGTAATTAGGTTATCAATAAATGAAACTCGCATAGCAGTAGTGTAGTTGTAAATCGGAGAGCTATGATGGATGCTGTGATAGGTCCAAAGAATTCGGACGCGATGCTCGATCACATGTTCCCAGTAATACACAAAGTCTACTAATACAAGGCAGAGCAAAACCGTCCAGGTATTGATGGGTATTTCCCAGGGAATGAGGGACCCGGTGATCAGAAAAGCACCAATGAAGATGGCAGATGTACTTTTTTCTAAAAGTTGAGCCACTAAGAACACGGAGAGGCTAGCCCACATTTCTCCTAATCTCCAGGTATTTATCTTCTTTTTGTAGAGCTCCCATATAAACTCCACCAGGGCCAGTCCAATGGAGAATATGAAAATGATAAATATGATCAGCTCCACATTGGCCTCTATCTTTTGGATTAAATCACTCATGTCAGAATTTAATTTCCTGACAAATCTAGAGGGGCCAAAAAGTTAAAGGGTGTCCTTTTTGGACATTATAAGATCGGAATGTAAATCTCGATTCCTTTGATTTCCTCTGCTTTCTCTTCTGAAGGAATATAGAACTCCAAAATCGGTAAATCCACGAATTCCTGCTTCACATCAAACATCCAGAAAGCGTAGATCTGTTGATAGAAATCTTTGCTGTTTTCAATTGAGCCATCAAATTGAAACTTCACATACTTCTGTTTCCGATGTGATCTCTTTCTAAATAATTCGCTTGGTTCCAAGGCTATGGGCTCTTCAAAAGCTATGGCTAAATTGTAGCGAGAGTGAATATGATCGCTGATCTCAAGATCATCAACTACTTCGGTAAAAAACATGGAGTGCCTGTTCAGCAGCTTATTCGCCTCTGCATATTTTAACAGTTTATTCCAGGCCTCATTAATTGCTTCATGATCCTCAAAACTTCCGCGGTATTCCAGGAATAGGTATTCAAAATGAGGAAGCAGGATAATTTCAAAATTGAGCTTCGCTCTTTCAGCGGGATTTTGAGGAGATAGAGACTCAATTATTGATTCGATATTCTCTATGGTTTGATCTCTAAATGCCTGGGGGGAGCATTTAAATCGTTTCTTAAACGCTTTGCTAAAAACGGATCGATCCTCAAATCCTACTTCCAAGGCGATTTGTCGAATACCCATTTCGGAATACTTCAGGTATTGCGCCGCCTTTTCTAATCTTAAACGTTTGACATACTTACCAATCGTTTCACCATGCAGACCCTGAAAGATGCGATTGATGTTACGATAGGAATAGTGAGATACCGCTTCCACTTTGGAGATGCTAAGCTCTTCGCTAAGGTTTTCCTCTATATAGGAAACTAGCTTTTTGTAGCGCACTATTTGTGGATTCTCCTCCAGAGCTTATCATTGAGATTGAAGGACTAAAAATAAAAAAGGCCACCCTGAAACCTCAGAATGACCTTTCAATTTTGCTATTCAATTAGATTGGTAGAAGGTAGAAAGTAGAAAGTAGAAAGTACCAAGTACCATCTACCAACTACTATCTACTAAATACTTTGTACTTTCTACTAATAATATCTCTTCCTACGCACCTGAGCAATATACTTACTCAAGCGAATCACCTGGCGGCTGTAACCATACTCATTGTCGTACCAAACGTAGAGCGTCATGTTTTTACCATTGCTATCTACAATAGTGGCTGGACTATCGAAAACGGAAGGACAAGATTCGCCAACAATATCGCTGGAAACCAATTCGTTGCTCATGCTGTAACGAATTTGCTCTACCAAATCACCTTTTAAGGCAGCGGTACGCATCACTTCGTTAACGCTCTCTAAATCGGTGCTCTTATTCACCTCAAGGTTAAGGATGGCAAGGGAACCGTTGGGAACAGGTACTCTAATCGCATTTGAAGTTAGTTTTCCAGCCAATTCTGGTAAAGCCTTGGCAACTGCTTTGCCAGCACCGGTTTCAGTAATTACCATGTTTAAGGCCGCTGCACGACCACGACGGTATTTCTTGTGCATATTGTCCACCAAGTTTTGGTCATTGGTGTAAGCGTGCACGGTTTCAATATGCCCACGAACTACTCCAAAAGCATCTTCAATGACTTTTAAGACAGGAGTAATGGCATTGGTTGTACAACTTGCAGCAGAGAAGATGTCAACCTCATTTGGATCGTAATCCGTTTGATTAACACCGTGGACAATATTCGGTACTCCCTTACCAGGAGCAGTTAATAATACTTTGGCTACACCTTTAGCCTTTAAATGACGTCCCAAAGCTTCCTCATCGCGGAAAGCTCCTGTATTGTCAATTACAAGAGCATCATGAATGCCATATTCGGTATAGTCAATATCTTCTGGTGCTTTAGCGCTGATGAATTTAATCTGACGGCCATCAATGATAAGGGCCATATTTTCAACATCCGCTTCCACAGTTCCTGGGAAATCACCATGTACTGAATCTACTCTTAGCAGGGAGGCACGTTTTTCAAGACTTTCTGGAGTTTCTCCACGGCTTACCACTGCACGAAGTCTTAATTGCTCACCCATTCCTTCCTGAGCCATTAACTCACGAGCTACTAAACGGCCAATACGACCAAAACCATAAAGCACTACATCCTTGGGAGTAGTGCGCACCATATAGTCCGGTCCGATGAAGTTTTTCAGTTTGTCCATTAGGAAAACCGTCTCATTGGCATAATCAGCACCTTCATTGAGCCACTCACTCGCCAAACGGCCGATGTCCATTCTGGCTGGTGCCAAATCCAGCTTCACTAATTCGTCTAATAGACTTACTGTATCGGAAATAGTGATGTTTTGTCCAACGAAGTTTCTTGCATAAGCATGAAGGTTTAAAACTTCACTCGGACGTTGATCCACCAAGGTATTCCGGAAAAGAACCGTTTCAATGCCTTTATCCAGGTAGAGATCATTGATGTTCTTGATAAACTGCACGGCCAGCTTTTCTTGCTGAATCCTTTGTGCCACAGAATCTTGATAATTGTTGGTCTGCGCCATATAGCCTTATTTGAGAGGGTTTAAAAACGCGGCAAAGGTAATTTTTTCCCGCATTGAACCAGCGGGAAATCAGGTCATTTCGAAATAGTCTTTTGCGCTATCGAATACCCTGTTGATCGGCCCAGCGATGATATTTGGCCTTGTTTACATTATGCTGCCTTAGGGTCTTGGCAAAAGCATGGTATCCTGGTCTGTCCGGATCGGCACACATGTAAATAAAATTGTGATACTCAGCATCTAAAACTGCATCAATACTGCGAGGATCTGGAATGCGAATAGGACCAGGGGGTAAGCCATTGTTTATATAAGTATTGTACTTCGAATCTATCTGCAAATCTTTATAGTACAATCTTTTCACATCAAGGTTAGGATCCTCTTGTTTCATTGCGTAAATCACTGTGGGATCGGATTGCAATTTAATTCCCTGTTTTAATCGATTTAGGTAGAGTCCAGCCACTCGCGGCATTTCTGAAGGTTTAGCCGTTTCACTTTCTACTATGCTGGCTAAAATGATGATTTCCTGTTTCTTAAGCTGATGGTTTTTGAGCTTATTCTGACGCTGTGCCCAGTAGTTATTGGATTCTCGCAACATACGCGCCACGAAATTCCTCGGACTGGTATTCCAATAGAATTCATAAGTGTTTGCCAAAAAGAAACCAGGTAGTTCTTCTCTGGTCACTTTAAAATCTGCCAAGACCTCTTTACTCCTTAAATAGTTTAATAGGTCTAGCGAATCGAAATAGAGTATCTGTGATGCCTGACCTGCAATTCCCGGTAGGTCGACGACCATGTTTAAGGTAACCTGAACCGGTTCTTGAATGCCTGCACGAAGTCGATTTACTAGGGTGTTGTTATTCATTTCAGCTTCGAGAGCGTAGCGTCCAGGTTTTACGCTTTGAGGAAGCTTTTTTGCCTCTGCCAGAAGGGCAAACTCATCTGGGTTTATGAGAAATGTATCCAATTTGCTAAGCAGCTCTTCATAATTGTCACCTGGGTTAACAAGAATGTAATGTGTTTGCCCTTTATCATGCACATTAGGAGCATAAACCACGCGATACAATCTATAAGCCAGGAATGCGCCTAGCAGCAGGATTAAGGCCAAAGAAATTAGGAGGATGCGCTTCATTCAAAATAGTTCTGATAGAGATTTTTTGCAGGAAGGTTCTGGGGGTCAATTCGTAGGATAGCTTCCAAGGCTTGTTCTAGCATTTCAGAGTCTTCTAATTTCATTGCCAGACTAGCCTGGTTTTGACGAGCCAGAAGGTAGTCTGGATAATGTTTAATACAAAGCTCTAAATAGGCCGAAGCTTCTTGAAATCGACCGGCTTGCAATAGAAGATAGGCCAGGTTATTCAGGGCTTCTTTGTGATAGTTTTCCTCGACCAATACTTCTAACCATAGCTTTTCGGCTTGTGCGATTTGCCCGTTTTTAAAGAGGAGTGCGGCCCATTTGTTTTTGAAGTCACCAATATAGGGGGCTAATTCTACCGCGCGTTCATATAGCTTTAATGCTTCAGGGTCGGAGTTTTTAAGCTTATAGGCTTCTGCAAGACGGTAAGCAGTCCATGCATCCTGATTTGCAAAATCCTGGGTATTCAAGGTGGCGAGTAATCGGCTTAATCCGTATTGGGCTCCAAAATGATAGAGCTGTTCATAATTCTCTTTTAAGTAGAAGTAATAGCTGTATAGATATAGGCGTTCATCATCATCCTTATTCAATTGGTTGAGATAGAATGCCGCACTATCCAAAAACACCTTTTTTGGAGAGAAACGCTCGAATTGCTGCAAGAAGGCCAAAGCACGATCGCGATTGGTAGGTTTAGAATCATTGATAGATCGAAGTTCAATAAAAGCGCCTTGCGCTTCCATCACTTCTAAAATCTGCTGAGGCTTTCGAATGAAATGGTCATGGACCGTAACATGAGGGATATCCGTGGTTTGCGAAGGAGGCATATGGCATTTCACACAGTTATCGCCTTCCAGGTTTCTTTCTGCAAGGGGTGCACTACAACTCACTTTTTTGTTTTGACCATGACATCCGCTACAGTTTTGATTGAAGCGAAGAGTGTTAGTTTCTTTCACCGAAAAATGGGGGTTGTGACAGGAAGTACAAGTGAATTGCTCCGGTGCGGATTGATAACAGGCACTCAGTTTAAACCGATCGGCATGAGATGCCATAATGAACCGGTTTTCAGAGCCTTCATATCGGGGAAGGAAAACTTGCATTACTTCCTTTAACTCCATTCCAGGCTTAAAATCAAAGAAGCTTTTTCCAGGCTTTAAGACCGCGTTTCCCTGCAAATGGCAACGTTGGCAAATCTCAAATTGCAATTGGGCGGAAAGGCGCTTTGGATTTACAATACTGCGATCTGCTTCTATGGAAGTATCAGTAATTTCTCCTCGCATGATTTTCACCACGTGCGCTTCACCGGGACCATGACAGCGCTCACAGTTAATACCTTCAGGAATAGAACGAAACTTATTGCTACTTCCCATTACAAATTCGGTTGGCATTGCATTGTGGCAGGACATGCATTCCAGACCAATTATCCGTGAAAATCGACTGTTTTGTCCGTCTTCAAAACCAGGTGGGAAATCGAGCATAGACTTTTGAGCATACCAGGTAAAAGGAGCCTGGTGATAATAGCCATTGTCTTCAATAAGATGCGAATTGGTGTGCTGACCACTACCGATCACATAGTCAATTTTGCGATGTAAGCTGTGCAGCGTATCTGCATTTAGGAGCCGAAATTCTTTTAGCCAAAGTTCATTTTGCTGCCAATGAGCCTGATAGTACATATCCAGGTATTGATCGTAAAGCAGGTTTTGCTCTTTGATATCAGCAATGCTTTTAGTGGTATCTGCCTTGGCCAATGATTGCCCCATTCCAGTTTGAATGAAGCTCTGGTGCACGCCCGCGTGGCATTGCATACATGTTTCAATTCCAACATAGCCAACAGTATCATGATGATTTAACCAGGCCAGTTTTTCCCCTGTTTCTTCAGTCCGTTTTGATTTGTCTGAACCTGACTCGCATTGTACTGCTACCAATACAATGAGAAAACTGATGCTAAAAAGGATAATGCCCTTCTTCATAGATATTCCTTCAGCAATTGATAGAGGTGCTCATCTGTAAAACTCTCCCCTTGACGGTACCATTGCACTCGGGTTCCATACTTCTTAAACCCGCAGTTTTCAAACAGTTTTATGCTGGCTTTATTATCTGCTCCAATTCCGACGTGTACCTGTCTGAGATTGAAGGTGGGAAAAAGATAGTTCAGGAAGAGTTGCATAGCCTGTTTGGCATAGCCTTTACCCTGAGCCGATTGAGCTCCGATCAAAATGCCGATTGCACCTCTTTGATGCTGTGGGTCAAAATCGAAGAAATCAATTAGGCCTATACTGGCTTCCTCTTTACAAATCATCAGACGAAGTTGCCCGGTCTCGTAGGGATCTTTACCGGCGTCAGTTAAATACTCACGCAGGAGATAGGCGCTATAGGGAATTTGCTGTTGACCAGCAGTCCAGTAGATCGGATCATTTTCCCAGGAAAGGATAATACTCAGATCTTCCGGCTCAAGGGCTCTTAGCCTAATTTCGTCATTCGCGAGGGAGATCATGTGAGTTGACCTTCAAATACCCTGAGCGCTGGACCTTCCAACCAAATATTAGAATAACCTGCTGCTGAATGCTCAAAACTTAATCCAAGCAGACCTCCTTTGGTTTGCATTTTAACTGGAGATTGAGCTAGCCCCTGATGATGCGCTACCAAAGCTGCTGCCGTTACTCCTGTTCCACAACTGTAGGTTTCATCTTCAACTCCTCTTTCATAGGTGCGCATCTGCCAATAATGTCCTTCACCCTTTAAGAAGTTTACGTTGACACCTTCCTTAGCGAAGGTGTCGTTATAACGAATAGCATGTGCTTCTTTAATGATATCTATACCCTCCGGATCATCGTGAACCTGAACATAATGTGGTGACCCGGTATCGGTAAACCAGTCTTTTCCCATAGATCGAATCTCAGCTACATCGGCCATTTGTAAACGCACCTTGTCAACTTTAACTTCAGCCCGATGGGGTCCATCGATGGCAATGAAATGAAAGCTGTTACCCAATCCCAGGTCATGGGCAAATTGAGCAATACATCGTCCGCCATTGCCACACATCGAGCTTTCCCGGCCATCACTATTGTAATAGATCATCCTGAAGTCATAAGCCTCGGCATTAGCTAAAATGATTAGGCCATCTGCACCAATTCCAAAGCGACGGTGACAAAGTTTCTCTATTTCCGACTGACTCATTGACGGAATTTCCTGCCGGCCATCGATTAAAATAAAGTCATTTCCGGTACCTTGGTATTTGAAAAAAGTAATTGGCTGCACGTCTTGTTAAAAAGTCGTTAAAGACTGTCTGGCAAAGGTAATAAGCCTTGACATGGAACAGTTATTGGAAAAAATTTGTTGCAAAGTAAAAAGATAGGATAACATGAAGAATATCGCAAAGCTCATTTTGATTTCTGCCTTTGGAGGCATTATCAGTTTGGGTCTTTACAAGACCTTTTTCGAAAAAGAAAACACCCGCACATACATTGAAACACCTGTTCAGGTTAGTCCCGAGCCGGTAAAATATACCGGACCCAGTGCTGCACCTGGGGATTTTGTAGAAGCCGCTAGTAAAAGTTTACATAGCGTGGTACACGTAAAAACCGCTGTTCGAACCCGTATACCTGCAGTTCAATCACCTTTAGACTTTTTCTTTGGGGTTCCGCAGAGACAGGGTCAGGAGCAGCTTCAATTAGGAACCGGATCAGGAGTAATTATTAGTGGAGACGGTTACATCGTTACCAACAATCACGTGATCGCTGCGGCCGAGGAGATCTTGGTAAGCCTGAATAGCGGTGAGGAATATGGAGCAGAGGTAATTGGTACTGACCCAACAACTGACATCGCTTTATTAAAGGTAAAAGAGGAAGTTGAAGGATTGCCATATCTCAATTTTAGCAACAGCGATAATATTCAGGTAGGAGAGTGGGTATTGGCTGTAGGGAACCCTTTCAATTTAACCTCCACCGTTACCGCAGGAATTGTTTCTGCAAAAGCACGAAGTATTGGCATTATCAACGAGCAGGCTGCAATTGAATCCTTTATTCAAACTGATGCGGCTGTAAACCCAGGTAATAGCGGCGGAGCCTTGGTAAATACTCGGGGTGAATTGGTGGGCATTAATTCGGCCATTAGCACACGCACTGGAAGTTTTGAAGGATACTCATTTGCCGTTCCTAGCAATTTAGCTGAGAAGGTAGTTGCCGATTTGAAAGAGTATGGTACTGTTCAGCGCGCTTTCCTGGGAGTAAGTATTTCGGATATTAATCAACGTTTAGCAGATGACCTTGACTTAGAAGTTAATTCTGGAGTTTACGTTGCCGGACTAAGCGAGAATGGAGCGGCAGCCGATGCGGGAATTGAAGCAGGAGATATCATCGTAGCTCTTGATGGAAGAGAGGTTAAGAAAATGACAGAGCTGCAAGAGATTATTGGTTCTAAGCGTCCTGGTGAGAATGTAAGTGTATCAGTATTGAGAGATGATTTACAAAGAGAGTTTGATATCACTCTCCGTAATGTGAACGGAACCACCCAGCGTTTCAAAAAAGAAGATCTCCAATTCTTAACGCTGCTAGGTGGAAGTTTTAGGGAAGTAAATGAGGATGAACGCGAGGCTTATCGAATACCCTATGGAGTGAAGATCTTAGACGTAAAGACCGGTATCCTGGCAGAGCAGGATATTCCTAAAGGTTTTATCATCACTCAGATTAACCAGCAACCAATCCGTTCGGTTAAGGATATAAATATGGTAGGGAAGAAATTGCCTCGGGATAAGCCGGTGATCATCTTCGGGGTGCTGCCTAATGGAAGAGAAAAGTATTTCGCCTTTGGTTATTAGGCTAGGTGATTTTAGATAAAAGACCGTCTCATCTTGGGGCGGTTTTTTTTTGGTTTTTATTTCTTCACCGCCCGTCCGCCTTTGGCGGACTTAAGGCGCAAAGGTCGCAAAGTTTCTCAGAGGAATGCTTTGCTTCTTTGCTTCTTTGCGGTTCGATTTTTTGAGGGTTTTCTTCACCTCCCGTCTGCCTGGCGGCAGCCTCAAGGTGCAAAGGTCGCAAAGCTTCACCGAGCAGTTGATTTCCCTCTGCGTTTCTTTGCGCTCTTCGCTTCTTGGCGTTGAAGTAACCGAGTGTTTTCTTCACCGCCCGTCCGCCTCTGGCGGTCTCAAGGCGCAAAGGTCACAAAGATTCTCAGGGCTGCTTGTAACCCTTAGCGAACCTTTGCGTTCTTTGCTTCTTTGCGTTGAAGTAACCTAGAATAGTGCCATACCGGCTTCCCGGAACAATCAGAGCTTACCCAGGCTTTCTTCCAAGGCCTTAATCTTCATTTCAGCATCTTCCTGCTTAGCTTTCTCCTTAGCTACCACAGCCTCTGGAGCATTGTTTACGAAACGCTCATTGGAAAGCTTTTTCTCCACTGATTTCAAGAATCCTTTAAGGTAATCCAGCTCTTTTTCAATCCGCTCTTTTTCGGCTTCCAGATCCACCTGATCTCCGGCAGGAACAAAGAACTCATACTTACCGGCGAGGAAGCTAAAGCCCATGGTATCGCCAGCCTTTTGAACCGACCATTCACCAATATTAGCAAGCTTTGAAGCAAGCTCTCGCAGTTCCGGGGCAAGGGCCTCTTCTGTCGGTAGAAAGATATCCAAACTGTCCTTTGCAGCTATGTTTTTCGATGCCCGGAGATTGCGCATTCCATTTACAACCGCTAGCATCTGATCAAAACTGGCTAGAGTTTGACTATCAGCATTTTTTACCTCTGGCCATGTGCTTAGGCAGATACTTTCTTTAGTGGTACGATCGCTGAGGTTATGCCAAATATCTTCCGTGATGAAAGGCATAAAAGGGTGAAGCACTTTACATACATCCTCGAAAAATGAAATGGTTTGATTGTAAACTGCTTTGGAGATCGGTTCGCCATAAGGAGGCTTGATAGACTCTAAATACCAATTGCAGAAATCATCCCATACCCATTTGTAAGAGATCATGAGTGCCTCTGAAATACGGTAGGACTTAAAGCTAGCTTCTAGCTTTCCTAGGGTTTCTTTTTTCTTCTCTTCAAACCATCGAATCGCAGCGAGATCAGAGGCTGAAGGCTCCTTGTCACTTTGCTCCCAATTGAGCACCAGGCGTTGGGCATTCCAGATTTTATTGGCAAAATTTCGGCCTTGCTCACAAAGTTCCTCATCAAAAGGAAGGTCATTCCCGGCAGGAGAAGTAAGTAACATACCTACTCGTACTCCATCGGTACTGTACTTTTCCATCAATTTGATGGGGTCGGGAGAATTGCCCAATTGCTTGGACATTTTTCGACCTTGCTTATCCCTTACAATTCCGGTGAGGTAAACATTGCTAAAGGGCTTGGTATCGCGCAGTTCGTATCCAATAATGATCATTCTAGCCACCCAGAAGAATAGAATTTCGGGAGCCGTAATCAAATCACGGGTTGGGTAGTAGTACTTAATCTCTTCATTCTCCGGATCCAGTACACCATTAAAAACCGATAGAGGCCAAAGCCAGGAAGAAAACCAAGTATCTAATACATCCGCCTCTTGCACTAAATCGGAAGCGACAAGGTCAGAACCATACTCAGCTTGAGCTTTTTGCAAAGCCTCCTCCGCATTCATGCCAACTACTATATTCCTGCGGTCGCCTTTTACATACCAGGCGGGAATTTGGTGTCCCCACCATAACTGACGCGAGATATTCCAGTCAAACACATTCTCCATCCAATGGCGATAAGTGTTCTTGAACTTCTCTGGAATGAGCTGAATTTCTGCATCATCGGCCATCACTCCTTCAATGGCAGGTTGAGCCAATTCCTTCATTTTTAGGAACCACTGATCCGAAAGCTTGGGTTCAATTACCGCCCCGGTACGTTCACTGGTACCAACCTTGTTCTTGTAATCCTCAGCTTTTATCAGGTAACCCTTTTCTTCTAATTCCTTCGCGATAGCTTTTCGCGCAACGAATCTGTCCTGACCTTCATAATGTAGACCATGACCATTTAATTTACCTTCCTCATCAAGCACATCGATGATCTCCAGATTGTGCTTTTGTCCAATACTGTAATCATTGATATCGTGGGCCGGAGTAATTTTTAAGCATCCGGTACCAAACTCTATATCCACATAATCATCTGCAATTATTGGAATCTCTCGATTGGCAATTGGTACAATAACCTTTTTACCGATCAAATTGGTATAGCGTTCATCATTTGGATTCACGCAAATAGCCACATCACCAAGAATGGTTTCTGGACGGGTAGTAGCTACTTCAATACTTCCATTACCATCCACCATCGGGTAGGATAGGTGGTAGAGTTTGCCGTTGAGTTCTTTGTAGATTACTTCTTCATCAGAAAGGGTAGTCTTCGCCTGTGGATCCCAGTTAACCATTCGGTATCCACGATAGATCAATCCTTTCTCGTAAAGGTGAACAAAGACTTTTAATACGGATTCTGAGCGAGACTCGTCCATTGTGAATGCTTCACGGTCCCAATCAAAAGAACAGCCTAATTTCTTTAGTTGCTGTTGAATGATGCCACCATGCTTGTGAGTCCATTCCCAGGCATGCTCTAAAAATGCCTCTCGTCCGATTTCAAACTTGTCAATGCCTTCTTCTTTCAGCTTATTAACCACTTTGGCTTCTGTCGCGATTGAGGCATGATCGGTACCCGGTACCCAGCAGGCATTGTAGCCTAACATGCGTGCCCGACGAATCAAAACATCCTGCAAAGTGTTATTCAACATGTGCCCCATATGTAGGACTCCCGTAACATTTGGTGGTGGTATAACGATGGTATAAGACTCTCTCTCGTCGGGGGTCGACTTAAAGAATTTGTTTTCCATCCAATAGGCATACCACTTATCCTCTGCGGTAAGATGCTCGAACTTAGCCGAAACACTCATGAAATTCATTTTTTAAAGAAGCCGTCAAAGTTAATATTTCACTCAGAGGAGCAGCCTTTCACTTTGGTATAATTTTCGCGCACTAATCCGCCTTGAGTAAAGCACATTTATTCGCTAAATTTGAAAGTCTAATTAAAGCACGAACAATGAGACGACTGATTTCTACCCTGGCGGTGGCTTTTTTCGGATTCACGGCCATGGCGCAAGAACAAGTTAAGAATCCAAACGCACCCACTATTGACTTCGAAACCGAAGTTGTTGATTATGGAACCATTGAAAAAGGAGCTGATGGTAAGCGTGAGTTTGTATTTACCAACAATGGTAAAGAGCCTCTAATTATTACCAATGCCCGTGGATCCTGCGGATGTACTGTTCCAAGCTGGCCAAAGGAGCCTATTGCTCCAGGTGAAAGCGGAATTATTAAGGTGAAGTATGATACCCAACGCGTTGGACCAATTAATAAGTCGGTAACGGTAAATTCCAATGCCAGCACTCCAGTTAAGGTATTACGCATTAAGGGGAAAGTGGCCAAGCCTGAGCAAGTAAAAACGAGCCCAGAACAAGGAAGAACTTCTTTGATGGCCAAATAGATCTCCATCTATCTTTTTGAAAAACCGGTGTTATGTAGCACCGGTTTTTTTATGGGTCAAAATCTTATAAAAAGTAAAATATTTTATGTTTTATTTAAAATTTTATAAGTTTGACGAAAATTAATGATGAATAAGAAAACTCTGATTCAAATCGCAATTGTTCTAGTTCGTATTAGTCAATCGCTTTGTGTTTTGGCTTTAGGTTTTATGGTTTATGATGTAATCGCCCATCTCCTAAATCCAGATCATAGCTTGGTGCGATGGGAGTGGTTTATTGAGGACCACATGCCATTAAGTTCTCCGGGAGATCGCCTTCCTCTGCAAACGGAGTTCTCCTATTTCTTCAACTGGTTTCAGATTGCTGCCTACCTCTTTGTTCTACTTTGGATTTGGCAAGTGGTTATTAAGATTCTGCATTCCGTAGCCTCCTTTAAAACCTTTTTGGAGAGTAACGTCAATTCCTTTCTACTCATTCGAAACCTTGTATTGTTTCTTTTCACCTTAAACCTGGTTCACCTCTTTCAAGAAAGGGAAGCCGTCAAAATGCTATTTCAAAGCAGCTTTGAGCTATCCTATATTTTGTTTGCCCTTGCTGCTCATATCCTGGCTTATGTATTTAAGGAAGGCCTTCGCTTGGCTAATGAACAGAAAATGATTGTTTGATAAATGAAACCCAAGATGTCAGCCCTAAAGCTATCCCTCTTATTTATGAGAATTGTTCAATTGTTCCTGATTGTCTCAGGAATCAATTATTGCTATGATTTTATAAAGCTACTCAGCTCGGGTGAGGAGTCCTACCTTATTTGGTCCTGGCGATTAAATGGGGATTTAGGCAGCTCGCATAGCTTTAACCTAGGACAGCGGCAAACCTTGTTTTCTTTTGTGCTGAATTGGTTGCAGATGTTTGCGCTGCTAATTATTTACCTGCTTATCTCGCAAGTTATCATTCAGATTCTTCGCTCTTTAAAAAGCTTCAAGGCTTTTGTTGAAGAGAACATTGCCCGCTTTAAACGGATTGCGTCGCTAAGTCTGGCCGCTTTCTTTTTAAACTTGCTGCAAGTAAGAGTGATTACTGATAATAAGGATTTAAACCTGAGCTGGGATTTTGAGTTGAGCTACCTGATTTTCATGTTTGCGGCCCTAATTCTTAGTGAAATCTTTAAAGAGGGAAAGCAGATGGCGGACGAACAAAACTCAATTGTATGATCAGAGTGGAATTAGATGTAATGCTGGCTAGGCGTAAAATGAAACTCAAGGAGCTTTCCGCAGAGGTGGGCATTTCGCTAACTAACCTGTCACTTTTGAAAACTGGCAAGGCCAAAGGGGTTCGTTTTGAAACCCTTTCGGCAATTTGCAAGGCACTGGATTGTCAACCGGGCGATCTACTGGTTTATGAAGACTAGCTCTTCTTGGGAAAGCGCTTAGCAAATTCTTCCTCAGATCCTTCACCAAACATCCATAAGCCACTGCGCTGAAACACCGCCTTAGCTTCCGCTTCTAAAAGTCCACCGACCACTTCGGGTACCGGACCAAAAAAAGGAGGAAAGTGTTGTAGCTCATCATCCTCCATAATATTCCATTTGCTATGTCCGCCCATAAAAGGAGAGGGTAAAGCATATACAACCCGACTTATCTTATACTCCCTTGCCATAAATGCGCACATTGGACAAGGTTCACAATTCGAATAGAGGGTAGCGCCGGTCAGATTTGAATGCCCTACCTTCTCATGAGCACGGTGCAAAGCAATTACCTCTGCGTGATCCGATACCTTATTTGCCGCATTATTTGAGGATTCTGCGATAATCTCATCGTTCATAACTACCAAAGAACCAAAAGGAGCATCCCCATGATCCATGCTCTGTGCAGATAGTTCAATACAACGGCTTATATACTGACGGTCCAAATCTTTCATGAGCACGAATGTATAAAAGCCATAGATCAGTATGCTTAGTTTCCCAAAGGATATTGTTCAAGCTTTGAAAAGAATTAAATTCGAAGCAATCAAATCTATACCATGCGTTATTCCTCAGAAATTACCATTAACCTGCCCAGGGAGCGGGTTATAGAACTATTCGACAATACTGAAAACCTGTATAAGTGGATGAAAGGCCTGGAAAGCTTCGAGGCCATCGAAGGAAGTCCCGGGCAAGTCGGAGCGAAGTCTAGAATGGTGTTCCAGATGGGCAAAAGGCGAATTGAAATGGTGGAAACTATCACCAAGCGTGACTTGCCTAATGAATTTGCGACCACCTATGAAACTAAGGGTGTTTACAATGAAGTGCGTAATACTTTTGAGCCCATTGATGATAAGCATACCCGATATCAGACCGAACACTTTTTCCGATTTGACAGCATTGCAATGCGCATCATAGCATTTTTAATGCCGGCGGCTTTTAAAAAACAAAGCATGCAATACCTTCAAGACTTTAAAGCTTTTGCAGAAGCTGAGGATGATGTTGAAGTTACGACCACTGATGTAGATCAGGCATGAGCCTAAGAAGGCCTAATTCGGAACGAGTAGAATTTAAGCTCCTCGATTACTCTGATATAGAGAGCTTAATAACTATGTATCATGAAAAGGATTCCAACAAGTACATTCGTCCTTTACGTAATAAGACAGATCAGGAATACCGGGAGTTTTTAGAAATGAAGATTCGCCGTAACCGCGAGGGAGAACACTATTTCTGGGCCTTATACACTAAGGATAATCAGTTTCTGGGCAGTGCTAATCTCAACTATTTTACCCCCTTTAAACTGGAACATGTGGGGGTGCATTTAAGCCGAAATTTTTGGTCTCAGGGTTATGCTAGTGGAATTATAAACGCCATACTCGAATTTGCCCGAACCCTTGGGAGAGCCGAAATTTATGCATTAGTGGAGGAAGGCCATTTGGCTTCAATTCGATTAATGGAGAAATGTGGCTTGCAGCAGATCGGCCAAAGGGAATCAAACGGGGACCTTTTAAGGATTTATAAGAAGGAACTATGAAAAAGCTTTTTTGGGGACTGGTAAGATTGATGGTCTATGCGACAATCATTGTAGGCTTAGCCGGGGTTCTTAATTACCAGCTCATTACCTGGTTGACATCAGATAAGAATAGCTACGCCATTGACGATGTACCAGAGAAAAAGGTGGCCCTGGTATTGGGTACTACACAATTCTTAAAAAACGGATCCACCAACCTCTATTTTAAATTCCGGGTAGATGCAGTGGCTGAATTATGGCGATCAGGAAAGATAAAGTACGTATTAGTAAACGGTGATAATAGTCGCAAGTCGTATGATGAGCCAACGGCAATGAAAGAAGCCTTAATAAAAAAGGGCATCCCAGCCCAAAGGATTTATTTGGACTACGCTGGCTTTCGCACCTTAGATTCTATGGTTAGAGCTAAGGAAGTTTTTGGGCAATCTGATTTGATAATTGTGTCTCAGCAGTTTCACGTTGAAAGAGCCCGCATACTCGCTAGATTTAAGGAGATAGAAGCTTTCGGCTATAATGCAGTTGATGTAGATGTTTACTACGGCTTTCGAACGAAGTTTCGGGAGTATCTGGCCCGGATGAAACTTTGGATTGATCTAATCTTTGGTGTCGACCCTAAATTCATGGGCGATCCCGTTAACATTCCTTAATTGATCTTATGAAACTAATTCTAAGCAGCCTATTTCTTAGCCTTTCCTTAATTGCCTCTGCTCAAAATTGTCCCTGTTGCACTCCTGCTCATGAAGCTTTTGACTTCTGGGTCGGTGAATGGGAGGTAAGGGATACCTCAGGAACTATTGTTGGTACCAATACAATTATAAAGAACACCGGAGGGTGTCTTTTGACGGAGCATTGGCAAGGCAGTACCGGAGGTGACGGTCGTAGTATCAATTTTTACAATCCGGTTGATTCTACCTGGAACCAGCAGTGGGTGAGTAGTAACGGTTATCTCTTAAGTCTTCAGGGTGGCCTTTCGGCTGATGGGAAATCAATGATATTGAAGTCGCCTTTAGTTAAGAATCCACAAGGCCAGGAAGTACAGCATCATGTAAGTTGGACTCCTCATGAAGATGGATCAGTAATACAGCATTGGAAGATATTAGATAAGAATGGTGCCTTTATCGCCGATGCTTTTTACGGCATTTACACTCGGAAACCTTAAGCCTAAATCATGTACATAAAAAGACATTACAGCCTTTGGGCAACAATTATATGGTCTAAGAAGCCCTTTATTATAGGCCTTGTTTACAGTTTTGCAGTCTTACTCATCGCTCTCTATTTCGAGGTTGATTTCGCATTACCCTGGCAACCGGTAAGCGTAATTGGAATCGCGGTAGCCTTTTACCTGGGTTTCAAGAATAACAGCTCTTACGATCGTACCTGGGAGGCTCGCAAGATTTGGGGTAGTATCGTTAATAACAGCCGCAGTTTTGCAGCGGCGGTAATATCCTTCACCAAAGGTGAAGAAGCCAATTTGATTAAACGCGAAATGATATTCAGGCACCTGGCCTGGTTAACCGCTTTACGTCATCAGTTGCGTTTAAGTCGCACCTGGGAACATTCTGAAGATCGATTAAACAACCAATTTCGACCCACCGTTTGCGAGGACTACAATGCTAAGCTGTTTGGTGAGCTGCGCGAGTTTCTTTCCGACGAGGAGGTGAAGTATCTTCAAACTAAATCAAACGTGGCTACGCAGGTAATGCGCTTACAAGGGGAGAGGTTGCAGGATTTAAAGGATAAAGGACATATAGAGGATTTTCGGCATATGGCCTTACATAATTTGATGGTTTCCTTTTATGAAGATCAGGGGAAATCAGAACGCATTAAAAACTTTCCTTTTCCCCGACAGTATGCGTCAACAGCCTTATGGCTAACTCTTGTATTCTCCTTTTTCGTGCCCTTCGGGATGCTAGATATTCTTACCGGGCATGATACGCTTCTGAAGTACGCTGGACCCTTTCTATCGGCATTATTGATATGGATATTCTTCCTAATGGAAAAGATTGGCGATTATTCCGAAAACCCCTTTGAGGGAACCTATAATGATGTGCCCATTACCAGTATAGCGCGTGGTATTGAAATTGACTTAAAGGAGATGCTAGACGAAGAGGACGTTCCGGAACCACTAAAAGATGAACACGGCTTTCTGCTCTAGCTAATCGTGATGATAAGGTTCACCTTTTAATATGGTAGCCGCCCGATACAGTTGTTCTGCAAAAAGGGCCCGAACTATTTGATGGGAGAAGGTCATGGCCGACAAACTGATCTTTTGATTAGCTCGGGCATAAACCTCATCTGAAAAGCCATAGGGTCCGCCGACCACAAATACCAAACGGTTAGGACTTTGGTTAAACCATTTTTGGATTTGCTCCGCGAATTGCCGTGAGCTGAAGGTCTTTCCTTTTTCATCCAATAGCACTAACCAATCTCCGGATTGCAACTCTTCGAGTAGCTTTTGGCCCTCCTTACGGGATACTTCAGCAGGACTTAGTTTAGTACTGTTTTTAAGGTCAGGAATCACCTTGCTTTCAAAAGGCCAGTAGCGTTGAATACGCTTATAGTATTCCTTTTCCAGCTCAGATGTTGCCTCTTGAGTTGTTTTTCCATGCAGAAGCAGTACTGTTTTCATAGGGCACAAAGAAAGCAAAGAGAATCAATGTTTATGGGAGCTTTGCCCCGCTTATGTTGATATTTGTTGGGAATAAATCTGGTGCCTTTCCTACAAATTGCTCTGAATTGGCTTATTTAGTGCAACATTTAAAGGCTGCATGAAAACCAACCAGCGAAACGTTTTGCTCATTGCCTATGATGAGCATTTGGTATTAAGCTTCTTGTATTGTGTGCGCAAGCTTAAGGGATTCAACTATTTTCTTCTTACTCATAAGCCCAAAAGTTCGGCAGGCCATTCCCGCTATATCAAGGGCTTGAGGTACTATAAAGAGTACAGCGATTTAGAAAAGGTGATTCCGGAATGCCTTCGGGAGTGGGATATCGATGCATTGATGCCGATTGGCGAAAAGGAATCCCTGGAGGTTACTAAACACCGTGAGGCTTTTGAACAGCTTTGCAAGGTGATGCCCCTAACCGATCCAGAGCATTTTGAGATTGCCACGAATAAGAAAGTGCTCAATCAATTCTTACTCGATCGGGATTTACCGCTCATGTCAGCCACTTTAAACCTAGATGATCCAAACTTCGAACAGAAACTCAAGGATTTTCCCTTTCCGGCATTGCTGAAACCAGCTCAAGGAGCTTTTGGTAGCGGAATCACGACTATTAATAACAAGTCAGAGTTGGAGGCTTTCTTAAAAGATCAAAAACCGGAACCAGCCAGTTTCTACTTGCAAGAATACATTGGCGGAAGTGATATCAATTGCATTGTGGTTTGTAAAGACGGAGAAGTTAAACACTGGTCTGTTCAGGAGTCGCCCCCTAAGGAATTAGGTAATTATAATAAGAATGATGATCTAATTTTCCGTGCTGCACCTGAGGTATTAGAAGTGGTGCGTCCCATGCTTAAGGCCCTCCAATATCAAGGGATTGCATGTATCGACTTACGTCGGGATGTTGCAAAAGGGAAAGTATTCTTACTAGAGATTAATGCTCGTTTCTGGGGTTCGATGATGGCCTCATTTACAAGGGCTAATGTGAATTTCCCGCTGATTATGCTAAAACTCACTTTAGATGAGAGTGTTCCGGATTATGAGAAGAAAGAAGGCAAGCAGATTTCAGTTGGGACATTTATTCATGGTTTTATTCGTTTCAAATTCCCAGATATATCCGCTTTAAAATTCTGGCCCTATCTCAATGACCCTATGGCCCGAATCATGAAGTACTGGTATCAGCGTTTTTAAGGCATATGCCGTATTGATTGAAGCTACAGGGCAGCGCACCTTTGGAAAAATTTCAAGATGCGTTATTTATCCTACTTTTTTCTCAGCCTTTTTATTCTTAGTGCCTGGTCATGTTCTGATGATTCAGATCCTGATGATAACCAACCGGGAATCACCCTTCCAACCGCTTTAAGTGGTAACTCCTTTAACTTGGTTTGCAGTTTTGCTAATACCGGAGCACCTTATGCCGTTGGGGCTGAGGCGAACTTTCAATTTGGAGCGGATGGTTCCTTAGCGATTGATTTTGATCCTGCCGCTGCCAATGGTAATGAAGTGATGGTCGCATCGGGCAGTCAGGTTAACATGGAATTTGTTTGGGAAGATGCTAATGGAGGTTACAAATATGTGCTTTCACTTACCGCCAACGACTCCATTAATGAAGTGAACGTTTTCGATTTACAGGACAACTTTCTTAATCAATGGACTCCCAAGCCCGATGGTCCCGCAAATTTACAATTGATACAGGCCTTGGCAGGCACCTATACTGTTCAGAACGTAGCAATTGGCACCCATGTACGTGGCACCCTCACCATTGCCGCTGATGGAAGTATTGACTTTGATGATGGAATAAGCTTTAGCCCATCCGACTATGCCTTGATCAGCGATCGTATTGACGTATTAGATGCCATTTTCATTGATACTAACCCCTGGCCTAACGAGCCTTATGAGAGGATCGAATTATTCGTTGATCCTAATGATCCTAGCGTATTAGTACAAGTAATTTATCGACCGAATTATCCGGGTACGGGCGCGGTTGATGTGGGGTTGTAGGGGAAATGTGAGATTTGAGACTTGAGATCTTAGATCTTAGATTGTAGATTTTTAGGTGGGGCCACGTATTTGGTAACAAGCCAAAGGCTCCTACCTAAAATCAATCACCACTTTCTACTTTCTACCAGCTACTATCTACTAACTACTAGTTACTATCTACTAACTACAATCTACCAAGTCCCAAATCCATTCATCGTTCTTTTTCGTCCCCTCATCGATTATTATAGGTGGTGTCCTCAGGCTGAAGCAATTTAGCGTGCATAAAATACCTGAGGATGAAATTAAGAGCATTTTTAGCAAGCGCCCTGGTAGTGGGTCTTTTATCTTGTAACAAAGAGGACAGTATTCAAGCTACTGATCCAGCGCAGATTTCCGGTGATCTTAGAGAACTGCAATTCCCAAGGAGTTTTGATTTTAGTACCTCTCGCGAGGTACGGGGGGAGGTTACAGTTAAGGGATTAAAGGATCAACCTTTAGCCGGTACCAAAGTTTGTTTTTACACCGCGAATCCTGATGCTGGGGCTAAACCTATTTCCATAGGATTTACCAATCCAGCGGGCATGCTCAATATGCCAATTCGCATTCCTGCTTATGCCGAAAATATTATTGTAGAAGTTCATGCCAGTGGAATCGCCAATCGTCAGATTGTGCCTGCTTCTGACTTCTATCTTGATTTTGGAGGTCGTCCGCAACAGAGAAATTTCATGAGCGGTAAGACTAGCGGCATACAGAGCCGTACACCCATTTCTGGAAACTATTACTACATGGGTACTTTCAGCTCAGGTGCTAATAGCGGATTGCCAAACTACCTTGAAAATCCTGGTGACAATGTTTCTCAGCAGTTTTTGGATGATGTTGATGCATCACTTCCCGAAAGAGCTCCAGTTCCAGCAAACAACCCATCCTACCTTACTACCGGTAATGAATTGGACGTGGTTATTGACGATCGTAGTGATGTATGGGTAACCTTCGTAACAGAAGGAGCAGGGTTTAAGAATGCCCTGGGTTATTATGTGTTTGATACCCAGAATCCTCCAGCAACCGCCAATGATATCGACTCGATTTTCGTGGTATTGCCTAACGCTTCTCTTCAAAGTGGAGGTGGACAATTAAACGCTGGTGATAAAGTGAAATTGGGAACCTTTGATGGGGGTAAAACTATTAGTTGGGTTCTATTCCAGGATGCCTGGACCGGTACCGGAGTTAATGTAAACGCCACCAAGTATTATTCAAGAATTGACTTTAATACTGCAGAAACTGATCCTACCAAGAGACAGCACACTGTGCAGCTTGCAGATATTGGTCGCCAGTTATTACTTAATGGTTTTGAAGATCAAACCCGTTCTACTGGTTCAGATGAAGACTTTAACGATTTAGTATTCTACGTTACGGCTAACCCTTGGGAGAATGTGAACATTGGTAATATTCCACCGGTAACTCCAGAGGATGATTGTGATAATGATGGCGTATCTGACGAAAGCGATGATTTCCCTTGTGATCCAAGTCGCGCAGTACGTAACACTTACACCGGAACTCTTTCCTATGAAGATTTATGGCCTTCTCAAGGAGACTATGACTTCAACGATATGGTGATCGACTATGAAATTGATCACATCTTAAATGGTGCGAACCGATTGGTAGAAATTGAAGCTGACTGGACTGTACGCGCAGTGGGAGCCGGATATGAAAATGGTTTTGGATTTAGCTTCGATGGATTAAGTCCAAGCGTGGTAAATGGTGTAAATGGACACAACCTTACCAAAAACCTAATTACCAATGCTAATAATGGCTTGGAAGCCGGACAGAGCAGTGCTACGGTAATCACCTTTGACAATGTTTTCGATGTAATGCCAAATCCGGGAACAGCCTTTATCAATACGGTGGTAGGAGAGACCTATGCCAACCCGGTAACAGTATCTCAACTGATCACCTTTACGTCTCCTCAAATTCAGGCTAATGTTGGACTTCCACCTTACAATCCTTTCATTTTCGTGAATGGGGATCGTGGTCGCGAGGTTCATTTAGCAGATAAGATGCCTACCGATTTAGTAGATCAGTCTTATTTCGGAATTCACGGTGATGCTACTGACCTGAATAGTGGTTACACTTACAAGACCAGCAATGGCTTGCCTTGGGCAATTAATATCAGCGAGTCTTTTGATTATCCCGTTGAGTACAGCCCAATCAATGAAGCTTACCTCAAGTTTACCAATTGGGCTACTAGCGGTGGCCTGACTGATACTGATTGGTTTACCGATGAGGCTGGCAATCGCGATCTTTCTAAGATCTATCAATAAGTCCCTATCTATACCCCTCTATATAGAGAAAGTCCCGGGCTCGGCTTTGTTGAGTTCCGGGATTTTTTATGTCAGGAAATATTAGTTTTATATAAAAACCTGAAAATCAATGAATAGTGGTTAATCTATGAAAAATTACCGTTAGTCT
This sequence comes from Croceimicrobium sp., assembly GCA_965279135.1. Lineage (GTDB taxonomy): Bacteria > Bacteroidota > Bacteroidia > Flavobacteriales > Schleiferiaceae > Croceimicrobium. The sequence goes on along the minus strand of OZ257133.1, from coordinate 1,749,609 downwards.
ATTCATCGTTTAATGCTTGGGCTTGGTCGACAATTTTCTTCTTCAAGGGGGCACTCTTCGCACTTTTGAATTAGTAAAATAATCAACAGCCATGAATAAGAAAGTATTAACAATCGCCGCCCTTGCGCTTCTGACCGTCGCTTGTCAGAAAGACGGAGATATGCAAAGCACAGCGCCTAGCTATTCTCACCAGGGCGATATTAAGGAATTGAACATTCCCGGAAATTTCGATTTCAGCACCGCCCGGGAAATTGAAGCCAGTATTACGGTACGTGGTTTAAAAGATCAGCCATTAGGTGGAAAGCGTATCAGCTTTTACAAAGGAGATCCTGACTTTGGTGCCGAGGTTTTAGGAGTTGGAGTAACTAACCCAGCTGGTATGCTTGACATGCCCTTACAGGTCCCAGCCTATTGCGAAGAAGTTTATGTGGTAGCTCATGCTGCTGGTTTCGCCAACAAGATGGTTGTATCCACGACTTCGGATATCCGCATTGATTTTGGTGGTACTCCTCAGCGCACCGGCGTTCTCGGTAAAGGAGCGGGCGTGCAAAACGTAACCAACATTAGTGGGAATTATTACTACATGGGTGGTTTTACCACCGGAAATCATGCAGGTTTACCTAGCTACTTGGAGACTCCAGGTGATAACATCACTCAGTCTTTTTTAGATGATGTAAATGCATCTTTACCGGAAAACACTTCTATCCCAAATTCAAACCCGCAATACCTTACTACTGGTAATGAATTAGATGTAGTAATTGACGAGCGTAGCGATGTATGGGTAACTTTCGTTTCGGAGGGCGCTGCTTACAAAAACACTTTAGGATACTACGTTTTTGATTCTAATAATCCCCCTGCGACTCCTGGTGATATCGACTCGATATTTGTAGTATTCCCTAACACTTCTGTTGTTGGAGGTTACGGACAATTGGTAGCCGGTGATAAAGTTAAACTAGGAACTTTCGAAGGAGGAAAAACCATCAGCTGGGTATTGATCCAGAAAGGATGGGTAGGAAATGGTGTGAATGTTAATGCCACCAAATTCTATTCTCGTATTGACTTTAATACTGTGGAGACCAACCCAGCTAAGCGTCAGCACTCCGTACAATTGTTAGATATCGGCCGTGAGCTTTTATTAAATGCTTTTGAAGATCAAACTCGCTCAATCAGTTCTGATGATGACTTTAATGATTTGGTATTCTATGCGACGGCTAACCCTTGGGAGAACATCAATACCGGTAATATACCACCGGTAACACCAGAAGATGATTGCGATAATGATGGAGTTTCTGATGAAAGTGATGATTTCCCTTGTGATGCAAGTCGCGCCGTACGTAACACCTTTACAGGAACTCTTTCTTACGAAGATCTATGGCCTTCACAAGGAGATTATGATTTCAACGATATGGTGATTGACTATGAAATCGACCACATCCTAAACGGTTCTAACCTTTTAGTAGAAGTTGAAGCAGATTGGACAGTACGTGCCGTAGGTGCTGGTTTCCGTAATGGTTTCGGTTGGAGCTTTGACGGTTTAAATCCTAATGTGATTAGCAGTGTTACTGGTCAGAACCACAATGCTGGATTAACAAATGCAGCCGGTAATGGTACCGAAAGCAATCAAACTGATGCCGTTATTATTGCTTTCGATGATGTATTCAACGTCATGCCAAATCCGGGCACTCAGTTCATCAATACTATTCCTGGAGAAGCAACTGTAAGCCCACAAACTTTAAGTAATAAGGTGACCTTCACCAGCCCACAGCAGCAGGCTACTGTTGGATTACCTCCATACAATCCATTCATATTTACCAATGCCACTCGTGGAAATGAAGTGCACCTGGCTAACAAAATGCCTACTGATTTAGCTGATAACAGCAAGTTTGGCACCATGGCCGATGCTACAGATTTGAATGCCGAGTATACCTATAAGACGGCGAATGGATTGCCTTGGGCCATCCACATCAGTGAGTCTTTTGACTATCCAGTGGAGTATGCTCCAATAAATGAAGCCTACTTGAATTTTTCTACCTGGGCCATCAGTGGTGGTGCGAGCAGTAGTGATTGGTTTACAGATGCTATTGGCAACCGCGAGGTATCGAAGATCTATCCATAAGTCCCTATCTATACCCCTCTATATAAGAGTATCCCGTTTCGGCTTTGCCGGGGCGGGATGTTCTTTTTTATAAAAACCTTAGTGTTGAGTTTCATTTAATCTGGAAATGGCTGCATTGAATCAGTTTATACATAGGTTCAGTCATCTCTTTTTTAAAGGCTTTCATGACAATCGTTCTTTGAGATCGAATTATAGGGCTATTGGCCTTAAGCATTAACTAATAAATGATTGTTATGGATCAAGCACTAAACATCAATTCCATTCAAAAAAATGGTTATCGACCAAGACCATTTGAATCTCCTTATGACATTTCGGATTTTGATATCGAACTAGGGATTTTCTCGATTAACATCAATTATGAAGACAATGTCTTGAAATTGAAGGTTCGCCTGGGTTTTAAACCTATCAGTTATGAGTGGGATGCTTTTACTTTGGATTTACTCAACCCATCAGTTACGCTGACTTTACCCAGTACCAAAATCCTTGGTGCCTCGATCACCCTAAGCATAAATGATGCTACTGGCGAGTTTAAGGCAAGTGCCTCATGGAGCACCTTATTTTGGAGTGACTCTGCCAGTATAGAACTCTCCATTTTGGATCCATATCATTTTGGTCTTAAAGCAGTGGGAGTCGCCGCTGATGGAATAAAGAAATATGCAGAAGAAATCGCTCTTAACCATGTAAGCCATGAGTTGGTTACAGGTTTTGGAAGTCTGGTAGATAAAAATGCATCTGCTGTTGATGTTAATCCTGAGGAGGTATTTAATTTGATGAAGGAACAACCAGATATGGCGAAAGCCGTCCTTTCTCATCTAAAAAAAGGGAGCAAGTCTGACCTTGAGGAGATTGGAGCTGTTTCCACAATGGACTTCGAAACTGGTTTGGCTGCAGTTGTGCATGATGAGAGAATTCAACATCTCTACCCGGGCATTGAAGAAAAATTTGAATTTAGCCCTGAGGTTCTTAGACGAATCGAAAATTACCCTTTTGTTAAGGTAGAGGACTTTTCTGAAGTCTCTGCGGATAATGTTTTGGAATACATTCGAGATATTCTTATTGGATTTACCGCATGGCTTGGCATTTCGATTACGGCTCTCGGAATTGTAGTTGGATTGATTGCCGCACTAATTGGAGTCGCAGCTTTAACGGGCCCCGGAGTGGTAGTTGTAGCACTATTTCTAATTGTCCTGTTACAAGTATTAGGTCCACTTTGCCTGCTCATTTGGGTAGCGGCATCTATTGCAATAGTCGCCTATTTGATCATTGATGGATTCGTACGGTTCTCTACCTTAGAAGAGTTGATTCAATCAAGTTATTTGGAGCATAACGGGAATTGAACTTTTAATCAGCGAAAGAATAATTAACTCAATTGGTCCATGTCTTCTATGAAGGTATGGACCATTTTGAGCTTAGAGGGTTCTGAATCGATCAAATAAGCCCTCCTTATAAGACTTGCTAACTGGGATTTCCTGCTCCCCAATAAATATCCGATTTCCTTCAAATGAATCCACAGCATTGATGTTAACAGCGTAGGATCGATGGCATCTTACAATCTCTGGAATGTGTAATTCTTCTAATATTATTCCCATCGTTACACTTAAGAAGAACTTTTGAGTTCGGGTGTGAATCAAAGTGCAATTGCCGTCAGCTTCAATAAGTATGATGTCTTTAAAGGCAACTTTTTGAAAACGTGTCTTTTTTCTCAAGAAAATACTGCTCGTTACAAGGTAGAATTCATCATCTAAATTCTTTTGCGCTTTATTTTTCTCAAGAGTATTCTTTGCTTTTGAAAAGTTGGAAAGAGCCAGATTAATAGAAAGATTGAGTTCTCGCTCATTAAACGGTTTAAGTAGATAAGCTGATGGGCCTAATTCCTGGGCTCGTTTAAAAGTAAGATCATCACTATAAGAAGTTAAAAAAACCAGGGGCACGGGATTAATTGTGATCATTCGTCTGCCAGTCTCAATTCCATCCATTCCACCTTCTAAATTGATATCCAGTAGAACCAAGTCAGGTTTTAGGCTATTAAAACTTCTGAGAGCTTCATTACCATTCTCGGCGGTACTTGCATCAAATCCTAGAAAATCTAAACGCTTAGATAGATCCAAGGCAACTAAAAGCTCATCTTCAACAATTAGAATTCTAGGTTTAGACATGATTCTTTGACTTTGGAAAACTTATTTGATTTAATGACCCCATGACATTCTCTGTTATCCAGGTACCTTTCAATTGTTTAACAAGTGCTTCAATGAGGCTTAAACCGAAAGAACCTTTTCCTTTACTAGATTGCCTGTCGAAGCCCGGGCCGTTGTCTTGTAGAACCATTAAATAGGCTTCGGCGCTTTCGGTTAGACTAAGCCTTAGTTTAGGGTCTAAGACATTGTTAAAAGCGTGCTTGAAAGTGTTGTTTAATAACTCGTTCAAGATAAGACCGCAAGGAATAGCCAGGTCTGCTTCCATATTATGAATTTGAATGTCCAGCTCTGTATTTAGGTTTTCCAGTTGTTCGCCAAAGGAATCGCGAACGTTGTCCACTAATCTGGTAATGTACTCTTGCATATCAACATGAGTGATATTGTCTGTTTGATAAAGTTTTTGATGGATGAGGGAGAGGGCTTCAATACGACCTTGTCCTGCAACAATCGCTGATTTTGCTGCTTCATCTATTTGTTCAAAAGACTGAAGGCTCAACATACTGGCAATAATCTGGAGATTGTTTTTTACGCGATGATTTAATTCCCTTAGTAAGAGCTCCTTCTCCCGTTCCTTTTGTGCGATCAACTCCTTTTGCTTCTTCAATTGAATATTGGCCCTTTGTTTTTGTCGATATCCAAAGTAGAGCAGGAGCCCAATACATAGGGCAAGAATGGAAGTTAGAATACCTAGTTTGATCTGCGTTTTTTGCTTATCAATAGTAAGGTCTTGTTGTTGTTTCTTATTCTCCAATTGCCGCAATTCATTCTCTTGTTTGAGCGAGTTGTACTGAACTCTTAATTCATTGATTTGTAAGTTGTTTTGTTCGTTTAAGAGGATAGAGGAGAGGCTGTCGAAGCGGTAATACCAATTCAAGGCCAATTGATAATTACCCTGGTACTCTTCCAGATAAGCCAGGTTTTCATAGAATTGAGCCTGAAGCTTTCGAGCGTTAATTTCTTCGGCCAGACTTAAACCCTGAGTGTAGTGCTTTTGGGCTGTTTGGTAATTTTCTAGCATTAAAAAGGCCGACCCCTTATTATTGTGTAGTCTGGTAATCTCAGTTCTATTCCCCAAACTGAGGTGCTTATCCATGGCCAAATCATAGTATTCAATAGCCTTCATGAACTGGTTGTTCTCAAACCATACATTTCCAATATTAGTTAGACTTTTAGCAACTCCACTATGATCACCTATTTCGGTTAGGGTCACTAATGCATCATTAAGGTACTTTAAACCTTTCTCAATCTTACCTTCTTTTACCAATTGTGCCCCATAGTTCATACTTGCATTAGCGAATCCGGGCTGATCATCATTCTCCCGGTAAAGACTTAGTGATTTTTGGTAATGAAGATGGGACTCCTCGCTTTTGCCAAGCTTGGTGTATGCAGCTCCCAGGTTATTGTGGATTTTTGCCTCTAAGCTCAAATCAGATTGGGAGCTTAATTCCATTAGACTGGCAGCTTCAAAATAGGAATGAGCCGCTCTTTTATAGTCCGCTAGATGCTTAAAAGAATTACCAAGATTTAATAGCGTATTGCAATGGCCAAGGGTGTCTTTGGTAGCTCTTCGAATCACTAAGTTTTTTTCATAGAAAGCAATGGCCTTTTCAAATTGACCAGAGAGATGTGCTATTCTTCCGAGCCTGTTGTAAGCTAAGGCCTCATTAGATGAACTCTTTAACTTTTGAGATTCGGTTAAAGCCTTGAGAGCTAATTTTCTTGCCAGGCTTGTATCTACCTCAATAAGATTCCAGGCAGTGGAGTTCAACTGTCCTAAACCTTCAACCCTGAACTCTTTTTGATCCAATAAGATTTGAATGCTATCGGGAATAGAGCTGGATTGTTGTGAGTAGAGCCAGCAGGGGAAGATTAAAAAAGCGATCAGTATATAATCAAACCTCACGATGAGCAATTAACCTCCTGAACCACCCTCATCAGCATCAGCATAAAGCACCTTGACTTTTTTCTTGGCTTTCTTTTCTCCCGCAGGTGCATTACTGTAGTAGGCTACTACAGCTATTTTCTCACTATTTTGAACAATGTTTTCAAGGGAGGCAGTCAACAGACTAGTTTCTGTGGGTTCAGTTCCTGAGCTTCCACTTATGTTGAGTAGATAATAGTCGGCATCTTTTTCTGCCACTCTTCCCTGGTTTTCTTCAATTTCGAAGCTTTGGCCCCCTTCAAGTTTTATAGCTACATCTATCCGGTATTGAGTATCACTATACTTGCTGAGGTAGACATGGGGTGTCCCCGTTAGATCATTTTCTTGTTTCATGATTACAGATGGTTAATTGATGGATTCAGCCTAAAGTACTAAATCGCTAGTGATCTTGGTACCTCATGCCGAAAGGCTTTTCCCTGATAAATGGCAAGGATCAATCATTTCTGAACAGGCAGAATGGTATTTAGTCGTCGGGTTCTGACTGGAAAGGGTACCAGGTAAATAATTCAGGATGGTCGAGTCGCTAAAAGTGTTGGGTATATCTTATGCTTTACTACATTTGCAGCCCGCAAAATGATTGCGGCAACGGGATGTAGCTCAGTTGGTAGAGTACACGTCTGGGGGGCGTGTGGTCGCTGGTTCAAGTCCAGTCATCCCGACATTGAATATCCAAGCCTTAGATGGGAGTCTAAGGCTTTTTTAATGAATTGGTGTCAACATGGTTTCATCAAATGTGTGTTGGGACAACTAATCATTATAACTACCATATTTCTTAAAAATCTCGTACTGTGAAGCTATGTGCTTTTTAATTTCATGTATTGAAATACTCAATGAACCCAACTTGATCTGATTCAAAGATTATCTAATTTAAAAGGGGCGTTAAAATCGGTTCTAGCCATATAGAAACCTTTTGAGCACTCAGTAAGAAATAGTTGTAGTTAAAATCAATACCTTGGAGTTGTCCGTACAAGGATAAAATTGGAGAATGGATAAACTAAAAGAGTCATTAATCGCAGAATTGCGTGGAAAGCCGGTGCCAAAGAAATTAATTAAAAACATTGACTCGGACTTTAATATACGAGAAAGGCAACTTCTCAAGGCTATTTATAAAGTTGAAACCACTGTAAGACCTTTGTTATTCCGCCAGTTTGAATTTATATATGCCTATTTTAAAATAACCTTATTTTACTTCGAGGTTTCGCGGAATTACAATACAACATTGGGACCATTTCAAATTGGAATTCAGACATCTTTTAAATGGTCGAATTTCAGGGAAGCTTACTTGCACCTTTTAATCTTGGTGAAAATGACAGCCTTGATAAAATTCCTTTAAGATCAAGATTATAAAGATTTAGCATACCTAGTAGTCACCAGAATTTTTCCAAATTTGGTTAAGATGCTGGATAACAAATTGCTAGCCGTTGTTCAATGGCCATTTCTGTTACAATACTGCGGACCCAGTAGCCGAAAAATTGAATAGAAGTCACACATTTAAACCATCCTTATAGTATCCTAATTTGGTCCACGTATTTAAAAAGTTAACTAAAAAATAATTGTTGAAATTTGACTTGTGAAGCCTTGTTAAATGCTTTTTTTTGGAATACAACAATTTTCTCGCCACCAAAAAGTAACTACAAGCCCAAAAGAGCTTTTTCGTAAAAGTAGTTGATCGTGAAATACCAAATTACAGTGTAAAGAGCTGTAAAAGGAAGCAATAAAATGAACCAGAACAATTCATCCTCTAACAAGTAGTGCCTTAAACCTGCGAGTATTAGAAAAAAGATTCTTAGAAATAAAATGAATAGGCCAATAGTCATCAACCAATAAAATGTTTTATTCGACATTGAGTCTTTGGCGACTTCATACACACCAATCAAAAAATGACCAAAAAAACCAAGTGAAGCAAGAATTAGGACGATTGCAATGATGTTTACTTCATTGCCTTTGTGATGCTTCATGGAAGTTAACCCTAAGATTATTAGAATAATAGCTATTATAAGACTGCTCATTTAGTTTATTTTTTTAAAATTAACTTGTAGATTTAATGGGCATTGCAGGCCGAATTATTAGTATACTTGAGTAAGTCTACAATTTCCCCAACTGGTCAAAGTTATATTTTCATAGGCTATAATTTTGAAATGATCGGGTAAATCCGCTTGCCTTTTAATTATTTTTTAACTGGCAGCTTTTAAAATTAAAAAGCCGAGCGATATGTTTAGGTAAGCCCCAGACTATTAGTGCAGTCTCTCTCCTTTTCTTTAGCACCTTTTTTTAAATCAGGATGTCTCCAAGTTTTAAGAGCGTAGACAGATGGGTGACGAGGCTGATTTGAGCCTGAGTATAAGTAAACAGTGTGCGTTCGAACTTAATAGATATTCCTTCTATTACCGCTCCGAACGCAGGTCCTCGCTAAACTTGGAGCTCATTCGGCTTATTGATGAGCATTACTTGGATCACCCTTACAAGGGAGCAGGACAGATGCATAAATGACTCGTTAAACAAGGTAATTCGTTCATTTCGAGCAGAATAGATCGATTTTACTAGCGCATAATGGGTCTGCGATCCACCCAACTAGGCCCAATCACTTCTATGCGGTGCAAGGAACATAAAGTATACTCATACCTGCTGCGCGATTTAGAAGTTAAGCGCTCAAGCCAAGTCTGGGCTGCAGATATCACCTACATCCCCATGGTGAGTGTTTTGTTTAATGATAGCGATTGTGTCCCAACATCAAATCTTCTTAAGAGGTATCGGAAAGCGGCAAATGGTGCTATGGTATATGCTAGTAATGTTCTATGCCTGAGATGAGGTAAAAGGATTCAAGATCAGCTTTTAAAGCATCATACCTCAGAACTGACTATTCTTTAATTATGCTTTAAAAGTAGACCATCCTTCCCCTCAAATATCAAACCTCCTCGTAATACAAAACCCAAAATAGATTCCATCCGCTTCGAAGAAGCTACGGTTGGTGTAGGCTAAGAACTCTGCCGGGAGGATGGTAGTCGCATTAGTGAATTGGATTTGGAAGCTGTGTTTAACTGAGGTGTAATCTAAGGAAATACCTACCACATCCTGGGCGTTGGGATCATCGGTGAGTTGGTTGAGATAGTATTCAACCTGGATAGAGCTTTTTGAATTGACTTTAGTGTGGGCGGTGAAACCAAGGCTAAAACGTCCATTCGGTTGATCGCGCAAGATGCTTAGGTTTTGATGGGTATAAGTCGGACTGAGTTGTAAGCTTAACCATCTATTGAATTTACGAGCGATAAGCGCCTGGACAGAATAACTGAGTCGATCGGTAAATTCCAGCAGATCTTGCTGGTTCGCGGGGAAGTCCTGACTGCGGATGCTGGTTTGACCTAGAAGGCTTAGGGTAATGGGCATACCCTGAGACTTTTGACTTAAGACTTTGTACTTGACATAGCCATCGTAAATCTTGTTTAGCCTGGAGCGACCAATCCCAACCATGAGATTATCATTGATTCCATATGCCAATCCCAAACGGATATTGGAATAGCCATCCATACCCCAAAACTCTTTGATCCCAGAGCTAACCGGACTGGTGAAGCGATGGGTAATGGCAAAAAACAAGAATCCATTCCAGAGGGTCTCGGTGCTCTGGCTATTCATATTATAAATGCTTCTAAAGGTTTCCTCTACTGGTTCATTAGCACTTTCATCAACTGGAAGTACTTGCTGGGCTAGTAAAGAAGTAGAGAATAATAGAGCAATTAGGAGTATAGTTTTTCTCATATTCAATTGTTTGGCGCACCAGCTTCAATCCAATCCAGCAGGGTCTGTTTTTCCTTTTCAGTGAGCTGGTCTTGATCAGCAGGAGGCATTGGAGATTTTTCGGCGGTGATTCGTTTTTTAATCGTTTTCCGATAGGAGTAGATTTTATCATAATTGCTGTAGCGGTGCGTCATCCGATTCCTAGGTCCATGACATTCACTGCCCCAGCATTTTTTATGGATAATGGGAAATACATCATTTAAGAAAGAAGGAGTTTCCTTTTCAAACAGGGATCTCTCTGTATCGCTAAAAATTGAGCTGCCAGTTTCCTTGGTGCTAGAGATCAATACCGGGATGAGCACAATGCCTATCGAGATGATCAGTTGTTTTGCGCGCCTTGATTGACCCATTTGATGATGATTTGCTTGTACTGTTCATTAAAAGGTTGCCCCGGTGGCATATTGCCGTAAAAGATTCGATCCCGAATATCTTTTGCCCAATGTTTAATCTCGCCATAATTGGTAAGGGGTTCATTGGGGGAGTTAGCATCATGGCAGCCTGCTGTTGCGCAGTAACTGCTGATCAAAGGACTTACTTGTGAGCTAAAACTTATGGCGTTTTCGAAATTGGCTTGTAGCAGAACATCTTGCCCAGGCATCGTGATATCTGCTTCTGCCAGTAAATGATCGTTCAGATGTTGAATGTCTCCAGACCAAGCTTTGAAGTACAGATCTACCGGTACATTCGGAGAAATTCTCACTTGGGTACCAGCTAGATAGTGACCATCTCCCGAACCATCAATAACCTCCAATCGGTATTTAGGAAGGGCTGCGAATTTTGCTTCAACTACTATATTATGAGCGGGCATCTGCAAAGTTGTAATCGGCGCTCTAAGCTGCTCAAGATATTCCACATTGCCGGTCCATTGGTAAAAGGCAGAATCTCCTTGGGCTGAGTCTGCAACAATCTCAAGTAATTGTCCTTCCTGATATTGGCCGCTACCCGTACCCTTGTTGACGCTTAAAGTGAAGTAGGGCGCGGATTTATAGATGGCTCTTACCGAGACATTGTTTCTGGATATGTTGCAGTTAGTTGAAGCGGAGCCCGGATTTTCAAGAAAAATAGTATCACCTATCCAATGGCTGAATACCGATCCGCTGTCTGCCTCAAAGGCCATTATGGGCACTTTTGATCCAATCTCAAATGAACCACTGCCTGTTCCTCCATAGACCTTCAGGTCTTGCAAAAGGCTGGCCTTCCGACAAGCGAAAACACCAAGAATAAGTAAGGCTAGGACCAATGGCTTTTTCATACCTAAATTAGCTTCGATCCCCAAATTTGAGGATTAGGGCCAAGCGAGCTACTGATAAAAATCAGTCTTGGTGAAGCTTTACTTAGATTTATTATTGAGCTTAAATTGGTTTAGAAATTTATTGGCCTAAATGCTGTTCAATGAATTCGAGCCTCTTTCGGATTCCGCAGAACACTAATTCATTAGTTGATTACTTCGGTCCAATTCCATGTCTGGCTGCTTCACAGGCATTGCAATAGGTCTTGCCATCACAACCTTCAAAACCCGGACAATCTGCTGTACAAGCTCCATCGTGAACCAGGCTAGGGTCGTAGCAGGAATGTTGACTATCTTTTGTACATCCAAAAAGGCAGAATAACAGGAAAATGGTAATTGCAAGGGTTTTCATGGTAAAGGATTAGGCTCAGGATATGAATTTAAGAATTTGGAGATGGAAGTTTGAAGGGCAAACTATTCAACGGCTAGAAATAATTCTACTTCTGAAGCATCTCCGTTTTGGGATTTCGGTCCATAGACTTCAAAATCCACCGTATAGCTGCGGTTTAATGTAGACTCATCCTCCCAGATCTTATTCCAGGTATTAACGATCGCATCGGGCATTTTGCCCTTAGCAATGATCTTTAGGAAATTACCTCCACTAAACGCCCTCCCAATGAGACCCTCGGGTATCCTATCCAAAGAATCTACTTTATGTCCAATTATCGCAGTGTAGCTCCCACGATAATCAGATTCGTAATCAGTATAAAGTGCAAATACATCGGGTTTGCTCTTGTTTATTATTTGCTCCGAAATACCCTCTTTGTAGAACCGCTCCCAGAGCATTCCGAGATCCTCCATTGACTGAGTACCGGAATTAATGGTCTTAGTTGCGATGCCAATAATCTTAAAATCAGGTAGTCGTACTTCCATGATGGTTTTTAAGGATTTAGTCCGAAGCGTACAATTTAACTAATTGCTAGATTGAGGTGGGCCTGAAGATGAAGGACTACCTCAGATGCGAATGGAAGCGAGATGCGCAATTCCGGAGAATTGGATTTGGCATTTAATCATTAATAGATTGTAGGATGTATTGATTAATAATACTGGTGGTAGATTGTTTTTATGTAGAGATGCATTGTAATTCTCTGATTATCCACTTATATGAAGTATTAATATTAGTATAAAAGAGTATAACAAAAATTAAGGACAAGACATACTAATTTCAGAGATATGAAATTACAAATCTTATCACATATTAAATAACATCGGAAGGTCAGAGTAAAATAGAATTATTTCAAATGGGATAAGCTTTAGTGGTTTGACCAAAGTGTAAATTCTACATTTCTGAATAGATATAATCATACACAATTAAATATTTAGAGCACAACCATTGAGCGCTGGTAATCGCGAAGGGATTTGAGATGAGGCACTTTAAGCCCTAAGCTATTGGGATTGATAACTGAATTGGACTCAAATTATGAGCGCTTAAAAACTCATATAAATCACTTGAGTGATCAGTGAATTTCAGCTTGTTTTGGAATATTTACTTCGGTATATAGTTGTAAATGGACTACTATGATAGAGTATTTTAAGAATCTTAAATAATATCTTTTAGTGAAATTGAATATTTATTAATAGTATAATAGACTGATATACAACTATCTGAAATAAAAAACCCCGATATTTAAAATACCGGGGCTAAACCATAACCTGATTTATCTGCTTCGCTGTAACAATAACGGAAATAATATTTAAATGGTTTGGCTTAAGAACTGTTAAAATACTCTTAAGGGGAAAAACCCCTTTTTAGGGCTAGATTTCTAATGGGAACCAGGCCTGAGTCTTTTAGTTCTCGTCAGTTCCTTTCCATTATATTGCTAGGAGAATTGACTAGGATGCAGGAATATAGCGATCTCGAAACAAGAAGCAAGGAATTACACACGCAAGCCATTAACGGAGACCGAAGGGCATTGGATGAACTAATCACTTTGCATCAGCCATTCATATATAATCTTGCCTGGAAGTATACTAATGATCAAGATGAGGCTAAAGACCTCTCTCAGGAAGTGTTGATTAAAATTATTACCAGCCTTTCAACCTTTAAAGGGGAAAGTGCCTTTCGCACCTGGGCCTATAGAATAACTGTAAATCAATTCTTACAGACTAAACGTCGAGTGATGGAGAGTAAATGGAGGGATTTTGATGACTTCGCAAATCAGCTAAATGCTATTCCCAGCCCTGAGTTGAGTGTTGAAGAGGAGGAGACAGAGATTCTTCGCACTAAAACGGCCCGCACCCGATGCATGTCAGGTATGTTGATGTGCCTTACTCGCGAGCAACGTCTACTCTATTTAGTAGGGGACGTATTTGCCGTGGATCATAATATTGGTGCTGAGGTTTTTGGACTCAGCAAAGCTAATTACCGCCAAAAGCTATCGCGTACTCGCAGGGAATTTCATGCTTTTATGAATAGGCAATGCGGTTTAGTGAAATTGGAGAATCCTTGTCGTTGTTCTAAAAAGGCTAAGGCAATGGAAGCGGCGGGAAGAATGCAAACCAATGTTCGACTATTTGATCCTCGCTTTAGTGCCCAGATAGCAGATTATGTTGAGACACGTGCAGACGAAGTTGCAGACACAGTTGATCGCAAATACATTGAGTTTTTTCAAAAGCATCCCACCAATGCAGATTTTGATGCCAATACTATTTTAGAAGAATTAATCGGAGACCCTGAGCTCCATCAGCATCTAGATCGATTTGATTCTCATTAAGAGCACTTAGGAATCGATTTCTAGGCACAGATCATTTTTGTCACACATCCGGAATTACTGCATCTAATCACTGTAATTCAAAAAAACGGAAGATGACAATTACAGTAGAAATCGAAATCAACAAACCCATTTCTCAGGTATGGGAGGTAATGGGAAATCAATTTGGTGAAGCCCATTTATGGTCAAGTAACTTTAAAAGCTCCAAGCCAGCCGGAGAAGCTCGATTTGAGGGATTGGCCTACTCCAAAAGAGATACCACCACCGATCGCGGTAATACTATTCAGGAGTTAACCCACTTCGATCCGGAAGATCACAGCTTATCTTATGTGATTACAACCGGAGCACCGGAAATAGCCCAAAGCTCCGGAGCCACTTGGGCCCTAACTGGGAATGGGGAACAATGTCTTGTTTCTATGGAGTTTTTCTTAGAACCCAAATTGACTTTGCAATCGGAAATGGAGACCAAAATAAAGACCGGACTTGCGCATTCGGTTAATCAACTAGCAGAGGAACTTAAGTATTACCTCGAGGAAGGAGTTGCGCATCCCAGGAATTACGATAAATAATAACAGGGATCATGATGAAGAAAGAAATCTCAAGCGCATTTCCATTTGAATCAAAGTTTTTGGAGGTACTAGGTAGTAGGATGCACTATATAGAGGAGGGACAAGGTGACCCTATTTTATTCCTCCATGGCAATCCTACTTCTAATTATCTCTGGCGGAATATTCTACCTTATTTAAAGGAACAAGGACGCTGCATTGCTCCGGATTTGATTGGTATGGGGAAATCGGATAAACCTGATATTAACTATGGTTTTGAAGATAGTTATCGTTATCTCGAGGCCTTTATAGAGAAACTTAAATTGAAAAACATCACTCTGGTTCTTCATGACTGGGGGTCTGGTTTAGGTTTTCATTATGCTAATAAACACCGCGATAGCATTAAGGCGATCGCATTTATGGAGGCTATGTATGATGCGCCAACTATGTATGACATGCCGCTCTCAGTTCGTACAGCAATCAAGATGGTGCGAAATCCGCTTTTCGGGAGATTCATGGTACAGAGGGCCAATATCTTTATTAAGAAGATGTTACCTGACATGATCCTACGTAAGCTTGAACAAGCAGAGCAAGAGTTTTATGCGGAACCTTATCCAGATTTTAAGAGTAGGAAAGTGCTACGTGCCTGGCCTTTAGACGTTCCATTTGCTGATGGAAAGGACACCTCCGCCTCAAATGCGGTTAAATCCTGGGCGCCCTGGTTGGCTTCAAGCTTAATTCCTAAACTCTGTTTTTATGTAAGTCCCGGTGTTGCGATAAAGGAAAAGGATATTCAAGTGATTCAATCCACCTTTAAGAATACTGAGATGGTCTTTTTGGGTGAGGGATTACACTTCATACAAGAGGACTATCCTCATGAAATTGGAGAAAAGCTTTCTTCATGGTACTCCAATTTAATGGAGTCATGATCTCCTGAGCCTCGGCTTTTAGCCGAGGCGTTCTTTAAGCGAAAACACTTAACTGTGTTTTTAGCCCTAACTTTTATTGATTTTACGCCGTTGTTTTGCTTCTATACCCTAATTTTGAAGGGTATTTAACCTGACTGTTCCACTCTTCGCTCTCCGCAGTTTTAAAATGCGTTTTCACTGATGTCAGGTGACGAATTGATGAAGATGGGATTGATGGTCATTGTAAAGGAATGAATCAAAACCAATAATTCAATTTGTTATGAAAAAAACCCAGAGTTTTTTGCTGCGAGGGGCTTTAGCTTTCGTAGTAGTTTTAGGTCTAACTGCTTGCGGTGGCACTGCTGGAATCGCTTTCCCGGATTCTTACAACTCTAATGGAGATAGAGTAACTGCAGAACTTAATCACTTCAACTTTTTAGGATTTAATCCTTTAAAGAATAGTGAAAAGGTAATGCAAGACTTAGCACGCAAATGTGAGGGTGTAAGTAATGGGAAGGTTAATGGTATAAGCTATCAGTTAACCATTAAAAACTTCTTTATCGCTACTAAAATTGAGGTTCGCGCCTCAGGTGTTTGCTGCTGCCTGGAAGAAGGAGAAGAAGCATCTGCACCTGCAGACGATAAAAAGAAAAAGAGAAGAAGGAGAAGATAATCCTCCAAAAAATGAGAATGCCCGCGATCAAGCGGGCATTTTTTTTATCCAAGCTAATGGGTATCTGGTCATACATTTGCCTCTTAATTTAACTCGCAAACGATTTGAATCAGATGACTATCCTTCAGCCTTTCCATTTAGCAATTCCTGTTAAGGATCTCGACCGTACCCGAAAGTTTTATAGGGAGACATTGGGATTCCAGGAAGGACGGAGCTCCGATCATTGGATAGACCTCGACTTTTTTGGTCATCAATTGGTATTGCATTTAGTAGATCACAGCGCGGATGCGGATTACAATCCCGTGGATGGTAAATCAGTTCCGGTACCGCATTTCGGAGTGGTGCTAGAATGGGAGCGATGGCATCGCTTTAAAGACCAATTATTGGCGGCGGAGATAAATTTTGAAATAGAACCTTATATCCGTTTTGCCGGTGAAATAGGGGAACAGGCCACACTCTTCTTCTTAGATCCCTCTGGAAATGCCTTAGAGTTTAAAGCATTTAAGAATCCTGATCAACTATTTGCTTCCTAGGATTAGGGATTGAGTCTTTCTTTTAGCTGCTTTTGAAGCGAGTTTGGTTTCTTAAGGGCTCATTTTGATAAAGTTCCTAGAACGCCTTGATCACCATTCTTTCAAAAGCCCATTGGGTAAAGCACCTGCTTCAAAATCATCGACTACCTGAAAAGCATTCAGTTCGATACGACGCACCCGGTGTGGTTGAACAAAAGTCAGAGCATCGAAGAGATACAGACTATTACTCCCTTGATGATAATCCAGACCGTAAAAGTTCTCACAAGAAATGGCCAATCTCGGAATTCCTTTGAAACCCTGCTCCGATCGATGTTCGTAGATGAACGAGCCGTCATAAGTAAAAAAGCGATTTTCTTTACTAAGCCCAATGATTCCACCGCTAAGGATCTGAAGAGTATCAATCACCATAATGTTAGAATCAGGATCCTCCCATAATCCGATTTCTCCGTTGCTAAAGGTCAATACCAATTGATCATTAAAGCGCTCCAGGTTTTCAAGGTCCCTGGAAAAAGTCTTTAATTGGGCTGGACTTTCATTCGGATTTGCTAAAAATTGTAATTGTCGACGATGGGCAATGATGAGTAAGTCTTTCCACACTTCCAATCCAAAGGCGGTGCCATCAGTTTGGTATTCAGGTCCAGGATTTCCAGCTAAATCCCAGCTCATTAAGACGGGCTGAAAGAGATCGCTTAAGACTATGCCTTGTTGCCAGAAAACCAGATTTCGCGGAGCAGATTTTCCTTCTACTTCTTGGATTTGTTCCCAATCCGCATTACAAAATAGCAGCTTATTTGATCCGTTTATAACCAGGTAATAGCGCTCTTCAATTCGGTGGGCTTCCTGGATCACATCTCCAAGAGGAGCATTATTGGCGCGACGAAAGAGTCCATCCTGATATTCACTTCTCTCCGGATCAAACTGACCTATGCTGGCATTTCCCCATTGGAAATTTCCTTCGTTTACAATAATCGCTGCCGTAGTATCCGGTCGAAGAGCTCCCCCATTTATCCCTTGAGGCCCAAGCTCATCGTGGCATGAACTAAGCAGGATTCCTAGGAGCACTATGTAGATTACTTTCTTACCCAGTTCCATTTAATGCCAATTATTAAGTGAAGCCCGGGTTCAGGTCGCCAGGGAATGATTTGATAGTCGCGATCACCAATATTGTTAAGACCAAGAAAGCCTTGAATCTGATGTTCCTTCATGCTCCAACGATAGTTCAGGCGTAAATCCTGGACATAGTATGAGGGCATATAGAAGAAATTGCCTTCATCTAAAAAGTAGCGATCAGTATAGTTGAATTGGTAAACTATGTTCCAGCCCCGGTATCCAAGGCTAAGCGAACTATTGAAATTGTGATCTGGATTATAAGGAATCCGATTGTCCTCAAAACTTTGATCGGATTGATACCCGGCATTAATACTATTCAGATATTGATAACTAATAGCCCAAGCTGAGCGGAAATTCCCCCAATTCCTGCGAAGCTCCACATTAAGCTCGATTCCCTGGTTGATTACATTTTTTAGGTTTTGAGCTTGCCAGATTCCACTTCGAGGGTTCCATTGAATCCAATTTTCGATATCTGTGTGAAAGAGATTTGCTCCACTTTGAAATTGCCATTGACCCAGACTATCAGTTCGCTTAAAACCAAGCTCTAAATTATGAGATAATTCGGGGTTTAAGTCTGGATTCCCACCGGGGTTCCAGTACAGATCGTTCATTCCTGGAATACGGTAATTGCGTCCTGCACTTGCATACCAATGCATCGCAGGAGAGCTGGAATAGCCCATAGATAGACTTCCGGTGAGGGGAGACCATTCCGCATTGTTAAAATGCTCCTGCCTCAGTTGAACTTGAATATTCCAGATTTGACTTAAATCCCAATTAACCTGAGCAAAAGCAGCATGAGTCCAACGATTCTCATCATAGGTGGCAGATTGAACCTGATCCAGTCGACTTTGTAAACTGAATTGACTTTCCAGGTTTCCTTTATTCACTTCTCTTGATCGGAGATGATACCGCAGCATACATTGATAGGAACTATAATCATTAAAGTCTCCAGCCCCCTCAGCATTCAGGAAGAAGCGATTGGAGGAGTTTATAAAACCCGCCAGGAAATGCAGATAGTCTCGGTTTGCTAGCTTGTTTTGATAATCTGCATTGAGGTACAAATTGTAGTCCTCCATGCGGTCGTAATTGGCGCTAGAAGCCAGGCTTATTCGCGGAATATCCCTCAGACTTTGGTTATACCATCCTTTAAGGCTAAGTAGTTGATTTTTCTTTCGCCAGTAAAGGTTTTGCTTTAGATGCAATTGCTGAAAGCCAGCATTATTTAAACTTTGACTTCGGGTATCTTCACCCGGATTTCGAAAGGGGTAATTGTTCTGAGCCTCACTAAAGGAAATAGAGCTTTGGGCACGCCAGGATTTAAAGCCAAATTCATTACTAAAGCGATATTGATGTCGTCCAAAACTTCCTGCTGCAGCAAGAAATTCCTGTCGATAAGTATCAGAATAAGAGGGTCTGGAATTCAGTAATAGTCCACCCCCAATATTCCCTGAGCTATAGGCCATGGCTCCGCTTCCGTAGCTAAGCTCCATTCTCTCAAAGGAATTACCCGCTTCTAACAGAGAGAGATCCATCAATGCCAAACCTGGAGGGCTGATATCCAAACCGTTCCAATAGACCTTCGTGTGGCTCGCTCCGGTTCCTCGGATGTTTAAAGTTGCGATCCCATTAGCGCCGTACGACTTAACAAAGATCCCGGTACTCTGCTTTAGGCTTTCGGCCAGATTAAAGGCCAGATCCCTATTTATACTATCTGCTAAGGATAATACCTTATGATTTCTACTTGGCTCAATATGAAAATTTTCATAGACCGATACCTCTACAAGAGTTTGTGAAAGGAGGCTATCCTTCTGACCTAGAAGAGCAATTGGAAGAAAAACCAGTGCTATGATGTTCTTGCCTATCAAGGTAGAACCTGGATTTTAAAAGTCTTCATTTGTGACCCTTCGAATTCAGCGATTAAAATGTAAAATCCGCTCTGAACAGAATTGAAGTCCATCCTTGAACCTACGGCGTTTTGTAGTATTTGGCCACTGGGATGTACCAGTTCAAGCTTTAAAGCTTTCTTCACCTGGATATAATTAGCAGCAGGATTTGGATAGGCTTGAATCTTAGCTAGCTGATTGCTTTCTACACTCAAACCTGAAGGATGTAGAAATGCCAATGCATCTAAATCGAATCCTCCGGAAGGGAAGTTAGAGGGGTAGGGGTCATTAATAATGTTTCCCTGGCTGTCTCTACTGGCATAATTAGGGTCGATGCTGCCAATAGCGTCAATAATCCGGATATAGTTAACCGAATCAAGTTCTGGAACATCTTTTAAATCAAATGGCTGACCATAATCTGCTCGGTATTTACCGGCAAGATTTTGAATTTGAGTAGGATCAGTACTGCCAAAGGCACCGGTTTGAACCACGGTATCCACCAGACTAATCGTAGGGAAGCGATAAAACTGTTGACCATCCTTACTCACTTCTACAAAGGCTAGCTCAAGGAAATCATCACTGAAACTGTTTTCAAAAATGGCAAGCTCCGGACCGCTGTGATCGGTCAAAGGCTGAGTGAGGACATAGGTAGCCATGCCGCTATCGCCAAGGCTGATCACCTGACCATCTGCATAGTAGTAAGCATTACTTGCCTGTCCATGACTTACAAGCCCTAATCCAGGCTGAGCAATATCGAGATAACCGCGATGAACGATCACCGAATCAGCCCAGCCCAAAACTATGCTACTGTCTTTATGAATTGCTTTAGTGCCTGGACTGCCCACTCCTGGGGCAAAAGGACCCTGAGACTGAGCTTGCAGTCCCAGGGTAATAAGAAGTGCGATTATGGCAGAACCGAATAGCCGCATTAGTTAAGCACCAGAATTTCCTGTTCGGTTCCCAACTGGACGATGTAGACTCCGCGTTGCCATACAGCTACATTCAGTCTATAAGAGCCCTCACAAATATCTTCAGCCATCAACTGACCTTGACTGTTGTATATGCGCAGGGCAAGAGATACTTCAGTTTCAATGATTACCCAGTCCTGGCTTGGATTAGGATAAAGGGACAGGCTAGTCTTGCTGGTTTCCGGAAGGTTGATGTTATTAATTCCTAGAGGAACTTGCGGTCGTAATGCAGGGTTAAAGTCAGTGTAACTGCAACCAAATAATTCTCCATTTTTTACATAGGTGCCAATACCGGCATTCATAAACCAGTTTCCTACGTTGGTACCGCTCCAAGTACTCCAAAAGTTTGGTGAACCGCCAATTCCCGACCACGAATTATAAGTAATGTCGTTGAGGAAGGCCTGAGCATTTACACTGAGCCCGTTGACATTCATATCCAGGTCGCTGAGGATCTGGGAAGCCTGAACAGAATCGTTAAAGAGATAGCCAAACACTAACCGCGCAGAATCTCCCGGTAATTGAAAATCGATAAAGAAGGCCATGCTATCGGTACCATTTCCAATCCATTGATCTATCATGCTGAAATTGAAGGCGCCCGGGTTAAAGGCAGGAATGGGAAGGCCAGGCTTAACAGCTGGCGTAAAATCAGTATAACTAATAGCGAACCACTCTCCATTTACCAGAGGGGTTGAAATACCGGCATTCATAACTAAACTAGCGGTATCCGCTCCACTCCAGGTACTCCAAAAATTTGGCTGCCCTGCGAGACCTTCATGTTGTCCATAGATAACGTCGTTAAGGAAGCCTGAAGAAATAACCACTTGCAAATTCTCATCTGCAGTTGCAATTGCATTAAGCAAGTCTTCTCCGGTTTGGTTGCCATTATAGGCAAAGCCCCAAGCGTAGGATGAGTCGGTACTACCATCCTTAAAATCCACAACTAACAATGTGGAATCGCTACCGCTTCCGACCCAGTATTGAACGTCGGAAAAATTGAATTGTGCTGAAAGAGGCCTGACCATTAATGTTAAGATCAGTAGCCCCGGGAATAGTTTTTTGCTCATGATATACATGAATTAAAGGGTTGAACAAAAAATTCCAGGGAGCGATAAAGTAAAAAATGACACCAGGAGTGCATATTTCAAACTCTATTGCCTTTATCCTGAAAGCAATGATTATGTGCTACTGGCAGGTCTTCTGACTTATCTCACTCTTAAAACCTTCCCGCAAAATGCAGTGGTATCTATTAAGAGCTCTTTTGAGAATTACAGCTTCAGGAAAAGTTCTGGAATTACACCAGATTCCCTTTTAATCTCGACAAAGCCGAGAACCAAAAGCATGGCAAAAGTAGAAAGAATTAGGGTAGCTTTTTAATTAAGCCTGTAACTACACCCCAGATTCTGAAATCCATGAATTGGGTGATTTTTAATGGTTCAAAGTCGGGATTCTCTGGTTGTAGATAGTAAGCATCAGACTTTTGAATAAGCCTCTTAACCGTGTAGTCTCCATTAATTACAGCCAGAATAATTTGACCTTCACGTGCTTCAAGTTCTTTATCCACAATCAAAAGATCACCGTCATCTATACCAGCCCCAACCATTGATTGACCGCTAACTCGCACGCAGAAAGTAGCCCGCGGATTCTTCACAAGCTCCTGAGAAATGTTGATGCTTTCAGGAAAATATTCCTGAACATAAGAAGGGTTACCCGCGGCTACACCAACATCAAAGAAAGGAATGGCGATTCCGGCTTCAGGTTCTATTTGAAATACTTCTACCGACATAGAACGAACAAAGTACTTCTTCTAAATGCCTAAATAGAAGACGGTTCTTGTCTTTATTAAGAGGGCTTTGTTAATAAAGATTCTAACTGATCGAAGTCCTCAGGGTATATTTGATCCAATACCTCCACATAGGGTCGATTGTGATATAAACCTTGATCATAATATAGGCGTGCCATTTTAAGAGATTCCTTAGCCTTGCTTAGATTCCCGGCTTCAAGATGATAGCGTGCTTGATGGTAGTGCGCATCTGCTAAATCGGGGTAGAGCGCAAATACTTCATTCAGTGCTTCCTGGGCTTCAAGCCTTTCATCTAGTTTTTCGTGATTTAAGGCTTTATAGAGGTGGGCATAAACATCAACCCATTCAGCTCCAACCTCAGCGGAGATTCGTTCAATATAAGTGTCGAAGAATTCTAAAGCGGTTTTATAGTCCTTCATCCCATAATAGGCAATGCCCCGCATGTAATCATGATCCTGTGCCTGCGAGTTTCCAACCATTCCCATGACAGAATCCTGAAAGTTGAAATCGTGAATGGCTCGAGGATAATCCCGATAAAAGTAGAGGTAGAGATAGCCTCTAAATCCAATCCACGGATCGGGTTTGCGCTTAGCGGCTTCATCATACCAATAATACATTTCGTCTAGAATTCCCCGTTTTACTCGGGCTGTACCCATTTCCCGGTAGAAATCTCCGTTGCTGCTGTCCATAGCTAAAGCTTCCCGGATGTGCATTTGCTCAGGCACAGAACCTTGATAATGGTATGAAACGCCATTACGGATGGATTTAGCCAAGGCAGGTTTTTCCGACTCGCTAAATTCTTTCTTATACCACTGATGCTCCTGGCAGGAAGTTAGCAGGAGCAGGCTAAGGCAAAAAGTCAATAATCTTCCCATCTTCAATTTTTAAGGTGATATAAGCATAAGAATCGCGGGCCTCATCTCTAATAACGGTCGGCTGCCAATCTTTTAGGGTTTGCAGTATTTCATAGACATGCTGTACTGAGCTTTCCGGCACTTCTATTTTTTGATAATTAAAATCATAAGCCTGAGCTATAAAGCGTCCCGCTCGCCCTTCGCAAGAAATGACAAATCGAAAGGTTAACATTCCATTTATCCCTTTCAGGTATTTTGGATTAAGCTGAGCCTTAATACGGTTAATCATCATCTTTTTACCCCTGGCAAATTCAGCATCCGGATCTCCATTGTAATAATCGGCAATGTCTTTTTCGCTGCCGCATATTTTAAAATCGGGGTCGCCTCCCAGGTTGTTTTCAGGATCAATCCAGGCTACGCGATGTTCACCGTGATTCGCTCTCTTTTCAAACTCCGAGATTGACATTTGCTCGACTAATTCGGTCTCATAGGTTCCATAGGTCGATTCCTCCCAGGAATAGTAAAAGCCGATGTCCTGCACATAGATTTCTCGGGCTTCCCAACTTTGCGCGGTACTGTCCTTATCCAGATTGTGGTAAGAACGGTTGAAGTAGAAATGCTTTCCAGGTTTCTTATCTATCAGGGTATCCTTGAGGTCATATTGATGACTGAGGTATTGATGTTCCTGATCATCGTATTCATAGTTCTCACGATAAAAGGAGGTGGTTGAATCAGTGAAATTTTTCAGGATTCCAGCTTCAATTCTCGCCTGAATAGTATCCTTAGCCGCGATATACCAGGATGAATCCAGATAGAACCCATTATCCGCATAGTGATAGTATTGCCAGCCACGTAGCTCGTAACCGGCATTGTAGTTTTTGATTTCGATAACTCCGCCATCGAGCAACTGGTAGGTGGCGTATGAGATGCGTGTGGCACCTCGGCTATCTTTATCATAGGGGCTAAAATGGTTGTAATACTTATTAGCAAAACCATTTTTAAAAACGCTGGAGGGAGGAAAGTGAGCGAGTAAAGGTTCAGAATCCCTTTGGCAGGCGATAAGGCTTAATAATAGAAAGAGAGGTAGGATTCTTCGCATAGGTTGGTTATTGATGTAGATGGGAGGGAGCAAAATTTGTGCCGAGGATATTTTACTTTTTAGGCCAGAGGACTTATTCCAAGCATCCTTGTGATCGGTCACCAGAATCGACATGAGTAAAAAAGGGAAAACCCTCATAACTAATTTTATTTCCGAACCTCGTTTTTGATAACTTGAAAAAGCAATGGGAATAATTTAAAACCGAGCCAAAGATGAACAGGGAATTCTTTAGTGAGTATAAGTTTGAGGAGCATCAAATAGCGAATCTTATCTCGGGAAAACTTATTTCCAAAGATCACTTGCTTCAGAGCCCCAGGGATTTGTATCCCGAATATGATATTTCTGATTCTTTGGCTTTTCATCGACCGGGGGTGAACATTGGTGCTTTGCTCTTTTTATACCGACAGGTAATGGTCTATGTTCCTCAAATTCCCAGAGCCGCATTTCCAAAGCGATACGGACTTAGCTATGAAACCTTTGTGGAGTTATGTAAACCTCTAGAAACGGGTGTTCCTCCCTTCATACTTCCGATTTTAAATCATCCCAAGTATTACAATAACAAACAGTTGAAGAGTGATTTGAAAGAGCTTATTGAGCTAAAGCCACCTACCTGGGAGCGCTGGCACAAGGTTCTGGAAATCACTGGTGGTGATCGGTGGTTCGATTTGGCTGATGAAGTACTCAATTACAAAAAGCTTTATGCCTTTCCTGACTATCGGAAACAGTGGAAGCTTAAGCTCAATTCTACTAATGAATCAAGGGTTTCGAGGGAGATGAAGCAGCAGATCAAGAATAACTTCACGAATCTGTGCTTGATTGGTCTAGAGGATAAAGCCCTGGAAATCGCTGATCTTTCAAAGAAACACCCGGATTTGGCCATTAATGATTTGATGTATACTTCGGAAATATTTGCCTATCCGAAAATTATGGGGGCGAATGGCTATGCTAACATCTTGTCGAAAGCAAGGTCTACCATTCAATCCGAAGAAGAAAACTTCCGAATCAAAACATTGCTATCTAAGAAGGGGGTTGATGCTGATGTTATCAAAGCCATTGCCGATGGAATCGAGTTCAATAATATTCCAAAGCTCTTTGGTATTGAATTTTTACTAAAATGGCATCAACAAAAATGGTCACAGTATGCTAAGGATTTCTACGGGCGCTTATTAGAAGAATTGAAACAGGATAATCCAGACGAGAATGAAGTGTATACCAATGTTAAGGAGGTTCTGCAACTATTAAAGAGCTTTACCGAGATGACTAAAATTGACGAAAAGAAGATATCAAAACAGATCGAGGACCGGAACCGAACCCGCAGTGTTGTTACTTTCGGACTCTCTACACTATTTGGAATTGGTGGCCTGTTTGGAAATAGTTTACTTTCCTTTTTTGCTTCTACTGCCTCAGGCCTTATTGGAGTCTCTAATCCAAATCAACGTCTGAAGGTATTGAAGAGTATGTTCCAAAGCCATTATAAAACCGATCTTAATCCAGATCTGATAGACCGATACATTCGCTTAAAGGGACATGTAAAAAATGAAATTGACGGCTATTTAGACTTGAAGGGACTTAAAGATGTAAATTCCACCGATAACGTAGCCCGAAACATCTGGACCGGTTAGTCCGAATGAATCTTTAAAACTGCCTTTTCCCTTAGAATGAAAAGTTTACTTATCGTTCTTTCGCTTTTTATGTTAGGCATCCCCTCTATGGGGCAAAGCACTTATGATTGCGAAGAATTAAGACCGCAGAAACCACTTTCCTTAAACTCGGAAAATGCTAATCTGGATAGCCTTTTACAACTTGATCTTAAGCTGATTTATGCTTGTCTAAATTTAGATTCGATAGACAAACGGATTCTATCTCCTCAAGTAATGTCGGTCTTTATGAGCACATTCGCCTTCCATGTGAAAAATCTGAGCTATGGAGATGTTTTAGATTCTTTAAGAAATTTCATATCCACTGAAGCATATCAAAGAGGACGACGGGGATTTGAGTTTTTATTCGAATTTGAAGACAGAATAGTAAGTAGGGCTGATAGTGCAGAAGTGCGCACTCATCTCACTGATATGCTTCCAGATGAAGATTTGGATGAATTGATAGCGGAGATTTACTCTGATCAATATTCAAATTTTACATATAGAGAAGCCATAAGTTTTTATCTCAATTCAAATGAGTCAGCAAAATCTCCAGCCAAGGCCGATTCAGATGATGATTTCCATATTCTTTTAGATCATTTTAAGGATTTTGAGTCTTTAGATATTATTAAGAAACGAGATAATCGTGATCCTGTGTTGCTATACTTTACGGGCTGGAGTGTTATAAACGGTCGAAAATTGGAGGAAGCATTTTTTTATGACCCGAAGGTTCAGGATATCTTAATGGACTATGACTGTTTTATAGCGTATGCTGATGATCGGGCGGCAATAAGTCCTGCTCAGGCATCCCAATTCCCCGATCTGGACTTAAGAACGAAAGGGCAATACATCATTGAAGTGGAAAAGATGCTCTTCCAAAAGGACTACCAACCTTTAATCTTAATCTTAAATTCCGATCTAGAGGTTTTGGATTCTTATAGTTATAAAAAGGGAAACCCGGGATTTATTGATTTTCTAGAAAGAAATAGGAGGAATCCATAGGATCAGGTTTTGGTAAATTGATCCCTATCCTTTCATCTTAAAATTGGCCTTGTATGTCTTAAGCTTGATTAACAGATTTATCCCATGATCGGTGCCCTGAAAAGATATCTGAAGAACTGTTTTCTGCTGCTTATCCCAATTTTGATCTGGAACCTCTTGTTTTATTCTAATCTACCGGAAGCCTATACCGATAGCATTATCGAAGGAGGAATCCCGAATTGGTTAATCATTGTTGAGAGCCTACTACGAATTATGGTTATGATCTTTCCGCTATCGATGATCTTTTCTTTAAAAACCAAAAGGCAGAAGCTTGGCATCGGCCTTTATCTATTTGGAACCTCCATTTACTTTGCATCATGGTTACCATTGATTTACGATGAATATGGTACCTGGTCCACTAGTTTAGTTGGCTTTCTTGCTCCAGCCTACACTCCATTGTTATGGTTAATGGGCATAGCCTTGGTGGGAGAGCAGTCTTTTCTAGGATGGAAAA
Organism: Croceimicrobium sp.; assembly: GCA_965279135.1. Classification (GTDB taxonomy): domain Bacteria; phylum Bacteroidota; class Bacteroidia; order Flavobacteriales; family Schleiferiaceae; genus Croceimicrobium. Next base: position 1,722,059 of record OZ257133.1, on the reverse strand, counting down.
AAGCAAATTCGATTTACATCATTCTAGCCATTTTATTTATTCTCTCTCACATCGGACATTCAGTTTTACGCTTTAAGGCTTATTATTAAAAACCCTTTTTAGGATTTAATTGCAATCTTTTAAGCGATCGTCCCCTAAATTTAGAGATCATAAAATGGGTAATGATGCCTGTTTAATGGCGGATCGATGGGCTCAAAAGAAGAAATACTAGAATATTACGATAAGCTCGCAAAGGACTACGATCGAGATCGGTTTGAGAATACCTATGGTGCTTATATTCATTCGCAGGAAGAGCAGATTCTTTGCAAGTACTTGAACCTTGATGAGGTTGAGGCTAATCTGGATTTGGCCTGTGGTACCGGTAGGTTCTTAGCCTTTGCTGATCATGGAGCGGACATAAGCAAGGAGATGATCTCTGTAGCAAAGGCTAAGTTCCCTTCAAAACAAATCACTTTAGAAGATGCAGAAGATCTCTCATTTTCTGCCAATACCTTTCAGAATGTTCTTTCTTTTCACCTCCTTATGCATTTAGATAAGGCAAGTACTCGCAAGGTAATCTCTGAGGTACACCGCGTATTAAAACCCGGAGGACAATTCCTTTTTGATATTCCTTCTCGAAAAAGGAGGGAACTAAGTGCTTATCGCAGCGAGAATTGGCATGGAGCTAATCATTTAAGTATAGAGGAGCTTAAAGAATATTTAGGCACGGACTGGCGTATAAAAGCCATCCAGGGCATTGCCTTTTTTCCGGTCCATCGCATTCCGAAAAAGCTTAGAAAGCTATTTGTGAAGCTTGATAATCTACTGGCTCAATCTTTCTTAAAGGAATACAGTTCCTATCTATTAATCGTTCTTCAGAAGAATGATTAAGCGTTGGATACCATCTCATCTTAAAATTCAACTTCATCTTCTGAAGAATGGTCTTTATAACCTTTGCAGGGGATATCAGTTTCAATTTGCGAAGAATAGACCTGTTTCTGAGGGATTTATTGAAGCGCTCCAACTTAGACAAGAATTGAAACCTAATGAGGCCAAGAAGAGGAATTTAGAGATTGCTATAAACAGCATTGAATCGATAGAGATTAAACCAAATGAGATTTTTTCTTTCTGGCGAGTGGTTGGTCGCCCTAGCGCAAACAGAGGCTATGTAGGCAGTAGATCATTGATCAATGGTAATATCGAAAACTCGATTGGAGGCGGACTCTGCCAATTATCAGGTTTAATCTACTACCTCAGTTTAATGGCCAATCTAGAAATCATGGAGCGCTACAGTCATACTTTAGATATATACACCGAAGAAACTCGTTTCACTCCCCTAGGTTCCGACGCTACGGTGGTTTATGCCTACAAGGATTTAAAAATTCGTAATAATCTCAATGCACCGGTAAGATTCAAATTCGGCGTTGAGGAATCTCATATTTCTATCGCCCTGTTGCACCCTGCACGAATAGAGAAACTTCAGGTAGAATTTAAGGAAATGGCAATGAGCAATTACGAAAAAGAAGTACATACTTTTTTAGCTGGGGAATTGATAGAAAAATCGCGCTACAAGAAGCAGGTTCCAAGCGATTAGTTTTAGGGTCTTCATAATCTCTTAATAGGAAATATATACCTTGAGAAAAAGAAAGAATCTTGTTTAGCGCTAAGCCATACATTGAATCAGACAAGCTAGGAAAGTGGGATCGGGAATTCAGTTTAGGACTGTCGAATAAGCTCGTCCACAAGGGAGATATCTTCCTAAAAGAAGGGCAAAAGTGTAATCATCTCTATTTCATACTAGATGGTTTTATTCGGGTGTATTATTTGGATATTGAAGGCAATGAGGTTACCCATTGGTTTTGTTCAAAGGACTCTATAATTACCTCGCCCTTTAGCTTTCAGAAAGGAGAAAAGAATATCCTGTTTTTTGAAGCCCTTGAGGATTCTGAGATGGTTTTAATGACTACGAGTCAATTAGAATTGCTTATCAAGCACTTGCCTGAAATTGGTCAAGCCTTTAGGCATATCAACGCAGAATTTGCCATGGTTTTAAGCCGAAGAATCATGAGTATCCATACCGAATCGGCGGAAGAGCGCTACCTGAACCTCATGAAGCAGCATCCTATGCTTTTTCAAAAGGCCAAACTGGCTCATATCGCATCCTTCTTAGGAATAACTCAACAGAGTTTGAGTAGGATAAGGAAGGGGGTATAGTATCAGATGTGAGATGTGAGATGTGAGATGTGAGATGTGAGATGTGAGATTTGGGACTTGGGACTTGAGTTTGTGAAAAGACCTTTTTTACCATAGGTTAAATTTTTAATGAAGGAGGCATAGGAATTTTGTAGTGATTAATTCAAACATCAATCACTATGAAAAAGGTTGCTTTAATAACTGGTGCGGCAAGTGGAATTGGTCGCGAATTTGCCAGAATACATGCCAATAATGGCGGTGCAATAGTCGCTGTTGATCTAAATGAAGAAGGCTTAATTGCCCTCAGAGAGGAGTTAAAACCCAAAGCTGAGGTATATACCATAAGCAAGAATTTAGCCGATGCTGAGGCTACACGTGAGATTTACGAGGAGCTTAGCACTTTGGGTATTCAGATCGATTACTTGATTAACAATGCCGGTTTTGGCGGGATAGGGAAGTTTCATGAAAGAAGCTGGGAACAAGACCTGGCTATGATCCAGGTTAACATCCTCGCCTTGACTTCCTTAACGCGTTTCTTCTTGCCGGACTTCATCAAGCGAAAGTCTGGTAGAATTCTAAATGTCTCCTCTACGGTAAGTCTAATTCCTGGTCCGATGCAGGCGGTTTATTTCGCCTCCAAGGCCTATGTTACCTCTTTTACCAATTCATTGTCTGGTGAATTGCGTGGTACCGGAGTGAGTGCAACTGCGCTTTTACCCGGAGCCACCCAAACAGCTTTTGGCGCTCGCTCGGGAATGGATAAAACCAGTATTTATAAAAAGCCAGCTAGCGCAGCTGATGTAGCTAGAGACGGCTACAATGCTATGTTGGATGCTAAAATTGAAATTATTTCTGGCCTTCCCTGGTCGCAAAGAATGGGACTTTCATTGAGTCCTTTCTTTCCCAAAGAAACCCTGCTCAATCGGATTCGAAAGCAACAGGAAGTCTAAGATTTCTGTAAGTACCCCGCTGGCTTTTTAACTATGGCTAAGGATTTATCTCTTCCCCGCAAGGAAATTCAAATATCAATAATTCCAATAAGATGAAAATTAAGAAAATAGGCACTGTCGTTTTGGTGCTTCTTTTAACCATAAATCTCTATTCCCAAAACTCAAAACCCCAGGAAATGAAGAAAGAAATTAATTCAAAGACAGTAGTGTTCATTCACGGTCTATTTATGAATAATCAGACCTGGGAATCCTGGGGCAAACTTTTTGAACGTGATGGTTATAAAGTATATACCCCTGCTCACCCTAAACACGCTGGTAATCCCAAGGACCTTCGTGCTACACCTCCCACAGGTTTAGCGGAAGTGCAGTTTCAGGATTGGATTCAAAACCTCGAAGCCTTAATTGATAGCCTTCCCGAAAAACCCATATTAATTGGTCACTCATTCGGAGGCTTAACCGCACAAAAGCTAGTAGAATCTGGTCGGGCAGAGGCAGCAATATTGATTAGTAGTGCACCGCCAAAAGGCATCAATGCTTTTAAAATCAGTTTTTTACGTGCTAACCTCAAGGTTGTAAATCCTTTAAAGGGAAAGAGCATATTTAATCCCAATGAGGAAGAGTATAAGAAATGGTTTCACTATGCCATTGCGAGCAGCATGAGCAAAGCGGAAGCGGATCATCTCTTTGATAAATATGCTGTACCTGAAAGTCGGGAAACTCCCCGGGCTTTGCGTGATGAATTAGCCAGCATCGATATGGATAAACCTCATGTCCCATTGCTTTTTGTGGGCGGTATGGAAGATGTAATTATCCCCAATGTATTACTACAAAAAAACATGGATAAGTATACCGACTCCTCCAGTGTGCTGGATTCTAAGTTCTATGAAGGTAAGGACCATATGATTTGTGCGAGCCCTGGTTGGGAAGTAGTAGCCCAAGACTGTCTGGATTGGTTGGCGAAGTATGAGTAGATGGTAGAGAGTAGATGGTAGAAAGTAGATGGTAGAAAGTAGAAAGGGGGCCGCTGAATTTGATTTTAGCGGCCCTGATGCTTAAGCGATTTCCGACATATGCAACTTTGTTTCATTACTGCCATCGTGCTCACATGGAACATAAAATTGTACAAATAAACCATATCTGGAATCAGCTAAATAGGTCTTAGAGAGCGGTTGGTTTTGATCAAAATTTGGTCCTTAAACTTTTATAATCTCGAGTTTCATTACTTCTCAATTTCACAAAATCTAAGATTGTAGGGGAAAAACCATGTGTCATTTACAGGGAAAACTTCTCTTTGAGCCATAGCATTTTAATTACATTGATTGGGATTCGTTTTTCTCATCAATCCAGGCGGAAATCATTGGAATGTTTTTCCAACAAATTGCTATTTGAATCTCGAAGCACATTAATACACTAAACAGGGTTATAGAATGCAGTACTACGAGATTCATACGGTAGATGTTCGCCAAGGCGATTGTCAGTTCATAGCGATTAGGGAATATGGTTCTAATAATATAGCCAGCTTACTCTTAATCGATGCAGGTGTACGTGGACGAAGACTCGATGATGCGGTGCAAAACTATTGGCAAAGGAATTTTTTTCCTGTTAAAGTGAATTGGCTTATTATTTCGCATTGGGATTCTGACCATTACGCAGGAATTGCAGGCTTGCAGATATTTGAGCAAAACTGCAATCTATCAGCACCTACTGTTCGGGCTCGTCCACGATGGATGGAAGGATTTGTTTACCGTCAAATGGATCTTGGGCAGGTATACCAGCACCTCAATTTAAGTTTCTCTTGCCATGCAATAGATCAATATATTCAACCCTTTGATAATCAGGATTTAGATATTGCATTAACTCCTACTAATCGCTCCAGCATAGCATTGCTTTTTCATGATTCTCGCGCTGGGTTTTACTATTATACCGGAGGTGATTTAAGTGAGGATGAAGAGCTAGGACTTGCAGATTCGACTCATCCATTTAATAGAATAAATTCCTTCAAGCTTAGTCATCATGGTTCCAGGACATCGACACCCGAAGAATTTTTAGCGGCAATTGTGAAACCTGGTCCAGTTGGAAATGAGACTATTGCGATATGCTCTCATGGTGGCAGATATAGTCATCCTTCGCAAGAGACTTTGGATAGACTTATAAACTTCCGAATCAAAACCATTCTTACCAATCCAATTCGAGGACGTTCTAATGAGCAAAGGTTTATTGCCTTTGCAGGAACCGGTAATTTGGATGGTAACATTATTCAATTGCCTTCCCAAAGAGGTGGATACCTTACCACAGCTTGGATGTTAGCATCGCAGCAAAGGAATTTGTCCAATGCATTTAGAAATTATTTCAGTGCAGATGGTTGGGTGATTATAGAATTATTATCGCAGGGTTTAGCTACAGAAAGAAATGAGCTCAGACCGACTAGTGCAGATAAAAGAATCGAAAAATTCCTACACTATTTTGATCCTGCTCCAGCGCATACTTTTGAAGGAGATGACACTTGTCTTTTCCCTGCACTTCCCGTTCAATTTCCAAAAGGTACAATGCTGGATAACGGAATACTTCATGATTCAGGATCAACACTTGAATTAAGTGGGGACCTAAAAGGTATAAAGCTTGGGGGTGAAGTTAATGATGAAGGTTTCGCAGTCTTAAGTAAAACTGCAGGTTCCGGGGAGATTGCAATTACGGATTTAATAAAGCTATTAAGTCCAGGTATGGCGGAGAATTTACCCGGATTTATTGGGAGCGTATTCGGGAAAGTAGAGGTCGATGACTTCAATTTGGAGCATGATTTTAAAACTCAGACTCAAACCTTAATCAAAGTTTCCACAACACTTACTAAGGAAATTGTTATCTCAGATGAGATAAGATTTAAAGATCCCGGTATTGGTTTTCAAACGGTTTATGACCTGCAAGGGTCACTAGCCGCATTCTTTAATGCAAGGCTAAGTTCCACTCTAGAAGTTGGTCACAAAAAGTTTGATATTCACCTGGATTTTTCCACAAACAAAACCTGGGATCTGGAAATATCCCCCAACAATTTTTATTTAACTGATATACCGGGTATTATCCCAGGCTTCAATGAAAGTGAAATACATAACTGGGCCTCAACTTTACAATTAGACACAATAACCATTGAGCGGGTTGTAGTTGGAGTAAATTTTGGCGAAACCAATAAGCTCGTACGTTCCCTGATGTTAGGCTTGGGGATTAATATCTTCCAAAAGTATAAGCTGCTGCTTAACCTTGCTTATTTCCCTGGGGAGGCAATGAGTATCTATGGATCAATGGAGGATACAATTAAGGTTCCAGAGTTATTACAAGAATTTGATCTTCCGAGTACCGTTATTGATTCCTTTCCAGATGTAGCAATCGATGATTTCGGTTTTAGTGCTAATCCTGGTTCTAAGAGTTATTCCATCGAAGCTAATATTGATCTGGTCGATGCGGATTTTCAACTGGATGTGGGACCATTAAACATTAGTATTGAGTCTTTTGGCTTTCAAATAGAAAAGTCAGATACCGGTAGTGAGATATCCGTAAGCCTTAAGGGTAAAGTAGACGAGGTGGAAGTGAAAATTCAAGGGGACTATTCGACCGGAGATGGATTTAGCTATACAGCCGAAATAAGCGATCTGAACACGGAAAAGTTCATCGAACTATTCGATGTGGATCTTCCTAGCGAAGTACATGCTCCGGAATTCGAGAACATTATTATTCGTTCTAATCCCGCCAGCGTTTCCGCATCGCTTGAGGCTGGTTTCACAGTTGAGATCCTTGATAAAAATCTGCATTTCGATATTAGCAGCCTCGACTTTGAATCAGGATCAGGAGTTTCCGTTGGAGGGGAGATTGATTTTTTCGGCTTACACACCAGTTTCGTACTAAACACTAAGGGGGAAATCCGAATCTCGGTTAGCCAGTTTTCCTTTAGTGACCTGTTGGATATGTTTATTGGTAAGTCTGCACTAACTTCTTATTTCACCTTTGATCTAAACAATCTCGAGATCGTAATATCAAAGCGAAATTTCCAATTCAATGCTAGTGTAGCAAGTCTGTCCATCGGTGAGTATCTGGATATAAGCGAGAATGAGTTGTCCTTCGGTATTATAAATCGTCAGTTGAGTTTTGAACTTGAGTCCAAGAAGATTGAAATACGCGCTAATGATAAAGTTTTTAAAACTGCAGGTGGTCTCTCCGTAAACCCGAAACGTCTGTCCTTCTATGGCAGGTCCTATGATTCCTTCGAGAATGTTTTCGGAATAGAAGGTTTAAACTTTGGCCAATTATTTATCAGTCTTAATCAGAGGTTAGCACCACCTGGCTTGGGTATTGGCTTTATGGGCAATCTCGCCTATAAGGATACTAGTGGAACTATTGCGCTTTACTTCAGTCCGCAGGTTCCTAGTGATCAATTATTGGCAGTTAGTTTTACAGGGATTAATCTTGGCGAGGTTGTAAGTTCAATAGTTGGTAGTGATGCCTCAGAGTTCATAGAGATCCTTAACACTATAGGTATTGAACCAATTGGATTGTTAAATGACGCAGTTCCAAAACCCGAAGGAGAGAAAATTACTGATCAGGTATATGAAGCGATTAAAACTATTGATCACAATACTAAAAAAGAGGAGCTGGTTTTAAAATCTCATGAAGAATTTAGTTGGATTCCTGATGGAAGCTATTTGGTTGAAAATACGAAAGACTTTAAGCAGTATCGACTTTACAGAAAGGAGGTAGCAGGTAAAAAAGAAAGCCAGTACTCTCTTTCTAAGTATGTTCTTTTTTATGGATGCTTAAGTCCACTTGGATTAGAAATGAATGGGATTCTATTTGAATCCGGATTCAAGTTTTCTGGCAATATCAGGTTTTTAGGGGTTGAACAGATTGTAGACATTGATGCTAAGCCAAAAGAAGGTTTAGAATTATACTATGAAATGAAGGAGAGTATTAAGCTAGGCGATGTCTTAAGCTTAACCAGAATGGACGATCATGAGAAGGGACCCATTTTATCACTTTCGACCTATCCCGATAATCTGCATTTCTTCTTCTCTGCTGAACTCATTGTATTCGGTGGATTATTGGCATTCGGTGCTGATGTCCGGTTTATGAACAACCGATTTTCTTTAATGGTATATCGAACCGTGCTTGGCTTTAGAACTTCCATTACGGCTATTGGCAGTATAGAATCATTAGAGAACGCCAACTTTGGTTTTCAGTTGAGCTTTACCACCAATGGCTTTGAAGGGATTACCAGAGAGATTGCCGATTTATTGTACGCAAAGGCAGATGAGATAAATGGAGCAATTAATGATGCGGCAAGAAAGCTCGAAGATGCCAGAAGAACCGTTGAAGAATACCAAAGAAATATTGATAATGTTTCTCATGATATCTATGACAAACAGAAATACCTGAGTAAACTAAAGAAAACTCGCTATCCCTGGTATAAGGCCTATAAATACGTGGCATTGGGCGTTAAAATTGCTGCGGTTGGTGTGCAAATAGCTGGTTTACTAGTGTATAAAGGTGCTCAAATTGTCCTAGCCGAGGCGGCAATAGCAGTGCTAAGACTGGCAGAAGAGGCATTGAAAGCAACCGGTAATCTTTCAGAAAAAGTAATTAAAGGTGTAGGCGATTTCATTGCTGCAGTGGGCAAAGGAATAGATTGGCTTATTACTATTCACAAAGTTCAAGCTGGATTACTCTTAACTAATGCTAAAAAGGAATTCGATTTTCAATTTGATTTCAGGTTGGCCGGTAAAAACCAATCGGTGAACTTCAGCCTGAGTTTCGATGGTGATTTGAAGAAAGCTCTTACCGATCAAATAAAGAGGTTCTTTGAAGGAGACTTTTTGGATACCACTATCGCAGACCGTTTAGAAGAAGGGAATTCGGTTGAGAAGGAATTGGATCTTATTTATGGAAACATAAATGAGGAAGAGAGGCGAGAAATTGAAAGGGCAGACAATGAAAACATTGCAGATCAATTCAAAAAGTATGAGTCAGATAATAAGGCTTATCAGGAGATATTCGCCTCAGAAAATCTCGTTGAGGGAATTAAGCAAGCCTTTGGAGAGTTCGATCCTATGAATCGGACTGCGGCCTTCTTAAATGAGAAGTCCAATACCTTTTACACCAACGAATTAGATCAGAATTCAATAGAGGATATCATTGAGAGTCTATCTATTTCTTTAGATAATATTGACAAGGAAGCCTTTTTTGAAAAGGAGGTAAACCAGCAATCCCAAGATGCAATTACTAACCTGGAAAAGGATTTAGGCGATCATTTAAGAGATGCTCTGGGAGATGATTTTAGAGAGTCGGATTGGGAGCAACTGTTTGCAGAAGTTGCCGAGAAGACTGCCAAGCTAAAGGAGATTAAGCTAAGGACTAATGAAGAAAGGGAGGCGGAGAAAAACAATATCATGAAATTAATGGATTACATGAACGAGATTTCTGAACATGCCACTCAGGTGAAAGCAAACCGCGTGGAGGAGGAGTCTATTCCGAACCTGGATTCCAGGATTAATATCATCGGGCATTACGAAAACCTTATAAACGCGGAGGGTATTCCATCCTATCTGAAATTTGGTTATCTCATCAATTTAGGGGTAGGTTATGCCGAACTGGGAGAGGAGGCTAACTCCAAAAGAAATTTTGCAGATTCGGAGAAACTGGCTAGGGAGCTTTTTGGAGAAGAGTCTGAAGAATTTTTAGATCTTCAGGAATTGATCGCTAAATATTGGAATGAGTAAGCACTGGATAAATGCTATACATCCTGAGAAACGGTTTTTAATTGGGTCCAGGTTTAGCGCTAAATAGGTTCAAGGCTCAGATATTCTCTTCAAGGATTTTTAATTTGAGCTCTGCAGAAGAGGTCTATTGATCAAACCCCAATAATCTTCTTGATCACCCGTAATTTATGGGTATGCCCTCTTTCTTCGTGATTAAAGATTCCGCTTTGATCCAGGCGATCCAAGCGTACTTTTCCGCTGGCGTGCAGAATATAATTGTCCTCTAAGATAATGCCCACGTGGACGATGCGACCTTCAGCATTATCGAAAAAGGCTAAGTCTCCAGGTTCGGACTCTTCAATAAAGCTTAGTGTTTCACCAAGTTCTGCTTGCTGCCAGGCATCACGAGGAATGCTATGACCGGCAATGCGATACACCATTTGCGTAAAACCTGAACAGTCAATACCTGCTGGTGTGCGGCCGCCCCAGAGATAAGGGGCATGGAGATAGGCAAAAGCAGTTTCAATAAGTTGAACCCGGCTCAGTTCTTCTTTTAAGGCATGACCGTTGAAATGGTAATGGTCATTGGCCAGATAGAAATTCTGATCCTTATCCAGGTCAGGTAAAAAAGAACCCAAAAAGATGGGAAAGTAGGATCCACCATCTTTTTGGGTAACAATTTCAATTAAGTCTGAGGCAATACTGTTAGCAGCTTCTTGATGCTTTTGGCTTTGTTCCTCATTCATCAAAAAAGCCTGTTTACGATCAATCCAGCCTTCGTACCGATCGTGATGCAAGCGTATGCGAATCCACTTTTTCCTTTGCTCAAATACATCATAGCTTTCGCCGAAGATGACCTGGTTTACCATTTCCGAAGTATCGGCGGCTTCCAGGCGCATGGGGATTGCACTAAGCTTACAAATGCCTCTGATCATGGGCTTAGGCCATGTTTTCGATTACCATAGCTGAAGCGCCACCGCCACCATTACAAATTCCGGCGGCCCCGATCTTGCCATTGTTTTGCTTCAGCACATTGATTAAGCTTACAATAATACGAGCGCCTGATGCTCCTAAGGGATGACCGATAGATACGGCTCCACCATTTACATTGGTTTTTGCAGCATCAATCTCTAAGAGTTGAATATTGGCCAAACCAACCACAGAGAAGGCCTCATTTAATTCAAATGCATCTACATCATCTTTACTTACTCCGGCTTTAGCAAGTGCTTTGGGTAGCGCCTTTGCTGGAGCAGTAGTAAACCATTCTGGCTCATGTGCAGCATCTGCATAAGAGCTGATTTTTGCCAATGGTGTCAGACCCAGGCTAGCAGCTTTTTCAGCTGACATCAATACTAATGCTGCTGCACCATCATTGATGTTAGAGGCATTAGCCGCTGTAACCGTTCCTTCCTTGTCAAATACCGGACGAAGGGTAGGAACTTTGGCGTGATTTACCTTAAAAACATCTTCATCCCGATCTACTAAAATTGGGTCTCCTTTGCGCTGTGGAACGGAAACAGGAATAACCTCGTCATTAAAACGTCCGTTTTCCCAGGAATCAGCGGAACGACGGTAGCTTTCTAAGGCAAAAGCATCTTGCTCCTCACGACTGAAGTTCATATCCTTTGCACAGAGCTCCGCGCAATTACCCATGTGGGTTTTATTGTAAACATCGATCAAACCATCGCGCAATAGGCCGTCTTTAGTCTTGATATCGCCTAGCTTGGTGCCATTACGGCCTTCCAGGTAATGCGGAACATTACTCATACTTTCCATTCCACCTGCAACTACTACTTCTGCATCACCGGCTTTAATGGCTTGTGCTCCCTGCATGATGGCTTTCATGCCAGAGGAACAAACTTTATTTACGGTAGTACAAGGAACACTGTTTGGAATTCCTGCTCCTATGGCTGCCTGACGAGCTGGTGCCTGACCAACATTAGCCTGTAGAACATTACCCATCAATACTTCCTGTACTTCCGCAGGATCGAGCTTGATGCGCTCCAATGCACCTTTTATAGCAATAGAACCGAGGTCGGTGGCAGAGAAGGAGGAAAGGCTTCCTAAAAATCCGCCTATGGGTGTACGTACCGCGGATACAATTACAACGTCTTTCATTTGAGGTGAGATTTTAAAAATTGTAGTGAAACACCGCCGTTTTCTAAGAAATCAGGCTGATGTGAACAAATCGACACGAGCTTCGAGAACATGCGGTATTCTAAGATTTATCTTTACTTAGCAACGTCGGCGAAATTACACAAAATAAGCCGTTCAATTAGACCCCGGTTCATGCGAAAGCTATTGCTCTTCATTCAAAACTATCAGACCCAGATTTCTACGGCATTACTCTTTTTAGGTGCTCTGGTAATTGTGGTTTATCTCAGTCCAAGGGAAGCAAAGTTTAAATATGAATTTCAGCGTTCTAAACCCTGGCAACACGAGGATTTGTTAGCGCCATTCGATTTTGCAATTCAGAAGACAGAAGCAGATATGACCTCCGAGAGGAGCGCATTAAACGCCCAGAAAACCATTTTCCTAAAATTTAATGAAGCTGCAGAAGAGGAAGCTTATCTAAAATATGAGGAGGAATTTACCAAGGCCTGGGAAACAGCTTTGCGAAACAATCGCTTTGATTTCATTCTAGTGGAAGGAGATACCCTCTTTTGGGAAAACAATCTAAAAGATGCCGGTCTGAGTACCTTAAGAGGGATCTTTAAACGAGGGATATTGCAAACCCCTCCTGAGGATCCGCTTTTAGATGAATATGGGGATATTCAGATACTGAGGGATCAAATCAGCGAACATGCGGAATGGGATCAGTTTTATTCAATCAACGACGCAGATAAAGCGGTTAGGGATGGCCTTAAGGACCGCTATCCTGCCACGGTGAGTAGTTTTCTGGTTACGAGGGTAACATCCGGTTTACGCCACAATGTGTTTTTTGATCGGGAAACCACTCAGAAGTACTTAGATAATAAGCTCAATGATATTCTACCCACCCGAGGAATGGTTGGGGAAGGAGAGTTGATTATTGCCAAAGGAAATTTGGTAGATCAAATACGCTATGAGAAGCTCCGTTCCTTGCAAGAGGTTTATGAGGGTAGCCTGAGTGGTGATCGGTCTTATTTTGGCTTGTTATTCGGACAGATATTGCTGGCCGGTATTCTCTTCTTTGCCCTTTTCGCTTATCTAAGGCAGTTTGAAGCTTTGGTATTAGAGGATATATCTAGACTAACCTTTATCCTGCTCAATATTCTCATTATGGTGTTGGCGGCCTTCTTTGTAAGTCGTTTCGAAGAAGCCTATATCTTTTTGGTGCCCTTTGCCATCCTACCTATGGTGATGCGCTCTTTCTTTGATATTCGCCTGGCTCTTTTTGTGCATACCGTAACTATTCTGATTATTGGATTCCAGGTTCCCAATAGCTTTCAATTTGCTTTCCTGCAGTTTATTGCCGGCGTGTTCTCGGTGCTTTTAGTCAATAATCTATACAAGCGTCGCGATCTCTTCATAACGGCGGCCAAGATTACTGGTGTGTATGCTATTTCATACTTCAGTTTGGCCATTTTACAAGAAGGAAATCTGCAGGATATCAATTACCTGGTATTTAGCTTTTTCATCATTAATGGTTTGCTCACCTTAGTTTCCTTCCCTTTGATCTATTTCCAGGAAAGGCTCTTTGGTTTGGTATCAGAAATATCTTTACTTGAACTAAGTGACACTAACAATCCTCTATTGAGACAGTTAGCCGAAACTGCTCCAGGGACCTTTCAACATGTATTGCAGGTTGCCAATCTTACGGAGAATGCAACATTGGCCGTGGGCGGTAATGCATTGCTAGCACGTACCGGGGCCCTATATCATGATATTGGTAAAATGCAGAGTCCCATGTATTTTATTGAGAATCAGAGTACCGGTATAAACCCTCATGATGAGTTGAGTTTTGAGGAAAGTGCCGAGATAATTATCGGTCATGTAAGTGCAGGAATACGCATGGCTAAAAAGCATAAACTGCCAGATATCCTTATTGATTTTATCCGAACTCATCACGGAACCTCCACAGTGATGTATTTCTATCGTCAATACATTAATGACTTTCCGGAAGATGAAATGGCCTTGGAGAAGTTCACCTATCCGGGACCCAAACCTTTTAGTAAGGAAACGGCAGTGCTAATGATGGCTGACACGGTGGAGGCTGCTTCGCGCAGCATTGATAATCCGGATCATGATAAGTTGGATGATTTGGTGGAGCGCTTGATTGATGCTCAGATTGCCGCTGGCCAGTTTGAGAATGCTCCAATTACTCTTCGAGAGATTAGGACGGTTAAGAAGATTTTCAAGAAGATGTTAATGAACATCTATCACGTACGAATCAAGTATCCCGATTAAGGCTCGAATACATCCAGAACCGGTAAGCCCACCAGATTGAAATTGAACAGAGCCTGGTTTTCCGAGGAAGAGGCATTAACACCCTGAGGACCTTTCCAGGCTACCCTTTCACCTCCCCAGTAGGCGAATCCTACTCCTTTCTCATTTTCTTCCACTATCCTTCGGACTTCCATTAAAAATGCTTTCTGACCTGCCGGACTGGCTGAATAGCCTGGAACTAATTGTTCCTCCAGACCCACGGTATTATGAGTCCAATCATTCCATTCTAGAGTAAAGGGATATGAAGTTTCGGCGACAATAATATCCTGATTGAAGTGAATAGCTAAGGAACTTAATCTGTTTCGTAGGGCAAGCAATGATTTGCCATGCCAAAGTGGGTAATAGGAGACTCCAATAAGGTCGAAATCTAAATCTGCGATTTCTGTGTAAAAGCTCTGTGCTTCTTCAATACCAGTATAGTGAATCATGATTTGAGCCGAAGGGTAAGCCGCTCGGCTTGCTTCAACACCTCGCTTTAAAAGCGTTTTATAATCTTCAAAGGCATTGTTTCGAGAACCCAAAGGGAGTAGAAATCCAGGATTAATCTCATTACCGATTTGGATGATATCCGGTTTAATCAATTTGCTTACCCGATAAACATATTGGTAGAGGGTGTCCGATAGTTCAGTTAGAGATAAAGTATTCCAGGCAGCCGGTATTTCTTGATGTCCGGGATCGGCCCAGGTATCTGAAAGATGCAAACACAGCCAAATCTTTAAACCACGATTTCTAAGGACATTGGCAAAACTGTCTACTTGCGCCAGTGAGCAATGTTGGTTTTCGGGATTTACCCAAAGGCGCAGGCGTACAGTATTTAAACCTTTGCTTTCAAGAATATCCAGAAAATCCCCTTCAATACTATCCTGATTAAAAAAAATGAGACCTGCTTCCTGCACCTCAGGTAGTGATGACAAATCTGCGGCACGATAAAAGAATGGCTCTGCTGGGTTTTGGGGCTTTGCAGAGGTTTCCTCATCCTTACAAGCCGACACTAGTAGGAGCAAAAAAAAGCCTCCCCAATGGAAGGCTCGCTTTATACTTTGATTTCTAGCCTTCTTCCAATTCATCCACTGTTTCCTCTTCCAGAACCGTATCCTCCGTTTCACCATCAAAATGGACTACACCAAAAACTACTTTAAAATCTGCGTCTACAGCCAGATCATCTCCATGTTCGGTTACCTCAAATCGCTGATCATAATAAGCACGATAGCGCTTTAAAAAATCATCATTATCACTGATTACCAGTAAGGTACTGCGCTTTTCACTCGCAAGTAATCCGAGATTGGCACCTTCTTTTTCCCACAAATAGCGGTTTGGCATTAATGGGATTTTCGCAATAAACTGATGATCGGTTTGGATGATACTGCGTTTAGGATTTAGCTCAAGGCATTTCATGCTTTATGGGATAAGTGATTTGAGGGTTCTAAGTTAGCTATTCCGACTATTTTTTTACCACTTTAAACTCCTTTCCATTAATTCTTAAGAGGTAATTTCCGGCGGGAAAACGTTCCATGCTGATTATCAATTCTTCCTGATCTTTAAATTTTTGATCAAAGCGTGTCCGCCCGGCTGGAGTAACGATTTCGACTCTCCAATCAATGGCCCCTCCGGTGTTTCGAATGGTCAGGCTGTCTTGAACCGGATTGGGATAAATCTTTATGTCACTTTCCTTTGTGTTCGTTTCAACCAGACTCAGTGTTTCATCCGTATTGGCCAGTACATAATCGCCACTTAAAAGAGGGTCGAGTACGAAGCTTCCGATACGGGAATTTAGGCTGCTGGCTTGCTTTTGTTGATGAGGATAAATGTTCCATTGCACAGCGCCTTTGGGGCGATATAAAACGACCAAACTATCATTTCCGTTTTGTAAAAGGTTGCGATCCATACCCCGGTTGCTGCCATTAAATGGCAATTCACCACTAACTGTACTTTGATCGAAATAGAGATTTTGCACTGTGAAATAGTGATTCTTACCGAGTCTAAAATCAAAAGGGTTTGCAGAGTCCTTTTGAGCGTCAACTAAATGTTGCATGACCACTACTGAACCAGAATCCACATAATTATTTACGCTGACGGTCATCCCTCCGTAAGGAGCAGTTTGTGTTCCGGCTTGGTCGAAATGTAAGCGGTCGACTCCGGTAGCACTGAGCATGGAACCGCTGTAACTAGCCAAAACTGCCACTGGTTTAAAGGGCATTAAAATACCGGTATGCTGACTTGTTTCTCCCGAATGCCGCAGCTTTAGTGTGATATGGCTACCATCATCCTTGAAGAATGTGACATCAACCGGTACATTTTCAAAGAAGTCAGGAGCAGCATAGGTTCTTTGTTTGATTTCGACATTAACTCGTTGCAATAAATCAGCATAAGACCAGTCCATTACTTCGAACTGCGGGTAGCCAGGTTGAAAGACCCAATCTTGCCAAAAATCATGAAGGTTCGCGTCGCCACTTAGTCGAATCATTTCATCCCTGAAACTGGTACTGGAAAGGGTGCCGTAAGCATGGTCCTGAAAAAGCTGTTTTAAGGAATTGAAAAATAAGGTGTCCCCTAAATAGTGTCGCATATTATGTCCCACCATGGCACCTTTTTGATAGGTGTGGTAGCCATACACATATTCATGAGGCATCCCATATAGCGGACGATGCACGTTGCCATCGCGACTAGCGGCTAAACGCACTACATTCCAGGCATTGTCTCTTACAATTTCTAAGTACCGTTCTTTACCATAGACTTGCTCTGCATACAAGTGCGAACTAAATTCCGCCATTCCTTCATTGATCCACATGTCTTCGGCAGTTTCACAGGTTATGAGATTTCCAAACCAGTGATGCGCCAGTTCATGAGCCATGATGTCCTCGCCTGATAGATTACCGTTAATCAAGTTTGTAGGATAGCTAATACTGGTGGCGTGTTCCATCGCTCCGACGGTAGTGGCCGCATAACCTATCCTGGGCCATTCATAGGGCCCGAAATAATGCTCAAAAGCATGCAGGGTAGGTTTTAGATTCACAAATGAACCTTTGAGATCGTTGGTATCTCCTGCTTTTGCAGCCAATAGGATGTCAATCGGCCCATTAAGTCCCATTACAGTGTCAGAGAGAAACTGATAATTTGCCAGGGCGAAGCTGACTAGATATGTGGGTATCGGTTCATTTAGTCTGGAGGTGCTCATTATGCTATCTCCCAGAGTTTGCCGGTTTATCTGATCTCCACTAATTAAGGGGCGCATGGGTGATTTGCTTAGAACCCTTAATTGGTAGGAGGACTTTTCTACAAAGTTGTCATAACAAGGGAACCAAGCCCTTCCATAAGTGTGGGGATTGGCACCAAAACCAACACCTAGATTGAAGTAGTAACCTTGGCCGGCATGGAAACCTCCCCAGTTTAGGGGATCACCTTGAGGATAGCCACTATAATAAACCCACACGGAAACAGTATCGCTGGTATTCAGATTTTGAGCAAAATCAATTTGCAATAGGGAGTCATTTATGTGGTTATAGCTTCCACTAATTCCAGGGAAAATCAAAGAATCCACTTGCAGCTTCCACAAGTCGAGATTTAAACGATTTACACCATTTATCCTTGGTTTAACCTTTATACGGGCTTCTGCCTTAAAGTCCTGTTGAGCAATGCGATAGAGGTTAAGGAAAATATCATAATCGAGAATATCGAAAGTGTCGCTCTTTGCATTGTTATTGATATTCGGCACCGCAGCACTATGTAAGGCGTGTTTCGTATCCATACAATTGTACTGTGCCTGGGCGATAAAGCTTAATACGAGAAAGGAAAGGAGTAATGTCTTTCGCATAGGGAAGTATTAGCTTTCGAAGATACTAATCCCACAAGCTTCAAAACGCTGATCTTGAAAAATCCCGGCAGAGAATAATGAATGGCTTAAATCTTTAGTAGGTTTAAACCAGGAATTCAATATTAGCCACCTGTACTCTGGTTTTTTTAAGATCATTTATGACTAAGCCCAAGATTAAACTGACTTTAGCCCAATCAGTCTTGTTGCTACTCCTGCCTATTCTGATCTTGATGTACGATGAAGCCTCTTTGGATCCCGCCTTGAATCTAAGAACCTTGATCCTGGGAGTTTCGCTCATTCCTATAGTTCTCCTGAGTATCAATAATTCAAAATTTTATTTGGCCTTAAGAAGTAGGTCCTTTCTCTTGCTTGCCCTGTTTTTAATAATTGAGGTTCTCGCCTGGCTTTGGGCAGGAAAAGGAATAGAAGGGTTTATTCAAGTGTCTAGTGATATAGCTTTTGCTTTTCTGTTTCTAGCTGTTTCTTCTATGGACTGGAGTCGTCCTAAACTCGATCAATTGGCAGGTTCGGCGATGATAAGTTTATTCTTACTTGTTGCATTTGCCCTGGTTACTGACTTACTGCCAAACTGGAATGGGGGATTTTCGGATATTCCATTTACTAGCCTAAAGGGGAGAATGGCCCATCACAATCTTCTTGCTTCAGCTTTAGTATTGCTTATTCCTTTAAGTCTAATATCCCATAGTGCTCACCAAAAGTATGTGGCTATTGGGGTGGTTCTATTTGCGCTGATATTGATCTTGGGAACACGGTCCCGATCTGCATTGATCGCTTTAATCGCTGCAGGTTCTATGGTGGGCTTAGCACTATTATTACGTAGATGGATTCCTCGGCTTTTAGGAAAGCCAGTCTTTTTAGGCACTGTATTGCTTTTGGTCTTGGTTTTAGCCCTTGCGGTACAATTCAAATTTCTATTAGCACAAACCGGGGAGGGTAAGGCTTTGCAGCTAGAAGGGATGAAACTCAGCGGAACGGATAAGAACTTCACGACGGGAGAGCGCCTCCAATTATGGGATTATACCCTCGCAATGATTCAGGATAATGGCGCGCTGGGAGTTGGACCCGGGCAATGGAGTATCGAGTTCCCACTCTATGGCTCAGAGGTGTACCGGGCCCGTCAGGGAAACGTTCAGTTTCAAAGACCCCATAATGACTATCTCTGGATATGGGCTGAGGCCGGGCCTTTTGCTCTAATTTTTTACCTGGGCTTTGTTGCAAGCATTTTGCTACAAGGCTTGGTTTTATTGCGCCAAGCAAGCAAGCAACATCTGGGATGGGTGTTAATGGCTTTTACCAGTTTGTTGATTATTGCGCTCTTTAGTTTTCCGCGAGAACGAATTTTCCATCAACTCTTGTTTTTCACCTCGGCAGGGATTATCAATGCGAAGGGGTTACGAGAAAGTAGCAGATCATTGCCCAAAGTTTTATCAGTTGGTATTGGCATACTTGCGGTGCTGTTTTTCCCATTGCTAGGCAGAGCGGCGTATGAACGCTGGCAAGGGGAAAGAATAAGTCGAAAAATGATCGTTGCTCATTCTAATGGAAATTGGGAGGCTTTGTTAAAGCTGAAGGCAGAAACAGATCGCCTAAACTTCTATGAAATAAGCCCGGTAGGTATGCCAATGGAGTTTTATAGTGGCTTGGCCTACCTAAATCAATCTAAGTTGGATTTGGCCTTGGGAGAATATCACCAAGCGCTTAAGTACCATCCTAACAACCTTCAGGTTAATAATAACCTAGCAAATACCTACAATCTTTTGGGTCAAGCAGATAGTGCGATTGTCTATTATCAGAGTGCTTTGGAGGTATCTCCTTTTTACAAAGAGGGCATTCTGAACCTTGCATCCATTTGTTTTAATTCGGGAAGGAGCGAAGATGCTTATCAGGGCTTGAGGGCCAAAGCCGCGGAGTTTGATGACGACCGAGATTTATACGAACAGTATGTATTGATCACCTTAAAGGATTGGGCTCTGTCTCGTTCGATAAACCTCGATGAAGTGCCTAATGAAACCTTGCTGAAGTGGCATTATATACTGGCCTACGATATTCCGGAGGAAGATGCTTTGAACTATATTCAGTCTAAACTCAAAGTAAATTGAATATTAGGGTGTTAAAACCCAGCCATTTGATCATTTTACTCGTTGTCTTTATTGGAAAGCCATTACTTTCGTTCCAGAATAAAACTAAATACCTATGCCTAAAAAACTATTCGTCCTCATTTTTGGTCTAATCAGTGCTGGCCTTATGGCTCAGTCCTCTAGCATTAGCCCCAACCGCGGTGCTAAGGGTCAGACATTACCAATTATTATATCCGGTCAAAATACCAATTACCAGGCAGGATCTCCAACGGTGCGATTACAGTATACCCAAGGTACCATGAGCATAAGCCAGGGTACAATTAGCGGCTTTGTAAATCTGAGCGTTAACAATCCCAATCAAATCTCCGGAACCTTGGTAATTCCTACTTCAGCTCCAAATGGCAATTATGATTTGATCGTCGTTGCAGGCAGCAGCACCTATGATCAATCTGCTTTTACGGTGCAGCCTTCTACCAGTAACCTCGTTCAAATGAGTCCAGTTGGTGGTAAGCCAGGAACAACTGTTAGTGGAATTACCATGACTATTCCAGGAGGATCCTTTAAAAGCGCTGTGAGTGGTATTAACAAAGTTTGGCTCAGTAGAGGAATAAACGTAGTGGAAAGCTTCAGCAATATTAACGTGCAGAATTCTACCACCTTCACTACCGACTTGAGCATTCCTGCTAATTTACCGGAAGGTCTTTATGACATTAATGTATACGAGAACAGTGGCGCAATGCATGTTACTTTGAATGCCTTTGAAGTAGATCAACAATTCAGTCTGGTAGAGGGACCGCTATTTAACTTTAGCTATTTCCCTAATCCTGCTCAAACAAGTTTGAAAATTGAATATTCTGAGGCAGATGATAACACAGTATTTACATTGTTAGACCTTCAGGGTAGAACCATTCAATCGCTTCGAGCAGAGGCACCTCAGGGTCAATTGGAGTTTAATGTTGCGGATATGAAGTCTGGAATGTACCTCTTACGGATAAGCAGAGGTAATGAAGTTTTAAGCACCCAGAAGTGGCAAAAACGCTAGATTTCAATCCATAAGATAAATTTAAACCCTGGTGTATGCCAGGGTTTTTTGTTTAGTTATTGTCGAGCTATTCCACTATCTCCGAATAATAGATTCTTGCCAATATTCTTGTAGGCTGTTTTCAATCCTTAAATAATACAATCCAGATCTTTGGGGAAGTTCTATTTCGAGTTTTCCCTGGATGGCAAATCCGTTCTTTAGTTTGCATTGGCGTCCTTGCGCATCATACAGTTCAAATCGATATCGATCAGCATCAGGCAGTTCAATTTGCAATAGTCCATCGCTTGGATTAGGATAAACCAGGGGAGAGGCTAGACTCCATTCTGGCAGATCAATGTTTTGAAGGAACACACAATCACTGGTAGCAGTGCAGTTCGTACTGCTTAATTCTACTGCATAATTGCCATTTGGTGCATTATACATAGAGGGATCAAAGTTTTGGGTGATAGCATTTGGAACTAACGTACCACTATCGCAGTTGATCCACTGATATTGGACATTATTCTGAGATGCAGTGGCCGTAAAACCATTGCTGATCACAGTACGATCTAAACTCTCCACATAGATGAAAAACTCCTCAATGGAATCGCAACCATTAACGTCTTGCAAAGTATCGACCACATATCCTCCATTGAAATAAGTAATACCCCTAAAGACTACAGAGTCGCAGCCATTTATATTGTAGAAGTAATTATTACTAGTTCCAAGGCTAAGATCAAGGACATAAATAGAATCGCATTTAGGGCTTAAACCAGAAACGGTATCATAGTAAAGTCCACTGGAGAAATAAGTGTTTCCTCGCCAGTCGTATGAATCACATGCTTGGGTGATAAGGCTATCATATTCTATTTGATTGATCGTCAGGTTTAAAATATAGATGGAGTCGCAAGCCGGACTGTAAATTACGGTGTCTGTGAAGACGCCGCTTTGTTGGTAAGTATTACCCCTCCAGAAATAGGAAGCGCAGGCCTCCGTTTGGATGGAGTCCTTAAGGGGAGGACAAAGCCCGGGCGTGCCCAATTTCAGGATGAAAGCATCAAACAAGCCGGAACTACGCAGATTGAATTCATCAATACTGTCAGGATCGAAATCAGCGGTTTCCTGGAAATGCCCGCCCAGAATGGTTTCTCCATTAAGATGATCAACGGACATACCTAAGTCTTGTCTGAAACCACCTGCACTAAGGCCGTTCACAAAATTGCCACTGGTATCTAAAACCTGAAGATAGATATCATCTTGACCATTTGACACGGCGAAAAGAGAATCGATTCCGGGGTCCAGATCAATGGTATTTGCAAAGGCCCCAACGCTAAGTACCAGGCTGTCTCTTACCGCTAAATCATAGGGATAGTCAATTCCCGTTCCCCCCAAATTAGTAGCCCAGCGAAAGCTGCCGGAGCTGTCGACACTGAGCACAAATACATCATCGGAACCATTACTACTTAAGTTCTGTACTGCAGAAGAGAAATCGAAATCTACAGTAGCAGAAAAATTGCCAGAAACATAGAGGTTTTGATTATCATCTTCAGCAAAAGCATAAATGGCTTCAAAGGTGTTTTGACCAAATACCTGTACCCATTGATATTGTCCTGAGTTACTGTACTTGGCAAAGAAAGCGTCTTGTCCTCCGAAGTTGGAAGTGTGAGAATCTACACCGCTACCCGGATCAAAATCTACGGTATTACGATAAGAGCCTCCCAGGTAGAAATCGCCAGTGGCGGAAGCGAAGCAGGAATAACCGTACTCATTACTAGCTCCGTCAATTATCTCTCCCCAAATGAAGGAACTATTGGTATCATATACCGCGATGTAAGCGGCACGATTATTAACATTGCTACTGGTGTTTACACCATCAAAACTGATATTGAATTGCATCCATCCGGCAATAGCGACTTGCCCTTGCGGATTTGCCGATAAGCCATAAGCATATTCATTTCCCAAACCTTGAATATCATTCATCCAAATCAGCTGACCTTGTGGGTTTAACTTGGCCATAAAAACCGAGCTAAGTGAACCCGATACCAGACTATCCGGACCATTAGTGCCATCATAAAAGAAGCGATCGCGGTAGTGACCTGCGACATAAACGTTTCCAGCCGGGTCTTCGGTTATCGCCGTTGCTTCATCGAAATCAGGGCCACCAAAACGTTTAGCCCAAAGCAGTTGGAATTGATTATTGTAACGCGCTAAAAAAACATCCCGGTCTCCACGAGAACGCAGAATATGCTCTCCAACGCCAGGATCCATATCAATCATTCCTTCAAAGGTGCCACAGGTGAGAATAGAACCATCACTCAGGAATTTTGCACTACCTAAATAGTCATTGCCTCCGGTACCATCTTCAGTAACCCAGGCCGTGTCAAATGCCATGGTCGTATAGGACGCGAAAAAGGAATTCCCATTTCCACTTGCGGGACTGCTTAGAATGTAACCAGTGCCGCTGGGATTGAAATTCGTTTGATCGAAAAGTGCACCGACGGTCCATATCTTAGAAGAAGGATCGGATTCCAAATCACTTACCCAACTGAATGCACTACCGCTCATGTGATAGGCATTTACGAAATTACCGTTGTTAAGTTGGTAACCCGATAGGAAACCGTCACCGCCAGATGCAGAAAGATTGAAGCTTTGGTTAGGGTCAGTGTTAAAATCCACGGTTCCATCAAAATGTCCTCCCAACCAAACTTCACTATTGTTGCGAATGCATATACCTCTTACCACATCAGCAGATGTAGACCCAAATGTACCAGCCCACTGGTAGTTTGCCGCAGTATCAAGGGCCAGGATAAAAATGTCATAGTTGAAGTTTGTACCGGTAAATGCGTTTTGCGTACCCGAAGGATCAAGTTGAATACTGAGCCGAAAAACTCCGGTAATCAGCAGTAAAGTATCATTGGCGAGTTCCATGCCGTGCGCGACGTCGGTAGAACTGCCGGCCAATTTTTCGGCCCATTCGAATTGTCGGTTGTTATCATAGCGGGCAACAAAGACATCATTACTACCGCTACTAACCAGAGTTTCTAAGGGGTTAAGTTGGAAGGTTAGAGTAGAGGTATAATCTCCCAGGATATAGTAGTTACCCTGGCTGTCTATTTCGATGGAATTAGGATTGTCAAAACCAATGCCTGATATGGTTTGTACCCATTGGAATTGCCCGTTGGTAGCGTTAAAGCCTGCAAAGAAGACATCGCCTGCCCCGGCGGAAACCCGAAGGGTACTGCTCTGATTTGGATCGAAGTAAATGCTATCGCCAAAGGTTCCTAGAACTACGATTTCCCCAGCTGGGTTTAGTTCTAAATCAAAACCTGCATCTATACCAAAACCGGCAATAGGGCTTGCCCAGATGTAGTTTCCATTAGCATTGTATTTTGCAATAAAGGCATCACCATCATTTGGACTTACCCCGCTGAGTTTTGCGTTGGGATTACTTTCATCAAAGATGGCTTCCTCAATATAGGTACCGGTAACATAGAAATTATCCTGATTATCAACGAGAATACCATAAGCTTCAATGTCTCGATCGCTGCGTATGCTTCGCCACCAGATCAGATCTCCGGAGGGACTGTAACGAACCAAATAGGTCTCCCCGCCATTTTCAGTGCTTATTCGCATATCCCGAACAGTACTGTCCGGATCAAAGTCAATAAAACCCTCAAACTGTCCCGCGACTAATAGGTCGCCATTACTGAAGAAATCAATTTTATAGGAATAATCCTGTTCGCCTTCTCCGTCGCCGAGTTGGATGTGCTGCAAGAGATCAAAGTCTTGTGCATTTAGTAGAGTTGTTAGAACTATTAGGGACAAGACTTTGAAAAAACGCATAGTCAGAGAATTTAGGTGCTTCGTTGCCGGATAATTTCATAAAGTACAGCACCCGCTGCTACTGATACATTTAATGATCCTACCCGGCCTAGCATTGGCAATTTAACTACTTCATTGCTAGATTTCAAGCGTTCGGGAGCGACGCCTTTATCTTCAGAGCCCATAATTAAGGCCAGGGGACCAGTTAAATCAGTATCATAACACAGTTGGTCTGTCTTTTCACTACATGCTACAACCTTAATGCCACTCATCTGCAGCCAGGTAACAGTTTCATTTAGATTTGATTCTTTACACAGTGGCAAGTGGTTGAGAGCCCCGGCTGAGGCTTTCATGGCATCCATATTTACTGCCGCTGAATTTCGTAGAGTGGTTACCAAAGCATGGGCGCCGGTTGCATCTGCTGTACGCGCGATAGCTCCTAAGTTTCGTACATCACTTACCCGGTCGAGGATTACAATTAGAGGATCTTCACCCTTTTCGAAAGTAGCCTGTACAATTTCCTTGAGATCAACACTTTGCACTACACTTAAAGTAGCAACAACCCCCTGATGGTTTTTACGTGTGAATTTATCGAGGCGACTTTTAGGAACTACCGTATAGGGTAATTTTTGAGCTTTAATAACTCCCCACAGCTCTTTAAATAAGGCGCCTTGAAGGTTTTTTTGGATGTAGATTTTGTCGATTTCCTTGTCTGCCTCGATGGCTTCGAGCAGGGGCCTAATACCACATAGGATTTCGGCTTCGGTATTGGAGTTGGTCATAATTGTCTTGTTCGCGTCTGATATCCTTGGAATTGTAGATATGACCACGACGCCAGGCTTCAATTGCTTGTCCCCACCCATAGCGATATTGATTTGATCGCTCTAAAGAATAGTCATTATCACTAAAGGGATTGTCCAGATGGATAAAATTGAAGTAATAGGAGAGAGCTGAATTCTCATTGCCATAAACCCAGGCTTCGCCAGCCGAGGAACGGTATACTGCATTTGGTGGGCCGTAGATAATATACACTATGCCCCGATCCGTTTTCCAGCCTTCTAAGTAGGAGCTAAAATTTTGATTGGAAGCCTCCACACGCTCATAGAAATTGGCCACCAGATTGCGGGCCCGTTCGCTGCTGCCACCCCTTCGAATCCAGAAATCATCAATCCATTTTTGCAATTCTTCCGGTTTGTCATAAACGGCTTGCATCTCGCTGTATTCCCTTTGCGTAGTCAAGTATCGCAGCGGATCTGCCATTTGCTGATGGTTACCAATTAGAGGAAAGGCTTGATAATAGGAGTGTATGGAAAAGCCATTCCATTGGTTAGTATCAAGTCGGAAGTGATAAAAGCCCGGTTCTTTGAATATCAGATTAGTGTTAGCGGGGACTATAAAAGTAGTATCAGGCTTAATGTCAAAAGCCTGATCTTCTTGAGAAGAATAGGGGGGAAGAGCAAAAGGGAAATCTCGCCGATAATGACTCACATAAAACTGCTTCGCCGGCAATAGGCTATGCTCAACCTTAAATGGGATACCGGGTGGGATATGGTTCTTGAATAAGGAGTTACCCGCTGAATCTTTCAACAAGAAGTAACTGGAGGCATTGTAACTGCTATTATCTATCCAAAGGAAATTTACCTGGGAACTACCACGGTTTAAATCAGAAACCTTTAGATAAAGCAAACTTTTCGGGCTATCGTCCGGAAGGACCAGCTTAAAACTTCCCTTTAAAAGTTCATTTTTAACCTTTTTTACCCGGTAATTAAATGCAACCACGCCACTATCTAAAATAGTACTGCTCTCTAAGTTGGGCAGTAATTGGTAGTCGATCCGAATTCTAGCTTCGTATTCGGATTCATCCGTAGGTCTGGAAAAGAGAAAGTCCTGTGTTTGAAGCTGATAGTTTACGCTAAATAAGGTATCACTTTCTGGAACGAGGTAAAACTTTGGACGTAAGCCCACCTCTTGCTTATTGTAGAGATAGGAAAGATTATTGGTTTGCAAACCTTCCGGACCGCGACACTGCGAAAGCATTAAAAGACTAAAGCCGATCAAAAAGATTTTACGCATAAGCAAATTTAAGTATTAATGATTGAGGCTAGAAGCGATTCACATAAGCCAGGTGAATTTTGCTGCTTCTAAGATCATACTGCGCCCTATTCGTTTGTCCTACTGCTAGAAATAACGAAAATATGCCTCCTTTGGTTTGAAAGTTTACACCTAAACCAAGACCACTATGTCGATCCCAAACACTCTCTGTACTGCGATCCCTTTCGGTAAAAGCTAGATCACCGAAAATGCTTAGATAATCATAGGCCCCAAGCATATATCGAATTTCCGATCGCATTAAACCATAGGCGGGAGTAAAAAACGACCATTCGTTGAAACCTCTTAAGTCGTTAATACCTCCCAATCGGAAGATTTCATTATCCTGGAGGTCGGTTCCACTCATCCCCGCGGTGCTATAACTCTGATGCCAGACCCACCTTCTTTTATAAGGGAGAAAATAGGACCAGTTCCCTCTCCAGAGGTATTGAACTTCGGTCCCTTCAGGGCTTGTTCTTTGGCCAGACCCTAATTCGAAATCAAGTCGATAACCATCTTTGCTTACGATTGCGTCATCTCTTCGGTCTACGTCAAAGCCAAGATTAAATCGGAGGGTCTGGATTTCGGCAACCTGGAATTGACTGTTTGTTTCTACTCCTAATGGATTGGTGGAGAAAAACTGTCCACTCACATTAAAATGTGATCCTTGAGCCAGGCGGTAGGGAAGACTCAGCTTAAAATCTCGGCGAACAAAGCTGCTGTCTTGCCTGAAGATTTCTAAATCCAATCCCAAGCCGATAGGACTTCCAAACAGATAAGGGTAATGAAAGCCCAGATTCAAATCTTGAGATTGATTTCCAGGATTTCTCCAGCGAAAGCTGATTTCTTCCCCGCGTTTAAAGGTATTAAGAAGCCTCAATTGAAAGTCTCCGGTTAGGGTGCTGTTTCCATTGTCATCAGTGTTTAAGCCCACAACTCCATTGATCAGATTAGCACCCCTTTTCTTTAGATAGAGATAAACATGTGCTGATCCGGGGAAAAAGGCCACTGCCGGAGCTCTCTCGTTTTGAAGGAATTCCAATCGTTTTAAAACGGGTACTAAGGACTCCAGATACTTCTTTGAGTAGATTCTTCCACTCTGCCATCCCAATTCTCGCTCGATGAAACTTCGATTGATTTTACTATCACCAAGAATTACCAATGAATCTAATCTAATAAGTGGGCCTTTATCCAGGTTCAGATGGGCTACCAACTCATTGTTTAGTATTTCATAGTCTTCAAGTATCAAGCTGGCAAAAGGGTATCCCTGATTGGCTTTTTTTAGCAGTAATTCTGAAAGATGAAATCGATATAGCGAATCGTTCAAGGTGGTTCTTGCGTCAAACAGGTTTAAGTCATCCGCATTGCTAATACTTAATTCCCCAATGCGCATTTTAGGACCAGTGTATAAAGTGTCTTTCCTTATTTCAAAAAGCCAGAAGCCGGCTTCTTGCAGAGCCCATTTAGGCTTATTCAAATTACCTTGATCTTCCAATAGCTTTTCCACCTCGATTTTCCAGTTTTCCTCCGGGCTGCTCACATGCTTAACCTGACCCAAGCAAATAAGCGAGCTGACTAGCATCAGGCACATTAAGATTAATCGAGTCGCCATGAAACGGGCTTCAGGTTATGAGATTCAAGAAAATGATTGGCTTGGGAGAAGGGTTTAGAACCGAAAAAACCTCGATGGGCTGATAGAGGAGAGGGGTGAGCGGATTTTAAACAGAGATGTTTTTCTTGATCAATGAACTTGGATTTGCTTTCCGCATACTTACCCCATAGCACAAATACCATTCTTTTATTCTTCTGGCTTAGATATTTAATAATTGAGTCTGTAAATTCCTCCCAACCCCATTTTAGATGAGAGCCAGCATTTGCTTCTTCAACAGTTAAGGCACTATTGAGAAGGAGAACGCCCTCACGGGCCCAGGGGCTGAGGTCTCCACTAAATGGAGCATCCAGATTTAAATCTGATTTTAGTTCTTTAAAAATGTTTCGCAAAGATGGAGGGAAAGCAACTCCCATCGGTACAGAAAATGATAGGCCATGCGCTTGTCCCACTCCATGATAGGGGTCCTGGCCTAGTATAAGCACCTTAGTTTCTTCCGGTGCAAAGAATTCAAGGGATTTAAATCGCAAATGCTTGGGTGGAAAGACTGACTGATGGGATTCCATCTCCTGAATGAGCTTTTGCAGTTTCTGGAAGTAGGGTTTTTGAAATTCCTGATTTAGGAAATCTCTCCAACCGGAATTCACCTGCATTTTTTCATTCTCATAGAATACCACAATCAGCTTTTTGGAGTTACTAATATGAAGAAGAGGTTAGCATTATTTGGCTAACTTTGTTGCAATCTATCTTAATTACTCATTAATCGAAAGAATTATGAAAAAAGTATTGGTGGCGGTAATCTTAGTTGCAGGAGCTTTAAGTATGACTTCCTGTGGTGGAGCAGAGAAATGTCCCGCTTACACCGCCGCTCCAGAAGCCGGAGAGGTGAATGTTTAGAGATAATGCTCTTACGTACTCTTCAGGATCCTTCTCAATTTGATGAGATAGACCAGGTTTCCAATTCATCGGGAGCCATCATTTTCAAGCATTCCAATCGCTGCGTTATAAGCAGCATGGCTTGGGATCGACTGCAACGCGACTGGGATGAACATCTTTCGGATTTGCCCGTTTATTTTTTAGATTTGATAAGGTATCGGGAAACCTCTAATGCGGTAGCGCGTCATTATGGTGTGGCGCACGAATCTCCGCAGTTAATTTTTATCCAGAACGGTGAGGTGCTTTACCAAACCTCCCATAACGGAATTAACGTTAGAGATATAAAGAGACTTGTGAATGCGTAAAGTTTTCGTTTTAATTGTCAGCTGTCTTTCAGTTGTTCCGCTTTGGGGACAATTGGATACAGATGCCGATTTTAAACGTCAAGTTTATGACCGTGCCTATACAGGAGGCATTAATTTTCACAGCAGAGGCTATGCCCTAAGCGGACGATACCTTAAGTATCTGGATGGTTACAGTGCTGCCGGATTAGAGATTGACCTGGTTAAGCTGCGCCATCCGAAAGAAACCATTTCATCCGAAGATATCTTTAATAATTATCGCGGTTTTGTAAAAGGCCGGATCAATTCATTTTATAGTCTTAGAGCAGGATATGTTTACGAGCGTGTATTGTTCGATAAAACTGATCAGGGCTCAGTTTCCATTTCTTATATAACAAGCGGAGGTTTATCCTTAGGCCTACTTAAACCTATCTACTTAAGTGTAGATGAGTTTGGACCAGATGGGGATTTTACCACTAACATTATCAGATACACCGGAGAGACAAATCCCGCCAATATTAATGGCGAAGCAAATTTTTTAACCGGAATCGAGGAAACCAATTTAAAACCTGGCGTCTATGTCAAAGGTGGTGTTAGTTTCGACTATCAATTACTGGACGATAAGATTACCAGCGTAGAGGCAGGAGTAATTTATGATTACTTCTTTACCGAGGTTCCAATCTTCTATGAAGAAGATGAAGACATTAACTGGAGCGGTTTCTTTCAGTTATACATCACCGTAAATTTTGGTTACAAGCTGAACTAGTAATGAGTGAAGTTTTAGAAGCAAAATCTCCTGTAAAGGAGCAGAAATCTATTAGCACTGGTAAGCCTAAATGGCTACGGGTAAAATTACCTACCGGACAAAACTATAAGAAGGTTCGAAAGCTCGTAGAGAACTACGAACTGCATACTATCTGCGAAAGCGGGAACTGCCCTAATATGGGCGAATGTTGGGGAGCCGGAACCGCTACCTTTATGATCCTAGGTAACATTTGTACGCGTAGTTGCGGCTTTTGTTCAGTTGCCACGGGGAGGCCGGAAACCGTAGATTGGGATGAGCCGGAACGAGTGGCTCGATCCGTAAGATTAATGCAGGTTAAGCACTGTGTAATCACTTCCGTAGATCGAGATGATTTGCGGGATGGCGGATCTATTATTTGGAAAGAAACTGTTCAAGCCGTTCGTCGGATGAGTCCTGGAACTACCATGGAAACACTAATTCCTGACTTTAAAGGAGAATGGCACAATATTGATCGCATTGTGGAGGCGGCACCGGAAATTGTTTCTCATAATATGGAAACGGTTCGCCGACTTACCCGTAAGGTGAGGATTCAAGCTCAATACGATCGAAGCTTAGCAGTATTAAAATACTTGAAGGATCAAGGCTTACCGAGAACCAAATCGGGCATTATGCTAGGATTGGGGGAAAAAGAGGAAGAGGTTATTCAAAGTCTCGAGGATTTACGTTCGGCGCAGGTTGATATCGTGACTTTAGGACAATACCTACAGCCAACTCCTAAGCATTTACCTGTGCAAGAGTTTATTAAGCCTGAACAATTTGAGAAATACAAAGAAATTGGTTTAGAGATGGGCTTTCGATATGTAGAGAGCGGACCCTTGGTTCGTTCTTCTTACCATGCCGAAAGACATATGTTTTAAGCCAAGGTTAAAGTTTTAGAAATTATATTTGTCGGACAGCAAAAATCAAACGGAAAAGGAATGAAAAGAGGATTACTATTTTCCCTCAGTGGGCTGGTGTTAGCGGGAGCGATGATATGGATGAATTACACCCCTGAGACTGAGTATTATGAGCCTCGCGAAGCGACGATGCAGCAGCTTAGTGCTGATGGCTACGCGGCCTATATGAATCGATTAAGAAGAAACCCGGCAACGGGAAAAGTTGAAGAGGCGGATGTGATGGCCGCACGCATGCAAGCCGAAAAGCTTAGCAAGAATGCTTCAAGTTCAAATTTACAATGGACGGAAATGGGCCCCGATAACATTGGTGGTCGTACTCGTGCAATTTTATTTGATCGGGATGATCCGAATAAGATGTGGGCTGCTGCGGTAAGTGGCGGTATTTTCCGTAGTCCGAATGGTGGTCGTAGCTGGATACCAGTAAATGACCAATTACAGAACATGGCTGTTGTTTCTCTAGCACAGGGAATTGACGGTGCTATTTATGCCGGTACCGGTGAAGGAATGTACTATGGTAATTTCGGAACTGGTGCAGGAGGATACCTGGGTAATGGAATTATGAAGTCTACCGATGGTGGTATGACTTTCAACCTGCTTCCTAGTACAGATCCAGCAACTAACCCTGGCGAAGGATGGACCGCGATTGGTAAAATTGCTTGTGATCCAAATAATGCCAACCGCGTTTATGCCGCTACTTCTGATGGATTGAAACTTAGCGAGGATGGAGGAGCAACCTGGACTGAATTAGTAAATGGTTTTACCCGTGATCTTGTGGTTACTTCATCTGGTGCTGTTTGGGCGAAAGTGAATACTCAAATTTTGAAATCACCTAATGGAACTGCAGGTTCTTTTACGGAGATTACTTCTACCACTGGTGATATTGAGAACAATATTCGTCGTAGCGGTTCTCGTATGAGAATAGCGGTAAATCCTAGTGATGAGAACTATGTATACGTTCTGGTAACAACCGGGAGTAACTTCGAGAGAGTATATCAATCAACCGATGCAGGTGCTACTTGGACTACTATTGGTGAAGTTTCAGCTCTTTTAAATATGGTGAACCAATCACCATTTGCCGTTTTGATTGGTGTTGATCCTTATAATGACGAACGTATTATCGTAGGAGGTTTAACTCTATGGGAGTGGTCAAGAGATAATGGATGGTTCCAGATTGCTTCTACTAGTGCCCAGTCTCTTAATTTTTATGTGCACGTTGACTTACATGATATCCAATGGCATCCAACTGATAGCAACACCGTTTATGTAACCAATGATGGTGGTGTATTCAAGTCAGTTAACAATGGTGTAACCTGGACTCAAGAGAATAAAGGTTATGGATCTATCCAGTTCTACAAAATGGATGTTGGTTTTGATGGAACGCTATTAGGAGGTACACAGGATAACGGAACATTAGAAATTGATCCAAGCCAGGCTTTCTCTAAAAATGCGATTCGCACGATAGGAATTACGCAGCCTAATGGTCAGGAAGTTGATGGTGATGGTGGCTATGCAGTTATCTCTCATCTGGATCAGGAAGTGAAATTCAAAGCGATGCAGTACGGTCGCCTTGGTCGCTCTATTGATAATGGTGATGAATTCAATTACTTCTATGGAAATAGAATGGCCGGCCGTTACAATGCCTTCTCGCAAGCCTTTGCTGATTTTGTTACTCCTTTCCGTTTGTGGGAGAAATTAGAAGACCGTAATAGTTGGGATTCAATCTCCTTCTCTGCAGATACTATTCGTACTAGTATTGGTTTCGGAAATGGAAATACCCGCTATTCCGGCCAGTTTACTAAGCCACAAAGCTCCACGAATTTCATTGCTGAGTCCTTTAGTATTACCGCTGGTAGTCAAACTGCGGTGGCTGACGCTAATGGAAACTTAAGTGGTGGAGGTACCGGTAGTTTTGATGCTGTTACTGGTCAGTTTACAGTTGATTTCAACGTTTCTACTGCCTTAGAGATTCGCGCCAAAGTAGCCACTAGTTATGATGCCGGATCAATTATCACAATTGAAAGTGAGACCTCAGGGATTCCGATTACAGAAACGCTTACTGCGGGCTTAGCGCCAAATGATACTGTTATGATCCAGGATCCTGTACAGTCAATGTTCGCAGTTGGATTAACAGGATACAATAATCCTAGTCAACCAGGAAACAATGGTGGCGGAGTTTGGCTAGCTCGCGATGTGCTTAGCAACCGCACCCAGACCCCAGAATGGTGGCACGTGGGCGCATTAGCTAACGAGGAAACACCTACTTGTATGGCCTTCAGTTTCGACGGTGATGCACTTTTCGTGGGAACTAGTTCTGGCCGAGTATATCGTTATTCTAACTTAACCAATGCGCGTTCTGAGGAAACTGCAGATATCGATATTAATTATTTAGTAAATCCTCCTGCACCTAGCAACCATGTTATTGATACGCGTACCATTTTCCAATTAAATGGGCGTGCGATTACAGACATAGGTATTGATACCGAAGATCCCGATCGTTTAATTATCACCGTTGGTAACTATGGTCAGGCGAATCACGTATACTATACAGAGCAAGCTCGCGCTGCCAACTTGAATACCAATAGTTTCACCTCTAAGGATGGTGATTTACCTAACATGCCTGTATTTGATGCAGTTTTCAATTACAATGATCCAACTGGTGGTCAGGTTTTTATTGGTACAGATCAAGGAGTTTGGTCTACAGATGATATCACCGCTAATAGCGTTACTTGGACTCGTGAAGCGAATAGCCTTCCCAATGCTCCATTTACCGACTTATTACAAACGCGTACTATTCGCTATGACCTTCGCACAAGTGATGATTTTGAAGGAGCGCTATATGCAGCTAGCCATGGTCGTGGATTCTGGAAGACTTCTGGTACAGCGGATTATGTTGGTATAGAGGAAACCCCTGATTTTGCCACTGAATTGCCAGAGCAAGGTTTAGAGTTATATCCAAACCCAGCCAGTTCAAATGTATCCATTAAGCTTAGCCTTGAGAATCGCAGTGATGTAACTATTAACGTGCGCGACCTAACCGGTAAAATGGTTAAGACGATTTCTTTAAAAGGTCTTGATGCAGGAACTGAAGAGATTAGCCTTCCGGTAGATCAGCTTAAAACCGGAAATTATGTAGTTACAATGATTAACGGCCAGGAAGTTAAATCTGGAAAGTTGATTGTTAAGCACTAAATAATATTCAATAGAAAAGAGAAGCCGCCCGTGAGGCGGCTTTTTTTATTTGCCAGATTTGGAGCCCGGTCCTCTTGGGAATTGGCTAGATTTGGGCGAATTTTTCAAGCATTCTTTGCATGCGTATTGCTATAAATGGATTTGGTAGAATAGGTAGGACTTTTATGCGAGTGATTGCCGATGATCCCCGTTTTGAGGTTGTGGCGATTAATGATCTTGCATCTGCGTCTAATATGGCGCATCTTCTTAAATATGATACGACACACAGGCTATTTCCTAAGGACATCACCTTAAATGGTGAAATCTTAACGGTAGGGGACCGTAACATTAGACTCTTTCATAAAGCAGCAGTGGAGGATCTACCCTGGAAGGAATTGGATTTAGATCTTATTCTAGAGAGTACAGGTTTGTATAGAAATACAGAACGATTGAAGCCCCATCTCAATCTCGCACCGAAGGTTCTGTTAAGTGCTCCTCCTCAAGACGATATAAAGACTATCGTTATGGGAATTAATGAGCATGAACTGATAGGAAATGATCATATCATATCTAATGCATCCTGCACTACCAATAGCGCGGCTCCATTAATAAAAGTGGTAGAAGAATTATGCGGTATAGAGCATGCTTTTATAACCACTGTTCATAGTTACACTACGGATCAACAATTACAGGATGGTCCCCATAAAGACTTCCGAAGAGGTAGAGCGGCCGCTGAATCTATAGTTCCTACTACTACAGGTGCGGCAAAGGCGATCACCCGTATCTTTCCGCATCTGGAAGGGCTAATTGGAGGAGCAGGAATAAGAGTGCCAGTCCCTGATGGAAGCCTAACGGATATAACCTTTACTATTAAAAGGACTGTAGATATTGAATCAGTCCATGTTGCCTTTAAGAATGCTTCTGAGACTTTCCTAAAGGGCTATCTGGGCTATACCAATGATCCGATCGTTTCTCGAGACGTTATTGGTAGCCCTTACTCCAGTTTGTATGATGAGGAGCTTACATCGGTACTCGGTCCAATGCTAAAAGTCGTTGGTTGGTACGACAATGAGATGGGCTATTCCCATCGCCTTCGGGATTTGATGCTCTATCTAGAGAATTCCTTCCAGTAGGGTTGGTAACTGGGAAGGGTGGAACTGTTTGCTCACAACCTTTCCTTCACGATCTACTAATACAGTAAAGGGAATTCCTCTTACCCCGTAGGTTTTACTGGCTTCTCCTGTACCATTTAATAGGTCTGCAACATGATGATCCCAACTCAGATTATCATCAGCGATTGCTTTTACCCAATCTTCGGCAGGAGTTCTCTGATTAGGTTGTCCATCAAGGGATACGCTGTAAACAGTAAATCCTTGATCCTTATACTCATTGTACATTTCAACCAGTACCGGGTTTGCAGCCCGACAGGGTCTACACCAAGAAGCCCAGAAGTCAATCAATACAACTTCACCTCTTAAATCTGAAAGACTGAGAATGGTCCCATCTGGTTTAGGTAAACTGATTTCGGGAGCCATTACTCCTGGTGCAATTGCATCTGCGCGTTGCTGAATGGCTTCTGCTTCTTCCATTTGCTTGCGCATGCTATTGTATTGTTCCTGATAAACCAATACATGAGGGTTAGCTGGATAGGCTTTTATCAAAACAGAGTCTGCTTCCTCAAAATACTCCATATGAACTCTGGGGTTTAGGAAAGGGTTGTTGTAAACCGCAGATTGAAAGATGAATAGGTTCGCCATGTTTGCAGGATCCTCATCTAGCATAGCAAGCAATTTAGTAGTACCACGATCCAACATGTTCTGAAATTCCAATTGGGTTTGTTGCACGACAGCCATACCATTCGCACTGTCGCGGTAGGCAATACGCACTCCGCTTAGACTATCTACGAAGCGGTTAGACTCCAACAGAAGCATATTAACTTCACGGAGACGAACACTCTCCTTATTTGCTTTGATATTGTAGCCTCGGTCAACCTCTGCAATTAGTGGATCTATTTCAATCAATATTTGCTCTGATCCTTCACTGAAAAATGGAATCTGAACGCCATCTGTGCTAATCATGAAGAAATTAGGAGTATCCACCGGAAAGGTGATTTCAAAATTGCCATCATCAGATTTTAAGGTGTCAATGACCTCTACATCATTATTGGCGGGAAGGATTTGTAAAATCACTTCAGTAGAACCTTTAGCGGTAACCTTCAGATCGGTAAGGCCACTTCCAGTAGATTCATTACATGACGTTAGCGAGAACACGCTCAAGGCAATGCCCAATACTAATAGCTTTCTCATTTTTCTATTTTTCCAATGATTGTTGAACAAGTTTGCTTGCCAATTTAGGGTCTGCTTTCCCTCGGGACAGTTTCATAACTTCTCCCATAAAGAGGCCAGTTAAACCTTTTTTACCGGCTTTATACTCCTGAACCTTTTCCGGAAACTTGGCCAAAGCGGCATCTACCCAGGCCTGGAGTTCGTCGGTATTCGACTCTTGAATTAGATTCTTCTCCTTAGCTAAGTCTGCAGCATTCTTTTCAGGCTCTTCAAGCAAGGCCTTAAACAGTTCTCCATTAGCGGCCGTATTACTCACCTTACCTTCCTCTACCAGTTTAATTAAATCTGCAATCGTTGAGGCAGGAATGGGGAAGTCCTTAATATGAGCGGCACGTTCATTTAGCCAGGATTTTATGCTACCCATCAGCCAGTTCGCGGCCGCCTTGTAGTTTTCAGTATGTTCTACTATCGCCTCATAAAATAGGGCAATTTCTTTACTGTCGGTAATAAGGGAAGCGTCGTATTCACTTAGCCCATGGCCCCGATATTTTTCGAATAGCTCCTTCGGTAAGGGAGGCATCGCTTCCTTCATTTCCGTAATTAGAGCTTCCTCAACAATTACAGGTTGTAAATCGGGCTCATTGAAGTAGCGATAATCAT
This sequence comes from Croceimicrobium sp., assembly GCA_965279135.1. Lineage (GTDB taxonomy): Bacteria > Bacteroidota > Bacteroidia > Flavobacteriales > Schleiferiaceae > Croceimicrobium. The sequence continues at coordinate 1,684,291 of OZ257133.1, read as the reverse complement.
GTGCCTCTTCTTTATCTCGTAGTAGTTGGGTTTTTCCCCTACTGGCATCAAAGGTGAAGGTCTGCTGCACCACTTTACCTCCTTCTTCAACTAAGGCAATATGTCGATTTACTTCATAGTCGATGGCCTTTTGCACATTGCGGAAGGAGTTCAGGTTTTTAACTTCAACGCGGGTTCCGAATTTTTCATCGCCACGTTTACGAACTGAAACATTTACGTCGCAACGCAAGCTTCCTTCCTCCATGTTTCCATCGCTGATTTCCAAATAACGAACCAATCGACGCATTTCGGTTAGATAGAGATAGGCCTCTTCACCCGAACGAATATCTGGCTCTGTAACGATTTCCAGTAGTGGTACTCCAGCCCGGTTGAGATCGATCAGGGAGTTAAAAGGATCGATGTCATGAGAGCTTTTACCCGAATCCTCCTCCATGTGTATACGAGTAAGGTTTATCCTCTTTTCCTTACCGTCGCTAGTCTTTATTTCGATAAAACCACCATTGCAGATGGGTGTTTTGTCCTGGGTGATCTGATAGCCTTTAGGCAAATCAGCGTAGAAGTAGTTTTTTCTGGCAAATTCATTTACTTCCCTAATATCTGCACCTACCGCTAATCCCAATTTAATCGCAGCCTGCAATTGTGCCCTATTAAACATGGGTAGAGTGCCAGGATGTCCCAAGGTGATAGGACTGGTTTGCATATTTGGGGCGGCGCCATATTCAGTAGGATCAGCTGAATAGGCCTTACTGGCCGTGTTTAACTGCAAGTGGATTTCAATACCGATAACAGGTTCATACTGGGCCCGAAGGCTAGCCGAAACATCATTTTTTGCCATGGCTGCAAAGATGCAAAATGAATTTTTCTTAGGACCCTAACAGAGCCTGCAAATCATCCAACAGAAGCTTTTCATCCGACCTGGAAAAACAATGCTCTACCGGCACAGAGAAGAGGGCCTCATCTCCAACCAGCGAAAGTAGTTTGACGCGATCTTTATCGGTACAGACTAGTGCTACCTCACCGCGAGCTGAGGCTTTAAGTAAGTCTCCAATTTCTTCAACCTTAAAGTGATGATGATCTTTAAAACTCCTGATCTCTTTAAGCTGATATTTTGAAGATAGAAATTGCGATAGGGGACGATGATCAGCAATCCCGGTTATTAGCACCATAGGTAATTTGGAATCTAGGTTTTCTCCCTTTTGATTTTTCATTTCACCATAGCTTAGATGGCTAAACAGTACTGGGGCCTTGCTGTAATAAGCTGAACGATAGCGGTATTCTTCTTTTTGTGCATCACTAAGGTTTTCCGGGCATTTGGTGAAGATGATGAAATCCGCTCTATCTGCCCCTGAACGCCCTTCTCTAAGGGTTCCTCCCGGAAGTACGTGATCCTCGAAAAAAGGTAAATCAAAACGACTTAACATCAAGTAGCGATGCGCCTTAACATAACGATGTTGAAATGCATCATCCAGTAAAATCAACTTTGATCCATGATCTTCAGCAGCCTTAACTGCTGGTTTTCGTTCTTCAGAGACCCAGACTTTAACCGGAAACTTCTGCGCTATTTGTAAACTTTCATCACCAAAATCAGATGCTGATCCCTCGGGGTTTACCTCAAGTAAGCCTTTGGTTTTTCGCCCATAACCTCTCGAAACCACCGCTTTGGGCTCAACCTTCAAATTCTTAATAAGGTATTCGGTCATTGGAGTTTTACCGGTTCCACCTACGCTCAAATTACCGATGGCGATGCTAGGAACATTTGGTTGATACCTCTCAAGGAGCGAACGCTCAAATGCTTGATTACGAATGTCTGTAATCAATTTATATAGCCCTGAAAATGGACTGAGTAAACCACGTAGTATGGGGTTTAGGCTATTTTGCATTCAGGATTTTTTGCCAATCTCTTGGGTGGAACCATTCCATATGCTTCACTCTTCTAAACCAGGTAAGCTGACGTTTGGCATATCGCCGGCTGTTTTTCCGGATTTCATCCAGAGCAAAGTCTAGGTTACAATTTCCTGCAAAGTAGGGGAATAGCTCTTTGTAGCCTACTGTTTGCAGGGCATTTAGTTTTTGATGAGGGATCATTCTTTTTACCTCCTCTAATAATCCCTGATCGACCATGATATCTACTCTACTGTTTATGCGCTGATAGAGCTCTTGCCTATCCATGTTTAAGGCAATTTTGCGAACGGTAAAGGGGAGTTCCCGCACTTTTGATTTTCGCATTGCACTGAACTTTTGCCCGCTTGAGCGAATAAGCTCCAGGGCCCTAATAAGTCTTTGCGGATTATTAATGTCCACTTGAGCGTAATACTGGGGATCTTTTTCAGCTAATTCCTTTTGCAAGGCTTCGATACCTTTAGTTGCTAGTTCCTCATTTAGCTTCTCGCGCATGCCCTCTTCTACATCGGGCATCTCATCAAAGCCTTCAACCAAGGCCTTGAGATACAAACCACTACCGCCGACTAATACCAATTGGTCGTACTTTCGATGCAGCTCATTTATTTGTTTTAGAGCTTCTTCTGCAAAATCTGCCGCGTTTAGTTCTTGTTGAATGCTTCGATCCAGAATGAAATGGTGCTTTACTATTTCAAGTTCTGATGGAGTGGGAGCCGCTGTTCCAATAGGGATTTCTCGGTAAAACTGTCTTGAGTCGAAAGAAAGGATTTCTGTGTCGAGTGCCTGAGCAAGGTCAATGGCCACGCCGGTCTTCCCTACCGCTGTTGGACCGGAAAGACAAATAATTGATTTATCAGAGTTTTTCACCACAAAATTGGCAGTATTCAGCATCAGGACTCATTCCCCCATGTTCGCAAACTGCACAGCGACGTTCCAGCTCTTTCCTTTGATTTTGACTTCGATTAATTTCAGAGGTAACAATACCGGTTGGTACAGCGATAACTCCATACCCCAGGATCATAATCGCAGAAGCTACTAATTGCCCTAGTGGAGTAGAGGGGCTAATATCTCCATAACCGACTGTGGTTAAAGTAACAATGCACCAATAGATCCCTCTTGGAATACTGGTGAAACCATTCTCCGGGCCTTCAATGATGTACATCACCGTGCCCATAATAAAGTTGATGCAAACAACTGCTATGAGGAAAACCGCAATCTTATGACGGGAGGCTTTCAAAGCATCACTCAGAACATTGGCCTCTCCAATGAAGCGTACCATTTTAAGGACACGGAAAACCCGTAATAATCTTAAGCTTCGGATTACAATAAAGTACTGTGCTCCTCCCAGTACAATGGCTAAATAACTGGGCAGGATAGATACCAGATCAATGATACCATAGAAGCTGGTTACATAACTAACAGGCCTTTTTACAATGAGCAATCGGATGATATACTCAATGGAGAAAAGGATGGTAAAGATCCATTCCAGGGCTACGAAAGTTTGTTGATACTTTTCACCGAGTTGCGGAACGCTCTCCAGCATTATCACCAACAAACTACCTAGAATGGCGATCATCAGGATAACATCAAAGCGCCTCCCAGCTGGGGTCTCTGATTCAAAGATGATGTGATACCATCTCCGTTTCCAGGTTTTTTCCGCAGCTTCTTGCATTAGATATCTCTTCTTTTAAGAATCACAAAGGCCGAGCTTAAAAAGATAAGGCTGTATAGAAAAGCCACCCACCAGAACTTCCATTCCATAACCGGTGGGTCATTCTTGCCAAAGAAATCCAGGATACGGGAAAAAGGCTCTGGAACTAATATGCGTGATGGTCTGGTAGGTAAGTAGTCGAAAAGAATTTCGCCGGGTGCACTAAACCAGTAACCCATAAAAGGTTCCAGAACAAAATAATAAAGCACGAGAACGATAATCGCCACTACGTTTCTTCGAACCAAAATTCCCAGGAACAAGGCCAACGAAAGCAGGAAAAAGGTCTCCATAAAGAAACCAGCCAGGAAACTGCTTTCCACCCAAAGACTAGTCTCTGCCATATCGTTATGGATATAGGCAAGAACAATCGTGGTTAATCCTACTACCAGGGTGCTGAGAACCGCAAAAAGAAACAGGGTGAATATCTTGGATAAAAAGAATTCACGAATGGAAAGTCCATCAATAATATTTTGTCGAAAAGTGCGGTATTCAAATTCCGACCCAATAAAGAATAGCAGCAGAAAAGCGGGAATAAATTTGAAAAAGCCCGCCCAGAAACTGGCGTTTTGCCAAAGTTGAGGTAAACGGTAAAAGCCTGCTTCAGCAAAGGTTGTAGGGATAATCATCATGGCCATTCCCGCTGCGCTGGCATCTTCCTCACTAGGTCCATTTCCAGGTAAACCAATCTTACCAAAGTTGAAAAGTAGCACTGCAAGCAGAGTCAGAAATAATCCCATTCCGATCCAAAAGAAACGGTGATTTTTCAATTTGATCCATTCTATGGCTATGAGTCGCATCATGAGTCGATCAATTTTAAGAATTCTTCCTCTAAGCTGCTGTGCTTTTGCTCGAGGTGATTAAGGTAAATGTCTTTTTCGAAGAGCCACTGATTTATTGCCGCTGCGTCATGCTCTTCATTCAGTAGCAAGGCGAGAAGGCCATTTTCACGATCCATCTGTTTAATAGCAGGATGTTCTCTTAAAGCATTTTCCAGTTTGTTGATATCACTAGAGCCAACAAGTAGTTTACCTTGATGACCTGATAGGTCTTTCGCAAGTCCGCTATACTTTAAATTCCCTTTCTGCATTACCGCAACGTGGGTACATACTTTCTCTACCTCAGCAAGGATATGACTGGCCATTATTACTGTAGTTCCCTTTTCGGCAATTTCTTGTATCAATTCTCTTACTTCCGCAATTCCTTTGGGGTCTAAACCATTAGTAGGTTCATCTAAAAGCAAAACATCTGGATTTCCAAGCAGTGCAGAGGCAATGGCTAAGCGTTGCTTCATACCCAGAGAATAGGTTTTAAACTTGTCGCTAGCCCTATCGAGCAGCTTAACTTGCTCAAGAACCTCATCAATGTTCGGATTAACACACTGTTTGATCTTGGCTGCTAACCTTAAGTTTTCCCGAGCCGACATGTAAGGATAGAAGTTGGGCGTTTCCAACAAACTCCCAATACGTTTTTTAGCATCCTGAAGCTTTAAGCCTTCAAACCATTTAAAACTTCCCGAAGCCTCCTGGGTAACTCCCAGAAGCATACCTAAGGTGGTGGTTTTGCCGCTTCCATTAGGACCAAGAATACCAAATACTGCTCCTTTTTCTACCGTAAAACTAAGTTGATTTACCGCCTGAATCCGTCCGTAATTTTTACTGAGCGATTGCAGCTCAAGTACTTTTTCCAAAACTCTATGGGCTTAAGTGATTGAGAATTTTTCGTAAATTTAAGAACATCAACAAAATGAGGGGTCATGGATGTAAACACCAAAAAATTTAAACGAGTAGAAAAGGAAGTTCTAGATAATCTTTCCTTTCCTGGTCAGGAGATACTAACCAACCAATCCGATATTGATCAGCGCAAGCAGGTCCTTCATCGCGCAACTAGTTTAGGTAACCTCCATAAGCACAAAGTCTTAATTCGTTTTGTTGATTCAGAAGACTTGAAAGAGGTTTACACAACCATCTGGGCAGTTACCGATAACAAGGTGTTGCTAAAAGCCGGAAGACTAATTCCCGTACATCGCATACACTCAGTTGAAATTGGTTACTCCTCGTAATCGTCGAATTCGCCTAGATCCAAATCTAAATCATCAAAAAGCCCCCCCTCAGTTTGTCCATCTGGTCGAGGTGGAGCTTCATCTGGTCTTTTTCCCTGGATTAAAAGCACCTTAATTTTATCCGTATCGACTTCTTCAATGGAAATGCATTCCACAAAGAAGGTCCACATTTCAAGAAAGTCATAGACGTAAAGCAGGCGATCTTCTTTCTCCAATAATACATGATCGACCCTCAGATCTTTCATGCTTTTTTGTTGGGCATCAAATGGCATGAGAGGAATTTCTTCTCCCTGATCCCAGTTTTCATTGCTTCGGTAAAAGCTTGCCATTTCGCCCGGGCTTAACTGAAAGCTTTGAAGAATAGCAATATGTAGATCATCCAGATTGAGTTCACTGGGAACCAGCAGGTCCCTAATTACATCTTCCTCATCCCAATCGAGGACTACTCTTATCTTAATGCTCATGATTTTGTTTTGGTTCCAATCCCAACTCCTGGGCCTTGGCTTTTAGAAAAATTAGGGCTTGCTGCCTATCATTGTCTATCTTACCATCTAAGATAGCATCTTTTACAGCACTCTTAAGGATTCCGATTTCTCGGCCAGGTTTGAGATTGTATAGATCCATGATTTCAGTGCCATCAATTGGAGGCTGAAAACTTCTTAAGCGATCTTTTTCCTCAACTTCGGCCAGCCGTTCTCTTACTTCCTGATACTTCCTAAGATAGTAGCGTTTCTTTTTTTCGTTTCGGGTAGTTAAATCCGACTCGCACAGGATCATTAACTCCTCCAAGTCTTCACCGGCGTCAAATAGCAGTCTTCTTGCAGCAGAATCGGTCGCCTGATCTTCTGCTACCGCTTGGGGCCTCGAGCTTAGAAGCACCATCTTTTGCACGTATTTTCTTGCGTCCCCTAAGGGGAGCTTTAGCCTTCGGAAAATCTTGAAGACCATTTTTGAACCTATAAACTCATGATTGTGAAAGGTCCATCCAGTTCCTTTTACAAAGCGTTTAGTAGGTGGTTTTCCAATATCATGAAAGAGGGCAGCATAACGGAGCCAAATATTGGTACTCCGGAGAGCAACATTATCAACTACCTGTGCCGTATGGTAAAAGTTGTCTTTATGGCTTTGACCCTCAATTTCTTCAACACCTTGCAATGCAACTACTTCTGGTAGAAAGTAATTAAGAAGTCCGGTTCGATATAATAGGATGAGTCCTTTGGAAGGTTTGGGGGAAGACATGATCTTGTTCAATTCTTCCATAATACGTTCCATGCTTATTATTTGCAATCGATCGCTCTGCTCTTTAATGGCTTCCAGACTGGACTCTTCGATGGTGAAGTCTAATTGACTGGCAAAACGAATTGCTCGCATCATTCGCAAGGGATCATCGCTAAAAGTAACATGTGGATCCAGTGGGGTACGGATAATACCATCTTTCAAATCTTGCAAACCATTGAACGGGTCAAGCATTTCACCAAAGCTTGAAGCATTTAAGCTGATTGCCAAAGCATTAATGGTAAAGTCTCTACGTTTTTGATCGTCTTCACGAGTTCCGTTTTCCACGATGGGTTTGCGACTATCTCTTTGATAGGACTCTTTTCGGGCCCCTACAAACTCTAATTCCAGGTCTTGCTCCTTTAGTACGACTTGGGCCGTTCCAAAATTTTTAAAGACATTAACCTTTTTGCCTCCTAACTTTTGTGCAACTAATTGAGCTAGTTCGATCCCACTCCCAACAGCAACTACATCAATGTCCTTTGGCTTTTTTCTTTTTAAGATTAGGTCGCGAACATAACCACCGATCAAGTAGGACTCATAACCTAATTCATCCGCTGCTTCGCCGATAAGGCGAAAGATGCTATGGTCCAATGCCTCCTTCATGAGCTTAGGCAGGCAGAATTCTTTCTGACAGTACTCCCAGAGTGATGAAAAGGATGATACAGAAGTAAATCCCAATATGACTGCGCTTCACCTTGTACTTGATGTCCTCCAATTCCTTTTTCTCCGGCTCCTCAAAGGACACGGCATATAACATGGGGAAAAGGAGAAAGGCTTCTTTTCTTAATTCCCTTTCCTTAGCATCTTTCCAATCAAAGAAAAGAAAGTCTTTATGTGCTGAGGGTTTCTTTCCGGACTGAATTTGAAGATACTGCATCTGAAGGGCCATTTTCCGGTGGAAGAGGAATAGCAGGGCTCCAATGATTAGTAAAGTTATTACTGAAAATACTAAGATCATGCGCTCAAATCGTGAGCAAAAATAAGGCTTTCCTCGCCCTCAGGAAAGATAATGATCCAATGTTTTACGAGCCAGATTTTCGGGGCTGAAATTGCTTAAGTGCTCTAGAGCATTCGCTTTTATTTCACTTACCAAAGTAGGCTCTTCTTTTATCTTAAACACACCTGAAGCTAGGTCTATGGGGGATTTAGTAGGGTATAGGAGTCCTGTTTTTTCGTGAATAACCAATTCTGGGATGCCGCCTGCCTTGGTCGCAACCACAGGAGTCTCACTAGCGAAGGCATCAAGAATTGAGGTTCCTAATCCTTCCATTTCAGATGTGAAAAGAAAACAATCCAAATCGGCAAGAAACTCTGGGATATCCGGTCGAAATCCTAGAAAGCTGATGTGCTTCTTTAAATTCAGTTTTTCAGTATAGGTCTTTAGCTCCGACTCTAATTCGCCTTTCCCGGCTAGAAAGAAATGAAAATTTGAATTTTGATCAATCAGAATTCTTGCCGTATCTATAAATGTGAAAAGGTCCTTATGTCCCGTAAGCGCCGCAACATTCCCCACCCAGAAGTGATTTGCCAGATCTGGAAACTCTTTTCTTAGTTTCCCACGCTTTGAATTCCTAAACCTTGAAGGATCATTGGCACTATGGACCGTATATACCTTATCCGGATACTTAAGACTCAATCTTAAAATATTCGCGATGGCATCACTCACACATAAATAGCGGTAAACCGCAGAATGATTGTACTTGAAAGCGCTGCTCAACGATTTAGCTACAGGAAAATCTACCCGGCGCGAAACTAAGAGCCGGCATTTTGAAGAAAAGAAATGCTGTGCATAAACAGCAAAGCCATGAGCATGTGCATCATGAGCATGCCAGATATCGAAGTTTTGCTTGTTGTGGTATCTGTGAATCTTAAATGCAAATCTTAAATCTATAGAACTGGCCTTTGGTAGAGGCAGAACCGGAAAACCATGCTCTAAAGCCCATTGATGAAGAGGAGCATTGGCGATACAAACAATGTGCTGTTCCAGGCCCAGCTTTCTAAGTTCCAGGCTCAGATAGGCTATTTGCTGTTCTCCTCCGCGCCAGGATCTCGCTGTGGAAATATGTAGTACTCTAGGAAGTGCCATTTTTTTGTAAATGCATCAATTTAGAATACTTCAAATAGGTGGCATGGGCACTCCACCTGGCAATCATCAATCCTTCTTTACCGTCCAGAAAACCTAAACGGAAGATATAAGCCCTTACAAATTTTAGCAGAGGTGCAAAAATGAGCTTTAGCACATTGGAGCGCTTGCCGTTATCGAAGGCCGCCCGGGATGAAATATCAGTAAATTTTTTAATCTGATTCAGATGTTCCGTGAAGGTGTAAATGCTATAATGGAGCAGATGACCTGAAAGATCTTCAACTTTGCATCCTTTCTCCATGATATAAGTATCATGAGGATTCTGACCTCCCCAGGACCCCTTGCGACTATCCCATAACCTCAACTTTCGATCAGGATACCATAAGCCATGTTTAATCCATCGGCCACAGTAATATGTAAGTCGGTTTAATCGATATCCATCGGCCTGCCAATCCGCCTTTACTTTAAGGATTTCAGCTTCTAAATCTGCATCCAATGCTTCATCTGCATCCAGAGAAAGCACGTGAGGATACTTTGCCTGGGTGATGGCCCAGTTTTTCTGCTCAATATGGCCCTCAAAAGAATGACTGATAAATCGGGCGCCTGCTTCAGCAACGATTGATTCAGTCTTATCGGTACTAAAGGAATCTACCACCACAATATCGTCTGCAACCCTTTGCAAGGATTCCAGGCAGCGACCAATGTTGCGCTCCTCATTGTAGGTGATTATTACGGCTGAAAGCTTAATCATAGCCAGCGAGTTCACGGTAAGTATCATACCATTGGCTGGCGATTACTTCATCCCGAAATTGCTCCACAAAATTGCGGTTACGATTAATTGCATTGATCCGGTAGGTATCCTCATCCCAAAACTTTCGAATTGCGTTCTTTAGGTTTACCAGATTGTTTTCCTTCAATAAAATACTACCGGGTCCTGCTACTTCCTGTAAGGCGGAATTTTGAGAACTAATTAGAGCTGTGCCACTGGCCATTGCTTCAACCAAAGGGATTCCAAATCCTTCAAATTCAGAAGGGTAAATAAAGCAGTGAGCATTTTGGTACAATCCTGCCAAAGCCTTCTGATCAATGGCGGATACCGGATGGATATATGCCTGTTCGCTTGAGCTTAGAGACTTAAAAAAATCGAGCCAGTACTTTTTAGCTCTGCCCACCAGGACTAATGGAACTTTTTCCTCGATGCAGGCTTGAGCCACAAGATTGGGGTTTTTTCGCTCTTCAAGAGTGCCCACAAAAAGCGCATATTTCTCTGGCAGATTATGTTGTTGAATAAAAAGGGCACCTGATTTTTTATGGTCTTCCCAAAAATCCGGAGCACATCCCTGACCAATCACTTTGATTTTCGTCGGGCTGATACCCAGATACTCAATTAAATCATCTCTGGTTTGACCGCTGATAGCAACTACTAAATCTGCTTGCTTACAAGCCTTTCGCATTTTCCGTTCATAGATTTTTCGGTCTATGGTTTTATAGAGATGTGGAAAGCGCATGAAGATCAGGTCATGTATGGTTACAATAGACCTGATTCCTTGTTTTTGTAGTCCTGTCGGGAGTTCTGCTGATAGTCCATGAAAAATCTGAACCCCTTCTATCTTGGCTTGCTTGCTGAGAAAGCGTCTTCGCCAAAGCTGGCCATAGAGTTTGGATTTTTGTGAGGGTAGACTTTCATGAACCTGAGAGCCGGCTTCAAAGGGAATAGAGCCAGGCCATGGATTGTACAATCGCATCTCAAGCTGGGGATAATTATGCGCCAAAGCTCTGATCAGATTTCGTCCATAGTTACCCAGGCCACTCCGATTGTGATAAATACGTTTTGCCTCGTAACCTATGATCATAGGGAACTATTCTGCCATTGACCTTTGCTGTAAGTAGCCATTACTTTTCCTTTAAAGGACTCACCAGCAAAAGGGTAGTTCGCAGCTTTGCTCTTAGGTTGGTAGTCATCCCAATCCCATTTATAATTAGGATCAATTAAACAGAGATCTACTGCTTGCTCTATATCAATGCATTCCTCCTGGCGATAATTGAGGATGTTTCTTGATTTGCGGCTTAAAAGTTCTACGAGAGCTTCGAGACCTAATTGTTCCGATAGACTAGTATGAAGGGCTGCAAAGCTAGCCTCAAGACTTGCTGCACCAAAGTGGGCTAAATCAAACTCACAGCGCTTTTCTTCAATGGTCCGAGGGCGGTGGTCGCTGGCAATTCCATCTATGGTACCGTCTTTTAGACCTTCGATCAGGGCTAATCGATCTGATTCCTCCCGAAGGGGAGGGTAGACCTTCAGATTACTATCATAATTCTCTAGCCGATCACAGTTCCATATTAGATTAAGCACGTTAACATCGGCGCTCACCAAGAGACCTTTTGCCTTTGCTTCCCGGATTAGTTTGACGCCTGCTTCGGAGCTTATACCCTGAAAGTGAATAGGGGCTTCACAGTATTCGGCCAGGTAGAGGTCTCGGTTAATGGTTAAGGTTTCACTGAGATCTGGAATTCCCTTTAAGCCTAACCAGGCACTTTGAGTGCCTTCATGCATTTGTCCCCCTGAGGTCATGGCTGGGTCAAAGGACAGTACTTGTAAAGGAGTGCCTATTTCCCGGTTATACAACAAAGCCAACTTCATCAATGCACTGCTTTCAACGGCCTTCGTACCATGGCTAAACGCGATAGCGCCTGAGCTTTTCATATCATGCATCTCACTTAACTCCTTACCAGCAATTCCTTTGGTGAATGAGGCCACGGGTAACAATTCTATTGAGCTGATATCACTTTGATTCCTAAGATATTCCACCGCTGCTTTGTTATCCACTGCAGGGGAAGTTTGGGGTGAAAGGGCCACTGCGGTAAATCCTCCATTCAATGCTGCTGCTGCCCCAGTCTGTAGGTTTTCTCTATCTTCATTGCCTGGATCATTGAAATTCGCCCTGAATTCTGTGAAGCCCAAGGATAGATATTGACCACTTCCATCAATTTTCTCGGCATCGGCTTTTAATCCGACACCTATATCGCTGATTCTTCCCTCCTTCAAAAGAACATCTACCGTTTTTTGATGAAAAGGTGATCCCTGATCTAAGATGCTGACATTTTGAATGAGGATTCTTGATTCTTTCATTTTGATCGGGACTTAGAAGGAAGGAATAGCATTTCTGACAGTAAAAACAATATGGCTGCTGCTAAAAACCAAGCGCTTAGTGATTGACTTTCCTGCAGTATTCCAGCTTGAAGAATATCATTATCCAGAGTTGAATCTGGATCTAAAATCTCTATGGGAGAATCGAATAGTGCATTTAAATCTTCCGATTCCTTCATCTCACTTTCTTTTGGATTGCTATTTACCGAAATCCAGGACAAGACTTCCCCGTTTCTTAATACGGGATAGGAACCAGGGTCGATTTCTCCAACCGGTAAACTAAGTTCATATCTTTCGTTCTCAAATCTTTGTAGAGGAATTAAGTTCCCATTCTCAGTTTTAATTTCGAGAGCACTCTCAAGCCTTGGTGCCTCGAGGCTTTGGTAGTCTCCAGAATTTCCAAGGCGTAAATAATTCCGAGGTCTCTGACCTGAAAAAAGAGCGGCATTAGCCAAAAGGGGAATTATAATCGGGTGTTCTCCCAAATTGCTTTTATCAGGTTTAGCGCTAGTTAAACTGTAAAAAACAGAACCCTTGTTTCTTGTTACTCGACTAATTAATGGCACTCTTTCACTAGCTCCTACCAGGTTTATAGAGGTGCTTTCCAAATTTCTTAAGTATGCCCTGCTGAAAGGTAAAAGGGGTGCCTTTTTGGAAGGGATGAATGTTTTTTCCAGATAGGGATCTTGAGCATTAAATACTTGGGCCATTAAACTATCCTTGGTCCACCGATCCGCAATATTAATATTTAAGCGAGCCAGCTGTGCACTATAAACGTCAGCTTTTTCTCCCGGAAAGAGCCAGATGTTTTTACCGGCTTTTAGATGCTCTTTTAATTGTTGCTCCTGGCTTTGACTTAAGGCAAGGTCTGACTGAATGATGACTAAGCGACAATCTTTTAAAAAGGCATAATCCAGTTCCCTGGGATCATCTTTTCGATAGTCAAAGTACTGATTGCGAAAAATCCCGAAGGGTAAATAGTCTTCTTTATTCTCGCTTAGGTAGTAAACCTTTTGAGAGGAAAGTGTTTGGAAGCTGAAATAGAAGTTATTGTCAAATCCAGGTTGACCTTTATCGATGCTCAACTTAGCCTGGTAGCTTCCTTGTTTCCTGGGGCTAAACTTAAATAGGGCGGTACCAGTTTCCCCTGCCGGTAAATCTAAAACCTGGGTATTCTGCAAGGTGTCATTAAGAAGAAACTGCAGGTTAACATCCTGAGCGGTGACCTCACTGTAGTTGCGGATGTATATTTCCATTTCCTGAACCAATCCAGGGACAAATACCGGAGATCCAAAAGCCAGGGAGTCAATTGCTAAATTCTGATTAGGCTGCAGAGCGCTAAGAGGAACAAGGGATAAGGACTCTTTATCAGAAAGTTTGATTTCTTCCCTGGGCAAGATTCCAGATTGGAAATCGCTGACCAGTACATAATGGTGTCTAGCAGAGCTTTCTTTTCGATCTAAATTGCGAAAACGATCTATTAATTCTTTAATGCTTCGGTGTTCGGGGCTGTAATCAATTTCCTGCACTAAATCATTGACTTCCCTTGCCGAATAGTACCGCTGATATCGAGGTTCAAAGTCGTTGGTGATTAATTGGACCTGCACCTGATCGTCCATGGCATTCAGAAGCTCTGAACTGTAAAGGCGTGCCTGATTAAACAGGCTTCCCTGAGAACCGGTGCGCTCCATACTTAAGGAGTTATCCAGATAAATGTGTAGAAAAGATTTTTCCTCGCTTCCTGCGGAATCTCCAGCTTCATAGGGAAGCGTGAATGCAAGAATCACTGCGCTTAACGCTAATATCCGCATACTAAGAACCAGCCAGTATCTAAATCTTTTGATTGATTTACTTCGTTCTTCAAGCTGTTTAAGAAAGCGCGTATTGGAGAAAAAAACTGTTTTAGGCCTTCTCAGGTTGAAAAGGTGAATAAGCAGCGGGATGCTTAAAGCGAGTAGTGCCCATAAGAATTGAGGAAAGCCAAAATTCATCAAAGCACAAAATTAGTTGATTTAATCTATTCTAAGGGAGCTATTTTCAGCACATCTTCCATAAAACGTTCAATAGCTTTTTGCGTGCCGACAATGTCTTTGGATTTTATGGGTGATGCCAAGACATGATTACCAACTTTCGGTAGTTTAACTAATTGCTTTTCAGAGATCTGGGTGCCGAGTTCTTCATGCATCCATTCGATGTGTTCCACTGATACCACCTGATCCTGTTCCTCTTCTGATTTATAATAGCACAGATTTAGACAAGGCTGTTTAACTGCGGAGAATGTCTCGGGAATAAGGCTTTCTTCCAAAAGATGCTCTAATTCCACTAGTGCTTGCACTGTATAAAGAGTATCCCAATATTTGGCATATTCAATGGAATCAGAAACCACCCTTCGCTTTTCACCGATAACCATCTTTGCGATTTGCAAACCCCAGGGATCATTGAGGAGACGAGCCGTAGGATCTTTTACACGGACATTGGGAGAAAGATTTACGATACCATCTACCATATCCGGATACTTTGCGGCAAGGTTTAAGGCAAAACTACTACCTGTGCTTGTTCCCATGAGGATTACCCTTTGGCCTAGAACCTTTGCGAATTGTAAGAAGCGTTTGGCATCCTCCCAGGCTGATTCTGCTTGAAAATCGGATAACTGATCGGCTTGATAGCCATGACCGGATAATCGAGCAAGTAAAAGATTTGCGCCATATCGTTTAGCCAGATTTTGGTGAACAGGAGCTCCTTCTCCCTGACTAGCGGAAAATCCATGTAGGTAGAGAATCACCCAATCCGTCTTGCGAATGCTATCTGCCCATACTATCCGCGCTTCATTGTCTTTTCTAAGGCTAAACTTTGCTTCCCTTTGGGCTAAAAGATTTTCAATCTCGTATAATGAAGGTAGGTCGTTAGAAAGAGTTGGATTTAAGACTAAAGGTCCAGGCCGGGGACCGGAAAAATAGAAGGCCACTAGACCCAGGATAATTAGTAGAATCAGAGCTGATTTTCTTCTCATTCTACTAGTTCGCAATTTTCAAGGATGTAATTGAAATCTTCCACATTGGTGCTATTCAATTTGAGGGTACCGGTGAAGTTAAGGAAATCATCAGTATCAAATCGTGTTGGTTTTTCCTTGAACTTTAAGCTCATTACACTTTCTGGTCCAGCTCCACCGCAAAAGAAGCATGCACTAAAGGGATATGCAGATAAGGCGTACATACCACCATCTACATCAAGAGGAATGACGTATCCTTTTATAAGAATTTTCTCTCCCTGCAATTCTTTCACTTCATCGCTGAAATCAGGAACTAGATACCAGGCTTCATATTCCGCGAAATATTGATCTACAAAATCCACCTTAGCCAACAATTTCCAATCGATCAATTTGGCTTGGTTTTGGGCCTTAAGTCCAAGGGCGCTTAGACATATAAAAGCTAAAATCCACTGTTTCATTATCCTGATATTTCGGCATTTTCCAAAGTGAAAAATAGACCGCTGCCGTTGCGATTTAATTTGAGGGTCCCTTTTATGGGTAAGAACTTATCCGTTGCAAATCGACCTGGGTCCTTGGCGAATTTTAATTCGATTACTGTTTCAGGGCCGGCATTTCCGCAGAAGAAACAAGCACTAAAGGGGTTTTTACTCAGGGCGTAGGTATTGGCTTCTACATCTACCGGAATAAGATAGCCGGCAATTACTACTTCTTCATTTTCAAAATTGTCCTCCAAAATACTGGGAAACTTTGGGGTGTATAAGCCGCTCATTGGATCCTGATCGTAATTGGTCATGGCCAGCACCGGCCAAGCTAAACTTTTCTGGGCAGTAGCATTGAAGAGTAGTATAATAAATCCCAAACTCAAAAGGGCCTTATGCATTCGCTAATGATTTAATGATGTTGATGCGATAAGCGTGCCAGGCAGGAAGGGCAGAGGCCAGGGCAACTACCAGTGATAGGGCACCCAGGATATAGAGATTATTAAGGTTCCAAAGCACGGTTGCCAAAGGTATTTGGTAAGCGGGACTTACCAGGCTTCCTATAAATTCAAAGGCCAATGCATTTAGAAGAATCGCGATGAGATAGGAAAAGGCTCCAATTAGGAGACCCTTTATCAGTATGAACTCTAAAATCTTACGTGGTGGACTCCCTATTGCCCTTAAAAATGCAAATTGGGGTTCATCGTCTTTTAGTCCCTGGAATAGAGCGAGGAAAACTGACAAAGCCGCAATCGCAATGAGCAGATAGGCTAGAATATTCAGAAAGCGAATAAAGGAGTCGGCTAAGCTGAATAATCTGTTTACTTCAATTGCTGGTAAGGCAGCTTGCATCGGTGTTTTCTCATTAACCATCCGCGGGAGCATTACCGTTCCCATGGGGCTTTTGAATCGAATTAGTGCTGCGGTTATTTCTTTGGGGCCATCGTCATGATGTACTTCCCAAAGGGAGGCTGTAGGGCATAAAATGAGTTCATCGAGTACCGTACCGCTTGCCGCATAAACTCCGACTACTGTAAATGGGTGGTGATGATGGTGATCTCCTTCTTCATCAAAACCATGGGAACTTTCAAATTTATCTCCCACTTTTAATCCAGTTGATTCAGCGACCGCTGAACCTAGAACTACTTCCATAGATTTTTGAAAGCCACGTCCCTCGGTAAGTTGCATATCATACCACATAGCATAAACACTATCTGTTCCGACTATGCGCCAGCTGCGATAATTATCCCCATAAGAAAGCGGGACAGTTTGTTCAACCAGGGGATGTCTCTTAAGTTTTTTGTATTCTTCGAGGGGGATGTTTCCGGTTGGAGGATCAATATGATAGATACTGCTCAGAATGATTTGTAAGGGACTTCCTTTAGCACCGACCACCATATCAATATCCTTGATATTGTTCTTAAAGGAATCTTCAAAACTGTTTCTGCTGTTTAACAGCAAAAGAATAAGACCGGTACTAAAAGCTAAGAGTATAACGCTTAAGCCATTGTGCAAGCTTCTAAATCGGATACTGCGCCATGCGGCTCTCCACTGATTCATAAACTATAGCTTTTAGAGATTTGATCTTTCAGCCTTTGATCATGAGTTACCACAAGTAAGGCACTTTTGTATTTCTCACAGATAGACAAGAGCAATTCCGAAACTATTTGCGCATTTGCATCATCCAGGGCAGAACTGGGTTCATCTGCAAGAATTAGAGGAGGGTTTTGCAAAAGGGCTCTGCTAATAGATGCCCGTTGTTGTTCACCTTGACTGCATTCCGAAGGCTTCTTATTGGCCAGGTGAGCAATTTGCAATTGTTCAAACAGCGCCATTATATGCGACTCTGAGACCTTGGAGCCCTGATAACGCCCAGCTAATAGTAGATTATCTTTTAAGCTTAGATAGGGAAGGAAGTAGGAGCGTTGAAATACCAAGCCAACATTTTGAGCTCTAAAGCTTTCCTTTTCACGTTCACTAAGTTCTTCTATTGCCTGATTTTGAACCTTCACACTTCCTCCTTGTATGGGTAATAACCCTGAGAGCAAATGAAGGAGCGTGGACTTACCGCTGCCTGAAGGACCAAGGAGCAGTGCAGCTTCCCCTTGATTAACGGCGATGTCAGGAAAGTCAAACTCCGCCGTATTAGGGTAAGAGAATTTAAGTTTTGAACTTTGTAGAACCATACTGCAAATTTACCGAAGAATTAAGGTCATGAAAACACTTGTTATAGGCGCAAGTCCTAAACCGGAACGATATTCTAACAAAGCTTTAAATATGCTAAATGCAAATGGCATTGAGACTGAGGCTTTAGGCATTAGGGAAACTACCTATCAACACGGAAACATTGATGCAGGTTTTCCAAATTACGAAGATATCGATACGATAACCTTGTATTTAGCACCAAAACGGCAAGAACAGTATTATGATTACATTTTGTCTTTAAAACCTCGCCGGGTAATCTTTAACCCTGGAACCGAAAATCCTGAACTTTTCGAATTGCTGGATCAGGCTGGTATTGAATATGAGATGGCCTGTACTTTGGTTTTATTGAGCACCGGACAATATCAGGATTAACTTAAAGCTGAGCCTGGAAGTTTTCGTTAATCTTTAAAAGCAATCGATTGTAGCCTACGTCAAGGCTTTTTAGATCGAAACACTCTTCGGTTTCAATTAGCATTTCACATTCTCCGCTACCTCTCACCAATAAGGTGAATTGTGCCTTATCTTCTTTTTTAAGAGCATCCCTATTCGCTTTATCCAATAGAAGCAAAGGTTTTCCCTCATTGCAACCACTGTACTGAAACTTTAAGAAAAGGGTTTGTCCTTGTTTTCTGGCAGAAAGAATTTTTACCGCTTTGTCATCTTCAAGTACCTGCGTTTCAGAAAGAAGGCTTGCCGTACGACATTCAATTTCCAGGTCTTCATTAATCGCAATCTCCTTTTCAGGGATTTGCGGCTTAAGTTCTTGACTGCTGGGCTCTACATGCTCTTGCGCTTGTGTTTTTTTTGGAGTATTACAAGATGCAATTAGAAGACTGAAGGTTAGAAAAAGTAGGGTACGGTGAGCCATGGCAGTTAATTATATGCCACAAATTAAGGAAATGCCGGTTGGACTAGGAAAGCAATTTTTGCCGAAGAAGGAACTCTAATTGCTCATTAGCCCTTTCGAGTTTATCCATCAGCTCTCGATTCTCCTTTCGTAATCGATACACCTCATGCGCTGACAGGATGGTCGATTTCAAATCTTCATAATGCCAGGGCTTGTTTAGATATCGATATACCTGACCCTGGTTGATGGCGGCAATTACTGCATTTATATCCGAGTACCCGGTGATTAAAATGCGCATTGGTTCCGGATTGATCTTCTGAACTTCGACCAGAAATTCGATTCCGGTCATGTTTGGCATTCGTTGATCGGTGAGGATGAGGTTTAATTCTTCATTCTTAAAAATCTCTAAACCCTCAGCTCCTGATTCTGCGGTAAATAGGGTAAAATCCCTTCTAAAATTAGCGCGGAAAGCTTGAAGGTTATGTGCCTCATCGTCCACATATAAGATTTTCACATTTTTGTCCATCTCTAAATCAAAAATCTAAGGTAAAAGTAAGCTATTTTTCAATACTATGCCGTAAATTGGCTGTTAGAATTAAGGCTAATCCATTCATGGAAAATACAAACAGACTTGATTTAACGAATTCATTATCAAACATTTTTATTGAGAATAAAATTGAGTTTAAGCCAGTACTTTATGACATGGCTAAGGAAGATGATGTTCGGGAGTTAGAGATATTTATCTCTAGTAATAATAAACAAATAAATGTTTATAACTCCATTGAAAGTCAAGTATTAGAATTGTATAAAATTGATCATCCTAGAGATAAACCATCCAAAAAGCAGTTAGCAGAATACTGGCAAAACTGGCTTCGCGAAAATGACCCTAATTACTTCGGTACGTGGGTGTACTATCCTTGGAACCACAATTTAATTCATTTACTGCCCGAAAAGGATTTTGTTCGATTAAGAACTTCCAGAAATCAATATAAAATCCATCCGGAGGAACAGGCGATTCTTCAAAGCAAGAAAATTGGCTTAATAGGTCTTTCTGTAGGTCAGTCTGTTGCTTTAACACTAAGCATGGAAAGGGTTTATGGAACGCTTAGAATAGCCGATTTTGATTACTTAGAGTTAAGCAATCTCAATCGAATCCGCACGGGTCTTGCAAATTTGGAGTTGCCAAAATCTACTGCCGTGGCCAGGGAGATTGCCGAGATTGACCCTTTTCTGAAAATTGAAGTTTATCCGGACGGCATCACTGAAGAGAATTTAGATGAGTTTATCGGAAGTGGAGAGGATAAGTTGGATTTACTTATTGAAGAATGCGACGCGCTGGATATAAAGATAAAGTCTCGATTGGCAGCACGAAAAGCGGGGATACCGGTAATAATGGATACCAGTGATCGGGGAATGATGGACATCGAACGTTTCGATTTGGAGCCGGAGCGGGAGCTCATGCATGGCATGGTTACGGAAGATCGCGCAGAATCTGTAGATCAATGGACTGCGAAAGAGAGGTTGGCCTTGGTTATGGATATGGTTGGAGCCCAAAACATTTCTTCGAGATTAAAGGCTTCACTATTGGAAGTCGAGGAATCTCTCACCACCTGGCCGCAGTTGGCGAGTTCGGTCGTTTTGGGAGGAGCATTGAGCACAGTGGTTGCTCGAAGAATTTTGCTAGGTCAATCGGTTGATTCAGGCCGTTATTACCTGGATTTGGATAAACACTTTATCCAAAAGCTTGAAACTGATTTCTCATCGAAACGGGAGGCGCCAGATGAGCTTTCCTTTAAGGAATGTGAAGCTATGTTGGATTCTAAAGCTCTAGTCCCTGAAAAGGGTGCTTTAGCGCTGGATGATCAACAAGTAAATGATATAGTGCAAAATGCCTGTCTGGCAGCAACAGGTGGCAACACACAGCCCTGGAAATGGATATGGAAGGATAATATGCTGGCTTTGTTCCATGATCAGCACTTCTCTACCAGCTTTTTAGATTACCGCCATCGAGGGTCTTATATAGGTTTTGGAGGAGCGATGGATAATCTGGAGCAAAGGGCTAGAGCTTTGGGTTTTCAGGCCAAACGATTATACCAACTAAAGGATTTTGGTGAGAGGCTCGTGGCAGTGTATAGCTTTCATAATCAGGAATCTGAACCTGCTCCATTTCAGATTTATGGCGATAGACTTGCCAATAGAATGACTAACCGTTATCGTGCTGAGCAATACAAACCTCTAGAAGACAGGTTTAAACTGGAGATAGGGGAGGCCCTTGATAACTCGGGTTTTAAAATGACTTGGGTAGAGGATCAGGAAAGAATGGAAAAATTGTCCCAGATTATTGGTCGGATTGAGCGTCAGCGAATTTTAGACCCCTGGGGACATCGGGATTTTATACACGAAGCACGTTGGACCAAGGAGCAAGCGGAACAGACTCGTAATGGGGTTGATTTGCGCACTATTGAACTAAGTGAAGCAGATAAGGTTGGTTTTAAACTGATTCAAGATGGTAATGCGATTGCCCAACTACGGGAATGGGATATGGGAAATGCACTGATTAAAATGAGCACGGATTCCATGAAAGATATTTCTGCATTGGCCTTACTTCATTGTGATGATCACAGTGCAAAGGCAATGGTGGAAGGAGGAAAGTGGGTGAATCGAATTTGGCTCTATCTCAATAATCAGGGAGTTTCCTATCAGCCTGTTTCTCCTGCGACCTTTATGTTTGCGAGATTGGAGAGGGATGATGTAAGTACCAGTGATTACCTTAGACAAGAGTTAAGTGCATTACGTGGTGAATATCTTCAGTTACTTGGGCTCGAAAACAAGGTTAATGATCTGTTTCTTTGTCGTTTATTCTATGCGAGAGAGCCAGAGGTGAAATCGCTGCGGAAACCTGTAAGTGATGTGTATAAAAACTTAATGATGGACCGTGCTTAGACTGAGAGCATTTAAGGCAGTTAATGATCCCGAAAGTTGTCAGAAGTTTCTGAAGGGTCATGGGGACATCCTCAGCAGCATCGGGGTTAATAAAGTTACTTCGAGCAATGAAACCTGGATGGAGAATCCGGGAACCTATGTTTTAGTGGTTGAGGATACGGAGAGTGGAGAGGTATTAGGTGGTGCCAGGGTGGATACCTCATATGGTACCAGCAAACTGCCAATCGCTTCGGCCACCGGCTATATGGATCCCAAAATTCATGATTTTATTGCTCGGGAGGCAGAACATGGAACAGGTGAGATTTGCGGTCTTTGGAATTCCAGAAAGGTGGCTGGATTAGGTTTTGGTAGTCTATTTCTTACCAGAGCGGCCGTTACAATTACCTCCCAGATAAAAGTTAAGTCCCTATTCGCACTCTGTGCTCCTTACACTGTTGCAACAGCGGAAAACTTTGGTTACCGCACTTTAAAGGAAGTGGGTAACGATGGTACCTTTTATTATCCTAAATTAGATTTATTGGCGACTGCTATGCTGCTGCCGGATACCAATACCCTGGATGATGCGTCCGAACTGGAGTTAGATAGGGTTGGATCATTAAGGCAGGATCCGAGTCAGATTTTTATGGAACAATCCAAGCGTAGGGAAGTCGAAGTACAGTATCAATTGGATCTAAATCTCTGATACCTTGAACAAAAGTCTATTGCTTAGTTTCCTGCTGCTCTTGAGCTCTTTTACGCAGGCTCAGCTTCAAATGGCAGTTTATAACGACGGTGAACGTCATAGCCTCGAGGAGATTAGCTCTTTGGACTATGAGGAAATCAAAGCTGGAGTACCCAACTTTGATAATGGAAATACTGCCTACGTAAGGCTTAGGGTTCCGGATTCGATAAATACCGGAGATCAAATGATCTTTTTGTCCTATGCGCTTATAGATACCATACGTTATTTTCATGCTAGACCTGATGGGCAACTTTATCTAAAGTCTGAAACCGGACAAGCTTTCCGTTTTAAAACCCGCCTTTACGAGGCATCGGATTTTGTCTTTCCCATGGAATCTCAGGTTAAAGAGTATTACTTTGAGATTTACAGCCATAAACCTTTGGTATTGCCTTTCCAGATGGTTCAGAGTGAAGTTCTGGCTGAACGTCTAAGTACCAACGATTTCTTGTTTGGGATTTATGTGGGAATTATAACGGTAATGTTCCTCTATAATCTGGTGATTTACTTCCTGACCCGCGATAAAAGCTACCTTTTTTACATTCTCTATCTACTTACCCTTGGTTTAGCCCAGGCAGCCTTGTTTGGTTATACAGATAGATGTATTCTTTCATGGGCCCCGTATTTAAACAAAGTTTTCGCGGTTCTTTCCGGTGCTTTAGTGGGTATAGCCTCCATCTTTTTCATTAATAATTTCCTGAGTCTTAAGTCCAAGGCTCCGCGGTTCAGAATGCTGCTGCTACTGGTAGTTCCTCTGGATATTATCGCTATTATATTGCTCTTCGCAGGTTTTGAATCATTCGCTTATAAGATGGTGAATATGGTGGCCTTAGCCGGTTCACTAATAGCCATTATTGCGGCAGTTAAATTGGCTCAATCAGGTTACAAACCAGCCAACTTCTTTCTAATAGCCTGGTCGGTATTCCTGGTCTCGGTGGTGATTTTTGCCCTCAAGGATTTTGATATAGTTCCGTATAATCCAGTCTTCCGTCGTTCTATGCTGTTTGGCTCTAGTGTGGAAGTAGTTCTCTTATCCGTTGCACTTGCAGATAGAATTAATCAGCTCCGGCGGGAAAAGGAATTTTCACAAGCTCGGGCACTGGAAATGGCGCGTGAGAACGAGCGTATAATTAAAGAGCAAAATATTGAACTCGAGAAAAGGGTAGAGGCACGCACCATGGAATTGCAGGAAGCTAATGAAGAGCGTCAAGTTACCCTCGATAATTTGAAGGAAACGCAGACTCAACTGGTAGATGCCGAGAAAATGGCTTCCCTGGGTCAGTTAACGGCGGGTATTGCTCATGAGATTAACAACCCGATCAATTTTATTACCTCTAACATTAAGCCTCTTAAACTGGATTTAAGTGAGGTATACACGATTGTGGATGAGTTCGCAAGCTTGCCGGATGACTGCCCTCCGGATCAATTAAAGCGTGCCAAGGATAGTTTAAAGGAATATGATTATGACTTTTTAAAGGAGGAGATTGAATCCCTGGTTGGCGGAATTTCGGATGGAGCGGTACGCACCTCAGAGATTGTCTTGGGTCTGAGAAATTTCTCTCGTTTGGATGAGGATGTAGTTAAAAAAGCAAATCTCAATGAAGGCTTGGATAGCACCATGATCTTATTGCGGAATAAGACCAAAGATCAGATGGAGGTGATTCGGGACTATGATCAAAACCTCATTGATATCGACTGTTTCCCTGGAAAACTGAATCAGGCTTTCATGAACATTCTTAATAACGCGGTTTATGCAGTTAACGCTAAGCATTATGCGGAAGGTGAAAAACCAACTATAACCCTCCGAACAAGATCTATAAATGCAGAAACTGTTGCAGTCCATCTCATTGATAATGGGATAGGAATGGATGAGAAAACTAAGAAAAAGTTATATGAGCCGTTCTTCACTACAAAGGACGTTGGTGAAGGGACTGGGCTCGGCATGAGCATCGTGTTTAAAATTATTGATAAACATGGTGGTCGAATCGAAGTAAATAGTGAACTTGGCAAGGGCACTGAATTTGTTCTATTTTTACCTGTAAGGCAGCCTAAAGAATTCGCATGACTCCTAGAAATACCACCAAACCCATTCGCGTACTTTATTTGGATGATGAGGATAATAACCTCCGATCTTTTAAAGCAGCCTTTAGAAGGGATTATGAGGTATATACCGCCAATAACACTGAGGATGCCTTTAGCATTTTAAAAAGTTACCGTCCTCAGGTGATCTTTTCCGATCAACGGATGCCTGTTACGACTGGGGTGGAATTCTTCAATGCGGTACGACAGGTGTTTCCAGAACCGGTACGAATCTTAATCACGGGTTTTACCGATGTGAATGATATTATTGATGCGATCAACAAGGGCCATGTTTACCGCTACATAACCAAGCCTTGGAGTGAAGCAGAGATCAAAGTGGCTATCGAAAATGCTTACGATCTTTATCATACCCGTCGGCAACTTAAAAATAAGATTGAGGATCTGGAAAAAACCAATAATGAACTCAATCGCTTCGTGTATAGTGTGTCTCATGATTTACGCGCGCCCATTGCTAGCGTTCTGGGTTTAGTGAAAGTGGCGAATATTGATGTTCATGACGAGGATTCCAAGAAGCTATTTGCCAAAGTGGATCGCAGTGTCCATAAGCTGGATTTACTGGTTAACAACATCATTGACTATTACAAAAACTCTAAAGCGGCAGAGGAGTATGTTGAAGTTAATCTGGAGAACCTAGTTGAGGATGTTTTAAACCAGCTACACTCCGGGGAAAGTCGGGATGATGTGAACCTGGAACAAACTATTAATCAAAACGCGCGTTTCTTTGGTGATTACTTCCGCATAAGAATCGTTTTAAGTCATCTGATAGCCAACGCGATTAAGTTTAAGAAGCCCGATCAGGAGAAGGCCAAGGTAGATTTGAAATTTGTTATTGAGGAAGAGAAAGTAGACATCATTGTAAAAGACCATGGCGTGGGCATATTACAAGATCATGTAGAGCAAATCTTTAAGATGTTTTTCCGAGGCAAAGACCAAATGGCAGGTTCAGGATTGGGATTATATATCGTAAAAGAGGCACTAGCCAAAATGGGCGGTTCGATTGATGTGAGCTCAAATCCAGGTGATGGAGCAGAATTCCTTATAACGATACCAAATATGATTCACCACGAGAATGAGTGAATTTCAGTTGGAATATTGCCTTTTGATTGACGATAATTTGGTTGATCGCTTCGTTCATCGACGTTTGTTAGAGCATCATAAGATTGCTCGCGATATCAAAGAATTTGAAAGCGGAAAGGAAGCACTGGATTACCTAAGTCAGGCCTTAAAAGGCGATCAGCCGGTTCCCGATTTGATACTCCTGGATTTGATGATGCCGGAGATGGATGGATTCGAGTTTCTAAAGCATTATGAGCTCTGGGTGCAACGTTCAAAAGTCCGCCCTTATCTATTCATGGTAAGTTCTACAGAAGACGATCACGACTTACAAAGATCCAGAGATAATAGACATATCATCAAGCTGCTACGTAAGCCACTAATTCCTTCACTATTGCGTGAAGTGATCGATCAGAACTCTGACTTGAAGTGAAACTGGATCTTATCAAATTTGTCCTTGGCCATGCTGAGGCTGAAGGATGAATCAGCGAGGAAAACCAATCTTCCGAACTTGTCTCTGGCCAGATAGCGATATTTCAGTTTGCTGAATTCTTCTAACTGAGAATCATCTTCACTTTCAATCCAACAGGCTTTGTAAGCAGGGTAGTTCTCATAGCTGCATTTAGCATTGTATTCATGCTCCAAGCGATATTGGATTACCTCATATTGAAGCGCTCCAACCGTACCAATAATTTTTCGCCCATTGCTTTCTAGTGTAAAAAGCTGCGCTACTCCTTCATCCATCAGTTGATCGATCCCCTTATTCAACTGTTTGGCCTTCATGGGGTCCGCATTGTTTATAAACCGGAAATGCTCGGGTGAGAAACTGGGGATTCCCTTAAACTCTAATTCCGGGCCACCGCTAACACTATCTCCAATTCGGAAATTGCCCGTATCATGTAATCCTATAATGTCTCCCGGAAAAGCCTTGTCTACCACAGATTTCTTAGAAGCCATGAAGGCAGTAGGGCTACTAAACTTCATGCTTTTACCTAAACGGGTATGCTTGTAATTTTTATTGCGTTCAAAAGTGCCCGAAACGATCTTCATAAAAGCAAGACGATCACGATGTTTAGGATCCATGTTTGCGTGAATCTTAAAAACAAAACCACTAAAGAAGTTTTCGGTGGGCTCAATCATCACCCCATCGGCGTCCTTTGCTTGAGGAGGGGGTGCGATTTCTACAAAACAGTCCAGCAGTTCCTGAACGCCGAAATTGTTAAGCGCACTGCCAAAAAATACAGGTGAGAGCTTCCCCTCAAGGTAAGCATTACGGTCAAACTCTTCATATACACCCTGAAGGAGTCCTAGTTCATCTACCAGAGTATTTGCAGCTTCATCCCCAACCATTTCGGCCAACTTTGGGTCTTCCAGGTTTTCGATAGCTACACTGTCCGCGATCTTTTGCTTGTTGACTTCGGTATACAGTTTTAGCTGCTTTTCCCAGATATTGTATACTCCCTGAAACCTTTGTCCCATTCCAATCGGCCAGCTCAAGGGGCAAATATTTAATCCCAGCTTACTCTCAATCTCATCCAGTAGATCAAAAGCGTCTTTTCCTTCCCGGTCGAGCTTATTAATGAATACGATTATCGGGGTATTACGCATCCGGCAAACCTCAACCAGCTTTTCGGTTTGGGCCTCTACACCTTTCGCCACATCAATGACAACAATTACACTGTCCACTGCCGTTAAGGTGCGGTAGGTATCTTCAGCAAAATCCTGGTGACCTGGAGTGTCAAGGATGTTGATTTTTCGGTCTTGATACTCGAATCCCATTACCGAAGTTGCAACTGATATACCTCTTTGGCGCTCAATCTCCATAAAGTCGGAGGTAGCGGTTTTCTTTATTTTATTGCTTTTAACTGCACCTGCTTCTTGAATTGCGCCACCAAAGAGCAGGAGCTTCTCGGTCAAAGTGGTTTTTCCAGCATCTGGGTGAGATATAATTCCGAAAGTGCGTCGTTTGGAAATTTCTTCTTGTAGGGTACTCATAGCAAGCCGCAAAATTAGGCTTTCCGCACAATAAAAATTTATCTATTTTTGTGTAGGATTTTAAGGAAAAAGCTAAACAAAACCATTAGGTTGGGGTTGTGCTAGTAATGAAGGAAGATAATGGACTCTAAATACTCGATTAAAGACCTGGAAAAGCTGTCCGGCATCAAGGCTCATACCTTGAGAGCATGGGAGCAGCGCTATGGGTTAATCGTACCTAAGAGGACGGACACGAATATCCGTTATTATGTAGATGAGCATTTAAAGAAGATCCTCAATATTGCGGTTTTGGTCAAAAGCGGAATGAGGATCAGCAAGGTAGCTGAACTTAGCGAGCAAGAGCTTCGGGCAGCGGTAATTGATGCCGGTAGATATCAGGGTAATTATGAAAGCCAGATCAATGCTTTTAAGATTGCTATGTTGGAATACGATGAATATCTATTTGACAGCATCTTTAGCAAGTGCCTTATTCAATTCGGAACGGAGGACACTTTAACTCGTATACTTGGCAATTTTATTCAAGAGATAGGTTTGCTCTGGCAAGCAGGTGCGATAAGTGTAAGTAATGAACACTTCATCAGTAACCTGGTGAAGCAGAAGCTTTTTTCCATAATTGATCAAACGATTATTCCTCAAAAGTCGGACGATCGTAAAAGCTTTGTTTTGTACTTACCAGGTGATGAGCTTCATGAGTTGGGTTTATTGTATTTATATTATTACCTAAAGAAGAGTGGCCACCGTGTAATCTATCTAGGGCAATCCGTGCCTATTGAGTATCTCAAAGAAGTTTCAGATAAGACTCAGGTGGATCAGTTTATTTCAGTATTTACGACTAATCCACATTTCGAGGAGATAGACTTGTACTTTGAGAAAATTGGCGAAATGTTTAAGTCTGATAATTATCGCTTCTTCTTAACCGGATTGCAATTCAAAAATTACGATTCAGATATCGTTCCTGCCCAGGTTGAAATTTGCTCTGACATTGAAAGTCTTAAGGGCAACTTTATAGGCTAATCTATTTTTTCTATATGTCAGTGTTGTAACACTGAGGTTTTCAGGTGATTAGGTTTTGTTTAAGTATTAATATGTTAAAGTTAAACAAAAACCTTTGCGAAACGAAGATTTATGTTTAAGTTTGGTTCATCAAAAGTTAAACAACTTTAAAACACACCTCCTTATGTCAAAAGCGGAATTCAGTACGATGATTATCAGTCACCAGGATTTTTTACGACAGTTGGCAATGAAATTAACTAAGAGTAGCGATGATAGTGATGACCTTATGCAGGAGACTCTATTTAAGGCATTGAAGAATCGTGACAAATTTCAAGAGGGTACTAACATTAAGGGATGGTTATATACCATCATGAAGAACACTTTTATCAATGCTTATCGCAAGCGCAAAAATCAGAACACTTTTGTTGATGAAACTGAAAACAAGTATTTCATCAACATGAAGGAATCTGAAAAATCAGCCAGTACAGATAGCATTGTTGATCACAAATACATCATGGGTCAGATCAATTCTATAGATAAGACTTACCTCGAAACATTTATGATGTATTATAATGGATACAAGTACGAGGAGATTTCAGAAATCATGAACATCCCCCTTGGCACGGTGAAGAGTCGCATTTTCCTTGCACGACGCAAGATGATGGATAAACTAAAGGACTACCGTTAAGAAAGTACTATGTCTAAAAAGGCAATTGTAGTTGGCGCCGGCTTTGCTGGATTGTCGGCTGCAAGCTCTCTGGCCCAACAGGGTTTTGAGGTAACAATTCTGGAAAAAAATGCTCAAGCTGGCGGTAGAGCCAGAGCTTTCAAACACGATGGATTCCATTTTGATATGGGCCCCAGTTGGTACTGGATGCCGGATGTATTTGAAAATTACTTTTCTAAATTCGGTAAAAAGGTTTCAGACTATTATACGCTTGAGAGGCTAGATCCTAGTTACCGGGTGTATTTTGGTAAAGAGGATTACATCGATGTACCTGCAGGCACCGAAGCTTGTATTGACCTTTTCGAGCAAATCGAGCCTGGCAGTGGTGCGAGTCTCCGCAAATTCATGGAAGATTCCGCTTATAAGTATGAGGTAGGAATTAATGATTTGGTATATAAGCCCGGGAGATCATTGTTAGAGTTTGCCGACTGGAGAATTCTAAAGGGTCTCGTGCAATTGGATCTGTTGAAAAGCATGCGAAAGTATGTGCATAGTCATTTCAAAAATCCAAGACTCCAGCAGCTCATGGAGTTTCCCATCCTCTTTTTAGGTGCGACTCCAGAAAATACCCCTGCGCTCTACTCTTTGATGAACTATGCGGACATCGATGGTGGTACCTGGTTTCCCAAAGGAGGTATGCATGAAATTGTCAAAGCCATGGTAAGCCTCGCTGAAGAACAAGGCGTGAAAATTCAGCTTGATCATGAAGTTGAGACTCTGGAGATTCAGGGTAATAAGATAACCGCGGTGAACACGAAGAAAGGTCATTTTGAGGCGGACTATATTGTTAATGCCGCAGATTACCATCACTTTGAACAACACTTGTTACCTCAAGCATACCGTCAGTACAGCCCATCTTATTGGGACAATCGTTCAATGGCGCCCTCTAGTTTACTCTTTTACCTGTCGGTAGATAAGAAAGTTGAAGGAATCCTTCATCACACCTTGTTTTTCGATGAAGATTTTGATCAACACGCGGACGAAATTTATACAAATCCACAGTGGCCTTCAAAGCCTTTGTTCTATGTATCGGCAACATCGAAGACTGATCCTGGCGCTGCCCCAGAAGGCAAGGAGAATGTATTTTTATTAATGCCACTAGCTCCTGGCTTGGAGGATAGTGAGGATCAACGTGAAAAGTATTACCAAATTATGATGGATCGTCTAGAGTCCCATACAGGACAAGAGATTAGAAGTCATGTTTCTTATAAACGCTCTTATGCCATGCAGAACTTTGAAAGTGATTATCACGCTTTTAAAGGTAATGCCTATGGATTAGCAAACACCCTTAAGCAAACAGCCATCCTTAAACCTGCTCTTAAAAGTAAAAAAGTGGCGAACCTTTACTATGCTGGTCAGTTAACAACACCGGGACCGGGAGTTCCTCCCTCCTTAATATCTGGTATTGTTGCTGCTTCTGAGATCGCCAAAGACAACAAAAAAACACATTAAGGATGAAAGCTTTGTTTGACAAAATTTCCTATCGTACTTCGGCGATGGTTACCAAAAAGTACAGTACTTCCTTTTCGATGGGTATTCTCTTTTTGGATCGTATTCTTCACAAACACATTTATGCCATCTACGGCTTTGTGCGGTTTGCGGATGAGATTGTGGATACCTTCCACGATTATGATAAGAAGGCCTTGCTGGATGATTTCAGGGAGCAAACCTGGAGAGCGATTGATGATGGAATAAGCTTGAATCCTATTCTAAACTCCTTCCAGCATACGGTAAATGCCTTTAATATAGATCGCGAACTGATCGAGACATTTTTGCATTCCATGGAAATGGATCTCGATTTATCCAAAGTGAGCAGTGATTCTGAGTATGAAGAATACATTCTTGGTTCGGCAGAAGTTGTTGGATTGATGTGCTTAAAGGTATTCTGTTATGGAGATCAGGAGACCTACGATCGCTTGCGTTGGAATGCCATGAAACTTGGCTCGGCTTTTCAAAAAATCAATTTCCTTAGAGATCTTAATGCGGATTACAACCAATTAGGGAGGGTTTACTTTCCCGGTGTAAACATGGGGGTCTTTAATGATGAAGTAAAAAGGGAGATTGAAGCAGATATTGAAAAGGATTTTCAAGCGGGTTATGATGGTATCGTTGCCTTGCCTAAGAAAGCCAGGTTTGGAGTTTACATCGCATATGTTTACTATTACCGCCTGTTTATGAAGATTAAGTCTACTCCGAGTAGCACAATCTTAAATCAACGAGTTAGAATTCCTAACTACAATAAATACCGACTATTAGTAAGTTCCTACTTACGCCATAGTCTAAATATTCTCTAGCTAATGGCAGAAGAAGTTATCCTGGTCGATGCTCATGATCAAGAGCAAGGACTGATGGAGAAAATGGAAGCCCACCGACAAGGTTTATTACATCGTGCATTTTCCGTTTTCATCCTCAATGAAAAGGGAGAGTTGATGGTTCAACAAAGGGCAGAATCCAAGTATCATTCTGGAACTTTATGGACGAATACTTGCTGTTCTCATCCTCGTAAAGGGGAAACGGCTGAAGAAGCGGCTCATCGACGTTTACAGGAAGAGATGGGTTTTGATTGCCCTATTAAGAAGGTACTGGAATTCACCTATCGAGCAGAGCTTGATAAGGGAATGATTGAGCATGAATATGACCATCTCTTTATTGGCGAATACAATGGCGAACCTCAATTAAATCCCGAAGAAGTGATGGATTGGAAATGGATGCGCATTGACGCCTTATCTGTTGATATTTCTGATCATCCAGAACGATACACAGCCTGGTTCAAGATTATTTGGAAGCAATTCGAAGCTTACGTTAAAGCCCAGCAATGAAAGTAACGGTTAGCCGCAAGGCACATTTTAATGCCGCCCACCGATTACACAATCCGGATTGGGACGCAGAAAGGAATCGCCAGGTTTTTGGCAAATGCAATAATGCAGAGTATCACGGACACAATTACGAGCTTATAGTAAGTGTTCGGGGAGATATTAACCCACAAACGGGGTATGTAATCGATATGAAGGTGTTGAAGGATTTGATTAGAACCAAAATAGAAGATCGGTTCGATCACAAAAACCTCAATACCCAAACAGAAGAGTTCCGTGAACTCAATCCTTCCGCTGAAAATATCGCGGTGGTTATTTATAATCTTCTTAGAGAGGAGATTGACTTTAAATATGATTTAAAAATTAAGCTCTATGAAACTCCGAGAAACTTCGTTGAATATGAAGGCTAACGGCCAAATGAACCGTAACCTTGAGGACAATGCGGATGAGATTTTACAAAGGGTAGAAGACATCGGAAATGGGCATGCCATGACGAATTTGGAAACGCCAATGCGAAACGATGCCTTTTTGCTTAACCCTGAAGAAAAGGTCGATTTAATTGAAGAAAAGTTCGCCGATATCTTACACATTCTAGGACTGGATCTTACTGATGACAGCTTAAGTGGTACTCCAAGGCGCGTGGCTAAAATGTACGTGAACGAGATATTTCAGGGATTGCTTCCTGAAAACAAACCTCAGGCTAAGCTCTTTGATAACAAATATCGCTACGGCCAGATGTTGGTGGAAAAGAACATTACAGTACACTCTTACTGCGAACATCATCTGGTACCGATTTTAGGAAAAGCTCATGTGGCTTATATTTCCTCCGGTAAGGTTATCGGCCTTAGTAAGATTAATCGTTTAGTACGTTATTTCTCCAAGCGTCCACAAGTGCAAGAACGACTTACCGAGCAAATTGGAGCCGAGTTAAAAAAGGCGCTTCAAACCGAGGATGTAGCGGTTTACATTGACGCGGAGCATATGTGTGTAGCTACCCGTGGTGTGGAGGATTGTGCATCCAGTACTGTTACTGTGCATTATTCAGGGAAGTTTAAGGAGGAGTCTTACCGAAATGAATTTCTAAAAATCATCTCATAAATGGCAAAGAATTACTTGATTGTTGGTGGAGGTAGTGGTATTGGAAAAGTAATTACCCAAAAGTTAGGGGCAGATGGTCATAATGTTTGGGCCTACAGCCGGAATATTATGGATGCTGATTTGGATTCCAGAGTGTATCGACAGAACTACGATGTCCTTAAGGATGACAATTTACCAGAGATTCCAGAACACTTGGATGGATTGGTATATTGTCCTGGTAGCATCAATCTCAAGCCTTTTGAAAGAATGCCATTGGATTCCTTTCGACAGGAACTAGAATTAAATTTCCTGGGGGCAGTTAAGGTTATTCAGGAAGCCATTCCAGTATTAAAGAAAACTCCAGATTCTTCTATTGTACTTTTCTCCACGGTTGCCGTGCAGAGTGGATTACCTTTTCATACTTCAATTGCCGGTGCAAAAGGTGCGGTTGAAGGCCTCTGTAGAAGTTTGGCCGCCGAATACGCTCCTAAGGTGAGAGTTAATGCGATAGCCCCTTCATTAACGGATACTCCATTGGCGCATAGTTTACTCTCTAATGATAGAAAAAGAGAGGCTAATGCAGAGCGACATCCTTTGAAAAGGGTAGGTTCTGCAGAAGACATCGCAGATATGGCTCTTTACTTATTAAGTGAGAAGTCTACCTGGATTACAGGTCAAATCTTTAAAGTCGATGGCGGAATGTCCAGCCTGAGATGACGAGATGAAAAAGGAGTTTTTCAATAAAGAGGATTTCACCAGCTGGGAACGTCGCTACCGGGCAAATTTCTTTAATAGTCTGGGAGGTTATAAGAGTCTTAATCTTATCGCCACCTCTAACCAGGAAGGGATGACTAATCTCGCCCCTTTTTTCTCAGTACAGCATATAGGCGCTAATCCACCGCTCTTAAGCCTGATTTTTCGTCCACATACGGTGGAACGACATAGCCTCGAAAATTTTAGAGAAACCTCCTTTGCAAGTATAAACTCTGTACATACCGAAATACTGGATGCAGCTCATCAGACCTCGGCTAAATATGATCGTGAGGTGTCGGAATTTGAGGCGGTTGGCTTGACTCCTAGTTTTCTAGAATTTCCTGCTCCATTTGTCAAGGAATCCCATTTGAGCATTGGGATAAAGTTGGAGCAAGAAAATCCGATTCCTTTGAACGATACAATTTTGGTGATCGCTTCCATTGAAGAAGTACATATTAACTCTAAGGCGGCAATCTTGAAAGACGGATTGATTGATCACAGTATTTTAGGGAATCTTTGTGTGAACGGATTAGACTCCTATTATAAACCAGAGCGTTTAAAGCGCTTGGCATATGCTCAGCCAGATCAAACTCTAAAAGAAATAGACTGGTAATGGGATTAAGTGTTTTTTGGATGCGTCGGGATCTAAGACTCGCGGACAATCATGCACTTTCGCAGGCTTTGGAATCTGGTAATCCCGTCCTTGTACTTTTTATTTTTGATCGTTCAATTCTTGATCCACTTCCTGCCCGAGACGCAAGAGTGCAGTTCATTTGGCAAGAACTAGAAGCTATAAAACAGAGGCTCAATGAATATGGGTCAGATTTATTGGTTTACTATGACCAACCCATAGAAGCATGGCAGAAGTTAGTGAAGCAATATCCAGTTCAGGCGGTTTATGCCAATCGCGATTATGAGCCTAAAGCAAGGAATCGGGATCGTGAGGTTTATGACTTTCTAAAGCTCAATGGAATTCCCTTTAAAGGTTATAAGGATCAGGTTCTTTTCGAAAAGAATGAAGTGCTGAAGGATAATGGTGATCCTTACGTAGTATATACTCCATACATGAAGCGCTACCGTTCCCTACTTAAAGAGGAATCTTATGCTGTTCATAACTGTGATGGAGTTGGCCGATATGCCGAACTGCAAGGTCTCAAATGGTTTAGTCTGAAGGAAATGGGGTTTCAATCTTTTGATTTTGAATACCCAAAAAGAAGCTTTGACCAGGAAATCATTAGCGCTTACGATAAGACTCGAGATATTCCTTCAATTCGGGGTACCAGTCGACTTAGTTTGCATTTAAGGTTTGGTACTATTTCAATTCGGGCATTAGCACGATTGGCAAGTCAAACCAATGATAAGTACTTCAACGAGTTAATATGGAGAGACTTTTACCAGCAAGTACTCTATCATTTCCCGCATTCAGCTGAGAATAGTTTTCGTAAGGAATACGATCAAATTGTATGGGAGCGTAATGAAAAGCATTTTCAGGCCTGGTGTGAAGGTAAAACTGGATATCCATTAGTTGATGCGGGTATGCGAGAGCTTAATGAAACGGGCTTTATGCATAACCGAGTTCGCATGGTTGTAGCGAGCTTCCTCAGCAAGCATTTGCTTTTAGACTGGCGCTGGGGGGAGGCTTATTTTGCCGAAAAACTATTAGACTATGATGCGGCCAGTAATGTGGGAGGCTGGCAATGGGCGGCTGGAAGTGGAGTGGATGCTGCACCCTATTTTCGAGTTTTTAATCCAGAATTGCAATGGAAAAAATTCGATCCTCAAAGCAGTTATGTAAAGAAATGGGTCAAGGAATTTGGTACAGACCAATATCCTCAACCCATTGTAGATCATAAATTCGCTAGAGCTCGTGCTCTTGAGCGATATAAATCAGTTCTAAAACCGGATTAAATTCCGGTATCGTCTCCGAAGCTCAATTTAACGTCGTTAACAAAGCTCTTGATCATTTGCTCATTTTGCATTTTGCAGATGAGGAGTGCTTCAGGTGTATCAACCACAATGAATTCTTCAAGTCCTTCTACTACGGCAATCTTATCCTTGGGCATACGAATAATGTTGCCTTTACTATTATAGCTAAGAATCTTCGGGCCAACTAAAGCATTTCCTTCTTTATCCAGCTCTTTATGCTCATAAAGACTTCCCCAGGTTCCTAAATCGCTCCATCCAAAATCGGCTGGTATAACGAATACTTTACTTGATTTTTCCATCAGACCATAATCAATAGATTCATTGTTACAGGCCGGATAGATTTCATTCACAAACTTTGCTTCTTCCGGGGTTCCGAATTTATCAGCTCCTTGTTCGAAGTTGTGGAAAAGGTCGGGTTGATGCTCTTCTAATTCTTGCTTAAAGGTTTTCAATGACCAAACGAAAATCCCTGCATTCCATAGAAAATCACCGCTTTCTAAAAACTGCTTTGCGATTTCCAGATTAGGCTTCTCAGTGAAGGTTTTAACCTTTTTCACTTCAAGGTTTACCTGCTTTTGGTCTTCAAATTGGATATATCCGTATCCTGTATCAGGACGATGTGGTTTAATACCTAAAGTAATTAGGAAATCGCTTTCCTCGGCTGTTTTTAAGGCAAGGTTAGCGATCCTCACAAATTCGTTTTCATTACTGATAAGATGATCGGATGGAGCAATTAAGATATTGGCTTCAGGATCCTCACTTTGTATACGATAGGCAGCATAGGCAATACAAGGTGCTGTATTCCGGCGAGCAGGTTCTAGTATTATGTTTTGGTGGGGCATCGCCGGCAATTGCTCGGCTACCTGATCTTCATACTTCTTATGAGTAACAACTAGAATTTTCTCGGGCTCGGTTAGCAAAGAGAGGCGGCGAAAGGTTTGTTGCAGAAGTGATTCACCAGTGCCTAGTATATCGTGAAACTGTTTGGGGTTCTCGGCGGTGCTCATGGGCCAAAAACGACTGCCAATGCCACCGGCCATAATCACACAGTAAGTAGAAGCCATAATTTTTTCTTTGCCGCAAATCTACGATTCTAAGAGGCTCATTTAGCTTCGTTCCAGGGTTATTAAATTGCTACTTTTGTGGCTTTTCACAATCGAACCAAAACTTTGAATTCAACATGCTGAATATCGTACTCTTTGGCCCTCCAGGGGCCGGAAAAGGAACTCAATCTGAAAAGCTTATTGACCAGTATCAGCTAAAACACTTAAGTACGGGTGATATTTTTAGAGCTAACATTAAGGGTGAAACCGAACTAGGGAAATTAGCTAAGTCTTTCATTGATAAAGGGGAGTTAGTACCTGATGAGGTTACCATTAACATGCTGAAAGCAGAGTTGGAAAAGGCCCCTGAAGCCAAAGGATTCATTTTCGATGGTTTTCCAAGAACCACCCCTCAGGCAGAGGCGCTGGATAAACTCCTCGAGAGCATGGGAAGCAAAATCTCTATTATGTTGGCTTTGGAAGTACCGGAGGAAGAACTAAAAGTAAGGCTATTGGAGCGGGCTAAGACTTCTGGACGTACAGATGATGCTGATCCCAATGTTATTCAAAATAGAATTGACACCTACAATAATCAAACTGCTCCCGTTAAGCATTTCTATGGCGGCCAGGATAAGCTAAAGGAAATTAATGGCCTGGGGGGAATCGATGAGATTACCCAACGCTTATATGACGCTATCCATAGCTTATAAACATGCAGGAGAACTTCGTAGATTACGTTAAGATTCATTGTAAATCTGGCAAAGGAGGCTCCGGTTCTCCTCATTTGCATCGTTCCAGGTTAACCTCTAAAGGCGGACCAGATGGAGGCGATGGAGGACTTGGTGGATCAGTAATCCTACGAGGAAATACTCAGATGTGGACCTTACTGCATTTGAAGTATCGGAAGCATATAAAAGCAAAAGCAGGGGGGAACGGTGGTCAAAACCAACGCACCGGTGCAAAGGGAGAGGATGAAGTCCTTGACGTACCCCTTGGCACAGTAGCCAAAGATGCTGAAACCGGTGAAATACTTTTTGAGATCACTGAAGACGGTGAAGAGAAAGTACTGCGGCAAGGAGGCCGGGGAGGTTTGGGAAATGTGCACTTTAAATCTGCGACTTTTCAAACTCCTCGATTTGCGCAACCCGGCGAGCCAGGGGAAGAAGGTTGGAACATCCTTGAGCTAAAAGTCTTAGCCGATGTGGGATTGGTTGGATTCCCAAATGCGGGCAAATCCACACTACTCTCGGTAGTATCGGCCGCTAAGCCAGAGATTGCCGATTATCCCTTTACTACACTTACACCTAAATTAGGTATAGTGCAATACCGGGATTACCGTTCTTTTGTTATGGCGGATATCCCTGGCATCATTGAAGGAGCAAGTGAAGGTAAAGGACTGGGTCATCGTTTTCTTCGTCACATCGAGCGTAATTCAATGCTGCTCTTTATGATACCGGCCGATACTGATGACGTAAGGAAGGAGTATGATATCCTTCGGTCTGAATTAGAACGCTTCAATCCGGAGTTATTAGACAAGCAACAACTTCTGGCCATCAGCAAAAGCGATATGCTTGATGATGAACTGCAAAATGAAATGGAGGGCCAGTTAAGGGAAGACCTTCCACAAGGCTTGGAATTCATTTTTATATCTGCTATTAGTGGTAAAAACATCCAGGGTCTTAAGGATCGGCTTTGGCAAATGATGAATAAAGATGCTTGAGCGATTAATGAAATGGGATGAGGAGCTTTTTCTTTATCTCAACAATTTAGGAACCGAGTTTTGGGATCCTTTCTGGCTCAGAATGTCAGAGGTACTAATTTGGATTCCCCTTTATTTGGGATTAATCGTATTAGTTTTTTGGATATTTAAGTGGAAGAGTTCCTTCTTCATCTTATTCTTCATACTTCTAAATGTTTTAGCTACAGATCAGGGTTCAGTAAGGCTTTTCAAGCAGCAGTTTGAAAGATCCAGACCTTGTCATGAAGAACACCTACAGCCCCAGATTCGCTTAGTCAAGGGATCATGTGGTGGGGCTTATGGATTTATAAGCTCTCATGCCAGCAATACTTTTGGACTGGCTTTCTTTTTAGGATTATTGTTCAGGCGTCGTTTTCCCTGGTTGTACTATTCATTATTGATCTGGGCATTAGCGGTATCCTATAGCAGAATTTACCTAGGTGTGCATTATCCTGGTGACATCCTAGGCGGAGCGCTTTATGGTGCACTTTGTGGTACCGGGCTATTCCTGATTCTGGACTCCTGGCTTAATCTTGAAGAAAGGAAGGAAACATGACTTGGATTTGGGTTTTCCTGGGAGGTGGTTTAGGCTCAATTGCAAGGTTTACAGTAAGTAAACTAGTGCTTGGCCTTTTCAACCAATCCCCTCAATTTCCTTTAGCTACTTTCATTTCCAATTTATTGGCTTCAGCTTTTTTGGCATTTTTGGTGATCAATGCTCCAGAAAAGCTAAATGAAAATCAGCGTTATTTCTGGGTCATTGGATTTTGTGGAGGATTTTCAACCTTTTCCACTTTTAGCCTGGAAAATTGGGTTTTAATAGAACAGAAGGCCTGGCTCTATTTAGTTCTAAATATTCTATTAAGTGTAGCCCTGGGAATTACAGTAATGTTCCTGATGAGCAGAAACCTAACGGATTAAACTGACCGTACCGCGTTTAGCTACTCCATTACCGGTCTCTTTATCAATCACATCAATTATATAGGTATAAACGCCACCGGGTAAAACTTCCCCTTCGTTTTGCATGCTGCCGTTCCAGAAGAAGCCAGGATCTTTACTTTGAAAAACTAGCTGCCCCCAGCGATTGACAATTCTTATTTCAAAATTTCGAGTACCAAGGATCGAATAGGAGAATACATCATTTAAGCCATCTCCGTCTGGAGTAAAAGCATTTGGTATATAGAGCCTAAAAGGCTGTTGGACATAAGTCTCCACGATGGTGGTATCGCTGCAATTAAACTCATTATACACAATGTGGATGAACCGCTGGACACCGGTGTCTTTTGCCGAAAAGGTTACATCATTTGATGGATTAATCATTTTTCGACCGTTAGGTAGAATCAGCTCTGAGTTTATATAGTTCTCCGAAGTGATTAGAATATCAAACTCCGGATCAAATATGGTTACTTCCGGTGGTTCAATTTCCAATCCTGATATAGGA
Organism: Croceimicrobium sp.; assembly: GCA_965279135.1. GTDB lineage: Bacteria > Bacteroidota > Bacteroidia > Flavobacteriales > Schleiferiaceae > Croceimicrobium. The sequence goes on along the minus strand of OZ257133.1, from coordinate 1,644,273 downwards.
CTCGGATGAATAACTACAGGCACTGTGGATAGCTCTTCTAAGGTATCGCGACAACCACTAGTGGTAATTAGGCGGTGATATACGAAATAGTTACCTGCCTGTAAATAAACATGTTTTGGATTGGCGTCGGTAGATGTATTACCATCGCCAAAATCCCAGAAGTGAATGGCATTTCCTGAAAACTCTGAACTATCACTGAATTCCGTTGAGTAGGGAGCACAGCCTCCATTATCAATTATATCGTGAATTAGAATCGGACGCGGATAGAGTCGCACACTGTCCCTAAAAAAGTCTCTGCAGAAACCGTCTTGGACGTTTAGGGTTACCAAATAGTTCCCCGCTTGCTGATAGACGATATTAGTAGGATTGGCCAAATTAGAAGTATTCTGACCTCCCACTACAGTTCCACCAAAATCCCAGAAGAATTCGGCATCCGGGCCATAATTTCCACTTGGGATGAAATCAAAGCTATGAGAGTCAAAGCAAGCCTGACCGCCAACTGTAAAACCAATATTCAGTCCATCAAATATTTTGAATTCGCGGATCATAGTATCAGCACAACCGGTTCCGGGATTGGCTACTAATGTGATTTGATAAATCCCGGTATCAGGAAAGGTGTAAGTAGGATTTGGTTTGTAACTGGTGTCATTATTAGTTCCGGCTACTCCAAAATCCCAAAACCAGTTATCAGTATTGGTGCAAAGCTCTTTAAAGGTTACCGTGCGGCCGGAGCAAAGATCATAAGGGTCTAAATCTTGAGGTTCGAAATCGGCATCGGTTCGAACACAAGCGCTGGTGACATTGAATTGGAAATCCCGTCTTAAGGTGCTTAATAACTGACCATTGCGCCATTCCTGAACACAAACAGCAAAAACATATTGCCCTACTTGGTTTGGCATTCCACTAAGTAAGCCGGTCTGCTGGTTTAAGTTAAATACAGGACCACTGGAAATGGGAAAACTTGTAGAATAGCCAGCAGCAAAGGGAACCTGAGTGTAAGGAGGAGCTGTAGCGGTATCAGGTCGTGGTGAGTTAGGACCGGTGGTGTTTACCTGGCTTCCTCCACCATGTAGAGGGGAGCAGAGAAAATAGCTTAAGCTATCACCATCACTTTCATTAGCCCCCATATCTACTTGTACAAATTGATTTAAGCAGAGGGCAACTGGAGGAGCCTTACTGAAGCTTGGACTGCTATTACAAGCAACATTCGTAGGAACCTCGATAGTGTAGGTACTTCCCCATAAGCGAGGATTTGGAATATTATCGATGCTATTGTTTCGGCAACAACGTTGATGGCTAAGCGTATAAGGCCCTCCCGCCGCGGGAAGAGTAATGGTGTCTAAATAGATGCCTTCTTGCGTGCAAACGAAGCTCGGCAAGGTCGTGCAACTATTCGGGGCATCGATTGGTAAATTGGAGCTGCTGCGCAGGGGAACCCTTAGGTTGCGATACACTGCATTGGAAGAATTAAAAACCGTAATGATTGCAGGATCGTCAAAAGGTGCTCCATTGGAAGCGCAATCACGGTATATAACCAAACGGATTTCGTAGCGATTATTTCCTAAGCAAGAATAGGAAAGCTCCCCCCCAACAAGGTGGGCGGCATCTAGCCCCAAAGTGCTTAAAAATAAAAGTAGAGTAACTATCCGCCGCATCTTCCGCCTTTCTACAAGCAAGGTAACAAAAATGGTCTTCCTGTGAGCTATCGAACTAAAAGTCAACTAGCTCGGAGAATCGATAAAAATCATTGAAACCTAGTTTTTTAAAGTTCTCCGGATTTTCAAGGCGGCTTATCCAAACGAAATCTCCTCCCCATGCTCCCAATGACTTGACTGCTCCTTCGAAAGGGGGCAGGTTATTGCGATTTATTCTAGATCTGGAAATCAATTGGGCCGTTTTGGCTTCATGCTCGTTCATCCATTCTTCCAGAGATTGTATATCCGAAATGGAGGGCAGTAACCTGCTTAATTCCGAAATCTCAGCGATTAAATTTTCAGGCCTTTTAGTGGAAAGATATCGATTAACCTCTCTGGCACTGTTTTGCTTATTACCTAAATACAATAACCAGGTATCACCCAGAAAACCTGGTAATTGAACAGGATTCCAATGTGGTGTATGAGCGCTTTTAAGCTGATAACTGATGCATTTACCGGTTTGCGCTACCGCCACATCATAGCCACTTCCCTTTAAATTCTCAAAAAACAGGGGCCAGACATCAGTCTCTGCCCAATCTGCAATTAAGCTTATGAAGGTACTGCTGCTCCCAAAGCCCCAAGCTCTGGGAAAGTCTAATTTGGTTTGAATGCTCCAGCCCTTTCTTTTTTCTTCCGCAAGGGCCGAGTGCATGATTTTTTGAACCAGAATTTCCGCATCAGATTGAGCCTTGGATAAAAGGAAATCTAGCCATGATTCTCCATTTTCATCAAAAGCCTGATAATGCAAATCATCAAGATTAAGGGCCTCTGCTTTTAAATGCTGCCCTTTAAAGGTGGGCACGGCCACAGCCTGTGCGCCTTCTAGAACACTGTACTCGCCACTTAGCAGTAATTTACCTGGGGCGAAAAATTCCTTCATTTAGTGATCTTTCTTGATCTCCTCTGGACTTTTAATTCCGCGAAGTTCACAGAATTTGTTAACGGCAGCTGAGTGGGAGACAACCTTATCCTTGAAGTATTCTACAATCGTCGCTTTTTCATCTTCCGTAGCCTCCAATTGATTCAGGATGTTTAAAAGATGCATTTTCATATGCCCTTTTTGAATTCCTGTGGTGGTTAGGGCTCTAAGTGCCGCAAAATTCTGCGCCAAGCCTGAACTTGCTACAATACTCATCAGCTCCTCAGCATTTGGACTTTGTAAAAGATCCAAGGAAAACTTCACCATCGGATGAAGACGAGTAAGACCACCTACCGTTCCTAAAGCCAAGGGGACTTCAATCCAGAATCTGAAAATACCATCCTTTACTTCACAATGACTTAATGAAGAGTATTTTCCATCCTTGCTGGCATAAGTATGACAAGCAGCTTCAACTGCTCTGAAATCATTGCCGGTAGCAATAATTACGGCATCAATGCCATTCATTATGCCCTTGTTATGAGTTGTGGCGCGATAAGGTTCAATTTCTGCAATACGCACGGCGCGTTGGAATTTTTGAGCGAATTCTTCAGGACTAATTCCTGCATCGCCATTGAGATCCTCTATTTTACACGATACCTCTGATCTTACAATACATTCTGGAGTGTAGTTCGAAAGAATGCACATCACCACCTGGATATCCTTTTCTTCGGGAGTGAAAGCAGAATCGGCCTGAATTGAAGCTTGCAGGGTTTTGGAAAACTGCTCCAGGCAGGAGTTGATAAAATTGGCACCCATGGAATCACAGGTCTCGAAGAGTGCTTCGATTTGCCAATAGTTATCCATTTCAGCTCTTTTGTCAATTAGTTTTAAGCTTATGATACCACCGCCTCTGGCACGCATGTTAGCGGTAAGTTCCTCAGTATCCTTAAGGAATTGAGCTTGAATTTTATCGAAGAAGTTTTGCAACTTTTCTGCATCTCCTTGATAAATGAAGTGCACGTGTCCAACTTTCTTTGTGGAAATAATTTGCGTTTTAAAACCACCACGTTCCATCCAGTAGCTTGCACTTTTTGCCGCGGCTGCTACCACGGAACTTTCTTCAATTGCCATAGGAATGGTAAAGAGCTTCCCGTCTATTTTGAAGTTCGGAGCTACTCCGAAAGGCATGAAATAATTACTGAGAGTATTCTCAATAAACTCATCATGCAATTTTTGAAGGGATGGATCCTGATGCCAATACTGATTAAGGAGGTTTATCGCTGCTTCGGGTTGTTCAAAGAATTGATCGCTGAGCCATTCAATTTTGGCTTCTTTACTGAGCTTTGAAAAGCCCTTAATAGCTTCTGGCATAGGAAATTTTTAAAATTCAAATATACGTGCATCATCCTTAACCGAAGTGTCGTTTCTTTGTTGTAATCTTTTTCTTAAAAGCTTGTGAAAGAAACGAAATGCGAACATTGCGGCTTTTGGACCAATGGGAAATTAGAGAACTGCAATTACTGTGGAAAAAGACTTTATGATCGTCACCTAAGTGAGATCGAGGAACGGGAAAAAATTGAGCTAAAGGGAATGCCCTTAATCAAAATAGACCCTGAAACCCCATTCATAAAAAAGGGCTTTTTAAGGGTGCTACGCTTTATTCAATTGATCTTTTTTAGCATCATCAGTATGGTAGCCGCGATGGCTAGCAGTACGGTTCATTAAATGAAGCGCTTTAGTGTTTTATTCTGGGTGTCTAGCACCATTTTTTGTATTCATCAGTTTATCGAGATATGGTGGTCTATTCCCTTTATCCATGCGTATTTAGATGATATTCTTGCCCCGGCCATTGTATTGGGTTTAGCCCTTGCGTTTTTTCAGAATGTCTTTCCCGCTGATCCAGAACTCACATTTCCCTGGTACTGGATACTCTTTTTCGTCTTTTGGTATAGCCTCCTTTTTGAATGGTACTATCCGGCGAAAGATCCGAGACACTATGCTGATTATTTAGATGTAATAGCTTATTTTAGCGGGGCGCTGATTTTTTATCTTTTTGGTAACATACCCTTAAATAGAAAGCCGCGCAACCCACATTAAATCTGCAGAGATCACTGTGGGGACAAGTAAATCATCAGTATTTCAGTTGCTTAGGTTGAAATTAGATGTGGCAAGTTGAGATACTTGTTCGAGGAGAGGGGAGATTCCACGAACATTTTTAAAGAAATAGGAGTTAAGGTTAGGTTCAATCATTGTTTGAACTATAAGATTCTGGTTCGCAGAATCTTGTTGAGGAGTATGCGAGATCCCAAGGATTACCAAACCTTATTCACATTCCTGCTTTGCTAATTAAGCTATAGTAGTCGGATTATTTTTATTGATTCTTCTTGCTAAAAGTTAATTTGTTAAAAATGAGAATTGAAGACATTAAAGAACTCATGCTTCGCGGCTCCAAAGTTGGGCTAATTGAACGCAGACAAGTTCAATTGTCTTTCTCAAACCTGTATGCTGCTGCGAATCTTGAGGCTCCAAGAGTACTTTTTTTTGAATCTCCAAATCAATTGCAATGCGCGATAATGCGCTCTTTAGGACGCCCAATTGATCCCAGCATGCTTAATGATCAATTTAAGGTTCTTGATGATTTTTTAGCCGAAACCCCATTCTTATCTAAACTGAATCAGAAGATTTGGAAGTTAGTTGGTAATAGAATTGCACGTCCCCTCTACCAATTTTTTGGAAAAGAAGATCTTCTGGAAACAGGTTTTGGTGACTTTAGTGCTGCATTTCAACAGGTGGAAGCGGCGGTCATGCAAGAAAGTTTACAGCTATTAAACCGTGAAGGCTTTGGTCGTGAGAAACTTGCCTTTCATCCAAATTGGACCGATTACAAGTGGATTAAACCATTTCAGGCTCATCTGGATGCCATTCCCTTAGCGCGGGAAATCTCGAATATCATTGATTCAGGCTTGATGTACGCTTATTGTTTCGATAAGCTTGTTTTATGGTGTCCGAAGCCTACAATTATTCGATCTGAAGATGGTGTACTGCATGCTGAAAATGGTCCGGCAATTTCCTGGCCCGATGGTTACAGTCTGTTTTTCTGGAGAGGCCTAAGGGTTCCGGCAAAGCTTATTTCGGATCCTGACTCTGTTAAAATTGAAGATCTTGAGAACTTCGCTGACCCCGAGGTAAGAGCTTCTTATCAAGAGATTTTGGGAGCGGAGCGATTTGCAAAACTATTTGAATTGGAAATAGTAGACGCAGATACGGATGCTCGAGGGTTTCAGAATTACCTCTACCGATCAAGGATGCTGGATAAAAAAGGGAAGGCTCTTATTCAATTTGCAAAAGTGGTTTGTCCATCCACTTTTAGAGAATACTTTCTTGTAGTTCCTTCAGACTTGCGTAATGTGTGGGAAGCTGTTTCCTGGACCATCGGAAAAAAGGCAATTTTAAGAATGGGTTAAAACCGGGTTACAAGAGGTTCTTCAAATCTAAAAGCCTGGTTATGGTCCTGGCACCAGAAGCCGACATTGCTTCTTGGTTGTGCTTATTCATTAATGCAACCACACTGAAGCCTCCATTGAGCGCAGCATTAACTCCTGCCAAACTATCTTCAACTACTAATGCTTCGCGAGGTTCACATCCAATTTGTTGAACGGCATAAAGAAACAGGCTTGGATCAGGTTTCCATTTCTGAATATCATAGGCGCTAAAAATGCGATCCTTAAAATAGGGATAGAGCAACGTAGTTTTTAAGGTTAGCTCCATCTTATTCCGAGGGCCATTAGATGCTACTGCAATTGGACACTTGAGGTCTCGAACAATTTCTAAAACTCCTGGCATGGGTTTTATTTCTTCCTTAAATGCTTTGAAGGTTCGTTTTCTGAATTCCTCCTCAAAATTCATAGGTAAAGGAGCTTGATATAAAGCTTCTAACTTTTTAAATACATGGGCGATGGCCCTGCCCTGAAAATGAGTTAAAGCATAATTGAGATTGATAGAAATCCCAAGCTCATTGCACATTTCCACGAGGATATTATTGGATAGACCTTCACTGTCGACTAGTATTCCATCACAGTCAAAGATGATTGCACTATAGTTCATAGGATCATTTTGAAAGAATTACGAAAAGCAAAATTGCGAGAGAAATTTGTCTTTCTTTATCTTCGATTCTTGGTTTTAAGCACCTACTTAAACCAACTGGGTTGATATACGTTTATCGTAAAGAAGAAGAATTATGCAGTGGAGACAAGGAGACGTATTAATTGAGAGCATTCAAGGATTTTCGGATAAACTTCCTACGACCAGGGATCGTTTGTTGGTTCGGGGAGAAGGTCGCTATCATGGGCACTTCATAGAGGGTGAGGTACAGGTGTACCCAAATCCTGAGTTTGGCCCAGATGATACTATCAGTCATTTTCTACAAATCGATAATGAGTCTTGTTTAAGACATCTTCATACGGAGACTAAGTTACCGACAGGCGAGCATAAGAAAATTGATTTAAAACCTGGTAAGTACAAAGTGATTCGACAGCGGGAGTACAATCCCTATGCGAGGATTATCCAGATAATCCAGGATTAAAAATGCAAGAAGGCACTTACCACGAATTACTTCGACTCCCAAATGATTTCTCCTATCGCAGTAGAATTCAGGTTGAACAAGGCTTTAAAAGAATTTATGAAGCTTTAGGTCTTGATCTGGAGGAAGTGCATTTCACTGAATCGCCTTTGGCTTTGCAACTGGCAATCAAACAGATTTTAGGAAAGAATATTCCCGATGAATGGTCCAGGGAACATCTGGTAGAACTTGATTATAAAACTGATCCTGGTGCCCGCGCTAATGCAAAGGTTTGGGAATTGGTAGGTAATACTATTGCCCGATCCTTGCTGGTGGCTTTTGGAAGTAAGGAGGGTCTTGATAAGCATCATCGTCAATTAAGTCCTTCGTTTCAAAGCATTGAAGATGCCGTTTCCAGTGAAATCTCCAGGCGATTGAACCAAATTGGAATCCGTCCAGAAACTCCTGCCCATCACCCCAATTACTTTGATCATAAGTGGTTGGATTATTACAAGCAAAATCATAGTAATATCCCACTTGCTGGGGAATTAGCTACTATTCTTAATCTAGGGCTAATGCAAGCTTTCTGTTTTGATAAGCTTGTTTTATGGTGTCCAAAACCTAAGCGCCTGGAATTCTCTGAAGGGTATTTACATAATGAGGAAGGTCCGGCTATGTATTGGAATGATTCCTTCCAATTGTTCTACTGGCGTGGAGTAAAAGTGCCGCAGAAGCTCATCCTGAATCCAGAGTCAATTAACCGGGATGATATTGATTCAGTTAGGAATGCTGAAGTCCGCCGATGTTTTCAGGAGAAACTTGGAACCGAACGTTTTGCTAGCCTCTTTGATTTGGAAGTAATTGATCAGAATGTTGATTATCAAGGCAATCCACAGTACCTCTATCGCTCTCGGGACATAGACCCCATCGCCAGGGAGTACCTGCAATTCGCCAAAGTGATCTGCCCCACTACCTACAGAGAATATTTCCTTTGTGTGCCTCCGGATATCAAAAGAGTGCAGGAAGCGGTGGCCTGGACCTTTTCTAAAGATGAGGAGGAGTATAGGCCGGAACAAGAAGTTTGAGGCGACCGCTGTCTAAATCGAGGAATGTTCGCCTTGTGGGCTTTGATCACTCCGAGTACATCTCATTATACTTATGCAGCTTCTTATTGTACAGCTGTGCCATTCTGGCTTTGGAGCGTTCAATTAATCCGAAAAGCACATACCGCCTTTCAAAATAGGGCAGAGGATCTTCGAAGGCGAGCATTTGCTCATCGGTAATGATAAGGCCATCAATACCTAGCTCTGGGGTTTCAGCAAACTCAGCCGTGAATACTTTACTGTTTTCAGGGATTTCAACCATTTGAAATTCAGAATCAAATACTTTACCTGATAAGTCCCGATTTCTAATGGATTCCGAATTTTGAGCATAGAAGAAATAGACCGGGCAAAAGTCGAAGGTTTTTGAAAAGGACAAAATCACTTCTCGATTTTCACGTCTTTGACTGGCGGATACTTGTTCCGCCTCCTTAGTCATTCCCCTTTCCTCGAGCTGTTTTAAGGTTAGATGTTTGTCTTGCAAACGCACCAGTAGAACACCATTGCGAAAGTCTTCAATAAAGTCTTTTCTGGAGTAGTCATCATCGTTGGAACTCTGAGCTAAAAGATCAGTGGCACCGAGTAATAGCAATAAAAATAGGGACATCCTAAAAAAGGGCCGGATCATAAAAGGAAAATAGTTTCTACAGTTTAACTTGCAGGTAAAAGGTACAAACTTTTTAGTGTAACATGACCGATCTTGAAATAGCACAGGCCTACCAGCCGAGGCCGATAGAAGACATTGCTGCTAAGCTAAATGTCCAAGCCAATCAGTTAGAATTTTACGGAAAGTACAAAGCAAAAATTCCCCTAGAGGTAGCAGAAGACAAGCAACCGGGAAAGCTAATTTTGGTATCCGCTATTTCTCCGACCCCTGCAGGTGAAGGGAAAACCACCATGAGCATAGGTTTGCATGATGCACTTTGTAAGCTTGGAAAGAGCTCACTTGCCGTTTTACGAGAGCCCTCCTTAGGCCCTGTATTTGGTATTAAAGGAGGAGCCTCAGGAGGAGGGCACGTGCAGGTTGTTCCAATGGAAGATATCAATCTCCATTTCTGCGGGGATTTTTCGGCAATAGAATCAGCTCATAATTTACTATCCGCAATAATTGACAACCACATACACTTCAATCAGGAGCCGCGCTTAGATCCTCGATCTATCCTTTGGAAACGAGCAATGGATCTTAACGATCGGTCCTTGCGGAACATAAATGTAGGGCTGGGAGGAAAGACACATGGTATGCCTCGGGAAACGGGATTTGATATTACAGCCGCCTCTGAGATAATGGCGATCCTTTGTATGTCCACCGACCTAATGGATCTTAAGGAGCGATTAGGAAATATACTTGTTGGTTATACATTTGATAGACAGGCTGTTTTTGCAAGGGAATTAAAGGCCCATGGAGCGATGACAGCCTTGTTAAAAGAGGCGATTAAACCCAACATCGTTCAAACACTGGAAACCAATCCGGTATTAATGCACGGAGGACCTTTCGCTAATATTGCTCAAGGGACCAATACTATAATTGCCACAAAACTCGGTTTAAGATTGGCGGATTATGTGGTTACAGAAGCTGGTTTTGGATTTGATTTGGGAGGTGAGAAGTTTCTTGATCTTAAATGCCGAGCGGCTGGACTGGAACCGGAAATGGTCGTATTAGTGGCCACCGTCCGAGCGTTAAAATATCATGGTGGTCAGAGCCTAAAGGAATTGCAAATTGAGAATCTGGATACTCTGGTTGCAGGATTAGGTAATTTAGAAAAGCACCTTGAAAATGTTTCAAAGTTTGGCTTGCCAGCGGTGGTGGTTGTTAATCGATTTCCAACAGATACAGATAGGGAAGTAGAAGCAATAATTGAAGCTTGTTCCAAAATAGGAGTAAAAGCGGTGAGTAGCACGGCTTGGGCCGATGGGGGAAAGGGTTCGGAAGATTTAGCAAATGCAGTGCTTGAAACTGTAGCCGAGGATAACAAGGACTTTAAATTTCTTTATGATCTCAATTTAAGCGTCCGTGACAAAATTAAATTGGTGGCTACCGAGTTCTATGGGGCAAATAAGGTTGCATTTAACACTACCGCTGAAAGGGACCTAAAACGCATTGCAGATTTAGGTATGGATCGAGCACCGATTTGCATTGCAAAAACCCAAAAATCACTTAGCGATGATCCTACTTTAAAAGGACGTCCACAAGGATTTACCTTTCATGTTAGGGGGATTGAGATTGCGGCTGGAGCAGGTTTTGTAATACCCTTATCCGGAGATATAATGCGCATGCCCGGTCTACCTAAAGCTCCTGCTGCACAGAATATAGACGTAGACTCCAACGGAAATATTAGCGGACTTTTCTAAATGGCAATACCCAAAGGGCTTTTACTTAAAGAATTAAAGGAACATTTGACTTCAGGCCGAAAGAAGAGAATAGAAGAGGTTGCTGCTCAGAGGACGCGAAAAATAACTTTAGTATTAGAAGATATACGTCAAGAGCATAATACAGGCGCATTGCTAAGAACAGCGGATATTTTGGGAATTCAGGATGTCCACTTAATCAGTCAACAATATGAAATTCGTCTAGCGGAAGCTATATCTAAAGGTTCAACCAATTGGGTGACTCTGCATCGTTATCAAGACCGAGAGGCAGATAATTTTCAAACTTGTCTGGAAACCCTTCGAAGTTGTGATTATGAATTAGTAGTTGCTCACCCTGAAGGTGATATTGCCCTACCGGATTTGAAATATCAAGGTAAGCCGATGGCGCTCCTCATGGGATCTGAGTGGGAGGGGGTTTCAGATATTGCCCTGAAATCAGCTGGCAAAAAGGTGAGAATCCCACAATATGGTTTTACCCAAAGTTTTAATGTGTCAGTGGCGGCAGCATTAATTTTGCAGCAGATGAATGCAAGTCTGCGAAACTCGGAATTCGATTGGCAATTGTCTAATGAGGAACGTGAAGAACTGGAATTAGAATGGACGATGAAGCGTTTGGGAGATTCTGCCTGGCCCCTTCGTGAAAAAATTGAAAAAGAATGGCAATTATGAAAAAGCTATACTTTCTAAGTACCTGTGATACATGTAAGAGATTGATGAAAGAGTGGGATTTACCCGCATCGGTGGAATTGCAGGATATTAAGAAGAGTGCTATCACTGCGGAGGAATTGGATCAGATTAAAGACTTGAGTGGATCTTATGAAGCTCTGTTTAGTCGTAGAGCGCGATTGTATAAGGAGCGTGGTTTAGGTGAACAGAAGCTAGGAGAAAATGAATACCGCGATCTATTATTGGAACACTATAGCTTTTTGAAAAGACCGGTTTTACTCTGGGAGGATCGTATTTTCATTGGTAACTCTAAGGCAAATTCTGAAGCTGTAAAACAATTCTTAGCTTCACATTAAAATCAAGGACCTCCAAATTCAAGATGGCAGAGGAAAATCTAGATACCCCAAAAGACACCGGAAATACAGAAGCTAAGGCGGCAGACTCTTCTTTTAGTGTGGCTTTCAGATATTTTCGTCGCTTCATTTATCGCACCCTAAGGATTGAAGGGAATGCTCATCCTATTGAAACTATTGAGTCTATAAAGGCCGATATTGATTTTAAAGGTTACAATGTTTGGATTCTCATTTTTAGTATCCTTATCGCTTCGATAGGGCTAAATGTAAATTCAGGAGCAGTTGTTATTGGGGCGATGCTAATCTCTCCTTTAATGGGACCAATATTAGGAGTTGGCCTGAGCTTAGGGATCAATGATTGGGCAACCATGAAGCGCTCTCTAACCAATTTTGCGGTAATGTTTACGGTGAGTATCATCACCAGTACAGTTTATTTTTCGCTTACCCCTTTAGTTGATGCTCAGTCAGAGCTTTTAGCGCGCACCCGTCCGACCTTATTGGATGTTTTTGTAGCCTTTATTGGAGGTTTGGCAGGAATCCTGGCGGCTAATAGACGAATAAAAACTAATGTCGTTCCAGGAGTAGCAATTGCAACCGCTTTGATGCCTCCTTTATGTACTGCAGGATTTGGCATTGCGAATGGAGAATGGTCATTTTTCCTGGGAGCCTTCTACCTTTTCCTCATTAATTCAATCTTCATTAGTCTTGCCACATTTATAATTGTACGATTCCTAAACTTTCCAGTTCTTGAAATAGTAGATGCGGCAAAAGGCAAACGTACCCGCCGATACATCGTGGCTTTTTTACTCATAATCGCTGGTCCGAGTGCTTACACCTTTTACAATGTAGTATCAGAATCGGTTTTTAACCGACGGGTTGAAACCTTCATAAACGAGAATGTCAAGTTTGATGGGGCAGAGTTGGTCAAAAAAGAAATCATCCATAATGAGGGGGAGCAGATTAAAATCAATCTGGTATTCTTTGGTGAGCCCATACCTGCGGCTTTAATCAATGCCTGGCAAAACAAAATGGGTAATTACGATTTAGGAGATGCCAAAATGCGGATTATTCAACCTCAGAATATGGAGCAATTACAGTCAGAGGAGGTTACAAAACTGGTTGATGTATTTGCAGAATCGCAGTTGCAGATTCAGGATAAAGAGCAGCGGATTACGCAATTGCAGTTGGCCCTAGAGAGAAAGGAGAATAAGCAATTACCACTGGAGCAGATGACTAGAGAAGCTCAGGCGCTCTTTCCCAGAATAAAGAGCTTGGGCCTGGCCCAGATGGTAGAATTTGATCAGGGCAATTTGGATACCCTACTAATGGCTCGTGTAAAATGGAACTTGCCGGATACTAATGGTTTACACGCGCAGAATTTAAGAATGGAAGCTTGGTTATGTACTCGCCTTCAAGTGGATACTGTGGATATTCGGAGCGAGGTGGTGAAACCGGAAAAGCTTAAGACTGAAATGAAAGGATTGCGATAGCTAGTCCTTTACTTTTAAAAATGCCTTTAGTTCTGGATTAAGCCAGAGATGCGAAAACACTTTTAGCTCTCGTGGATTGAACATGGGGATGTCATTTATAAATAGTGGAATGAAGCTACTACCGTCCACCGGTTTGATGCCAAATTGCTTTTCGCGACCTTCCCAAAGAACAACTCCTTTAAGATAGTCTGCATCGGGATCAATCTTGAAATCCAATATGTCCCACTCGTAGATGTGCCGATTGTTTCGATCGCTTAAGCCAGTAAATTCGTCCACCTGATTGTATTCAGGTCGATGGCCTCGCCACCAAAAGCCGTCACTAGAGTAGAGGACCATGGTCTCACTAACCTTGCGCATAAAACCTACGATTTGGTCATCATTGCGAAGTCGAAAACGGCGTTCAGGGTTCTGCATGGAGAGAAAACCCAAAACGGAGCCTAAAGTTTAGCTTTCAGATACTTTGCAGTATAAGAGTTTTCAACAGCTGTTAATCCTTCCGGGCTTCCCTGGTAAACAAGCTGACCACCAGCATCCCCACCTTCAGGTCCAAGATCGATTATCCAGTCGGCGCATTTCATTATGTCGGGATGATGTTCAATCACAACCAGGCTATGTCCATTCTTTAAGAGAGCGTAAAAGCTTTGTAAAAGTTTCTGGATATCATGGAAGTGCAAACCGGTGGTAGGCTCATCGAAAATGAAAAGTACCGGAGACTGACTCTGACCTTTTCCGAGAAAGGTTGCAAGCTTGATTCTTTGGGCTTCACCTCCTGAAAGGGTTGAAGAACTTTGTCCTAGACTTACGTATCCTAAACCAACGTCTTGCAACGGCTGCAACTTATCAGCAATTTTGTTTTGTTCACTCTTTCTAAAGAACTCAATGGCTTCATCTACAGTAAGTTCCAGAATGTTGAAAATAGATTTGCCTTCGAATTTTACATCTAAGATTTCCTTCTTAAAGCGTTGTCCCTGGCATTCATCACACTTTAAATGTACATCAGCCATGAATTGCATTTCAATTGTGATCTCTCCTTCGCCCTGACACTTTTCACAACGTCCACCATCAATATTGAAAGAGAAATAGCCGGCCTTATACTTACGAGTTTTGGCCAGTGGCTGCGATGCATACAAGGCACGGATATCATCATAAGCCTTTAAGTAAGTAACAGGGTTAGATCGAGAGCTTTTTCCAATTGGATTTTGGTCAACAAACTCAACATCTCCAATATCAGTTATCGCTCCTTTTAAGCCACCGAACTTGCCAGTTTTATCTGCATAAGCTCCGAGGCGCTTTTTAAGAGCAGGATAAAGCACCTTTCTAATTAAGCTTGATTTACCTGAACCACTAACCCCGGTAACAACTGTGAAGCGGTGCAGGGGAATCCTGATATCAATATTCTTGAGGTTGTTCTCCCGTGCACCTACCACTTCGATGAATTTCCTGGGCTCTTTCTTGGGGGGCACTTCAATTTTACTTTCACCTCTCAGATAGCGGGCGGTATAGGTATTGCCCTTTTCAATAAGCTCTTTGGGTTCCCCGGCAAATAGAATTTCACCTCCGTGAATTCCTGCGTCCGGGCCAATATCTACAATGTAGTCGGCCGCTTCCATCATTTCCTCATCATGCTCCACTACGACTACCGTATTCCCTAAATCCCTTAAGTTTTTTACAACCTTGATTAATCTTTCAGTGTCCCGTGGATGAAGTCCAATACTTGGCTCATCCAGAATGTAGGTAGAGCCTACTAGTGCACTTCCCAGGCTTGTCGCCAGGTTTATACGTTGAGATTCGCCACCGGATAAAGTATTAGAAACTCGATTTAGATTAAGATAGGGGAGCCCTACATCACAGAGGTATCGCAATCGATTTCGAATTTCAATAAGTAAGCGACGGGCAATTTTTTGCTCCTGCTCGTTAAGTTCTAAATTCTCAAAATGATGATGAAGCTTATCTATAGACCAACTTACAAGCTCAGTTAGAGGATAGCCTCCTACCTTTACATAAGTCGCTTCTTTTCTTAATCGACTTCCCTTACAAGTAGTACAGCGAGTTTTTCCTCGATACCGGGAAAGCATCACTCGGAATTGGATCTTATAGGATTTTGACTCCAGATATTCGAAAAACTGATGTAGCCCTTTAAAGTGCTTTGAGCCATCCCAAAGTAGATCGTATTCTTCACGACTCAGCTCAAAAATCGGTCGATGAATAGGAAACCCAGCTTCTTCTGCACCTCGAATTAACTGCTCCTTCCATTCCTGCATTTTTTCACCCCTCCAGGGGTATATAGCATCTTCATAAACCGAAAGACTTGTGTCGGGAATTACTAAATCTTCATCTATGCCCATAATGTTACCGAATCCCTCACATTTAGGGCAAGCGCCATAGGGATTGTTGAAACTGAAAAGATGAGGGCTGGGTTCTTCAAATTCCATCCCGTCCATCGCAAACCGATTGGAAAACTCTTTGAACTGCTCTTTACCAAAAATCTGAATTCGACAGATGCCTCTTCCCTCAAAAAATGCAGTTTGTAAGGAATCGGTCCAACGATTCAAATGCTCATCCCCCTCCAAATCGGCCGTTAAACGATCAACTACGATTTCCAGACTTTCAGGACTCTCAACTTTTTTAGGCTCAATATCTTCTATTTGCAGAATCTCTCCTTGGTAATACAAGCGACTAAATCCTTGCTGTTCCAGTATTTCAAGTTGTTGCTTTAAACTCCTATCATGGAGGTGCAATGGTGCCTTAAGAAGGATTCTCGTTTTGGGGTCAAGGGTTCTAACGTATTCTAAAACATCTTCAATTTGATGCTTCTTTACTTCTTCTCCGCTTAGGGGAGAGAAGGTTCGACCAATCCTGGCGTAAAGAACTTTGAGGTAGTCGTAAATCTCAGTTGAGGTTCCGACCGTGGAACGCGGGTTTCGCGAAATGACTTTTTGTTCGATAGCCACCGCCGGACTAATTCCTTTGATGTGATCCACTTCAGGCTTATCCAAGCGACCCAGGAACTGACGTGCATAAGAAGATAAGCTTTCTACATAGCGTCTTTGGCCTTCAGCATATAAGGTGTCAAAAGCTAATGACGACTTTCCGGAACCAGATAGTCCGGTTATTACAGTGAGCTTTCCATGAGGAATCTTCAGGTCTATATTCTTAAGATTGTGAACCCTAGCTCCCTTTATTTCGATCCAATCTTTAGCAGAAGGAGAATTTTTTGTCATTCAAAACGTTAAAAAAAGCAAAAAGCAAAAGTACCAAACCCTGCATCGTTTGTGGGTTTGAAAACAAAAATTATATATTTGTTCAACAACGCAGCCAACCTATTGTGGTTCACAGCGTCTAATTATAAAATACTCCCGCCTATAGAGACATAGTTACTTGATTGATTTTTTGGATTGAATACTAACCCAATCATGTGAACTATGGATTACAAAGCAATGGACGATGCGGCACTAATCAAGTGCTACATCAACGGAGACGAGAAGGCCCTTTCTACCCTTATTTCCAAGCACGAGCAGCGTATCTTTTCTTACATCTTGAGTAAGATTCAGGATCGCGATTTAGCAAATGACGTTTTTCAGGATGTCTTTGTGAAAATCATTAAAACCTTTCGTTCTGGTCGATATAACGAAGAAGGCAAGTTCCTTAATTGGGCACTGCGTATTTCACACAATCTTGTGATTGATCACTTTAGAAAGCAAAAGCGAATTCCTACGATAAGCCCAAAGGATGATTTTGACATTTTCAAAATTGTGAAGGATGGAAGCGACGATGCGGAAACCGGAATGATTCGGGAACAAATTGAGAAAGATTTGCACCGACTGATCTTGCAATTACCTCCTGAGCAGTTAGAAGTATTGAAGTTGCGTCATTTTAGCGGCTTGAGCTTTAAGGATATTGCTGATCAGACTGGAGTATCTATAAACACTGCTTTAGGTCGCATGCGTTATGCTTTAATTAACCTAAGAAAGCTGATGGTTGAGCATAACGTTAGCCTGAGTTTATCCTAATCGAAAAGACGATGAAAATTTTTTTCCAGTCCTTATACTAGAGTTTTTTACCTCGCGTTATGACTACACAAAATCTTAAACGAGGTACATGGATAAAACTACTATTCTGGAAAATGATCATCAAGTGAATGCGCGACCTGATCGTCAGACTATCGCCAACATTCTCAACTTTTCAAAAGCTTACCGCCACGAGAAACTCAAAAGCGGCATTGAAATAGAAATGATCCAAAATTGAACAAAAAGCTCCTTCGGGAGCTTTTTTATTGAAACAACTTTATGAAAGCATATTGGAAGGGACAGTTACTGGCAGATAGTGAGGAAACTAAGATTATAGAAGGCAACCACTACTTTCCACCTGAAAGTCTTAATCGCGAATTCTTTAAGGATTCTGAGTATCATAGCACTTGTCCCTGGAAAGGAGAAGCGAGCTACTACAGCATAGAAGTAGAGGGTGAACTTAACCGTGATGCAGCCTGGTACTATCCAAAAGCAAAACCATTAGCCGAGTCCATTGAGGGTTACGTGGCCTTTTGGAAAGGAGTAGAAGTAACGGACTAAAGCATTTGCCAGCGGTGGGAGTCAATCTTTAACAGGATAAAAAGCAAAAAGGTAAATCCCCATAAAGATGAACCCCCATAACTAAAGAAGGGTAATGGGATTCCAATTACTGGCGCCAGGCCAATGGTCATTGCTATGTTTATACTGAAGTGGAAGAATAGAATACTTACCACCGCATAACCATAGGCTCGGGCAAATTTGCTCTTTTGTCTTTCTGCAATGGTGACCAGTCGAAAAAACAACAAGGCAAACAGCAAGACCAGGAGACTGCTTCCCAGGAATCCCCATTCTTCGCCCACAGTGCAGAAAATAAAGTCTGTACTCTGTTCCGGAACAAAATCAAACTTAGTTTGGGTTCCATTAAGGTAGCCCTTGCCGCTCCAACCTCCGGAACCAATGGCTATCATTGATTGTGTGGTATTGTAACCGATTCCCTTAGGATCATGAGCTTTACCCAATAAGATGTTTATTCGATTGCGGTGGCGATCTTCCAGAATATTGTTGAAAGCATAATCTACACTATTCACGAGTACCAGTGCCAACACCAGAAAGCCAGCCACCTGAAGCCAGAAGCCTTTAATTTTTCTTCCGATTAAGGCGATTACCAAAGCCAGAAGTCCTAAACCAATCTGTAACCATAGGGTAGGTATAAGAAGGCTTAGAATGAAGAGAATAGCTATACTGATTCCACTAAAGATATAAGTGCCGGAGAGCCCTTCACGATAGAGTACCAGAATCAACGATAAGTAAACCAGGGCTGAGCCCGGATCAGGCTGCGGGATGATCAATAAGGCGGGAAGTAATATGATCCCAAAGGCAAGGAATTTGTTTCTCCAACTGCTCAAACTTCGATCTTTGGTGCCCAGAAAAGCAGCAAGGGCCAAGGCCGTTGCAAATTTGGCAAACTCAGAAGGTTGTAAGCTAAAGCCTCCAAGTACGAACCAGGAGCGGGCTCCGGCTATTTCTTTGCCGAATAAAAGTACTCCCAGCAAGGAAAGCATACTCACTATATAGATCGGATAAGCCAGAGTTTGAAAGAGCTCGCCGTCCAGGATAAGCAGGAAAATAATGATGAGCACAGAAGTTCCAATCCAAAGTAATTGTTTACCGTAACGTTGGCTAAAATCCAAAAGACTCGCATGCTCTTCATCATACACAGCGGCATAGATGTTTAACCAACCCATAAAAGCCAGGCCGAAATAGAGCAGGAGGGTGATCCAATCAATTTTGAGGGCGGTAGATCTACTCTGTCGCATTCGCCGTACTGTCTTTTGGATCGAAACCGTACTTTTCGATCAACTGATTTTCATATTCTTCGCTAAGATCCCCGGCAAACATTCTTTCTTCTAGCGCTTCGCGACTAATTTCCCCATTGATATACTGCTCAATCATTAAACTGGCGATGGGTGCTGCCCAGCGTGATCCCCAGTAACCATTTTCAACAATGATGGAGATCGCAATCTTAGGGTCATCCTTAGGGGCAAAGGCTACAAAAATGGAATGATCCTGACCATGTGGATTCTCAGCGGTACCAGTTTTACCGCACATTGTAATGGATTCTAAGCGTGAGCCTCTGGCTGTTCCACTTTCGAATACATCGAACATTCCTTCTATAACCACCCTGAAATGGCTGCTATCGATGGTAGTGTATTTACGCTCCGTAAATTGAGGATTATCAATTCTTTGGTTTCCTATAGCTTTTACGATATGAGGTGTGTAGTAGTATCCCTTGTTGGCGATCGCGGCGGTCATATTCGCCATCTGTATTGGCGTGAGAAGCAATTCTCCCTGCCCAATGCCCAATGATATAGTGCTTACCGCTTTCCATCCGGTATAGCCAAAAGCCTTGTCGTAATAATCGGCTGTGGGAGCCAAACCTTTTCTTCCTGTTGGTAGGTCATTGTTGAGATAGCGACCGATATTAAAGCTTTGTACGTGATTACTCCATGCGTTCATGCCTTCCTGAGCCGTAGGGTACTTTTCGATGATTCCTTTAAAAACCCTACAGAAATAGTTGTTACAGCTTTTTGATATTCCGGTTCGCAATGCGATGGGATAGGAGGTCCCACAGTGACAAGCAACATGTAACCTTCCAAAATGAAATCCATGGTGGCACGTGAAACTGGTGTTCGGCGTAAGGGTTCCTTCCTGCAATCCAATTAAAGCATTAATTACTTTAAAGGGCGACCCAGGAGGATACTCAGCTAAAAGACCTCGATCAAATAGGGGAAGGTTGATACTATCGTGATAGAGTCGATTATAATTGATGGATCTTTGGCGACCTACCATTAACTCGGGATCATAAGAGGGGCTGGTAACTAATGCCAGGATTTCACCGCTAGATGGTTCTATTGCTACGACTGAACCCCTTTTACCAGCCATTAAGGCTTCGCCATAGCTTTGTAGGTCAATGTCGATAGTGCTATGTACATCTAAGCCTGGTTCCGGTAGCGTATCGAAGGCGCCATTTTCATAAGGTCCCATCACTCGGTTATGAACATCTTTAAGGCGATAGTTCACACCAATCTTTCCTTTTAGAATGTCTTCATAACTCTTCTCAATCCCGGTTTTACCAATAAGGTCTCCCAGCTCATATTCGGGGTTATCCTTGATATAGCGCTCATTAGCTTCACCGATAAAACCAATGACATTGGCACCGGCGTGGGTCATATAATCTCTGAGAATTCTTTTTTGAGGGTAGAAGCCAGAATAGAGGTGGAGTTGTTCCTGAATCAAAGCAAAGTCTTCTTTTGACAATTGCTTCATGAAAATGGAGGCTTTCCTCCAGGAGTACTTTTTCGCCTTGCTTAGTCTTTCGCGGAAATCTTCAATTTCCATTCCTACTAATTCGCAAAAAGCTAGCGTATCCATTGCCTTCACCTGAGTAGGGATAACCATTAGGTCATAGGCGCTCTGATTGCCAACTAATAGATTGTTATTCCGGTCATAGATCAAGCCCCTTCCCGGATATACTTTCTCTACTCTAAGCGCATTATTTCGAGCCGAGAGTTTGTAATCTTCCTTTAACACCTGGATATAGAAAAGCCGGGCAATAAAGCTGAAGCTCACTGCGATAAAGAAGAGGTAAAAAAGGTATTTGCGCTGCATTTAGCGACGGGCGTTCCAAAGTTGATAAAGAAGTACAAAAATAAAAGAGAAGAACGTGCTGTAGAGACTTCGCTTTAATAGTTCAACGAAATCAATAAAGCTGAATTGTTCTAAAGTGAAAAGACAGAGATGATGAAGAAAGAAGGCGCTTAATAAAAAGCCTAAACGACGCTCTAGGCTTAGATTATTAAGTGATGGTTCTTCATCAGGATCTTCCCTTCCGGTGCTCCAAATACCCTTAATTATGGGTTGAATAAAAGCAATAAAGACTGTTGCTGCTGCATGGTAACCTGCGCTTCCTTCCAATAAATCAATCGCTGCTCCCAGTCCAAATGCCGTAACTAGTTGCAAACCCCTTGGATAGCGAATTAGTAAACTAAATACAGGATAAACATAGAGGTAAGGGTTTAAAAAGCGGAAGAATAGGATTTCATTCAGGACAAAAACCTGCAGCAGAATCATAAATACTATTATGCCGAAATCCCTTAAAAACCGAATCATAGCTCACTGTTTTCAAGAGAATCCAACTCAAAAGCGTATATGTCTTTAACCACGTATACCTGTTTCAATCTGGAGAAATCGGTAGCTAGCTTTAGTTCAACCCTAAAGAAGTTTTGATCTGCCTGTAGCTCTCGTTTCACAACCTCTCCAATTTTCACTCCGGCTGGAAAATAACGAGAGCGTCCATCAGTGATTACTCGATCTCCTGATTTCAAAACTGAATACCTGGGAATATCGCTTAGATAACTGTATCGGTAATCATCTCCAGACCATTTAACCGGACCGAAGTAATCCTCGCTTTCAAGAGTCCCACTTATGGTTAAACTAGTATTTATAAGTGGAATTACTCGAGCAAAATTCTCACTAACACCAGCTACTACACCAACCACACCTTCGGGACCGATAATCCCCATGTTTCGCATAACACCACTGCGACTTCCTTTGTCGATCAAAAGAAAATTTGCCCGCTTTAAATGACTACTCCGCACTACCTCAGCAGGCAGAAAACTGTAACGTTGATTTAAAACACTGTCGTTAATCGTATCCGCTCCATAGTTTTGAACGAGCAGGGAACTGTTCAATTGCTGCCTTAATCGTCGATTCTCATTGGCGAGGTTTTCATTTTCCAGGCGCAAGTTCAGATAGGATCGCAAATCGGATTGCCAGCTGGAGACCTGACCATTAATGGCGGTACTGCGTGCTGAGAATTGGGCACGCGGATAAGATTGAACAGAGATAATCCAAAACAGGGCGATACCCTCCAATGCCAGGAACAAAATCAAGATCCGGCTCTGCCGAAGCAGTAAGAGGAAATACCGCATAGGACTTTAGCTCATCAAGAAGTTGTACTTACCAATGTTTTTGAGGGCAATTCCTGTACCTCGCACAACAGCGCGTAGTGGATCTTCAGCAACATAAACAGGAAGGTCAGTTTTCATACTGATCCTTTTATCAAGACCCCTTAACATAGAGCCACCTCCGGCAAGGTAAATTCCACTATTATAAATATCGGCAGCCAGTTCCGGTGGAGTCATGGAAAGAGCTTCCATAATAGCATCCTCAATACGGATAATGGACTTGTCCAATGCTTTAGCAATCTCTTTATAGGTGATAATCAACTGCTTTGGCTTTCCGGTTAATAGGTCTCGGCCCTGAACAGGCATTTCATCCGGCTCATTTTCCAATTGATCTAATGCCGATCCGATTTGGATTTTTATTTCCTCTGCACTGCGCTCTCCGATATATAGGTTGTGCTGGGTGCGCATATAGTAGGCAATGTCATTCGTGAAAACATCACCCGCTACCTTAATACTCTTATCCGCAACAATACCTCCCAGGGCTAAAACGGCGATCTCGGTAGTACCGCCACCGATATCGATGATCATATTCCCTTTGGGCTCTTGCACGTCCACTCCAGTACCAATAGCGGCGGCCATCGGCTCATGGATTAGGTAAACCTCCCTTGCACCAGCATGTTGAGCAGAATCTTTTACCGCTCTTTTTTCTACTTCGGTGATGCCGCTAGG
Source organism: Croceimicrobium sp. (assembly GCA_965279135.1). Lineage (GTDB taxonomy): Bacteria > Bacteroidota > Bacteroidia > Flavobacteriales > Schleiferiaceae > Croceimicrobium. Next base: position 1,621,483 of record OZ257133.1, on the reverse strand, counting down.
AATACAGATTACCATTCTCAAGGCAGGTGGGATAACTCTTTTCTGCAGAGCAGGGATACTCTTTATCATTTCACGGATCATTGCCTCAGAAGCCTCAAAATCCGCAATTACGCCATCCTTCAAGGGACGAATGGTTTTAATATCCTCATGGGTTTTACCGTGCATTTGTCGCGCAGTTTGTCCCACCGCAATTATTTTATTGGTCTGACGATCCTTGGCCACTATAGAAGGAGCATCAACCACCACTTTGTCATTGTGAATGATCAGGGTATTAGCTGTCCCAAGATCGATAGCGATATCCTCGCGTAAAAAATCAAAAAGTCCCAATTTCCTAGTGTTTAAAGTGGCGTATTCCTGTGAATACCATTTTCATATTATTAGCATCGCAATAGTCGATCGAAAGCTGATCCTTGATGGAACCGCCAGGTTGGATCACTGCATTAATTCCGTCTTCGTGAGCAATTTCAACACAATCCGGGAAAGGAAAAAAGGCATCAGATGCCATTACCGATCCCTCTAAATCAAAATTGAAAGCCTTAGCCTTAGTAATTGCCTGTCTAAGAGCATCCACTCTGGAAGTTTGACCCGTTCCCCCCGCGATCAACTGCTTGTTCTTCGCTAAGATAATGGTATTTGACTTGGTATGCTTGCAAATCTTTGAGGCGAAAAGCAGGTCGTCGATCTCTTCCTGGCTAGGTGAAGCTTTACTTACAACTTTAAGATCATCAGTGCTATCTGTATGGTGATCCTTCTCTTGGGCTAAAATGCCATTCAGCAAACTACGATATTGCATTTTCGGCATTTCGAAATCCTTCAAGATTAGGATAATGCGATTCTTTTTTTGCTTAAAAATCTCCAATGCTTCTGCGCTGTAAGAGGGAGCAATCACGATTTCAAAGAAGATCTGATGCATGGCCTCCGCGGTTTCGGCGTCAATTTCCTTGTTGCTGATGATCACCCCTCCAAAAGCAGACACAGGATCCCCCGCCAGGGCATCTGTCCAACTTGCAATTAAACTTTCTCTGGAAGCAAGGCCACAGGCATTATTGTGCTTTAGAACTGCAACTGTTGTGTCGTCAAATTCTCGGATTAGGTTAACTGCCGCATCCGCATCAAGAAGATTATTGTAGGAAAGTGCCTTTCCATGAATCTGTTCAAAAACTTCGTCTAGATTTCCATGGAAGCTACCTTTCTGATGAGGATTTTCGCCATAGCGCAGGCCGTGTTCCTCACCCAGAATTAGGTTCTGATAGTTTCCGCTGAGGTAAGCTTGAATATGAGTGTCGTAAGCGGAAGAAATCCGGAATGCAGCCGAAGCGAATTCTTTGCGGACATCTTCATTAAGACTATTGGATTCAAGTACTTCAATTGCTTTGTGGTAGTATTCCCGGGAAGGAATTATCCAGGAATCGCGATAGTTTTTTGCTGCCGCTCGGATTAGAGAAATACCGCCGATGTCAATTTTTTCGATTATTTCATCATGACCCGCTCCCGAGGCAAGAGTTTCTTCAAAAGGGTAAAGGTCAACCACTACAACATCTATGGAAGGCAACTCATATTGCGACATTTCAGCTTGATCGGTATCTAATGATCTGCGACCTAAAATACCACCAAACACCTTGGGGTGCAGGGTTTTTACTCTTCCGCCTAAAATTGAAGGGTAAGAAGTTAAATCTTCGACCGCCTGAACATCATGTCCTAAATCTTCTAAAAACTTGCGGGTCCCACCAGTTGATAATAGTTTATAACCTTGATTTACAAGAGCTTGAGCGAGCTGATCTAAACCATCTTTATAAAAGACTGAGATCAGTGCGGTTGGGGTCGACATGCTGAAAAAATTTAAATGGCAAAATTAGTGCTTTTTAGACGCATTCAGCCCCTATGCACAAATTTCATTTACCTTTGAATGCAATTCTAGAACATGATCATTTTTAGGCTTTTTAAAGAGAGCTTTCTCTTTGCAATGCATGCTCTGAGGGTAAACAGACTTAGAACCTTTTTATCCTTGTTGGGTGTAACCATTGGCATCCTTACGATCGTGGCCGTATTTACCGTAGTTGATTCCTTGGAACGCAATATCCGCAGTAGTGTGGAGAGCCTTGGAAGTAATGTGGTTTACGTGCAAAAATGGCCCTGGGGTGGCGGAGGTGGTGAATACAAATGGTGGAAGTATTTCCAAAGGCCAGAGCCTGATTTTTACGAAATGGAAAAGCTTCAGAAGCGATTAACCACCGTAGAGGATGTGGCCTACCTCTTTGGAGTAAATCAGACCCTGAAATATGGCCTCAATTCGGTAGAATCGGCTAATGTGCTCTGTGTCTCTCATGATTACAATACTATCTGGAAGTTTGAGGTTTCAGCCGGTCGATACTTTTCGGATTTGGAATCGGCAAGAGGGCGGCCGGTGGCATTGCTTGGTCATGATGTTGCAGAAGGCCTTTATGGAACCGCTGATCCGATAGGTAGAACCTTCAGTGTTTTGGGCCGAAAAATCAGGGTAATAGGAGTTTTAGAAAAACAAGGAAAGAGCCTGGTTGGTAACGATATGGATGGCTCCATACTGGTTCCTGTAACCTATGTTGGGAATCTAATGAGTTTGAAGAATCAGGATGGTGGAGTGATTATGGCCTCAGCGAAAGCCGGTGTTTCCATGAATGAAATGAAGGATGAGATAACCGGTGCCATGCGTGCGATTCGTCGCTTAAAGCCCAGGGCGGAGGATAATTTCTCCCTCAATGAAATCTCAATGATTTCTAATAATCTAGACAGCTTATTCTCTACGATAGGAATTGCGGGTCTATTGATTGGTGGTTTCAGTTTACTAGTTGGCGGATTTGGGATTGCCAATATCATGTTCGTGAGTGTAAAAGAACGGACCAATCAGATTGGAATCCAAATGAGTTTAGGGGCTCGAAGGAGTTTTATCCTAAGCCAGTTCCTATTGGAGTCTGTAATTTTATGTCTAATCGGCGGAACATTAGGGATAGCCTTGGTATATGGCGGACAATTGTCCCTGCCCTATATCGCAGGTGAGATGGATTTCGAAATCAAACTAGAACTCGGCAATGTTATCCAAGGCCTAACCATTTCGGCTGTGATAGGATTAGTTTCAGGCTTTTTACCAGCCTTGCAAGGTTCGAGATTAAACCCTGTTGACGCTATTCGAAGCGGGCAGTAACTACTTTAATTGCTCTACATACTCTTCTAAGCTTGTAAATCGCTCACTTATTAATCGGTTTACCTCTTTCAGAAAGCTTTCATCTTCTTTTTGAAAACGGTCTACCCTGTGACTGTCGATATCAATCTGTCCAATTAGCATTTCACCTTGGTAGAGGGGAACCACAATTTCCGATTTAACATCAATGCTACAAGCAATGTAATTGCTCTCCGCGTTTACATCCGCAGCGAAGTAGGTTTCACCGCTAATTGCTACCTGTCCGCAGATACCTTTGCCAAAATCAATAACTGTATGGTCTGTAGGTGCACCAACATAGGGACCCAAATGCAGTTTTTGATTGGAATGATCCATAAAGTAGAATCCCACCCAATCATAATGATCCAAGCCAGTGTTTATTTTTTCGCAGATCACTTTAAGGGCAGTTTCAATTTCGTTTGAAGCTGCCAGGGATTGCTTAATTTCTTCCAGCAATTGCGCGTAGGTCATTGTCATTAACGTTTTAGCCTTTGTATCCTATTCCGGTGTATAACCGAACATAGATCCTTTCGTTCTCCAGGAAGGGATAATAACCAATTTCCAGTCCAAGATTTTGAATCCAGTGTCTACCGGTTCGGCCTCGGCTTATTAAGTATTCATTATCAAGAGAAAAACCAATTGGCTCTAAGATATCATCCAGTATATCAAGGTTTTCCCTGCGTTGATCATTGGTAATTATTCCCGTGTTGGGATCGAGAAAACTTAAATCACCGGCAACACTTCGTGCAATGGGAATATGCACTTTTACGGTACTCCTGATAAATGAAAAATAATGGTATTGCGTCTGATCCACCGAATAGTCAAACAGTTTTTGCTGGCTCAAAGAGAAACCCAAATCAATACTGTGCACGGTTAAATCCGGATTGTGGAAACTGGTATAGATCAATCCATCATCAATCCTTGGGTTGAGGTAATTTCCATCCAAACCAAGTTTTGGAGCGATGCCTCTTCTGCTATAGCCCGCGTATAAGTCCAGACTATTCCAATGAAGCATGGGTCGCTTTAACCAATAGCGCTTAACAACCTCACCTTCAACTTTGCTCTTTATGGGGATACGAGTTTTACTATTTCCTTCAGAAGCTTTGATCTGATAATGGAATCCTAAGCTGGTGGTATTGAAGCTCAGGTCTTGAGGGGCAATATGAAAGTACCCGTGAAGCTGAAGTTTCTGTTGTAATTGCCATGCCCCTCGCAGTTGTATGCTCATCATCATTTCATCGAAATTATCAAGGCTTAAAACGGGGCCTAGGTCTGCGATGAGGTAGTAGTTCGGCCGAACTCTCGGATTGTCATTAAAGGTTTTGAATTGGGCTAGCGTTCCATCATCAAATTTTACTTCATTTTGTGCGTAGCTACCAAAACTGAGAATCAAAAAAAGAAGGAGGGAGGCTAATGGTTTCATCGATTCAGATTCTTATCAAAGATAACTCAGGATTGAATCAGGATGAAGGATTTTAAGCTAAATAAGAAGAGAAAATTAGGATCGCAACCAGGAAACTTACCATTGCTGAAATAAGCACTGCGGCGGCAGCAACATCCTTTGCTTTTTTAGCTAGTTGATGAATATCAGGGCTAACCAGGTCAATAGCATATTCAATAGCGGAATTAAGAGCTTCCATGCTGATAACCAGTCCGTAACATAGAATTATCGCTAGCCATTCTACTTTTGTGATCTCCAAATAGAGTCCAAATCCAGTTACAACAAGGACTGCGAGAAGATGCACTCTGGCGTGAGCACTTTCTTTAAACAAAAGGTAGATTCCGTTGAAGGCGTGCCCGAAAGCCTTGATTCTATTGATAAAGTACCCCACCATTCACATTTATTTAACGTTATGCTCCCATAGGCAGCAGGAAAAAGCGAAGATCGTTAACTAAATTGTCAATATCCACAAAACAATTTGGAGCTTTCGTCCTTTTGAATGCTGTAAATTGCCAACATTTTGCAAACTATTCCAATTATGAAGAAGAACCTGTTAAGGCCAATTCTTTATCTTTTGTTCCTGGGTGCCCTCTCCAGTCCAATGGCGGCACAACAGGTAATTTCTGCCGGTAAAATTGACATTCTCAGTGGGGTAAGCGATGTAAACTTCGCCGATGCCATCTGTCAGTGTGATACAATCCTGGTAGAATATGAGATAAAGCCGAACGCCAACTTCCCAAGCAATTCAAGTTTTGAATATCAGCTTGCGACAAATCCCGGTTTAGCCTGGGGAACTGCCACTCTGTTAGAGCTTACGCTCTTGGAAAAGGACGATCCTCCCACCGCTTTGACCTTACCATCAGATACTTTTAGTAGTGGTAAGAAGTGGGCTTCTCTGGTAATTCCTTGTAATACGCCTATTGGAATTTATGGCTTTCGAATCATCAACCGAAATAACAATGGTACCATTACTCCGGTAGACGGGTTTAGTGATACCGCCTTTTTCCAAATTAACAGGATTCCAACAATCGCTGCTATCGATTCTATTGCGCTCATTCGCAATCAAACAAGAATTGATACGGTTGACAATCCTTACAGCTCTTTACCAGATGTTGGTCTTTGCTTTAAAGACTCACTATTTATAAGGGTAACTACCAATGCCAGTTCGATTCAATGGTATAATGGTATGGTGCCCATTCCAGGCGAAACGAAAGATTCTTTGATTGTATTCGGTCAGGGAGCTTATTACGCTGTTACTACTAACGGAGGTTTATGTTCAATAAATTCGGATACGGTCTTCGTCAGTCCGATTATTACCCCGACGGGAATATCATTTGATGGGAACAATGTCAATAATGCTTTTGCCTATTCGGTAGATAAGCCGATTCCTTCTAATGGGACACCCATAGATTCGGTCGAGCTCTGTATTGATCAAATAGCCTTGCTTAATGCACCATTGCCAACACCAGGCTTGGGCTTAACTTACACTTATCAGTGGTTAACTGATAGTATTGATGCCAACGGACAGCCCGAATGGTATCCATTAACTCATCCTACTGCAACTCAAAGAACTTTACAGATTAACCCTCAAACTGCTCGTCCGGGGTGGAATCACTATCGAGTAGAAATAAACGACGGTTTCTGTGTAGATACAACATTAGAACCGCAGAAGTTTTGGGTGAATATTGATACCCTTCCTGATGCAGTGGTTGCCGGCATTCCTTTCCCAGGTTTTACAGGACCTACTGTATTCAATGAGATTTGTATGAAGGATTCTGTTCTTCTAACCACCGTGCCTTCTGTTCCCGATCCAGGTTGGAAATATCAGTGGCAATGGTACGACCCAACTGTACCTCCCGGAGCTGATCCATGGAAAAATGTTTCTGCTACCGCAGGCGGTACTTTCGATACCCTTACTACGATTGTTATTGATACAAGTTTGTCTGATCCAGGACAACCGTACTTCCAAAATCCAAAACCTGAGATTCGCTATTTCCGGGTGCGGATTCACACTGAAACTACTTTCAAAGGCATTGAGACTTGTTTCTTTGAGTCAGATTCGGTGGCCATTCGCTGGTTCCCTGAGTACAGCCTGAATATTGTGAATTCCCCAAATGCTTTTATTGTAGGTCAAGATTCGGTTAACTTCTGTGAGACCGATTCAGCTATCCTTAGAGCACCGGCAACCCCAGCTTCATTAATCAACTTCAGTTATTTCTACTCATACCAGTGGTTAACTGATTCTTTTGATGTTAATCTTGGGACAAGGGTACGCTATCCGATCCTGGGAGAGACCAATCAGGACTTAATCCTGCGTGAAAGCGGTAACTACTGGGTGGCCATTGATGATGGTATTTGTGTTGATACTTCAAACATCTATCGCGTTTTCGTGGATAGTCTTCCAACAACGATGCTCCAGGAACGAGAGTTCCCCGGATCAACGGCAGGATTAACAGGTTTTAATCTCTGTTTATACGATTCAGCTTTGGTATCCGCTACGGATACGGTCCTGGGCTTAACACCCTGGAACTATCAATGGCAACAGTGGAATCCGCAAAGTAATATGTGGATGAACCTCGCCAATGATACCCTGGTAACTCTACAAATCGATACTACTTATAAGAGATTTAATGAGGATACGGCCTGGTTCCGATTGGCTACCACCTATTTCAACATATTTGGATTACAAACTTGTGCCTCTAATACCGACTCATTAATGGTCGTGTTTTTTGATGCACCAGATCTTTCATTCTTCCCGGGAGATTCGGTCGGTTTGTGTCCGGGAGATAGTATCCTATTTGTTGCACAAGGAACTTTCAATTCCGTTTCATGGGATAATGGAAGCGTACCGGGTGCCACTCGATACATCAATATTCCTGGACAGTATCCAGCGGAAGCGATTGGCATAAATGGCTGTATCACCAGAGATACGGTAACGGTATTCGCTTTAACCGTAAGTGCAGCTGCAGGTCCTGATCAGATAATTAAATCTGGAGAGATTGCCACGCTTACTGCTTTCGGTGGAACCAATTATCGTTGGTATGCTAATAAACCGATAGAGTTTAGCGACTTCCTAAGTCAGACTATACAGGTTAGTAAGGTCCTTGAAGATGGTGTGTTGGCTGATACTGTAACGATCTATGTAGAGGTTACCAATGCACGAGGTTGTGTAGGACTGGATTCTTTACAGATCATTATCAACAGTAACATTCCAGATCAGATTTCTGCTGTAAATCAATCTTTCAACATCTTCACACCAAATGGTGATGGACTGAATGACCTTTGGGATATTCGTGAGTTGATGGGCGGAGATGCCTGTGCATTAACCGTAATGAATCGTTGGGGTTCTGTGGTTTATGATGATCAAAACTTCCCAGGAACCTGGGGTGGTACCGATAATGGTGGTAACGATCTACCGGATGGTACATATTACTACATACTCGATTGTGGCGGCGAAGTTCGCATGCAAAATGCCATCACCATAATCCGCAACCAACAATAAGATGAAGAGCATGAAGAAATTAATCCTTTTAATTGGCCTGGGACTGATGGCTACCTTCACGCAAGCCCAACAGATCCCGCTATACAGTAATTACTTCTTTACTCCTTATATCTACAACCCTGCTTTATCAGGAAGTTCAGGAGTTACAGAAGCTACCATCTTACACCGTCGCCAGTGGACCGGTATTCAAGGCTCTCCAGAAACATCTGCTTTAGGTGTTAATGGTAGTTTGAATGATGGTCGAGTAGGTTGGAGTGTTTATGGATTTTCCGATAAAACGGATATCCTAAACCGGATAGGTGTTTATGGAAACTATGCCTATCATGTTCAATTAAGTGATGATATAGGTCTTTCCGGTGGATTAGGTGCGGGCTATATTAACCAGAGTATAGATCAGAGCGGTGTTCGTGCTCGCGATGCGGGAGATATTTTCACTGTAGTCGCTCCTAATCGTGGTACTTTCGATATCAACCTGGGTTTGAGTTTGAATGTACGTGATTTCACCTTGGGTTTTGCTGCGCCGCAACTCTTAAGTCAGAATGTGGTATATGCTACTAATCCAAGCGATATCAATTACAACTTGATTCGCCATTATGTGGCATCTGCTCAGTATGATTTCAAATTTGCCGGAGATAAGCAGGTTTTAAGTCCGATTGTGATGGTTCGTGCTGCAGAAGCAGTACCCTTCCAAATCGATGCAGGTCTGCTTTACAATATGGTAGAATACGGCTATGTTGGAGCGATGTTCCGTTCTAACTACGGTGTAACTGCTAACATTGGACTAAATCTTTCTGAATCCCTTACACTGGGATATGCCTATGACTTCTCTACCAATACTTATGCTTCCAACTTTGGTACAAGTCATGAGTTTATGTTAACCTATCGCTTTGGTAGCAATAAGGAGAATGAGCGTTTACAGAACGAATTGAAGCGTGTTAAACGTGATCTTCGTCGTCAGCGTGATGAGGTGGATGAAACCATTGATGAGAAGTTAGAAGAATTCAAGGACGACTACAAGGATGAAATGGCCAAAGCTCTTGAAGAGGAGCGTAAGAAAATGGAGGCCGAAGTAGAGCGTTTGAAAGCTGAGGCAGATAAAGCTGCGGAGAATAACCGTAACAATCCTGGCAATAACACGAATACCAGCAATGATGGTGGACGTAGCATGCAGGATCTGCAGAATCAGCGTCAGAACAACATGAATAACAACCCGTCAAATCAGAATCAGTCGGGAACTTCTAATACTGGAACGCAAAACTATCCTAGTAACAATATGGCGTCTAATGTTACGCCAGGTTCTCCGGGATACTACGTAACTGCGGGAGTATTCGGAAATCAGGGTAATGCAAACCGTTTGATGAATCGTTTACGCAGCCAGGGATTGGATGCACAAGTATTCCAGGATGCGAGCAATAACTTCTACTATGTATACCTATTGAAGTTTGATTCTTATCAAGCTGCGGATCAAGCGAAAGCTTCTAACTTGAATGGAGCTTACAGCGGAGATCTGTGGATTAAGATCGTGAACTAAGCTATTTAGCTGTGATGAAAGAAGCCGCCTCGATCATTGATCGGGGCGGTTTTTTTTGATCCATTCTCCTTAAGGTAGTTCCTATCATTTCTTGTGTTTCAGAAATAGATGGGGTTAAATTAAACCTGATCGGTAGGGGGAATCTCTTGGCTTTGCTGATTATTATGGAAGCTAAAAGGGTGATAAGCGTGAGGTGATATCTAAACAGTAAATTAGGAAGCTAGATAGCCATGGTCAGATTTTAATGTCTTGAATTACTTCAGCCTGAGAGACAATTAGTTATATTTAAACTCTAATGCGTTATCTCTGCCTCCTTTTCCTATTTAGCACAATAGCTATGGGCCAAACTGTTTGGCCCAATAACAGTGGCTATTGGTTTCAACCCACTTCGGGCACAAATTGGCATTGGCAATACTCTGGAATGAGAGTGAAATCTCAGGTTCCAGGAGACTGCGGAGATACGATATTCTTTGACTTAGGATATTACTTTCCACAGGGAAATTCCCCTTGGAATTGCAATACTTGGATTGGTCGATCCGATGTGCCTATTTACCTTATGAATCGCAGCGGAGCTAGCATCAACACTACGGATGGCCCGAGTTTTGGAGACTTAATTAATCTCAATGATGCAGGCCGCTACGACATTGCCTATGTTAAGGAATGTGTGTCTGGCAGCCAAGGGGTAGGGGTGGTTTTAGATCGATTTCTGCCACCTTATTATTCTGGACCCTACACGACTCTAAATTGGGTGATCGAAGATGATTTTGTGAAAATTGATTCCACCTTCGGAATTAATGCTAGTTGGTATAAACTGAGCACCGGTTTCATTAAAGTCAATAAGTTTCTCTTGAGCGGAGATATTAATGCGACTAATTTCTTAGGTACCGCAAATTGGGGTTTTGGCAACTGGTCCGGATGGGGCGACGTTTATCCGGGCTTGAGTGCCATTGATTTTTCCGATAGCTGTGATATTCAAGCATACCATTTTCCGGACACATCAGAGTTTGCTGGTCGAAAAGGTCTTGGAGCGGCGGCAATTCCGGCTTCAAAGGCTAATGGCAGGGGAAAAGCCTTTAATGGCGGTGGTGGTGGAAATGGATTTCTAGCCGGAGGTGGCGGAGGCGGAAATGGCGGTGCTGGTGGTCAAGGCGGTAACACCGCTATTAACTGCAGTATGGATAGTGTTGGAGGAATAGGCGGGGCAGAATTGCCTCTGGATCCCTATCGAGTTTTCATGGGTGGTTATGGTGGTTCAGGGCAATTGGATACCATGCTTCAGAATAGACTTAATTATCAGGATATTCAATTATCTGGCCACGGGGGTGGCATTTTTATCCTGGATTGCGATACCCTAATAGGTAATGGTGGTACTATTCGCCTAAATGGCAGACATGGCTATAGTAGCCTACTACAGCATGGTCCGAATGGTGCCGGTGGCGGTGGAGCGGGAGGAACCGTCATTTTACGTTATAAGACTTTAATAGGCTTTGTATTCGTTGAAGCTAAAGGAGGAATTGGCGGGAATAATCATACCGGAATCACCGGTCCGGGTGGCGGAGGTGGCGGAGGTATCGTCTATTATCCAAATTCTCAATATGCAGATAACTCCCAGGGACTTTTAGCAATCGATGTTTCTGGAGGAAGAGGGGGCAGAACCTTGGCATATACTCTTCGTCATGGTAGTGAGGATGGAGCAGACGGACGAACGGATAGCACGGTACCTTACTTTGATTGGACTTATTATAATTATCCTGATGAAACGAGCTTTCTAGGGCCGGATCAGAGCATATGCAGTGGTGATAGCCTTTGGTTAGTTTCACCATTACCCCACAATACCACCAATCGTTGGAGTGACAATAGTCAAGGGGATTCCCTTTTAATTACCCAGGCAGGTATGTATTGGCAAGAGCGCACTATAGGGAGCTGCACTTATTACGATACTATTTTTATTGATACACTTCCGCATGGACCAAGGGCAATACTCGGTCCTGACAGATTCCTATGTCCCGGAGATAGTATTGCCTTATCTAGCAGCCTGGTAGGGGAATATCGGTGGAATAACAATTCTCGCGATAGTCTAATATGGGTTCGGGATACAGGTTGGTATTCCTTGGAAGTAGGCTTAGAACATGGCTGCTCGGTTTATGATAGTGTATTAATTTCTCCCGATGATTTTTATAAACATGCCATAAGCAAGGACACTGCTTTATGCAAGGGAGATAGTATCAGATGGGGCTACCCCGGCTATTACACACTTAACTGGGCCGATGGATCTGATAATAACTTTCGCTATTTGAAAGACACTGGCTGGTATGAGATAAGTATCTGGAATGAAAACTCATGCTTCCGCATTGATAGTTTGCACCTACGCTATAAACCCATTGATAGCATTACACCTTTGGAAAGCATAGACTCCACTATATGCGAGGGCAAAAGCCTTAGGGTAGATTTTAGTGATGCACAGGGAGAAATCCTTTGGTCTGATGGAAGTGATGATAAACGCCGTAGTATTTATGACACAGGCTGGACGGTTTTTAGTTATATCGGTTCTTGTTTCGAGCTACAGGACAGCATTCACTTAAGTTTTGTCGATTGCGATACTTGTTCCTTCATCATGCCTAATGCCTTTTCACCTAATGGAGATGGATTAAACGATTATTACCGGATAAAAAGCGCCTGCGCCTTTGAGAGCTATGATTTAATAATCTATAATCGTTGGGGACAGGTCCTTTTTTCGGGTAAGCAACCAGAACAAGCTTGGGATGGCCGCTTTAATGGAGAATTCTGTCCGAGCGGAATTTACATCTACCGTTTACGCTACAAACTGCCATTTAAAGACTTCGAAGAACGCAGTGGGAGCCTCTATATAAGGCATTAGCGGATTGGATTCGCCTATAGTTCCCAGAGAGTTCTTGGTCTATCTTAGAGTGTTCAGCCCTTACTATACTAATTGACATCATTTACCCTAAGGCATTACTGTTAAAACATTTGGCAGGCTATTCAAATCGGGTTACATCTTTTTTATAATTCTGTTTCGGTGTTAAGCAATACAGGGTAAGTTGGTTGCATTATAATTAATTAGTTGAGTAAATTATTAAAATTTAATTAATGGATTAACTTAATGTTTAATTCATGTTTATCCGAGTTTAAAAAATTAAATTGGGGAATTAGATATAACAATTTAATTCTTTTAACATGAAAACTCTTTCTAAAATTTTAACCCTCAGTGCCGTTCTATTGGCTTTTTCCTTTAGTGCAAATGCACAGTCAACAGATCTTACAGTGAGTAATGAATCTAGTTGTGAAGTACTGGTTAAGGCCGGAGCATGGAATTGTAATACGAATTGTCTTACAGCCGTCTATTGTGTAGCGCCAGGGACTAGTATTACCATTAGCGCCTGCGGCACTCCAGGGAATCATTATGAATGGCATTGGGCGGGTGTAGGCCCATCAGAGGACTGTACTTCTTGTGATCCGGTTTACCTTTACGATTTGAGCTCACCATTTCTTAGTTGTACTACTCCAACGGGCCCATTTCAAATCACAATTCCTCCTTGTGCAAGTGAATGTTTCCAATCCCTTGTGGCTGAATTTGTCAGTGCAGATCATTTACTTATACACTAGTACAATTGAATGCTAATATTAAAAGGACTGCAATTGCAGTCCTTTATTATTAGACCAGTTTTAAAAATTGATCCAGTAAGCGAGGTGTTAATTATCAGTGCAGTTAGTTGATGTATTATTAATATAAAAAATTCGGATTAATATCCTCGCTAACTATTGATTATCTGCATGAATGAATACTAAGGCTAGAGTTATTTAATTAGATAGTGGTAAAAAATCAAACAAGCTTATGATATACAAAATGCTTTATTAGCATTATCGAGATAGAACTACCAAAAAGAAACATTTGGGAATTCATCAAATTGACAATCCTTTGATCTAAGACGCCTGAAGCCTCCCTAAGCCTCCAATATTCGCCTTGCTTGTGCCAAATGCCTCAACTCATGCTCTAAAAGAATGAATAGGGCATCTGCAGCATTCACCTTTAAAATGGGATATAGAGTCGGAACTGAGTGAGCTTCTAGTTTTTTTTGATCCAGGACCTCGATATAAGAATTGAGCTCATCCAGATCGGTAAGTATTTCTCGAAATACAACCTTCTCTACTGCTGCATGCCCTCTTTTTTGCGCTTTAAGAGGATCACTTACTGAAGGAGTTTTCATTTTGAAACCAATGGTTCCATCCGCTTTCAGTTGCATAGATTTTTCGATGCGACGACCCAGGAAGCTCCGTTTCAGTTTTCGATTGACATCGGCATCATCCAAAACTTCTAAAGAAGGCATGTTTTTTAGATAAGCGGCATTGACCAGGTTAATATGAAATACCACTTCGGTTATGGACCAGGAACCTTTACCAGGCAATCGCTTCTTTAAATCTTCCTCTTCACAATAATAGAAGAGTTGGTCTAATTCGTGACGGCATTTTTGCCATAAAGTGTTTAGATGTTTCTGTGCTTCGATAGCCGTCATGAGCGGATTTTTGACAAAGGTAAAGCAGCTACTATCAAATACACTTATACGCTGATATTCCGCACTGATCGGACCGAAAGCAAAGCTTAACTTTGTCCGAAATTCTATAAAATGACTAATCCTTTATTAAAGGAATTCAATAGCCCTTTCGGCACCGTACCCTTTGAGGAAATCAAAACAGAACACTATCTCCCAGCCCTTAAAGCAGCTATCCAGGAAGGATTGCAAGAAGTAGATGAGATTTGCGCGAATTCTGCTGAGCCCAGCTTTCAAAACACTATAGTTGCCCTGGAGAACGCAGGGGAGCGAGTAAGCAGGATAGCCGAGATATTTTTTAATCTCAATTCAGCAGAAACCAATGAAGAGATTCAAATGTTGGCTCGGGATTTTTCGCCCTTGCTAAGCGAGTATCGCAATGATATCATTCTTAATCCAGAACTGTTTAACAGAGTAAAGGAGGTAAAGCAAAAGGATTCTTCCCTTGAATTGGATCAGGAGGATCAAATGTTACTTGATAAAACCTATCGCTCCTTTGAAAGGAATGGCGCCATGTTGGACGAAGCTGGCCAGAAACGCTTACGTAGCATTGATCAGGAATTAGCTCAACTAAGCCTCCAATTTGGCGAGAATGTTTTAGCGGAAACCAATCGCTATGAACTTTTTCTTAGCAAAGATGAGGTCCAAGGTTTGCCGGATTATGCTTTAGAATCTGCCAGTGAGGAGGCTAAAACCCGTGGTAAGGAAGGGATGTACTTTATTGGATTACAGGCCCCTAGTTATATCCCATTCATGACCTATGCGGAAAATCGAGATTTGCGAAAAAAGCTCCTACTCGATTATGGCAGCAAGGCCTTTAAGGGCGATGAATATGATAATCAGGAAAGCATTCAAAAAATTGTGGCTCTGCGTAAGGAACGGGCTGATTTGCTTGGCTATCCGAGCCACGCCGATTACATCCTAACCGAACGAATGGCCAAGAGTCCAGAGGAAGTGCATGATTTCCTTAATAAGCTCCAGGAAGTCGCCTTACCTGCAGCTAAAGGTGAATTGAAGGAACTGGAAAAGTATGCTCGAGATAAGGATGGAATTCATCAATTACAACGTTGGGACCTGAGTTATTATCAGGAGCAATTGAAGCAAGACCGTTACCAAATAGACGACAATTTGTTAAAGCCCTATTTCGAATTGGAAAAGGTTATCCAGGGCGCCTTTTCAGTAGCAAATAAGCTTTACGGTATTAAATTCGAAGAACGCAAGGATATCCAGAAGTACCATCCGGATGTCACCACCTATGAGGTAAAGAATGCGGATGGCAGCCACTTGGCAATTTTCTACGCGGACTTTTTTCCGAGATCAGGAAAGCGCAATGGTGCTTGGATGACGTCCTACCGTCCTCAAAAAATCACTTCAGAAGGCGATCAAAGGCCACACGTAAGCATTGTATGTAATTTCACTAAACCGGGCAAGACTACTCCATCTTTATTGACCTTTAATGAGGTATTGACCCTCTTTCATGAGTTTGGACATAGTTTGCATGGAATCCTTGCTCAGAGTAAATATGCGAGTTTAAGTGGGACCAGCGTTTATTGGGATTTTGTGGAACTACCCTCACAGATAATGGAGAACTGGTGTTATGAGAAGGAGTGCCTGGATCTATTTGCACATCACTACGAAACCGGGGAGGCATTGCCGGCAGAATGGATTGCCAAATTAAAAGCATCGGCCACATTTATGGAAGGTTATGCCACAGTGCGCCAGTTGGGTTTTGCCAAATTAGATATGGCCTGGCACGATGGATCGCCACTACAGGAAACGGTTGCTGAGCAGGAGACTACCGTTTTTAAAGAAACCGCTCTTTTTCCAGCTCAAGAAGAAACTAATATGTCTTGTAGTTTCAGCCATATATTTCAAGGAGGATATTCAGCCGGCTATTACAGCTATAAATGGGCAGAGGTGCTTGATGCAGATGCCTTTGAACTTTTTAAGGAGAAGGGATTGTTTGATCAAGAAACCGCATCTAAGTTTAGAGCCTTGTTGGCAGCAGGCGGTACGCAGCACCCTTCAAAAATATATCGTGATTTTAGAGGTCAGGATCCTGACCCTAAAGCCCTCCTTCGCAGAGCTGGATTGATAGATACTAATGGTTAAGGCGAAAAAGCATTTAGGACAGCACTTTTTAAAAAATCCCGAGACTGCGGGTAGGATTTCTGCTGCGCTTTCAGGTCAAGGTTATGATAAGATTCTTGAGATAGGGCCGGGTATGGGAGTGCTTACTCAGCACCTTATTCAAAGCGGGAAGGAGGTTTATGTGGTAGAGATTGATGCAGAATCTGTGGTGTATTTGGAAAAGTATTTTCCAGCATTACAGGAGCACATAATCCCAGCTGATTTTTTACAACTGGATCTTAGGGCTCAAATGCAAACTCCATTTGCCCTGGCTGGAAACTATCCCTATAATATTAGCAGCCAGATCATTTTCAAGATGTTGGATTACCCAGATCTTATCCCGGAAATGGTGGGTATGTTTCAAAAGGAGGTCGCAGATCGCTTATGCGCCGATGAAGGCTCTAAGACCTATGGCATTCTTTCGGTGCTTTCGGCCGTTTTTTATGAGCGGGAATATCTATTCACCGTAGAACCGGAAGAATTTAATCCGCCACCGAAGGTTAGATCGGGAGTAATTCGGTTTAAGCGACGACAGGATTGGCAGCCAGAGGTTTCTATACCTATGCTGACTAAAATCGTAAAGGCGGCCTTTAATCAGCGCCGGAAAACCCTTCGCAATGCCTTGAAAAGTCTAAATTTACCCCTGGAGCGTCTGGATAACTCCATCCTGCAAATGAGAGCTGAACAGCTACCATGGCGGGAATTTGTATCAATAACGCTAAAGCTTAACGCATGAATCCAGAATTAAGCAAGGACTTTTTAATGCAGCTGGAGCTGGCTTTGGCTAAGCGTGATTTCTCACAATATGATGAGCTACTGAGTGAAGGGCATCCTGCTGATTTAGCGGAAATCATTGAGAAACTGGATGAAGAGCTTGCACTGGTCTTTTATGAAAAGCTTTCCGACGACGTAGGCGCAGAGGTATTGATGGAGTTGGATGAGGATCTCCGGGCTAGAATCCTTGAAGACTATACCGGCCAGGAAATTGCGGAGGAGCTTATTGACAACCTGGACTCGGATGATGCAGCTGACCTGATCAACGAGCTTGATGAATCTCAACGGAAAGAGGTTTTAGAGAACATTGAGGATCAAAAGCAGGCAATGGACATTGCTCGACTTTTGGTCTATCCGGAGGGTACTGCTGGTTCCTTAATGGCTACGGAGCTTATTAAGGTCAAGGATCACTGGAATGTCCTCGAATGCGTGCGAGAGATGCGTAAACAGGCAGAAGACGTAGAGCGGGTTCACGCAATCTATGTTGTTGACGATAGTAATCGATTACTCGGGACGCTCAGTCTCAAAAAGCTTCTAACTACTTCGACCCGCACTCCAATATCAGAGGTGTATTCTCAAAAAGTCCAGTCTGTGGAAGTCAATACCGAGGCTGAGGAAGTGGCAAATGTGATGCAGAAGTACGATCTGGTTGTAATGCCGGTAATCGATCCCCTAGGGCATTTGGTAGGTCGTATTACCATTGATGATGTGGTTGACTTTATTAGGGAAGAGGCCAAAGAGGACTATAACCTTGCCAGTGGTTTGACCGATGAAGTTGAGGTTGACGATACACTTTGGTCTATCACCCGTGCCCGTTTACCCTGGCTCTTGATTGGATTGTTTGGAGGGCTTTTAGCGGCTTCAGTTATTGGTAGATATGAATCCGATATAGGAGCGATACCTAAAATGGCCTTTTTCATTCCTCTTATTGCGGCGATGGGAGGTAATGTGGGAGTGCAATCCTCAGCGATAATTGTTCAGGGTTTAGCCAGTCAGGCTTTAGCCGATAATAGCACGATTAGTCGATTAATTAAGGAACTTGGAGTGGCTCTGGTGAATGGGCTGATCCTGAGTGTTCTGATTATTGGTGCCAGCCTCTTCCTGGGCTATGGAATGAGTTTAGCGCTAACAGTTAGTGTGGCACTCTTTGCTGTGATCGTTGTAGCTGCGCTTATTGGAACCTTTGTTCCCTTGGTTTTGGATAAATACAAGATAGACCCCGCCTTAGCAACCGGACCCTTTATAACCACTCTCAACGATATTATTGGTCTGTTTCTTTACTTTCAGATTGGGCGCCTAATTCTTGGTTTATGAGATTTCTGTTAGCAGGTCTGTTTACCTTTTCAAGCTTATTTCTCCTCGCTCAGGAGGAAATCACCAGTGATAGACCGGGCCAAAGTTTTAGTGCTCAGATTCTTGGGAAAGGAGGTCTACAATGGCAGCAAGGTTTTGCCTGGCGCGATTTCTATACGGATGAAGCAAATGAACAGATCTTTGTGCAACAGAGACAGCTATCCACTGATGTGGCCCTCCGATATGGTCTGGGCTATGGTCTCGAAGCTGGCTTAGCCTGGCAGTATACGGGCATAAACAATCCCTGGTTTAATGCTGAGTATCGCTGGGAGGGTGTGAGTCCCAGACTTCATTTTAGAATAGCTTTACCCGGTTCAACGGAGAACTTTCATTGGGCATTGGTTACGCAAAGCTCCTTTGATATTCTAGACTATCGATTGTCGGCTTCAATTTTCGATGGACCATTTGGCATTACTGGAAACCTGGGCTATTATCACGATGATTTTATTGATTACACCGTGCAATGGACGGTTTTACTAAGCTATACGAAAGAGTATTATTCGGTTTTTGCGGAGGTTTACGGATTAAGTCTCAATTCAGCTAATGCGGATAACCTTGGTTTTGATGCGGGTTTTAGTTTTCAGTTGAGCCCTAGATTCCTTTGGGATATTTATGCCGGTAATCAGATCGGTATTGGTCCGGGGGTCGGTTTGTTCAGTAATTACTTCCTAAATACCGGCTTTAGCTGGCGCATCCTATGAAGGGAAAAGTACTTATCCTCGATCGCGTTCATTCCTTATTCCTGGAACAACTGCCTCAGATGGAATTTGAGGTGGTTGAAGCCTACGACGCGACGGCCGATGAAATTAATTGGTCAGATTATCAGGGTCTCGTACTTCGTAGTAGAATGCCAATTAATGCTAAAGTGTTGGACCAATGCATCAATTTGAGTTTCATAGCTAGAGTAGGAGCGGGCCTGGAGAATATTGACATAAATAAAGCGGTGTCAAAGGGTATTGAGGTTCTATCCGCACCCGAGGGTAATCGCAACGCTGTTGCCGAGCATGCTCTGGGAATGCTTTTAGCGCTATTTAACCGATTACTTTTGGCAGATTCAGAAGTTAGGAGAGGCCTTTGGTTGCGAGAAGAGAATCGAGGTCTGGAGCTAAGGGGCAAAACGATTGGTATTATTGGTTACGGAAACACGGGTTCAGCATTGGCCAGGAAGTTGAGCGGCATGGACTGCAGAGTACTGGCTTATGATAAGTATCGTCAGGGCTTTAGTAATTCCTATGCGGAAGAGTCAAATTGGGAAGAAATTCAAGCTGAGGCTGATATTCTAAGTTTACATCTACCGCAGAGTGAGGAAACCCATTACCTACTTGATGATCAGCTTATAGCCGGCTTTAAGAAAAGCTTTTTTCTAATAAACACTGCACGGGGAAATATTGTAAAAACCGAAGCTCTAATTCGCGGTTTAGAGAGCGGTAAAGTATTGGGAGCTTGTTTGGATGTATTGGAATTCGAGAAAAGCAGCTTTGAAGATATTTACCAAAAGGGAACGAACTCCAACCTGGAGTATTTGTTGGAGAGTAATAAAGTGATTTTAAGTCCGCATATTGCTGGCTGGACACATGAAAGCAAATTAAGGATGGCGGAAATACTCCTATCGAAAATTAAAAAGCACTCATTATGATAACTCAGAATTGGAAGAACAATGGCGAAGGCCAATTTGAATATCGTCAGGAAGAAGGAGGAGAAGTAAAAGGTTACATGGAACTGCTGAGAACGGATAGCGGCAAACTAGTGATCAAGCATACTGAAGTGAGTGCTGGAATGGAAGGCAAAGGTATCGGTAAACAGCTATTGGATTCTGTAGTAAATTTCTGCCGGGAGAATGATTTAAAGATTTTACCGGTTTGTCCATTCGCAAAGAATCTTATGTATCGTTTTCCTGATCTCTACAAGGATATGCTCTAAAGTAGGAGCTGGGTTATCGTTAGGTTAGTTTGAGGAACTTTTCCAGTTTTTGATGGGGAATGCCATCTTCTAAGAAGAATTCACCAATTGCTTTGAAGTCATGCTTCCGGTAAAAATCAACGGCGCTATCTCTTGCATGGCAGTATATACGATTAATTCCGGCTTTTAAAGTAAGATCTTCTGAATGCCTAACCAGTAACGAACCGATACCCCGATTTTGGTAATCAGCCCGAACGGCCACTCTCTGCATTTTAAAGCCACGTGCTTCAGGTGTTAAAACAGTAGTTGCCACCAGCGTATCTTCGTCGTAAACAGCCAGATGAATGTGTTTTTCTTCTTTATTAAGCTCTTCCCTAGAAAAGGATTGACCTAAAATATCTTTTCTAAGTTCGAGAGACTCTTCCCAGGCAGGCGTTCCAAACTTTATAATCTGAATTTTCATTTGGGCAGCGGCTAGTAAAATAGTCCCCGGTTTTTTGGATCCTTTAAATCAATCCAAAACATATGGAAGCTTTCCTTCTCCTCAGCTTCACCATTTTTGTTTTCATCCTGAACAGCATACACATACATGTAATCATTCATGGGATCATATTGCGAACTGATTACGGAATAGTTAAGTGGAACCAAGGGACTAATGAGCTTTCCAAAGAGATCGAAAAGATAAAAATGCCTTAAGTCTTTGGTATTGATATACTTATCATCATTAGAATCCTGATCGTGGATTGATACCATAAGGTAGTCTCTTGCTACCGGCTCTCCATTTAAGGTATCCTTGCTTAAAGTGGGATAGTAAACGGTGCGGATAAGGCCCGGCTCTTCGAATAGAGGATTAACGCGTTTAGAGGATACGTCATGGTGAAAGATGTTCACCATATTGTAACCGTACATGGCCTCAAATCCGGGCATGAAATTGTTATTCCAGTTGTTAACACCACTATGACCATAACTACCATAACTACTGTGATACGAATTTCCACCAGTCCAATAGCTATCTTTTCCTCGGTTGGTTCGCTTATTGAGCTTGTAGATGGGAATTAAACGGTGTCGTGGGAAAGCGGTAATTAATACGCTCCCAGGGCGAGTAACCAGGTTAACGGAATCGCGATGCAGCCCATCACGAGAGGCGGCAGACTCCTCGGGGCTCGAGCTATTTATGGAAAAGCCTTTGGTTTTGGGAGAGTCATTAGTACAACTGGAAAGTAAGATCAAGAGTAATCCTAATCCAAGTAGGAGTTTGCGATATATCATAGCTTAAAAATATGAAAATGGGATTCCTATTTAGTCTCTGTCTCCAATTGTTTCAAGGCCAGATCAAGTAAGGGATCTTGCTCATTCAGGAGATTTTCGAGGTTCGGCTCTAAGCTGATTTCGGGTACGACACCACGACTTAAGCCTGGGTTCTCAACATTAAGGCTGTACTTCGCCGTACTTGTGCGAACCATCAATCCTGTATAGGGCAGTTGGGCCACTATCAGCATTCCTCCCTGGCCGCATTGGGCAGAGCCATTTTCTTCTCCCATGAAGATTGCCTCCGTATGATTTCGCATCATGCTGGCAAACATGCCAGAGCAAGATCGACTGTTTTCATCTATAAGGATAATGACTTTACCGTTAAAAGGATGGTCTAATTCCGGATAGACTTCCAGACTAGGGTAGTTAGTCCACTGATAAACATCGTTTAGCTTTTCAAACTTCATCGTGTCTACAAGTCCTTGATCCGACAAAACCAGGCTTTGAAATGAAAAGCTATCAACCCGACTTAATTCTACTTTATTAACATAAGACATCGTATCCTTAATGAAGTATGAAAACAGCTTTTTGCCATTAGCCGTCCATCCACCAGTATTAGCCCTTAAATCGATAAGCAATTTCCGGATCCTATGCTCTGAAAGATCTTGAAATACAGCTTCCGTAAAGGAAACAAAGTTTTGTCCTTGAGCTTCAATCCTCTCATTTCTAAAAGACTGAATAGAGTAAATCCCGGTTCCGTTAGAATCCTTCCGATAGGATAGAAGCGGCTCATTAACAGAACTCTTGCTGGAATAATTGATTTTTGAGATTGAATCAATAGTTTCTTTCTTGAGAGGAGTTAAACTGATAGATCTAATACTTCCATTTTCCTTCAGCCTAATTTTAAATACATCGGGATTAGCAATGAAATTCGAATAGGCGTTCGGAAAATAGTCGCTGATCTCCTGATCTGTTTTAGGAATGCTGGTGCCATCCCGATACATGTGCTTCCTTAAAATGCTATTTATGTTGGTGACTCTTTGTCCATTTATCGATAGAATCTCAGCCCCTTCCTGAATAGATCCATCCAAAGAATAATTCTGAAGAACATAATAGCGCTCTTTATTAGAAACAATTTTTAAGGGAAATAGCCTGATGCTGGAATCGCGGTAGCTTCTGTAGCTAGAGGTATGCATCCATCCACTATGACCGCAGGCCATTCTATTGAAGATTCGTGCAATTTGTCTTACAAAATCGAGGTAGCTTAGAGAGTCATTCGCTTCGGCGGAGGCTTGCTCAAATAGAAGGTCCATATCCTTTTTTGAGGTGTACCGGTAAATATTGGGATTAGCTTCTTCCAGTATCTGCTTAAGTACTAAGAGGTCCTTCTTTACCCATTCCGGATTTAGCGGTTGATTAAAATCTATCTCCGCTAATGGCCCTCCTTTTTCAGAATAAGACGCATAAACTTCATTTAGGTCTATGGCCTCTTCCTCTTCGGTAAAATTGGTTTTTAAATCCAGGTCATAGCATCCCACGATAAGCAAGGAACCGCTCACCATGAGTGCATTAATCAGAAATCTGCTCACAACCTTAAACCGAATGTATTTCAACCTATCTATCGCCAAATCAACTTTCTACCTTCTACTATCTACTATCTACTATCTACTAATCTCAATTCACCTCCAAAATCGCATCCTCCACATAAAGTTTCATTATCCAAATGGTAGATTCAGTAGGGTTAAACTCAATTTTTTTTAGGACGCCTCCACAGCTGGTAATCCTATTATTCAATAGTTCAAGCTTTAATGGTCTTGGAAATAGGAATTCTTCAAAAGCGTATATGCTAGTGCCAGTTTCATTGGTGGTTGTGGTTTTACCAAATCCTCCTGATTCAGTATTGCTTAGAACATTGACGTTCCAAATTACCCGGGAAGTATCCGTACTGGTGGGATGAGCAGGCATCTGAATCAATTTACCTTCTAAGGCCAGGGCCGAAGGTCGAAATTCCTCATAGCTCAATTTGCGGTCTGCAATAAGAGCTGCGCCCGAGTAGAGGTATCCATAGCGCACTATGCCCATTAGAAAGCTTGAATCATTTTTAAAACGAATTAAAATTGCCTTTGCCGTTTTATGCGCTTCTTTATAGTCCTTTTCTTCCAGCTGCGTAAATAGTGGTAACATCTCCTCGCGCGCGATTTGAGCTGATAAGGAAGGACTTATGGATAAAAGCAGGAGCAGCGAAACGCAGATGCTAATTCTTTTGGAAGCAATCGCCAGTTGCATAGTAGATGAGAATAAAGATGAGGTTCAAATATGCTAATCCTTCAAATATAGAAAGGTAGTAAGAGAAGCATATTCAAACAAAGCATAAAATTGACCTAAGTGATCTTGCGAAACAATTCCTACTACTGGATTCTTTGTCCAGTCGCTTTAATGCTCTGGTCTTTATCTTGATTCATCTGTTCAATGGCCTCCTCAACAGTACGAACCGGTTCCTTACAGAAGCCAAATTGGCAAACGTAAATGAAGGTTTCTTCCTTGTGATCTCGGTAATCAAACAAGCTGAGGTCGCTATTTGCAGCCCAACAAACCAAGGCATTAGGAGGAGAGTATTGCTGCATCTTTAACATCAAAGCTTCCGCTTCTGGTCCACTGATTACTACCTCATAGTGTTCATAGGATTGCTTTAGCCCCAGGTTTAGCCATTGAGCGTGCTCCGTAGGATAGGAGAGGGCTTGACTCTTAATTATTTTAAGCATAGCCTCGTACTTTTCTCGATACTCGGGGTTTTCCAATAGATGAGCTAATTGAAAGTAATTAAGCGCCATAGTAGCATTACTGCTCGGGATTACTTGGTCCAGAACTTCTATGCTTTCAGTAATTAGTCCTTTAGTTTTGCTTGAGTTTGTGCTAAAGAACTGGCCATCCTTCACTAGAAAGTCCTCTTCTGTTTTTAGTATCCATTTCTCTGCTTGATAGAGATAATCTTCTTCAGAGCTAATTAGGAAGAGGTCAATAAAAGCGGAAATTGCAAAAGCATAATCTTCAATAAACACCAGATCCTCCTTTTTACCCAATCGGCTGGAATGTCTTAGACTATGGTCCTTATCCGTTTCGAGACTTTTAATCCATTCAGCAATTGCCATGGCCTCAGTCCGATAGCTCTCTTTTCCGGTAGCTCTAAATAGTTCTGCATATCCGGATATCATCAAGGCATTCCAGGAGCAGAGTAATTTATCATCTACTCGAGGTTTCACTCTTTCATTTCGCTTAGCTATTAATGCAGATTGCCAGCTTTGAACCAAGGACTCCAATTCTTCTCTTTCCAGACCATTTTCAAGGGCGAACTCTTCATTAGATCCCTTGTAACGTTTTAAAACAAAGCCATCTTTTTCTGGCCTTTCTAAGCTGAAATAATCTTTAAATAGCTTCCACTCCTCATTCTTAATCAAATCCTTTAATTCTGTCTCAGTCCATAAATAGTAGCCACCTTCTTTCCCCTCCGTATCGGCATTTAAAGAGGAGTAATAGGCACCTTCAGTTTGGCTCTTCAGTTCAACTTGACAGAAATTCGCAATCTCTTCGGCTATCCTGAGAAAGGACTTATCATGAAATACACGTGCGGCTTTGGCGTAAAGCCTCATCAGTTGGGCATTATCATAAAGCATCTTTTCAAAGTGGGGTAGATGCCAGGTACTATCAACACTATATCGGGAAAAGCCACCTACAAGCTGGTCATAAATACCTCCATTTGCCATGGAGTTTAGACTATGTTGAATGTATTCCAGACTGTTTGAGTCCTTTTTTACCATGGCCCGGTTAAGAATACTATTTAGCCTCACCGGCATGGGAAACTTAGGTTCACCCAATTCACCACCCCAGGTATAGTCCCAATATTGCTCCCAGACAGCAAAAGCGCTGTCCAGGCCCTCCTGGCTTAGTTTCTCCGATTCTTCGTATTCAAGGATTTGACTTTGGACTACACCATTGCTGATCTCTTCGGCTAATCGTTTTAGCTTCTCCGGTTCTTTCTCAAATAGATTCTGAAGCTTTTCCAGACTGCTTAACCATTGATCCTTAGGGAGGTATGTTGCCCCATAAATTGGTCTACCATCCGGCAGGCACACAACATTTAGAGGCCATCCCGCCTTGCCCGTCATTATTTGTAGTGCGCGGAGATAGATTTGATCTACGTCTGGTCGCTCTTCACGGTCTACTTTAATGGAAACAAAGTGGCGATTCATATATTCTGCTACTGCTTCATTTTCAAAGCATTCAGCTTCCATTACATGGCACCAATGACAGGCAGAATACCCGATGCTTACCACAATTAATTTATTGTTTTTTGTAGCAATGTCTAATGCATAATCTCCCCAAGTATGCCAATTAATGGGGTTATCAGCATGCTCTAATAAATATATACTGTTGGATTCGGACAACCGATTACCTTTCTCCTTACAACCGTTAAGGCTTAACATTACTAACACTACTGCGATAGCCACTTCTATAGATCGATTTACTCTAAGCATAGACTCTGTAAAAATCGTTCATTTTCATTCAATAGTAGACTCAATTGAAACTGTTAAATTCACTAAGCACTTAATAATCAGCGAAATTTTTTGTTTTCGATTTTTAACTCTTTTTCGTTTCTTTGATATCGTTGACAAGACGCCAATTTAATGCCCATTGCGGGTTAAGGCAATGTTAAGTTGACCCAAAACCAATCAAACACGTCATGAGAGTAAAGCTCCCCCCACTTTCTTTCGGACGCAATGCAATTGCGTCGTTCTTCATCTTCATTCTATTTATAAGTGCCTATCAAAGTAAGGCGCAATGTACTACTCCTGGACCTGGAGAGGTAGCGGTCGAAATAGTAATGCAATCTCAATCTTTTGGGCCTGAAATGAGCTGGACACTTTTGGACAGTACTTCAGGCACAACCATAGAAAGTGTGCCCTCTTCCTTTTATCCCTCTAACAACACTACTTTCGGTCCTACTTACGCTCCAGAGCATCAACTATGTGTTCCAGGGAATGAGACTCTACAGCTTGACGCTTTTGATACTTTTGGAGACGGCTGGAATGGTGGTACCTTTTACATGCGCTATCAATCCAATCAGGATACAGTTTTTACTTATAGTTTACCAAGTGGCTTATCTTCAACGGTTTACTTTACCGTGCCTATCCCGTCCGTCGACTTTGATCTTTGTCAGGGTGATACTGCACCGGCATTAGTGGTATCCGATACCATTTCTTCGGATACCGGTCAATTTGTTTACTCCTGGGAGGAGTCCATAGACGATGTGAATTGGTCTCCTGCTACTGCTTGGGGAGGGAATATTTATAATTATCAACCGCTCGGATCGCAAACTGATACCATGTTTTTCCGTCGCTTGGCAGTGGATACAATATTAAATGATAGTATTTACAACAACTTCGTACTGCGAGTTCCAGATTCCCTCTTAGTAGATTCGGCTACCGTAGATTCTGCGGTCTGTTCTGGCGTTGATGATGGAGGAGCAACCATTCATGTTAGCGGAGGAGCCCCTCCTTATATCTATACATGGAGTGATGGAGGTAGTGGCATGACAAGAACCGGATTAGCACCGGGGCCTTATAAAATTGTCGTAACGGATCAAACCGGTTGTGCCGATTCTATTGACATTGAAATCTTTGAAAAGGATCCTTTAACCGCAAGTATTGTGGCCGATTCTTCGATTGCCTGTTATGGTGATAGCTCGGCAATACTTTCTGCAAATGCCATGAGTTCAGCCCCACCTTATGAATACCTGTGGAGTACCGGAGACACTACAATGACGGTTGACAGTTTGGCTCCAGGTTCATATTGGGTGCGAGTTACAGATACCAATTCCTGCGTGGTTAGTGATACTTTTAACGTAGTGCAGCCGGATTCACTCTACATCGATTCTGTTGTGGTTAATTCGGACGTAACCTGTTTTGGAGGTAATGATGGTTCGGTTACCGTATACTTTACAGGTGGAACCGGAGGAATTACCTATACCTTCAATTCCATGACTTCATCTGCAGTTCTTACCGATCCAAATGCATTGGAAGTGGATCAGTATCAATTGACCATTACTGATGCTAATGGTTGTGATTCTGAGAATACCGTTATGGTTACCATAAACGGGGTTCCGCGACTCAATGGTGGAAATATCGGAGAGTAACACTTTCGATGAATTCCAGGAGTTCACATATTAGCAAGTTCATTGCTCTCACTTTCGTGCTATCCCTACTTTCTACGGCTTGTAAGCCTTCCGGAAAGGAGGATGATGATAGCTCTGCTAAAGAGGCAGCACTTTTTGTAAAGCGTACAGCTTCAGAAACCGGTGTGGATTTCGTGAATAATCTGGAAGAGAACATTTTCACGCATGAGAATGTGCTCACCTTCGAGAACTACTATAATGGAAGTGGATTAGCGGTTGGTGATTTGAATGGAGATGATCTGCCGGACATCTATTTTGCTTCAAACACTGGTCCCAACAAGCTTTATAAGAATCTCGGGAATTGGAAATTTGAGGTAATCAATGATCCGATAATTGAAGCCGAAGATCGCTGGACCAATGGTGTGAGCATGGCAGATGTCAATCAGGACGGTCTTTTAGATATCTATATCGCATGTGGTGGGCCTTCTGTAGAAGCAGATGATCGAAGAAACCGACTTTTTATAAATCAAGGAAACTTTCAATTTGAAGAGGCCGCCGCCGAATACGGTATTGACGATTCCAATTGGTCTACCCATTCTTCCTTTTTCGATTATGATGAGGACGGTGATTTGGACCTCTTCGTAATGAATCATACGACATACTGGGGTGTTCAGATTCCCAAGGTTGTGGAGATGATGAAAGATACCAACTTAATGTTGGAGGCCACCAATCACCTTTATCGCAATGATGGCGAAGAGGGTTTTACCGACGTAACCCTTGATGCTGGAATGCTGGCTTATGGCTATGGTCTGGGCTTATCCACTACTGATATAAATGGAGACGGTTTAGTGGATGTATATGTCGCTAATGACTATTCGGTTCCCGACTTCATGTATATCAATCAGGGTGATGGCACTTTTATAGATGAACAGAAAGCTCGTACTCGTCAGATCACCTACTTCGGAATGGGGGTGGATATTGCCGATCTGAACAACGATCTGCATCCGGAGATTCTCGTAGTAGACATGGCTATTGATGACCACTACCGCAGTAAAACATTGATGGCTAGTATGAACACACAGTTGTTCTACTATCTAACTGAATACCTCAAGCTACCTTACCAATACATGTTCAATAGTCTGCAATTGAATAATGGTAAAGGTGAGTTTGTAAATGTCGCCCATCAAAGCGGGCTGGCTAAAAGTGATTGGAGTTGGACGGCCCTACTGCAGGATTTTGATGGAGATACCTATAAGGATGTCTTTATCAGTAATGGCATTCGCCGCTATCCTCGGGATAATGATTTCCGTCAGGCAATGCGCAAGGCAAAGGACGAGAATGGTGGATCAGTTCCCAATCATTTAAAGGAAGGTCTATTTGCCATGATGCCAAGTATTCCCCTTTCAAATGAGTTGTATTACAACAAGGGAGAAATGGTGCAGTTTGAAAAGGTTAATTCGGCCTTTGGTAATGATTCTGCCTTTACCTATGGTGTAGCCTATGCAGACTTAGATTTAGATGGGGATCTGGATCTGGTGATGAATAATATTGATGATACCTCATTCGTCTTCGAAAATACCAGCACTAAAAATCACCTTCAGGTAAAATTGATGGGTGCTCAGAAGGAGGAATCTGTACTCAACTCCAAGGTATATATTAAAAGCGCCAAAGGCTGGCAATATCAAGAGCTTTCTCCTATTCGCGGATATTTCTCATCCATGGATCCGGTCTTATACTTTGGCCTGGATGATGCCGATTTAGTAGAGGAGCTTTGGGTGCAATGGCCTGATGATACCTGGACGAAGTCTGAAAACCTTCCCGCAAATCAAATCTTAAGTCTCAAAGCTTCGGGAATGCAGTCAATTGCCGGAGGTCCTGATGTTCTTCAGGATAAAGATGATCAATTGATTTATGCCTTGGAGGGCGAAAGCTTACCGGTGAATCATAAGCATTATGATGAACCTTATAATGAATTCAAGCAAGAGGTATTACTACCACATTCGCAAGGTCGACTAGGACCGGGGGTTGCAGTGGGGGATGCCAATGGGGATGGATTGGATGATCTCTACATAGGAGGCGGAAAGCATCAATCGGGAGCCTTATGGTTTCAAAATTCAGATGGAACCTTTGCACTAGCTCCAGTTCAACCCTGGACGGAAGATTTTCGCTCTGAGGATATGTCTGCATTATTCTATGACTATGATGGAGATGGTGATCAGGACCTTTATGTATGCTCGGGTGGTGGATCAGAAATGCTCCAGTACGATGCTTCAGTTCTAAATGATCGCCTCTATGAGAACGAAGGAGGCGGAAGTTTTGTCCGTAAAGCGGGAGTGTTACCATCCTGGTCCGCTAGCACTAAAACCGTAGCCGCCTCAGACTTTGATGGAGATGGAGATATAGATCTATTTGTAGGTGCCCGCACCAGTCCAGGAGAATATCCCCGCATACCTAGCTCAAAACTTTTAGTATTTGAAAATGGCAAGTATATTGACAAAACGGTCGATCTGCTTGGAACCTTCAAGCTCGGAATGATAGCTGCGGCAGAATGGGCTGATTTTAATGGTGATGATCGACCCGATTTACTCATTGCCGGTGAATGGACCCCATTAAGCTTATTCATCCAGGAAGAGGGGAAATTTGTGAATCGTTCTGCAGACTACCAGCTTAATGATACTGAAGGGTGGTGGCGTAGTTTAAAGGTTGCCGATCTTAACGATGATGGGCGCCCGGATATACTGGCCGGAAACATTGGTTTGAACAACAAATACAAACCCAGTTCCAAGAAACCGCTTTACCTGTTTGCCAACAATTTTGATGGTGAAGGGAATATTGACATTGTATTAGCCAAGGAGTATGAAGATAAACTCGTACCAGTTCGTGGTCGAGAGTGTTCTTCCCAGCAAATGCCTTTCTTGAAAGAGAAATATCCAAAGTACTCCGATTTTGCTTCAGCCTCCTTAGAGGAGATTTATGGAGCAGAGATGTTAGACGAAGCATTGAAATTTAAGGCGGTTGATTTTGCTTCTAAGGTCTTTTTAAGCGATGGGGATTCATTCCAAGCCGAAGATTTACCCTTAGAGGCTCAGCTTGCTCCAATCAATGCAATGGTATTAAAGGATTTAAATGCCGATGGTTATCCCGATTTAATTGGATTGGGAAATCATTATATCACTGAACCTGAAACTCCTCGCTATGATGCAGGTTCTGGCTTTGTCCTTTTCGGTAATGCTAAAGGTAAATGGCGCTATGAACCAACTGGCTTGTATTGCCCAAAAGATGCTAAAGACCTAAAGTTTTTGACTCGCAGTTCCGGATTGCCGCTCATTGTGGTAACCAATAACGCCGACTCAACCCAATTTTTCGAAGTGAATATAAGTCCCAACTCAACAGAATCTTAAACGTGGTGCTATGAAGAATAACTATCTTAATCAAATAAGCTTGAAGAGCCTTTCGGGTTCTTTACTGGTCGGCTTACTCTTGCTGTTCAGTGCGAACACGAGAGCCCAGTGTACAACACCCGGACCAGGCGAGGTTGCGGTGGAAATCATCATGCAGGCTCAAGGTTTTGGCTCAGAGATGAGATGGGTGCTTTCCGATAGTGCTACCTCAACTTTGATTGAGGATGTAAATTTCGGTTTTTATCCTACCAGTTCTACCAACTATGGTCCTACCTATGCGCCTGAGCATCAGTTATGCGTGCCTGGAAATACCACCCTAAAATTTGAGGCCTTTGATTCATTTGGCGATGGTTGGAATGGCGGCACTTTCTACATGCGTGTTGCAGAGACTAAGGATACGGTGTTTCAATACAACCTACCATCTGGTCTTGCAGGTACTACTTATTTCGTAGTGCCTCCTCCTGCCGCCCAGATTCATATCTGTAATGGAACCATGGCGCCACCCTTTAATAACATTGATTCTATTGTAGGCGGATCTGGGAATTATGCCATCACCTGGCAGGTTTCATCCGATCAAAACTCTTGGTCTGATGCTCCGGGTAATAATGATAGTCTTACCTATCAATCTCCGGATACTCACTTTGATACTAAGTATTTTAGAAGAAGGGTAATTGATACCACCTGCGGGGATACCGCCTACAGTAACGTTTTAATTTTAAATGTTCCTGATTCACTTATGATTGATTCTGTTGGACTTTCAGATATCAGTTGTTTTGGCGCCGGGGATGGAGAGTTGGAAGCCTTTGTTATCGGTGGACGTCCACCTTATACTTATGCATGGAGTAATGGTGATAGCACCGCCACCACAGACTCCCTAACTAGTGGTACTTATTTCCTTACGGTAACAGACTTAACGGGCTGTACTTATTCAGATACCTTCACAATTGTTGAGCCTGCTCCAATTGCCTTGAGCATCACCCTACAGAAACCGGTGGTTTGTCCGGGCGCAAATGATGGTGAGTTACTGGCCGTTCCAGGTGGTGGGGTTCCACCATATTCATTCTTGTGGTCAAATGGGGATACTACCGCTTTAGCGGATACCATCTCAGCCGGAACCTACACGGTAATCATGTTAGATTCTAATGGCTGCCAAGGTTTTGATACCATTACGGTTACCGACTTTGATCTTGTTAACCCATCAGTGCAGACTCAGAATTTAACCACTTATCTTACTAATAATGGTACCTCGGTAATAAGCAGCGCCATGGTTGATAATGGTTCCTCTGATGTCTGTGGAATCAAGAAAATGTATCTAAGTGATTCGATATTCGCTTGTACACATTTAGGAGTAAATACTCGCTATCTTATAGTAGAAGATAATTCCGGAAATGTTGATAGTGCTTCATTTACGGTAACCGTGCTCGATACGATTAGCCCCGTAACGAATACCAAGAATACTACCATTTACCTTGATGCAACCGGTATCGCGGTTTTAGATCCGAACACTGTAAACAGTGGTAGTAGTGATAATTGTAACACTTTGCTTACTGTTAGTCAGGATACCTTCACCTGTGCAGATGAGGGATTACAGTTGCGAAACTTAATTGTTACTGATAATAGCGGTAATAGCTCTTCTGCAAGTTTCTTGGTAGATGTGCAAGACACAATCAGCCCCACCTTGGTTACCCGCAGTATCACACTTCAATTAGGTGCTACCGGTCAGGCTACAATTGCTCCATCTCAATTAGATGGTGGTAGCAGCGATAACTGCTCCAATCAATTGTTCTATTCTGCTTCCAAAACCAGTTTCGATTGCAACGATCTTGGAAGCAATCAGGTGACCTTAACTATCACGGATCAGAATGGAAATTCTTCAGCTGGAATAGCCACAGTGGTAGTAGAGGATAACCTGAATCCAACAGCTATAGCCCAGAATTTAACTGTGAATCTGGATGCATCTGGTCAAGGTTCCATTACTGCAGCTATGGCGGATAATGGCAGTAGCGACAATTGTAGTATTGACTCGATATGGATTTCTCAGAGTCAGTTTGGTTGTGCTGATTTAGGCAGTAATTCTGCTGTGCTTACCGTTCGAGATACCGAAGGAAATACCAATACTGCTAATTTCATTGTAACTGTTCAGGACCTCATTGCACCAACCGTTACCGGTCAACCAATTACAGTTCATTTAGATGCAAATGGAAATGCCAGCATTACCGCTAACGATATCAATAATGGATCAGCAGATAATTGTGGTTTAAGCGGTTTAAGCTTGGATGTGAGCAGTTTCGATTGTTCTAATCTGGGAGCAAACATTGTTACTTTAACTGCGACAGACGCGGCTGGAAATAGCACTGGATCACAGGTTACAGTTACCGTGCTTGATACTTCTAGACCTAATGTAGCTACTCAGAATATCACGGTTTCTCTTGATGCCAGTGGCAATGCCAGTATTAGTACGGGAATGATTGATAATGGTTCCTCTGATAACTGTCAAATCAGTTCTCTTTCTCTAAGTCAAACCAGTTTCGGTTGCCAGGATGTAGGAGTTAATACTGTAACTCTTACCGTTACTGATAATAGTGGAAACCAGAATACCGCAACCGCAACCGTAACGGTGGTAGACAATATTGCACCAAATGCACTTGCGCAAAACCTAATGGTTAACCTGGACGCAAATGGTTTAGGTAGCATTACAGCTGCCATGGCTGATAATGGAAGTTCGGATAACTGCGGTGTGGATTCGATTTGGGTTTCTCAAACTCAATTTAGCTGTGCTGATCTTGGAATAAACTCTTTGACCCTCACGGTTCGTGATGCAGAGGATAACTTGAATACTGCTAGCTTCATAGTTACGGTTCAAGATTTAATCGCACCGTCCGTTAGTGCCCAGGCCGTATCTGTTTACCTTGATACGAACGGAATGGCCGGTATTACTACCAGTGATATTGACAACGGTTCCGGAGATAACTGTGGAATTGCGAGTTTAAACTTGGATGTAAGCAGTTTTGATTGTTCTGATCTTGGTGCAAATACCGTAACTCTTAGTGCAACTGACGGTTCAGGAAATAGCGCCAGCAGTCAGGCGGTTGTTACCGTTATAGATACAATTAAGCCTAAGGCTGTTACACAAAACATCACTTTAGCTTTAGATGCCAGTGGTAATGCCAGCATAACAACTAGTATGATTGATAATGGCTCATCCGATAACTGTCAGATCAGTTCCATGAGTTTAAGTCAAACGAGCTTCACCTGTGCCAATATCGGTTCTAACAATGTAAGCCTTACAATTACTGATAATAGTGGTAACCAAAGGTCAGCCTCTGCTAACGTTACAGTTATAGACAACATGGCTCCGGTGGTTGTAACACAAACCCAAACCATTTACCTTGATCAGAATGGACAAGCTTCAATTACTGCTCAGGACATTAACAATGGAAGTAGCGATAATTGTGGAATTGCAAGTTTAAGTGCAGATGTTACTTTGTTTGATTGTGCCGACCTAGGTCAGAACCTTGTAACCCTAAGTGTTACAGACAATGAAGGCAATGTTGGCACCGGTAGCACTTTTGTTACTGTACTGGATACGATCACTCCAACGATCGATAACTTACCGGCGAACATTACAGCCTATGCCGATCCTGGACAGTGTGGTACTAATGTGCAGTGGCCTACTATTACCGGAAGTGATAACTGTAATGTAACCTCAGTATTGAGTAATCAACTTAATGGAAGTTTCTTCGCTTTGGGTACCACTACTGTTAATGTTACCGTGAGCGATCCAAGTGGAAATTCGGTAGCTCAATCTTTCACTATTACCATAGTGGATACGGTTTCCCCAGTATTATCGAACATTCCAAGTAGCTTCCAGATTGTACCAAACGCGGGATCATGTGATGCTGTTGTAACCTGGACCAATCCAACCGCTACCGATAACTGCGTTACGCCAACCGTAACCAGCACCCATAATTCAGGAGGTACATTCCCAGTAGGAACTACCACCGTTACCTATACTGCTACGGATAATAATGGTAACAGCACTACGGCAAGTTTCGATATCGTGATTAGTGATATCGTTCCACCTACCATTCTTAATATTCCAAATGATACTACTATTAGTAATAGCGCAGCGGCATGTGAGGGTATCGTAAACTATCCTGCTGCTTCTGTTACGGATAACTGTACTGGAGCGAGTTTGACCTACTCACAGGCTTCTGGAACTGCCTTCTCACTTGGAACCACTACCGTAACAATTACTGCTACTGATGGTGCTGGTAATGTGAGTACTGCTAGCTTCGACGTTACAGTTGAAGACAATGAGAAGCCGGTACCAACTTTTGTTCCTGCTTCAGATACTGTAGGTGTTTGTAGTGCTAACTACAGTTATCAACCGGTAACAGGAGCGGATAATTGTGGTGTTGTTACAGTTACTCAAACTGCAGGATTGCCAAGTGGAAGTATTTTCCCGGCCGGAACAACTCAGAACGTTTTCCGTATCCGTGATGCAGCTGGTAATGATTCTATCGTGAGCTTTTCTGTAACGGTTGTTCCTCAAGGACTACCTAACATCACTAATCTCCTTGAGATTTGTGCTAATGCTGCTCCGGTAGATATTTCACTAGGTCAGAGTACAATGGTTTGGACAGGACCTGGTGTAACAGGAGGAAATACATTCAATCCTCAATTAGCCGGTCCCGGTCGTCATTCACTCAATTACACCTTTACGGACAACTACAATTGTTCTGTGAGTGGAGTGATTACGGTAACGGTATTACCAGTTCCATTAACTCCGGTTATCATTCAGGTTGGTAC
Organism: Croceimicrobium sp.; assembly: GCA_965279135.1. Classification (GTDB taxonomy): domain Bacteria; phylum Bacteroidota; class Bacteroidia; order Flavobacteriales; family Schleiferiaceae; genus Croceimicrobium. The sequence continues at coordinate 1,585,459 of OZ257133.1, read as the reverse complement.
CACCACTTTGGGAGTACAAGGAGCTTACACTACTTATCAGTGGTATCGCGATGGGGTAATGATTCCAGGAGCGGTGAATTCTACTTATAGTTATACGGTAGGAGGAAATTATCAGGTGATGGTAGGAAATGCCTCTGGATGTTTGAACTTCGGAACAGGATTCGTAATCGGATCTGGCGCCGGAGGTATTGGAATAGAGGAGCTTGACCTTACTACTTTGGAAGTATTCCCTAACCCAACGGATGGTATCATTAATATTCAGTTGAGCTCAAGTCAGGCGGCCGATCTCGATCTGGAGTTAATGAGTCTCGAAGGAAAACTAGTGTATAAGGAAAGAGTGAAAACGGGTGAAACCGGAATGATAAGTCTTGACTTCTCTCACTTACCTACAGCTACTTATATCCTCAGAATTTATAATAATGATGGGGTTGCTAACCGCAGAATTATCATCAAATAATTGATCGACCATGAAAAAGTTTCTCTCCTTATTAATTCTTATTTCTGCTGGATTTAGCGGAAATGCACAGGATATCAGCGGTAATCTAAAGCCCTGGAGTATTGGAATCCGTGGTATGCATATTTATGATTTGCCGGCCTACCGTTTTGATGGGCCATTGGCGCGCGACATGCGTGGTTTAAATGGGGATCAAACCAGTTTTGATCTTGGATTCGAGGCTTATGTTGAGTATATGTTTAATCCATTGATTGGTGTACAATTGAGTCACCGTCGTGCTTCTATAACAGGAGCCAGCGAGGTGGAGTACTATGAAGGCACTTTTAACCAAACAGCTTTGGACGGGATTTTTATTCTCAATAATCTAACTCCGGGCTTGGGCAATCGATCCTGGAATGTTTATGGTAAACTGGGATTAGGCTATGGATCTTATGATTCCGAGCAGTTTCTGATTGCTGATGATGCTCCAGACCAGCAGAACAATGCTAATTTCTGGGGTGGAAGAGCAGGCTTAGGTCTACAGTATGAAATTGGAAATTCCTGGAGAGTTGAATTGGAAGTACTGTACAATGTCGCTTACGACGATGGATTTGACGGATATAATGAAGCGACCGGTAGTGATACCTATTTAAGCTCGGCCATCGGAGTAGCTTATACTTTTGGTTCGAGAGAAAAGAAACCAATGTATGCGGTAGACTACTTTGGGGTAGACTATCTTAATGTAAAAGGTCAAAGTCGCGATACGGTTCCTCAGGTGAATCAGGAGGAAATTACTGATCTCAAGAACCGTTTTGCAGAGCAGGAAGATCGCCTTCAGGATAAGGAGGAGAAGATTAGTTCTCTGGAAGATAAGATTGCCGATCTGAAAGCTCAGGCTTCTGTTGTACCGGAAATGCCTCCGAGTTTTGATGAAATTTACTTCCAATTTGATAGTGATCGATTAAGCACGGAAGCAAAGAAGCAGATTTCTACCATTGCTCAAAGAAAACCTACTAAAGTGGTTTTAACCGCTTATGCTGATAAGGTGGGATCAGATCAGTACAATACCAATCTTAAGCAGCGTCGTGCTGATGCAGTTAAAGCCTTCTTAATGGAATTTGGAATGCAGGATTCTCAAATTAGTATAGAGATGGGCAAAACCATGCCTTTTGATGTTCAGGATCAATTCCTCAACCGTAAGGTTACAATACAGTATTAAAATACCGCTTATACAAAAGAAGGGAGGTGGCTTTTAGGAGTCGCCTCTTTTTTTTGCTTCGGGTTAAACTATTGCAGTTGATCGATTTTCGCATTTACCGAATCCATGAAGCTGTGGAGGTAGGTAGGCACCTGAGCTTTGTTTTGATCGATTAACCAGGTTTTTGTTATTCCGTTAATCGAATGCTGAATAAATAATCCACCGCCATCAGCACAATCAGGACAACCGAAGGTTTGACCGTTGGTATTAAGTAGATCTGCCGGTAAAACGTCTAATAAATCCTTGGCAAGATCAAACTTAGCCTTGCTGAGTTCTACAAATTGCCTTTGTTGCCCAGTATAGTCATCCAGCGTATCCTCAAACAATTTGGTATCGCTTAGCATGAAGGTTTCCACGCAGGTCTCACCCATGCACATTCCATAAAAGTGGCCAAAGACCAGGGCATCATTGTTTACAGTGGCTATCGCTTCGCTCTCCTTGGAGCATGAACTTAAAATAAAGAAAAGGCAAAGAGCCAGGATGGAACTTCTCATGGTAGGATGTTTTTGATACTCAACAATAATAACGGCAGAAGTAGATCAATGGCTTGGTTTTAATTGCCAAAGACATCAGAGGGTATCAATACTAATCCAAGGTTGAATAGCTTAATTAGCCATTCATACTGACATTCTCAGTAATAGTAAGACCGTATCCAGTTATCCCAACTCGCTTGATAGGGTTGTTAGTCAACAATTTAACTTTGGTGATTCCCAACTGATGTAGAATTTGAGCTCCAATGCCGAAATCGCGAGCATCCTGCTTAAAACTGACCCCTCTATTCGGACCGCCATTCAGAAGATCCTCTCTATAGCTACGGATCCGATCCAGCAATCTGCCAGGCATACTTTCCTGATTCATATAAACTACTGCACCTTTACCCTCTTCTGACACCTTAGATAAAGCCAGGCCCAATTGATGACCACTATCTCCAGTAAGGATTTCGAAGATATCGTGCGCTACACTTGCAGAATGCATCCTTACTAATACTGGTTCGCTGCGCTCCCAAATTCCTTTGGTGAGGGCAATATGTATTTGATCATTAGTGGTTTGTCGGAAAGCTCTTAAACGAAAGTTTCCATATTCGGTCTCCAATTCAAAGTCTTCTTCCAAATTGATTAAAGATTCGGCTTCCATACGATAAGCCACTAAATCTTCAATGCTTATAAGCTTTAGGTCGTGTTTATCCGCTATTTCCCTTAGTTCAGGCAGACGAGCCATGGTGCCATCTTCGTTCATTATCTCCACGATAACCCCAGCGGGTGCTTTACCAGCTAAGCGCGCCAGGTCAATGGCTGCTTCTGTGTGGCCGGTTCTTCGTAACACTCCACCAGGCTTGGCAATTAAAGGAAAGATATGCCCTGGACGATTTAGGTCATGGGCCTTCGTATTTGGATTTACCAGGGCCTTTATCGTTTTCGATCGATCAGAAGCAGAAATTCCGGTACTTACCCCATTTCCCAGAAGATCGACAGACACGGTAAACTGCGTATGCATGGGATCGGTGTTTTGACGCACCATGGGATCAAGTTCCAATTCCTGACAACGCTCTTCTACCAAAGGAGCGCAAATTAATCCGCGGCCCTCCTTGGTCATGAAATTGATCATTTCCGGGCTTACCATTTCTGCTGCGGCTACAAAATCGCCTTCATTTTCGCGATCTTCATCATCCACAACTATTACCACTTTGCCAGCACGGATATCGGCTATGGCCTCATCAATGGTATTCAGTTTAAGCTTGTTTTCTTTGGGTAGGCTGCCAGGCATTAGTCTTTATTCCTTTTAGATAATTTAAGAACCCTTCCATTAATGCAAGGTTCATATTGATGAAATGTCCGGGGTATAGAAACCAGGCAGATTTTCGCTTCTGAGACAGAAGAATCCCGAACAAGCCCAAGCCGATAAATGTCATGTAGAGTCCGGCGATAAATCCGTAGAACCAATGCACAAATATCAATTGAGGGGCGCTAATTAGGAGAATCAGTAAAAAGAAGGGGCTTAGCCATCGCAATACCTTATGGCTGAGAAACATAAGTCCCTTGGGCCAAAACCTTCTAAACAAAAATCCGCCATAGTATCGAAGGTTCTGAAAGTTTCCGATACCAATGCGCACCTTGCGTTTATACTCTTCATCCGGAGAGACACTCACGTCTTCCCACACTTTAGCTCTGGGTTCCCACAATATGCACCAGCCAGACTTTATTACGTGCAGGGTAGTAAAGAAATCCTCCATGTAAAATAAGGGGGGAATTTCGGGGAAAAGCTCCCGACGTATCAGGTAACAACCACCTTCGAGTCCCAACGGTGCTGCAGCAACTTTAGCTTCTGCAAACTTAATGCGGTTTTCTAACTTTAAATAGGTGTCCTCCTGACGGCTAATGCCCTTACTCTCAAATTCTCCGTAGTGAATATTGGCACCTACGGCCCCTACTTTAGATCGGCAATGTAACCGGCCAACTAATAGCTTCAAGGTAGCGGGTTCAAAAATGATATTTGCATCGGTAAGGAGGAGGAATTCGGATTCGCCTTCGTCTCGAAGGAAATTTAATATCTGACTTTTACCCGAACGCCTACGAAACAGATAAGGCTGAAAGCGATCATCTTTTTCATGCCACTCCTTTAGAATATCGTTGGTGCGATCGGTACTGGCATCTGAGCCGATTCGGATTCTCAATTTTTCCTTAGGGTAGTCTAAAGCTTCTAATGAACGGAGCTTTTCCTCAAGAACCTGCTCTTCGTTGTATGCAGCAAAGATGATATCGATATTCGGCAATTCCTCTTCCGATATTTTAGCGGGCTTACGTGGACTTCTAAGTTTTTCCAATAAGAGGATGAAGGAAGGGTAGATAACATAGGGTATGAGTACCACCACAAGACTAATCCAAAAAAGGTATTGCCAGAATAGGGTCATGCCTCTGTTAAATTAAAGTCTGGTAAAAGCTTAGGAGCTCCTTTCCTAAGCGGCGGTTGTCAAAATTATGCTCAAAGAATGATCGGGCCTTCACTTGCATCTCTTTGCGGGCTTCAATGCCATCGAGCAAATATACCACCGCTGAGGCAAAGCTTTCGGGATCATTTGCTAATATTCCTTCCTGGTAGTTCTCTATGGGTATTCCTTCAGAACCAATTCCGGTGCTAACGGTCGGCATTCCCCAGGCCAAAAGCTCTAAAAGCTTAATGCGCATACCACTTCCTGCAAGCAAGGGTACCACAGCTATTCGTCCGTGGGCCATAAAATCACGCGCATCTTCGACAACGGGGTACATCCATAAATTATCACTGCGGAGCTCCAAAATCTCTTTAGGCATATCCCTTCCACCAAAACCCATGGTAGTTCCGGGTCTTGCTTCTAAGATTAGGGGCCAAACTTTTTTGAGAAACCACTCTGCTCCCTGGCGATTGGGTAACCAATCTAAACTCGCCAAATGGACTAGATCGTATTTGGGTTTAAAGCCGCTTATTGGTGGATTTTCTTCTGGCGATAAACCACATGGCGATACGGTACTAATGCTCTTTCCTCCCCAATTGCGATACAATCTTTGGTCTTCGGGAGTGATAAAGACATTGGCATCTACTGCTTCCAGCATTTGTTTTTCGAAGCGTTCCAGACGACGGCATTGTAAGGCTAAATACCATTTTCGCAGGCCGCTCTTCTCATGTTCCACATGCCTTTGCCAAATTCGATATTCAATATTATGAGCACGTAAGACTACCGCAGTATCGCAATGTTTGCGAATTAAGTCTAGATAAACGGCCATACTGAGGCCTTCCAGTTGAATAAGATCAAAGCTTTCCTTAGTCAGAATTTCTTTTAAACGCTTAGCCAGCTTCTCCTGGTAAAACCTCGAAACATGGTAAGGTTGACCGCTTAGTAAGTTCCATAATGCTGAACCAATTTTCACATTAGTATCAACATCGAAGTACTCTAGCTTGAGCTTTTGAGGTTTTTGCTTTGAAATTAACTTAGGATCGCGATAGTGCTTTTGAGTGTTTAAAGAGAGAAGATGAACATCGGCACCATTAAGCCGCAATGCCTCAACCATAGATCGCATCGCAATACTACTCCCATCGCGGGCCGGGTAGGGGACCTTATTACTAAGTATAAGTATTCTCAAGTGTTTATCTTCTTGAATCGCTTTTCAAAGAACTCCGAAATTTTCTGAAAAGGTTTCATATAGAGCTCCATATTAAAGATAACGGAATCACTTGCTGATTTGTAGGTTAACCACAAACCAATAGGGAGAAGAATCAGATTTGCTGTCCACATAGCTGCAAAAGGGGACCAGTACATAAAGCGGCCCAGTTTCTCAAAACTGAAATTTGTAACATGATGAACAATGAAAATGAAAACACTTACTACAAGCGGCATTCCCATCCCGCCTTTGCGGATTATTGCCCCTAAAGGTGCACCAATAAAGAACAGCACGATCACCGAAAATGAAGTTGAAAATTTCTTTTGCCACTCCAGTACATGCCGGGTTATTCTAAGCTTTCTCCATTCGTTTTGTGCGCTGGCATTTGTGAAGTAGGCCTTATTTCCCCTGGCAATACGCATGCTGTTTTGCAGGATTCTGCTATGTTGATCTGCGTCGAAGTTTTGCAATAGATCTTGATCGAGCTGAGCAACTAATGCAGCCGTATCTAGTGCTTCCGCCTCAGGATTAACTTCATCCATATCTGTCCGATACAATTCGCGCTGCGCATACTTGTTTACCATCTGATTGGCAAAATCATCCTGCAGGGAGTAAAGCATCGTATTCAGACTATCTACCACCACATTCAATTGCTGGACATTGAGCATATCTGATTCTTTGCGGCCGGTTTTACGTAAATCCCCGCTTTGGAAGTCGTCCAGGTTAAATCGAAGCAGGCTTTCCTTGAAATCAGATCTTACGAAAGGTTTGTTATCGCGATCCTTTCTTTTCTGAGGAATCATATCCTCATAACTATGACCATCATAGAGGGTGATCTCCAAAAACTGTTCATCAGGAGTAACCTTCATTTTTCCGCTATCTGCCACAATCACTTTCATATTCCCATTGTTTTGGGTGTGATCGTAAACCAGAATCTCATCTAGTAAATTTTGATCAGGGCCATACTTGTCGGCAACCTTGATAGAATAACCTTCTATGCCAGTGTAGAATATTCCCGGTCGGATACTAAGCGCAGGCTTTTTATTGGTGATATTCCGACGAAGGTTTTCGCTGTGCAAGTTTGCAATGGGAATAACGTAGTTTGAGAAGAGGAAGGCTCCTACTGTAAGAAAGCAGATAAAAACAAAGAGCGGACGCATTACCCGCATCAAGCTCACCCCTGAGGATTTCAAGGCGGCTAATTCGTAGTTCTCCCCTAAAGCTCCTAGAACCATTATAGAGCTTAACAAGACCGCTAGGGGAAGTGCCATAGGTACCATTGTGGCAGAAGCATAGAATAGCAACTCAGCTATATAATACCACTCGACTCCACGACCAACTAAATCATCAATATACTTCCATAGATACTGCATAATTAGGAACAGTACCATCACGAAGAAAGTGACGATAAACGGGCGTAAAAAGGACTTTAAAAGAAAGCGGTCGAGAATTTTCATCTACTCTGAAATGTAGTAACCTGGAAAGTCTTTCTTGTTAAAAGTGAAGTGATTGGTCGGCCATTTGGCATTCTTATTCAGGCTCTTAACGATTAGGGTGGTTACCGTTCCATTGGTTCCCCATTGTTTCATGGAATAGATATCCTTGGTACTGGCATTAATCCCAATCATAATTTTATCAATCTCCTCGCTTGCATTTGGTTTTAGGATAACGTATTTGATCTGTTTTCCACCAATAGTTTCTTTACCACCCAGTTTATAGCTGTAACCCGTTTCATAAAAGCTTAACAGTCTTGCCGGACTAAGACCCATATCCTCTTCTTCATATTCACTTATCTGTACTTCTTCATCCTCATGAAGGAAAGTATATACAGTTTTAGCTGTTCTAAGTTGTTCTAACTGCGGTGTTTTCAACCGATAGTCATCTCCTTTTAAATCAAGCGTACCCTCTTGCTTCTGAACGATGGGCGGATCCACTCGATTATTCTCCATGGTGTAACTGAAATCAAGGCTTAGGGCAGGATAGGATTTCATTTGGGCGCTTGATTCCTGAAGGAGTTTTTTGGCTTCAACATTACTTTGACCAAAAAGGAACTGAGCAGTAAAAGCGGCAATTAGGAGTGGGAGTAATTTTTTCATCTTATAATTATTCGGTATCGGGGTTCAATAACTGTTCCAGAGCGTATTCGTCAGGAATAAGTACTTCTCTGGCTTTTGAACCCTCGAAAGGACCAATAATACCCGCGGCTTCAAGTTGATCAACAATTCGACCAGCGCGATTATATCCAAGCTTTAATTTTCTTTGTAGCATTGAGGTGGACCCTTGCTGCGTTTGGACTACCAAACGTGCGGCATCCTCAAATAGTGCATCTCTTTCCGAAGGATCTAAAATATCTACACCGATATTACCATCTTCATCAGCACCTTTATACTCAGGTAACTTGTAGGCTTCTGGATAAGCCCGCTGTTCTCCGATATAATCGGTGATCTTTTCAACTTCTGGCGTATCTACAAATGCGCATTGCAATCGAATCAAATCTGATCCCTGACTTAACAACATATCACCTTTTCCGATCAGCTGCTCAGCACCACCAGCATCGAGAATAGTGCGTGAATCGATTTTGGAAGTAACCCGGAAGGCCGCTCTTGCAGGGAAGTTTGCTTTAATGATACCCGTAATTACATTTACCGAAGGCCTCTGGGTAGCAACGATCAGGTGGATACCAATCGCTCGAGCCAATTGGGCCAGACGGGCAATTGGTGTTTCTACTTCCTTTCCAGCAGTCATAATGAGATCTGCAAACTCATCAATAACCAGCACGATATATGGTAAGTAGCGATGACCCTCTTCCGGATTAAGGCGACGATCAATGAACTTGGTATTGTACTCCTTAATATTACGAACCATCGCATTTTTAAGCAGTTCATAGCGATCGTCCATTTCAATACAGAGCGAGTTAAGGGTATTAATCACCTTGGTCGTATCTGTAATGATCGCTTCTTCACTATCTGGCAGCTTAGCCAGATAATGCCTTTCAATTTTGTTGAATAGTGTAAGCTCTACTTTCTTGGGATCAACCAACACAAACTTTACTTGCGAAGGATGCTTTTTATAGAGTAGAGAGGTGAGGATTACATTTAAACCTACGGATTTACCTTGTCCAGTGGCACCTGCCATAAGTAGGTGAGGCATCTTCGCCAAATCCGTAACGTAAGTTTCATTGCTAATGGTCTTGCCAAAAACAATCGGTAACTCCATTTTACTTTGCTGGAACTTTTCTCCTGCGATAAGATTCCGCATCGGAACCATTTGAGGGTTGGTGCTGGGAACTTCAATACCAATGGTTCCGCGTCCTGGTATTGGAGCAATGATTCGAATGCCTAAGGCGCTTAGGGAAAGGGCTATGTCGTCCTCCAGATTTTTGATTTTGGAGATGCGCACTCCTGGAGCTGGAACGATCTCATAAAGGGTAACAGTAGGCCCGATGGTGGCCTTGATTTTTGCAATCTCAATCTTGTAATTGTTGAGGGTCTCAACGATCTTGTTTTTGTTTTCTGCTAATTCCTCTTCGTTAACGGTGATGTTTGTCGAGCCATAATCCTTTAAGAGATCAAGGGTAGGAAGTTTAAACTTGGAGAGGTCCAGAGTTGGATCATAAGGTCCGAAGTCCTTTACTTTCTTATTAACTTCTTTTACGCTTAGTGACTCTTCTTCCTCTTTCTGCTCAATTTCTAACTCCATACCTTCTTCATCGGCATCGTTTTCCTCCTTCTTGGTTTGGATATCCAAGTCTAAAGATTCTGTCTCGTCCTCGGAAGTTTCAAGGTCTGGTTTAGGGTCTAATTCAATTTCTGTTTCCAGTGATGGTTCATCAATAAGGTCTTCCGTTTCTTCTACAATGAGTTCAAATTGCTCAGCTCCCTCTGGCTTTGTTGAGGCATTTATAGAAGCTGCCTGATCTGAAACTGATGGCTCTGAATTTGCATCCTCTTCCTTTGAGGTCCGCTTAAACTTTGCGAAAAAATCCATCAGCTTTTCAGCCGTCCAACGGAAGCGGATAGCAAGGAAAACAAGTAATGTGAAGACCAGAATGAGAAGGGTTCCGATGGGTCCCGCCAAACCCCCTAGCCATTTAGCATAGAAAAATCCCGATGCTCCGGCCGCAAAGCTGCTATTTGGTAAAATGAATGACATGAAGGCGGGAATCCAAACTAGAAGGAAGAGGGTAGAAGCCAGGGTCCTTCGAAGGGGGCTCAAACTAATTTTCAGGCTAAGTCTAACCCCACTAACTAGAAAGAACCAGGGAACCAGAAATGCGGCTAGACCAAACCATAGATGTATAAACTGGTGGGCTAAACCAGCACCAATTCTGCCCAAGGCATTGCGCGCCTGAATTTCAGGACGATCTACAATCTCCCAATAGCTTTGACCGATCAGGCTTTGATCCTGGGCCCAAAAGAATAAATACGAAACAAAAGCTCCCGCTAAATAGAGTGCAGTACTAATCAGAAAAAGTCCGAAAACCAGATGATAAGTGGGATTTCGCAGAGCTTCACCAATTTGGGGAGCCCTAAACTTCCTTGGAGTTTTTTTTCGTTTGGATTTGGCCATGTCGTAAAGCGCAAAAATAACAACAATATTGCCTATTGCGGGGAGGCCTTAGAAGCTTCTTACGAGAATATGAATTGCTAGAAGACATTTGGATAGGGGAGATGGAACAAAGAGCTTAGAACCTGGAACTTAGATTAGTGCACGTACTTTCTACTTTTTACCTTCTACTAGCTACCAACTACTAACTACTAATACTGCACCTGCTGCACAAAACTCGACGCAGTAGCCATTATACCATAGCCATTGTTAACATTAGAGAAGACCTGCACCGGTTCGGTGAAGAAGCCATCATTTTGATCGTAGGCGGCCTTCGTCAATTCATGACGATAAAAGCTTTCTGATACTTTGTGAACGCGTAGTTCGATAAACACCGCATCAGTAGGTTCCTCTACTTTTACTTTAACCAATCGGCTATCGCCATTAAAGCCTTGATCGCTCAGAAAAGCCTGGGTTCCAAACTGCCTTCCATCAAAATCATCATCGCCAAAAAATCCATCAAATTCAAAAAACTCCAGATCTAAATCTAAAGACGAAATGGTAAGATCATCATTGTCTAGTTCATTTACGCTGATCATATAATAGTCCTCTGTTCGACTATCATCCTTAAAGGAGAAAGTGAATTCTTTTTCTTCCTGGTCATAGGCAAAGGTGAGGACGTTCACTTCGGTAGGAACTCGTTCGGTTGCCGAGGCATCAGGGAATCCTTCGCCTTTAACTACAATGCGGTATTCTTCGCCGGGCTCTAAATCGTAAGCAAGACGATATACATGTTGAGGTTCGAAACCGATATTATAAGGGGCTACGAAAAATTCAAATGGACTATTAGGATCAGTGGTGTAGAGTAATGCCTGAAAATCATCGCGACTTCCGGGTCTCGCTGCTGATAGAGAATACACAGATTCGCTCAAGAAAAGCTCTATGGTTTCATCTGTAACCATACGGGTTTCCATCACAATACGTTTACCCGGATCTGGAATTTCGAAATCAATTTCCTTTTCACAGGCCAACAAGGCAAATAGTGCTAATAGGCTTACAAATCTTTTCATCAGAACTTAAATTGATAGGAAATGGATGGGATAATAGGGAAGAGGCTAACTTGATTTATCCTCCTTTCACCAAGATTGTTTTCGCTGAGGTATAGGAAGAATGGATTTTCTCTGGAATAGGCATTGTATACTGAGATATTCCAGGTGCGTTCCCCCCAACTGGTCTTTTTATGCCAATTAAAGCCAATATCGAGGCGATGATAAGAAGGCATTCTCAAGGCATTTCGATCACTAAATCGATCATAAACCCTGGTGCCTCCCCAAGGGCTTAGCAATTGAAATTGGGCTACTGGAGCGGTAAAGGAGTTTCCGGTTCCATATACCCAGGTCAAGCCCAAATCAAACTTTTCACTAAACCGATGATTTAGGACGATGCTGATATCATGGCGACGATCATATCGATAAGGGAACCAGTTGCCCTCGTTGAGGTTTTCGAAACGTCGGTTTGTCCAGGCTAACGTATAACCAATCCATCCGGTTGTTTTCCCCTTCTTCTTCCTGAAAAGCAGTTCTAATCCATAAGCTTCCCCCTCACCATCGGTTTCTACGGTGTTCTGCCAATCGGTGTTGGCTATAAATGATGCCCCCTCTTTATACTCGATGAGGTTATCCATAATCTTATAGTAGGTTTCCGCAGAGAACTCGAAACGGTTAGCCCAAAGGCTCGTTGTTGCTCCCAATGCGACCTGCTGTGATATTTGCGGCCTTACCCTGGCGGTAGAACTTACCCAAAGATCTGTAGGTAAACCAATACCGGAGTTTGATAAAAGATGAACGTATTGATTCATCAAAGCATAGCTTCCTTTTAGAGAGAATTGATCATTAACTAGATAGCGCGCCGAAATCCGGGGTTGAAGATTTTGATAGAAGGCATTATCATTTGTAGCATATGCCGAATAATGCAGACCATAATTAACCCTCCATTTATTACCAATCTTCCAATCATCTTCAATGTAAACAAAGATGTCATTGGCAAAAACGGTTCTGGAAAGGTCAAGGATCGAATCAACACCTGCACCGTTAAAGGTTTCTTCAATCTGGGCTACTCCCGGGCGAAAGGTGTGATTGGTAAAAGAAGCCCCAAAGCGCAACTGATGTTGATTATCGAGGGCGTATTCCAGATCATAGCGGAGACCATAGTCCCGGATCAATGAGAAATATTCAAAACCATTTCGGCTAACCTCATTGTCATCCTCAAAATAGCTTTCAAAACCAATTGAAAAGCGGTACTGAGAGAAGGTTGCAGTCAGATTACTAAAGAGCTTATCATTAAAGAGATGGTTCCAACGAAGGGCGGCAGTGTGATTACCCCAGTTCAGACCTGAATCATCATAACCTTGTCCTCCTCCAAAAAAGGGATCTTCTTCATATTCTTCTCGAAATTTGAAATCGTCTATACCGGTGTAATAGCTAAGGTAAAGTCGATCTTTCCTGGAAAATACATGATTAATCTTCGCATTAAGATCGGCGAAATAGTATCCAAACTCCTGGCCATCAGGAATGAAGGGAGCGGCAAGGATATCGTAATAGGTGCGCCGACCACTTACGATGAAGGATGTTTTATCCTTCCAAATCGGTCCTTCTAAAGTTAATTTGGAGCTAATCAATCCAAGAGAGCCTTCACCGTGAAACTCCCTTAAGTTTCCTTCCTTCATATCGATTTCCAATACCGAACTAAGTCGACCGCCAAAACGTGCAGGGAAACCACCTTTAGTGAGATTGACATTCTTAATGGCATCTGCATTAAAAACTGAGAAGAAGCCAAAGAGATGTGAAGCATTATATACAGGTACGCCATCCAGTAGAATTAGGTTCTGATCGGGACTGCCACCACGTACATAAAAACCCGTTGTACCTTCATTACCACTTTGTACGCCAGGCAGCAGTTGAATGGCCCGAATAATATCAACCTCTCCGAGGAAAGCCGGAATCTTCTTTATTTCTGAAACACTCAGCTGCACTTGACTCATTTGCACCTGCTCTACCTGTATTTCCTCGGCCGTAACGGTAATTTCATCCAGAGTCGATACGGATTCTGTCAGACTAAAATCCAGTTCCTGATTATCGTCGGCAATTGTGATTTGTTGCCGGATAGTTTGGTAGCCAATGAAAGAAACGACCAACTCATATTTGCCAGGAGGAAGACTAAGTGAATAAAAGCCAAAGGTGTTGGTGCTTGATCCTATTGTGGTTCCTTCCAGATAGAGATTTGCGCCTATAATTCGCTCCCTGGAATTGGCATCTTCAACGTAGCCACTGAGGGTAAAACTCTTTTGAGCAGAAACAATGCTTGTTGCGACAAGAAGGAGTCCAAGAATGGTTCTTCGCATTTATTGGGATTTTGTTGCCTTTAGCTCTATTTCGTGTAGAGATGCAGGTGAGGGGGAAAAGGTTGGAATGGCAGAACTCATTTCTTAAATTAAGGATGCCTCTAAGGTATTGGACTCCGAAAAACTAGGGCTTCCATTTCCTGTAATTTGATGTAGATTTAAAGTATCACGATCCTGAACAGCAAGAAATGACAAAAAGGAAAACGCGTTTTCAAATTTTAATTCTGCTGCTACTTTTTCAACTGGCTCTTTTCAGCCAGAAAGAGAGTCCCTATGTATTAAATGTAGAACAGCGTGAAGGGATGTTTAGCGCAACCATTGGGGACAAAGGGGCTAAATTCTATTTACGAAGTGAGGGATATACTTATTATGGAAAAGACTGGATGGAGCTAAGGGGCTGGTTTCAGTTTAATGACTCTGATCTACAGGAGCAGGTATCCGGGATTTATATTGGTCAGGATTTAATCCTGTTTTCCGGTATCGAAATACAGGATTCTGTGGAATTGTACACTGCCAATTTTAATGATGAATGGGCCTATAGGGATACCGTAGGTGTTTGGGAAGTCCTGGATTCCATTAAGCCAGAGCATTATGATAGGAAGTTTCGCCAGTCCGGAAATAAGAGATATACCCAGAGTGGAGATGAATCCAGCCATTTCCGTATACATCTCGATGCCAGTAAACTTTTCAACCAGAAGGAATATTTGATATTCCCGAACGGAAGACTAATTGACCTGGAGACCTTAAACATAATGGCTCGTGAATTTACCGTTGTGGCTTATGGTGATAGCAACGTGTTACTTCAATATTTCTACACCTCCAATACCTGGAATCCAGGCGGCAGGTGTGGAGCTGGATATGAGCATGGACTTTATATCTTAGATTTTAATCAGCAAGGAGATTACCAAGGTGTACGACACATACCTCTGGAAAGCTGTTTGGGAGGATTATATGCGGAGTGGGAATTTGAGGGTAGCCAATTGATGATAAATACCATGAACTCTGGTACCGACAGCGAATCAAACAGTTACGATTTTAGCGTTTTTAAACAGGACCCTCAGACTATTGCAGAAAATATGCGACCGGAAGAGTATTAAGGCAACTTCCTAAAAAGACAGAATAGAAATTCTTGCTTGCCTCCCGCAGGAGTTTGATGATAATACCTTTCCGTTTTTATGAGACAAAACCTTGGACTAAAGGTGGCGGTCATTTCAGCCTCACTATAACGCTTTACCTCTAATCCGCTGCATTTCATGGGTCCCTGGTCCGAAAAGGTTCCGATAAGCAGAAGACCATTCTCTCCTAGTGAAGTGTAGGCATTTTCAATATACTTTGAGATATCCTGAGCTTCGCGGATAAAGTGAAACACGGCTCTATCATACCACAAGTCGATTGGTGAATCGCTTTGATAGTCGAGGATGTCAGAGACAATCCAATCCACATTTTTTGCTTCCGGACCCAGGCGGTTTTTAGACTTTAGCAAGGCCAGTTCAGAGATGTCTAGTGCATGAATGGTGCTATAGCCTACTTTGACTAAGGCATCAGGTAATCGACTATCACCGGCTCCAACATCCAGGATTCGTGCATCCAATGGGAGATTCAAGTTTTTAATCCATTCCAAGCTATAGTCAGGACTTTCCTCATACCAACTTACTTGTTGGGTATCTTTTTCTTTAAAGACTGTCTGCCAGTGGCTTTGTCGTGCGCTACTATTCATCTGAAAGCGAAATTAGCCCCTTGTGACCGTTTATCGAGGATTTTCGACCGTTTATCGAATTGTAGGTGATTATTACAAATGGAGCATGAAATGCCTTTCGTTGGATTTATTTTTTAAGCGTTTGATAGTGATTAGTTTATGATTGCCTATTGATCGTGGAACCCGCAATAAAGGCGATTTATTGACAATGCTTTTGTTCCGGATTTCGCAAGCAGGATAAACCGAATCTTAATTGGTTTTTAAGGGATAAAGGGCCAAGCCTTTTAATTAATTTTGTGGCCTCTCAAAAAACACCTTATGTCCAGGGAATTACAAATAATAGGCGTTACTTCCGAACTAGGAGCCGGAACTCGTGGCTCTTCATTAGGTTTAGACGCCATGCAGATTGCAAGCCTTCAAGTGGATCGAAGTTTCTTTATGCGCCATGCGGAGATACGTTTAGAAACCGTAAATCACCGCCTCTACGAAGAGACCGAGATGGCTTACGCTAAACGTTTGGATGGAATCGCAGAAATGTATTCCAGGATTGAAAATAGCGTATCAAGCAGTTTAAGGCAGAATCAATTTCCGATTGTGATTTCCGGAGATCATAGCAGTGCCGGTGGAACTATAGCCGGCATTAAAAAGGCATTTCCAAATAAACGTTTGGGAGTCATCTGGCTGGATGCTCATGCTGACCTGCACAGTCCTTATACCAGTCCTAGTGGGAATGTACACGGTATGCCCTTAGCAACCGCCATTCAGGAAGACAATTTAGAATGTCAAAACAATCAACCTGAACAAGAGACCATTTGGCATTGGAACGTAATGAAAGGTTCTAACCAAAGAGTATTACCGCAGGACATCGTATTTATCGGAGTGCGCAGCACGGAGACACCAGAAGACGTTCTGATCGAGAAATATGAGATTCCCAATCATACTGTGGATGAAGTGAGAGAGAAGGGCATAACTAAAACTGTAGAGGAGAGCTTAAATTACCTCAGCGACTGCGACATCCTTTACCTTTCATTTGATGTAGATTCCATGGACCCTAGTGTAAGCAAGGGGACGGGCACGCCGGTAGAAGGAGGGTTTACCGAAGAGGAAGCCCTGGAAATCATTCAACAATTACTCAAAGACCCTCGTTTCTGCTGTTTTGAAACCGTAGAAATCAATCCATTATTAGACGATAAAGGGAATGCTATGGCGGAAGCCGCTTTCCGAATTTTCAAACCTGTTTACGAACAAATCGAAGCGCAAGAAAGATCCTAAATGCAGCACGATATCATTGCCAGACTGCATAGTGCAGTAAACTCTATTCTCAAAGACCTGTATCAGCTTGAAGGAGCTCCCATTGAATTTCAACCTACGCGTAAGGAATTTGAAGGGGATTTAACCTTAGTCGTATTCCCCTACTTACGAGCCAGTAAAAAGAAACCTGAGGCCACGGCCGAAGAGATTGGTGTTCAGCTTCAGGAGCGCTTAGCTGAGGTTCGCGCTTTTAACGTTATTAAGGGCTTTCTAAATCTGGAGATATCCAACGATTATTGGTTGGCTTGTCTACATGGAATCCAGAATTTAGAGGAGTATGGGCATCATCCTGCAAATGACGAAACCATTTTAGTGGAATACTCTTCTCCAAATACCAATAAACCACTTCATTTAGGGCATATTCGAAACATCCTGCTTGGTTTTTCGGTCTCCCGAATTTTAGCGGCAGCGGGAAAAGAGGTTAAGAAAGTCCAGATCATCAACGATCGTGGCATCCATATTTGTAAGAGTATGGTGGCCTGGAGGAGATTTTCCAATGGTGAGACACCTGAGAGCGCTGGTCTGAAAGGTGATCATCTGGTGGGTAAGTATTATGTAGAGTTTGATAAAGCTTATAAAGCAGAAATCAAAGAACTGGTAGCTTCCGGAACCAATGAGGATGATGCTAAAGATCAAGCGCCAATCTTATTAGAAGCACGCGAAACGCTCAGAAAATGGGAGCAGGGAGATGAGGAAACCGTCCGACTGTGGGAGCAGATGAATTCATGGGTCTACTCCGGATTTAATGCTACTTATGATCGTTTAGGAGTAGGCTTCGATAAGAATTATTACGAAAGCGACACCTATATCCTTGGCAAAAAGGTGGTAGAAGAAGGTCTGGATAAAGGCATTTTTTACCGCAAAGAAGACCAATCAGTATGGTGTGATCTGGAAGAGGAGAGATTAGATCATAAGCTATTGTTAAGAAGCGATGGCACCAGTGTTTACATGACGCAGGATATTGGCACCGCAATTCAGCGTTATGAAGATTTTGGAATCGATGGGATGATCTACACCGTAGGTAATGAACAAGACCATCATTTTAAAGTACTTTTTGCCATCCTTAAAAAGCTGGGCTACAAATGGGCAGAGAAATTATACCATTTGAGCTATGGAATGGTCGATCTGCCTTCCGGTAAAATGAAATCTCGTGAAGGGACGGTCGTAGATGCAGACGACCTTATGGATGAGATGTATGCTACCTCCAAGCGCATTTCGGAAGAATTAGGTAAAACCGATGGCATTGAGGAGTCTGAGAAAGAAGCCCTATATCACAAGATAGGTTTAGGGGCCCTCAAGTATTTCATGCTTAAGGTTGATCCTAAGAAGCGAATGCTTTTTAATCCTGAGGAGTCAGTAGATTTCCAGGGAAATACAGGCCCCTTTATTCAATACACCCATGCTCGAATAAAATCCCTTCTTCGCAAAGCAGAAGACTTAAGCCTTCCGGCAATTGGCGCTTACACTGATCTTATTAATCAGGAGCGGGATTTGATCAAAGGGATTTTAGCCTTTCCCGATACCGTGATTGAAGCGGCCGAGGAGAAGGCCCCTTCCGTAATCGCTAATTATTGTTATGATCTGGTAAAGCAGTATAATGCTTTTTATCAGCAGGTTAGTATCCTAAATGATGCGAATCTTGCGGCAGTGGCTTTCCGAGTAGACTTGTCTCGAAAAACCGCAGCGGTAATTCGGAATGCTATGGCAATGCTAGGCATTGAAGTGCCAGAGCGTATGTAGCCATTTTTTAAATTTGCAGCCCTCTATTGATATTATAAGATGTTTGATAATCTTCAGGATAAATTAGATAAAGCCTTTCACGTCCTCAAAGGACACGGGCAAATTTCAGAAGTTAATGTTGCCGAAACCTTGAAGGAGATTCGTCGGGCCTTGGTGGACGCCGATGTTAGCTTTAAGATAGCCAAGGATTTCACGAATACGGTAAAAGAGAAGGCGATTGGTGAAAATGTACTCACCAGTTTGAAGCCTGGCCAGGTGCTTACCAAAGCCGTTCGCGATGAGATGGCCGAGCTTATGGGAGGTACCGCCACTGAATTAGATATCAGTGCTAAACCTACCGTAATCTTAATGGCCGGACTGCAAGGTTCTGGTAAAACTACCCATTCAGGTAAGCTGGCTAATTACCTAAAGCGCAAAAAGACTCGCAAGGTTCTTTTAGTAGCAGGTGATGTTTATCGTCCGGCGGCGATTGACCAATTACATGTGGTTGGCGAGCAGATCGGAGTAGAGGTATTCTCGGATAAGGAGAATAAGAACCCGGTAGATATTGCAGAAAAAGCCCTGGCTCATGCAAAGCAGAACGGTCATAATGTGGTTATTGTCGATACCGCTGGTCGTTTGGCGATTGATGAGGATATGATGACGGAAATCCGCAATATCCATAAAGCGGTTAAACCTCAGGAAACACTTTTCGTAGTTGACTCCATGACCGGTCAGGATGCGGTTAATACGGCCAAAGCATTTAATGATGTCCTGGATTATGAAGGGGTTATTCTTACCAAATTAGATGGTGATACCCGTGGTGGAGCTGCGCTTACCATACGCTCCGTGGTTCAGAAGCCGATTAAATTCATCGGTACCGGTGAGAAGATGGATGCCCTGGATGTTTTTCATCCCGAACGGATGGCCGACCGTATCCTGGGAATGGGTGATGTGGTTTCTTTGGTTGAAAGAGCTCAGGAGCAATTTGATGAAGACGAGGCGCGCCGGGTACAGAAGAAAATCGCCAAGAATCAGTTTGACTTTGATGATTTCCTTGGGCAAATCAATCAGATCCGTAAAATGGGTAACATGAAGGATTTGATGGGCATGATCCCGGGGATGGGCAAAATGATGAAGAACATTGATCTGGATGATGATGCTTTCAAAGGAGTGGAGGCGATTATTCAATCCATGACGCCTGACGAGCGCGCAAATCCAAAACTCATAAATGGGAGCCGGCGCAAGCGTATTGCAGATGGTTCCGGAAAAGGTATTCAAGAAGTGAATCAGCTAATGAAGCAATTTTCGGAAATGAGCAAAATGATGAAGATGATGCAGGGTGCTGGCGGTCGTAGAGGTATGGCCAATATGATGAAAGGAATGGGAGGCGGTCGCGGCCCGATGTAGGGGATTTCTGGGTTTTTCTTGCCTTAAGGATTGATGGCCAGGGAAATAGAATTCCTTTGATAGATTTAGGAAACGAAATCATTTTTCTTCCGTTCTGAACGATAATCATTTCTAGCCTGTTATTTCAACTCACCAACAAATCATCTTTTATGCAAGCATTTGATACCCTAAGCGAAGCTATTAACGGAATGCGGAAAGAAGGTTATACCCTTGATTATAATCTAAAATCTGAATCCATCTATTGTAATTCATTGGACTTAAACCTTAGTCCGGAGCAATTCCACATTGATCAGGTTTTCCGATTCGAAGGGGCCTCAGATCCGGATGATGCTTCTATACTTTTTGCCATTTCCGGAGTATCAGGAAATCAGAAGGGCCTTTTGGTAGATGCTTATGGGATGTACTCTGAAAGCCTTAGTCGGGCTATGATTGAGAAGTTGAGGTGAGTTTAGTAGTTAGTAGATGGTAATTAGTAGATGGTAGATAGTAGATAGTAGAAGGTAGAAAGTAGGTATCTAGGTTCCAATAACTAAGCTCTACGGTCTAATAACTAAGCTCTACGTTCTAAATTCTCACATCTCACATCTCACATCTCAAATCCCATATATCCCTCTTCTTAACTATTTTAGTCTCACAATTTTTAGAGCCAAACCATGGGAAAGAAGTTTTTAGGTACGATCATTATTCTGATATCCATAGCTATTCTTTTGCATTTACTTTATCTGTCGCCAACCATCTATGAGGAGGCGCCTAGGATGTGGAGAGATTATAAAGCTGATCCCGATGAATTCATGATGAAGGACGATATGGATACGCTTCTGTTTTGGGTGCTTCATCTCGTGATTCCCGCAATTCTGATTGGTACCGGAAGAGCATTGCGCAGGGGAGGCAGATAGGATGGTTATGCCATTCGGTTATCCTACCTTTGTTGTTTCAACCAAACATTAACAAGGATAGCGAAGCGCAATGATTTTAATCGATGGAAAACAGACCTCTCAGGATATTAGAAATGAAATTGCCGAAGAGGTAAAAGCCATTAAGGCTAAAGGTGGAAAAACCCCGCATTTGGCTGCGGTTTTAGTGGGGAATAATGGAGCAAGTGTAACCTATGTAAATGCCAAAATCAAAGATTGCGAAGAGGTAGGTTATAAATCAACCTTAGTTAAGCTGTCGGAGACCATCACCGAAAAAGAGTTATTGGAAGAAGTTCATAAGCTCAATGCGGATGAAGACGTAGACGGCTTTATTGTACAACTTCCGCTGCCTAAGCACATTAGTGAGCAGAAAATTCTAATGGCGATTGATCCTGAAAAGGATGTGGATGGCTTTCACCCTATGAATCTCGGTAAGATGGCACTGAACCTACCTAGCTACGTTCCGGCTACTCCAATGGGAATCATGGATTTACTAGACCGCTACAATATTGAAACCGGTGGCAAGCACTGTGTGGTTGTAGGTCGCTCTCATATAGTAGGATTACCGGCTAGTATCCTAATGGGTAGGAATCATTACCCAGGGAATGCCACAGTTACCTTGACTCATAGCAGAACCACAAACTTGAAGGAATTACTTAGAGATGCTGATATTATCATCGCCGCTTTAGGTAAGCCAAATTTCATCAATGGAGATATGGTGAAAGAAGGGGTGGTTATTATTGACGTGGGTACTACTAGAGTGGTAGATAAATCTAAAAAATCCGGTCATCGTTTGGTTGGTGATGTAGAGTTTGACTCTGTTGCGCCAAAAGCCAGCTATATAACACCCGTACCTGGTGGTGTGGGCCCTATGACCAGAGTGAGCCTACTTAAGAACACGCTCCTAGCGGTAAGGCATAAAATGTAGTCAAGCCTCTTGCAGTTTTTCCTTAGGCCAAATTTGTCGAATGCCGATGAGGAAAAAGGTGAAAAGACCTATCATGCTCCATTCTCGAAGATTTGAAAGAGGATGAATAAATAGGTCCAGGCAAGCTGATATTAATCCACTTGGATTGTGGAACAGATCCCAACTGTTAAATCGAAGATACCTCCCTAGATATACACCATATGCGGCAAGTCCCAGGAATGTGAAATCCCAGATCCACCTTGGAATACGAGGTATAACAAGTTCCAGGTTATCCACCAGCATATCAAGACTGTCGTAAGCAAATTTTAATCCGGCAATACCCGCACTCAGTATAAGGATGGTGTCATACCAATCAAACCCTCGAGAATGATCTAAATGGATAAGATCGGTGATTATATAGGGTGCATTGGGGAAAAACAGCAACCACAAGCACCAACCTATAAATGAAAGCACCGGTGGGGTACTAAGCTTTTTCTGGATTAAAGCCACGAAATAAGGTATAGCTGCCAGGAATAAATTCCAAAGGATAAAGAAATAGGGATTGTGGCCGGGAAGGAAAAATGGACGTGTTATGGCAAGTAGGGCTACAAAAAGTAAGAAGGCGAAGAATTTCCTGGACATCGATTTAGGGCTTTGAAGATTAAAGCAATACTCGCATTTATATTGTCCTTACTCCCTTAAAGAAATCTTAAGCTATGGTAAAGAGTTTCTAATCACACCAAATAGACTATAACTTTTTGTTTAAAATGCGTTGGTTTGGTGAAATGTAATTCACAATATTCTGATATTTAGATGTTTAATAATGAAATAGAATTTCCTTAAATGTATTACTTTTTACTACCTTGCTAAGGTCATCTACTTACAGTGAGTCGTTATATAACATTGCAATCCTACCACCTAAAGAAAAATGCTGAAGAGGAATTCTTAAGCACTTGGAAAATACTAAGCGATTTAAATTTTCGATATGCAGGATGCCTCGGGTCGAGGATTCACAGGCGCACCGCCTTGTTAGACTATTTTGAATATTCCGTTTGGCCGGATCGAGATACCTACATTCGATCGGACAATGCATTACCGCCGGCTGCACTTGCTTTAAAGGCCAGATTAAGGGCTTGTTGTAAACGGGTAGAAGAGACGGTAGAATTGGAGCTCTTAGCCGAGCAACGCAGTAAAAGGTTACGGGGCAAATTCACTTAACGACGGAGGGCTCGATCCATTTCTCGTTTTAGGTCCTTTTCTTTAAGGGAATCTCGCTTATCGTGTGTTTTCTTTCCTTGCGCTAGAGCAATTTTCATTTTCGCGAGGCCCTTGTCGTTGATATACAAGTTTAAGGGTATGATTGTGCGATTACCTTTCTCAACCTCTGCATTCAGTTTTTGCAATTCCTTTTTGTGCAATAGCAGAAGCCTTTCTCTTAGGGGTTCATGATTGTTAATATTGCCATGACTGTACTCAGCAATATGCATGTTCTTAACGATCAAGCGGTTTTCGGCTTCGAAAAAGCAATAGGCTTCCTGCAAGCTGGCCTGTCCCTCGCGAATGGATTTTATTTCCGTTCCGAGTAGTTTGATACCTGCTTCGTAGGTGTCCAGGACCTCGTAATTAAATCGAGCCTTTCGATTCTTGATATTTATGTTCGCATCTCCCATTAAGCCCGCGAAGATACAAGCTCTTTCGGAGCTTAACTAGTGCTATCTTTGTCCAAAATTCTGGTATGTACCGCAGTATTATTCGGCCATTCCTCTTTCAGCTTGATCCGGAAAAAGCCCATCATTTCACCTTCAATCTCATCCGAATCATTCATAAAATTCCCGGTATTGCTGCTATAAATCGTGCATTATTCCGTCCTAAAAACACTGAGGGTGTAAATCTTTGGGGACTGCACTTTCCGAATAGAGTTGGACTGGCTGCGGGTTTTGATAAAGACGGAAAACTATATCGGGAGCTTTATAACTATGGTTTTGGCTTTATCGAAGTTGGTACGGTTACCCCCAAGGCACAAGAAGGCAATCCTAAACCCCGCATGTTTCGTCTTCCGGCGGATCAGGGTTTAATTAATAGGATGGGGTTCAATAATGCAGGAATTGAAGCGCTTTGCGAGAGATTAAAAACAAAGCGCCCAAAAGACTTGATAATCGGAGGCAATATTGGTAAGAATAAAATCACTCCTAATGAAAAGGCCTTAGAAGATTATCAAATCTGCCGCAAGGCTCTTCATCCCTATGTAGACTATTTTGTGGTTAATGTGAGTTCTCCCAATACTCCTAATCTAAGAGACCTTCAAGAAAAGGAACCATTGAAGAAAATCCTAAAAGCCTTGAAAGAGGATGATGCCAAGGAAGGGAAGTCTAAACCAATTCTGCTTAAAATCGCTCCTGATTTGAGTGAGGCACAATTGGATGATATCATTGAGATCATACAAGAAACTAAAATTGAAGGGGTAATAGCCACCAATACCACAATTAGCAGAGAGGGTTTAAAAACCGACTCTAAAAGAATTGAAGCGATAGGAGCAGGGGGGCTAAGCGGAAAACCCGTTAAAAATCGCTCAACCGAAGTGATTCGTTATTTACATGAAAAGTCAGATGCAGCATTTCCTATAATTGCCGTAGGAGGGGTGCAAACCAAAGCTGATTATCAGGAAAAGCTTGAGGCCGGAGCCACTTTAGTTCAGGTATATACAGGCTTTATCTATGAGGGGCCTGCTCTAATCAAGCGTTTGCTAAAGGCTTAAGGAACTTGGCGATGCTTTCATTAAAGCTCTTCTTATTAAGGGGTTTAGAAAGAAAGTCATTACATCCTTCATCCAAAGCTTTCCGCTTATCCTGATGCATGGCATAGGCAGTTTGTGCAATTATTGGCACCTGCTCATTTAAACCACGAATTTGCCTTGTCGCCTCAAAACCATTCATTAGAGGCATTTTTAAGTCCATAAGAATCAGATCGAAACTAGGGTCTTGCCGGTAAAACTCTACCGCCTCCACACCATTTTTAGCTCTTTGAGTTTGGAGGTCTTCTACGCTGTCCTTTAAGAATTTTTCAAGTAGCTGAAGATTGATGGGATCATCATCCACCAAAAGCACCTTTGCCTTAGAGAAGTGAAAATCCATATCTGTCCGAATAGGCTTCTTGGGAGTGAGGGCCATTTTCCCGCTGATAAAGGGTACTTGTAAAGCTACGGTGGTTCCATTATCTACCTTTGATTCGATCTGCAGCTTACCGTTAAGACACTGACTATAAGCTTCACAAATGGTTAATCCCAAACCGAGGCCATCATACTTTCGGGTTAGGTGTTCTTCGATTTGTACAAAGTGTCTATAGATGCGTTCAATGTCCTCCTCATGCATTCCAATTCCCGAGTCTTTAACGATGATTTCTAAACGGTCTTCTATCATCTCAAAGCGGATGTCTATTTGTCCCTTATTGGTGAATTTGATGGAATTGTTTAATAAATGAATCAGGATGCCCTTGAGCTTATTGGCATCACTCCATATCATATTCCTTTCTTCCGGAACATTGAAGTGATAATTAAGCCGAAGACCTTTTGCTGAAGCACGAGGTAGATAATGCTTGTAAACAAATTCCCCTAAGTGCTTAAGGTTGACGGTTTCAAACTTCATTTTGAGATCACCTGCTTCGATCTCGGAGATTTCGATAAGATCCTGTAGAGTGTTTAACAAGCGTTCACTACTCTCCCTTATGTTTTTGATAAATTGGCTTTTAAGCGCCCCTTCTAATTGCGGATCTTCCAGGTATTCAAGAAATCCCAGAATTCCATTCATGGGAGTTCTTAGCTCATGGGATATGTTATTTAGAAATGCAGTTTTAAGTCTATCGCTCTCTTGGGCTTTTAAGCTCACTTCTTCTAACAAGTGGCTCTTTTTATCTTTTTCAAGCATCAACCGTTTGAGCTCATCCTCTTGTTCCAGGAACTCTTTTCGACTTGTTAGTAAACGTTTAACGGCAAAGCGCAGTGCACTTTTATTTACTTCATGACTTCTATAGTCCTGAAAATCCAATTGTAGGAGCTCTTCGCGGTTTTCAAGAATGGAGTGTGGGTCGAACAGTAAGAGTGGAAGTGAAGGACCTGGATGATAATGCTTTAACTCCGCCAAAAAAACCAATTCCGCATCTAGATCATTTCCAGGGCAGAAAATGATCATATGGAAATAGCTGAGTGCTTTAAAGTCTGGCATATCCTGAAGGCTATTGGTGCTCATCAGATGATAGTCAGACTCTAACAGGGTTTTTTCTACTAGCTCTCGGGCAGTGAAATTTCCTGTGTAAAAAAGTATAGGATCGACAGTATCAGGCACGAGTAGAAGTTCTTACACTCCTAAAATTACTGATTTAGAAAGCCCTACTCGGGTGAAATCAGGGAAAAGGGGTTTTTCCTTAGGAGGTCCAGGCATTTCCCGATACGGCTGCCATACCAACTAAATAACTCGCCATCCATTAGCTTACTTCTAAAGCCTAATTCACTGAATAATTCCAGATCTCCGCTTTTGAAACTATAGGGTTCTGAACTGAGGATGATATACTTAGGGTTTAATTCTTGTATTTGCTTAATACTTAACTCAGGGTAGCGACCTTGATTAGAGGGGGCAGCATTCTTTAATCCAGATTCTTCGACCATGGCAGAAATATAACTGTCTGGTCCAGCGACCATCCATGGGTCCTTCCAAATAAAGTAGAGAAAGGAGTCCGCTTTCGTCTTGTTAATCTTGTTTCGACTGTCTTGGAATTCAGCAATCATTTGCTCTGCCTCCTGTTTCTTCCCAAGAATAGTTCCGATACGACTTATCATTTCTAGGCCTTGATCCAAATTGCGCACATCACTTACCCAAACCGGAAATTCCTGTGCCAGGGCTTCAATCTGGTCCTTGATATTCTCTTCCTTATTGGCAAGAATTAAATCAGGCTTTAATGCTCTAATTTGTTCAATATCAAGGTTCTTCGTACCTCCGATAACCTTTTTCTCCTCTCTTAATCCTGGGGGTTGAACGCACCATGAGGTAAGCCCTACCAATTCGGATTTTGATCCTAAATCAACCACTAACTCGGTGATTGAAGGAACCGTAGAAATAATCCTTTTGGGAGGGTGAGCCAAGTCAATTTCCCGACCTATTTGATCGTGGTATATGGGCATTAGCTCAAAGCCGAAATCAAATCTTGTTTGGTAATAATATGTTTAGCTCCAGAGGCCAGCTTTACAAGGACCGCTGAGTTTTCCTTATTAATCAGTTTTGCCACTTCCTTAACATCTATATGATAATCCACTTCTGGAAAGGGAGGCTGCATAATGTTTTCTACAAACTTCTCTGCTAAACCTGGATCACTAACCATGGCTTGAAACAACTGTGCATCATCTAATGAGCCTACCTGCTCGCCACCCTGCATTACCGGAATTTGAGAGATACTGTGCTTTTGCATTTTCTGGATGGCTCCGGCAATAACTTCATCCGGTTTCACCGAGACAAGCGGAAGGTGGCTATGAGCCTTTGCCAAATCGCCGGCGGTACTGTTCTCTGTAGTTAGGAATCCACGATCGCTCATCCAATCGTCATTAAAAACTTTACCCACGTAACGACTGCCGTGGTCGTGGAAAAGTACCACTACAACATCGTCCGGTTTTAACTGATCTTTCAATTGTCGCAAACCCTGGAAGGCCGAACCGCAGGAATAGCCCAGGAACAATCCTTCCTTTTTGGCAAGCTCCCTGGTAGCAAGCGCTCCATCTTTATCGCTTACCTTTTCAAAGTAATCGATTACGCCAAAATCCACATTCTTGGGAAGGATATCTTCTCCAATTCCTTCGGTGATATAGCTATAGATTTCTTTCTCATCAAATTCCCCGGTCTCATGGTATTTCTTGAAAACCGAGCCATAGCTATCGATGCCCCAAATCTTAATATTAGGGTTTTGTTCTTTAAGGTATTTACCTACACCTGAGATCGTACCTCCGGTACCAACACCAACCACAAAATGCGTAATTCGGCCTTCAGTTTGCTCCCAAATTTCTGGTCCGGTACTTTCGTAATGGGCCTGAGCATTCCCGGGATTATCGTATTGATAAGGATAATAAGAATTGGGTATCTCTTTGTGAAGACGGTCGGCCACAGAATAGTAGGAATCAGGGTGTTCCGGGGCTACATTCGTGGGGCATACGTATAATTCTGCGCCCAAGGCTCTAAGAACATCCATTTTCTCCTTACTCTGCTTATCACTCAAGGTACAGATGAGCTTATAACCTTTTACGATTGCCGCCAGGGCCAATCCCATGCCGGTGTTTCCCGAAGTACATTCGATTATGGTTCCACCGGGTTTAAGCTTTCCTTCCTTCTCCGCATTCTCGATCATTTGCAGGGCCATACGGTCCTTTACAGAGTTGCCGGGATTGAAATATTCAACCTTGGCCAATACTTCGCAAGGGAAGTCTTCAACGATTTGGTTTAAGCGAATCATCGGAGTATGACCGATGGTTTCCAGGATATTATCGTATACTTTTTTTATTGGGCGCATTCTTGGATTTTAGGGCGTCAAAACTAATCAAATCGAATCGCTTTATTCGGGCGAATTCGACTGACTACATAGGAAGGAATCAACAAACAAATCAGGCAAATGATCAAAGTGATAAGATTAATTCCCACAATATGGATCGGATTTAAATCAATGCTCACTACACTCACATAATAGGTTTCTGGATCAAGCTTAATGAGACCAAAATGTTTTTGCAATAGAGCCAGTCCTAATCCAATCAAATTGCCCCAGATAAGTCCTTTGCCAATGAGGTAGGCAGCATTAATTAGGAATATACTCTGAATACTTTGGTTAGGCGTACCTAATGCCTTAAGCAATCCGATCATGGTGGTTCTTTCCATGATAAGAATAAGAAGGGCAATCGACATGTTAATGGTAGCCACGATGATGATGATGCCCAGTATTAGCAGAATGTTTAGGTCAAATAGATCTAACCATTGAAAGAGTTGCAGATTCAGGGTGCGCACATCCATTGCATCATATTCAAAGGGAAGCTTTAATCGAAGCGCACTTAAAAAAGCTTGTGCATCATCAACTTCTCCCAGGTGGATTTCCCAGGCACCTACTTCGCTTGAGTCCCATTTCGATAGTCGCTGCACATGGTCTAAATCTCCAAGCAGAAAGCTGCGATCTAACTTGTCAAAATCTGTTTTGTAAATCCCCGCAATCCAAAACTTCCTTCTCAGTGGCGCTTTATTTGGTCGAAGGAAATACATCTCACAACCCTCATGTAAATCCAATTTTAGCTTTTGAGCTAAGGGTGCACTGATTAGGATGCTATCGTCATACCGATCGTTTTCATAAACTGGAATTTTCCCCTCCAACAGGAAGTCCTTCATGAAGTCCAGATCATAATTCTCGCCCACTCCTTTAAGTACGGCACCTTCAAAGAGGTCGTCCTTTTTTAAGATTCCTGCCTTTTGACCGTAGGCTTGCAGTTTATCTACCCCACTATCCATTCTTATTTCCTCAATAAGACTGTCTTCAAGAATGATTGGAACCTGTTCGTAACTGGGGCTTGGACTGTAATTCAGAATTTGAATATCTCCACCAAATCCGGTTACTTTGTCTTTAATGGCTTGCCGCAATCCGTTTCCGGTAGAAACCGCCAATATCATGATGATTAAACCGAGGGCGATAGCCCAAACGCTGATGTTCAATACAGGTTTTGCCACCTTGCGAGTAGCAGATCGATTTTTCAGGATTCGGCGGGCGATAAAAAACTCAAACAGCAATTGATGACGTTTCTTAAAATTCGGCTCAAATATACCATAATGCTAGCGCTGCTTTGCAGTCTAACTATGGCACAGGGAATTCGTCTTAAATCCCCTGATAGCCTTGTTTTAGCTATTGATCGCCCCGGTGCTTTTTTAGCGACTTTATATGGGAAGAAGGTAGCCTTGGTAGTGAATCACAGTTCCTTGAATAAGAATCAGACTCATTTGGTGGATTTTCTTTTGGAGAATGAAGTGGAGGTAAAGCGCATATTTACTCCGGAGCATGGTTTTAGAGGAGAAGCTTCTGCAGGCGCATTGGTTCAGGATGGCAAGGATTCAAAGACTGGTCTGCCGCTAACCTCGCTTTATGGAAATAGAAAGAAACCCACTGAGGCGGACTTAAACGGAATTGACATTGTGGTTTTTGATATACAGGATGTTGGAGCACGATTCTATACTTATATCAGCACACTGTCTTATGTAATGGAGGCCGCGGCGGAGAATGGGGTGAAGTTGATGGTTTTAGACCGGCCAAATCCTCATGGCTACTATATCGATGGACCGGTGTTGCAATTGAAACATCGCTCATTCGTTGGTATGCACCCGGTACCCGTTATTCATGGAATGACGGTAGGGGAGTATGCAAAAATGGTAAATGGCGAAGGTTGGTTGAAAGGAGGCGTTAAATGTGATTTAGAGGTGATTACATGCTTAAACTACGATCATCGTACTTCTTATGAACTGCCAATAAAACCTTCTCCCAACCTACCTAATCGTTTAGCGGTAAACCTTTATCCATCCCTCTGCTTCTTCGAAGGAACTAATGTGAGTGTTGGCAGAGGAACAGACTATCCTTTTCAGTTGATCGGTGCTCCCTGGTTTAAAGAGTACAATTATTCTTTTAAGCCCATGGAACGACCTGGAGCAACCAATCCACCTTATCAAAATGTGGATTGTAAAGGTTTTCTCCTGCAGGATTTTGCCGATTCTTATATCGAAGGATTAGGTGAGCTTTACCTTTTTTGGTTGGTAGAATCCTATCGTATGGCACCGGATCAATCCAAATTCTTTAAGTCCTTTTTTACGCTGTTGGCGGGCACAACTGCTTTACAAAAGCAGATTGAGCAAGGTTTAAGTCCGGATGAGATTCGGGCAAGCTGGCGGAAGGATTTAGATGCCTATCAGCAAGTGCGAAGAAAGTATTTACTGTACCGGGATTTTTAAATTCCTGCTACTAGTTCTTCGTAAAAAGCTTCGTATTCTTTGATGCTTTGATCAGAATTGAATCGGGTGCGAATCCGTTCTCGCGCTGCTTCTCCCATTTGTTTCGCTGCATCGGGATCTCGATAAAGCTTCATTAAAGCCTCAGCCATCGCCTTTGGGTCTTTTTTTGGTACGAAATATCCCGAAACTCCATCTTCAATCATCTCTCTGTTTCCAGGGATATTGGTGATAATTGCCGTGGTGCCAACTGACATTCCCTCCAGAACCGATTTTGTGATCGACTCACCATAAAGAGAGGCCAGCAGGAAAGTCTGGGCCATTTTCACAATACGCAATGCATCACCTCGCCAGCCAAGGATGTGAATCCGATCCGGACGTGCCAGATTATTGATGATCTTCATATTCTCAGGAATGTCCATATCCTTACCCAAGATCAGCAAATGAATATTAGCGTCTTCAGGAATATGCTTAAAGGTTTGCAGTAGGTAGGGCATGCCCTTCATCCGGCGGTTATTGGCAGTGCAAATGGCATAAAACGCGTCAGGATCTAATCCCAGTTCCTCGTGCTTCATGGCCTCCACATCTTTATACCATTCCAGGCGATGCCCTTTGTTAACAGTAACCAATTTGGGTTTTACGAAAATGGAGGCTTTCCTGATGTGTTCTGCTACACCCTCTGCATTGCAAAGTATAGCATCAACGCGGGGATGTAGGAATTTAAAATAGCAGGATGGATCATACCAATGAATATGGCCTTCAAATCCCCGGTAAAGGACCACCTTCACATCCAGCTTTTTAGCCGCTTGAATGCCATTGATCATTGAAACACCATTGAAAAGGTGCATCACATCATATTGACCTTTTTCAAGCTCCTCTCGAATAAAACTGATTTCTTCCTTGTCAAGTTTCTTTTCCGGATG
This sequence comes from Croceimicrobium sp., assembly GCA_965279135.1. Taxonomy (GTDB): domain Bacteria; phylum Bacteroidota; class Bacteroidia; order Flavobacteriales; family Schleiferiaceae; genus Croceimicrobium. The sequence goes on along the minus strand of OZ257133.1, from coordinate 1,553,814 downwards.
AAAGTCAATCAAACGAATGCCAGCTTCTTCAAAATTTGACCAGTATGCACTATCACCATAGGTCATTATGGTAACCGAATGTCCAAGTTTCTGAAGCCCTATGAAAATCTCCGCTTCCGGTCTAACGGTTATGGTTGTGCGATAATTGCTAATCACCAGAATCTTGAGAGGCATGCGAAAAATTTCCGCGAAGTTAAGCAATGCAATTGTGCTGAAATTATGGGGAATTATCAGCATTCAGCCGAAATGGCCTGCTAATTTTGCGCCATGATTTGGAAACACCTAACTAAGCCCGAAATTAAAGATCGGGTATATCAGGCTTTAGCCGAAAATAGAAATTACGATAGCGATTATATACTCGGTATTCCCGGCACCTACCTGGACACTGAACAGTTCCACCGCGATGCGAGCTTTCTCGAAAACGCACCTTTCCTGAGAACCTTCATAAACAATCCTAACCACATTGGTTGCCATACTCTTACTGGTGATGAAGGAGAAGATATGTTTAGGGGAACCCAGAAAATTGAGGTGGAGCTTATACGAATGATTTCGGAGGAGATCATGCAGGCTGCGCCTAATTCAGTGGATGGTTATGTTGCTCCCGGAGGGACCGAGGCAAATATTCAAGCCTTGTGGATTTATAGGAACTACTACCAAAAGGAATTTGCTGCTAAGTCTAGTGAAATCGCTGTGGTATTCAGTTCCGATAGCCATTATAGCTTTTTTAAAGGGGCTAATATTCTAGGCATAAGAGCATTAAGTATAGAAGTTGGTGAGGATAACAGAGCCATTGATCCTAAACACTTAGAACAACGCTTAAGAAATGCTCAAGAGGATGGTATCAAGTATTTTATTGCCATCGCCAACATGAGTACAACGATGTTCGGTTCGGTCGATAATCCAGATGAGATTGCCGATGTCTTTGAAACGCTTGATTTGCCCTACAAAATTCACGTAGACGGTGCCTTTGGTGGTTTTATCTATCCATTTACTGCATCGGATTCAAAGCTTCATTTTGCCAATCCGAGAATCAACTCGATGACGGTAGATGCCCATAAAATGCTAATGGCTCCTTACGGCACCGGTGTTTTTATGATACGAAAGGATTGGATGCATTATGCCGCCACTTCCGAAGCCAGTTATGTGCAGGGATTGGATTATACCATGGTGGGTAGTCGATCGGGAGCCCAGGCCATTTCCATTTGGATGATCCTCATGACCCATGGTCCACGTGGTTGGAAGAATACTATGGAGCGATTAGTTATTGAGACCGATAAACTTTGCAGTGCCCTGGACGATATGGGAATCACCTATTTCAGACATCCCAGTCTAAATATAGTTACTATGCATGCTCCTCAAGTACCAAAGGAAATACCCCAAAAATATCGCTTGGTGAGCGACAATTTTGGGGCAGATCCAAAATGGTGGAAGATTGTTGTTATGCAGCACACTTTAGGCAAGGTCGTGGACCAGTTCATTACCGATATGCGTGCGGCTTTAAGCTAGTTTACCAAAGGGGTAGGCGTATTTCAAATATTGCCCCATTGTCATTAAAAGCGTGGATGTTCCCTCCATGAGCATCTACGTATTGCTTTACAATGGTGAGCCCCAAACCGGTTCCTTCCGATTTACCTTCAGTTGTGAAGGGTTGAAAAAGGTTATCCAGCACATTAGTTGGAATCCCGGGTCCATTATCACGAATACGAATGCGATGGAAGTTTCCATCATTACGGCACTCTATATTGATACTCGGCTTTGGAGTTTTATGATCGAGTAGGGCATCACCGGCATTGCTTAAGATGTTCATAATTAAACGCTTAATCTTACTGTGATCACCCTTTAGGTAAACCTGCTCGGTTGACATCAGTTCTATCTTAATGGCACTTAAATCCCTCCGGTCATTGGTGAGTTTCAAGGCTTCCTGGATGATTTCATCTAGTAGAACCTTTTCTTTCTTTATAGGGGTTTCCCGCACAAAGTCCAGAAAATCTTCTAAAATCTCTGAAGCCTGTTTAGAGCTTTGATCTAGGAGATCTAGTAATTCCGGATTCGCTCCATCCTCTCTTAAGAGGGAAGTCAGCTGAGGAATATTTTTAATGGGAGTGCGCAAATCATGCATTAGCATACCGAGCGCATTACCGGCAGCACTTAGTTTCTCTTTACGCAGTAGTTCTTCTTGCAAATGCGCGTTTTGAATGGCATGCGTGGCATTTTGAATAAAGAGCTGTAAAAGGTAAATCTTCTCCGTTTTCAGTGTTTCATTGGGTCTTAGCAGCGCAAATACCGGGTATTCCTGTAAGAGCGCTAGAACCACATTTTGATCCTGAATGATGGACTCGTCATTGTGTCTGGCAGTGCGAATCATCTTAAGCAGGGCTTCTGCATTTAGTGATTCTTCAAAATTGCCCACCTGGAACAAGAGATCGAGATCATCTTCTTCGTTAAGCATTCCCATCACGGCATTTTCGGTGCCGATATATCGGGCGAGTTGATCAAAGATGTTTTGTAATAAGCTGTTTAACTGATTTTCACCAATGGTAATTTTACCAGTAGTCGCAATAAGATCCTCTAGATTTCGGAGCTTGTTATAATCATTAACCGCCTTGGTGGCTAGCTGCAGAATTTCTTCAGCATTGTAAGGTTTTACATGATAACCTACGTTGCGACCGGCTTCCTTTACAATCTGATCAATGGAGTGGTCGGAATAGGCGGTTACAATAATGATCTCAACCTTGCCATCAACTTTCCGGATACGCTTAGCAGTTTCCAGTCCATCCCAACCAGGCATTCGCATATCCAGAAAAAGAACCGCATAAGGATCGCCTTCCTCAACAGCCTTGATCACTTTCTCAAGACCTAATTGCCCATTATGGGCTTTATCTACTCGAAAATCAGGGAATTGGTCATTTTCCACCACTTTCGATTCCTTCTTTTTTTCTTCTTCGAAAAGTAGGTCCAGGGCATCATCCACTTTACGATTCTGATGCTTCCCTTGTGGAATGAGAATTTCTTCAATATTATCACGAACCATTTCCTCATCATCAATGATCAGGACGCGTGCATTTAATCTATCCATGTTTTAATCCTTATTGATAGGTATTTTCACCAAAACCTTCGAGCCCTGGTTTTTCCCATCACTATTTAGTTCTAGTGTTCCTTGATGGCTTTCTATTACCGACCGGCTAGTGGCTAAGCCTATACCACTACCTTGGTTTTTAGTACTATAACCTCTTTCAAAGAGTTTTTCCGATAGGTCCGGTTCAAAGCCGATTCCATTATCTTCTATGCTCACCACTATTTCAGAGTCGTTAAAACTTAGCTGAATACTTAAGTTCTTTGGCTCCCGATCTGCCTCATCGATAGCATCCAACGCATTTTTAATGAGGTTGATAAATACCTGAATCAACTTGGTGCGGTCTCCCGTAAAATACGGACAGTTTTCAGGAATATCGGCCTTCAGGTTTATACCTCGTTTTTCGATACTCGCCATTAAGATCGAAAGTGCATCGTAAAGAACGCTTTTTAAATCCATCGGATCCCGTCTGCTACTTTCAGAATTGGTTACATATTGTCTTTGAATGCTAAGGATATCGCTGATGTGACTCGTGATACCCATCTGTTCTTTGATATTTTGACTGAGCTCCTCTTGCAGACTTTGTTGGTTTTCTTTGAGTCCTACTACCAGGCTGTTCAATGCTTCACTTTTGGCAGCACCTAAGGCATTAGCGAGATCATCCTTTTTCATTTCAAAGAACTGGAGTAGCTTATCTAAAGTTTGGACGTCATTAGATTCCAGGCTACGACGAGCTTTGGTAAGGTGCGAACCAATGCCTACCACCGCATTACCAATGTCATAATACCCCAGCGGCCATCTCGAACTTACTTCGATCAATGGCCATTTCCTGATTTAGCCGGGCTAGTTCTTCCTGAGCATTGTGATAGTTGGTTATATCGTCAAAGCTGTAAACGAAAGACTGTTCCGACACTTTGTTAATGGAATAGAAGAAGTGCCGCACTATAAGCTGGCCCTCATGCTCAATTTGAACTGTTTGCTTCTGTTGGGTAAGAATAAAACCCGATGGCTCCGGAAAGGCCTCAATGGTCTCTGCAATACCTGGGGCTATGAGTTCCAGTAGTTTCACAATATTATCAGGAGGGATATTGGTTTGCATGAACATTGGCATTACCATCATTTTTGCCATTTGGTTCATGTGCCGGATATCACCTTTTTTGTTTGCTACAATCAGACCGATTGCCGCCTGATCCAGAATAATTAGTAAATCCGGATCAATGGGGGAGTTTTGAGTAGAATTCATATCTCCAAAATGCAAAAAAAAACCGCAGTAAAATAGACCGCGGTTTCTTTTTATTCAGGTTTAATCTACTCTGAGACGAGCAATTCCTCTTCAATCACTTTCTTAAGGTCATGCTTCGGTAAAGCACCTCGCGACATCATTGGGGTTCCTTCTTTTGGAATAAACAGGATAGAGGGAATACTCTGAATTCCAAATGCTCCTGCCAATTCCTGCTCTACCTCAGTATCTACTTTATAGATAACCAAATCGTCCTTGTATTCATCACTTAACTCTTCAAAAATTGGAGCCACCATTTGACATGGCCCGCACCAATCGGCATAAAAGTCAATAATAGCGGGCTTATCACCTTGGAATTTCCATTCTTTATGTTGAGTATAATCGAATACGTCCTGCTTGAATTTTTCAGTACTTAGCTTAACAGTTGCCATAACATCAATTTTGATACTGCAAAGGTACCGGGCTAGAAATATTTACTAGGTGCTATAAGTTACTTGCTCTAGATTTATAATGAAAAACAATCCATTTGTCAGGTTTTGGATCCAACCAAGACAACACCCCTTTAGAGCGGCTCTGCTTCTTTTTGTATTTCTGTGGTGGTATCGTGCATTTGGTATAGAAACCGGATTGTCTGCTAGCGGACATACTTTGATCCAAAGGGCTGGTATTTATGCCTTTGTACTCTTTGTGGCAGCAACACTTCTGAGAGATTCTTTCGCAATAGAAAAAGTGCGCTATCAGTTTTTATTAGTCTACCTCGTTGGTCTCTATTTCATGTTTACCGGCCTGAACTTCTTTTGGCTTGGAGGCGATTGGCGATGGGACTCTTTAGCTAGTCTTGCATTAGATTTTGGGCTGTTTTGGTTGATTTGGATTGCAATAGAGTTCCTGTTGCTCCGTCAACAGCCCAAAGCCGAAAAGCATTCTACTGCAATTCAATTTAAAGATGAGACGGGAAGAAATGAATTGAGACTAGAAATTAAAAGACTGCAGTATCTTAAGTCAGAGGGCAATTACCTAGAAGTGCATTATTTGCACGAAGGAGAGTTGCAAATCAAACTCTTGCGGCTTAAACTCAAAACTGTTTTAGAGCAGAACTCGAATGTATTGGTACAGATTCATCGTTCTTACCTGGTTGTATTAGATCATATTGAACAGGTTAACTGGCATTCTAAATCACCAAGTCTGTTATTAGAAGGAGGAATTCAATTAAAAATTGGTCTCGCTTTTCAAGAACATTTAAAGCAACGATTAAGTCTTTCTGAATAAACCAATTATTTGGTCACTGATATTTCCAGATCATCACAAAGCGCCGAATTTCTTTGCTAAGCCCAGCAATTATTGGACTTTTGGGTATGCTCATTTCTGTATTCCTCAGCTTTGCCCAGCTTTTAAATAGCATTCCCAGCAATGCAATTGATCATGACTTTTCCGGTCAGCTTTATCTAAAAAGCGATTTAATGGAAGAGGATGTATTTCAATATGGAGGATGGGCTGAACGCAGTCATTCTGTGCCAATAGACAGCAATACGATTTTCGATATAGCCTCCCTGAATAAATCGTTTATAGCGAATTTGACCCTTCAAGCAATCGCGGAAAATCGCTGGTCTCTAGATACGCGCTTAAATGATCTTTTAAAGAAGTATCATTTCATTGCTCGTTTTAATCCTGAGATAGACCTGCATCAAATGCTCTGTCATCGCAGTGGGCTAGCAGACTATGATCAATTAGATGTCGAGCTTCGTGAATCTGAGTTTAGACGCTTTAAGCGCATGCATTTTAAAAATGCCGAATACCTTGAGTTTCTTGCTGTCCAAAATCATCTAGAACCAAACCATGCCTTTTACTATTCCAATTTCGCTTATCACATTTTGGCGATTTTACTGGAGGAAGAATACAAAATGCCCTTTGATCAATTGCTTAAACTGAAGATTGGCGCTCCTCTGGGGATGAGGACTATTTGCAGTCCTGAAGGAAGAAGGAAGGTGCTGCCCCATCTCGCTACCGGATACTGCTTTGTAAATGGGGAATATCTGGCTAACGATTATATCGATCTCAGCCTTGGTCGACGAATCTTTTGTAATGCTCATGATTTGATGCTCTGGTTAGAGGCGGATGGTGGCACGGTGCTTTTACCTAAGCATCTAGCAGATGAGGTTCATAGGAATCAAGTTTCTGATTTAGACTCCATGCATTCCTATGGATATGGTTGGGTTCCCTACAATAAAGGCGATTCCTTTGTCATGGGCGATTTGGATTTGAATCAAAGCTACTTTATTCATGGTGGCAGTACAGAAGGTTTTCAATCCTTGGCTATTTCTGTAAATAAGGGCGAAACAAAACTTGTGCTTTTAGCCAATGATGGGCAAGGTCGGCTCCTGATGGAGAAGGCAAAATCAATTTTAAAAGAGCTCTATGAAAGTTAGGATCTTATTAATTCTAGGATTGATCATGAGTTTTAATCTGCCTGCCCAAAAAATACTTGGGCTTTGGGAGGTTAAAAGGGTAGAAGTTGGTGAGCGAGAACGCACCCCTCAGGCCAAATGGGTTGAGTTTAGTGAAAATGGCTTTATTGGCGGAAACGGGCTATTGAGAAATTCTGCCGGAACCTATAAGTGGGATCCAAATGCATCTAGCATCAGAATGGTTGATACGCTTGGTTTGAAGGATCCGTTTGGTGCCTTTTCTGTTTCCTGGACAGGAGACACAATGCTTTGGGAGCGTGTGGAGGATGAAGCCAAGGTGAGGGTCATGCTTGTTTCTGCGGTTGATATTCCCGTTCGGTTAAGTGATAAAGCGGTAGGCATCTGGACTCCAAAAACAAGCGACAGTTTGAGTTATATGTTTTTAAGGTGGGATCGACTCTATGTTTTGCAGTACAAGGATGGTCGTAGATATAGCGGGGTCTGGCAATCTCATTCCCATCGGGATGAGCTGGTTTTTTTACCCTGGGATAGAACGAGGAAACCACGCACCTTCAAGATAGAACAGGGCCCTTGGAATGAGCTTTTGCTTTTCTCAGATGATAAGCCAAGTCAGGGTGGAGCTTTCAATCGCAGCAGAACCTTTCCAGACTAAGCAATAATGCCTGCCTAGAGTTTGTTTCAAGTAGATTTAAGAAGGGTATCCTTTACAAATTGCCGGCAGTTCTCACCGTTTTTTTCTGAGTACAGCCTTAGCTTTTTGGTGCTTATTCCAAAAAAGTAAAAAGCCCCCTGGAATAGGGGGCTTTGCTTTTTTTAGATTAGATCCTTTAGACTTTTAGGGGAATGCAGCAAGGCAAGCTCAAGCGGTTCATCTTCTGTGTACCAGGCCTCTCTTTCTTCAATTTCAATAAAGCCATCTCTAATCTTTACTTCATTGTAGTTGCCCTCCTTAACAGTGTCTGCTTCCTCTGCATCCCATCGATCCTGAATTCGCTGCGATTCTTCACAGTCTGTACAAAACAGCCCCCTGTCGGTCATAGTCCAATAATGGCCAGGCAAATCCGACCCCCAATAGTGCTGCACATTATCCACATTATCGAACATAAATCCTGTTCCATCTCCCAGGTATGCAGTATCACCTTCGGCGAGGTACAGTATCATTCTGATTTTTTGAGCTCTGTACTGACCGTCATCAGGAATTGTGAAATAGCCGCCAGCTATAACTAAACCGGTATCCACCATAAGGTAGTGTTCTGGAATGCGAGCATTAATTCTAGCTTGAGCTTCAGTATTGCCGCGCGAATAGACGCGTTTTACCAAATAAGAATGCTTCGTATCCGAACGACGAATATCGATCTCAATATCCCTGAAAATGATGTCTCTATTAATAAAGTTTAGGTCATTTCCATAAGTTCCATCCAGATGGTCCTCAATACTGTCCTTCTTAACTTCAAGAACAATAACCCCATCTTTAGTATCTAAGGGATGTTCCGTGATATCGTAGTCGTGTGTTTCAAATTGATGTGCGATTTGCGCTCCACTAATGAACAGAATAACAATTCCGGCAATGGTTAATAGAACCAATCCTTTCCTTGCATTTGAATTGAGTGGCTCAAGGCCAAACACAATTAACATCCCAAAATAAAAGAGCAATAGCAGTGGTCCTGAAATCAATAGAACCAAGCCGAGCATGATGGTATTGTAGAGGTTTGGATTAATAGATAGAATTTCTATGAAATGATTCACCTCATCAAATCCTATGTATACACCATCAATGTTTATTCCCACGAACAGCGCAAATACCACACTAAAAATTATCACCAATCCTAATCCTAGTAATAAGAAGCCCAAGAGTTTCAAGGCGAACTTTAATACGAGCTTAATGATTTGAATGATGCCTGAGAACAGATTGGCCAGGAAGGCACTACCCTTACTGCTGAAACTGCGGGCTTTACCTCCGAACTCAGACATAGCATTCCCCACAGCAGCTCCTTCCTCTTTTACGAAGGTTTCAATATTGCTGAGGGTAATAGGCTTTCCCCGCATCTGCAATTTCTCGGTAGTAGTACGGGCGG